>NZ_MVID01000021.1 GCF_002086815.1 Mycolicibacterium parafortuitum
CCTCGGCAGATCATCCACGCCCGACGTCAACCTTGACTCACAGCGCGAAAGCTAGACCGCGAACCTCTCGTCGGTGTAGCGGCGCAGGTTGTGCAGGAACCTCTGGAACATCCAGCCCATCACGGGACGCCCGGTGAACAGGCCGAACCGACCGGCGATCCCATTGGGCTTCAGGGCCATGACCCAGGTCAGATGGCAACCCTGCTCGGTCGCGACGACGCGGTAGTCCTCGGCGAACGCCGCGATGCTACGGGTGGTCGCGGCGTCGAACCGGAACGCCATGCGGGTGAACGGGTCCCAAGCGAGGAACACCTCGTCGCCGGTGATGCCGCCCCGCATCTCGACCGTGCGGGTCGTGCCCACACCACGAGGCTCCGGCGACGTCCACGTGACGTTGGTGATCACGCTGGCCCAGTGCGGCCAGGACGTCTCGTCGGCGAGCACCTCGAACAGTTGCTCGGGGGTGATGGCCAGTTCCACGGCGCTGACGAAGCGGTACGGCGCCGTGTCGATGAAGTCCAGCCCGACGCGCTCGCAGGGATGCATGACCATACACCTTAGGGCATTGTGTCGCGCCGGGATGAGTGGCGGTGCCGCCAGAGGTTCTGGCGCGCAGGACGGATACACCTCACCACGCTCAGGAAGGCACACGATGAAGATCGTCGTCATCGGCGGGACCGGCCTCATCGGCTCGAAACTCGTCGCGCAGCTCACCGGGGACGGCCACGACGCGGTCGCGGCCGCGCCGTCCACCGGGGTGAACACCTACACCGGAGAAGGGCTGGAGGAGGTGCTCACCGGCGCGGACGTCGTCGTCGACGTGTCGAACTCGCCCACGCTCGACGACGCCGCCAAAGAGTTCTTCCAGGTGGCCACCACCAACCTGCTGGCCGCGGAATCCGCCGCCGGCGTCAGCCACCATGTGGCGCTCTCGGTCGTCGGCACCGCCGAAATGGCGCCCCAGAGTGGCTACTTCCAGGCCAAGCTCGCCCAGGAGGAACTCATCGCCGCGGGGCGGGTCCCGTACACGATCGTGCACGCGACGCAGTTCTTCGAGTTCGCCGACACGCTCGCCGACTCCGCGACCGTCGACGGTGTCGTCCGGATGCCGCCGGCCTACTTCCAGCCGATGGCGGCCCGCGACGTCGCGCGCGGAGTCGCAGCCGTCGCCGTCGATGCCCCGGCGGGCGGCATCGTCGAGATCGGTGGCCCCGAGGCGGTGCTGCTGCCCGATCTCCTGCGCACGGCGCTGACCGCCCGCGGTGACGGCAGGCCGGTGGTCGCCGACCCCGACGCCACCTACTGGGGCGTCGACCTCGACGAACGGACGTTGTGCCCGGGGGCCGGCGCGCGGCTGTCCGCGACCCGGTTCGAGGATTGGCTTCGCGAACCGGCGGCCGCACGCTGAAGCACGACCACACAAAGCCCAGTCCGGAATACACTTCCCCCACCAGCATCAAGATCGGACGAACCTTCGCGCGCGTCCGTGCGGAATGGACGCGGTGATGCCCATGTCGAGCCCGGACCGGTCCGCGCCGCTGCGCGGCCGCGCCGCCGAGTGCGAGCGACTCGACGAGCTGATCGCGGCCGTCAAACCCGGTGCCCGCCAGGTGCTGGTGCTGCGTGGCGAGGCGGGAGTCGGCAAGACCGCGCTGCTCGACTACGCCGCGCGGCGAGCCGAAGGCTTTCAGCTGCTTGCTGTTTCCGGCGTCGAATCCGACATGGAACTCGCCTACGCGGGCCTGCACCAGCTGTGCGCACCGCTGCTCGGGCACCTCGACGGGCTGCCCGAGCCGCAGCGACAAGCGCTCGACGTCGCCTTCGGGCGCGGCGCCGGTCCGGCGCCGGACCGGTTCCTCGTCGGGCTCGCGGTGCTGAGCCTGTTCGCCGCGGCGGCCGAGGTTGCCCCGGTGATCGGCATCGTGGACGACGCGCAGTGGCTCGACCAGGTGTCGGTGCAGACATTGGCGTTCGTCGCGCGGCGCCTGCTCGCCGAACCGGTCGCGCTGGTGTTCGGTGTCCGTGATCACCCGGAGCTGCTCGCCGACCTGCCCGAGCTGCCGCTGACCGGGCTGTCGGATGCCGAGGCCAGGGAGCTGCTGGATTCGGTGATGTTGGCCGCCATGGATCCGCGGGTGCGGGACCGGATCGTCGCCGAGACCCGCGGACTGCCCCTGGCGATCCTGGAGGTACCGCGCAGCATCTCGGCCGCCGAGCTGGCGGGCGGGTTCTGGATCTCCGGGAAGCGGTCGTCGCCGGCCGCCCTCGAGCAGAGCTACGTGCGCCGGATTCAGGTGCTGCCGACGAATACCCGGCAGCTGTTGCTGCTCGCGGCCGCCGAGCCGCTCGGCGACGCTGCGTTGTTCCTGCGCGCGGCAACACGTTTGGGGCTCCCGGTCGATGACCTGGCTCCGGCCGAGGCTGACGACCTGATCGAGTTCGGTCCGCGAATGCGGTTCCGGCATCCGCTGATCCGGTCGGCGTCCTATCGGGCGGCAGACCTCGCCGCGCGGCGGGCCGCGCACCGCGCGCTGGCCGACGCGACCGACCCGCAGGCCGACCCCGACCGTCGGGCATGGCACGCCGCGCAGGCCGCCGCCGGACCTGACGACGAGGTCGCCGCCGATCTGGAGCGCGCCGCGCTGCGAGCCACCGGCAGGGGCGGAATTGCCGCCGCCGCAACATTTCTGGAGCGGGCCACCGCCCTGACCGCGAACTCGAGGCTGCGGTCGGCCAGGGCGTTGGCCGCGGCGCAGGCCAAACGTGACGCCGCGGACACCGACAGCGCCCGCGAACTGCTCGCGATCGCCGAACTGGGAGAGCTGTCCGCCGAGCAGCAGGCCCACGTGGCACGGTTGCGGGCGCAGATGGAGTTCATGCGCAGCCGCGCCGGGGAGGCGGGTGCACCGAAGATCGCCGACACCGCGCCGATACTGCTCGACGCCGCCGCGCGACTGGCGAACCTCGACGACGACTCCTCACGGGAGAGTTACCTCGAAGCCATCGCGGCACTGATGTACGGCGGCCGTTCCGCCGATCCGGCCGCGCTGCGGGCCGCGGCGGAAGCCGCACTGCCCGCGATCGGCGGAAACCGGTCGCTGCGGCCGGTCGACCTGCTGCTCAAGGGGATGGTCGAACGGATCATCGGAGGCTACGGCGCGGGCGCCGAAACGCTGGATGTCGCGGTGCGGGGGATGTGCGCGCAGGCAGAGTCCGACGACATCGCCGTCGGGCGGTGGCTGCGGGTGCCGGGGTTCCCGATCCTGCAGGAGTCGGCCGCGCACGAGCTGTGGGACGAGGCCGCCATCCGGACCCTGTCGACGTGCGCGGTGCGTCACGCCCGGGACTCCGGCGCCCTCGACGGATTGCCCCGCGCATTGACCTACCGCGCCGGCGTGCACCTGATCGCCGGGGAGTTCACCACGGCCGAGCAACTCATCGAGGAGGCGCACTCGATCACCGAGGCGACCGGGCACCGATCGCCGGTGCGCTACCACTCGGTGCTGCTGGCCGCGTGGCGCGGTGACGCCACGACGGCCGCGAAGCTCATCGACAGCGCCCGCGCCGACGGCTGTTCCCGCGGCGAGGGGCGTCTGGACGGGTTGACCGGATACGCCGCCGCGATCCTGCACAACGGACTCGGACAGTACGACGAGGCGTATGCGGCGGCCCGCGACGCCGCCGCCTACCAGGACCTCGGCTTCCACGGCTGGTGCCTGTACGAGATGGTCGAGGCGGCGACGCGCACCGGAGCCTGCGATGCCGCGGCGCAGGCCCTCGCGACGCTGCAGGCCTGTGCCGGCGCCAGCGAAACCGACTGGGCCGTGGGCGCATTGACGAGCGCACAGGCGATGCTGGCCGACGATGCCGCCGCCGAGGCGCTCTACGCCGAGTCGATCGAACGGTTGAGCAGAACCCGGGTCGTCGTGCACCTCGCCCGGACCCGGCTGATCTACGGCGAGTGGTTGCGCCGCAACAACCGGCGAAGCGATGCGCGGCGCGAACTGACCGCAGCCCACGACGCGTTCACCGAGATGGGTGCGCGGGGGTTCGCCGAACGCGCGCGCCGTGAGCTGGTCGCCACGGGGGAGAAGGTGCGCACCCGCGAGGACCGCGCAGGCACGGGCCTCACCGCCCAGGAGGCGCAGATCGCGCAGCTGGCCGCAGAAGGCCTGACCAATCAGGAGATCGGCGCCCAGCTGTTCATCAGCTCACACACCGTGGAATGGCACCTGCGGAAGGTGTTCGCGAAGCTGGGCATCACCTCGCGCCGTCAACTGCGCACCACAGCCCGCACGCCCTGAGAGCCACGGACTGAGAGCCGGGGACTACGGGTTTTCAAGGGTTCGCCTCGGTGCCGAACCCGCGAATGTAGGTGGTGAATCAGACACCGCCACCCGCAGGAGATCCGATCATGACCGTCACCTTTCTGCCCGCCAGATCCGCTCCCGACGCTGCTCTGTCCGCCAGGTTCGCCCGAGAGGTCGAACCGCTGCTCGCTGTCCTCGGCCGCGGCGCGCGCCGGCTCGCGCGCAGTGAACCCGAGGCCGAGGACCTGCTGCAGGACACCCTGTTGCGCGCGTACCGCGGTTTCCACACCTTCGAAGACGGCACCAACCTCCAGGCCTGGCTGTTCCGCATCCTCTACAACCGCTGGGTCAGCGTTCACCGCGCCAAGCAGGCCCGGGTGACCGAGGTGTCGGCCGCGCTGCTCACCGACCGCGACCTGGCCGCCACCGCCTCCCGGTTGCCGGGTGGGCCGCGCTCGGCCGAGGCCGAAGTGCTCGACGCACTTCCCGACGGTGACGTCAGGTCCGCGCTGGCCTCCCTGCCCGGCGGCTTCGCCGAGGTGCTGTTCTACGCCGACATCGAGGGCTACACCTACGCCGAGACCGCCGTGATCCTCGGCATCCCGATCGGCACCGTGATGTCGCGGGTGTCCCGCGGCCGCAAACGCCTGCGCATCGCGCTGGCCCACCTGTCCCACGGTCGCGGCGAATCCGTCGTCGCCGCCGTCATCGCCTGACCGCGTCGTCACACAACACCGGAGCATCCATGCAACTCACCGACAACCACGCCCTCATCACCGGCGGCACCGCGGGCATCGGGCTCGCGTGTGCCCGGCTTCTGGCCCGAGAGGGCGCCGTCGTCACCATCACCGGCCGCGACGCCGACCGTGGCGCCGCAGCGGCGGCGTCGATCGACGGACCTGTCCGATTCCTGCGGGCCGACCTCGCCGACGCCGAATCGGTGCAGGAACTGGTGCACCGTGCCGGGGTGGTCGACATCCTGGTCAACAACGCCGCCGCGTTCCCGGCCGCGCTGACCGTCGACCAGCGCCGCGATGCGTTCGAACGCACCTTCGCGACCAACGTCGCCGGCACCTACTTCCTCGCGGCCGGGCTGGTGCCCGGCATGGTCACCCGCGGCCACGGCAGCATCATCAACGTCACCACGATGGTCGCGTCGAAAGGTGTGCCCGGCGCGGGCGTGTACGCCGCCTCCAAGGCTGCCGTCGAGTCGCTGACGCGCACCTGGGCCGCGGAGTTCGGGGCGGCGGGCGTGCGGGTCAACAGCGTCGCCCCCGGGCCGACGAGAACCGAAGGTGTACAGGCCGAATGGGGTGAGACGAACGAGGAGCTCGGCCGCGCGCTGCCGCTCGGGCGGACCGCCGAACCCGACGAGATCGCCCAGGCCGTGCTGTTCCTGGCCTCTCCGCGGGCGTCCTTCATCACCGGATCGGTGCTGCACGCCGACGGCGGCGGCAGCGCCGTCTGAAAGCCCGTCCGAGTGCCCGTCTGAAACCCCCGCTGAGTTTCCACGAAAGGACCCGACATGACAGAAGCGACGACACCCGAGGCCTACGACCCGTCCTGGGAGAGCGCACTGACCGTGGTGCAGGAGGTGACACCGCCGTTCATCCCCTACGGCGCCCACGCGATGACCGTCGTGATCGACTACCCGCCCGGCAGTGCCGGCGCCCCGCCGCACCGGCATCCCGGCGGGCCGGCGTTCGGGTTCGTGCTGGAGGGCGAGATGCTGTTCGAGCTCGAAGGCCAGCCGCCGCGGGTGGTGCGTGCCGGGGAGGCGTTCTGGGAGCCGGGCGGCGAGGTCATCCACTACTCGGACGCCAACAACCGCGATGACGTGCGGTGCCGGTTCACCGTCACGATGCTGTGCGTACCCGATCAGCCGATGCTCGTCCTGGTCGACGCCGACGAACTCGCCGCGCGGGCGCACCTGCGGGTGCCGCCGGGGCGGTGAACCCGGGTGGCGGGACGGGCCCGGCGGGCCGCTTAGACTGATCTGTCGACACTCGCCCCGTCGCCCGCCCTGAAAGAGGAGTTCTTCGTGCTGCGCACCCGTACCGCCGGTTCATTGCGTCCTGCCGATGCCGGCCAGACGGTGACGCTGGCCGGGTGGGTGGCCCGGCGCCGCGACCACGGCGGCGTCATCTTCATCGATCTGCGCGACGCGTCCGGGGTGTCGCAGGTGGTGTTCCGCGAGGGTGAGGTGCTCGAACAGGCGCACCGGTTGCGCTCGGAGTTCTGTGTCGCGGTCACCGGCGTCGTCGAGATCCGTCCCGAGGGCAACGCGAACACCGACATCCCGACCGGTGAGGTCGAGGTCAACGCGACGTCGCTGACGGTGCTCGGGGAGAGCGCCCCGCTGCCGTTCCAGCTCGACGAGACCGCCGGCGAGGAAGCCCGGCTGAAGTACCGCTACCTGGATCTGCGCCGCGAGGGGCCCGGCCACGCAATCCGGTTGCGCTCCAAGGTGAATGCCGCCGCACGCGGGGTGCTCGCCGCGCATGACTTCGTCGAGATCGAGACCCCGACGCTGACCCGCTCGACTCCGGAGGGGGCCCGCGACTTCCTGGTGCCCGCCCGCCTGCAGCCGGGCTCGTTCTACGCGTTGCCGCAGAGCCCGCAGCTGTTCAAGCAGCTGCTGATGGTCGCAGGCATGGAGCGCTACTACCAGATCGCGCGCTGCTACCGCGACGAGGACTTCCGCGCCGACCGTCAGCCCGAGTTCACCCAGCTCGACATGGAGATGAGCTTCGTCGACGCCGACGACGTCATGGCCGTCTCCGAGCAGGTGCTCAAGGCGGTCTGGGCGCTGGTCGGTTACGACCTGCCGCTGCCGCTGCCGCGGATCAGCTACGCCGAGGCGATGCGCCGGTTCGGCTCCGACAAGCCCGACCTGCGCTTCGCCGTCGAACTCGTCGAGTGCACGGACTACTTCTCCGAGACCACGTTCCGGGTGTTCCAGGCGCCGTACGTCGGCGCGGTGGTGATGCCCGGTGGCGCGTCGCAGCCGCGGCGAACGCTCGACGGCTGGCAGGAGTTCGCCAAGCAGCGCGGCCACAAGGGGCTGGCCTACGTCCTGGTGGGCGAGGACGGCACGCTTGGCGGCCCGGTGGCCAAGAACCTGTCCGACGCCGAACGCGACGGGCTGGCCGCGCACGTCGGCGCGAAACCCGGTGACTGCGTCTTCTTCGCGGCGGGGCCCGCCAAGGGGGCCCGGGCGCTGCTGGGCGCGACGCGCATCGAGATCGCCAAGCGTCTCGAACTGATCGACCCGCAGGCGTGGGCGTTCACCTGGGTGGTCGACTTCCCGATGTTCGAGTCCGCCGACGACGCCACCGCCTCCGGTGACGTGGCCGTGGGCTCCGGTGCGTGGACGGCGATGCATCACGCGTTCACCTCACCGAAGGCCGAGTCGATGGAAACCTTCGACACCGATCCCGGCGCCGCGCTGTCCGACGCCTACGACATCGTGTGCAACGGCAACGAGATCGGCGGCGGCTCGATCCGTATCCACCGCCGCGACATCCAGGAGCGGGTGTTCGCGATGATGGGCATCGACCACGAGGAGGCGCAGGACAAGTTCGGGTTCCTGCTCGACGCGTTCTCCTACGGCGCCCCGCCGCACGGCGGTATCGCATTCGGCTGGGACCGGATCACCGCGCTGCTGGCCGGGGTGGATTCGATCCGAGAGGTGATCGCCTTCCCGAAGTCCGGTGGCGGTGTCGACCCGCTCACCGACGCCCCGGCACCGATCACCGCGCAGCAGCGCAAAGAATCCGGTATCGACGCCACACCGTCCCGAGAGGCCTGATCGACGGGGTTTGCCACGGTACGATCCGCGCGTGCAGCCCGATACGAAGCCGGCAACCGGCCGCAAGTCCGAACGCTCCGGCTCGTCGAAAGCGCTGAATGCGACGGTGCTGACGACCCTGGCCGTGGTGATCGCGGTCTACATCGGCGCGCTGGTCGGATACCGGCTGCTGGAACAGCCGCCGCAACCCTTCGAATTCACCGAGTCCTCGGTGATCCAGGAGACGGCGGTGATCCTCCGGCTGGGCAAGATGGAGACCGTCGAGAACAAGCTGACCGTCGACGTCCTCGTGCACCCGGACAACGACATTCTCTCTGCCGGACCCGAGGCGGCCGCCAATCCCGTTGTGCGCCTGAGCTCCTGGACCGCTGACGGTCAGCTGATCCACATGCACGACGATCTTCGGAGCAACGCCTCCACGGTCGAGCTGACGGCGGTGGGCGACCCGGACCACTGGCCGCTGGACAATTACGTCAGCAATACCATCGGTGTCGAGGTGTTCTACGGCGAAGGCGCGAACCGGCGCAGCGTCCCGGCCGTCGTTGTGGTCGCCGGCGCGATCAACGGCTGGGACGTCGACAGCAACATCAAGGTGCTGGAGGCGCCGTGGGGTCCGATCCAGAGCGTGTCGTTCCATCTGGAGCGCACTCGCGGGGCCCACGCTGTCGACTTCGGGATTTTGCTCGTGCTGATGGTGCTGCCGGGAACCGCGCTGTTCGTCGCGATCGAGATGCTGCTGAACCGGCGAAAGTTCCTGCCGCCGTTCATCACCTGGTATGCCGCGATGCTGTTCGCCGTCGTGCCGCTGCGCAACATCCTTCCGGGTGCGCCGCCGACAGGGGCGTGGATCGACGTCGCGGTGATTCTCTGGGTGTTGCTCGCCCTGTCCGCGGCGATGGTCGTCTACCTGGCGGCCTGGTGGCGGCAGACCAGGGAGGAAGAGCAGCTCAACCCGAAAGTGTGAGCCTGCCATTGGGATCAGCCGGTGTGCTGATTCTTGAGCGCCCGCTCGGCAAGCCCTTTGAACCGCGTCGGCGCGGAGATGACGCGTTCTGGCCGGCTCTCCGGCGTGGGAGCCGCAGCTGGACGGGGTGCTGTGCGCGGGGTCTCGCGGGATATCCCGCCCGCGAGCGAGCGTGAACCGAACTCGGCGACGGGCGGCAGATCGACCTGCGCGCCACGGGCTCTCGGAGCGGCCTGACGGAAGAGGTCCGGCGATTCGCCCGGCGCCACGGGCTCATCCATCGGGGCGATGAACGTCGTGCCTTCGTATTCGGGCTTGAGCACCACCATGTGGCCGGGTGCCGGCCCCGTGCCTCCGGTCGTGGCGCCCGCCGGCGGCGCGCCGGGATCCGGTGGGGGAGCAGATGTGGTCGCCGCCATCTGCTCCAGATGGCGGCGCCAGTTCTGCAGGTAGCCGAAGAGCTGTTCGGCGTACGCGCCGGGCGCGGGGGACTGCGGCGGGGGCGTCATCCCCGGGCACGGCGGGATCAGGTTCGGCGGCGTCATCGCCGCAAGCGGCTCCAGCAGCCGCCGCCAGGCCTGCAGATACTGCAGCAGTTGTGGATCGGCGTCGAACGGGGACGGGTCCGGTGTCGTCACTGTTTACCTCCGGGAGTGGGTCGGGGTGGGCGCAGGAGGTCGATCGGGTGGGGCAGCGAGCGCATGCAGTACTCCGAGTCGAGCATGCGCAGGCCCCTGGTGTCCGCGGGTTCGCGGTTCTCGACGTCGAACACATAGCAGTAGTCCCCGGCCGGCGTCGGCAGCCGCACCGGGCTGGACAGGCCCTGGTCGAGGAAGCCGTACGGGAACCGCCACGGCAGTGTGGTTTTCGCGCGGCGGTCGCGGCCGCCGGAGTGTACCCATACGTAGTGGTCGAGGATCGCGTTCACCGCGTGCCGCGCCGACTCGCATGCGGCCTCCATCGAGGTGATGCGGGTGAAGGTCCTCGTCCACGTGCCCGCGAACACCACCGAGTTGTGATGCACCTGGTAGCCGCCGTGGCGGGCCTGCCAGACGCCGCGGTGCTCGAGGTCCTCGAGCCAGGCCTCGTCGGGCGGCACCTGGGTGAACGAGGTGCCGTGCGGATTCCACGGGTCGCCGCCGGGCCGGTTGACCCAGTCCCCGACGATCGGGATGAGATAAGGCGTCTCGTTGCGGACCAGCCGCCCCGACCCCTGTCCCGCGCCGTCGGCGACCAAACCCCGGTCCAGCGCGTACCAGACCGGCCACGGCAGCAGTTCCTCCGGCGCATTGTCGACATCACTGGTCAGCGCCGTGACGATCTGCCGCCATACCTCGACCGCGATCTCGTCGGGCGTGCAGTCGCGGGCGGCCTTGCCGCGGCCGGACTCGTCGCGCAGCACGCGCGACGGGGTGTTGAAGTCGGCGATGTCCACCGACAGCACCGAAACATGGCCGTCCCGAACCAGATTCGGTCTGTTCTCCCACAGTCCGTGCTGGTTGATCGACGACAGGCCCCATTCCGCTCCCGCGTAGTACATGTGCCCGCGCAGCAGTTGGAACTCGGTGTCGAAGTAGAACTGGATGCCGCTCATCGTCTGGAACCGGTCCCACGGGACGCGTCCGACCTCGTCGAGCACGTACGGATCGCGCCGGGCGGCCGGTCTCGACTGCTGCGGTTGCAGCGGGCCTCTCGGGGGTGGGACCAAGGTGGCGAAACCGTCGAGGCCAGCCACGGTGCCGCCGGTGCCCGCGTCGCGCAGGGCGGCGGTGATCCACTCCGCGGCCGGGGCGTCGACGGCGACGACGGTGTAGTCGGGGGCGACCGTGGTGCCGTCGTCCAGGGTGACCCGGACGCGGGGCCGCAGGTGCGGTGGCCGGTCCGGTTCGGCGCCAGGCGGTTCCAGGCGGGCCGCGGCGCGGCGGACGAACCGGACACCGAGCGCCACCAGATGCCGATACCAGTGGTCCAGCCATGATTCGGTGGTGGGGCCGTTGAGTACGCCGTCGGCCTTGTCGTCGCGGCGGGTCATGTTCAGGAACAACTGCAGATAGGTGACGATGTTCGTCCGGGCGTCGCCCCAATTCGGATCGAACGCCACCAGCACGCGCGGCATCTCACGCAGCATCGCATCGAAGGCCGGCGAGTAGGTGTACCCGGGTGTGTCGTCGCCGTCGCGGGCGGTGAAGAAGTCGTAGGACGACATGTTCTGGAATTCACGGGCCCGGCGCAGCGGACTGGTCACCAGGAACCGCAGCAGCCGGCTCTGGAAGAAGGCGATGTCGTGGGCGGGTAGGCCCATTTTCTCCAGTTGGCTGATCACGCTGAGGAATTCGGCGAGGCTGCGGGGCAGTTCGCGCGGAAACACCAGCGACGGCCTGCCCGCGACGGTCTGGCCCTGGGTGACCACGCGGCGCACGTTGTCCATCACGGTGCGGGAGGTCGGCTGCGCGCCGGTGCCGCTGGGTTGTTCGTAGACGGGGATGCGCTGGAACAGATCCCAGATATGGAGGTAGTACGCGGGAAAGAAGCGGAAGCCGTGCTCGCCGGCCACCGCGCGTTTCGGGGGCCGGGGGGTGCCGCGCCGCCCGGGGAACGCGCGCAGTTCAGCCCGGCTGCCGCTGTCACTGCCGGGCGTCGAATACTGCGATGCGGCAAGGCCTCCGAGCTTGATCGGCGGGTAGGTGCCGGGCGCTCCGGCGTCGGCGAGCCCGTTTCGTTCGTCCTCGCGTGACTCATAGACCGTGACGTCGAAGCCCCGCTCGGCGAGCTCGTGCGCGGCGGTCAATCCGGCGATGCCCGCGCCGAGCACCGCGACGGTGGGGCGCGGGTCGCACGACGCCGGGGTCGGGATCGGGATGGGGTCGGTCATGACGCCCTCAACGCATCCAGCAGGCCGTGGTGGCTCGGCGCCCGCGTCGCGGCGTGTACGTACGCGCGCAGTGTGTCATGCGCGCGCAGGACGTGTTCCAGAGATCCGCGCACCTCGACGGCGCCCGCCTCGACCGCGTCGGTGAGCGCGACGTGCGCGTCGAGGACATCGAGCATGGTGGCCCGGCTGGTGGTGATGGACACGGCCGCGTCCGCCGGCTCGCCGTCGGTGACGACGAGCCGGTCCCCGCCCGACAACGAGAACCGTTCTCCGTCGACGGACAGCGCGACGGCGAGCGGTCCCAGCGCGTCGAGGGTGTGCCGGTAGCTGTCCGGGACCTCGGTTTCCAGCTGCCTGACCGAACGCCGAAGCAGTTCCGAAACGCTTTCAGCCATGGAGGAACTCGAATACTCCGGCGCCGGTGAAGTCGAGGGGCCGCCCGGCGATGGTCCCGGTGACCCGGGCCGTGCCGCTCGTCTCGCACAGCACGGTCGACCGGTCGAGGTGGACCTCGCTGGGATGGACCAGCCGGGCGTAGGACGACGCGCGGAACTCGGCGTGCACCGCGTCGGCGCCGCGCCGCGCGGTGATCTCCACGCGTTCCGGTACGCCGGGCACCTGGCCGTCCACGACGAGTCGCATCGCCGGTGGGAGGGTGCAATCGGCGTCGTGGGCCAGGGTGCCGTGGGTGTGCGTCGTCACCGCGGAGCGCAGCAGCATCGCGGCGGGCTCGTCGTGGTGCCACAGGTAGACCGCCTGGGAGTGGAACCGCAACCGGCTCCGGTCGGTCATCTGCAGATACACCAGCGACCACGGATCGGTGCGCTCGGTCGGCAGGACGGTTCCCCAGGTCCACCCGAAGTCGTCGCCCCACCAGAACCTGCCCCAGTTGTGGTCGTGGTAGGCGAGTTCCCGCTCGAGCCGGTATTCGGCACCGCCGATGCGCAACCAGCCGTCGGCGCGCAGCCGCGGCACGAACAGCCAGCTCATCCGCCCGGCCCCCACGGGCTGGTTGTTCACCACGAACGGCCGGCTCACCGGGGTGAAGTCGACCTCGCCGCGGATGCCGTGCCGGGGTAGGTCGAGCTGCACCCGGTAGCCGTCCGGTGTCACGCTCATCCGGCTGTCACCGATGGTCAGCCCGCCGAAGTCCGGTGACACCGAAAGGTCCTCGGTGCCGAACCGCTCGATGGCGCCCGTCCAGCGCCGGTCATGGGCGATGACGATCACGCGTGGCGCCAGTTGTGTTCTGCCGTGCACGATCTCGGTGTTCAGGCTGAAGTTGATCAAGATGTGGGCGTCGCGGCCATGTACCACGAAGTGGTGCCACTCCTTGAAGCCGCGCGGGTCGGCGGCGGCGAGCATCGGGGCGCGGACGAAGTCGCTGCGGGCCAGCACGGCGGTCATCGCAGCCACCGACCCGGCTCCGGTGACCCGACGGGGCCGGCGGGCCCGTCCACGGTCGCGAGTCGTTCGACGGCTCTCCCGAGACTCGCGACGCCGAGCAGCAGGTGCACGAAATCGTCCGGCGGCCCGGCGGCGGTGCGGCGACGATCTTCGGCCAGCGCTTCGACGAGCTGTCCGAGTGCGACGGCGCCCATCAGGTAGCCGATCAGCGAACTGCGTTCGGCCAGCGCGGGAACGGGGTCGGAGAGCGTCATGCGAACCCTTCGGGCCGCAGGCGGGACAGCACCGCGTCGTCGAGGCCGTCGGCGATGACGGTGTCGGCGAACAGCGCCGCCCACGCGTCCGGCGCGCACCCCGGTGCGGCGGGACCGTCGAGCACGTTGAGGCTCACCGTCTCCCAGACCAGGCGCAGGTTCTCGACGGCTTCGGACGAGGCGAGGGTGTCGCGCAGCCGTGCCCCGTCGGGGGTCTCGGCGTAGCGCTGCCCCTGGGCGATCAGCAGGTCGTGGATGCGGCGCGCGGCCCCGGGGTTGCCGAGCACCGCGCGCCGGACGCCGACGAGCAGCTCGAACATCGTGCGTTGGGCGTCGTCGCCCTCGGGTGGTTCGGGCAGCAGCTGCGGCGCCTGACGTTCGACGAGGTCGAGGACTGCCTCGCGGACCCGTTCCATCTCGGCGAGCGCGGCCACCAGGTCCTCGGGTTTCATCGGGTGCGTCCGTGCACGTAATCGACCAGCGCGGCCAGCGCGTCGCGATGCCGGCTGGCCGGCAACCAGTCCAGCTCGGCGAGCGCGGCCGCGGCCTGCTGCGCGTGGTGGGCGGCGACGTCCCGGGCGTGTTCCAGGGATCCGGCCCGGTTCATGAGCTCGAACAGCCAACGGATGTCGGCGAGGGTCTTCGGCGGCGCGATGTGCTGCGTGCGCAGCAGTTCATCGATCGCGTCGCGCCCGGCGCGGGAGAGTTCGCCGCGACTCGCGAGCCGGTCCAGCAGCTCGCCGAGCCCCAGTTCGTCGTCGGCGGTCGGGCGCCGCCGCGCCATGATCTGCACCCCGCGTTCGCGTTCGGCGGGTTCGGCGCTCCGCAGCGCGTGCAGCAGCATCAGAGTCCGCTTGCCCTCCCACAGGTCGCCGCCGATCTCCTTGCCGTACGCCTGCGGATCGGCCCGTAGGTTCAGCAGGTCGTCGGTGATCTGGAAGGCGGCACCGAGGTGGCGGCCGAACACCTCCAACGGCGTCAGCCGGTCCGGGCCCGCACCCGCGGCGATGGCGCCTGCCTGAAGCGGGGTGATGAACGAATACCAGCTGGTCTTCAACTCGACCATCGTGAGGTAGTCGGCGTCGGTGAGATTCCACGCATTCGCCCGCACCCAGTCGAGCTCGATGGCCTGGCCTTCGACCGTCTTGCGGGTCATGTGCGCGACGGCGCGCAGGATCCGCAGGGCCGGGCCCAGCCCGACCCGCTCGACGTTGTCGAGCAGGGGCTGCAGGGACAGTGACAGCATCGCGTCGCCCACATTCACGGCGACCGGGATGCCGTGGGCGATGTGCATGGTGGGTTTGCCGCGCCGCCACCAGGATTCGTCTTCGATGTCGTCGTGGATCAAGAAGGCGTTGTGATACAGCTCGAGGGTCGCGGCGGTCGGCAGGACGGCTTCGAGGTGGCCGCCGAGCCCCAGACACATCGCGATGCTCAGCGCGGGCCGTAGTGCCTTGCCGCCACGGCGCGGATAGTCGAGAACCAGATCCCGCAGCGTGCCCGGCCCGTCGGCGCTGCCGTAGAGCCGGGTGATCTCACCGTCGCACGCTTCCTTGCACAGCGCGAGATATTCCTCGAGGGGGTTCGGCGGAACCGAGTGTGCCTGTGCCTCAGGCAAGGTCGCGGTCATGCCACAGGGCTTCCGCTATTTGTCGAGCTTGACGAGGCCGTATTTGTCTTTGATCCGTAGTGCATAGCGGACACGCACGGCCAACTTGATGGTGTTGGCACCGTCCTCGCCGAGAACCTCAAGGCTGGGCGGCACACTCACTGCGAGGTCCACCGGTTCCTCGCCCGGCGATTCGTCTGCGGCGCCACCGTGAGGAATCCGTTGACGGCGGCCCACCAAAACGGCTCGAGCGTTTGTTGTCGTCGTGGGGGCTACTTGTTCGGCGCGCTGCAACGAACCGATATTGGCGGTATCCAGTAGCGTCTGCTGCACCGAATACCCGCTCACCAATACGCTGACTTCTTTGAGTCCGTCGGTGTTCGTAATGAGACACGACGGCGCCCTATAGCCCGCCTTCTCGACGGCGGTGCGCGCATCGATCAAGCTGAGCAGGAGTTTGTCGACGGTCGAGTTGTTCCAGGTGACGCTGTTAGCTGCGGTCGTCCTCAACGTAGGTATTACGGCGTTGTCCACTTTGGCCGCCAAATCGACGGCCTTGTCGATGATGCGGGCCAACAGAAAGTCGGGAGAACCAGAGGTCACCGTCGCCAGCGTCACTGTCAGGGGTTCCGAGTCACCCACGACAGCCACCGTGGACGGAATCGCGGTGGTGACATCGTCCGCGGGCACTGCGGTCTTCGCGGGATCCCCGGTGTCCCACTGCGGGAGCACCTGCCAGGAGATGCAGCTCGTCTCGAAGGTCTCTTTTATCGCCTGGTTGGCCACGGCCAATTGTTGAGCGGTCAAATACATTCGGTGACCCCCCTTGCGTGTCGTCAAGATCATGACACTCAGGACGGGCCGCGGGAAGTGTTCGGCAGAGTTTTCTCACTGCCGCGCCAGAAAACTCATTTCTGTTGCAACACAACATTTTGGCCCGCCGACATCTCGCCGCGGGCCACGGACTCGCAGTGTGCCAGATGCAGCGGTGCGACCGGGTCGTCGGGCAGCAACATCGCACACTGCTCGAAAGCGCGCCGGGCCGCCTCGACGTCGCCGGCGTCGAACAGTGCGAACGCATCGTCATAGTGGGGGGCCGCGGCGCGTTTGGCTGCTCGCAGATCGTCCGAATCACCGTCGAACACTTCGTAAATCGTCACCGGGCGGCGCCGGTTGACCACCATCACCCGCTCCATCCGGCGCACATCGAACCCACAGGGTTCTGACAGCTTCGCCCGGGTGGCGTCGGAGATGAGCAAAGCGGATCCATAGCGCTTGTTGGTGCTTTCGATCCGGGCGGCCAGGTTCACCGCATCGCCGATCACCGTCAGCACCATCCGGTTGACACCGCCGACGAGCCCGACGCCGACCTTGCCGGTGTTGATCCCGATGCCGACCCGGATCTCGTCGGAGCCCACCGCGCGACGCTCCTCGTTGTGCTCACGCAGCGACCTCAGCATCGCCAGCCCCGCCCGTACCGCGTCGTCGGCGCATTCGAAGATCGCGAGGATCTCGTCACCGCGGACGTCCTGCACCAGACCGTTGCAGCTGACGATCGGCATCTCCACCGCGCGCAGGAATCCCATCGCGAGGTTGCCTGCCTCGGTGATGTCCATGTCCTCCAGGATCGCCGAGTACCCGCGGATATCGCTGATCAGGACTGTCATCTCGCGCTCCACGCGGTGTCCGGCGCGCACCAGTCGCAGATCGTCGATGTCGAGGATGCGCAGCACCTCGTTGGGCACGAAGCGCGACTGTGCGTCGATGAGTGACTGCCGGTACTGGTCGGCCGCTTTCAGCCGGGCTTCCAGCTGGAAGTTCCACAGCGGCGCCGCGGCCTGCGCGCACAGGAACGACAGCGCCTCTTCCTGGTCGGGGGTGAAGCAGCCGGCGGCGTCCTTGTGCTGTGCGTAGATCACCCCGATCAGCTTGTCCTGCAACCGGATCGGAACCGCCAAGGCAGGGTCGCCGTCGCCCGGCTCCGATGCGCGGGGTACGCCGCTGAGCGCGGCGCGCCCGACGAGATCGGTGTTGTAGGCCGATTCGGCTCCGTTGCCCTCGACGGTGGACACCACGCCGTCCTCATAGGCGGACCGGACGGACAGATCATCGGCCGAGCCGGTGAGCAACAGCACCCGGTCGGCCCCGGTGGTGTCGGCGACGGACTGCAGGACGATGTTGGCCAGGTCGTACTCGGTGTGCGCGCCCGACAGTGCGCGCAGCAGTTGATGAGCTCCCACTGGGTCGACACCCGCTGTCTCCGGCCGTACCAGGTCGTGTCCGCCCAGCCAAGGATGTTCCTTGGCGAGCCATTCGGTGCGCACCGACAGGCCCAGGTTGAGCCAGCGCCGGTAGGCCGACTGCAGCATGTGGTCGCGGAAGGTGGTGCGCCCGGTCTCGGCGTAGACGGCGGCCGCCTCCTCGTGGGCGCGGGCGCTGATCATCGGCAGGTGGTTGTCGTCGGCCAGTTGAATCGCCCGGTGCAGGTGACGCTCGGCGTCGTCGTACTTTCCTCGGACCCGTGCCCAGGCACCCTCGAGCAATGCGAGTGCGGCCGCGTAGTTCTCCGGCGACCCCTCGGCCGCCTTGCGGTGCAGCGCCAGCGTCTGCTTCACGAAATGCGCGGTGGCCCGGTCCCGCGGTGCCTGCTGCATCATGCTCAACGCGCCGATCATGTGCACCAGGGGCGCGATCGCGGTACCGGTCATCCCGCTGTCGTGCGCCATCACCTCCTCGGTCGCGGCGCACGCACCGGCGTGGTCGCCCGACCAGAAGTGCAGACCCTGCTTCATGATCGCGGCCTGGCTGAGGATCACCTCCTCTCCTTCGGCTGCGGCCGCGGGCACCACCTCGCGCTCGTCGTATCCGCTCTCGCCCGCGAGAAGCAGCACATCCTCGCAGCGTCCCATCAGGTTCAGCGCCATCTGCTGCATGGCCTGACAGGACCGCTTCGGAACGGGCATGGACTGCACGTCGGCGATCAGTGACTGCGCGAGCATGTCGATGTCGGCCAGCGGTGTGCCAACCCAGAAGGTCTGCGACAGCAGCGTCGCGGCCAGGAATCCGGCGCTCTCGCGGTCGCCCTGATCGAGGGCGGCGGCGATGTCGTCGCGCAGACTGCCCAGGCCGCTGCGCACCGGGTGCCGCCAGTGCCGGATGAAGCAGTAGTAGAGGAAGGCGGTTTCGGGACGGGCATCCTGATAGCCGGGTTGCTCGGCCAGCGCCATACCGGCCTCGCCGAACCGCTGGGCTCCGCGGTAGTCCCCGAGGATCACCAGCAGCAGTCCGTAATTGGTCAGCATGCGGGGGGAGGACCGGGTGTGGCCGTGGGCCAGGGTCAGTTCGAGTTGTTTGCGCACCAGCAGCGGGAACAGGTTGGGCCGGGCGTTGTAGGACTCGTGGCACAGTGTCACCAGCATCCGGAGCTTTTCGACGACGAGCGGGTCCTCGCACAGGGGCAGGCCGAGGAGCTTCTCGTTGCTCCACCGGTTCATCGTCATCCGCATCCGCAGCACCGCGTTGGCGATGCGCGCCTTTCCGGGTTCGGTCGGCAGCGGTTCGCCGACGTCCGACAGCGCCCGTAGTCCCTCGTCCATCGCCTCCTGCGGCCGGTCCATCGCGAACAGGCTCTTGACCCGCAGGTAGGCCAGGCGGAGCCGGTCGGCCTGCTCGGTCAGATGTCCTGCCGCCTCGTCGAGCAGCCGGTGCAACAGTCCGAAGTCCCCGGCCAGCAGCGCCGCATCCGCCGCTCCGAGCTGCAGTTCGCGGGTCGGGGACGGGTGGGTGAACCACCGATTGGTGCCGAGCAGGTCGAGCCCGCTGCGGAAGTAGGTCAGCGCCAGCGGGAACGACGCCTGTGCCCGGGCTCGCTCGGCGGCGCGGCGCAGCACGTCGGCGAACCCGATGCGCTCGGGGTCGTCTTCGGCGAGGAGCAGCCCGCCGGTCCCGGCGTGGCGGGCGGCCTCGAACAGCCGGTCCTCGCCCAGGCGGGTCAGCCGGCGGCCCAGCCGCAGGTGCACCTCCCGGCGCTGGTCCTCGGACAGGACCGCCCGGGCGGTCTCGCCGACCCGGTCATGGCTGAAACGATAACGGGCATCGCGACTTATCGCGTTGGCGATGCGTCGCCCCTGCTTGTCGAGTGCGTCGATCAGGTGTAGTTCCATGCTCGACCACAGCGCGTGCGATACCACTTCGGCGGGCAGACCCGCCGCAGCGGTCGCGTCGTCGAGGTCGAACTCCCCGCCGATGCAGGACAACGCGCCGAGAACCGTTCTGTCCGAAGGGCGCAGCAGGTTCAGGTGGTTGCCGAGGAACTCGGCTTCCGATGCGGAGATCTCGATCGAGGCCAGCACGCGCAGATCCCAGCCGGGCCGGCTGCTGGCGGTGCGGGGGATCAGCGCGCCGTCGTGCTGGGCGCGGTGGAACAGTTGACGGATCCGCAGCGGATTGCCACCGGTGCGTTGGTGGAATTCCGCTGCGACGGCGGTCAATTCCTGTGCCTCGCCGACCACGTCGGCGAGCAGGTCCTCGACGTCGGCTTGCTCCAAAGGCGCCAGTTCCAGGCTGCGGATCCCGGGGCTGTCGAAACCCGCTGCGGAGGAATCGAATTCACCGGAGCGATAGGTTCCGACGACCAGCACGTTGCGTGGCCCCACCGTCAGCAGCTCGTGGAGCAGCAGCAGCGAATCGTGATCGGCCCACTGGAGGTCGTCGATCGCGAGGATCAGAGTGCGGAACTGCGCCGTGGCCGCCACGAGTTGGATTGCCGCGCGATGCAACCGGTGCCGGGCGTCAGAGGCGTCCACCTCGAGAACCGGTGCTGCCGTGCCGACCGACTCGGCCAGGGCCGGAACCAGTTCGGCCAGCACGGCGGGCAGCACCGCCGAGGTGTTGATCAGGCTGGTGCGCCAGCGGGTCCGTTCGGCGGGGGCGGTCGTGCCCATCGCCTGGACCAGACTGGTGAGGGCGGTGCCGATGGCGGTGTAGGGCGCGGGCGCGCCGTCGCGGCAGCGTCCATACGCGAAGATACAGTTGCGCGAGGCCACCTCGGCGCCGAACTTCTGCATGATCGTCGATTTGCCGACTCCGGGCACGCCGCTGAGCAGGACACATGCCCCGCCGCTGCGTTCAGCGGTCTCGACGGCGGCGCGCAACTCGGCGAGCTCACGTCGTCGATCTACGACGCGGCCGTCGATATCCAGCAACGGAACAGTCACTGCGTCGCGTCCCCTTCGAACGGATCAGGTCCTCATGCTATTGACCTGGCCGTCGGGGCGCATCCAGTATGGCGACACGCGATGACCGGAAACGGCGTGATCTACAGGCGTTCGATGATGGTCGCGTTGGCCATCCCGCCGCCCTCGCACATCGTCTGCAGCGCGTAGCGGCCGTCGCGCTGCTCGAGCGCGTTGACGAGCGTGGTCATGATCCGCGCACCGCTGGCGCCGAGCGGGTGTCCGATCGCGATCGCACCGCCGTTGACGTTTGTCTTCAGGAGAAGTTCGGAGTCAGATCGTCCTCCGAGCTCCGCCGCCCATGCGAGCACGACAGGGGCGAACGCCTCGTTGACCTCGAACAGGTCGATGTCGGCCAGGCTCAGCCCGGATCTCGCCAGCACCTTCTCGGTCGCCGGGATGACCCCGGTCAGCATGTACAGCGGATCCGAGCCGACGGCGACGGTCGTGTGCACCCGGGCCAGCGGGCGCAGGCCGAGCCGGCGGGCCGCCGCACCGCTGGTGATCATCACCGCGGCGCTGCCGTCCGACAGCGGCGACGAGTTGCCCGGCGTGATCCGCCAGTCGATCTGCGGGAACCTGGCGCCGATCGCCTCGTTGTAGAACGCGGGCCGCAGCCCGGCCAGCGTGTCGACCGTGGTGTCGGGGCGGACGATCTCGTCGGCGGTCAGCCCCGCGATCGGGATGAGCTCGTTGTCGAACAGTCCGTCCTTGGCGGCGCGGGCGGCCTTCTGGTGGCTCTGTGCGGAGAACTCGTCGAGCCGGCTGCGGGACAGGTCCCACTTCGCGGCGATCAGTTCGGCGCTGATGCCCTGGGCGACCAACCCGTCGGGATAGCGGGCGGTCATGTCGAGGCCGAACGGGTTGCTGCCCGGCAGCACCGACGAGCCCATCGGTACGCGGCCCATCGACTCCACGCCCGCGGCGATCACGACGTCGTACGCGCCGGCGAGCACGCCGTGCGCGGCGAAGCTGATCGCCTGCTGGCTGCTGCCGCACTGGCGGTCGACGGTGGTGCCGGGAACGCTCTCCGGGAAGCCGGCGCCGAGCAGCGCGTTGCGCGCGATGTTCACCGCCTGGTCACCGACCTGGGTCACCGCGCCGGCGATCACGTCGTCGACCTCGGCCGGATCCACGCCGGTGCGTGCCACCAGTTCGCGCAGGCTGTGTGCGAGCAGGTCGGCAGGCAGGACGTCGTGCAGCGCGCCGGTGGCCTTGCCCTTGCCGACCGGGGTGCGTACCGCCCCGACGATCACGGCGTCGCGGTCCGAGTATGTGGTCATGTGTCCTCCTGCTCCGCGCTGAGTACTACTCTGTATACCTAGATGTAACACCTAGGTTCAGTCAGAACAACCCAGCTGTGGAGTGACGTACATGACAGTGCTGCAGGGGCCCCTCGCCGATCGCTCGAAGTGGTCGGCGATCGGCCGGTGCCCGATCGAGAAGACGATGGCACTGGTCGGCACCAAATCGGCCATGCTGTTGATGAGGGAGGCCTACTACGGGACCACCCGCTTCGACGACTTCGCGCGGCGAGTCGGAATCACCAAGGCCGCGACGTCGGCCCGGCTCTCGGAGCTGGTGGAGGCGGGATTGCTGACCAAGCGGCCGTACCGCGAGCCCGGTCAGCGGGTCCGCGACGAATACGTGCTGACCGAGGCCGGGACGGAGTTCATGCCGGTGGTGTGGGCGATGTTCGAGTGGGGGCGCAGGCACCTCGACGATTCACAGCTGCGCCTGACCCATCTGGGCTGCGGCGCGCAGGCCGGGGTCGAGATCGTTTGTGCCGAAGGGCATCCCGTTCCGCCTGACGAGCTGGGCATTCGACTCGCCAGGCAGAACGGGAACCCGTGATCACGCCAGTTGGGCGCGGAACTCCTTGGCGGCTCCCATGAGTTCCTCGACGCGGGACTTCTCGGCCGCGTTGGCGAACAGGCCGTCCTTCTTGAAATAGGTTCCGACGACGGCGCCGTCGGCGATGCTGAGCTGGGCGGCCACGTTCTCGGCCTTCACCCCGGTGTTGACGAACACCGGGGTGTCTCCGGCCGCCGACTTCACGGTGCGCAGCGCATCGGTGTCGGTCGGCGCGCCTGCCGTGGCACCCGAGACGCAGATCCCGTCGGGAGCGGTGGCGAACACGGTGGTGCGGGTGATCGAGGCCAGGTCACGGTCGGCGAGGTACTTCGCGGACTCCGGGACGATGTTGAACAGCAGCTTGACCCCGGCGCCGCCGACGCGGGCGCGGTGGCGGGCCACCTCACCGACGTTGGTGTCCCACAGGCCGAAGTCACTGGCGTAGACGCCGGTGAAGATCTCGCGGACGAACTGCGCGCCGGTGGCCACCGCCAGGTCGATCGACGCCCGGCCGTCCCACAGCACGTTCACGCCGTAAGGCACCGAGATGTCGGGCAGCAGTTCACCGATGATGCGGGCCATCGTGATCGCGGTGATCGGCTCGGTCTTGGTCAGGTAGGGCAGGCTGAACTCGTTGCTGATCATGACGGCGTCGACGCCGCCGCCCTGCAGTGCCTCGAGTTCGGTGCGGGCCCGGTTCACGATCGCAGAGATGCCGGCCGCGGAGTCGTAGCCGGGGTCGCCGGGCAGCGCTGACAGATGCAGCATGGCGATGACGGGCTTACGTACGCCGAAGACCTCGTCGATCCAGGTGGTGGTCACTGTATTGCCTTTCTGTAACGGGGAATTCGTGGGGACCGGCGGGGTGCCGCTCAGTCCATGTAGGCGCCGCCGTTGACGGCCAGCGCCTCACCGGTGATGAAGCGGGCGTCGTCGGACAGCAGGAACGCCACCGCGCGGGCGACGTCGTCGGCCTGTTCCAGCCGGCCCAGCGGGGTGTCGGCGATCATCATGGACCGCACACCCTCCGGGGTGGTGCCGCGCAGTTCGGCTTCCCACTCCAGTTCCCTTGACTGCATAGGGGTTTCGACGAACCCCGGACACACGCAGTTGACGGTGATGCCGTGCTCGCCCAGCTCGTAGGCCATCGCCTGGGTCAGCCCGACGACGCCGAACTTCGACGCGACGTAGTCCGCCAGGAACGGGACGCGGCCCTGCTTGCCCGCCATCGAGGCGGTGTTCACGATCGTGCCCGGCTGTCCGGAGCGGACCATCTCGCGCGCGGCCGCCTGACCGCACACGAACACGCCCTTGAGGTTCACGTCGATGGTCTGGTCGAAGCGCTCGACCGGGGCCTCCAGGAAGCGGTGCATGAAGGAGATGCCGGCGTTGCTGACCCACGCGTCGAGGCCGAACCGTCCGGCGACGTCGGCGGCGACGGCCGCGGCGGCATCGGGGGAGGTGACGTCGAGCTGGACGGCTTCGTGACCGGCGGACGACTCGGGGAGGGACTCGGCCACCTCGCGTGCCGCGTCGGCGTTGACGTCGGTGACGATCACCCGCCAATTGCGTTGCGCCAGTGTGTTGGCGATCGCGCGGCCGATGCCGGATCCCGCGCCGGTCACCACGACTGTTCTGCTCATCTGTAGTTCTCGTTTCCTATCTTGTTTCAGCCGGCGACGCGCCGGCCGGTGACGGTGTCGAAGAGGTGGCAGGCGCCCGCCCGGACGGCCAGGTCCACCGCGGTGCCCTCGGTGATGCCGGTCAGCCGTGCGGTTTCCACGACGCTGGTCAGCTCGGTGCCGCCCACGTCGAGGGTGACGATGGCTCGCGGTCCGAGATGTTCGATGAGCGCGACCCTGGCCGCCGAGTCGGCTGCCGCCGCGGTGGGCAACAGATCGTCGGGTCGCACGCCGAGGGTGACCGGGCCCTGGGCGCCGTCCGCGTCCACCGGAAGTGCGAAACCGTTGGACAGCGTGAAGTTCCCGGCGCTCAGTACGCCCTCGAGAAGGTTCATCTTCGGGCTGCCGACGAAGGTGGCCACGAACGTGTCAGCGGGTCGGGAGTACACCTCCTGCGGGGTGCCCTGCTGGGCGATCCTGCCGTCGCGCATCACGATCATGCGGTCCGACAGCGTCATCGCCTCTTCCTGGTCGTGGGTGACGTAGACCGAGGTGATGCCGAGCCTGCGCTGGATCTGCAGCAGTTCGGTTCTGGTCTCGACCCGCAGTTTGGCGTCGAGGTTGCTCAGCGGCTCGTCGAACAGGAACACCGACGGCTCGCGGATGATGGCGCGGCCGATCGCGACCCGTTGCTGCTGACCGCCGCTGAGATCTTTCGGCTTGCGCGCGAGGAGCTTGGCCAGGCCGAGCGATTCCGCGATGGTCGCCGCCCGCGCGAGCGCCTCGCGGCGCGGGGTCTTGGTGGCGCGCAACGGGAACGCGATGTTCTCGGCAACAGTCAGGTGCGGGTACAGCGCGTAGTTCTGGAAGACCATCGCGATGTCGCGATCCCGGGGCTGCAGATGGGTGACGTCGCGGTCGCCGATCGTGATGGTCCCGGAGGTGACCGTTTCGAGCCCGGCCAGCATCCGCAGCGAGGTCGACTTGCCGCAACCGGACGGGCCGACCAGCACGGTGAAGGATCCGTCGGGCAGCTCGAGGTCGAGATCGCTGACGACAGAGGTGGTTCCGTACGCCTTGTTGACGCCGGAGAAGCGGACGGTTGCCATGGTGCGCAAAACCTATCTGTATCTAGAACTTCACCGCGCCGCCGCTGATGCCCTGCACCAGCTTGCGTTGGATGAAGAAGCTCGCGATGACGACGGGGACGACGGCGATCAGGATCGCGGCGCTCATCGAGCCGATCTGCACCCCGCGGAACGTGTTGAATCCGGCGATGGCCACCGGCAGGATGGCGGCCTTGCCCGGGGCCAGGATCAGTCCGTAGAACAGGTCGTTCCACGACAGCGTGAACCCGAAGATGGCCGACGCGCCGATGCCGGGCAGCACCTGGGGGAGCACCACCAGCCGGAACGCGGCGAACCGGGTGAAACCGTCGACCTGGGCCTGCTCCTCCAGCGAGCGCGGTACCGCCTCGAAGAAACCGATCAGGAACCAGGTCACCACCGGCAGAACGAAACTCAGGTGCGCGAAGATCACCGGTATCAGCGTGTCGGTCAGCCGCAGCGCGTAGGCCATCGTCAGGAACGGGAACACCAGCACCGCGGGCGGGAGCACCTGGGCGGCCAGCATGCCGAACCGCGTCAGGGTGCCACCGGCCCGGAACCGGGCGATCGCGTAAGCGCCCATGCTGCCGACCACGACGCTGATGCCGACGGTCACCAACGCGACCAGAGCGCTGCGGCCCGCGGCACCGAGGATGCCCGAGGACAGCACGTTGTGCCACGCCGAGAAGTCCGGCGTGAACGTCAACAGGAACGGATCGTTGAGCTGCTCAGCCGTTTTCACGCTGGCCAGCGCGATCCACACGATCGGGAACAGCACCGAGATGCCCGCCGCCCACAGCAGCGTCACCCGCAGCACCGTCACCACAGAGATTCGGTTCACGGCTCGGTTCACTTGGCCGCCTCCCGGGTCTTGGTCTTCTCCATCCGCCGGAACGCGACCACGATGACCGCCAGCACCAGCACGAGGACCACGAACGCCATCGACGACGCGGACCCGAGCCGGAAGAACTGGATCCCGGTCTGATAGATGAAGTACTGCAACGTCTCTGTCTCGGTGCCCGGCCCGCCGCGGGTGGTCGCGAAGACGTACTCGAAGACCTTCATGGCATCGAGGGAGCGCAGCAGGATCGCCACCACCAGCACCGGGGCCAGCAGCGGCAGGGTCACCCGCCGCAGCACGTAGAAGCCGCCGGCGCCGTCGACACGGGCGGCGTCGAGCGGTTCCTTCGGAATGGACTCCAGCCCGGCGAGCAGCAACAGCACCATGAACGGCGTCCACTGCCAGACGTCGATGAACGCCAGGGTGTACAGCGCCCGACCGGGTCCGAAGAAGTCGTAGTCGATGCCGATGGAGTGCAGCATCGCCGGGATCGCGCCGAGCTGGTCGTTGAGCAGGAAGCGGAACGTCAGCCCGACCGCGATCGGCGTGATGAACATCGGCGCCAGCAGCATCGACCGGGTGAGGTCGCGTGCCCAGCGCTGCTTCTGCAGTGCCAGCGCGATCGCCAGCCCGATCACCAGTTCCAGGCCGACGGCGACCAGCACGTAGATCGCGGTGGTGCCGAAGGCATTCCAGAACGCGCCGTCACCGAACGTCGCGACGAAGTTGTCCGCGCCGACGATCTCGGGCGCACCGCGGTCGGTGAGTTTGTAGTCGGTGACGCTGAGGTAGGCCGCGTACCCCAGGGGGAAACCGACCACCCCGACGAAAAGCGCGACGAGGGGGGCGACCATGCCGTGTTGAAATTTCACGGTGGCCTCGCTCCTTTCGTGGGTGGTCGGTTTCCCGGCTGGGAAAGGGCTTGTCAGCCCTGGATCTTCTCGGCCTCGGCCTGCGCCGCGGCCAGTGCGTCGTCGACGCTCTTCTTGCCGGCGACGGCCTCGTTGAGCTCGGTGCCGACGGCCTGGATCATCTCCTCGCCGCTGGGACCCTGCGTGAGCGGAGCCGCGTCCTGGAGCAGCTGCTCGACCGTGCGGTAGTAGTCCTCACCGAACTGGCCCTGCAGCACCGCCGGATCCTGCAGCGTGCTCTTGCGGATCGCCGCGCCACCCTTCTCGGTGCGCACCACGTCGTTGGGCTTGGCCGTGATCCACGAGACGAACGCCCACGCCGCGTCAGGGGTGGCCGAGTTGGCCGGAATCGCCCAGCTCCACGAACCCAGCACCTGCTTGCCGCCCGGGATCGGGGCGAGCTTGATCTTGCCCGCGGCCGGCCCGGAGCCCGGCTCGTTGAGGGCGGGCAGCTGCCAGTTGTAGTTGATCATCGTCGCCGCCTGATTGGCTGCCACCGAACGCTGCGCCTCGTCCATGCCCCAGCTGAGGCTGTTGGCCGGAGCGGCGGTGTTGTAGACGTCGATGTAGGCCTCGAGCGCGCGCTTGGCCTCGGGGGTGTTCAGCGTGATCTTGCCGTCGGCGTCGTAGATCGAACCGCCCGCGGCGAACAGCCAGTTGCCCCATTCCTCGAAGATCTTGTATCCGCGCTGCGGCTGCATCGCGATACCGGCCCGATCACCGCTCTTGAGCGCCTTGCTGGTGCTGACGAGCTCGTCGAGCGTCGTGGGCACCTGCTGGTCGGCGGCGGCCAGATCGTCGGAGTTGTAGAGGTATCCGAGCGCGTAGTTGTAGAACGGCACGCCGTAGCGGACCCCGTCGACGGTGGTGATGTCGGTCAGCGGGGTGAAGAAGTCGGCGGCGTCGTAGTCGGGGGTGCTGTCGATGCGGGCATCGAGAGGCTGCAGGAACTTCGCGTCGGCGAAGTCCACCATCCACGGGTTGTCGACCACGATCAGGTCATAGGTCGGGGAGGACGACTGGAAGGACGACACCAGCTTGTCGCGCATCTGGTCGAACGTCAGGGACTCGATCTGGATGTCGATGTCGGGGTACTCGGAGTTGAAGTCCGTCACCATCGATTTCACGATGTCGGTGTCGGGCACGTTCTCCATCAGGATCCGGACGGTGCCGGAGGTGTCGGTCGAGACCTCGCCGGTGCCGGTGGCCTCGACCTGTTCGGGTCCGCCGCTGCCGGCGCATCCGGACAGCGCGAGCGCGCCGGCGGCGAACATCGCGAGGAAGGCGGTACGGGTCTTGCCGCGCCGCCTTGCGGTGGGGATTTGAGCGAATCTCATTACAGTGCTGTTCCTTTCATCGCTGTTCACTTCATTCGGGTGGTGCGGGCGATCTTGTGGGAGACGGGCGTCATCACGGCGCCGAGTTCGCGCCATGTGGCGTAGGCCTCGTCGTAGGCGGCGCGGCGGGCCGGATCCGGGCGGTAGGGCTTGTCCAGGGTGATGAAACGGGCGGCGTCCGACCAGTCGTCGAGCGCACCGACACCGATGGCGGCGATCACCGCCGCGCCGAGCGAGGCGCCCGGGTGACCGATGACCGGGTGCATGTCGCGGCCGAGCACGTCGGCGTGGATCTGCTTCCACAGCGTGGATTTGGATCCGCCGTTGGTGATCATCACCCGCTCGAACGGGATGCCGATCTCGGTGAACACGTCGACGTGGTGGCGGAACCCGAACGCGATGGCCTCCAGCACCGAGCGGTACATGTCCGCCCTGGTGTGGCCGAGGTGCATGCCGGCGAACACGCCCCGCAGGTCCGGATCGTGGATCGGGCTCTTCTCGCCGAGAAAGTACGGCAAGCACAGGATCTCGGCCGGGGCCCGGTCGGCGGCCTCGTCGTCCAGGTCGGTCAGTTCGGCGCCGCCGATCAGGGACTGGAACCACCGGATCAGGCTGCCGCTGGTGGCCATGCAGCCGTTGGGCAGCCAGCGGCCAGGGACCGGGTGGGCGTCGAGATAGAGGCGCTCGTCGACGATCTCGGTGTCGCTGGCGACCAGGATGTCGCCCGCACCACCGAGTTTGACCAGCGCGTCGCCGGGACGGTTGACCCCAGCCGCGTACGCCGACAGCACGTGATCAGCGCCGCCGACCACCAATGCGGTTCCCGCGCGCAGCCCGGTGGCCTCGGCGGCCGCGCGGCTCAGTTCACCGACGCGGGTGCCGGGACGCCGTACCGGCGCCAGGGTCGCGGGATCGAGCGAGGCGGCCTCCAGTACGACGTCAGCGGTGTCACCGCCGACGGTGAACAGGCCCGATTCCAGCGCCCAGTTCTGCTCGACGTGGAGCTCGGCGCCCAGCGCCGAGAGCACCCAGTCGTAGGACCCGACCCAGTGTGCGGTGCGGGCGTACGTGTCGGGTTCGTGTTCGCGCAACCACACCGCGGTCGGGGCCACCGACTGTTGGGTCAGCGCCGATCCGGTCAGAGTCACCAGATCCACCCCCGACAGCGTCGCGGCGAGGTCGGTGACCTCCCGGTGGGCGCGGGCGTCGTTCTGCAAGATCGCGTGCCGCAGTGGATTTCCCGCCGCATCGACGGGGATGACCGCGGGCACCATCCCGGAGGTGGCCACCGCCGCGATCTCCTCCGGCGCGACCCCGCTGCGGGTCACGACCTCGCGGATCGACTCGATCACGTTGCGGTGCCACTGCGCGGTGTCGGCCTCGGCGAATCCGGGCCCGGGGGAGTGCAGCGCGGTCTCGCGCGATGCGGTGGCGACGATCTTGTCGGTGGTGTCGAGCAGTACCGTCTTGGTCCCGGTGGTGCCGACGTCGACGCCGATCGTGTAGCGGCTCATCGGGCGCTCACCTCGGCCTGCGAATCATCCTGGGAGGCAACGCAGATGACGTCCACGCCGGCGCCGCGCGCGGCGACCAGCGCCGGGTGGTCGGCCGGACCGTCGCTGACGATGACCTGGATCTGGGACAGCTTGGCGATGCTGACGAAGGTGACCCGGCCCAGCTTGCTCTTGTCGGCGGCGACGATCACGCGATCGGCGCGTGCGCTCGCCGCGCGCTTCACCCGGCTCTCGGCCTGGTGGTAGTCCGAGATGCCCCGCTCGCCGTCGATGCCGGCCACCCCCATCACATAGGTGTCGCAGTTGTAGTTGGCCAGCGTGTCCTCGGCGCTGGGACCGATCATGCTGAGTTCGCCGGCCCGCAGTTCGCCTCCGGTGAGCACAACGGTGACATCGGGTTCGTCGACCAGTGCCAGGGCGACCAGCACGCTCGGGGTCACCACGGTCAGGCCGAGCTCACGGCCCTTCAGCGAGTTCGCCACGGCCAGCGCGGTGCTGCCGGAGTCCAGGATCAGGGTCTCGTTGCGTCCGATCAGGTCGGCGACCACCTCGGCGATGTGCGCCTTCTCCTGCGCGGCGTCGGCCATCCGGGTCGCGAATGCGGGCTCGGAGTCCTTGCCCTGCACCGCGATTGCGCCACCGACGACCCGGCGGACCACGCCGAGGGCCTCGAGTGCCTCGACGTCGCGGCGGATGGTCATCTCGGACACGTCGAACTCCGCCGCCAGAGCGGCGAAGTTGATCTCGCGGGCCGACCGAACGCGTTGTTCGATCCGGTCCCGGCGGGTTCTCACATCCACGGCCACCAACACTTCTGCTGTGCAAAATTAACAGAGTTACCGTGCATCACCTGGCTTTTCACGGCGCCGGCGAAGCAAGTCGTGTGAATATATAACACCGATGTGTGTGGTGCCCACATTTGTTCCAGTGTCGTCCGAATCTGTTCGTATCCGCGGTGCGGGCCGGTTACCGTGCGCCGGTGCTGCACTTGCGGGTCATCGTTCCGGCCGACATGCGCGCCGATGTGCTCGACGTCCTGAACCGGCAGGTCGGTGTCGCGCACGTGTTGATGTATCCCGGGGCCGCGCTGGATCCCGAGGGTGACGAGATCACCGCCGACCTGGCCCGCGAATGCGCGAACGACGTGATCAAGGAACTCAAGGGGCTCGACGCACAGCACCGCGGTGCGATCACGCTGACCGTGCTCGACACGGTGCTCTCCACCCGCGCGCACCGGGCCGAGGACGACGCCGCGGGCGATCCGGCCGACGCGGTGGTGTGGGACGAACTCATCGGCCGCACACGCGAAGACGCGACATTGTCGGTCACCTTCGTGCTGTTTCTGACCCTGGCCTGCCTTCTGACCGCGATCGGTGTGGTCACCGACTCTACTGTGACCGTGGTCGGCGCGATGGTTCTCGGCCCCGAGTTCGGGCCGCTCGCCGCGCTGTCGGTGGCGCTCGTGCAACGCCGCATGGCGCTGGCGCGGCGGGCCGCCGTCGCACTGGTCGTCGGCTTCCCGATCGCGATGGGCATCACCGCGCTCGCCACCTGGGCCGCCGAATCGATCGGCTGGATCAGCCTCGACAGCGTCCAGCACGTGGAGGAGGTCGACTTCATCTTCCAGGTGGGCCCGGTGTCGTTCATGGTCGCGCTGCTGGCCGGTGCGGCGGGCATGCTCTCGCTGGTGTCGGCCCGCTCGTCGGGGCTCGTCGGTGTCTTCATCTCCGTCTACACCGTGACCGCCGCCGGTTTCGCGGTGGTGGCCGCGACGGTGGGGGCGTGGGACGTGGCGGGCAAATCGGCACTGCAACTCGCGGTCAACCTGGTCGGCATCGTGCTGGCCGGGGTGCTGGTGCTGGTGCTGCGCCCGCGGGGCCGGCTGGTCGGCCGTACCGCACGCAAGTCGTAACGGCGCAGCCTGCGGCCGCCAGGGCAGTGTGGTGGGATTGCCGCTATGGGGATCAAGGTCGCCCTGGAGCACCGCACCAGCTACAACTTCGACAGGCTTGTCGAGATCCATCCGCATGTCGTGCGGTTGCGTCCGGCGCCGCACTCGCGCACGCCGATCGAGGCGTACTCGCTGCAGGTGGAGCCGGCCGACCATTTCGTGAACTGGCAGCAGGACGCGTTCGGCAACTACCTGGCGCGACTGGTGTTCCCGACCCGGGCCCGCAATCTGACCATCACCGTCGGCCTGATCGCCGACATGAAGGTGATCAACCCGTTCGACTTCTTCATCGAGGACTACGCCGAGACGTTCCCGTTCGAGTACCCGAAAAGCCTGGCCGAGGACCTGAAACCTTATCTGCGCCCGGTCGACGAGGACGACGAGAACTCCGGTCCCGGTGACCTCGCGCAAGCCTGGGTCAAGAACTTCGGCATCGCGGCGGGGACCCGCACCATCGACTTTCTCGTCGCGCTCAACCGCGCCGTCAACGCCGACGTCGGGTATTCCGTGCGCATGGAGCCGGGCGTGCAGACGCCCGATCACACGCTGCGCACCGGCATCGGATCGTGCCGCGACTCGGCCTGGCTGCTGGTGTCGATCCTGCGCCAACTAGGCCTTGCGGCACGCTTCGTGTCCGGCTACCTGGTGCAGTTGACCTCCGACGTGGAGGCCCTCGACGGCCCGTCGGGTCCGCCGGCCGACTTCACCGACCTGCACGCATGGACCGAGGTGTACATCCCCGGTGCCGGCTGGATCGGGCTGGATCCGACCTCGGGGCTGTTCGCCGGGGAGGGGCACATCCCGCTGTCGGCCACCCCGCACCCCGAGTCGGCGGCCCCGATCACCGGAGCGACCGAACCGTGCCAGGCGACACTGGAATTCAGCAATGCGGTGACCCGGATCCACGAGGACCCGCGCGTCACGTTGCCCTACAGCGAGGCGAGCTGGGCCGCGATCAACGCGCTCGGTGCCCGCGTCGACGAACGGATGACCGCCACGGACGTCCGGCTGACCGTCGGCGGCGAGCCGACGTTCGTGTCGATCGACAACCAGGTCGACCCGGAGTGGACCACCGCGGCAGACGGGCCGCACAAACGCCGGCGTGCCTCCGCGCTGGCGGCCCGGCTCAAGAAGGTGTGGGCGCCGCACGGCCTCGTGCAGCGCAGCCAGGGCAAGTGGTACCCCGGAGAACCGTTGCCGCGCTGGCAGATCGGGCTGCACTGGCGTACCGACGGGCAACCGTTGTGGACCGACGACACGCTGTTGGCCGATCCGTGGCCGGAGCAGCCGCAGACCAGGGCGATCTCGCCGGACGCCGCCCGCCGGTTGCTGACCGCGATCGCCTCCGGGTTCGGGCTGCCCGAGCGCCAGGTTCGCCCGGCCTACGAGGACGCACTGGCCCGGCTGGCCGCTGTGGTGCGGCAACCCGAGGGGCCGCCGGTGCCCGCCGGTGACGACCTCGACGCCGACAGCCCCGACGCGCGCGCGGCACTGCTGGCCCGGCTCGACGAATCCGTCACCGAACCGACCGCGTTCGTACTGCCGCTGCACCGCCGCGACGACGAGCAGGGCTGGGCGAGCGCGGACTGGACACTGCGGCGCGGACGCATCGTGCTGCTGGACGGCGATTCGCCCGCCGGTCTGCGCCTGCCGTTGGACTCGATCAGCTGGAAGCCGCCCAAACCGTCGGTCGAGGCCGACCCGTTGCAGCGCCGACCCGCCCTCGCCGTGGGCGGAGCGGCCGGCAACGGCACCGCGGCCGCACCCACTGCGGTGGTCACCTCCGAGGACGACGACGAGTGGGTGCCGACCACCGCGCTGGTCGCCGAGATCCGCGACGGGCTGCTGTACGTGTTCCTGCCGCCCACCGCCGAACTCGAGCATTTCGTGGACCTGATCGGCCGGATCGAGGCGGCCGCCGCCGCGATCGACTGCCCCGTGGTGATCGAGGGGTACGGCCCGCCGGCCGACCCGCGGCTGAAGTCCATGTCGATCACCCCGGACCCGGGGGTGATCGAGGTCAACGTCGCGCCCACCGCCGGCTTCGCCGAGCAGCGCGAGCAACTCGAGACGCTCTACGAACAGGCGCGGCTCGCGCGGCTGTCGACCGAGGCGTTCGACGTCGACGGCACCCACGGCGGCACCGGCGGCGGCAACCACATCACCCTCGGCGGCGCCACGCCCGCGGATTCACCGTTGCTGCGCCGCCCCGACCTGCTGGTATCGCTGCTGACGTACTGGCAGCGCCACCCGTCGCTGTCCTACCTGTTCGCCGGCCGCTTCGTCGGCACCACCTCGCAGGCGCCGCGGGTCGACGAGGGACGCCCGGAATCGCTGTACGAGCTGGAGATCGCGTTCGCCGAGATCGGCCGGCTGTCGAAGGTCGACAGCCCCGCCTCATCTGATGGTCGCTCCGGGGCCCCTGCGTGGCTCGTCGACCGGGCACTCCGTCACCTCCTCACCGACATCACCGGCAACACCCATCGCGCCGAGTTCTGCATCGACAAGCTCTACAGCCCTGACAGCGCGCGCGGCCGGCTCGGCCTGCTCGAGCTGCGCGGCTTCGAGATGCCGCCGCACCCGCAGATGGCGATGGTGCAGTCGCTGCTGGTGCGCTCGCTGGTGGCCTGGTTCTGGGCCGAACCGCTGCGCGCCCCGCTGATCCGCCACGGCGCCAACCTGCACGGGCGGTACCTGTTGCCGCACTTCCTGATCCAGGACATCGCCGAGGTGGCCGCCGATCTGCGCGCGCACGGCATCGAGTTCGACACCAGCTGGCTGGACCCGTTCACCGAGTTCCGGTTCCCGAGGATCGGCACCGCGGTGTTCGGCGGCGTGGAGATCGAGCTGCGCGGCGCGATCGAACCGTGGAACGTGCTCGGTGAGGAGTCGACGGCAGGCGGCACCGCTCGCTACGTCGACTCGTCCGTGGAGCGCCTGCAGGTCCGGCTCATCGGGGCTGACCGCGACCGGTTCATCGTCACCGTCAACGGCCACCCGGTGCCGATGCTGGCCACCGACAACCCCGACGTCCAGGTCGGGGGTGTGCGCTACCGGGCCTGGCAGCCGCCCAGCGCGCTGCACCCGACGATCACCGTCGACGGACCCCTGCGGTTCGAGCTCGTGGACGCCGCCAGCGGGGTGTCGCGCGGCGGCTGCACCTACCACGTGTCCCACCCCGGCGGCCGCTCATATGACACGCCCCCGGTCAACGCGGTCGAGGCCGAGTCCCGTCGCGCCCGGCGGTTCGAGGCCACCGGCTTCACCCCCGGCACCGTGGACCTCGCGGCGCTCAAGGAGAAGCAGGCCCGTCAATCGATGGACGTGGGTGCACCGGGGATATTGGATCTGCGGCGAGTGCGTACCGTTCTGCAGTAATGGCCTTCCCCACGACCCCTCCGGCCCCGCATCGAGGCGCCGGAGCGACCGACGTTGAGAACCCGCTGACGCCGTATACGAGCATGCGCGCGCAGCAGGCGCTGTTCGACGTGCAACCACGGCTCGGCGCAGGCCCGCCCGCAGGCTACGACGAGTTCGTCGACGCGGCGGGCGACGTGCGGCCGGCGTGGCAGGAACTGGCCGATTGCGTGCGCGACCGCGGCCGCGGCGGACTCGACCGGCTCCGCGCGGTCGTGCGCGGGCTCGTCGACAACGACGGCATCACCTACGTGCACACCGATCCGGGCGGCGAGGAAACCGTCGCGGTGCCGTGGCAGCTCGACGCGCTGCCGCTGGTGATCTCGGCGTCCGACTGGGACCAGCTGGAAGCCGGGCTGGTGCAGCGCTCCCGCGTGCTCGACGCCGTGCTGACCGATGTGTACGGCCAGCGCCGCTGCATCACCGAAGGTGTGCTGCCGCCGGAGCTGTTGTTCTCCCACCCCGGGTACCTGCGGCCCGCCCGCGGCATCGAGGTGCCCGGACGACACCAGCTGTTCATGCACGGCTGCGACATCGGCAGGACCGGGTCGGGGGACTTCGTGGTCAACGCCGACTGGACGCAGGCGCCGTCCGGCGCGGGGTACGCCCTCGCCGACCGCAGGGTGGTCGCGCACGCGATCCCGGACCTCTACGAGCAGATCGGCCCGCGGCCGACCTCGCCGTGGGCGCAGGCACTGCGGCTGGCGCTCGTCGACGCCGCCCCGGAGTCCGCCGAGGAACCCGTCATCGTCGTGCTCAGTCCCGGCATCCATTCCGAGACCGCGTTCGACCAGGCCTATCTGGCCAGTGTGCTGGGCCTGCCGCTGGTGGAGAGCGCCGATCTGGTGGTGCGCGACGGCAAGCTGTGGATGCGCTCGATGGGCACCCTCAAGCGCGTCGACGTCGTGCTGCGCCGGGTGGACGCCCACTACGCAGACCCGCTGGATCTGCGGCCGTCATCGCGGCTCGGCGTCGTCGGTCTGGTCGAGGTGCTGCGGCGCGGCGCGGTCACCGTCGTCAACACCCTGGGCAGTGGCGTGCTGGAAAGCCCAGGGCTGCTTCGCTTCCTGCCGGAGCTGGCCGAGGCGCTGCTCGGCGAAACCCCGCTGCTACCGACCGCGCCGATGTACTGGGGCGGCATCGACGTCGAACGCTCGCATCTGCTGGCGAAGCTGTCCTCGCTGCTGATCAAACCGGTCACCGGCGGCGAGCCGATCACCGGGCCGACGCTGTCGGCGGCCCAGCGCGACGATCTCGCGGCGCGCATCGCGGCGACACCGTGGCAGTGGGTCGGCCAGGAGCTCCCGCAGTTCTCCTCGGCGCCGTCGGACTATCTGCCCGGCGGGCTGTCGACCTCTACGGTCGGTATGCGGCTGTTCACGGTGGCCCAGCGTGGCGGGTATGCGCCGATGATCGGCGGGCTCGGCTACCTGCTGGCGGACGGGCCGTCTGCCTACCAACTCGAAACCGTTGCCGCCAAAGATGTCTGGGTGCGCACCCCGAGCCGGGTCACCGCGGAGAAGATCCCGAGCGACGCCCCCGGGCTGCCCGCGCCCGCCATGGCGAGCCCGATCCAGGAGGTCAGCTCGCCTCGCGTGCTGTCGGACCTGTTCTGGATCGGCCGCTACTCCGAACGCGCCGAGCAGATGGCGCGGCTGCTGACCGTGACCCGCGAGCGCTACCACGAATTCCGTTACCGCAGAACGATGGACGGCAGCGAATGCGTCCCGGTGCTGCTGACCGCGCTCGGACAGCTCACCGGGACCGACACCGGCGCCGGCGGCGACTACGCCGAGATGGTGGCCACCGCACCGACCACGCTGTGGGCACTGACCGCCGATCGGCACCGCCCCGGTTCGCTGGCCCAGTCGGTGGAGCGGCTGGCGTTGTCCGCGCGCGCGGTGCGCGACCAGATGTCCAACGACACCTGGATGGTGCTGTCGGCCGTCGAGCGGGCGCTGCTGAACGCCCCTGACACACCGCCGGATTCGCAGGCCGAAGGCGATGCGTTCCTCGCCTCGACCAACACGCTGACCCTGGCCGGGATGCTGGCCCTGTCGGGGGTGGTGTCCGAGTCGATGGTGCGCGACGTCGGCTGGACCATGATGGACATCGGCAAACGCATCGAACGGGGCCTCGCGCTGACCGCGCTGCTGCGCTCCACGCTGAGCACCGTCCGCACCCCGGGCGCCGAGCAGACCGTCACCGAGTCCACGTTGGTGGCGTGCGAGTCGCTGGTCATCTACCGGCGCCGTAACCCCGGCAAGATCAGCATCGCCGGGGTCGCCGAGCTGGTGCTGTTCGACGTCGAGAACCCGCGCTCGCTGGTCTACCAACTCGAACTGCTACGCGCGCACCTGAAGTCGCTGCCCGGGGCGACCGGGTCGTCGCGCCCCGAACGGATGGTCGACGAGATCGCCGCCCGGCTGCGCCGCATCGAACCCGCCGAACTCGACGACGCCACCGCCGACGGCCGACGCGAGGAACTCGACGCGCTGATGTCGGCCATCCACCGAGATCTGCGTGAGCTCTCGTCGGTGATCACCGCGATCCATCTGTCCCTGCCGGGCGACATGCAGCCGCTGTGGGGACCCGACGAACGGCGGATGGTGCCGTGACGGCGTTCCCCGACGGCCCCACCGCGTCCGCGGCCAGCCGCACCTACGAGATCACCCACCGCACCGAGTACCGGTACTCCGATGTCGTCACGAGCTCCTACGGCCGCGGCTTCCTGACCCCGCGCGACTCGGCCCGTCAACGCTGCCTGTTCCACGAGCTGGTCATCGAGCCCGAACCCGAGGACAGCTCCACCAGCCGGGACGGCTACGGCAACATCAGCTCGTACTTCCACGTCACCGAAAAGCACCACCGGCTGGTCGTCACCAGCCGCTCCGTCGTCGAGGTCGACCCGCCGCCGCCGGACCTGTACCAGGGGCCGTCGGCGCGGGCGCCGTGGGAGATCGCGCGCCCCGTCGGCGCCGACGGGGCACTGGCGACCGAGTTCACCCTCGACCTGCAGCCACCCGAGATCACCGACGAGGTGCGTGCCTACGCCGCACCGAGTTTCGTCGCGGGCCGGCCGCTGATCGAGGTGCTGCGCGACCTGACGTCCCGGATCTACACCGACTTCACCTACCGGTCGGGGTCGACGACGGTATCCACCCAGGTGAGCGAGGTTTTGGCAGCGCGGGAAGGGGTATGCCAGGACTTCGCGCGGCTGGCGATCGCCTGCCTGCGCGCCAACGGTCTGGCCGCCAGCTATGTCTCCGGATATCTGGCGACCGACCCGCCTCCCGGGAAGGAACGCATGGTGGGAGTGGACGCGACGCACGCCTGGGCGTCGGTGTGGACACCGCAGAACCTGTGGCTGGGCCTCGACCCGACCAACAACCAGATGGTCGACGAACGGTACGTGACGGTCGGATTCGGCCGCGACTACGCCGATGTGCCGCCATTGCGCGGCATCATCTACACGGACTCCGAGAGCAGCGTGATCGACGTCTCGGTCGATGTCGCCCCGCACGCCGGGGGAGTCCTCCGTGCGTGACTTCACCTGCCCCAACTGCGGGCAACGGTTGTCGTTCGAGAACTCGCTGTGCCTGAACTGCAAGAGCGCGCTGGGCTTTTCGCTCGACGACATGGCTCTGCTGGTGATCGCCCCTCCCGGAGAGAGTGAACACGCAGGAGCGGTCGACGAGCGGCAGTACCAGCTGTGCGCGAATCTGCATCTGGCCGAATGTAACTGGCTGGTCGAGAAGGGGCCGATCGCCAAGCTGTGTGTGTCGTGCGCGCTGACCCGGACCCGCCCCAACGACGCCGACACCGTCGCGCTGGCGGCGTTCGCCGACGCGGAGCGGGCCAAGCGCCGGCTGATCGCCGAACTGCACGAGCTCAAGCTGCCGATCGTCGGCCGTGACGTCGACCACGAGTTCGGTCTGGCCTTCGATCTGCTGTCCAGCCAGTTCGAGAAGGTGTTCACCGGCCACGAGAACGGCGTGATCACACTGGATCTCGCCGAGGGCGACGACGTGCACCGCGAGCAACTACGGATCTCGATGGACGAGCCGTACCGGACGCTGCTGGGGCACTTCCGCCACGAGATCGGCCACTACTACCAGTACCGGCTGATCGGGACGTCGCAGGACTACCTGCAGCGCTACCACGAGCTTTTCGGTGATCCCGAGGCTGACTACCAGGCCGCACTGGACCGGCACTACAGCGAAGGGGCGCCCGCGGGCTGGGAGGACGACTACGTCTCCTCGTACGCCACGATGCACCCGGCCGAGGACTGGGCCGAGACGTTCGCGCACTACCTGCACATCCGTGACACCCTCGACACCGCCGCGGCGTTCGGCTTCGCACCCGCCACCGCGACCTACGAGCGCAGGGTGCTGGGCCCCAGCAGTTTCGACGTGATGATCGACCAGTGGCTGCCGCTGTCCTGGGCGCTGAACCAGCTGAACCGCTCGATGGGCAAGGAAGACGTGTACCCGTTCGTGCTTCCGCCGCCGGTGCTGGAGAAGATGCGGTTCATCCACACGGTGATCGACGAGATCACGTCGAACCCGGTGAAGCTCGCCGAGGTCGGCGCCCCGGTCGAGGACCAGAACCAGCAGCTCGGCTAACTGCTGCGCCCCGGTGTGGCACCGTCGGAAAGCAGTTGCCGCGCTTCGGGATTGCCGGTCAGCGCGATCGACGTCCTGCTGGTGATCCGCCAGCGCCCGTCGACCCGGCGCAGCCGGAAGTGATTCGCGCCGGCGCGGGCGGCAACGAACCGGCCGTCGCGGTGCACGAGGAGCACGGACTCGCACACGGCGGTGGCCTCGTCGCCGTCGACCGTGGCGACCGCGGGGCCCAGGAAATGGCAGCACCCGCGCGCGATGAGGCCCTGGTGCTCGTCGGAGCGGACCATCGCGGCGACGTCGTCGCGGCCCTGCATGGTCCAGCCCTCGACGACGTAGGTGCCGTCCTCGGCCCACAGCGCCGCGGCCTCGTCGGCGTCACCGGCGTCGACCAACGGACCGTACCGGGCGATCATCCGCTCGATCTCGCGTTCGTCCTCGACGCGGCGCAGCCGCCGCTCCAACTCGGCCAGTCGTTCGTCGCTCATCGGGTCTGGGCTCATCGGCTCTCACCGATCAGTTTCTGCATGAACCGGTGGGTGCCCAGCACCACCTTCGCCCGGTCGGGATCGTTGCGCCGCGCGACGTCGGCATCGTTGCCCCCGGCGACGTGCACCGGTCCGTGCGGGAGCCGGCTCAGCCCCTCGGCGGCGACGTCGGCGGGTTCGGCGACCCGCAGTCCCGGCACGTCGAAGTTCAGCCCGACCCGCTCCATCGCCGGGGTGCGGGTGACCCCGAGTACCAGCTCGAGGACGTGAACGTCGTAGTCGCGCAACTCAAGCCACAGGCTCTCGGCGAAGATCCGGCCGAACGCCTTGACCCCGCCGTACACGCTGTGCCGCACCGAACCGAGGTAGCCGGCCATGGAACCGACCATCAGGATCCCGCCGCGGCGCCGCTCGCGCATCGGCCGGCCGAAGTGTTGCACCAGCGCCATCAACGCGGTGATGTTCAAGTCGATGACCCTGCCGAAATCGGCGAGCTCACCGTCGAGGAACTCCTCGCTGCAGGTGTTCGCGCCCGCGTTGTAGATCAGCAGGCCCACCTCCAGGTCCGCGGTCGCGGTGACGATCTCGTCCACGCCGTCGATGAGATCGATTGCCAGGGTGCGGGTTTGCACACCCAGCTCGCGGCAGCGGGCAGCCGTGCGTTCCAGCGGCTCCGGTTTGCGTGCGACGAGCACCAGGTTCACGCCTGCCTCGGCGAGCTGCGCGGCGAACTCGGCGCCGACCCCTTCGGAGCCGCCCGCGATCACCGCCCACGGACCGTAGGCCGTCAGATCAGTCACCGGATGATCATGGCTCATGCGCAACACACGGGTCCGGTTGGGCGGGAATGGCCGCTGTTCTTCCTAGGATCACCCGGTGGCTGATCGCTATGGCGCTGACATCCTGGCCAACAATCCGCACCAGGCCCGCAAACCGCGCTCGGTCGAGACCCCGATCGAGATCGGGATGGTCGTCGAGGACGCCCAGACCGGGTTCGTCGGCGCGATCGTGCGCGTCGAGTACGGCCGGATGGAGCTCGAAGACCGCAACGGCAGGACCAAGCCGTTCCCGGTCGGCCCCGGCTACCTGATCGACGGCAAACCCGTCATCCTGACCGCGCCGAAGAAGGCCGGCCCGAAGGCTCCGACACGTACCGCCTCGGGCTCGGTCGCGGTGAAGAACGCGCGGGCGAAAGTCGCCCTGGCCAGCCGCATCTACGTCGAGGGCCGGCACGACGCCGAGCTCGTCGAGCAGGTGTGGGGTGAGGACCTGCGCATCGAAGGCGTCGTGGTCGAGTACCTCGGCGGCGTCGACGACCTCGCCGCGATCGTCGCCGACTTCCGGCCCGGGCCGGGACGGCGGCTCGGGGTGCTCGTCGACCACCTCGTCACCGGGTCGAAGGAGGCGCGTATCGCCGACGCGGTCCGACGCGGCCCGGGCGGTGAGCACACGCTGGTCGTCGGGCATCCGTTCATCGACATCTGGGAGGCGGTCAAGCCCGCACGCCTCGGCATCGCCGCCTGGCCGGTGATCCCGAAGGGTCAGGACTGGAAGCACGGCGTGTGCGAGGCGTTGGGATGGCGGCACCGCGACCAGGCCGATATCGCCGCGGCCTGGCAGAAGATCAGGGGCCGGGTGCGGGACTGGACCGACCTGGAACCCGAGCTGATCGGTCGGGTCGAGGAGCTCATCGACTTCGTCACCGCACCCGTGTAAGCAGGGAGCGTGTCCGACAGCCTGTTCGACGTGCCCGGGGAGCCGGCGCCGCCCGCCGCGGGACCGGTCGGTGCGTCCGTTCCGCTGGCGGTGCGCATGCGTCCGGCGAACCTCGACGAGGTCGTCGGCCAGGACCACCTGCTCAAACCGAACTCGCCACTGCGCCGGCTCATCGAAGGCTCCGGCGCGGCGTCGGTGATCCTGTACGGCCCGCCCGGCACCGGCAAGACCACGCTCGCGTCGATGATCTCCCAGGCCACCGGCCGCCGGTTCGAGGCGCTGTCCGCGCTGGCGGCCGGGGTCAAAGAGGTCCGCGCGGTGATCGACATCGCGCGGCAGGCGGCGATGCGCGGCGAGCAGACCGTGCTGTTCATCGACGAGGTGCACCGATTCTCCAAGACCCAGCAGGACGCGCTGCTGGCCGCGGTCGAGAACCGGGTCGTGCTGCTCGTCGCGGCGACCACCGAGAACCCGTCGTTCTCCGTGGTCGCGCCGCTGCTGAGCCGGTCGCTGATCCTGCAGTTGCAGCCGCTGACACCAGCCGATGTCGCCACGGTGCTCCGGCGGGCGATCAGCGACGAGCGGGGGCTCGGCGGCAAGGTCGAGGTCACCGACGACGCCGTCGACCAACTGGTGCAACTGTCGGCCGGGGATGCGCGGCGCGCGCTGACGGCGCTGGAAGTCGCGTCCGAAACGGTCTCGGAATCGGGGGAGACGGTCACCGTCGAGGTGATCGAGCAGTCGCTGGACAAGGCGGCGCTGCGCTACGACCGCGACGGCGACCAGCACTACGACGTGGTCAGCGCGTTCATCAAGTCGGTGCGCGGTTCCGACGTCGACGCCGCGCTGCACTATCTGGCCAGGATGCTCGTCGCGGGGGAGGATCCGCGCTTCGTGGCCCGCCGGCTGATGATCCTGGCCAGCGAGGACATCGGGATGGCCGACCCCACCGCACTGCCGATCGCGGTCGCGGCGGCGCAGACGGTACAGCTGATCGGGATGCCGGAGGCGCAGCTGACCCTGGCGCACGCGACGGTGCACCTGGCGACCGCGCCGAAGTCGAACGCGGTCACCACCGCGCTGGGGGCCGCGATGGCCGACATCCGTGCGGGCAAGGCCGGTCTGGTGCCTGCCCACCTGCGCGACGGGCACTACTCCGGGGCGCAGAAACTCGGCAACGCGGTCGGGTACAAGTACGCCCACGACCATCCCGGTGGCGTTGCGTCGCAACAGTATCCGCCCGACGAACTGGTCGGCGTGGACTACTACCGGCCCACCAACCACGGCACGGAGCGCGAGATCACCACGCGGTTGGAGAAGCTGCGCGCGATCATCCGCCGGCGGCGCTGAGTTCCTGCCGATGAGATCTCGGCTCAGGGCGAGTCGACTCTTGGGAACCACCGACACGTGGAACCACCGACACGAAAGGACGTTTCCATGACGACCGCCCTCGACCTCACCACACCCGTCGACACCCTGGCCATGGAATTCACCCGGGACTTCGATGCCCCGGTCGCCGCGCTGTTCCGGGCGCACGCCGAACCCGAACTGATCACGCAGTGGCTGGGCCCGGACGGGCTGGAGATGGACATGACCGAGTGGAACTTCCACAATCACGGCGGGTACCGCTACTCGCATCGGGACGCGCAGGGCACGTACGGTTTCCACGGCACGTTCCACACCGTGCGGCCGAACGAATTCATCCTGCAAACCTTTGAATTCGACGGAGCGCCGGACTCGGTGAATCTCGAATTCCTGTGGTTCGACGACCTCGGCGGGAACCGCTCACGGCTCCGCGGGCGGTCCATCTGTTCGACCGTCGAGGCGCGCGACGCGCTGCTGTCCTCCGGCATGGAACACGGTATGGCCCAGGGATACGAGAAACTCGACGCGCTGCTGGGCCGGCTGTAGTTATCGCCCGGAAAGCCTCCAGACGGGGGTGATCCCGGCCGGTCGGGGGCCCAGCCGGGATCACCAGGATGGTGTCTTCAGGTTGCTCAGCGCAGGATGCCCGAGCGGCGGCCGCCCATCAGGCCGCTGCGGCGCCGGCCCATCAATGCGGTGACGAGGGCGACACCGGCGACGGCGACGACGACCTGGACGATGAACTCACCGAAGTTGAAGTCGCCGGCGACTGCGGCCAGGCCCATCGCCCGGGCGAGCGCCGTACCGACCAACGCCGCGACGATGCCGACCAGGACGGTGAGGAGTACGCCGATCTTCTGCTTGCCGGGCAAGACGAGCCGGGCGAGCACGCCGACGACGATGCCGACGAGGATCGCGGTGATGATGCCGGTGATGGTCATTTCTACCTCCGTGGGAAGTTGCGGCTGCGGCTGAAATACCCCTGCCCCTGACCGAATAAACGCCGGCGTCAAACGACTTCTCCGTACCCTCGACTCGTGCACACCGACGTACTCGACCTCGACACCTCGCGGCGCACGACCGTCGACCTGACCGATGCGGTGCGCGACTTCTGCGCAGGCCGCGGAGACGGACTGTGCAATGTGTTCGTGCCGCACGCGACGGCGGGCATCGCCGTCCTGGAGACCGGCGCGGGCTCCGATCACGATTTCGTCGACACCCTCGAGCGGCTGCTGCCGCGCGACGACCGCTACCGCCACCGGCACGGCTCGCCCGGGCACGGAGCCGACCACGTGCTGCCCGGTCTGGTGTCCCCGTCGGTGACGGTGCCCGTCGCCGACGGAGAACCGCTGCTGGGCACCTGGCAGAGCATCGTGCTGGTCGACCTGAACAGGGACAACCCCCGCCGATCGGTCCGGCTCAGCTTCGTGGCGGGCTGACCCCGTCGTCCGTCGAAACCCTCGCGACCCAGACCGGTACTGTAGTGCGGTCGAGTATTCGCAGGTTGAGCCGAAGGACGTCAGGACGTGCAGACACACGAGATCAGGAAGCGGTTCCTTGATCATTTCGTGAAGGCGGGCCACACCGAGGTGCCCAGCGCTTCGGTGATCCTCGACGACCCCAACCTGTTGTTCGTCAACGCGGGCATGGTGCAGTTCGTGCCGTACTTCCTCGGGCAGCGCACCCCGCCGTACCCACGGGCGACCAGCGTCCAGAAGTGCATCCGCACCCCGGACATCGACGAGGTCGGCATCACCACCCGGCACAACACCTTCTTCCAGATGGCCGGCAACTTCAGTTTCGGCGACTACTTCAAGAAGGGCGCCATCGAACTGGCCTGGTCGCTTCTGACCAACTCCGTCGACGACGGCGGCTACGGATTCGATCCCGAAAAGCTCTGGGCCACCGTCTATCTCGATGATGACGAGGCGATCGAGATCTGGCAGCAAGTGGCCGGCCTGCCGCTCGAGCGCATCCAGCGCCGCGGGATGGCCGACAACTACTGGTCCATGGGGATCCCCGGGCCGTGCGGGCCCTGCTCGGAGATCTACTTCGACCGCGGACCCGAATACGGTGTCGACGGCGGACCCGAGGCCAACGAGGACCGCTACATCGAGATCTGGAATCTCGTGTTCATGCAGAACGAGCGCGGCGAGGGCACCTCGAAGGACGACTTCGAAATCCTCGGGCCGCTGCCGCGCAAGAACATCGACACCGGCATGGGTGTCGAGCGCATCGCGTGCCTGCTGCAGGGCGTCGACAACGTCTACGAGACCGACCTGGTCCGGCCCGTCATCGACCTGGTCGCCGCGATCGCGCCGCGCGGTTACGGCGAGGGCAACCATGAGGACGACGTCCGGTACCGGATCATCGCCGACCACAGCCGCACCGCGGCGATCATCATCGGCGACGGCGTCACCCCCGGTAACGAGGGCCGTGGCTACGTGCTGCGCCGTCTGCTGCGCCGCATCATCCGCTCCGCCAAGCTGCTCGGCGTCGATCGCCCCATCATGGGCGAACTGATGACCACCGTGCGCGACGCGATGGGGCCGTCCTACCCCGAACTGGTCACCGATTTCGAGCGCATCAACCGCATCGCGGTCGCCGAGGAGACCGCGTTCAACCGCACCCTGGCGTCCGGGTCGAAGCTGTTCGACGACGCCGCGCAGTCCACCAAGGCGTCCGGGGCCACGGTGCTGTCGGGCAGCGATGCGTTCACCCTGCATGACACCTACGGCTTCCCGATCGACCTGACCCTGGAGATGGCCGCCGAGGCCGGCCTGTCGGTCGACGAAGAGGGCTTCCGCGGCCTGATGGCCGAACAGCGCAGGCGCGCCAAGGCCGATGCGGCCGCACGCAAGCAGGCGCACACCGACCTGTCGGCCTACCGCGAGCTCGTCGACGCCGGCCCCACCGAGTTCACCGGTTTCGACGAACTGACCACCGAGGCACGCATTCTCGGGATCTTCGTGGACGGTAAGCGGGTCCCGGTGGTGTCCCACGGGCAGGCCGGCGACTCCGGCACCGTCCCCGACCGCGTCGAGCTGATCCTCGACCGCACCCCGTTCTACGCCGAGTCGGGCGGTCAGATCGCCGACGAGGGCACCGTCACCGGGACCGGGGCGTCGGCGACCGCGAAAGCCGCCGTCAACGACGTTCAGAAGATCGCGAAAACACTGTGGGCGCACCGCATCACCGTCGAGTCCGGCGAGTTCGTCGAAGGTGACACCGTGGTCGCTGCGGTGGACCCGAACTGGCGCCACGGCGCGACCCAGGGCCACTCCGGCACCCACATGGTGCACGCCGCGCTGCGTCAGGTGCTCGGACCCAATGCGGTCCAGGCGGGCTCGCTGAACCGACCGGGCTATCTGCGCTTCGACTTCAACTGGCAGGGCGCGCTGAGCGAGGACCAGCGTCGCGACATCGAGGTGGTCGCCAACGAGGCCGTGATCGCCGCGTTCGAGGTCAACACGTTCAACACCTCGCTCGACCAGGCCAAGGCGATGGGTGCGATGGCGCTGTTCGGGGAGGCCTACCCCGACGAGGTCCGGGTGGTCGAGATCGGCGGCCCGTTCTCGCTGGAGCTGTGCGGCGGCACCCACGTCCAGAACTCGGCCCAGATCGGTCCGGTCACCGTGCTCGGGGAGTCCTCGGTCGGCTCCGGGGTGCGCCGTGTCGAGGCGTACGTCGGGCTGGACTCGTTCAAACACCTCGCGAAGGAACGAGCCCTGCTGGCCGGGCTGGCGTCCTCGCTGAAGGTGCCCTCCGACGAAGTGCCCGCCCGGGTGGAGAACCTGGTGGACCGGTTGCGTGCCGCGGAGAAGGAACTCGACCGGCTGCGGTTGGCCGGTGCGCGCGCCGCCGCGGCCAACGCGGCCGCGGGTGCCGAGGAGATCGGCGGCGTCCGGCTGGTCGCCCAGCGGATGGCCGGCGGGATCTCCGCGGGCGATCTGCGCTCGCTGGTCGGGGACGTGCGCGGCAAGCTGGGCAGTGATCCAGCCGTCGTCGCGCTGATCGCCGAGGGCGACGACGACTCGGTGCCGTTCGTGGTCGCGGTCAACCAGGCCGCCCAGGACCGCGGGTTGCGCGCCAATGATCTGGTCAAGGTGCTGGGGGCCGCGGTCAACGGCCGCGGCGGGGGCAAGGCCGATCTGGCACAGGGATCAGGTAAGGGGGCGGCAGGTATCGACGCCGCACTGGCAGCGATACGTGCGGAGATGGGCCGGAGTTAGCCGCGTGCCCGACACCGACTGGACCAGCCGGGTACCCGATCGTCCCGGCGATCCGAACGCGGCCCCCGATCCGGGGCGCGGCCGCCGGCTCGGTGTGGACGTGGGCACCGTGCGCATCGGCGTGGCCGTCAGCGACCCTGACGCGATCCTCGCGACGCCGGTGGAGACGGTGGCCCGGGACCGGCGCGCCAACAAGCTTGTGCGCAGGCTCGCGGCGCTGGTCGACGAGTATCAGGTGGTGGAAGTCGTTGTCGGGCTGCCGCGGACGCTGGCCGACCGGGCGGGTTCGTCGGCGCAGGATGCCACCGACGTCGCCGACCAGCTGGCAGCGCGGATCGCGCCCGTGCCGGTGCGGTTGGCCGACGAGCGGTTCACCACGGTGACCGCGCAGCGGGCGTTACGGGAGGCGGGAGTACGGGCCCGGGGCCAACGGTCGGTGATCGACCAGGCCGCGGCGGTGGGGATCCTTCAGAACTGGCTGGACCAGAGGCGGGCAGCGTTGCCCGCACACGGAGAGGTCTTGGATGACTGACAATTGGCACACGGACCGGGCCGAGCCGTTGGCGGTGGGCCCGCCCCGTCAGAAGATGACGCGGCGGGAACGCGCCAGGGCCGAGCGCATGCGGCGCCGCCGGCGTGCCGGCCTGGTCGTCGCACTGTCGATGCTCGTCGTCGTCGCGGTCGTCGCGGTGTTCCTCGGCTCGCGGATGTGGCACTCGGTGTTCGGCGGCAGCAGCACCGATTTCGCCGGTGACGGCGTCAACGATGTGGTCATCCAGGTCCACGACGGCGACTCGACCACCGCGATCGGGCAGACGCTGCAGGACAACAATGTCGTCGCCAACGTCAAGACGTTCGTCGACGCGGCCGACGGGAACTCCGCGATCTCGGCGATCCAACCCGGCTTCTACAAGGTGCGCACCGAGATCCCGGCGTCGTCCGCGGTGGAACGGCTGGCCGATCCGGCCAACCGGGTCGGCAAACTGGTGATCCCGGAGGGCCGCCAGCTCGACGACGTCCGCGACGTGAAGACCAACGCCGTCACCGCGGGCATCCTGACGCTGATCTCCAACGCATCCTGCGTCGACCTCGACGGCGACCGGCGCTGTGTGCCCGCCGAGGACCTCAAGAACGTCGCGTCGACCGCGACCCCGCTGGAGCTGGGGGTGCCGGAGTGGGCGACGGACGCCGTCGACGCGATGGGCTCCGACCACCGCAGGCTGGAGGGCCTGATCGCGCCCGGCACCTGGAACATCGACCCGTCGGCGCCTCCGCAGGACATCCTCGCGACGCTGATCTCCACGAGTGCGGCGCAGTACGAGCAGAGCGGTCTGCTCACCACCGCGACCGCGATCGACATGACGCCGTACGAGGTGCTCGTCGTGGCGTCCCTGGTTCAGCGGGAGGCCACCCCCGAGGACTTCTCGAAGGTCGCCCGGGTGATCTACAACCGGCTCGCGGAGCGTCGCACCCTGGAGTTCGACTCCACGGTGAACTACCCGCTGGACCGCATCGAGGTCGCGACCACCGACGGCGACCGCGGGCAGATGACGCCGTGGAACACCTACGTGCGGCCCGGCCTGCCCGCCACCCCGATCTGCTCACCCGGCGGCCCCGCGCTCGTCGCCGCCGAACAGCCCGAGCCCGGTGACTGGCTGTACTTCGTCACCATCGACATGCAGGGCACCACGCTGTTCACCAAGGAGTACGAACAGCATCTGGCCAACATCGAGCTCGCGATCCGCAACGGTGTCCTCGACTCGGCCCGGTGACGCGCCGCGGCGCGCGGCCGTGCTGGGTTCCCCGATCGCGCACTCGCGGTCCCCGCAACTGCACCTGGCCGCGTACCGGGCGCTGGGTCTGCACGGATGGACCTACGACCGCATCGAATGCGGTGAGGACGAACTTCCCGGCCTGGTCGCAGGTCTCGGCCCGGAGTGGGTCGGGCTGTCGGTGACGATGCCCGGCAAGTTCGCCGCGCTGCGCGTCGCCGACGAGGCGACCGAGCGGGCCCGTGCGGTCGGTTCGGCGAACACCCTGGTGCGCACCGCCACCGGTTGGCGGGCCGACAACACCGACATCGACGGGGTCGCGGGCGCGTTGACCGATGCACAGGTGACGGGCCGGCGTGCCGTCGTGATCGGGTCGGGCGGGACCGCCCCCGCCGTCGTCGTCGGGCTGATCCAGACCGGGATCACCCACGTGACCGTCGCGGCCCGCAACCCCGAGAAGGCGGCGCCGCTGCTGCGGCTCGGTCGTGCCTACGGGGCGGACACCGACTGGGTGGGGCTGCCCGACGACCGGTTGGCCGAGGTCGTCGCTCGCGTGGACGTCGCGGTGAACACCGTCCCGGCCGACGCGGTCGCCCCGCACGCCGCGGCGCTGGCCGGCACACCGGTGCTGCTCGACGCGATCTACAACCCGTGGCCGACCCTGCTCGCCACGGCGGTGGCGGCCGCCGGGGGCCGGGTCATCAGCGGCTTCGAGATGCTGCTGAACCAGGCCTTCGCCCAGGTGGAGCAGTTCACCGGGCTGCCGGCTCCGAAAGAGGCGATGAGGCAGGCGCTGGTGCGGGCTTAACCTCGACAGGTGGGGGAGATCGCCGGCGGGATCGCCACCGCAGGCGTCGCGGTCTGGTTGATCGCGTTGAGCGCGTGCGACATTCGGAGCCGTCGGCTGCCGAACACGCTGACCCTGCCCGGTGCCGCGGTGATCCTGGTCGTCGCGGCCGGCACCGGGCACGGCCTTGCCGCGGTCGCCGGGGCGGCGGCGCTGTTCGGCGTCTACCTCACCGTGCACCTGATCGCACCGGCCGCGCTGGGTGCCGGCGACGTCAAACTCGCGCTCGGTCTCGGCGCGCTGACCGGCGTCTACGGCGCCGACGTGTGGGTGCTCGCCGCGCTGGGCGCCTCGCTGACGACCGGCGTGCTCGCGCTGTGCCGGCGGCTGCGCGGCGTGCGCTCGACGGTCCCGCACGGGCCGTCGATGTGCCTGGCCGCCGGGCTCGTGGTCGGGCTTTCCGCGACGGTGTGACACGGCCGTGCGCGCGATGGCCGCGCACGATGGCGTGGCAGGATTTCAACGCGGCTGACCTGGCGTGCGAAACTGGGACGCGTGTTGCGATGGACGACTGCAGGTGAATCTCACGGCCGGGCGCTGGTGGCGATGGTCGAAGGGATGGTCGCCGGCGTTCACGTGACCTCCGGCGACATCGCCGATCAGCTTGCCCGCCGCCGCCTCGGCTACGGCCGCGGCGCCCGGATGAAGTTCGAGCAGGATCAGGTCACGCTGCTGGCCGGTATGCGCCACGGGCTCACGCTCGGCGGGCCGATCGCCATCGAGATCGGCAACACCGAATGGCCGAAGTGGGAGACCGTGATGGCGCCCGACCCGGTCGACGCCGAGGCGCTGGCCGACAGCGCCGCCCGCAACGCGCCGTTGACCCGGCCGCGCCCCGGGCACGCCGACTATGCGGGCATGCTCAAGTACGGCTTCGACGACGCGCGACCGGTGCTGGAACGCGCGAGCGCGCGCGAGACCGCGGCGCGGGTCGCGGCCGGCACGGTGGCGCGTGCGTTCCTCAAGCAGGCGCTCGGCGTCGACATCGTGTCCCATGTGATCTCGATCGGCGCGTCCGATCCGTACGACGGCCCGCCGCCGCAGGCCGCCGATCTGGCCGCCGTGGACGACAGCCCGGTGCGCGCGTTCGACAAGCGCAGCGAAGAACTGATGATCGCCGAAATCGAGGCGGCCAAACGCGACGGCGACACCCTCGGCGGCGTCGTCGAGGTGGTCGCCCACGGCCTTCCGGTCGGGCTCGGCTCGTTCACCAGCGGTGAGAGCCGGCTCGACAGCCAGCTCGCCGGTGCCGTGATGGGGATCCAGGCCATCAAGGGCGTCGAGATCGGTGACGGCTTCGAGACGGCACGCCGGCGAGGCAGCGTCGCGCACGACGAGATCTACCCGGGCCCCGACGGGGTGATCCGGTCCACCAACCGCGCCGGCGGACTCGAAGGCGGCATGACCAACGGGCTGCCCGTCCGGGTGCGGGCGGCGATGAAGCCGATCTCCACCGTGCCGCGCGCACTGGCGACGGTCGACATGTCGACCGGCGACGAAGCCGTCGCGATCCACCAGCGTTCCGACGTGTGCGCGGTCCCCGCCGCCGGCGTGGTGGTCGAGACGATGGTGGCGCTGGTGCTGGCCCGCGCGGCGCTGGCCAAGTTCGGCGGCGACTCCCTGGCCGAGACACGGGCCAACATCGACAACTACCTGCGTTCGGTGGCCGCGCGGGAACCGTCGACCAACGGGATGTCGACCTGATGTCTCCGAAGGCGGTGCTGATCGGCCTGCCGGGGTCGGGCAAGTCCACCATCGGGCGGCGCCTGGCCAAAGCGCTGGAGGTTCCGCTGCTGGACACCGACAACGCGATCGAGCAGACCACCGGGCGGACCATCGCCGACATCTTCGCCACCGACGGCGAAGCCGAGTTCCGCCGGATCGAAGAGCAGGTGATCCGCGATGCGCTGGCCACCCACGACGGGGTGCTGTCCCTGGGCGGGGGCGCGGTGACCACCGAGGGTGTCCGCGAGGCGCTGGCCGGGCACAACGTGATCTACCTGGAGATCAGTGCCGCCGAGGGTATCCGGCGCACCGGGGGTTCGACCGTACGGCCGCTGCTCGCCGGACCCGACCGCGGCGAGAAGTTCAAAGCCCTGATGGCCGAGCGTGTTCCGCTGTACCGGCAGGTCGCCACCATCCGGGTCAACACCAACCACCGCAACCCAGGCGCGGTCGTGCGCTACATCTGCGCGCGACTGGAGGACCGGGACGCCAAACCCGAGCGGCGCCGCAGGCGCACGGTGTGGCGGCGGGCGCCGCTGTCGCTGACGCCCACGCCGTCGACCGAGGCGCCGCCGAGCCCCGCCGTGGTTGCCGCCCAGAAGGGCAAAGGATCGTCGTGCATGCGAAAGGACGAGCAGTGACAGAGCCGGTGACGGTTGAGGTTCGGACCGATCCGCCCTACCCGGTGATCATCGGCAGAGGTCTGCTCGGCGATCTGGGCCGTGTCCTCGACGGACGGCACAAGGTCGCGATCCTGCATCAGCCGACCCTGAACGAGACCGCCGAGGTGATCCGGAAGCACCTGGCGGACAACGGGATCGACGCGCACCGTATCGAGATCCCGGACGCCGAGGGCGGTAAGGAACTGCCCGTCGTCGGGTTCATCTGGCAGGTGCTCGGCCGGATCGGCATCGGCCGCAAGGACGCGATCGTGAGCCTGGGCGGGGGAGCGGCCACCGACGTGGCCGGCTTCGCGGCGGCGACCTGGTTGCGCGGCATCGACATCGTGCACGTTCCCACCACGCTGCTGGGCATGGTCGACGCCGCGGTCGGCGGCAAGACCGGGATCAACACCGAAGCGGGCAAGAACCTCGTCGGCGCGTTCCACCAGCCGGCCGCGGTGCTGATCGACCTGGCGACGCTGGAGTCGTTGCCGCGCAACGAGATCATCGCCGGGATGGCCGAGATCGTGAAGGCCGGATTCATCGCCGACCCCGTCATCCTCGACATGATCGAAGCCGACCCGGACGCCGCGCTCGACCCCACCGGTGCCGTACTGCCCGAACTGATCAGGCGTGCCGTCGCGGTCAAGGCCGAGGTCGTGGCCGCCGACGAGAAGGAATCGCAGCTGCGCGAGATCCTCAACTACGGCCACACCCTGGCGCACGCGATCGAGCGGCGGGAGCGCTACCAGTGGCGCCACGGGGCCGCGGTGTCGGTCGGACTGGTGTTCGCGGCCGAACTCGGCCGGCTGGCCGGGCGGCTCGACGACGGCACCGCCGCGCGTCACCGCACGATCCTGACGTCGCTGGGGCTGCCGGTCAGCTACGACGCCGACGCGCTTCCACAGTTGATGGAGGCGATGCTGGGGGACAAGAAGACCCGCGCCGGGGTGTTGCGGTTCGTGGTGCTCGACGGGCTGGGCAAGCCGGGACGCCTCGAAGGGCCGGATCCGTCGCTGCTGGCCGCCGCCTACGCCGAGGTCGCCCGGGACTGACGTCCGCGCACGCGGATTCGGCGTGCGTCGGTCAGATCAGTTGTCGCGCTTGTCGACCGGGCGGGTCTCGTCCTCGGCGAGCGCGACGGACGAGGTCTGCTGCTCGGTTTCCGCACCGGAGTAGGAGTCGTAGTCGGCGGTGTCGTCGCGCACCGCGGCGAAGACATCGGTGTCGGCGCGGTCGTCGTCCTCGCGGCGGCGCGTCTGCTCCGGAGCCTTACGGTCGACCAGCCAGTGCCCGAGCGCGGTGCCGATGATCGCGCAGACGAACACCAGCAGCGCGGTGAACGCCGCGAACGTGGTGATCTCGTTGATCAGGCCCTCGACGTAGAGGTTGTTGTAGAACAAGCCGATGAACCAGGCCACCACACCGGAGACCACGCCGGCGAACAGCCCGGCCAGCAGCCACGTCATCGCGAGGTCGTCGCGGCGGTCCGGGTCCGGGTTGCGGCGCGCGTCGGAACGTCCGTCGGCGTAACCCCAGACCAGGGCCACCACGGCGTACAGGGCGACCAGCACGGCGCTGATCAGAGCCGCCTTGGTCTCCCAGGCGTTGATCATCGCCCCCTGTAGCAACCGGACAATGACCATCAGGGCCGCGAACGCCAGTCCACGCACCAACCACTTGCTCATGGGGCCTCACCTTAGCGAGTACCGTCAGCCGCTGTGACGATTTCTCAGCGGCGCGGCCGGCTGCGGGAGCGGCTGGCCAATGCCGGGCTGGACGCCATGCTGGTATCAGACCTGGTCAATGTGCGTTACCTGTCGGGTTTCACCGGGTCGAACGCCGCCCTGCTGGTGCTTGCCGGGCGCGAAACGCCGGTGCTTGCCACCGACGGGCGCTACCGCACCCAGGCGGCGCAGCAGGCGCCGGACGCCGAGGTGGTCATCGAGCGCGCGTGCGGTCCGCATCTGGCGAAGCGTGCCGCCGAGGACGGGGTGCGCAAGCTCGGGTTCGAGAGCCACGTCGTGACCGTGGACGCGTTCGCGGCGCTGACGGCCGCGGCGGGCGACGGGTGTGAACTCGTCCGGGCCGCGGGCACCGTCGAGGGGTTGCGGGAGGTCAAGGACGCCGGCGAGGTGGCGCTGCTCCGTCTCGCCTGCGAGGCGGCCGACGCCGCGCTGCGGGATCTGATCGACGGCGGCGGGCTGCGCGTTAGCCGCACGGAGAAGGAGGTCCGCAACGAGCTCGAGTCGCTGATGCTCGCGCACGGTGCCGACGGAGCGTCGTTCGAGACCATCGTCGCGACCGGCGCGAACTCGGCGATCCCGCACCACCGGCCCACCGACGCGGTGCTGGCCGCCGGGGACTTCGTCAAGATCGACTTCGGTGCGCTGGTGGCCGGCTACCACTCCGACATGACCCGCACGTTCGTGCTTTCCCCGATCGCCGACTGGCAGCGCGACATCTATTCACTGGTCGCCGACTCCCAGCGGGCGGGTCGCGAGGCGCTGGCACCCGGTGTCGCGCTCAAGGACGTCGACGCCGCATCGCGGCAGGTCATCGCCGACGCCGGCTATGCGGACAACTTCGGCCACGGTCTCGGCCACGGGGTGGGGCTGCAGATCCACGAAGCGCCGGGAATCAACTCCGCTTCCGCCGGTACACTGCTTGCTGGCTCTGCGGTGACCGTGGAGCCCGGCGTCTACCTGCCCGGCCGCGGCGGTGTCCGCATCGAGGACACGCTCGTGGTCGACAAACGCCCAGACCTACTCACACGGTTCCCGAAGGAACTGGTGATCCTCTAGAAAGCTAGGAGTACAACCCACGTGGCATCGACCGCCGACTTCAAGAACGGGCTCGTCCTTCAGATCGATGGCCAGCTGTGGCAGATCGTGGAATTCCAGCACGTCAAGCCCGGTAAAGGCCCCGCCTTCGTGCGCACGAAGCTGAAGAACGTCGTGTCCGGCAAGGTGGTCGACAAGACCTACAACGCGGGCGTGAAGGTGGAGACCGCCACCGTCGACCGCCGCGACGCCACCTACCTGTATCGCGACGGCAACGACTTCGTGTTCATGGACTCCGAGGACTTCGAGCAGCATCCGCTGCCCGAGGCGCTCGTCGGCCGCCTCGCCGGCTTCCTGCTGGAGAGCATGCCGGTGCAGATCGCCTTCCACGACGGCGTCCCGCTGTATCTGGAACTTCCGGTCACCGTCGAGCTGCTCGTCGCCCATACCGAGCCGGGCCTGCAGGGTGACCGCTCCAGTGCCGGCACCAAGCCCGCCACGATGGAGACCGGCGCCGAGATCCAGGTGCCGCTGTTCATCAACACCGGCGACAAGCTGAAGGTGGATTCGCGCGACGGTAGCTACCTGGGAAGGGTCAATGCCTGACCGCAGGAGCGATAAGGGTCGGCACCAGGCGCGCAAACGCGCCGTCGACCTGCTGTTCGAGGCGGAAGCCCGCGGCATCACCCCGGCCGAAGTCGCCGAGGCACGGAATGAGTTGGCGTCGAAGGGTTCCGAGGACCATTCCCCGTTGAACCCGTACACCGTGACGGTGGCGCGCGGGGTGACCGAGCATGCCGCCCACATCGACGACCTGATCTCGGCGCACCTGCAGGGCTGGACGCTGGACCGGCTGCCCGCCGTCGACCGGGCCGTGCTGAGGGTCGCGGTGTGGGAGCTGCTGCACGCCGAGGACGTGCCCGAGCCGGTGGCGGTCGACGAGGCCGTCGAGCTGGCCAAGCAGCTGTCGACGGACGATTCGCCCGGCTTCGTCAACGGAGTGCTCGGCCAGGTGATGCTGGTGACGCCGCAGATCCGCGCCGCGGCGGCTGCGGTGCAGGGCGGCCGCGACGGCGGTAGCGACACGTAGATGGGCGCGCCGCAGGATTGGGCCCCGTACACCAGCTTGCAGGACGCGGCACGGGTGTACCTGCGCGATCCCGATCTCGCGGTGGACCAGATCCGGTCGGTCGTCGAACCGCCCGCGATCAAGTCGTTCGTGATGACCCGGGGGTTCACCGAGGAATCCTGGGGTGAGGCGCTGTGGCAGGAAGTGCTCGCCACCGACGGGCGCCGGCTGATCATCTGGCGCGCCGACGACGACGTGTCCGACACCGACGACGGCGGCTCGCGCCGGATACTGCTGGCTTCGGCGCGCTCGATCCTGCTGTCCACCATCACCGATCAGGTGCTGTCCACCGAGTACGAGGTGCTCGGTGACGGAACGAGGCGGCTGGCGGAGGTGAAGCTGCGGATGTACACGCAGTTGATCACCCGGTCGCGGCAGCGGACGGTCGCCGAGACCGACATCTATTGCGAATCCTTCCGTTTCGTGAAGTCCGTGGACAACGGCGGGCTCGCGCAGATGCAGCGGCTGATGCAGTTCGGTCGGGTGCTCTCGCGCTCGATGTAGCGTCCTGTCAGGCCGCGGGCTCGAAGGTGACCAGGTCGACGCTGAACCGGCCTTCGACGATGCTGCGCCGCGACACCGGCGTGCCCGGCGGTGGCGGCGCGATCGAGTAGTACCTCGCCTGCGTCGGCGTGACGAACTCCGCCGTGTGCTCACCGTCGCGCTCGCTGGTGGTGACCCGCCAGCCCGGCGCCTCCTTGGCGTAGTTGCAGGCCTCGCACAGGCCGAGCCCGTTGCGCGCGCTGGTCTTTCCGCCGTCGCGGTCGGGCGTCGCGTGGTCGTGGTGGCGGATCGGCGCGTTGCAGTACGGGGTACGGCAGCTGCGGTCACGGATTCCGATGAATGCCGCCAACCCTTTGGGGAAGGTGCGCGCACGCGACTCCATTCCGACCAGCTGGCCACTTGTCGGGTGCCGGTACAGGCGACGCAGCATGGCCTTCGCGTCTCTGTCGGCGACCGCATCGCCGGTGAGCTTGCACGCGAAGCCGGCCGGTACGGGGCCGTAACCGTCGAGCCAACCGGGTTCGGTGTCGTCGCCGGCCAGCGTGGTGTCCGCCATGACGAGGTTCAATGACACCGAAACCGGTTGCGCGGCTTGCCTTCCGGTGACCCTTTCGTAGGCGGTGTCGGCCATGACCTGGCCGCGTGAGCGGTCGTCGAAGGTGGTGTCGGCCGCCTGTTTGAGTGCGGCGAACATCCCCACACCCTGGGCGACGGGCAGCAGGACGGTCACGTAGACCATGCAGTTCGGGGCGGGTCGCGTGGTCACGCACCGGTCCTGTTCGGCCTTGGCGGAGCGCTCCACCACCGCGGCGGCGTCGAGTCGGGCGGCGATCCGCTTGGCTTCGGCCTCGACCCGCTTGTTGCCCCAGCCCGCCAGCTTGCTGGTGTCCGCGCACAGTTCGGCGTCGAGCTGCCCGCGGTGCTCCAGCGACAGGCATGCCGACTCACGCACGATCAAGGTCGCCCGGTATTCGGAGAGTGCCCCGCACTCCAGTGCCGCGAGCGTGTGCGGCATCTCGTGCACCAGCGCCCTGGCCACGCCGAGATGGGTGTTGCCGCAGACGGGGGCGTCGTGGCGGGCCAGCGCGACCTCCGCGGCCAGACCCTTGCCGCGCCTGCGTGCCGGGACGCCGCCGACTTCTTCGGCCGCGGCGCGCTTGGCGGCCCATATCGCGGTCACCCGGGCCTGCGCGGCGGCGGCCCGGGACTTCAGCTGCTCGTACCGCTCGACCAGGACGCGGAGTTCGGCCTCCGACGCCCCGATGCCGACGTGCCGGTCATCATCGAACAAACTTTCGAACATGTGCCCGAGGCTACGCCTCGGGTCCGACAACTCCGCGTCAGAGGCCGAGCGCCTGGTAGGTGCTCCGCACGAACTTGGGCTGTGCCGTCTGCAGCTTGGCCAGCGAGGTGTTGCCGGCCACCGCCGCGGCGGCGTCCACGGTCAGGTTGGGCAGGTTCTGGATCAAATAGATCAAGATCAGGTTCGCCGACGGATCGGCCTGCCACCAGGTGCCGTACGCGCCCGGCCAGGAGAAGGTGCCGAGCCCACCGGGCCCGAACAGTTGACGCGACTTCGCGGGATCGGTGACCACCGACAGGTTCAGTCCGAACCCGCGGCCGATCCAGAACGGCGCGCCGAGGAAGTCGTGGCGCTTCTGCTCGGCGGTCAGCCGGTCGGTCCGCATCAGGTCGACCGAATGCTGCGACAGCACCCGGGTGCCGTCCAGCGTCCCGCCGGCCAGCAGCATCTGGGCGAACCGCAGATAGTCGTCCACCGTCGAGAACAGCCCGGCGCCGCCTGTGCAGAACGGCGGATCCACGATCGGCGCCGGCCCCATCACGTCGTGACGCAGGGTGCTGTCCTTGTCCAGCTGATACATCGTCGCCGTCCGGCGCCTGCCCTCGGCTCCGACGCTGAAGCCGGTGTCCGCCATCCCCAACGGACCGAGAACACGGTCCTTCAGGACGTCGCTGAGCGGTTTGCCCTCGATGCGCGACAGTACGATGCCGAGCACGTCGGTGGCGTGGCTGTACGTCAGTCGCTCACCGGGCTGGTGAACCAGCGGCAGCGCGGCCAGCTCGGCCAGCCATCGGTCCTGGTCCTGGCGGGTCGGGAGCTTTCGGTACGCGTCGGAGATCGGGCCGAGCACCGAGAACATGTAGGCCAGCCCGCTCCGGTGGGTCATCAGGTCGTCGACGGTGATGTAGCGCTGCGCGGGCACCGTCTGGTCCAGCTGCCCGCGCGGATCGACGAGCACCCGCATGTCCGCCAGCTCCGGCAGCCATGTCGCAACCCGGTCGGTCAGCGCCAGCTTGCCCTCTTCGATCAGCGACATGGCCGCCGCGACGGTGACGGGCTTGGTCATCGACGCGATCCGGAAGATGGTGTCGCGCTGCATCGGCAGCCTCGCGTCGACGTCGCGGTAGCCCAGCTCGTTGACCTGTCGGACCTCGCCGTCGTGCCAGACCAGCGTCACCGCCCCGGCCAGCAACCCGGCATCGATGGCGTCGACGATGGAGGTCTTGTTGCGGTCGAGGTTCATCGCGCCAGGGTAGGTCAGCGTCCGACCGCGGCCGCATCAAGTACCGGCACCATGCAACAAAACCGGCGAAACCGCCGTCGTCGGCGACAAACAGCGCGACAATGGCAGCACTGCGGATTCTGCCGCGGAGGGGACGGCAGAATCCGCGGTCGCCGACAACCGATCGACAATCAAACAGGCTGCGGGACAACGCCACACCGTGGGCGGGCCCCTATGCAGGTCTGTACTTCTCCGGCATCGCCGACTTCGCTGTGCACGCGGTCACACTCTGGCACCTGATAAGCTCGCCGCAGTTTTTCGACATCCTTTAACGATCCGTCCCGTGAGGCGGAGAAGGAGGTCCGGCTCCCTCGTGGGCGCACCTGACCAGTCCGGCTCAGACCGGGAGCTGATGTCCGCAGCGGACGTCAGCCGAACCGTCGCCCGTATCGCGCATCAGATCATCGAGAAGACCGCACTCGACGGTCCCGACGGCCCGCGCGTGATCCTTCTCGGCATCCCGACCCGTGGCGTGACGCTGGCCACCAGGCTGGCCCGCAACATCAGCGAGTTCAGCGGCGTCGAGGTCGCGCACGGCGCGCTCGACACCACGCTGTACCGCGACGACCTGATGAGCAAGCCGCCCCGCGCGCTGGCCGAAACCTCCATCCCCGAGGGCGGCATCGACGGAGCGCTGGTGATCCTCGTCGACGACGTGCTCTACACCGGGCGGTCCGTGCGGTCGGCGCTCGACGCGCTGCGTGACCTGGGGCGGCCGAAGGTCGTGCAGCTGGCAGTGCTTGTCGACCGTGGCCACCGAGAGCTGCCCATCCGCGCGGATTACGTCGGCAAGAACGTGCCGACCTCGCGCGCCGAGAACGTCAAGGTCCGCCTCACCGAGAACGACGGCGACGACGGAGTCCGCATCGCACCCTACGGAGGGCCTGCCAGGTGAAGCACCTGCTGACCGCGGCCGATCTGAGCCGCGACGACGCCACGGCGATCCTCGACAACGCCGACCACTTCCGCGAGGCGCTGGTCGGCCGCGAGGTCAAGAAGCTGCCCACCCTGCGCGGCCGCACCATCATCACGATGTTCTACGAGAACTCGACCCGCACCCGGGTGTCATTCGAGGTCGCCGGCAAGTGGATGAGCGCCGACGTGATCAACGTCAGCGCCTCGGGGTCGTCTGTGGCCAAAGGGGAGTCGCTGCGCGACACCGCGCTGACGCTGCGCGCCGCGGGCGCCGATGCGCTGATCATCCGGCACCCGGCCTCGGGCGCGGCCCAGCAGCTGGCCGCCTGGACGCTCGACGAGCACGGCGGGCCGTCGGTCATCAATGCCGGCGACGGTACCCACGAACATCCGACCCAGGCGCTGCTCGACGCGCTGACCATCCGGCAGCGGCTCGGGTCCATCGACGGCAAGCGGGTCGTGATCGTCGGCGATGTGCTGCACAGCCGGGTGGCCCGGTCCAACGTGTCGCTGCTGCACACCCTCGGTGCCGAGGTCGTGCTCGTCGCGCCGCCCACGCTGCTGCCCGTCGGCGTGCAGAACTGGCCGGTCACGGTGTCCCACGACATCGACGCCGAACTGCCGCTCGCCGACGCGGTGCTGATGCTGCGCGTGCAGGCCGAGCGGATGAACGGCGGGTTCTTCCCGTCGTCGCGGGAGTACTCGGTGCGCTACGGACTGTCCGAAAAGCGCCAGGCCCGGCTGGCCGAGCACGCGGTGGTGCTGCACCCCGGACCGATGCTGCGCGGCATGGAGATCGCGTACTCGGTGGCCGATTCCTCGCAATCGGCTGTGCTGCAACAGGTCTCCAATGGTGTGCACGTCCGGATGGCGGTGTTGTTCCACCTGCTCGTCGGTGCCGAGAAGGAAGCGATCAGCGCATGAGCGTGGTGTTGAAGGCCGTCCGGCTCTACGGGGAGGGCGAGCCGGTCGACGTGCTGGTGCGCGACGGCCAGATCGCGGAGGTCGGCGCCGGCCTGTCGGCCGACGAACAGATCGACTGCACCGGCCAGATCCTGCTGCCCGGCTTCGTCGACCTGCACACCCACCTGCGCGAGCCCGGCCGCGAATACGCCGAGGACATCGAAACCGGTTCGGCCGCGGCTGCTCTCGGCGGCTACACGGCGGTGTTCGCGATGGCCAACACCGACCCGGTCGCCGACAGCGTGGTGGTCACCGACCACGTGTGGCACCGCGGTCAGCAGGTCGGGCTCGTCGACGTGCACCCCGTCGGCGCCGTCACCGTGGGCCTGGCGGGCAAGCAGCTCACCGAGATGGGGCTGATGGCCGCAGGTGCGGGTCAGGTCCGGATGTTCTCCGACGACGGTGTGTGCGTGGACGATCCGCTGGTCATGCGACGGGCGCTGGAGTACGCCTCCGGCCTCGGCGTGCTGATCGCCCAGCATGCCGAGGAACCCCGCCTGACCGTGGGCGCCGTCGCCCACGAGGGCCCCAACGCCGCGCGACTCGGCCTGGCCGGCTGGCCGCGTGCGGCCGAGGAGTCGATCGTGGCGCGCGACGCGCTGCTGGCCCGCGACGCGGGCGCCCGTGTGCACATCTGCCACGCGTCCACGGCGGGCAGCGTCGAACTGGTCCGGTGGGCCAAGGAGCAGGGCATCGCGATCACCGCGGAGGTCACCCCGCACCACCTGCTGCTCGACGACACCCGGCTGCAGACCTACGACGGGCGCAACCGGGTCAACCCGCCGCTGCGGGAGGCCGGCGATGCCGCCGCGCTGCGCCAGGCCCTGGCCGACGGTGTGATCGACTGCGTCGCAACCGATCACGCACCGCACGGCGAACACGAGAAGATGTGCGAGTTCGCCAACGCCCGTCCCGGCATGCTCGGCCTGCAGACCGCGCTGTCGGTCGTCGTCGAGACCATGGTGGAACCCGGCCTGCTGACCTGGCGTGACGTCGCGCGGGTGATGAGCGAGGCGCCGGCCCGCATCGTCGGGCTGCCGGATCAGGGCAGGCCGTTGGAGGTCGGCGAACCCGCGAACCTCACCGTCGTCGACCCCGACGCCCGCTGGACGGTGAAGGGTTCCGCGCTGGCCAGTCGGTCGGACAACACCCCGTACGAGGACATGGAGTTGCCCGCGGCCGTGACGGTGACCCTGTTGCGCGGCAAGATCACCGCCCGCGACGGGAAGGCGGGCGCGTGAACACTCCGACGCTGGTCGCCTCCCTGGTCATGGCCGCGGTGCTGGCACTGCTGATCGCGGTGCTGATCCAGGGCATGATCCGAGGCTGGCGCAACCGCGTCGCACGACAGATGCAGATCATCGGCACCCTGCCTCCGCTACCCGACACCGTCGGCCCGGCGCTCGTGCCGGCCACCAAGGGTCTCTACGTCGGCAGCACACTGGCGCCGCACTGGAACGACCGCGTCGCCGCCGGCGACCTGGGCTTTCGCGCAAAGGCCGTCCTGACCCGCTATCCCGAAGGAATCATGTTGCAGCGCACCGGCGCCGGACCGATCTGGATCCCGGACGAGTCCATCTCCGAGATCCGGGCCGAGAAGAGTCTGGCCGGAAAGGCCCTCACCCACGAGGGCATCCTGGCGATCCGATGGAAGTTGCCGTCGGGCACCGAGATCGACACCGGGTTCCGCCCCGACGACCGACGCGATCATTCGAAGTGGCTCCCAGAGGAAGTGGCATGACCGAACGCAAAGCACTGCTCGTCCTGGAGGACGGACGCGTCTTCACCGGCACCGCGTTCGGCGCGGTCGGCGAATCCCTAGGCGAGGCGGTGTTCTCCACCGGCATGTCCGGCTACCAGGAGACGCTGACCGATCCCAGCTATCACCGCCAGATCGTCGTCGCGACGGCACCGCAGATCGGCAACACCGGCTGGAACCACGAGGACAGCGAGAGCCGCGGCGACAAGATCTGGGTCGCCGGCTACGCCGTGCGCGACCCCTCGCCGCGGGCGTCGAACTGGCGCGCCACCGGAACCCTCGACGACGAACTGCGCCGCCAGGGCATCGTCGGCATCGCAGGTATCGACACCCGTGCGGTGGTGCGGCATCTGCGCAGCCGCGGCTCGATGAAGGCCGGGCTGTTTTCCGGCGACGCGGCGGAGGCGCCGATCGAGGAGCTGGTCGACCGCGTGCGCAAGCAGCAGCCGATGCTCGGCGCCGACCTGGCCGGGGAGGTCAGCACCGACACCGAGTACGAGGTGGATCCCGAAGGGCCGCACCGGTTTACCGTCGCCGCGCTGGACCTGGGCATCAAGACGAACACCCCCCGTAACTTCGCCGCCCGCGGCGTGCGCAGCGTGGTGCTGCCGTCCTCGGCGACGTTCGCGCAGATCGCCGAGCTCAAACCGGACGGGGTGTTCCTGTCCAACGGGCCCGGCGACCCCGCGACCGCCGACCACATCGTCGAGGTCACCCGCGAGGTGCTCGGCGCGGGGATTCCGCTGTTCGGCATCTGCTTCGGCAACCAGATTCTGGGCCGGGCGCTGGGGCTGTCGACCTACAAGATGGTCTTCGGCCACCGCGGCATCAACATCCCGGTGATGGACCACAGCACCGGCCGGGTCGCGATCACCGCGCAGAATCACGGCTTCGCGCTGGAAGGGGAGGCGGGCCAGACGTTCGACACCGCCTTCGGCCAGGCCGAGGTCAGCCACACCTGCGCGAACGACGGGGTGGTCGAGGGCGTGCGGCTCTCCAGCGGCCGGGCGTTCTCGGTGCAGTACCACCCGGAGGCGGCGGCCGGTCCGCACGACGCCGCATACCTGTTCGACCAGTTCGTCGACCTGATGGCAGGGGAGAAGTGACAGACACCGAGCTGTCGACGCGCGTGAGCGCGCGAGTTCGTATGAGTTTCCTCGGCGTGCCGTGTGCAGACACGCGCGCTCGCGGTGAAAGGGGCCAGTAGAGATGCCGCGTCGGACAGACCTCAACCACATCCTGGTCATCGGGTCGGGACCGATCCTGATCGGGCAGGCCGCCGAGTTCGACTACTCGGGCACCCAGGCGTGCCGGGTGCTGCGGGCCGAAGGTCTTCAGGTCACGCTGATCAACTCCAACCCGGCGACGATCATGACCGACCCGGAGTACGCCGACCACACCTACGTCGAGCCGATCACGCCCGACTTCGTCGAGAAGGTCATCGCGCAGCAGGCCGCGCGCGGCAACAAGATCGACGCGCTGCTGCCGACCCTGGGCGGACAGACCGCGCTGAACACCGCCGTCTCGCTCTACGAGAACGGCGCGCTGGAGCGCTACAACGTCGAGCTGATCGGCGCGAACTTCGACGCCATCCAGCGCGGCGAGGACCGGCAGAAGTTCAAGGACATCGTCGCCAAGGCCGGCGGCGAATCAGCCCGCAGCCGCGTGTGTTTCACGATGGACGAAGTCCGCGACACCGTCGCCGAACTCGGACTGCCCGTGGTGGTGCGGCCCTCCTTCACGATGGGCGGCCTGGGCTCCGGCATGGCGTACTCGGCCGAGGACGTCGAGCGGATGGCCGGCGACGGCCTGGCCGCCTCGCCGTCGGCCAACGTGCTGATCGAGGAATCGATCTACGGCTGGAAGGAATACGAGCTCGAGCTGATGCGCGACGGACGCGACAACGTCGTCGTCGTCTGCTCGATCGAGAACTTCGACCCGATGGGCGTGCACACCGGTGACTCGGTGACCGTCGCCCCCGCGATGACGCTGACCGACCGCGAATACCAGAAGATGCGCACCCTCGGCATCGAGATCCTGCGCGAGGTCGGCGTCGACACCGGCGGCTGCAACATCCAGTTCGCGGTCAACCCGAAAGACGGCCGGCTCATCGTCATCGAGATGAACCCGCGGGTGTCGCGGTCCTCGGCGCTGGCGTCGAAGGCCACCGGGTTCCCGATCGCCAAGATCGCCGCCAAGCTCGCGATCGGCTACACGCTCGACGAGATCGTCAACGACATCACCAAGGAGACCCCGGCCTGCTTCGAGCCGACGCTCGACTACGTCGTGGTCAAGGCGCCGCGGTTCGCGTTCGAGAAGTTCCCCGGCGCCGACGCCACCCTGACCACCACGATGAAATCCGTCGGCGAGGCGATGTCGCTGGGCCGCAACTTCATCGAGGCGCTCGGCAAGGTGATGCGCTCGCTGGAGACCGGCCGCGCCGGATTCTGGACCGGGCCCGACCCGACCGGGGACATCCCCGAGGTCCTGGAGCGGCTGCGCACCGCGACCGACGGCAGGCTCTACGACATCGAGTACGCGCTGCGCCTCGGGGCGACGGTCGAAGAGGTCGCCGAGGCCTCCGGCGTGGACCCGTGGTTCGTCGACCAGATCGGCGGGCTCGTCGAACTGCGCGCGGAACTCCTGGAGGCTCCGGTGCTCGGCGAGGAGCTGCTGCGCCGCAGCAAGCACCACGGCCTGTCCGACCGTCAGATCGCCGCGCTGCGGCCCGAACTCGCCGGCGAGGTCGGCGTGCGGGCGCTGCGCCGGCGGCTGGGTATCCACCCGGTGTTCAAGACCGTCGACACCTGCGCCGCGGAGTTCGAGGCCAAGACTCCTTATCACTACAGCAGCTACGAGATCGATCCCGCCGCTGAGACCGAGGTGGCGCCGCAGACCGAGCGGCCCAAGGTGCTGATCCTCGGATCGGGCCCGAACCGCATCGGCCAGGGCATCGAATTCGACTACAGCTGTGTGCACGCCGCGACCACGCTGACCGAGGCCGGCTTCGAGACCGTGATGGTCAACTGCAATCCCGAGACGGTGTCCACCGACTACGACACCGCCGACCGGCTGTACTTCGAACCGCTGACGTTCGAGGACGTGCTGGAGGTCTACTACGCCGAACAGCAGTCCGGCGAGGGTGGCCCGGGCGTGGTCGGCGTGATCGTGCAGCTCGGCGGCCAGACCCCGCTGGGCCTGGCCGAGCGGCTGCAGGACGCCGGTGTCCCGATCGTCGGCACCAGCCCGAAGGCCATCGACCTGGCCGAGGACCGCGGCCATTTCGGCGAGGTGCTCACCGCGGCCGGGCTTCCCGCGCCGAAGTACGGCATGGCCACCAGCTTCGAGCAGGCCCGCCGCATCGCCGCCGACATCGGCTACCCGGTGCTGGTGCGGCCGTCCTACGTGCTGGGCGGGCGCGGTATGGAGATCGTCTACGACGACGAGAACCTGGAGGGCTACATCCTGCGCGCCACCCAGCTCTCGCCCGAACATCCGGTGCTGGTCGACCGGTTCCTCGAAGACGCGATAGAAATCGACGTCGACGCGCTGTGTGACGGCTCGGAGGTCTACATCGGTGGCGTGATGGAGCACATCGAGGAAGCCGGCATCCACTCCGGCGACTCGGCGTGCGCGCTGCCGCCGGTGACCCTGGGCCGCAGCGACATCGACGCGGTGCGGCGTGCGACCGAGGCGATCGCGTTCGGTATCGGTGTCGTCGGGCTGCTCAACGTGCAGTACGCGCTCAAGGACGACATCCTCTACGTGCTGGAGGCCAACCCCAGGGCGTCGCGGACCGTGCCGTTCGTGTCCAAGGCCACCGCGGTGCCGCTGGCCAAGGCGTGCGCGCGGATCATGTTGGGCGCCACCATCGCCGAGCTGCGCGAAGAAGGTGTGCTGGCCCGCAGCGGCGATGGCGCCACCACCGCCCGCAACGCCCCGGTCGCGGTCAAGGAAGCCGTTCTCCCGTTCCATCGTTTCCGCAAGGCCGATGGCTCCCAGATCGATTCGCTGCTCGGGCCGGAGATGAAGTCCACCGGAGAGGTGATGGGCATCGCCCACGACTTCGGCAGCGCATTCGCCAAGAGCCAGACCGCCGCCTACGGGTCGCTGCCCAGGGAGGGCACGGTGTTCGTCTCGGTCGCCAACCGGGACAAGCGCTCGCTGGTGTTCCCGGTCAAACGTCTCGCCGACCTCGGTTTCCACATCCTGGCCACCGAGGGCACCGCCGAGATGTTGCGCCGCAACGGGATCCCGTGCGACGAGGTGCGCAAGCACTTCGAACAACCCAGCGCCGACGATCCGCGCCCGTCCGCGGTGGACGCGATCAAGGCCGGCGACGTCGACATGGTGCTCAACACTCCGTACGGGAACTCCGGGCCGCGCATCGACGGCTACGAGATCCGCTCGGCCGCGGTGTCGATGAACATCCCGTGCGTGACGACGGTGCAGGGCGCGTCGGCGGCGGTGCAGGGCATCGAGGCGAGCCTCCGCGGCGACATCGGCGTGATGTCGCTGCAGGAACTGCACAGCACGCTGGGGTCGTGACGGTGGGCGGTTTCGGCGAGCGCCTGGCGGTGGCGATCGCACAGCGTGGCCCGCTGTGCCTCGGTATCGACCCGCATCCGGAACTGCTGCGCAGTTGGGGGCTCGGGACCGGCGCGGACGGCCTGGCCCGCTTCAGCGACATCTGTGTGTCCGCGTTCGACGGGTTCGCGGTCGTCAAGCCGCAGGTCGCGTTCTTCGAGGCGTACGGCTCCGCCGGCTACGCCGTGCTGGAGCGCACCATCGCCGCGCTGCGTGAGGCCGGGGTGCTGGTGCTCGCCGACGCCAAACGCGGCGACATCGGCTCGACGATGGCCGCGTACGCCGCCGCGTGGGCCGGTGACTCGCCGCTGGCCGCCGACGCGGTGACGGCGTCGCCGTATCTGGGCTTCGGGTCACTGCAGCCGCTGCTGGACACCGCCCGCGACCACGACCGCGGGGTCTTCGTGCTGGCCGCCACGTCGAACCCGGAGGGTGCGTCGGTGCAGCGCGCCGATGCGGGCGGGCGCACCGTCGCCCAGTCGATCGTCGACGCCGCCGCGGCGCTCAACCCGGCCGGCTCGCCCGGCTCCGTCGGCGTGGTCGTCGGCGCGACGCTGGCCGATCCGCCGGATGTCAGCGCCCTGAACGGCCCGGTGCTCGTACCCGGCGTCGGAGCGCAGGGCGGCCGTCCCGACGCGCTGGCGGGCCTCGGAGGGGCCCACCAGGGCCAACTGCTGCCCGCGGTGTCGCGCGAGGTGCTGCGCAGCGGCCCGGATGTGTCCGCGATCCGCGATGCCGCTGAGCGGATGCGCAGCGCCGTCGCGCACCTCGCCTGAGCCTCCGTTACCGAACCGCGACACGCCCGACACGCGATGACCTGGGAAATTCTCAGGTCCGCCGTCCACGCGGCGCCGCCGCCGGGACCGCCGCGCCCGGCGATCCGCCCCAGGCAACCGGCGATATCGACGAATACCGCCGATAAGCAGGGATTTCATCCTGAACCGGCGGCGTCGGCACGCGTGCCGACGCGACGGCCGAACCGCCGTGGGCGGCACCCTGGTGCGCCCTACACGCTGGGCTTTTGACGGTCGAACCCGGGGGTGGGGTTCGCTTTCGTCAGCCTCCGTGGGTACGGTCGTCCACGCTGGCTGGTTCTGGTTCCCCACCACTTCCAGTCGAGACAAATCAGTTGATGGTGATGAGACGGAGGAACACCCGTGGCCCTTCCCCAGTTGACCGACGAACAGCGCGCGGCAGCGTTGGAGAAGGCTGCTGCCGCACGTCGAGCGCGTGCCGAGCTCAAGGATCGGCTCAAGCGCGGCGGCACCAACCTCAAGCAGGTCCTCACGGACGCCGAGACCGACGAGGTCTTGGGCAAGATGAAGGTTTCCGCGCTGCTGGAAGCCCTGCCCAAGGTGGGCAAGGTCAAGGCGCAGGAGATCATGACCGAACTGGAGATCGCCCCGACCCGCCGCCTGCGTGGCCTGGGTGATCGTCAGCGCAAGGCCCTGCTGGAAAAGTTCGACTTCTCGTAAAGGGAGGTCGTGAACGAAGGTAGGGGGCCGGACAGCGCATCGAGGGCCACGGTCCTGGTGTTGTCCGGCCCGTCTGCCGTCGGGAAGTCCACCGTCGTGCGGTGCCTGCGCGAGCGCGTGCCCGAGCTGTACTTCAGCGTCTCGGTGACGACGCGCGATCCGCGCCCCGGTGAAGTCGACGGAGTGGACTACACGTTCGTCACGCCAGCGCAGTTCCAGCAGCTCATCGACGACGGAGCACTGCTGGAGTGGGCGGACATCCACGGCGGCCTGCAGCGCTCCGGGACGCCCGCCGCACCTGTCCGGGCCGCCACGGCGGCAGGCCGGCCGGTTCTGATCGAGGTCGACCTGGCCGGAGCCCGCGCGGTCAAACAGGCGATGCCCGAGGCGACATCGGTTTTCCTGGCCCCACCGAGCTGGGAGGTGCTGGAGAGCCGGTTGACCGGCCGCGGCACCGAGACCCCCGAGGTGATGGCCCGCAGGCTGGAGACGGCGAAAGCCGAACTTGCCGCGCAAGGTGACTTCGACAGGGTCGTCGTCAACAGTCAATTGGAGTCTGCCTGCGCGGAATTGGTATCCTTGCTGGTGGCCCACGCGCCGGTACGGCGCGATCAGCCCTAACGCCCAATTTTTCAGGAGATTTCTACGTGAGTACTCCGTTGTCCCCGGTGGACATCGACCCGTCGGCCGCCAGCGCCTACGACACCCCGTTGGGCATCACCAACCCGCCGATCGACGAGCTGCTGGACCGCGCGTCGAGCAAGTACGCGCTGGTCATCTACGCCGCCAAGCGGGCGCGCCAGATCAACGACTACTACAACCAGCTCGGTGACGGCATTCTCGAATACGTCGGCCCGCTGGTCGAGCCGGGTCTGCAGGAGAAGCCGCTGTCGATCGCGCTGCGGGAGATCCACGCCGACCTCCTCGAGCACACCGAGGGCGAGTAGCAGGCGCGCGGCGCGACTCGATGAGTGCCAAGCGGATCATCGTCGGCGTCGCCGGTGGCATCGCCGCCTACAAGGCGGCAACAGTCGTCCGTCAACTCACCGAGGCCGGGCACTCCGTTCGGGTGGTACCCACTGAGTCCGCCCTGAAGTTCGTCGGGGCGGCCACGTTCGAAGCGCTGTCCGGCAACCCCGTGCACACCGGGGTCTTCGAGGACGTCCACGAGGTTCCGCACGTCCGCTTCGGTCAGGAAGCTGACCTCGTCGTCGTCGCCCCGGCCACCGCCGACCTGCTGGCCCGCGCAGCCGTCGGCCGTGCCGACGACCTGCTGACCGCGACCCTGCTCACCGCACGCTGTCCGGTGCTGTATGCCCCGGCGATGCACACCGAGATGTGGCTGCATCCGGCCACCGTCGAGAACGTCGAGACCCTGCGCCGCCGCGGCGCGGTCGTGATGGAGCCCGCCTCCGGGCGCCTGACCGGCGCCGACACCGGACCCGGCCGGCTCCCCGAAGCCGAAGAGATCACCACGGTCGCGCAGCTGCTGCTGGCCCGCGGCGACGCGCTGCCCTACGACCTCGCCGGGGTGAAAGCACTCGTCACCGCCGGCGGCACCCGGGAACCGATCGACCCCGTCCGGTTCATCGGCAACCGCAGCTCCGGCAAGCAGGGCTATGCGGTCGCGCGGGTACTGGCCCAGCGCGGCGCGGATGTCACGCTGATCGCCGGCAACACCGCGGGCCTGATCGACCCGGCAGGCGTGCACGTCGTCCACATCGGGTCCGCCACGCAACTTCGCGACGCGGTGTCCAAACACGCTCCTGAGGCGAACGTGCTGGTCATGGCCGCCGCGGTCGCCGATTTCCGGCCCGCCCACCCGGCCACCAGCAAGATCAAGAAGGGTCCGGACAGCTCCACCGATCCCGCCATCGAGTTGATCCGCAACGACGATGTGCTGGCGGGCGCGGTCCGGTCCCGCCGGGACGGCCAACTGCCGAACATGACGGCGATCGTCGGGTTCGCCGCCGAGACCGGTGACGCGAACGGCGACGTGCTCTTCCACGCGCGGTCGAAACTCAAGCGCAAAGGATGCGACCTGCTGGTCGTCAACGCGGTGGGGGAGAACCGGGCATTCGAGGTCGACCACAACGACGGATGGCTGCTCTCGGCCGACGGTTCGGAATCGGCCCTCGAACACGGGTCGAAGACCGTGATGGCAAGCCGTATTGTGGACGCGATCGCAGCATTCCTGCAGTCGGCGGCGACGCAGGAACACGACGTGTAAATCGACATGCGCGTAAGGGTTGCGCGCAGCGGGGGGACACGCTTGGGTGCTTGGGGGCGCCCAGAGCGGTGTGGCCGCCGCACTATAAGTTGGCTAACTAACTACCTCAGGTGCGCTGAGTGGAAGGAAATCGGACGTGAGCGAAGCTCGGCTGTTTACCAGTGAGTCGGTGACCGAGGGTCATCCCGACAAGATCTGCGACGCCATCAGTGACTCGGTGCTGGACGCGTTGCTGGCCGGTGACCCGAAGTCGCGTGTCGCGGTCGAGACGCTGGTGACGACCGGCCAGGTGCACGTCGTCGGCGAGGTGACCACGAACGCGAAGGAAGCGTTCGCCGACATCACCAACACCGTGCGCGAGCGCATCCTGGAGATCGGCTACGACTCGTCGGAGAAGGGCTTCGACGGCGAGACCTGCGGCGTGAACATCGGCATCGGCCGCCAGTCGCCCGACATCGCGCAGGGCGTCGACACCGCCCACGAGACCCGCGTCGGTGGCGCGGCCGACCCGCTGGACGCCCAGGGCGCCGGCGACCAGGGCCTGATGTTCGGCTACGCGATCGCCGACACCCCCGAACTGATGCCGCTGCCGATCGCGCTGGCGCACCGCCTGTCGCGCAAGCTGACCGAGGTCCGCAAGAACGGCACGCTGGGCTACCTGCGTCCCGACGGCAAGACCCAGGTCACCGTCCAGTACGACGGCACGACCCCGGTGCGCCTGGACACCGTGGTGCTGTCCACCCAGCACGCCGACGGCATCGACCTGGAGAGCCAGCTCGAGCCGGAGATCAAGCAGCACGTCATCGACACGGTGCTTGCCGAGCTCGGGCACGACACGCTGGACACCTCCGATCCGCGCATCCTGGTCAACCCGACCGGAAAGTTCGTGCTCGGCGGCCCGATGGGTGACGCCGGCCTGACCGGCCGCAAGATCATCGTCGACACCTACGGCGGCTGGGCCCGCCACGGTGGCGGCGCCTTCTCCGGCAAGGATCCGTCAAAGGTGGACCGCTCGGCCGCGTACGCGATGCGCTGGGTCGCCAAGAACGTCGTCGCCGCGGGCCTGGCCCAGCGCGTCGAGGTCCAGGTCGCCTACGCCATCGGCAAGGCCGCTCCGGTCGGCCTGTTCGTCGAGACGTTCGGTTCGGAGACGGTCGACCCGGTCAAGATCGAGAAGGCCATCGGCGAGGTGTTCGACCTGCGCCCCGGCGCGATCGTCCGCGACCTCGACCTGCTGCGCCCGATCTACGCGCCGACCGCCGCGTACGGCCACTTCGGCCGCACCGACGTGGAACTGCCGTGGGAGCAGCTGAACAAGGTCGACGAGCTGAAGAACGCGGTCTGACGACGATCAAGCGGTGAGGGACGAGCCGCGTTGAGGAGTCAGACGAGATAGGCGCCGTCTGATCTAGATGGCAGCCCGGTCGGCGAACTCGTAGTCGTCGATCGGGAAGCGGCGGCTGCGCCAGTACGCCTCGAGTGTGCTGGCCGGCCGCAGCGGCACGTCGCCGTGCTGGTCGAAGTAGTAGCTGTTGGCCAGCCGGCAGCTGTCCTGCCAGAAGATCTGCCGGTGCCTCTTGCGCATCATCTCGGCGAAGTACCGGTCGTTGGCCTCCTGGCGTACCTCGACCCGATTGGCGTTGCGGCGCCCGGCCTCCTGTAGGCAGCGCACGATGTGCCCGGTCTGTGCCTCGATCAACGCGAAGTAGGACGAGCCGATGTAGCCGTACGGTCCGAACACCGTGAAGAAGTTCGGGAAGCCGGGGACGCTGATGCCCTCGTAGGCCTGCATTCGGTGCTCGTTCCAGAACTTCGACAGTGATCGGCCGTCGCGGCCGATCACGTCGTACGTCGGCACGTGCTCGGGGTCGAGCACCTTGAAGCCGGTCGCCAGGATCAGCACGTCGACCTCGCGCAGCTCCCCGTCGGTGGTCGCCACGCCCGCCCGGGTGATCTCGTCGATCGGTTCGGTGACCAACTCGACGTCGTCGCGGTTGAACGTCGACAGGTAGGTGTTGTGGAACCCGGGCCGCTTACAGCCGACCGCGTAGCGCGGCGTGAGCTTGTCGCGCACCGCCGGATCGTGGACCTGCTTGCGCAGATACGCCAGCCCGAGCTTGCTCATCCGCTTGGCCATCGGGTTGACGGTGAAGTACTGGGCGGCCAGTGGGAACGTCAGCTCCACATAGGCCTGGCTGACGAAACGCTGCAGCGTCTGGCCGAACGGCAACCCCATCATCGACCTGGCAGCCTTCGACAGCGGGACGTCGAATTTCGGGAAGCACCAGATCGGGGTGCGCTGAAACACCGTCAGCTGCGCCGTGATCGGCGCGATCTCCGGGATCACCTGGACGGCCGACGCGCCGGTCCCGATGACGGCGACCCGTTTCCCGGCCAGGTCCAGGTCGTGGTCCCAGCGGGCGGTGTGCACGGTGGGTCCGCCGAAGGTGTCGACGCCGTCGATGTCGGGCAGGTTCGGTACCGTCAGCGCGCCGCCGGCGTTCACGACGAACCGCGCCGTCACGGTTGTCGGGCCTTCGGCGGACTCCATGTTCAGACGCCAAAGCCCTTGGGCCTCATCGAATTCGGCGCTGCGCACCACCGTCGCGAACCGGGTCCTGGACCGCAGCCGGTACTTGTCGAAGCAGTGCTCGGCGTACGCCTTGAGCTCGCTGCCCGGCGCGTAGGTCCGCGACCACGACGTGCTCTGTTCGAACGAGAACTGGTAGGAGAACGACGGGATGTCGACCGCGACCCCCGGATAGGTGTTCCAGTACCAGGTGCCGCCGGGCTGGTCGCCGGCCTCGACGATCAGGTAATCGGGAATACCGGCCCGGTCGAGCTGGATGGCGGTCCCGATCCCGGAGAACCCCGCGCCGACGATGACGGTGTGGACGTCGGGCTCGGTCATGGCGCCTCCTGCTGCTCACCTCACGTTAGCGCGGCACGCAACGCCTTCAGCCCGAGTTCGAGGGCCTCGGTGGCGGCCGGCACGATCCCGGCGTACCCGAGGTAGCCGTGCACCAGTGATTCGGCCTCGTGCACGTCGACCGGCACGCCGGCCGCGGTCAGCAACTCCGCGTAGCGCAGACCGTCGTCGCGCAGCGGGTCGTGGCCGGCGACCGCGATATAGGCGGGGGCGAGCCCCGAGAGCTCCCCGCGCGCCGGGATCAGCGTCACCGGCGGATCGGACAGGTCCAGATCGCCGACGTACCAACGGCTGAAAGCCTTGCAGGACTTCAGGTCCAGGATCGGGGCGTTGGCGTTCTCGGTGAACGACGGCAGCGATGTGTCGAAGGTCGTCGACGGATACCACAGCAGCTGGAGGCGCACCGCGATCCCGGCGTCGCGCGCCGACTGCGCCACCACCGCGGCGAGGTTGCCGCCCGCGGAATCGCCCGCGACCGCGAGCCTGCCCGCATCGGCGCCGATCTCGCCCGCGTTCTCGACAACCCATCGGGTCGCGGCCCAGACGTCCTCGACCGCGGCTGGATACGGATGCTCGGGGGCGAGTCGGTAGTCGACCGACACCACGACGGCGCCGGCGCCCATCGCGTGCATGCGGGCCTGACCGTCGTAGCTGTCGAGGTCGCCGACCGTCCAGCCGCCGCCGTGGATGAACACCACCACGGGCAGCGCCGCATCCTCTGCCGGCGGGCGATACACGCGCAGCGCGATCGGTCCGGCGGGGCCGTCGATCGTGCGGTCGTGCGCCTCGACCTCGGGATGCACCGGGCCGCGGGGAAGATCCTTGAACCGCTGCCGGGCCGCCTCCGGTCCGCCGTCGGTGCTCAGCTGGAACGGGAACGCCTCCAGCACCTTCTGCAGTACCGGATCAAGGTCAGCCATGTCCCATACCGTAACTTCTCGGCATGACCCGGAAGCTGTGGGCCGGTGCCGCGGCGGTGGCCGCGGGCTATGGCGTGTTCCTGATCGTGACCGCGACGCGGGTGCCCGCCGGGGCCGAGCTGACCGGCCAGTTCGCACTGCAACCCGCGGTCAAGGCGCTGGCGGCGGTGCTGCTGGCAGGTGCCGCGCTGACCCATCCGATCCGGCGGGAGCGGCTGTGGTTGGTCGCGGCGCTGCTGTTCTCGGCGGCGGGCGACTACCTGCTGGCCATGCCGTGGTGGGAGCCGTCGTTCGTCCTCGGGCTGGCGTCGTTCCTGATCGCGCATCTGTGTTTCCTGGCCGCGCTGCTGCCGTTGGCGCGGCGGTCCCCGCGCGGACTCGCGGCGGCCGCGGTCGTCCTGACCGCGTGTGTGGCGCTGCTGGTGTGGTTCTGGCCGCGGCTGCTCGACCAGGGCATGGCACTGCCCGTCACGCTCTACATCACCGTGCTCGGCGCGATGGTGTGCGTCGCGCTGCTGGCGGACCTGCCGACCCCGTGGACCGCGCTGGGCGCGGTGTGCTTCGCGGTGTCGGACGCGATGATCGGCATCAGCAAGTTCGTGCTGGGTTCGGAGGCCCTGGCGGTGCCGATCTGGTGGGCATACGCGGCGTCGCTGCTGCTGATCACCGCGGGGCTGCTGTTCGGCCGCACGTCCGCGCCGTCTGCTACACCTGCGGTGTGAAACCCGCCCGGCAGGCCGCCGAACACGAGCCCATCGCCCGTGTGCTGCCGATGCTGACGGTGCCGCACCTCGACCGTGAGTTCGACTACCTGGTGGCCGCCGAGCAGTCCGACGACGCGCAGCCCGGGGTGCGGGTCAAGGTCCGCTTCCACGGCAGGCTCGTCGACGCGTTCGTGCTCGAAAGACGTTCCGACACCGACCATGCCGGCAAGCTCGGATGGATCGACAAGGTGGTGTCACCCGAGTGCGTGCTGACCCACGACGTGCGCCGTCTCGTCGACGCGGTCGCCGCCCGGTATGCCGGGACCCGCGCCGACGTGCTGCGGTTGGCCGTGCCGCCGCGGCACGCGACGGTGGAGAAGAAGACCCCGGCGGTGCTTGCGCCACTGGCGGCCGCACCGGTCGACACCGCCGCGTGGGCGGCCTACAGCGGCGGAGAGCGGTTCGTCGCCGCGCTGCGTGAGACCAGGGCCGCGCGGGCGGTGTGGCAGGCCCTCCCCGGTGAATCCTGGCCGGCGAGGCTGGCCGAGGTCGCCGCGGTGACGGTGCACGCCGGTCGCGGGGTGCTCGCCGTCGTCCCTGATCAGCGCGACGTCGACCTGCTCCACGGGGCGGCACTCACCCGCCTCGACGCCGACCGGGTGGTGGCGCTGTCGGCGGGGCTGGGACCCGCCGAGCGCTACCGGCGCTGGCTGGCGGTGCTGCGGGGTGACGCGCGGTTCGTGATCGGTACGCGCAGTGCGGTTTTCGCGCCGGTCGCCGATCTCGGTCTGTTGATGCTGTGGGACGACGGTGACGATTCGCTGGCCGAGCCGCGCTCGCCGTACCCGCACGCCCGCGACGTCGCGATGCTGCGGGCCCACCAGCTGCGCTGCGCGGCGATGATCGGCGGATACGCGCGCACCGCCGAGGCGCAGGCGCTGGTCCGCAGTGGATGGGCGCACGACCTCACCGCGACCCGGCACACGCTGCGCGCACACGCGCCGCGGGTGATCGCCCTGGAGGACAGTGCCTACGCGCACGAACGGGACGCCGCGGCGCACAGCGCACGGTTGCCGACCGTCGCCCTCGACGCCGCCCGCGCCGCGCTGGCCAAGCACACCCCCGTGCTGGTCCAGGTGCCGCGTCGCGGCTACGTGCCCGCGCTGTCGTGCGCCAAATGCCGGGCCGTCGCGCGCTGCAGGCACTGCACCGGACCGCTGTCGCTGCCCGGCCGGGACGCCCCCGGCGCGGTCTGCCGGTGGTGCGGGCGTGAGGAACTCGCGCTGCGGTGCGCCCGGTGCGGCTCCGATGCGGTCCGCGCGGTGGTCGTCGGCGCCCGCCGCACCGCCGAGGAGCTCGGGCGCGCGTTCCCCGGCGCGCAGGTGATCACCTCGGGCGGCGACGACATCGTCGCGTCGGTGCCCGAGCGCGCCGCGGTGGTGGTGTCCACCCCGGGGGTGGAGCCGGTCGCCGACGGAGGCTATGGCGCGGCGCTGCTGCTGGACAGCTGGGCGCTGCTGGGGCGGCAGGATCTGCGCGCCGCCGAGGACACCCTGCGCCGGTGGATGGCGGCGTCGGCGCTGGTCCGCAGCAGGGCCGACGGTGGGGTGGTGGCGGTGGTCGCCGAATCGGCGATCCCGACCGTGCAGGCGCTGATCCGCTGGGATCCCGTCGGGCACGCCGAGGCCGAACTGGACTCGCGCACCGAGGTCGGTCTGCCGCCCGCGGCGCACATGGCCGCGATCGACGGTGCCCCGGTCGCGGTGGACGCGTTGCTGGCGGCCGCCGCGCTGCCGGAGGGCGCCGATGTGCTCGGGCCGGTGGATCTTCCGGTCGGGGCGCGCAGACCGGCCGGGATCGCCCCGGACGTCCCGGTCGCCAGGATGTTGGTGCGGGTGCCTCGCGACGGCGGATTGGAACTGGCCGCGGCGCTGCGGCGCGCGGCGGCGGTGCAAAGCGCACGCCACGATCAGGAGCCAGTTCGCATCCAGATCGACCCGTTGCACATAGGCTGATGCCCATGTCGGCGGGGAGGGTGCTCAAAGCGCTCATCCCGTTGATCTTGATCGCGTTCGGTGTGCTGTGGCCGGTGATCTTCGACGGCGGCTCCGGCGGCTCCACCGAGGTCGACGACCCGGTGGTGATCACGCACTATGACGTCGACATCGCCGTGAACGCCGCCGGCGATCTGTCCGCGGTCGAGACGATCACCGCCGACTTCTACACCACCGCGCGTCACGGGATCTTCCGCTACTGGGATGTGGTCAACCCGAACGACCCGTCGATGCGGCAGAAACCCGAGATCCAGTCGATCCTGCTCGACGGCCGTCCCGCGACCTACGAGATGCTGTGGGAGGACGCGAATCGCTTCCGGGTCGCGAAGATCGGGGATCCCGACCGCTACCTCAGCGACGGCGAGCACGTCTTCGAGATCCGCTACACCATTCCCGGTGTCCTCGACCCCGGCGAGGTCGGCTCGGGCCGCGAGTTCGCCGAAACGGTCGGCGACCCGGCGCCGTCACCGAGCGCCTTCTTCTGGAACGTGATCGCCCCGGCCTGGAACAACCGGATCGAGCGTGCCGACATCACGCTGGACCTGCCCGGCGCGGTCGGCACCGCCCAGTGTTCGGTCGGCTACGGCGTCGGCCGTGCGTGCGACGACCTGACCGTCGACGGCACCCGGGTGCGGTTGAGCGCCGAGGACCTGCCTCCGCGCACCCCGGTCACCGTCCGCGTGGGCGTGGACGTGCCGACCCCGCCGCGGACGACCCTGCCGTGGTCGCACAGCTGGGATCGGGTGCTCGGCCAGTCGCTGACCGGGGTGTGGTGGGTTGCGGCATTCACCGTGCTCGCCGGCGCCGCCGCGCTGGTGGGGTTCCGCCGCGTGCTGGAGCGACCTCCGGGCTTCCCGCTGCAGTACGCCCCGCCGCCCGGGCTCGGACCGGTGCAGACCGAATACATCCGCACCGAGTCCGTCCCGTCCCGCGGCCTGACCGCGACGCTGCTGTACCTCGCCGAACGCGGCCTTGTCCGGCTGGACCGGATCAGCGACAAGCACTGGACGATCACCACGATCGGCAAACCGGGCCAGTGGTCCGACGTCGACCCGGTCAGCGTCGCGGTCGCGTCGCGGCTGAAGCTGCTCAACGAGACCGCGGTGTTCGAGGCCAAGAAGACACCCAAGTCGGGGGAGAAGCTCAGCAAGGCCAAGGCCGACATGTCCTCGGCCGTCCGGAAATGGGCGATCGACGACGGTCTGCTGGTGCCCCGCAAGAAGGAACTCTGGCTGCGGGCCGCCAACGCGGCGGCGTTCGTGCTGATGGTGTGCGCGTGCTTCCGCTGGGGTTTCCCGACGACCATGTGGGCGCTGCCGTTCGCGGCGTTCTTCATGCTGTCGGCCGGGTCGTGGCGCGACGGCGTCGGCACCCGGCGCACCGCCGCGGGCCGTGAGCTGTGGTCCCGGGTCGGCGGCTTCCACAGGATGCTGTCCACCGACTCGGCGGAGAGCCGGTTCGACTTCTCGGCCCGCAAGGACCTCTACATCGCCTACGTGCCGTTCGCGGTCGCGGCCGGCGTCGCGGCGCTGTGGGCGAAGAAGTACGAGGCCTACACCGGAACCGCTGCGCCGCAACCCGATTGGTACCCCATTCCGCACGGTTCCGGCTCGTCGGGATTCGCCGGCGACTCCGGCGGCGCGGACTTCGACAGTTTCGATTCGGCACTGTCGTCCTCGATCGGCGCCTACACCGCATCGCAGGCGGCGTCGTCCTCGTCCTCGGGCGGCGGCGGCAGCTTCAGCAGCGGTGGTGGCGGCGGCGGGGGCGGCGGCGGAGGAGGTGGATCATGGTGAGCTTCGTGCTCGTCGTCGTGCTGGTGCTGGCCGTGGCGGTGCTGATCGGATTCGTGATGGGGTACAACAAGATCCGCTCCGCCGACGTCCGCGTCGCCGAGGCGCTGTCCGGGATCGACGTCGAGCTGACCCGGCGTGCATCGTTGATTCCGAGCCTGGTGCAGACCGTGCAGACGTTCGCGGCCCATGAGAAGGGCATCCTCGACCGGGTCACCGATGCGCGGGCGGCGCTGACGTCGGCCACCGGTGGCGATTCGGTGGCCCAGCGCAGCGCCGCCGAGCGACAACTCGACTCGGCGCTGACGCCGCTGCTGGCGCTCGGGCAGAACTATCCGCAGCTCAACTCGTCGAACAACTTTCTGGACCTTCAGCGCACTCTCGCCGACACCGAGGACAAACTCGCGTTCGCCCGGCAGTACTACAACGACGCGGTGGCCACCCTCAACCGGTTGCTCACGACGATCCCGTGGATGTTCGTCGCCCCGTTGGCCGGGGTGACCGAGAAGGAGTACTACCAGACCCCGCGGTAGACCCGCTCCCTAGACTGGCTCGGTGCGTCTCGTCTTCGCCGGCACCCCGGAACCCGCCCTCCCGTCACTGCGACGGCTCATCGATTCGCCCCGCCACGACGTCGTCGCGGTCCTGACCCGTCCCGACGCCGCCGCGGGCCGGCGCGGCCGCCCGGCCCCGTCCCCGGTCGCGACGCTGGCCACCGAACACGGCATCCCGGTGCTGAAACCGCAGCGCCCCAACTCCGAAGAGTTCGTCGCCGAACTCGCCGATCTGGCCCCGGATTGCTGCGCGGTGGTGGCCTACGGCGCGCTGCTGCGCGACGAACTGCTCGCCGTACCCCGGCACGGATGGGTGAACCTGCACTTCTCGGTGCTGCCCGCGTGGCGCGGGGCCGCGCCGGTGCAGGCCGCGCTGGCCGCGGGCGACGAGGTGACCGGCGCGACGACGTTCCAGATCGAACGCAGCCTCGACTCCGGCCCGGTGTTCGGTGTGGTCACCGAGACCATCCGGCCCGACGACACCGCCGGTGACCTGCTGGCGCGGCTGGCCGAGACGGGCGCGGGTCTGCTGGAGGCCACCATGGACGGCATCGAGGACGGCGCGCTGACCGCGGTGCCGCAGCCCGCCGACGGTGTCAGCGTCGCACCGAAGGTCACCGTCGACGACGCCCGCATCCGCTGGGACCTGCCCGCACACGTCGTGGACCGGCGCATCCGTTCGGTCACCCCGAACCCGGGCGCCTGGACGATGATCGGCGATATGAGGGTCAAGGTCGGCCCCGTCACGGTGCCCACCGACGGACCCGACGGCCTCGCCCCCGGACAGATCCGGGCGGACAAAAAACACGTCCACGTCGGCACCGGCTCCGGGCCTGTGCTGCTCGGCACCGTGCAGCCGCCGGGCAAGAAACCGATGAACGCCGCCGACTGGGCGCGTGGCGCCCGGGCCGAGGACATCGGGTGCGCCGAATGAACCGGCCCGAGAAGAAGAAGCGCCCGATGCGGCGCAAGCGGCTGGACCCGGCCCGCCAAGCCGCGTTCGACGTGCTGCGCGCGGTGTCCGAACGCGACGCATACGCCAACCTCGCACTGCCGGCGCTGCTGCGCGAGCGCGGAATCACCGGGCGCGACGCCGCTTTCGCCACCGAACTGACCTACGGCACCTGCCGCGCGACCGGTCTGCTCGACGCGGTGATCGCCGCGGCGGCGGGCAGACCGGTGGACCGGATCGACCCGGTGCTGCTGGATCTGCTGCGGCTCGGTGCCTACCAGCTGCTGCGCACCCGCGTCGACGACCATGCGGCGGTCTCCACCACCGTGGAGCAGGCGGGCCTCGAATTCGATACGGCGCGAGCAGGTTTCGTCAACGGTGTGTTGCGCACCATCGCGCGCCGCGACGAGGCGTCCTGGGTGGCCGAGCTCGCCCCGCCGGCGGGCACCGACCCCATCGGTCACCTGTCGTTCGTGCACGCCCACCCGAGGTGGATCGGGCAGGCGTTCGCCGACGCCCTCGGAGCGCGGGCCGGTGAATTGGAGGAGTTGCTCGCCAGCGACGACGCCCGCCCCGAGGTGCACTTGGCGGCCCGGCCCGGGCAGCTGAGCGCCGCCGAGCTGGCCGAGCAGACCGGTGGCACCGTCGGGCGGTACTCGCCGTACGCGGTGTATCTCGGTGACGGCGATCCCGGCGGGGTCGCGGCCGTGCGCGAGGGCCGGGCGCTGGTGCAGGACGAGGGGAGCCAGCTGGTGGCACAGGCGCTGACCCTGGCGCCGCTGGACGGCGAGGACGGCGGCCGGTGGCTGGACCTGTGTTCCGGGCCCGGCGGCAAGACCGCCCTGCTGGCCGCGCTGGGCCGGTCCACCGGTGCCACGGTCACGGCCGTCGAACCCGCGCCACGGCGCGCCGAGATGGTGGAGCAGAACACCGCGGGACTCGGTGTCGAGGTGGTGCGCGTCGACGGCCGGGAGTCCGGGCTCACCCCCGGCTTCGACCGGGTGCTGGTCGACGCGCCGTGCACCGGGCTCGGCGCGCTGCGCCGGCGCCCGGAAGCACGGTGGCGGCGTACCCCGGGCGATGTGCCCGCGCTGGCCAAACTGCAGCGCGAACTGTTGGCCGCGGCGATCCGGCTGACCCGCCCCGGTGGGGTGGTGCTGTACGCGACCTGTTCCCCGCATCTCGCCGAGACCGCCGGCGTCGTCGCCGACGCCGTACGCAGGCATCCGGTGACCGCACTGGACACCCGCGAGCTGTTCGCACCGGCCACCGACACCGGCGACGGGACGTCGGTGCAGCTGTGGCCGCACCGGCACGGCACCGACGCGATGTTCGCCGCGGCGCTGCGGGTCACTGCCGGGTAGCGGGCACATCGTAGGCTGATCCCCATGCCGAAACCGTTGATCGCACCGTCGATTCTGGCCGCCGACTTCGCCAGGCTCGCAGAGGAGTCCGCCGCCGTCGAGGGCGCCGACTGGCTGCACGTCGACGTCATGGACAACCACTTCGTGCCGAACCTGACGCTCGGCCTGCCGGTGGTGGAATCCCTGCTCAAGGCCACCGACATCCCGATGGACTGCCATCTGATGATCGACAACCCCGAACGGTGGGCGCCGCCGTACGCCGAGGCGGGCGCCTACAACGTCACGTTCCACGCCGAGGCGACCGACAATCCGATCGCAGTGGCCCGCGACATCCGCGCCGCCGGGGCCAAGGCCGGCCTGTCGGTGAAGCCGGGCACCCCGATCGAGCCGTACCTGGAGATCCTGCGCGAATTCGACACCCTGCTGGTGATGTCGGTGGAGCCGGGCTTCGGCGGCCAGAAGTTCATCGCCGAGGTGCTGCCGAAGGTGGGCACCGTGCGCCGGCTGGTCGACGCCGGCGAGCTGACGATCCTGATCGAGATCGACGGCGGCATCAACACCGACACCATCGAGGCCGCCGCCGAGGCCGGCGTGGACTGCTTCGTCGCGGGCTCCGCGGTCTACAGCGCCGAGGACCCGGCGGCCGCGGTGCAGTCGCTGCGCAGCCAGGCCGCGTCGGCGTCCAAGCATCTGGTGCTGTGAACCTCGACGCGGCGATGGCCGCGGCCATCGAGCAGTCGGAGCGCGTGAAGGGTCGCACGTACCCGAATCCTCCTGTCGGAGCGGTGATCCTGGACCGTGACGGGGAGATCGCCGGCGTCGGGGCGACCGCGCCGACGGGCGGGCCGCACGCCGAGGTGCTCGCGCTGCGCCGCGCCGGTCAGCGCGCGGCCGGCGGCACCGCCGTCGTCACCCTGGAACCGTGCAACCACTTCGGCCGCACCCCGCCGTGCGTGGATGCGTTGCTGGACGCCGGGATCGCGGCGGTCGCATACGCCGTCGCCGATCCCAACCCCGCGGCCGCGGGTGGGGCCGCGCGGCTGACCGCCGCCGGGGTGCAGGTCACCGCGGACGTGCTGGCCGCCGAGGTGTCCGGTGGCCCGCTGCGGGAGTGGCTGCACAAACAGCGCACCGGAAAGCCGCACGTGACATGGAAATTCGCCGGAAGCGTGGACGGGCGCAGCGCGGCGGCCGACGGTTCCAGTCAGTGGATCACCGGCGAGGCGGCGCGCGCCGACGTGCACCGGCGGCGCGCGGCCGCCGATGCGATCATCGTCGGGACCGGGACCGTGTTCGCCGACGACCCGGCGCTGACCGCGCGGCTGTCCGACGGTAGCCTGGCCGATCACCAGCCGCTGCGCGTCGTGGTCGGGATGCGTGAGATCTCGCCGGACGCAACGGTTCTCAACGACGACTCCCACACCATGGTGATCCGCACCCGTGATCCGCACGAGGTGCTCCAGGCGTTGGCGGACCGCACCGACGTGTTCCTGGAAGGCGGACCGACACTGGCGGGCGCGTTCCTGCGGGCCGGAGCGGTGGACCGGATCCTGGCCTACGTGGCCCCGATCCTGCTCGGTGGGCCGGTCACCGTGATCGACGACGTCGGGGTGACGAACATCTCCCAGGCGCACCGCTGGCGCTTCGACGGGATGCAGCCGGTCGGGCCCGATGTGCTGCTGAGTCTGAGCCCGCACTGATCCCGAGTGCCGGGTCTCACACCGCGCCGCTACCGGGGGCGGTGCCCGGATCTCGCTAGACTGGGTCCAGAAATCGCGCCTTCACCGACGTTTGCGCATGGTGAGCACGAATAAACAAAGGACATCGAGCATGCCTGCCCTGCAGAACTGGCTCAGCATCAGTCCCATCGACCCCCGCGACCTCACGGACGCACTGCGTGCCGCATGGCGGGGACTGACCTCCGATCAGGCGGATCCGGCCGAAGACCGTCAGCTGATGGGCCGCGGGCTCGAGCGCTGCTGAGGCTCTGCCGCCGGCTCGTCGGCGTGTTCGCTCCTGGCCGCGATCAGCAGGCCCAGCACGGCGCCGACCACACACACGATCGAGGTGATCGTGAAGATCTCCCCGTACTGCAGCACGTAGGCCTCGACGACCCGGTTGGCCTCGGCGGCCAGCCGCTCGGCCAGTGACCCGCCCGCGGTGCTCGGGGGGAGCTCGGCGAGATGCTGGTTGAACCGGTACAGACCCCACGCCGACAGCGCCGCGATGCCGATCAGCATGCCGATCATCCGCGCGACCACCACCGCGGCCGACGCGATGCCGTGCTGAGCCGACGGAACGACCCGCAACGTGGCCGAGGTCAGCGGTCCGATGACCAGGCCGAGGCCCAGTCCGGCGATCGCCAGGTCGGTGTCGAACGTGGGCAGGTGGACGAAGCCGAGGTCGTGATGGTCGGTCAGCACCGCCGAGGTCCACTGCGACACGAGCCAGTAGCCGACCGCGGCGATGAGCAGGCCGACGAACACGACGATGCGGTCCCCGATCCTGGTGGCCAGCCAGCCGCCGGCCAGCGCGCCGATCGGTAGTGCGCCGAGGAACCACAGCAGCATGAAGACCGCTTCGCTCTGTTCCTTGCCGAGCACGCCCTGGGCGAACAGCTCGATGTTGACCAGCGTCACCATCAGCGCCGCCCCGGCGCACAGCGATGCGCCCAAGGCGGCCAGGAACGGCCGGAACCGCACCCCGGCCGGCTCGATGAGCCGGGTGGAGGCGACCTTCTCCCACATGAAGAACGCGGCCGCGGCGACCGCCGCGGCGATCAGCACCGGCACGCCGTAGCTCGGCAGCATCTGTTTGCCGTCGGGCGTCTGGTTGTAGAGCCCGACGACGACCAGCCCGAGCGCCAGGGCCAGCAGCAGCCCGCCCACCACGTCGACCTTCTCCGTCGGCGCATCCTTGGAGCGGCCAGGCAGGCTGAAGTGGATCATCACCATCGCGAGCGCCGCGAGCGGCACGTTGACCCAGAACACCGCCTGCCAGTGGGTGAACAGCGCGACCAGCGCGACGCCGTAGAGCGGGCCGAGCACGCTGCCGAGTTCCTGGGCGGCGCCGACCCCGCCGAGGACCGCGGCACGGTTGCGGCTGACCCACAGGTCCGCCGCCAGCGCCAGCGTGACGGGCAGCAGCGCGCCGCTGGCGACGCCCAGGACGGCGCGGCCGATCACCATCATCACGAGGTCGGTGGACAGCGCGGTGATGACCGAACCGACGGCGAAGGTGGCCAGGCTGGCCTGGATCAGGATCTTGCGCCCGAACTTGTCCGACGCACGGCCCAGCAGCGGCATCGCGGCGATGTAGCCGAGCAGGTAACTCGTGATGATCGGCGTGACCCGTTGGATCTCGTTGATCGCGATGCCGACGTCGAACATGATGTCGCGGATGATCGAGATCACGACGTAGGTGTCGAGCGCGCCGAGCATCACCGCCAGGCTGCCCGCGCTGATCGCCAGCCAGCGGTTGGTGGCGCCCCGGGTCTCGAGCATCACGCCGCGGGTTTGTCGACGGTCACCGGCTCGCCCCATTTGGACAGCGTCATCGTGACGCTGTTGCCGGGCGTCGGCTCCAAGCGCACCTGCATGAGCTTGTTGTCACCTTCCTCGGCGACCCAGGCGGTGCCGGGCACAGGGCCGGTGGCGCCGATCTGCGGGGCGATCTTGTTGACCGCGTCGGCGCTGACGTCGCCGGTGATCCGGACGGTCTGCGTTCCCTCGACGGTCTCGCGACCGTCGGCGCTGGGGTTGCCGAAGTTGTCGAGCACGTTGGCCAGGCCGACATTGGGATCGAGGATCGCGGCGACGTCGTAGACGTCGGCGGCCGGACCGAAGTTCGACAGCGCGCCACCGGCGGTGATGGTGGCCCACAGGTCGCCGTCGGACACCACGAACTCGACGTTGTTGAGCTTCTGGCCGAGGAAGATGATGTTCGCGACGCCCTTGGCTGCGACCTCCGGGGTCTGGGTCAGGTCGCCTTCGAGTTCCTCGACGGGAAGCTCGGCGATCTGCCCCTGCACGGACAGTTTGAGGTGGGCGCTGGTCTGGCCCCTGGTGGTCTCCGCGGACTGCTTCAGCAGGGTCGCGGCGTCGGGCAGGTCCTTGCCGGAGTCCTCTGAGGACGAACCGGAACACCCTGCGGCGAGGGCGACGACGGCAAAAAGGGCGGCGAAGATCGCCAACAGGCGGGTCTGCATGCCTGCATCGTAGAGGGTGCAGGTGTCGGCACGTGGGTGCCCGGGCCGGTAGCGGACCGCCGATGCGGTGGCTGAACTGCGTGTTCGGTGACGTTCTAGGCTGGTCGGCGTGTTCACTGGAATCGTCGAAGAACTGGGCGAGGTCGTCGCCAAGGAGAACCTGGGTGACTCGGCGCGCCTGGTGATCCGCGGGCCCGTCGTCACCTCCGATGCCGGCCACGGGGATTCGATCGCGGTCAACGGCGTGTGCCTGACCGTGGTCGACGTGCTCGACGGCGATTCGTTCAGCGCCGATGTGATGAACGAGACACTGAGCCGGTCGAGCCTGCGCGGCATCGACGTCGGCGCCCGCGTCAACCTGGAACGCGCGGCAGCGGTGAGCAGCCGGCTGGGTGGTCACATCGTGCAGGGCCACGTCGACGGCACCGGCGAAATCGTGTCCCGGACCCCGTCGGAGCACTGGACCGTGGTGCGCGTGTCGCTGCCCGCCGAACTGTCCCACTACGTCGTCCACAAGGGCTCTATCACCGTCGACGGGGTCTCCCTGACGGTTTCGGGGCTCGGCGACGACTGGTTCGAGGTGTCGCTGATCCCGACGACGCTCGGCATGACGACGCTCGGCATGACGACGCTCGGCCACGCCGGGGTCGGCAGCCCGGTGAACCTCGAGGTGGATGTGATCGCCAAGTACGTCGAACGGCTTCTGGAGAAGAAGGGCGAGCTGCCCGCGGGTGACTGAGCGCCACCCTGGGGGCAATAACCGGGGCCTAGCCGTGGTTCATACTGAAGGGCATCGAGACGAGGTTCCGTGCCCGGAACCGGCAAGGGTGGTGAAGATGACGAGGCTGGATTCGGTCGAGCGTGCGGTTGCCGACATAGCCGCAGGCAAGGCCGTGGTCGTCATCGACGACGAGGACCGGGAGAACGAGGGCGACCTGATCTTCGCCGCCGAGAAAGCCACACCCGAACTGGTGGCGTTCATGGTGCGCTACACCTCCGGGTACCTGTGCGTCCCACTGGCCGGTGACATCTGCGACCGGCTCGGCCTGCTGCCGATGTACGCGGTCAACCAGGACAAGCACCAGACCGCCTACACCGTGACCGTCGACGCGAAAAAGGGTGTCGGGACCGGTATCTCGGCGATGGACCGGGCCACGACGATGCGGCTGCTCGCCGATCCCGACGCGGTCGCCGACGACTTCACCAAACCCGGTCACGTGGTGCCGTTGCGCGCCAAGGACGGTGGCGTGCTGCGCAGGCCGGGCCACACCGAGGCCGCCGTCGATCTGGCCCGGCTCGCCGGTCTGCAGCCCGCGGGCGCGATCTGCGAGATCGTCAGCCAGAAGGACGAAGGCGCGATGGCGCAGACCGACGAGCTGCGGATCTTCGCCGACGAGCACGGTCTCGCGCTGATCTCGATCGCCGACCTGATCGAGTGGCGGCGCAAGCACGAGAAGCACATCGCGCGGGTCGCCGAGGCGCGCATCCCGACCCGCCACGGCGAGTTCCGCGCCGTCGGCTACACCAGCATCTACGAGGACGTCGAGCACGTCGCACTGGTCAAGGGCGACATCGCGGGCCCGCACAGCGACGGGCACGACGTGCTGGTGCGCGTGCACTCGGAGTGCCTGACCGGTGACGTGTTCGGCTCGCGCCGCTGCGACTGCGGTCCGCAACTCGACGCCGCGCTGGCGATGGTCGCGCGCGAGGGCCGCGGCATCGTGCTCTACATGCGCGGCCACGAGGGCCGCGGCATCGGGCTCATGCACAAGCTGCAGGCCTATCAGCTGCAGGACGCCGGCGAGGACACGGTCGACGCGAACCTCAAGCTCGGGCTCCCCGCCGACGCCCGCGACTACGGCACCGGTGCGCAGATCCTCGTCGACCTCGGGGTGCGGTCGATGCGCCTGCTGACCAACAACCCGGCCAAGCGGGTCGGCCTCGACGGCTATGGCCTGCACATCATCGAGCGGGTGCCGCTGCCGGTGCGGGCCAACGCGGAGAACATCCGCTACCTGATGACGAAGCGCGACCGGATGGGCCACGACCTGGTCGGCCTCGAGGACTTCGACGAAGCCGTCCCGGGCGAGTTCGGCGGCGCGGTATGAGCGGCCAGGGAGTTCCCGACCTGCCCCCGCTCGATGCCAAGGACGTCAAGCTCGGCATCGTGGCCAGCACCTGGCACGAAAAGATCTGCGACGCGCTGCTCGCCGGCGCGGTCAAGGTCGCCGAGGAGGCCGGGATCAGCGACCCGACCGTGGTGCGGGTGCTCGGCGCGATCGAGATCCCCGTCGTCGCGCAGGCGCTCGCCCAGACCCATGACGCCGTGGTCGCCCTCGGTGTGGTGATCCGCGGTGAGACACCGCATTTCGACTACGTCTGTGATGCCGTCACGCAGGGTCTGACCCGGGTGTCGCTGGATGCGTCCACCCCGGTCGCCAACGGGGTGCTCACCGTGAACACCGAACACCAGGCGCTCGACCGCGCCGGGCTGCCCGGGTCCGGCGAGGACAAGGGCGCCCAGGCGGCCGCGGCGGCGCTGTCGACCGCGCTGACGCTGCGCCAACTCGCCGCCGGCTCATGAGTGGCGACTGGGACCTGGAGGTCAAACCGCACCTGACCCCGATCTTCGCCTGGGGCGCCGCGGTGATCATCGTCGGCGCGCATGTCACGGTCGGCGCCCTGCTGAAGATCGGGTCCACCGGGGTGTTCTTCCGCACCGCCGATCAGATCGCGATCGCGTCGGTGGGTGTCGTGATCGCCGCGCTGGTGACGCTGTTCGCGCGACCGCGGCTTCGGGTCGGTCCGGCCGGAGTGGCGGTACGAAACCTGTTGGGCTATCGACTTTTTCCGTGGGACACCGTCGTCGACATATCGTTTCACCCGGGTGCCCGCTGGGCCCGGCTCGATCTGCCGGACGACGAGTACGTCCCGGTGATGGCGATCCAGGCCGTCGACAAGGCCCGCGCGATCGACGCGATGGACCAGGTGCGTGCTCTTCTGGACCGCTACACGCGTGATCTCAACTCGCAGGGCCGCCCACATCACCCGTGACCGCGCCCTCACGGCGCGGGTCGGCACCGCCGATCCAGCCGCCGGGTGCCCGCACGATCGCGGACAGTCCGCTGGACTGATCGGCCAGGTCCACCTTGTGGCCGAGTTCTCTCAGCCCCCGCACCAGCGGGTCGTTGCCGCCGTCATCTGAGGTGTCGATCACCGGGTGCTCGCCGCCGACGTTGGTCTCGGGCGAGTTGTCCGCACCGAAGTCGACCATCGACACCGCCTGCTGCGGATCCAGATCCCAATCGAGCATTCCCACCACGGTTTTGACGACGAACTGGATGATCGTCGCACCGCCCGGTGAGCCCACGACTCCGTACAGCTCGCGGCGCGTCCCGGGCCCGGCCGGGGTGAAGATCAGCGTCGGCGCCATCGTGCTGCGCGGCCGTTTCCCGGGCTCGACCCGGTTGGCCACCGGCACGCCGTCCGGGCCGGCGGGTTCGGCGGAGAAGTCGGTCAGCTGATTGTTCAGCAGGAAGCCGTCCACCATGTGGAACGAGCCGAACGCCGATTCGACGGTGGTCGTCAGCGACGCCGCGTTGCCCTGCGCGTCGACGACGCTGACGTGGCTGGTGCCGTGTTCGGGTACCGGCGCGACCGGGGCGGCCGGTGGGCCGAAGGCGCCGGGCTCGGCGGTGCCCATGGCCTTCTCGGTCGAGATCAGCGCGGCGCGCCCGGCCAGGTAGTCGCTGCCCAGCAGGAGGTCCGGTGACCCACCGGGCAACGGCACGAAGTCGGTGTCGGCGACGTAGCGGTCCCGGTCGGCGTATGCCAGCCGCTCGGCCTCGGAGATCAGATGCACGCCCAGCACCGTCGGCCGCCCACCGTCGCGGTCGACGTCGGTGGGGGCGTACTGCGCCATCGGGAACCGCTCCAGCATGCCGAGGGTCGCCGCGACGGCGATCCCGCCCGACGACGGCGGCGGCATGCCGCAGATCTCCTTGCCCCGGTACGGCGTGCAGACCGCCTGGCGGGGTTTCGCGGTGTACCCGGCGAGATCCTCCAGCGTCATCAGACCGGGGGTGCGGCCACCGGACGGATCCGCGACCGCGGCCACGATGTCGCGGGCGATGTCACCGGTGTAGAACGCGGCGGGATCGGTGGCGATGGCACCCAGCGTCTTCGCGTAGGCCGGATTGGTCAGCCGGGTCTGTGCGGTCTTCGCGCTGCCGTCGGGGTTCAGGAAGTAGGCCGCCGCGTCCTCGTCGGCCGCGAGCCTGGGCGCCGCGTCGGCGATGGCCGCCGCCAGCCGCGGGCTGACGTCGAAGCCGTCGTCGGCCAACCGGACGGCGGGGGAGAACAGCTCCCGCCACGGGGTTCGGCCGTGCTCGGCGTGCACGTCGGCGAGCATCCGCACGATCCCGGGCACCCCGATCGAGCGTCCGGACGCCCTCGCGTCCGGCAGCGGCTCGGTCCGGTCGGTGTCGGACACCCAGCGCAGATAGTTCTCGGTGGCTGCGGCCGGGGCGACCTCGCGGCCGTCGAAGGCCTGCACCGAGTCGGTGGCCGCGTCGTAGTACAGCAGGAATCCGCCACCGCCGAGCCCCGACGACTGCGGCTCGACGAGGCCGAGCACCGCCTGCGCGGTGACCAGTGCGTCGGCCGCGGTGCCGCCGTCGCGCAGCACCTCACACGCGGCCCGGGTGGCCAGTGGATTGGCGGTGGCGACCGCGTAGGTCCGGGTCTGCACCGCCGTCATGCCGGAGCGGTAGCCGGTCGCGGTTTCGGGGTCGGACTCGTCCTGGCGGGCGTCCGATCTCGTCTCGGACGCCCCGTCGGCGGCGATGTCGCACGGTCCTTGCGCAGCGGCCGGTGTGTCCTGCGTCGCCGCGCAACCGGCGACGATCAGCGTCAGCCCCAGCAGAGAGGCCGTCAGGAGGCGGGTGCCCCTCATCACTGCCACGGAGGTGGATCTACCCCGTCGGGACCCGGCAGTAACCTGGGACCGTGCCCGATCCAGCGACGTACCGACCCGCTCCCGGGTCCATCCCCGTCGAACCGGGCGTCTACCGTTTCCGCGACCCGCACGGGCGGGTCATCTACGTCGGCAAGGCCAAGAGTCTGCGCAGCAGGCTCAACTCGTACTTCGCCGACATCTCCGGTCTGGCGCCGCGCACCCGGCAGATGGTGACCACGGCGGCCAGCGTCGAGTGGACGGTGGTCGGCACCGAGGTCGAGGCGCTGCAGCTGGAGTACAACTGGATCAAGGAATTCGATCCGCGGTTCAACATCCGCTACCGCGACGACAAGTCCTATCCGGTGCTCGCGGTGACCCTCAACGAGGAGTATCCGCGGCTGAAGGTGTACCGGGGTCCGCGCCGTAAAGGTGTGCGTTACTTCGGTCCGTACTCGCATGCCTGGGCGATCCGCGAGACGCTCGACCTGCTGACCCGGGTGTTCCCGGCGCGCACCTGCTCGAACGGAGTCTTCAAGCGGCATAGCCAGATTGACCGGCCGTGTCTGCTCGGCTACATCGACAAGTGCTCCGCGCCGTGCGTCGGGCGCGTCGATGCCGAGCAGCACCGCAGGATCGTGCTCGACTTCTGCGACTTCCTCGCGGGCAAGACCGACAAGCTGATTCGCGACATGGAACGCCAGATGAACGCCGCGGCCGAGGAGCTCGACTTCGAGCGCGCCGCCCGGTTGCGCGACGACATCGGCGCGATGCGCCGCGCGATGGAGAAGCAGACCGTCGTGCTCGGCGACGGCACCGACGCCGATGTGGTGGCCTTCGCCGACGACGAACTCGAGGCCGCGGTGCAGGTGTTCCACGTGCGCGGCGGACGGGTGCGCGGCCAGCGCGGCTGGGTGATCGAAAAGTCCGGCGAGCCAGGCGAATCGACGCTGGAGTATCTCGTCGAGCAGTTCCTGACCCAGTTCTACGGCGACCAGCACGCGCTCGGCGGCGCCAGCGACGCCGGCGGCGACGAGGCCACCAACCCGGTACCCCGGGAGGTGCTGGTGCCCTGCCTGCCCGAGACGGCGCACGAGCTGGAGACGTGGCTGAGCGGGCTGCGCGGGTCGCGGGTCACGCTGCGGGTGCCCCAGCGTGGCGACAAGAAGGCGTTGGCCGAGACCGTCAAGCGCAACGCCGAGCAGGCACTGAACCAGCACAAGCTCAAGCGGGCCGGCGATTTCACCGCCAGAAGCGCTGCGCTGCAGAGTATTCAGGAGACGCTGGGGCTGCAGGACGCGCCGTTGCGCATCGAGTGCATCGACATCAGCCACGTGCAGGGCACCGACGTGGTCGCGTCGCTGGTGGTGTTCGAGGACGGGCTGCCGCGCAAGTCGGACTACCGGCACTTCGCGATCCGGGAGGCCGCGGGCGACGGCCGCTCCGACGACGTCGCGTCGATCGCGGAGGTGACCCGGCGCCGGTTCCACCGGCACCTGCGCGACGCGCAGGAGCCCGACGAGACGGTCGCCGGCGCTGATGCCGCCACCGGGGCGGCTCCGGAGGGCAGACCGCGTAGGTTCGCCTATCCGCCCAACCTGTTCGTCGTCGACGGCGGCGGGCCGCAGGTCAACGCCGCGCAGGCGGTCCTCGACGAGCTCGGGATCAGCGATGTCGCGGTGATCGGCCTGGCCAAACGTCTGGAAGAGGTGTGGGTGCCCGCGGAACCGGATCCGTTGATCTTCCCGCGCAACAGTGACGGGCTCTACCTGTTGCAGCGGGTCCGCGACGAGGCGCACCGGTTCGCGATCTCGTATCACCGCAGCAAGCGGTCGAAGCGAATGACGGCGTCGGCGCTCGATTCGGTGCGCGGGCTCGGCGAGCACCGGCGCAAGGCGCTGGTGACGCACTTCGGTTCGCTGGCCAAGATCAAGCAGGCGTCGGTGGAGGAGATCACGGCGGTGCCCGGGATCGGGGCCGCGACGGCGCGGGCGGTGCTGGAGGCACTCGGCGCAGCACCGGATGCCGACCCCGATTCGCAGGCGGCTGCCGCGGTTATCGGCAATGATCAGAGCACGGTAACGGGATGACTAGGCAGGGCATGCACGACGAACTGCGCGGGGAAGTTGACAGTGCTGTCGACGACGAGTCCATCGACAACGGAATCGACGTGGTCCTGGTCACCGGCATGTCCGGAGCGGGCCGCGGCACGGCGGCCAAGGTGCTCGAAGACCTCGGCTGGTATGTCGCCGACAACCTTCCACCCGAACTGATCGCGCGGATGGTCGATCTCGGCCTGGCCGCGGGCTCGCGCATCACCCAGCTCGCCGCCGTGATGGACGTCCGCTCGCGCGGGTTCACCGGCGACCTGGACTGGGTGCGCAGCGAACTGGCCACACGCAACATCGTGCCCAGGGTCGTGTTCCTGGAGGCCTCCGACGACATCCTGGTCCGTCGCTACGAGCAGAACCGGCGCAGCCATCCGTTGCAGGGCAACCAGACGCTGGCCGAGGGCATCGCCGCCGAGCGGGCGTTGCTGGCCCCGGTGCGGGCCTCGGCCGATCTGGTCATCGACACGTCTTCGCTGTCGGTGCACGGGCTGCGCGAGAGCATCGAGCGCGCGTTCGCCGCGGAGACCGTGTCGGCCACCAGCGTCACCGTCGAGTCGTTCGGCTACAAGTACGGCCTGCCGATGGACGCCGACACCGTGATGGATGTCCGGTTCCTGCCCAATCCGCATTGGATAGACCAGTTGCGCCCGCACACCGGGCAACACCCCGAGGTTCGCGACTACGTGCTGGGACAGGCCGGTGCCGTCGAGTTCCTGGACTCCTACCATCAGCTGCTCAACGTCGTCATCGACGGATACCGCCGGGAGGGCAAGCGCTACATGACGGTCGCGATCGGCTGCACCGGCGGTAAACACCGCAGTGTGGCGATGGCCGAGGCGTTGGCTGAACGGCTGCAGAGCGGACCCGCGCTGACGGTGCGCGTGCTGCACCGCGATCTGGGGCGCGAATGAGCAGCCCCCGCATCGTCGCGCTCGGTGGCGGCCACGGGCTGTATGCGACGCTGTCCGCCGCACGCCGGTTGACCCCGCACGTCACCGCGATCGTGACCGTCGCCGACGACGGCGGCTCGTCGGGGCGGCTTCGCAACGAACTCGACGTGGTGCCACCCGGTGATCTGCGAATGGCGTTGGCGGCGTTGGCATCCGACAGCCCGCACGGCCGGTTGTGGGCCACCATCATCCAGCACCGCTTCGGCGGCAGCGGTGCGCTGGCCGGGCATCCGATCGGCAACCTGATGCTCGCCGGCCTCAACGAGGTCCTCGCCGACCCGGTCGCCGCACTCGACGAGCTCGGCCGCATCCTCGGCGTCAAGGGCCGGGTGTTGCCGATGTGCCCGATGGGGCTGAGCATCGAGGCCGACGTGGTCGGCCTCGAATCCGATCCGCGGGTCAGCCGCGCCATCCGCGGCCAGGTGGCGATCGCGACCACGGTCGGCAAGGTTCGTCGGGTCAGGCTGATCCCACCGGATCCGCCGGCCACCCACCAGGCGATCGACGCGATCATGAACGCCGATCTCGTCGTCCTCGGCCCGGGGTCGTGGTTCACCAGTGTGATCCCGCACGTGCTCGTGCCTCAGCTGATCGCGGCGCTGCAGGCCACCACGGCCCGGCGCGCGCTGGTGCTGAACCTGGTCGCCGAGCCGGGGGAGACCGCGGGCTTCTCGGTGGAACGCCACATCCACGTGCTGGCCCAACATGCCCCCGGTTTCACGGTGCACGACATCATCGTGGACTCGGCGCGGGTGGTCGGTGACCGGGACCGTGACCAACTTCGCCGCACCGCCTCGATTCTGGGCGCCGAGGTCGAGTTCGCCGATGTCTCCAGACCTGGTACACCTTTACATGATCCGGCGAGGTTGGCCGCGGCCTTGGAGGGCGTCCGCAGGCGGGGCATGTCGGCCGACCCGGAGGAACCCGCTGCGACAGCGCAGCCCACCCAGACAGTGAACGGACCGAGAGGTGACGACCCGTGGCGATGACAGCCGAGGTCAAGGATGAGCTGAGCCGCTTGGTGGTCAACTCGGTGAGTGCCCGCCGCGCCGAGGTGGCCTCGCTGCTGCGGTTCGCCGGCGGCCTGCACATCGTGTCGGGCCGCGTCGTCGTCGAGGCCGAGGTCGACCTCGGGATCATCGCGCGCCGGCTGCGCAAGGACATCTACGACCTGTACGGCTACAACGCCGTCGTGCACGTCCTGTCGGCCGGCGGGATCCGCAAGAGCACCCGCTATGTGGTGCGCGTCGCCAAGGACGGGGAGGCGCTGGCCCGCCAGACCGGCCTGCTGGATCTGCGTGGCCGCCCGGTGCGCGGGCTGCCCGCCCAGGTCGTCGGCGGCAGTGTCGCCGACGCCGAAGCCGCTTGGCGCGGAGCGTTTTTGGCCCACGGTTCGCTGACCGAACCCGGTCGCTCGTCGGCGCTGGAGGTCAGCTGCCCCGGACCGGAGGCGGCGCTGGCCCTGGTCGGCGCGGCACGGCGGCTCGGGGTCAGCGCGAAGGCGCGCGAGGTGCGCGGCAGCGACCGGGTGGTGGTGCGCGACGGCGAGGCCATCGGCGCGCTGCTGACCCGGATGGGCGCCCAGGACACCCGGCTGACGTGGGAAGAGCGGCGCATGCGCCGCGAGGTGCGCGCGACCGCCAACCGGCTCGCCAACTTCGACGACGCGAACCTGCGGCGCTCGGCCCGCGCCGCGGTCGCCGCTGCCGCCCGGGTGGAACGCGCGCTGGAGATCCTCGGGGACGGCGTCCCCGACCATCTCGCCGCCGCGGGCACGCTGCGGGTCGCGCACCGGCAGGCCTCTCTGGAGGAGCTGGGCCGGCTCGCCGATCCGCCGATGACCAAAGACGCTGTGGCAGGACGGATTCGGCGCCTGCTGTCGATGGCCGACCGCAAGGCCAAGCAGGAGGGCATTCCGGACACCGAGTCCGCGGTGACGCCGGACCTGCTCGAAGACGCCTGAGCCTCGGTTTCTAGGCCGCGACGGTCAGCGGCACCCGGTTGGCTGCCGGGTTGGCCGCCAGTGCCTCCAGCACCACGGCCCAGGTGAGCGGGCTGGTCACCATGTTCAGGTGCCCCAGCAGCAGCCCGGGGTGGCGGTCCTGCAGCACGATGTTCGTCACGTTCGGGCCGTCGAGCGCCTGGTTCGTGTACGGGGTCGCGACCTCGTCGTAGACCGTGCTGATGTTCGTGTACAGCACGCCGGGACGGGTGTCCCCGTCGCCGTAGACCTCGTCGAGGAACGGCGAGCCGACGGACTGCTGGTAGAAGGCGGGCGCGATGGCCTCGGAGATCCCGATGTAGAGCTGGCGCAGGATCGGCAGTTTCAGCACCAGGCCGACCAGACCCATGAAGTCGGTGCCGTGGTGGCCCGGCCCGATACCGATCAGCTGGGAGACCTTCGCGGCGCCACCCATGGCGTTGATGTAGTACGAGGGCAGCGCGCCGCCGCCCTGCGAGTGCCCGATCAGGATGACCTGCGGGGCCCCGGTCTCGATGAGCACCCGGTTGATCTCGGCGTCGAGTTCGGCGGCAGACCTCCTGATGTCGGCGATCGACTGGAGCGGGAAGCGCGGGTTCGAGGTCACGTTGCCGTAGTTGAACGTGTAGACCTTGTAGCCCGCGCCGGCCAGCGCCGGCGCCCCGGCATACCAGTTGACGCCCTGGGTCAGCACCGTCGAGTTCAGCAGGATGACCGGCAGCGGATGCTCGTCGGTGACCGTCGTCGTCGGGTCGTTCGCGCCGGGCGGTGGCTTCGTCGGGTCGAACAACCCGCGCATGTCGAGCAGGCCGTAGCCGACGGAATGCTGGTCGGTGTCCGGCTCGTGCAACCGGCCGCCGACCAGCGTGCGGCCGACGGCCGCCGCGGTGTTGGCCACGATCGTGGCCAACAGGTGGGGGACACCGTAGAACGCGTCCGGGCCGACGGCCTCGGCGACGGCCGTGGCCGCGGCGTGCACCACCGACACGACGATGGTGCCGACGTCGGAGACCCCGCCGACCAGTTGCCTGCCGAGGGTCGGGCGAACAGGCGGGGCCTCTGCTGCGTCTGCTGCGTCGGCGGTGTCTGCCGGGTTCTCGGTGTCCGCTGTGTCGCGAATGGCCGCGGTGCGCAGCGGTGTGCGGGGCCGGAACTCGACAACGTTGTCCACCGCCTCGGCGTCGTTGTCCACCGCCTCGGCTTCCTCGGTTTCCCCGGCCGCGCCGGCCCGGTCGCGGGTGGTCTTGGCGGTTCTGTTGTCCGTGCTGTCCCCGGACGTCTCGGTCCCGTCCGGCTTTGCGGTGTCGGCGCTGCTTCTCGCCGGGCGCGACGGCTTCGCGGGCACCCGGTCGACGCGGTCGGTCTGCACGCGGTCGGTCTGTGAAGCGGCGCCGCTGCTCGCCGCGGACCCCGAGGTGTCGTCGTCGGCATGGGCGACACCTGCCGAGAGTCCGATCACCGCCCAGGAGGACAACATCGCCGCGGCCAGAACGAGTCTCATCGGGCGTGCGTCCACCACCAGGCCTTTCTCCGGGATTGCCAGGACCATAGCGGTTCGCCGCCGATGCGACCTAGGTTTGAAGGCATGACGACGCTGCGAGTCGGGGTGGCCTATCCGGATCCGCCGTTCAACGCAATGCCCGGACACACCGGCCTGGAGATCGAGGTGATGACCGCGCTCGCCCACGCGATCGGCGACGACGTCGAGTTCATCACCTACGACTGCGCGGATCTCGACGCGATCTTCGACCATCTCGCGGTGGGGGAGTTCGACTGCGTCGTCGGCGGCATCACCGTCACCCCCGAGCGGCAGACCCGCGCCGCGTTCCTGCCGCCGTACCTGATCGCGGGCCAGGGACTCGCTGTCGACACCGAACGGCTGCCGCAGGTGCGCTCCGTCGACGACCTGGACGGCCTGACGATCGGCGTGCAGCGGGGCAACACCAGCGAGCGCATCGCCGCCGACCTCGTCGCGGCGGGCAAGGCCGCGCGCGTGCGGGTCTACGACTACGGCGCGATCAGCACCGCGATCGCCGACCTGGTCACCGGCGGCTGCGATGCGGTGATGAAGCTGGCGCCGGCACTGGCCGAGCTCGTCCGCGACGTCCCGCAGGTCGACCTGGTGCAGCGCGGTCTGTCGGTCGAGGACATCGCGATCGCCGTCAACCCGGATAACCAGCAACTGCTGGCCCGGTTGCAGGTGGCGCAGGCCGAATTGGAGGACGACGGCACACTGCAGCGGATCCGCCGCAGGTGGCTCGGCAACCCCTACGTCGACCAGAGTCTGGGCGTGCTCTGACCCCGGCAGGGGGGACTGAGCGCAGGTGGAAGGGGTACTACTAGGCTGGCGGCGAGCATTGCCGAAGTTTCATGAATGAGCCACTAGGCAGAGGAGACAGACGTGACGATCCGGGTAGGCGTGAACGGTTTCGGCCGTATCGGACGCAACTTCTTCCGCGCGCTGGACGCGCAGAAGGCCGAAGGCAAGAACACCGACATCGAGATCGTCGCGGTCAACGACCTCACCGACAACGCCACGCTGGCGCACCTGCTGAAGTTCGACTCGATCCTGGGCCGGCTGCCCTACGACGTCAGCCTCGAAGGCGAGGACACCATCGTCGTCGGCGACACCAAGATCAAGGCGCTCGAGGTCAAGGAAGGCCCGGCGGCGCTGCCCTGGGGCGACCTCGGTGTCGACGTCGTCGTCGAGTCGACCGGCATCTTCACCGCTCGCGCCAAGGCGCAGGGTCACCTCGACGCCGGCGCGAAGAAGGTCATCATCTCCGCGCCCGCCAGCGACGAGGACATCACCATCGTGCTCGGCGTCAACGACGACAAGTACGACGGCAGCCAGAACATCATCTCCAACGCGTCGTGCACCACGAACTGCCTCGGCCCGCTGGCCAAGGTCATCAACGACGAGTTCGGCATCGTCAAGGGTCTGATGACCACGATCCACGCCTACACCCAGGACCAGAACCTGCAGGACGGCCCGCACAAGGATCTGCGCCGCGCCCGCGCCGCCGCGCTGAACATCGTGCCGACCTCCACCGGCGCCGCCAAGGCCATCGGCCTGGTGCTGCCCGAGCTCAAGGGCAAGCTCGACGGCTACGCGCTGCGCGTGCCGATCCCGACCGGCTCGGTCACCGACCTGACCGCCGAGCTGAGCAAGTCGGCCACCGTCGACGAGATCAACGCCGCGATGAAGGCCGCCGCCGAAGGACCGCTCAAGGGCATCCTCAAGTACTACGACGCGCCGATCGTCTCCAGCGACATCGTCACCGACCCGCACAGCTCGATCTTCGACTCGGGTCTGACCAAGGTCATCGACAACCAGGCCAAGGTCGTCTCGTGGTACGACAACGAGTGGGGCTACTCCAACCGCCTCGTCGACCTCGTCGGCCTGGTCGGCAAGTCGCTCTAACAGCGCGATGGGGATCAAGTCACTCGACGACCTGTTGTCCGAGGGTGTTTCGGGTCGGGGCGTGTTGGTGCGCTCCGATCTGAACGTCCCGCTCGACGACGGCACGATCACCGACCCGGGTCGCATCATCGCCTCGGTGCCGACGCTCAAGGCGTTGAGCGACGCCGGTGCCAAGGTCGTCGTCACCGCGCATCTCGGTCGCCCCAAGGGTGAGCCGGACCCGAAGTTCTCGCTGGCCCCGGTGGCCGCGGCGCTGGGGGAGAAGCTCGGCCGGCACGTGCAGCTCGCCGGCGACGTGGTCGGCAGCGACGCGCTCGCGCGCGCCGAGGGCCTGACCGACGGCGACATCCTGCTGCTGGAGAACATCCGCTTCGACCCGCGTGAGACCAGCAAGGACGATGCCGGACGGCTCAAGCTGGCCAAAGCCCTCGTCGAACTGGTGGGGGATGACGGCGCCTTCGTTTCCGACGGCTTCGGTGTCGTGCACCGCAAGCAGGCCTCGGTCTACGACGTCGCGACGCTGCTGCCGCACTACGCGGGCAAGCTGGTCGCCGCGGAGGTCAAGGTGCTCGAGCAGCTCACCAGCGCAGGCGAGCGGCCGTACGCGGTGGTGCTCGGCGGATCGAAGGTGTCGGACAAGCTGGCCGTCATCGAGAACCTCGCCACCAAGGCCGACAGCCTCATCATCGGCGGCGGCATGTGCTTCACCTTCCTTGCCGCCCAAGGGCTTTCGGTGGGCAGCTCGCTGCTCGAGGAGAGCATGATCGAGACCTGCCGCAAGCTGCTCGACGACTACGGCGACGTGCTGCACCTGCCCGTCGACATCGTGGTGGCCGAGAAGTTCGCCGCCGATTCGCCGGCGGAGACGGTCGCGGCGGACAAGATCCCGGACGACAAGATGGGCCTCGACATCGGCCCGGAGTCGGTGCGCCGGTTCTCCGCGCTGCTGGCCAACGCGAAGACCATCTTCTGGAACGGCCCGATGGGCGTGTTCGAGTTCCCGGCGTTCGCGGCGGGCACCAAGGGAGTCGCCGAGGCCATCATCGGCGCCACCGAGAAGGGCGCGTTCAGCGTCGTCGGTGGCGGCGACTCCGCGGCCGCGGTGCGTCAACTCGGCCTGGCCGAGGACGGTTTCTCGCACATTTCCACCGGTGGCGGCGCGTCGCTGGAATACCTTGAGGGCAAAACGCTGCCCGGCATCGAAGTGCTGGGACGCCCCAACAACTAGGAGATCGACTTGTCCCGTAAGCCGCTGATCGCCGGCAACTGGAAGATGAACCTGAACCACTTCGAGGCGATCGCGCTGGTTCAGAAGATCGCGTTCTCGTTGCCGGACAAGTACTTCGACCGGGTCGACGTGACGGTGATCCCGCCGTTCACCGATCTGCGCAGCGTGCAGACGCTCGTCGACGGCGACAAGCTGCGGCTCACCTACGGCGCGCAGGACCTGTCGCAGCACGATTCGGGCGCCTACACCGGCGAGATCAGCGGCGCGTTCCTGGCGAAGCTGGGCTGCACGTTCGCCGTCGTCGGGCACTCCGAGCGGCGCACCTACCACGGCGAGACCGACGAGCTGGTCGCCGCGAAGGCCCAGGCCGCGCACAAGCACGGTCTGACGCCGATCGTGTGCATCGGCGAGCAGCTCGATGTGCGTGAGGCCGGCAACCACGTCGAGTTCAACGTGAACTCGCTGCGCGGGTCGCTGGCCGGGCTGTCGGCCGAGCGGATCGGCCAGACCGTCATCGCCTACGAACCGGTCTGGGCGATCGGCACCGGCCGGGTGGCCAGCGCTGCCGACGCGCAGGAAGTGTGCAAGGCCATCAGGGACGAGTTGGCCAACCTCGCGTCGCCGGAGATCGCCGCGGGTGTGCGGGTGCTCTACGGCGGCTCCGTCAACGCCAAGAACGTCGGCGAGATCGTCGCCCAGGGCGACGTCGACGGCGCGCTGGTCGGCGGGGCGTCGCTGGACGGTGAGCAGTTCGCGACACTGTCGGCGATCGCCGCGGGCGGCCCGCTGCCCTGAGTGCGGTCCTTGACGTTGTAAGGTTGCGGCTATGCAATTGGCTCTGCAGATCACCCTGGTCGTGACCAGCGTCCTGGTCGTGCTCCTGGTCCTCCTGCATCGCGCCAAGGGTGGCGGTCTGTCCAGCCTGTTCGGTGGCGGCGTGCAGTCCAGCCTGTCCGGCTCGACGGTGGTCGAGAAGAACCTGGACCGGGTGACGCTCTTCGTCACCGGCATCTGGATCGTCTCTATCGTCGGCATGGCGCTGTCCATCAAGTACGGCGTCTAGCCTCTCCGGACCCTTTCCGGGGTCCTGACCTGCTCGTTCTGCGACGCGGACGGGCAAGCCGGATAATCGATCCCGTGCCCCACGCTTCCGATTCGCCTGATACCACGCTGGAACCGATCGGGGCGGTGCTCCGCACCCAGGTGGGCCGGGAGGCCACCGAGCCGATGCGCGAGGACATCCGTCTGCTCGGCACGATCCTCGGTGACACGGTGCGCGAGCAGAACGGCGACGAGGTGTTCGACCTCGTCGAGCGTGCCCGCGTCGAGGCGTTCCGCGTCCGGCGCTCGGAGATCGACCGCGCCGACATGGCCAAGATGTTCGACGGCGTCGACGTCCACCGGGCCATCCCGGTCATCCGCGCGTTCACCCATTTCGCGCTGCTGGCCAACGTTGCCGAGGACATCCACCGCGAACGCCGCCGCCGGATCCACGAGGCCGCGGGGAAGCCGCCGCAGGACAGCAGGCTGGCCGCGACCTATCTGAAACTCGACAAGGCCGGACTCGACGCCGACACCGTCGCCGACGCGCTGGCCGGCGCGTTGGTGTCGCCGGTGATCACCGCGCATCCGACCGAGACGCGCCGGCGCACCGTCTTCGACACCCAGCATCGGATCACCGAGCTGATGCGGCTGCGGCTGCGCGGCCACGACACCACCCCCGACGGCCGCGACGTCGAGCAGGAGCTGCGCCGAAACATCCTGACGTTGTGGCAGACCGCGCTGATCAGGTTGTCCCGGTTGAAGATCCAGGACGAGATCGAGACCGGCCTGCGGTACTACGAGGCGGCGTTCTTCGAGGTGATCCCCCAGGTGAACGCCGAGGTGCGGGCCGCGCTGCAGGACCGCTGGCCCGGCGCCGGGCTGCTGGAGGAGCCCATCGTGCGTCCCGGGTCCTGGATCGGCGGAGACCGCGACGGCAACCCGAACGTGACCGCCGACGTGGTGCGGCTGGCGACCGGCAGCGCCGCCTACACGGCGTTCGCGCACTATTTCGCCGAGTTCGCCGCGCTCGAACAGGAACTGTCCATGTCGGCGCGGCTGGTGCACATCACCGACGACCTCGCCGCGCTCGCGGATTCCTGCCATGAGCCCGCCCGCGCCGACGAACCGTACCGGCGGGCGCTGCGCGTCGCGCACGCGCGGCTGACCGCGACCGCCGCGCAGATCCTGGACCGTCAGCCCGAGCACGAACTCGACCTGGGCATGGAGCCGTATCCGTCCCCCGGCGAACTGCTCGACGACCTCGACGTGATCGACGAGTCGCTGCGCGCGCACGGCAGTGCGGTGCTGGCCGACGACCGGCTGGCCCGGCTGCGGGAAGCGGTGCGGGTCTTCGGGTTTCACCTCTCCGGGCTGGACATGCGGCAGAACTCCGATGTGCACGAGGAAGTCGTCGCCGAGATGCTCGCATGGGCCGGTGTGCATCCGGACTACACGTCGCTGAGCGAGGACGAACGCGTCGAGATCCTGGCGGCCGAACTGAGCACCCGCCGCCCGCTGATCGGCGTCGACGCGGAACTGTCCGAACTGGCCCGCAAGGAACTCGACATCGTCTCCGCCGCCGCCAGGGCCGTGCACGTCTTCGGGCCGCAGGCGGTGCCGAACTACATCATCTCGATGTGCCAGTCGGTGTCCGACATGCTCGAAGCCGCGATCATGCTCAAGGAAGCCGGCCTGCTGGACGTGTCGTCGGAGCACCCGTACGCACCTGTCGGGATCGTGCCGCTGTTCGAGACCATCGACGACCTGCAGCGCGGATCGTCGATTCTGGAAGCCGCGCTCGACCTTCCGCTGTACCGCCGGATGGTCTCCGCGCGCGGCGACAGCCAGGAGGTGATGCTCGGATACTCCGACTCCAACAAGGACGGCGGCTACCTGGCCGCGAACTGGGCGCTCTACCGCGCCGAGCTGGACCTGGTGGAGTCCTCCCGCAAGACCGGGATCCGGTTGCGGCTGTTCCACGGGCGCGGCGGCACGGTCGGGCGCGGCGGAGGCCCGAGCTACGACGCGATCCTCGCCCAGCCGCCCGGTGCGGTGCAGGGCTCGCTGCGGATCACCGAGCAGGGTGAGGTGATCGCCGCCAAGTACGCCGAGCCGAGGATCGCGCACCGCAACCTGGAGACGCTGCTGGCCGCGACGCTGGAGGCCACCCTGCTCGATGTCGAAGGCCTCGGGGACGAGGCCGAGCCGGCGTACGCGGTGCTCGACGACCTGGCCGCCCGCGCGCAGCGCGCGTACGGCGAACTGGTGCACGAGACACCGGGGTTCGTCGAGTACTTCAAGGCCTCGACGCCGGTCAGCGAGATCGGCGCGCTGAACATCGGCAGCCGGCCGACCTCGCGCAAACCCACGACGTCGATCTCGGACCTGCGGGCGATCCCGTGGGTGCTGGCCTGGAGCCAGTCGCGGGTGATGCTGCCGGGGTGGTACGGCACCGGGACGGCGTTCGAAGACTGGATCTCCGAGGACGAGAGCAGGCTGGAGGTCCTGCAGGACCTGTACCGACGCTGGCCGTTCTTCTCCACCGTGCTGTCGAACATGGCGCAGGTGCTGGCGAAATCGGATCTCGGCCTGGCCGCCCACTACTCCGAGCTCGTCGAGGACGAAGACCTGCGGCGCCGGGTGTTCGACAAGATCGCCGACGAGCACACCCGCACCATCCGGATGTACAAGTTGATCACCGGACAGGACGACCTGCTGGCGGACAACCCGTCGCTGGCGCGTTCGGTGTTCAACCGGTTCCCGTATCTGGAGCCGTTGAACCACCTGCAGGTGGAACTGCTGCGGCGCTACCGGTCCGGCGACGAGGACGAACTCGTCCAGCGTGGCATTTTGCTGACGATGAGCGGGCTGGCGACCGCGCTGCGCAACTCCGGCTGAATTGTTGCTGTCGCAACTCCGGCTAGCCCGTTACAGGCCCGTCGTGCGTCGCACCCGGTCCAGCGCGCCGCGGATGACCTGCTCGGTGGCGGCCAGCGGCATGATCACCGATTCGCCGACGCCGACGATGCGCTCGACCCGGGACACGATGCCCTCCATCCGGTCGACGACGGCGATCAGCCGCGGGGCGAGCTCGTTGATCTGGTTGATGGTTCCGTTGAACCGCTCCAGCGTGACGTCGAGGATCTCGGTGGAGCGGCTGAGATCTTCGAGCGTCACGCTCAGGCTTTCCAGGATGGTGTCGACCTGCTCGACGGTGACGTCGGCGTTCAGCGCCGCCTGGGCGAGCTTGCGGATCCGTTCGGGGCCGGTCCGGACGGGTCTGCCCGCTTTGTCTGACATTCGGCCAGTATGGCCCACACATCGGATACGGTGGTGAGGATGCGCCCATGAACATGCGGGTGGCACTGTTCGCCACCTGCTACAACGACCTGATGTGGCCGGATACCCCGAAAGCCGTTGTGCGACTGCTACAACGGCTCGGATGTCGGGTGGAGTTCCCGGTCGAGCAGACGTGCTGCGGGCAGATGTTCACCAACACCGGTTACGCGGAGGAGGCCATCCCCGCGGTGCGGAACTTCGTCGCCGCATTCGCCGGGTACGACGCCGTCGTCGCGCCGTCGGGATCCTGCGTCGGCTCGGTGCGTCACCAGCACCGCGACATCGCCGCACGGGCCGGGTGCCGTGCGATGCAGGACGAGGTCGAGATCCTGGCGCCCAACGTCTACGAGCTCTCCGAGTTCCTCGTCGACGTCCTGGGCGTCACCGACGTCGGCGCGTACTTCCCGCATCGCGTCACCTACCACCCGACATGTCACTCGCTGCGGATGCTTCGCGTCGGGGACAAGCCGCTGCAGCTGCTGCAGGCGGTGCGCGGCATCGACCTCGTCGAACTGCCCCGCGCCGACCAGTGCTGCGGTTTCGGCGGGACCTTCGCGCTCAAGAACGCCGACACCTCGGTCGCGATGGGCTTCGACAAGGCCAGGGCCGCCCGCGACACCGGTACGGAAGTGCTTGTCGCCGGCGATAACTCGTGTCTGGCGCACATCGGCGGGTTGCTGTCGCGGCAACGCAGCGGGATGCGCGTGATGCACCTTGCCGAGGTGCTGGCCCGCACCGAAGGCGGACCGGGATGAGCGACCATCCCCGCGTCGGGGTGACCAAGCAGTTCCTCGGGCTGCCGAAGTTCCAGACCGCGGCCCGCGACGCGCTGGGCGACTCGGTGCTGCGGCGCAACCTCGCCCACGCCACCGGAACCATCCGGACCAAACGCGCCCGCGTCGTCGAGGAGCTCGACAACTGGGAGCAGCTGCGGCTGGCCGCCGAAGCCATCAAGGACGCCGCGCTGCACCGGCTCGACGAGCATCTGGAGGCGTTCGAGGCCAACGCGACGGCGGCCGGTGCGACGGTGCACTGGGCCCGGGACGCCGAGGAGGCCAACCGGATCGTCGTCGACCTGGTGCGCGCGGCCGACACGCGCGAGGTGGTCAAGGTCAAGTCGATGGCCACCCAGGAGATCGAGCTGAACGAGGCGCTGGCCGCCGCGGGGATCGATGCGTGGGAGACCGATCTCGCCGAGTTGATCGTGCAGCTCGGTGGCGACTGGCCGAGCCACATCCTGGTGCCCGCGATCCACCGCAACCGCGCCGAGGTGCGCGAGATCTTCCTGCGGGAGATGGCCAAAGTCGGCCGCCCGGCCCCCGAGGATCTGACCGACGAGCCCCGCCGGCTGGCCGAGGCGGCACGCCTGCATCTGCGGGAGAAGTTCCTGCGCGCACGGGTCGCGATATCCGGGGCGAACTTCGCGATCGCCGACACCGGAAGTCTCGTGGTCGTCGAGTCCGAAGGCAACGGGCGGATGTGCCTGACGCTGCCCGAGACGCTGATCTCGGTGGTGGGCATCGAGAAGGTGCTGCCGTCGTGGCGGGATCTCGAGGTGTTGATGCAGGTGCTGCCGCGCAGCAGCACGGGGGAGCGGGAGAACCCCTACACATCGATCTGGACCGGCACGGCCGATGGCGACGGGCCGCAGAACGTGCACATCGTGCTCCTCGACAACGGCCGGACCCATGTGCTCGCCGACCCGAAAGGCCGGGATGCGCTGCGCTGCATCAGGTGTTCGGCATGTCTGAACGTGTGCCCGGTGTACGAGCGGGCGGGTGGTCACTCCTACGGCTCGGTGTATCCGGGCCCGATCGGGGCGGTGCTGACGCCGCAGCTGCGCGGGACATCCAGTGAGATCGACAAGTCGCTGCCGTATGCGTCGAGCCTGTGCGGGGCGTGCTTCGACGTGTGTCCTGTGCGCATCGACATCCCGTCGATGCTGGTTCACCTGCGCACCCGGGTGGTGGACGAGCAGCGCGGCGGGTTGCCGTCGGGGGAACAGGCGGCGATGAAGGCGGCCGGCTGGCTGTTCGCCGATCACCGGAGGCTGGAGGGCGCCGAGAAGGCGGCGGGTATCGGCGGGAAGGTGCTGCGCAGCAAGCTGTTCGGCAGCAAGGACGCGCTGCGGTCGTTGCCGTGGCCGGCCAGCGGATGGTCGCAGGCGCGGGACGCGCCCGTGCCGCCCACCGAGTCGTTCCGGACGTGGTGGGAACGGACTGACGGCGGCGCCGATGAATGAGGCGCGTCAGCAGATCCTCGGGCGGATCCGGGCCGCGTTGCACGACCGTCCCGAGGTCCCCGAGGTGCCGTGGGAGTACGGCCGCGACGTGGGGACCGGCGATCTCGGTTTGGTGGATCGGTTCATCGAACGGGTGGCGGATTACCGGGCCCGGGTGGAAAGGGTCGACGACGTCGGGGCGGCGCTCGCGTCGGCGCTGAAGGACTTCGCGCGGGTGGTGGCCGAGGGCAGCGTGATCGAGTCGTGGCCCGACAGCGCTGCCTGGGTCCGCGACGAGGGGCTGTCTGCCGCGGAATTGGATGCCGTCGACGCGGTCGTGACGACGGCGTCGGTCGGCATCGCCAACACCGGAACGATCGTGTTGTCGCACGGACCGGGGCAGGGTCGTCGGGCGCTTAGCCTGGTGCCGGATGTGCACGTCTGCGTGGTGCGGGTCGATCAGATCGTCGACGATGTTCCCGGTGCCGTCGCGCGATTGACGGAATCGGGGCTGGCTACCCGCCCGCTGACGTGGATCAGCGGGCCGAGTGCGACCAGCGACATCGAGCTCGATCGTGTCGAGGGAGTGCACGGGCCGAGGACGCTGCACGTGCTCGTCGTCGACTAGGAGTCGCACGGAACCGTCTAATGCTCGCCGGCGTCTGATCTACATGGACACTCGGCACTGTGACCACAACCCGCGACTGACCGCCGGCGCGTTGACGGACCGGATCTCCCAGTACATGGCCGGCGTCGCCGATGCCCGAGAACATCAGAACGGTGGTGGGTCGTCGCCGTAGTTGTCGGGCGCCCACCTGCCGGCACGAGGTGGCGTTACTGTGTGCGCAGTCCACGGAGGAGCGGCGATGACAGCGGCGACGAGCTACAGACTCCTGCGCATCGCGCTCGTCGTCTTCGGCGCGGTGATGCTCCTGCTTTACCCGCTGGCGCTGGTCTGGCCCTCGGGCTGGGCGTGGCACCACGGCGCGCCGCACGAATCCCAGTACTTCATGATGATCGTCGGCATCTACGCGGTGCTGGGCGCCTGCCTGTGCAATGCGGCCCGCCGGCCCGAGGAGCACGCCAGCCTGATCTGGTTCACCGTGTGGTCCAGCGTCGTGCACGCCGCGATCATGGCGGTGCAGTCGTTGGACGGCCCGCACCGCGGACACCTGTGGGGTGACGTCCCGGCGTTGCTCCTCGTGGCGGTGACGCTGGCAGTGCTGACGCGTAAGTCAGAGCTTCGAGGCCGCCGCTTCGTCGAGTAGCCACACCGTGGCCTCGCGGCCCACCGCGCCCGCGGCGGGGATGTCGACCGGCTGCGCGCCGCCGATCGCGGCCGCAACCGCCTCGGCTTTGCCCTCGCCGGACACCACCAGCCACACCTCGCGCGACCGCTGAACAGCGGGCAGCGTCAACGTGATCCGGCGCGGCGGCGGCTTCGGGGAGTCTGTCACCCCGACGACGAAACGTTCAGTCTCCTTCACCGCGTCGGTGTCGGGGAACAGCGAGTTCACGTGTCCCTCGGGCCCCATACCCAGCAGGTGGACGTCGAATTCGGGCGTCGGATCCGGTCCGGCTTCGGCGAGCACCTGGGAGTACGCCTCGGCGGCCGCGTCGAGCGCATCGCCGAACTCGCCGTCACTCGGCGCGATCGCGTGCACGTTCCCGTCCGGGATGTCGATGTGGTCGAGAAGCGCCTCGCGGGCCTGCTTCTCGTTGCGCTCATCGTCGTCGGCCGGAACGAAACGCTCGTCTCCCCAGTAGATGTGCACCTTCGACCAGTCGATTTCGTCGCTGCGTTCGCCGACCCGCTTCAGCAGACCGATCCCGGTGCCGCCGCCGGTCAGTACGACGGTCGCCGCACCCCGCGCCGAGATCGCGGATTTGATCGTGTCGACCAGCCGGTCACCCGTGGCCGCAACCAAAGCGGCAGTGTCCGAATAGGTTTCGACGGTCGCCGTCATCGATACACCACTTTCTCGATCCCCGTCAGCGCTTCGCGATAGATCTCGTCGGCATCGAGCCGCCGCAATTCCTCGGCCAGGCAGTCCGGGACGTCCCGGCGCGCCAGCGGCACCAACGCCACCGGCCGCGATGTGCGGCTCAGGGTCGCGGTCAGGCCGTCCTGCGGACGGCTCAACGTGATCATCTCGCTGGCGCGGTGCAACTCCACCTTCAGCGTGCCGACCGCGCGGATCACCTCACCGTCGATCCGGCTGGCCAGCCAGCCGGCCATGATGTCCAGCGCCGGTTCGGATTTCAGACCCGATACGACGGCCTTCTCGATCGGCTCGTGCGGCGGCTCGTCGATCGCCGAGGCCAGCAGCGCCCGCCAGTACGTCACGCGGCTCCAGGCGATGTCGGTGTCACCGGGCGCATAACCGGGCAGCCGGCTCTTGATCGCCTCCAGCGGGTCCTCCGCCAGGGTGGCGTCGGTGATCCGGCGGATCGCCAACCTGCCCAACGGATCCTCCGACGGCACCGGCGGCGCGGTGGCCGGCCACCATGCCACCACCGGGGTGTCGGGCAGCAGGAAGGGCAGCACCACGCTGTCGGCGTGGTCGGCCAACTCACCGGACAGCCGCAGCACCACGACCTCACCGGCACCTGCGTCGCGGCCGACGCGCAGTTCGGCGTCCAGGCGCGGTGCCGCCGAACGGTCGCCGGCCAGCGCGACGATCACCCGGCACGGATGCTCGCGGCTGGCGAAGTTCGCCGCCTCGATCGCGCTCTCCAGCGTCTCCTCGCAGTCGGGGGTGATGACCAGCGTCAGCACCCGGCCCAGCGTGAGCGCCCCGCCCTCTTCGCGAATGCCGATGATCTTCTTGTTGATCTCGTTGGTGGTGGTGTCCGCGAGCTCGACGATCATCGGAGACCTCGGTTCCTCGCGCAAGCGCTCGTCACGGTCGCCTCCATTCCCGGTCCAGCCTGCGCACCATCTCGTTCGCGGACGCCGGACCCCACGTACCGGACTCGTACGGGTCTGGCTTGCCGTGTGCCGCCCAGTGCTCCAGTACGGGATCCAGGATCTCCCAGGACAATTCGACCTCGGCATTGACCGGGAACAGCGAGGGCTCCCCGAGCAGCACATCGAGGATCAGCCGCTCGTAGGCCTCGGGGGAGTCCTCGGCGAACGCCGAGCCGTACGAGAAGTCCATGTTGACGTCGCGGACCTCCATCGCGCTGCCCGGCACCTTGGAACCGAAGCGCATCGTGATGCCCTCGTCTGGCTGGATGCGCAGCACCAGCGCGTTCTTGCCGAGTTCTTCGGTCATGGTCGCGTCGAACGGCAGATGCGGTGCCCGCTTGAACACCAGGGCCACCTCGGTGACCCTGCGCGCCAACCGTTTTCCGGTGCGCAGGAAGAACGGCACGCCCGCCCAGCGCCGGGTGTCGACCTCAAGGGTGATCGCGGCGTACGTCTCGGTGACGGAATCGGCCGCGAACCCCTCCTCCTCCAACAGGCCCGGAACCCGTTCACTGCCCTGCCAGCCCGCCGCGTACTGGCCGCGTGCGGTGGTCTCGTCCAGCGGGCCGAGCGGACGTGTCGCACCGAGCACCTTGAGCTTCTCGGCCTGCAGCTCGTGCGGGCTGAAGTTGACCGGCTCCTCCATCGCGGTCAACGCCAGCAGCTGGATCAGGTGGTTCTGGATGACGTCCCGCGCGGCACCGATACCGTCGTAATAGCCTGCGCGACCACCCAATCCGATGTCCTCGGCCATCGTGATCTGGACGTGGTCGACGTAGTGCGAGTTCCAGATCGGTTCGTAGAGCTCATTGGCGAAACGCAAGGCCAGGATGTTCTGCACCGTCTCCTTGCCGAGGTAGTGGTCGATGCGGAACACCGACTCCTCGGGGAAGACGCTGTTGACCACCGCGTTGAGCTCACACGCGCTCTTGAGATCATGTCCGAACGGCTTCTCGATGACGACCCGGCTCCAGCTGCCGTTCTTCGCCTTGGCCAGTCCCGACTTCTGCAACTGCCCGCACACCACCGGGAATGCGTTGGGCGGGATCGACAGATAGAACGCGTGATTGCCGCCGGTGCCGCGCTCGACGTCGAGTTTGTCCAACGTCTCGGCCAGCTGCACGAAGCCGGCGTCGTCGTCGAACGTGCCCTGGACGAACCGGAACCCCTCGGCGAGGCGGTCCCACACTTCCTGCCGGAACGGTGTGCGCGCGTGCTGTTTGACGGCGTCGTACACCACCTGGCTGAAATCCTCGTCCTCCCAGTCCCGGCGCGCGAACCCGACCAGGGCGAACGACGGCGGCAGCAGCCCCCGGTTGGCCAGGTCGTAGATCGCCGGCATGAGCTTCTTGCGTGCAAGGTCCCCGGTCACCCCGAAGATGATGACGCTGCACGGGCCTGCCACGCGGGGCATGCGCTTGTCGCGCTTGTCCCGCAACGGGTTACGCCAGAGCTCGGCCACGGTTACCCGGTCACTTCTTCTCGTCGAGTTGACCCTGTGTGGCCTCCAGCAGTTCCTGCCAGGACTTCTCGAACTTCTCGACGCCTTCGTTCTCCAGCACCAGGAACACGTCGGTGATGTCGATGCCGATCGCGGAAAGCTTGTCGAAGACCTCCTGAGACTCGGCGCCGCGGCCGGTGACGGTGTCTCCGGTGACGGTCCCATGGTCGGCGACCGCGTCGAGGGTCTTCTCCGGCATGGTGTTCACCGTGTTCGGGGCGACGAGCTCGGTGACGTACAGCGTGTCGGAGTAGTCCGGGTTCTTCACACCGGTCGACGCCCACAGCGGACGCTGAACCCGGGCGCCGGCCTCCTTCAGCGGAGCGAAGCGCTCCCCGCCGAGGAAGATCTCCTCGTAGGCGGCGTACGCCAGCCGGGCGTTGGCCACGCCCGCCTTGCCGCGCAGCGCGAGCGCGTCCTCGGAGCCGATCTTCTCCAGCCGGTTGTCGATCTCGGTGTCCACCCGGGACACGAAGAACGATGCGACGGAGTGAATCCGGGACAGGTCGTGGCCCGCCTCCTTGGCCTTCTCCAGACCGGCGAGGTAGGCGTCCATCACGGCCCGGTAGCGCTCGACGGAGAAGATCAGGGTCACGTTGACCGAGATGCCCTCGGCGAGCACCGCGGTGATCGCCGGCAGACCTGCCTCGGTCGCCGGGATCTTGATCAGCAGGTTCGGGCGGTCGACGATCTTCCACAGCTCGATGGCCTGCAGGATCGTCTTGTCGGTGTCGTGGGCCAGGCGCGGGTCGACCTCGATGGACACCCGCCCGTCGACGCCGTCGGACAGTTCGTACTGCTTGGCCAGCACGTCGCAGGCGTTGCGGACGTCGTCGGTGGTCACGGTGCGGATGGTCGCGTCCACGTCGGCGCCGCGCTCGGCGAGCTCCTTGACCTGCGCGTCGTAGGCGTGTCCCTTGGACAGGGCGGCCTGGAAGATCGACGGGTTGGTCGTCACGCCGACAATCGACTTGGTGTCGATCAGCTCCTGCAGGTTGCCGGTCTGCAGCCGCTCGCGGGACAGGTCGTCGAGCCACACCGAGACGCCGGCCTCGGAAAGTGCCGCCAGATTCGGGTTCTGGGTCATGTCGTTCCTCAATTCTGTATCGTGCGTTCCGCCGCGGCCGCCACTGCCTCAGGGGTGAAACCGAATTCGCGGAACAGGGTCTTGTCGTCGGCGGATTCGCCGTAGTGCTCGATCGAGATGATCTCGCCGGTGTCACCGACGAGCTTGTACCAGCTCTGCGCGACCGCCGCCTCGACCGCCACGCGCGCCGACACATTCGGCGGAAGGACGCTGTCGCGGTACTCCTTCGGCTGCGACTCGAACCATTCGACGCACGGCATCGACACCACCGCGGCGTTGATCTCCTTGTCCGCCAGCAACTTCTTGGCCTCCACGGCCAGCTGCAGCTCGGAGCCGGTCGCGATCAGGATCACGTCGGCCCCGGTGGCGTCCCCGCCGCCCAGGACGTAACCGCCACGGGCGACACCCTCGGCGTCGGTGCCTTCCAGCACCGGGACCGCCTGCCGGGTCAGAATGAAACCGACCGGGCCGCTGCCGTTTCCGCGCGCGAGGATGCTGCGCCACGCGTACGCCGTCTCGTTCGGGTCACCGGGGCGCACCACCGACAGGTTCGGGATCGCGCGCAGCGCGGCGAGATGCTCGATCGGCTGATGGGTCGGGCCGTCCTCGCCGAGGCCGATCGAATCGTGGGTCCAGATGTAGATGGTGTCGATGTCCATCAGCGACGCCAGCCGTACCGCGGGCCGCATGTAATCCGAGAACTGCAGGAAGGTTCCGCCGAACGCGCGGGTCGGACCGTGCAGCACGATGCCGGACAGGATCGAGCCCATCGCGTGCTCGCGGATACCGAAGTGCAGCACCCGTCCGTACCAGTCGGCGGTGAAGTCGTCGGTCGAGATCGACGGCGGGCCAAACGATTTCACACCCTTGATGGTGGTGTTGTTGCTGCCCGCCAGATCCGCCGAACCACCCCACAGCTCGGGCAGCTTCGGTGCGACGTCGTTGAGCACCTGGCCGAACGCTGCGCGGGTGGCGACGCCCTTGGACCCGGGCTCCCAGTACGTCAGGTCCGAATCCCAGCCCTCGGGCAGCTCCTCGGCCACCAGCCGGTCCAGCAGTTTCTTGCGCTCGGGCTCGCGCTGGGCCCAGGCGTCGAAGTCCTGCTGCCAGGCCTCGTGGGCCTCCTTGCCGCGCGCCACCAGCCCCCGGGTGTGGGTGATCACGTCCTCGCTGACCTCGAAGGTCTTCTCGGGGTCGAAGCCGAGGATCTTCTTGGTCGCCGCGACCTCGTCGTCGCCGAGCGCCGAACCGTGCACGCCGCCGGTGTTCATCTTGTTCGGCGCCGGGTAGCCGATGATCGTGCGCACCGAGATCAGCGACGGCATGTCGGTGACCTTTTTGGCCTCCGCGATTGCCTGTTCAATGCCGACGACGTTCTCGCCGCCCTCGACCTCCTGGACGTGCCAGCCGTAGGCGCGGTAGCGCGCGGCGACGTCCTCGCTCAGGGCGATGTCGGTGTCGTGCTCGATCGAGATGTGGTTCTTGTCGTAGAAGACGATCAGGTTGCCCAGCTGCTGGGTGCCCGCCAGCGACGACGCCTCGCTGGTGACGCCCTCCTCGATGTCGCCGTCGGAGGCGATCACGTAGATGTAGTGGTCGAACGGGCTCTCACCGGGCGCGGCGTCCGGGTCGAACAGGCCACGCTCGTAGCGGGCCGCCATGGCCATGCCGACCGCCGAGGCCAGGCCCTGACCGAGCGGGCCGGTGGTGATCTCCACACCGGGGGTGTGGCGGAACTCGGGGTGACCGGGCGTCTTGGACTTGAAGGTCCGCAGCGCCTCGATGTCGGACAGCTCGAGGCCGAAGCCGCCGAGGTAGAGCTGGATGTACAGCGTCAGGCTGGAGTGTCCGCAGGACAGGATGAAGCGGTCCCGGCCGAGCCAGTGCACGTCGCTGGGGTCGTGGCGCATCTGCCGCTGAAACAGGGTGTAGGCCAGCGGGGCCAGGCTCATCGCGGTGCCCGGATGCCCGTTGCCGACCTTCTGCACCGCGTCGGCTGCCAGCACGCGCACCGTGTCGACTGCGCGCGAATCCAGATCGGTCCAGTCGTCCGGATGGTTGGGCCGGGTGAGGGAATTGATCTCTTCGATCGTGGTCACGACAAGGGCTCCTTGATTAGTGCGGGCGGTGTTGTTCCGACTGTCGATCCGCATGGACCACCCTAGTGGTGAACGGGTAGCCGATGCAGTTGTCATCCCGAGAAGCGGCTGCGAATCGACCCTGCAATTTCGGACAACGACCGTAGCGGTCTACCATCCTCTGTAGTAGATGGTCGTCTGGGCGTTGCCCGAGGTGTTGCTGAGGAGTTGGTTGCGTGAGGATCCGCGAAGGCAGCCTCGTCAACGACTCCGTTGACGGGCCGATCCGCTTCCGCGACCGTGTCCTCGGTTACATCGGGCTGACCAAGCCCCGCGTGATCGAGCTGCTGCTCGTCACCACGATCCCGGCGATGCTGCTCGCCAACCGCGGCACCGTCGACCCGCTGCTGATCCTCAACACCCTCGTCGGTGGCTTGCTGGCCGCCGCGGGCGCCAACACGCTGAACTGTGTCGCCGACGCCGACATCGACAAGAAGATGAAGCGCACCGAGCGCCGGGCGCTGGCCCGTGCGACAGTGCCGCGCAGCCACGCGCTGGTCTTCGGTCTGGCGCTGTCGGTCGCGTCGTTCTTCTGGCTGTGGTGGACCACCAACATGCTCTCGGCGCATCTGGCCGGCGCCACCATCGCGTTCTACGTGCTCGTCTACACCCTGCTGCTCAAGCGCCGCACCTCACAGAACGTGGTGTGGGGCGGCGCGGCGGGCTGCATGCCGGTGATGATCGGCTGGTCGGCGGTCACCGGCACCATCCAGTGGCCCGCGCTGGTGATGTTCCTGATCATCTTCTTCTGGACGCCGCCGCACACCTGGGCGCTGGCGATGCGCTACAAGGAGGACTACGAGGCGGCCGGTGTCCCGATGCTGCCCGTCGTGGCCACCGAGGAGCGGGTCACCAAGCACATCCTGGTGTACACCTGGCTGACCGTGGCCGCGACGCTGGCGCTGGCGCTGACCACCGGCTGGCTGTACGCATCGGTCGCGATCCTGGCGGGCACCTGGTTCCTGGTGATGGCCCACCAGCTCTATGCCGGCGTCAAGCGCGGCGAGGCGGTCAAGCCGCTGCGGCTGTTCCTGCAGTCCAACAACTACCTGGCCGTCGTCTTCTGCGCGCTCGCGGTCGACTCGGCGCTGGCGCTGCCCACCCTGCTGCACGTCTGAGCGTGACCGTGCGCGTCAGCCCGGACAATTTCATCCGGGCCGAATCGGACCTGTATTTCGGCAACGTCGTCCGCGACGGAGCGCTCGGGTCCTTCACCCACTACCGCGATTTCGGCCCGCTGGACAACCAGCTCGTCGTGCGGCAGAACCGCGACACCCTCTACTCGGCAGGCGTCTTCGACCTCGACGCCGGACCGGTGACCGTCACGCTGCCCGACGCCGGTGAGCGATTCCTGTCGCTGCAGGTGATCACCGAGGACCACTACGTGCCCACCGTGATCTACGACTGCGGCGCGCACACCTTCGACCGGGCCGGCATCGGCACCCGGTACGTGATGCTCGCGTTGCGCATCCTCGTCGACCCGAACGACGCCGAGGATCTGGCCGCCGTGCACGCTCTGCAGGACGCGGTCGCCGTCGAGCAGGACTCACCCGGGGTGTTCGAGGTACCGGAATGGGACCCGGTGAGCCAGAAACAGGTGCGCGACCCGCTGGTCGCGCTGTTCGCGACGCTGCCCGACACCCGCGGCATGTTCGGCGCCGACGGCGAGGTCGACCCGGTGCGCAGGCTGATCGGCGCGGCGGCCGCGTGGGGTGGCAACCCCGAGCGCGACGCGCTGTACCTGACCGTCAACCCCGCCGCCGACGACGGTGACACGGTGCACCGCCTGACGGTGCGCGACGTCCCGGTCGACGGATTCTGGTCGATCACCGTCTACAACGCCGACGGCTACTTCACCGCGAACCCGGCCGACGCGTACTCGGTCAACAACGTGACCGCCGCCAAGGACGCCGACGGTGCGGTCACCGTGCAGTTCGGCGGCGACCCCACCGGTGCCGCGAACCACCTTCCCGTGACCCCCGGCTGGAACTACCTGGTGCGGCTGTACCGGCCGCGGCCGCAGATCCTCGACGGATCCTGGACGTTCCCGGAGGCGCGGCGGGCTTAACAGTGGTGAAACGGTCCGGGCATCCGCCGGTAGCGGGCCCGACCTACGGTCGGGCACCTATGACCAGAACCCTGAAACACCCCGCGCTGCAGATCGGTGTCGCCGCGATCGCCGGCATCGTGTTCGGTCTCCTCGTCGGCGACTGGGCCGCGAACGTGAAGTTCATCGGCGACATGTTCATCCGGCTGATCCAGATGTCGATCGTGCCGCTGGTGATGGCGTCGGTGATCGTCGCGACCGGGTCGATGACGGGGGCGGGCACCGGGCGCATCGCGGTGCGCACCTTCTCGTGGATGCTGGGGTTCTCGGCGGTCGCGGCCGTTTTGGCGTGGGGGCTGAGCACGCTGATGCGCCCGGGGGCGGGCATCGTGTTCGGCGGGGGAGTGGACGCCGAACTGCAGGACTCGGCGGCCGAGGCCCTCGGCTGGCAGGACACTCTGCGAAACTTCGTCTCCACCAACATCTTCGACGCGATGTCCACGGCGACGATGGTGCCGATCATCGTGTTCTCGTTGTTGTTCGGGATCGCGTTGCGCACCCAGATCGCCAAGACCGGGGATGACCGGGTGCTGACGTTCATCGACCAGATCCAGCAGATCGTGCTGACGATGATCCGGCTGGTCATGTACGTCGCGCCGATCGGTGTCTTCTGTCTGCTGGCCGCTCTGGCCGGCGACGTCGGCTTCTCCGTAGTGACCACCGCGCTGAAGTACCTCGGGACGACGCTGCTCGGAGTGTTGATCCTGTTCGCGGCGTTCGTCGTCGTGGTCACCGTGCGCACCAGGCTCAACCCTCGGCTGCTGCCCGGCAAGCTGGCCGAGCAGACCGCGATCGCGGTCACGACGACGAGCTCGGCGGTCACCTTCCCGACCGTGCTGAAGAGCGCGATCGAGAAGGTCGGGATCAGCCAGAAGGTCGCCAACTTCACGCTGTCGATCGGGCTGACGATGGGCTCGTACGGCGCCGTGCTGAACTACATGATCGTCGTGATGTTCCTCGCGCAGGCCGGTGGCATCGAGTTGAGCTTCGGGCAGATCGCGCTCGGGATGGGGTTGGCGATCCTGCTCAACATGGGCACCATCACGGTGCCCGGCGGTTTCCCGGTGGTGGCGATGTTCCTGGCCACCACGCTGGGGCTGCCGTTCGAGGCGGTCGGCCTGCTGATCGCCGTCGACTGGTTCGCCGGGATCTTCCGGACCTTCCTCAACGTCAACGGCGACACCTTCCTCGCGATGCTGGTCGCCGACGCCGACGACGAGATCGACCGCGACGTCTACAACGGGCGCAAGACCGTGACCGCCGACGAGGTCGACCTGGTCTCGGCCGGCGCCGACTAGCGCAGGGCGCTAGGAGCCTGCTGAATTAATCCGGCGTGGTGGCGGGGTTTGCGGCTGGGTTCTC
>NZ_MVID01000022.1 GCF_002086815.1 Mycolicibacterium parafortuitum
CGCCGATGATACTGCCCACACGGGTGGAAAAGTAGGACACCGCCGAACACAAATTAAGCCCTGTGCCCCCCAACTCTGTTGGGGGGCACAGGCATTTGTGGGGAAAAGCACGTTCAGTCGAATAGCGTCGGAAATGCCGGCGAATTGCTTTTCTCCATTCCCAGCAGCATTCTTTTCCGATCCAATCCGCCGCCGTATCCCGTCAGACTTCCATTTGCGCCGATGACGCGGTGGCACGGAACGATGATTCCGATGGGATTGTGGCCGTTGGCCAATCCGACCGCGCGGAACGCCCCTGGTGTACCGATCTGCTTGGCGATCGCACCGTAGGAGCACGTCTGTCCGTACGGGATGCTGCGCAATGCGTCCCAGACCTTCCGCTGGAACGGCGTACCGACCAGATCCAGATCGAGGTCGAACTCCCGGCGGCGGCCACTGAAGTATTCGTCGAGCTGGCATACCGCGTCGTCGAAAGCGGCATCGTCGCGCAGCCAGTCAGCCCGGTCGGGCTCATAGGTCTGATCGACCATGCGCAGATGCTGCAGTCGGCCTGCCCTGCCGGCGAGCGTCAGCAGCCCGACGGGACTGTCCATCGTCCGGTATCGCACGGTCTCCATCACTTCTCCTTCGGTGGCCACTGATTCACACTGTGGTCGAGCACTGTCCAAAGATGTTGTGTCGCATACGATCGCCACGGTCTCCACGCGCTGCTACGGACGGCCAGGGGTCGGGGGTCCGACGGTAGACCGACTTGCTTCGCGGCCGCGGCAACGCCGAGGTCGGTGACGGGGAACGCGTCAGGGTCGCCCAGCCCGCGCATCGCGATCATCTCGGCCGTCCACGGCCCGATGCCCGGAATTCCCAGCAGGCTCGCGCGTGCGGCGTCCCAGTCGCAGCCCGGGTCCAGCACGAGAGCGCCGTCCGACAGTGCCGTGACGAGCGCCTGCAGCGTGCGCTGCCGAGATCTGGGGAACGCCAAGTACTGCGGATCGATCTCGGAGAGTTCCTCCACCGACGGGAAGACATGCGTGAGTTGCCCTTCGGGATCCTGGACAGGTGTCCCGTACGCATCGGCCAGGCGTCCCGCGTGGGTGCGCGCCGCGGCCAGGGAGACCTGCTGACCGAGGACCACCCGCACGGCGAGCTCGTGCTCGTCGACGGTGCGGGGAATCCGTTGTCCCGGAGCCTTGGCGACCACAGGTGCGAGGTGATGATCGGCGCTGAGGGTGTCGACGACCGCTTCCGGGTCGGCGTCGAGGTCCAGGAGCCGTCTGCAGCGCGCGATGGCGGCGGACAGGTCCCGGAAGTCGTCGATGACGAGCCGGCAGCCCACATGGCCGGGGTGAGGCGTCAGGCTGACGATCCCGGTTCCGTGCGGCAACCTCAGGGTCCGGCGGAACGTGCCGTCGCGTACCTCCTCCACGCCGGGAACGGCACTGGCCGCCAGATGCCCGAACAGTCCCTCGAAGGCGAACGGTGTGCGCACCGGCAGGCGCAACGACATCACCCCTGTGCCGACGGTGTCATCGCTGCCGAACCGCGTGCGCGCGCGGCTGCGCAGCATCGTCGGGGTCAGATCGCAGACCGAGCGGACGGTGTCGTTGAACTGCCGAATGCTGGAGAACCCCGCCGCGAAAGCCACATCGCTGAACGGCATCCCGGTGGTCTCGATCAGCACCCTCGCCATCTGGGCACGTTGAGCGCGTGCCAGTGCGAGCGGGGCGGCACCGACTTCTGCATGCATCAACCGCTCCAGCTGCCGCACCGTGTAGCCCACGCGGGATGCCAGGCCGGTGACTCCGTCCCGGTCCACGGTGCCGTCGGCGATGAGTCGCATCGCACGCGCAACGACGTCAGTGCGCACATTCCATTCCGGCGAGCCCGGCGACGCGTCCGGGCGGCACCGCTTGCACGCCCGGAACCCGGCCCGCTGGGCCGCTGCCGCGGTCGGGTAGAAACGCATGTTGCGCGCATACGGTGGCCGCACCGGGCAGCTGGGGCGGCAGTAGATCTTGGTGGTGAGCACCGCAGTGACGAACCAGCCGTCGAACCGGGCGTCCTTGGACTGGACGGCGCGGTAGCAGCGGTCGAAATCGGTGTGCACCCTTCGACAGTTACACGCAGCGCCTGACGAAACTAGCGGAAAAGCGACATCGTCGTCGGTGGCGGTCCTGCGGAGATCAGGCCGGCGCGCGCACGCTGGAGATCACCAGCTGCAGATAGGGCCGGTAGAGGTCCTCGCCGTCGATGTGGCTGTCCAGCGTGACGCCATCGTTGGCGGCCAGCACGATGCGGGCCAGCGTCTCGGCCTCCATGCTGAGCGTCCCCCCGATGCGGGCGACGTTCTTGCTGATGAATTCCCCGAGGGCGCGTACGGTTTCGCGGCGCTGTGCGGCCACGCTGGCCCTGGCCTGCGGGTTGCGCAGCAGATACAGGGTGAGCTCGTAACCCAGCGCTGCCCGGTCGGCTCCGCTGCTCAACTGACGCCACCGCTCCGCCAGCTCGTCGACGTCGACGTCGCTGAGCCGGTGGAACGACATCATGATCTCGGCGAAGCCGTCGAGAAACCGCTGGCGCTGCCGGTCCACCACCGCCAGGAACAGCTTCTCCTTCGCACCGAACTGCGAATAGATCGCACCGCGGGTGAACCCTGCGGCGTCGGCGATCTCTTCGAGGGCGGCACCGGTCAACCCTTTGCGGGCGAACACCTCTTCGGCGGCGTCCAGCAGGATCTGCCGGGTGTGCTCGGTACGGCGTTCCTTGGTCCAGCGCTCAACCACCGGCCCATCCTCCCACCATGGTCGGCGATCGTGTCCCGCTCCGACCTGACACGGCCGACAGGGGCGGACGGTCCCGGATCCAGAACCGCTCCTCAGCCATGTCGGATGCCTGGAGGCCGGCACAGCGCATCGCGTGGGATTTGAATGCCCGGGCCGCCGCGCTGAGCTGGTGTCGCACCGGTAGCAGAACCCGGCCTGCTGTCTCGCCGAGCGGCTCGCCCCAGAGAAGCGAGGCGTCCGCGGTCGACTCCGGCGTCGTGAGGTGCTCGAGCGGCGCCACGACGGTACGGAACGACCTGTCCTGCTTGGTATTGCCCTCGGATTCGGCACCCGGAGGCTCTGCGCGCACGCCGAGGATCGCCAGCGCCTCGGCGTGTGTGGCGTCGACGGTGACGACCACGACCTGCCAGCCGGCACGACAGTGGTCGAACATCAGCCCCCCGGCCCGCAATACAGCCTCGTCGATGCGGTCCGTGACCACCTCAAGCCGATAGCTCATCGGGGCCTCCTCGCGGATCGTACGAATGTGACACTGACCACGTTATACATCCTTGTATCACTGATACATCCATGTATATCGTGAGGCGGGTCACATCCGGTCGCTCGGAGTGCCGGAGTCACGCAGCGGTGGGGTGATACCGCCGACAGAGGAGGACTGCCTTGATGCCAGCAACACGTCCAGGAGATTGGCTGGACCCGGATTCGGGTCTCGGCCTCGGCCTCGATGACGTCGCGCCCGGAACGTTCAACACCACGGTCCCGACGGACCGCTACACGTGTCCGGATTACGCGGCCCGGGAGCGGGATGCCATCTGGAGGCGTACGTGGCAGATTGCGGGCAGGGCCGAGGATGTGCCCAAGCCGGGGGACTGGAAGAAGTACGAAATCCTCGATCAGTCGTTCATCATCGTCCGCGGCAAGGACGAGAAGCTTCGGGGCTTCGTCAACGCGTGCCGACACCGGGGGAACGCGCTGTGTATCACCGAGACCGGAAATGCCAAGCGCGGCTTCCTCTGTCAGTACCATTTGTGGTCATACGACCTCGAAGGCAAGCTCAAGGGCCTGCTGCGCGAGGACCTGGCCGGCCCGATCGACAAGGCCGAGAACTCGCTGCTGCCGGTGTCTGTCGACACCTTCGCCGGGTTCATCTTCCTCAATCCGGATCCGGACGCGATGCCGCTGCGTGAGTACCTCGGTGAGGAGGTGGTCAGCCTGCTCGAGCCGTACAACATCGAGCGTTTCACCACGGTCATGGACGTCACCGAGGCCATCGAATGCAACTGGAAAGTCGTGATGGACGCATTCGAGGAGGGCTACCACATCAACGGTATCCACCCACAGTTGCTGCAGGTGCTGCACATCAACCCCAAGACCGCACGGTACCGGTTCTTCGAAAACCACAGTGTCGCAATGGCTCCCTTCGAGGTCGTGGGGGCCGGGGTGCAGGACCAGGTGGCCGGCATTCTCGCCCTTCCCGAGACCTTCCCCGGCACTGTCGCCGTGATCCCGCGCTTCCAGGAGTTGATCGCGCCCTACCAGGACGCGAACGGGAACGTCGATTTCCCCGACGGGGTGACCGCCCGCGCCCTGCTGCAGCAGGCCACCCGTGAGGTGCTCACCGGGATGGGGCTGGACGTCAGCGGTCTGACCGACAGTCAGATGGTCGACAACCAGGGCTGGGTGCTGTTCCCGAACTACTTCATGACAGTTCGGGCCGGTGAATGCCACGTGATCATGTCCAGGCCGCATCCCAGCGGCGATCCGAACCGCTGCATCTGGCACGTGGCCAGCTACATGTATGTGCCCCAAGAGTTCCGCGATGCCGTGCGCGCCGAGCCGATCGTGGTCGATACGCCGGGTAGTCACAAGTACTTCGAAGCGCTGCAACAGGATTACGAGCAGATGCCGCGCCAGCAGAAGGGCCTGCGCAACGACCGCCTCGACCACATGTCGCTGGTCAAGGAGGAAGTCGTAATCGCGCACTATCACTCCGTGGTGGACCGCTACATGGCCACGGCAGGGGTGCAGGGATGACCGCCATCGACGACGTCATCGGCGAGAGCACAGGCCGTGCCAGAGCGGTTCTGGAGTACAGCCGCACCATGCACGGGCTGGTGAAGAGCGCCAAAGAGCCCGGTTTTTCGGTAGACAGCTGGGCGCCGCTGGCCGAGCTTGTCGCCGGCGACGACTTCGTCCGCATCGGTCCGTTCAAGGAAGTGATGAACTGGGACGAATACGCCGAGTTCCTGACGAACTGGGCGCGGTCCTCGGAGTGGGACTGCTCGTTCAAACGGATCACCGAGGCAGGTGACGTCGTCCTTCTCGAACTCGAAGAGCGAAGCCAGATAGGCGATTTCAGCAGTGTCGTCAACAGCGCCTCGATCTACGAGTTCGACGGGTCCGGCAAGATCAGCTACATCGCGGTGTACCTGCAGATGCAGCTGCCGGACTCCGCGCCGCTGCCCAGTTTCGACGATGCCGGGCAGGCCGGGTGACGGCAGGCGAACCCCTCCTGCCGCCGCTGAGCGCGGGGGAATGGGGTGACGACGAGTACGCCGCGTTCGGTGCGTTGATGGGGCTGCCGGGGGAGAAGGTCCCCCGGGCCGGCTCCGGGCACGCCGCCGACCCACTCAAATTCGACATCATCGGTCTGCTGGCGCGCCATCCGCAGATGGCTCGCCGGTTCCTGACCTTCAACGGATGGCTGTTGCAGCGGGGCGAATTGCCCTTGCGGCTGCGGGAGCTCGCGATCCTGCGCGTCGCCCACATCCGAAGGTCGGCGTTCTTCTGGGGAGAACACACCAAGGTCGCCATCGAAGGTGGAGTGCCCGAGTGCGACATCAGTCGCATCGCTGGGGACTGCGAGGGGTTCTCCGGCGTCGATCGACTGGTTCTCGACGCGACTGACGAGCTCCTCCGTGATGGCCGTGCCGGTGACGGCACGTGGCACCGGCTGAACGACGAGCTCGGGACGCACCAGGCGATGGAGCTGATCTTTGTCGTCGGCACGTACGCCATGCTGGCGATGGCGTTCGAGACCTGGCGGCTTCCCCCGCCGGCCGGCAGCGCAACGCTCCCCGGGTAGCCCGCGCGCCGCCTACACTCCGACGCATGGCCCAACTGGTGCAGCGCTATCTCGACCGCATCCGCGCCGAGCACACCGGGGTCACCGACGGGGCGCTGGCCGACTACATTCCGGAGCTCGCCCGCGTCGACCCGGACGGATACGGACTGTCGCTGTCGTCCGTGGACGGCTTCGTGTACGAATCTGGCGATACAGCAGTGGAATTCACCATCCAGTCGGTCTCGAAACCGTTCACCTACGCGCTCGCCCTCGCGCACCTAGGCGCTGATGCCGTCGACGCCGTGATCGGTGTGGAACCGTCCGGGGAAGCGTTCAACGAGATCAGCGTCGATCACCTCACCAAGACGCCGAAGAACCCGATGATCAACGCCGGTGCGATCGCCGCGGTGTCGCTCATTCCTGCCGACAGCCCCGGAGAGCGTTTCGCGATGATCCAGGACTTCTATTCGGCGTTCGCCGGACGACGGCTCGAACTCGACGAGGAGGTCTACGCGTCGGAGAAAGCGACCGGCAGCCGCAACCGGGCCATCGGGTACATGCTGCAGAGTTTCGGTGTGCTCGACGACGACCCCGACGAGGTGCTCGACGTGTACTACCGGCAGTGCTCATTGCGCGTTACCTCCACCGATCTCGCCATCATGGGCGCCACCCTCGCCCGCGGCGGCACCTGCCCCACGACCGGGACCAGGGTGGCGGATGCGTCGGTGATCAAGAGGACCTTGTCGGTGATGGTCACCTGCGGAATGTACGACGCGGCGGGGGACTGGGTCAGCGCGGTGGGGATGCCGGCCAAGAGTGGGGTCGGGGGTGGCATCGTTGCGGTGCTGCCGGGCCAGCTCGGCATCGGCACCTATTCACCGCTGCTGGACGCCAAGGGCCATAGTGTGCGGGGAGTCCGCCTGTGCCGCAGCCTTTCTGAGCAACTCGGCCTGCACTTCTTGACGGTGTCGCGCGATTCGCGGGCCACCCTGCGTGCCGTCTATGAACCTGCCGAAGGCATCCGGGTGTACGAGGCGCACGGCGACCTGCTCTTCAGCGGCGCCGAGCAGTTGGTGCGCACCGCTGAACGCGAACGCGCCGACTCCGACGTCGCGATCCTCGACGTGACCGGCGTCGACGACATCGACGACGCCGCCCGGGCGTTGTTGTCCGACATGAGCCAGGCGCTGTGCGCGGACGGGAAGCAGGGGTTCCTCGTCGACCCCGACGGCACGGTCGTCGGTGCCCGGGCAGACCTCGAGGCCATCCGCTTCCCGGATGTGGGCTCAGCGCTGACGGCCGCCCACGAGTGGCTCGCCCAGCATCAGCGCATCCCCGGCTGAGTTCACACGCCCCGGTGTACCGGTCTGAGCCGATCGGCGATCTGCTCAACCAGCGCCTCGACCTCGCCCAGACGGGACTGCACCCGTTCCGGCGCCCACGCCAGCGCGATTTCGGCCGGCGCCCAGGTGGTCTCGTCGATCGGGATCAGCTTGAACTCCGGCGGGGAGAAGATCTTGCCGATGAACGAGTCCGGCGCATAGCTGACGACGGCGACCAGGTGGCGGTTGAACACCTGGGTCGCCATCTCGACCTCGCCGCCGCGCTGGTTGGTGGTGCGGACGATGCGGTGGATACCGCGGCGGTTGAGCATGCGGGTCAGCCCGGCCAGCACCACCGGGTTCGGCCGCGCGAAATCGATCGCCACGTCGCGGTCGCGCAGTTCCTCGATGCTCACCAGATCGCGGGAGGCCAGCGGGTCGTCGAAGCGCACCGCGATCCCGCCCTGATAACTGGCCACCACCCGGTGGCGCAGTCGCTTGTCCCCGGACGGCAGATGGATCAGCCCGATCTCGGCCTGTCCGGCGATGAGTTTCGCGGTGACCTCGGCCGCCGAACCCGGCACCGAGAACTCCGTCGGCACCGGCAAGCCGGAGATCGCGGTCTCCAGTTCGGCCAGCAGGTCCGACGGCGCGTACGCGGTCGCGCTGACCCGGATCGGGACCAGCCCGCTCACCCCGCGCGTCGCGGCGGCCTTGAAGTCCTCGACCTGACGCAGGATCTCGCGTGCCGGGCCGACCAACTGCTGGCCCAGCGGGCTGAGCCGCACCTCGTGGTAGCCGCGTTCGAACAGCGGCCCGCCGAGCTCCTTCTCCAGCAGTTTGATCTGCTTGCTCAGCGGCGGCGGCGTGATCATCAACTTGTCGGCGGCGCGCTTGAAGTGCAGTTCGTCTGCGACAGCGACGAAGTACTTGAGCCTGGTGAAGTCGATGTCCATTCCTGCCGCATCCGCATCGGGGTGGCCTGTGCCACCCCGATGCTACGAGATCGGGGCGCGCGCCCGATCACATCGGCGCAGGGGCCTGCAGTGACGGGTTCTCCAGCACTCCGCGTTCGAGCAGCGCGGCGATCTCGTCGTCACCGAGCCCGAGCAGCTCGGCGGCGATCTCGGCGGTCTGTTCCCCGAGCAGCGGCGCCTGGCCCAGCGGGGGGTCGGGCACGTGATCGCAGTGGATCTGCACGTTCTCCATCATGAACGGCTCGGTGCCGTGCGGATGCAGCTCCTCCCGGAACGCGCGGCGCTGCTCGTAGTAGCCCCACTGCGGGATCTCGTGGGCGTGCAGCACCGCACCCGCGGGTACGCCGGCGGCCTGTAGTTCGGTCATCGCATCCAGATGCGAGCGCTGGGCGGTCCAGGCGCGCACCGCGTCGTCGAGCGAGCCGTCCTCCTCGGCTAAGTGACCCACGACCCCGGCGAGGGCACGCCGGTCGGCATCGTCACGCGCGGTGATCGCGATCCAGCAGTCCTCGCCGGCGGCCCGGTAGAGGCCCCACGGTGTGTCGGCAGCCGCCGCATCGGCGCTGGTATGGCCGGCGCGCTGCAGTGCGTCGGCGGCGATGTCGGCGGCCAGATGGCTGAGCATGACCTCGGCCTGGGAGATGCTCGCCGCGCCACCCTCTCCGGTGCGTTCGCGGCGCAGCAGCAACGCCAGCGCCGACAGCGTCCCGATCCGGGCGGCCACATGGTCGGGGTAGACGGTGACGGTGTCGCAGAACGTGTCCGGTTCGCCCGGATAGGTCCACAGGTTCGTGAAGCCCACCGCGGCGCGCACCAGAGGGCCGTAGCCGAGCCGCTTCGCCCAGGGGCCGGTCGGGCCGAACGCGGAGCTGTCGACCACCACGATGTTCGGGTTGATCCGGCGCAGCGTCGCGTATTCCATCCCGAGTGATTCGGCGACGCCCGGTTTGTAGTTGGTCAGCACCACATCCGACTGCGCCACCAGGCGGTGCGCGAGTTCGCGGCCCTCCTCCAGGCGCAGATCGATGCCGATGGAGCGCTTGTTGCGATGGCCCGCGGCGAACGGCTGCGTCATCGCCGTCGGGCGCCCGATCCGCAGCCCGTCCATGTGCGCGGAATGCTCGATCTTGACCACGTCGGCACCGAGATCACCGAAAAGCCTTGCCGTGTCGGCGCCGACGACGATCACGCCGAGGTCCAGGACACGGATGCCCTCCAGCGGCAGCCCCTGTCCCTTCCGCTGCCTGGCTGCGAGCATCGGCGCCCCCGACGGACGTGCCGACGCGGTCTGCGGTGCGTTCAGTGAGCTGGCCCGGTGGCCGTCGATCTCGCTGACGCCCACCGGGATCGGGGCCACCACGCCGGGGGCCAGCTCCGCATCGTGGAAGAACCCACGGGCGGTGAAGTGTTCGGCGTTGAGTGCCTCCGACAGCGTGAGCACCGCCGCGGCGGGCACGCCGTGCGCCTGGCACCGGGCCTCCAGTTCCGCGCGCGTCTTGTCGGCGCAGAACGCCTCGATCGCTTCGAGCAGATGCGGGGACCGGAATCGCTTCCCGAGCTTGTCGAAGGACGGATCCGCGAACTCCTCCGGGCTGCCCATCAACGTGAACATGCCCTGCCACTGCCGCTTCGACAGGATGCAGATGCGAACGTGCCCGTCCTTGCAGGCGATGATCGGGTAGCGCTGCTTCTCGGCATCCCAGTTCCGCGGCTGGGCGCTGACCGCGACACCGGCAGACGCGCTGCCCGCCGACCCGAACGGCGGATCGAGAGCCTGCATCGCACCGTCGAGAACGGCGAAGTCGATCAGATCACCCTCGCCGGTGCGCAACCGGTCCAGGAAGACGCTCAACGTCATCACCGCGGCCTGGGCGGCCGCCACCTGGTACGGCAGGTCCGCGGGCGGGATCAGCGGCTCGCGCCCGGGGATGCCCGAGCGCGAGAGTTCGCTCGAAAGTGCGTGCAGCACAGGGCTGGTGGCCTGCCAGGTGCGGTACTCGGTATCCCGCCCGAAGTCGCTGAGCGACAGGATCACCAGGTCCGGGTGCTCGGCATGGATGGTGCGAACCGCAAGCGCTGCCTCGGCTTCCGAGCCGGGGCGGCTGCTCTCGATCAGGATGTCCGCGCCGTCGAGCAGCCCGGAGAACGCCTCCCGGCCCTCCGGCGTGAACGGATCCACCTCGACGGCGGGCATACCGTCGCGGTTGATCGCGGTCCCGATCGCGACGCCGCCGACGTACGGGCCGACCGTCGCGTCGTCGGTCACGCCGCGCAGCCGCGCGACCGTGACTTCCGCGCCCAGGTCGGCGAACAGGCGGCTGACCGCCGTCATCGGACCGGTGCTCAGATCCAGGATGCGGACACCGGAAAGCGGTGGATCGTAACTCATCTGGTCAGTTCTTCCTGATCTCACGGAACGGGATGTCACGATCGACCTCGGGTTCCTTGGGCAGGCCGAGGACGCGCTCGCCGATGATGTTGCGCTGGATCTGATCGGTGCCACCGCCGATCGAGGTGAAGAACGCGTTGAGCGTCAGGAAGTTCACCTCGTCGGCCTCGGGGTTGTCCGGTCCGGCCAGCAGCGCGTCAGCGCCGATGATGTCGGTCTTCAGCCGGGCCTCGGCGTGCAGGATGCCCGATGTCGCCAGCTTGCCCAGCGACATGACCGGGCTGGCGGTGCCCTGCTTGGCCTCGGCCTTGGCGCGGGCGTTGTTGAGGCTGTTGAGTTCCCGCAGCGCGAGCACGTCGGCCAGCGACTTGCGGATCGCTGAATCGTCCAGCTTGCCGTGGGCACGGGCCATCTCGACCAGACTGCTTCCGCGGGACTGCTTGCGGTGCAGGCTGGTTCCGGAACCCATGATGGCGCGCTCGTAGGCCAGCGCGGTCTGCAGTACCCGCCAGCCGTTGCCGACGCCGCCGACCACGTACGCGTCGGGAACCTTGGCATCGGTGATGAACACCTCGTTGAAGTGTGAGTCGCCGGTGATCTGCACCAGCGGGCGGACCTCGATGCCCGGCTGCTTCATCGGCACGATGAAGAAGGTGATGCCCTTGTGCTTGGGCACATCCCAGTCGGTGCGGGCGATCAGCAGCGCGTACTGCGAGGTGAGTGCGCCGGAGGTCCACACCTTCTGGCCGTTGATGATCCATTGGTCGCCGTCGCGGACCGCGGTGGTGCGCACACCGGCCAGATCCGATCCCGCACCGGGCTCGCTGTAGAGCAGGCAGGTCCGGGACTTCTCGGTCAGGAACTCGCGCAGCAGATCGGATTTCAGCTGCTCGGTGCCGAACGCGAGCGTGGTGTTGGCGGGGATGCTGAACTTGTCCTGGCACGCCCCCGGTGCGTGGACCGCGCGGAACTCCTCGGCGATCACCTTGGCCAGCTTGTTGGGGTAGCCGCGGCCGTACCACTCGGTCGGGTAGGTCGGCGCACCGTAACCGGCGGCGACGACCTTCTCCAGCCAGGCGATCCGCTCGGGGGAGCTGACCCAGGGGTCGTCGGACTTGGGCAGGGCGACGCCGGTCCAGTTCTGGGCAAGCCAGTCACGAACCTCGGCGCGCAGTTCCTCGGCGCTGGGCAGGTCGACTTCGCTCATGTCATGCGCCTTTCGAGATCAGGTAACGCTCGCGGTGAAGTCCGGAGTCGCCGAACAGTTGCAGACCGGAGCGCGCCCGGCGGACGTACAGGTGGCAGGGGTGTTCCCAGGTGAATCCGATGCCGCCGTGCATCTGCACGGCGGCCAGGGTGGTCTTGACGTAGGCCTCGGCGCAGGCGAAGCCGGCCAGCGCCACGGCGCCGTCGCGGGCCTCGGCGTCGGTGTCGGTGTCGTCGGCGGCCGCGAAACGCGCCGCGGCGTTCTGCGCTGCGGAGGTGGCCGATTCGACCTCCAGCAGCAGGTCGGCGGCCATGTGCTTGAGCGCCTGGAAGCTGCCGATCGCCCGGCCGAACTGGAACCGGGTCTTGAGGTAATCGATCGTGATGTCGAAGATGCGCCGGGTGCCGCCGGCCTGTTCACCCGCGAGCGCGATCACCGCGTAGTCGAGGGCCTGCTGGACCGCGTCCCAGCCCGCGGTGCCGAGGCGGCGTGCCGGGGTGTTCGTGAACGTGTACGTCGACAGCCGCACCGTCGGGTCGAAGACGGTGACCGCGGCACGCTCGAAACCCGCTCCGTCCGTGGCTACTTCGAACACCCCGATGCCGTCACCGGTGCGCGCGACCACGAGCACGACGTCGGCCACCTGACCCCACGTGACGTAGTGCGCGGAGCCGGTGAGAGTTCCGTCCTCAGCGGCCCGCACGTCGACACCGTCGGCCGTCCAGGTGCCGGACTTGCCGGTCAGCGCCACGGTGCCGATCGCGGTGCCGTCGGCCAGCGAGGGCAGCAGCCGCTGCTTGTCCTCCGCGGTGCCCGCGGCGTTGATCAGGGCGACGGTCAGCACGGCACTGGAAATGAACGGTGCGGGCAGCAGCGCGGCGCCGGTCTCCTCCGCGACGGCCTCGAGTTCCTGTGCGCCGAAGCCCAGTCCGCCGTGGTCGTCGTCGACGAGCATGCCCAGCACACCCTGCTCGGCCAGCTGCCGCCACAGCTCACGATCGAAACCCTCGTCGGACTCCATCACCCGCCGCACGTCCGCTTCGGTGCATTTGTCGGCGAGCAACTCGCCGACCGCGGTGCGCAGTTCCGCACGCTCGGCCACACTGATCGTCATTGTCGACATGCCTCCTCTGGCTTACTGCCCCCATCGTTGGCTCAGGGCGGCCCGCTGTAAATCACGAATCGGCACACCCACGGGTTTCCGGTTGCGACATCCCGCCCGTCAGGTCAGCGAGATCGGCGTCGCCAGGCGGGTCGGCTCGGCGTGCCCGCGCAGCGTCACCATCTCACCCAGCGTCCACCGCCGTCGTTCGTCCTCGGCGGCGCGGTTCACGGTGTCCGACGACGCGACGAGGTGCCCGTCGATCTTCTTGGCCAGCTCGCACAGCCGTGCCGCCTCGTTGACCGGCTCGCCGATCACCGTGTACTCGAAGCGTTCCTTGGCCCCGACGTTGCCGGCGACCACCTGTCCGGCGGCGACGCCGATTCCGGCGTCGCATTCGGGCACCTCGGCGCACAGCCGGCGCGCCATCGCGCGGGCGGCGGCCAGCGCCTCGGCTTCGGGGTTGTCGAGCGCCACGGGGGCGCCGAACACGGCGAGCACCGCGTCGCCCTCGAACTTGTTCACCAGCCCGTGGTGGTTGTCGACCTCGTCGACCACGACGTCGAAGAACCGGTTGAGCAGCTCGACGACCTCCACCGCGGGCCTGCTGGTCACCAGCTGCGTGGAGCCGATGATGTCGATGAAGATCACCGCGGCGTGGCGTTCCTCCCCGCCGAGCTCGATCTGCTGCTGTTCGGCGAGCAGCGCGACGTCACGCCCGACGTGGCGGCCGAACAGGTCGCGGACCCTCTCGCGTTCGCGCAGCCCGTGCACCATCGAGTTGAAACCGCGCTGCAGCTCGCCGAGTTCGGTGCCGTCGAACACCACCAGATTGCCGTCGAGGTCTCCGTCCTCGACCTGTTTGAGCGCCGACCGGACCACGCGCACCGGGGTCGCGATGAGCCAGGACAACAGCCACATCAGGGTCAGGCCGAACACCAGCGCGAACGACGCGATGATCATCACGGCCACCGCGAACTGGGTGGCGCTGAGGTTCTTCAACGACAGCGAGAACACCGCCAGCAGAAGGATCCCGAGCACGGGCACTCCGGAGCTGAGCAGCCAGACGGTCATCGTTCGGCCCATCACACCATGCGCCAGCCGGCGGGGCGGCCGGCCGGCCTCGAGTGCCTGGGCGGCGATGGGACGCAGTGCGAACTCGGTGATCATGTAGCACGCGGTGGCGACGACGATGCCGGGGAAGCCGACCGCGAAGAGGAACCGGGGGATGAACGCGGTGTCGTGCAGGCCGTAGAGCACGGTCAACAGCACGGCGCCGACGCCCCACAACAGCAACAACTTCTGCGCGACGCGCGCCGGGGCGAGGAACACGTTGCGCTGGTCGGTGCTCGTCGGCTGACGTTCCTCGATGGCCCATCGCAGCGAGCGCACGGTCCGCGATGTGATCCAGGCCGTGCCGAAGAACAGCGCGACCAGCATGTAGGCGGGTGTGACACCGAAGGTCAGCCATGCCGGGGCGTCGGAGAACACACTGGGTACCGGGATCGCGACCGTGTTCAGCAGCAGGGAGACCGCGATGCCGAGCACGTTGGTGAACAGGATGAAGAACGTCAGGATGATCTGGATCCGGATGCGGCGCCGGGCCTGGCTCTCCTCCGGTCTGCCCAACAGCCAGGAGCCGTAGCCCGGCGTCTCCAGCCGACCGCTCTGGCGAGTCACTCTCTCAAGCACCCGGCCCAGCCGGTGCGGCACGCTCTTGGTGGCGGTCATCGTCACGCCAGCCTAGTGACCCGGGCCCGGCCATCTATGGTGGTTCGGTGCGCCTCGTCATCGCCCAGTGCACCGTCGACTACGTCGGAAGACTCACCGCTCACCTCCCTTCGGCCCGGCGGCTGTTGCTGTTCAAGGCCGACGGCTCGGTCAGCGTGCACGCCGACGACCGTGCCTATAAACCCCTGAACTGGATGTCCCCGCCGTGCTGGGTGATCGAGCAGCCTGACGGCGACCACCCGATCTGGGTGGTCGAGAACAAGGCGGGGGAGCAGCTGCGCATCACCGTGGAGGCGATCGAACACGATTCGTCCCACGAGCTGGGGGTGGATCCCGGCCTGGTGAAGGACGGCGTGGAGGCGCACCTGCAGGCGCTGTTGGCCGAACACGTCGAACTGCTCGGTGCCGGCTACACATTGGTGCGCCGCGAGTACATGACACCGATCGGTCCGGTGGACCTGCTGTGCCGCGACGAGCAGGGCCGCTCGGTCGCCGTCGAGATCAAGCGGCGCGGCGAGATCGACGGTGTGGAGCAACTGACCCGCTATCTCGAACTCCTCAACCGCGACTCGCTGCTGGCGCCGGTGGCGGGGGTGTTCGCCGCCCAGCAGATCAAGCCGCAGGCCCGTACTCTCGCGACCGATCGCGGAATCCGTTGTGTCACACTTGATTACGACAAGATGCGCGGTATGGACAACGACGAGTTCCGCCTGTTCTGATGAAGAAGCGGCGCGCGGGGAGCAAGCGGACGCCGATCGCGGCTCCGCTACCGGCGCCGCGGCGCATCGAGACCGGGTCCGACGGCTACGACTACGAGGTGCGGCCCATCACAGTGGCGCGCGCGACCAAGACCTACCGGTGTCCGGGATGCGACCACGAGATCAGACCGGCGACCGCACATGTGGTGGTGTGGCCGGCCGACGGTGGCGGTGACGTCGAGGACCGCAGGCACTGGCACACACCGTGCTGGACGCACCGCGGTACCCGGGGGCCGACGCGTCGCTGGTCGTGACCCCGGTGCCGTGAGTTAGTGGTCCGAATCCTGGGCGGGCTCGACGAGCTCGATGAGCACGCCGCCGCCGTCCTTGGGATGGATGAAGTTGATCCGCGAGTTGGCGGTGCCGCGCTTGGGGGCTTCGTAGAGCAGTCGCACACCCTGCTCGCGCAGGCGCTCGCTGAGGGTGTCGATGTCGCTGGTCCGGTACGCGAGCTGCTGCAGGCCGGGGCCGCGCTTGTCGATGAACTTCGCGATCGTTGAGGTCTCGTCCAGCGGGGACATCAGCTGGATCTGTGCGCTGCCGACCGGGGCGCCGCGCACCGACAGCATGGCCTCGCGGACACCCTGCTCTTCGTTGATCTCTTCGTGCAGCACGATCATGCCGAGGTGGTCGTGATACCACTTGATCGCGGCGTCCAGATCCGGGACGGCGATGCCGACGTGGTCAATGCCGGTCACCAGCGCGGTGGCCAGTACCGGACGGGCGTCAGTCTGCTCGGCGGTCATAGAGAAAACGTAACCTAACGACATCGGTTTCGAATAGCTCGGGGTCCACGTATAGCCTCTGTTCAGCCGTTCGAAACAAGTCTGGAGGTCGCCATGACGACATCAGTGATCGTTGCTGGAGCCCGAACGCCCGTGGGCAAGTTGTCGGGTTCGCTGAAGGGCTTCAAGGGCAGTGACCTCGGTGCCGTGGCGATCAAGGGCGCGCTGGAGAAGGCGAACGTTCCCGCCTCCGCCGTCGAGTACGTGATCATGGGCCAGGTGCTCTCGGCCGGCGCCGGGCAGATGCCCGCGCGCCAGGCCGCCGTCGCCGCCGGGATCCCGTGGGACGTGGCGTCGCTGACCATCAACAAGATGTGCCTGTCCGGCATCGACGCGATCGCGCTGGCCGATCAGCTGATCCGGGCCGGGGAATTCGACGTGATCGTCGCCGGCGGTCAGGAGTCGATGACCCAGGCGCCGCACCTGCTGATGAACAGCCGCGCGGGCTACAAGTACGGCGACGTCACGGCGCTCGACCATCTGGCCTACGACGGGCTGCACGACGTGTTCACCGACCAGCCGATGGGCGCGCTCACCGAGCAGCGCAACGACGTCGACCAGTTCACCCGCGAGGAGCAGGACGCGTTCGCCGCCGAATCGCACCAGAAGGCCGCGCGCGCCTGGAAGGACGGGGTGTTCGCCGACGAGGTGGTGCCGGTGGAGATCCCGCAGCGCAAGGGTGACCCGATCGAGTTCGCCGAGGACGAGGGCATCCGCGCCGACACCACCGTCGAGTCGCTGTCCGGCCTGCGGCCCGCGTTCCGCAAGGACGGAACCATCACCGCCGGCTCCGCGTCGCAGATCTCCGATGGCGCGTGCGCCGTCGTGGTGATGAACAAGGCCAAGGCCGAGGAGCTCGGTCTGACCTGGCTGTGCGAGATCGGCGCCCACGGCGTGGTGGCCGGCCCGGATTCGACGCTGCAGAGCCAGCCCGCCAACGCGATCAAGAAGGCGATCGCCAAGGAAGGCATCACCGTCGACCAGCTCGACGTCATCGAGATCAACGAGGCGTTCGCGGCGGTGTCGCTGGCGTCGACCAAGGAGCTGGGCGTGGATCCGGCGAAAGTCAACGTCAACGGCGGGGCCATCGCCATCGGGCACCCGATCGGGATGTCCGGAGCCCGCATCACGCTGCACGCCGCGCTGGAGCTGGCGCGCAAGGGTTCGGGCTACGCGGTCGCCGCGCTGTGCGGCGCCGGTGGTCAAGGCGACGCGCTGGTTCTGCGCAGGCCCTGAGTGCCCCGGTAGTCAACGACGCAATGTAGTAGCTGGGGCCCGCTTCGGGCACAATGGCGGCCATGACTAGCGCTTATGACCTCCGCACCGCGGCGGGATGGTTCCGGTTGATCGCGTTCGCCGAGGCGGTGAGCTGGGTCGGTCTGCTGCTGGGCATGTACTTCAAGTACCTGGGCTCTCCGCAGACCGAGATCGGTGTGAAGATCTTCGGCCCCGTGCACGGCGCCGTCTTCGTCGCGTTCGTCGCCGCCGCGCTGGCGGTCGGCTACACGGTCCGGTGGCGCGCGCTGACGTGGTTGCTGGCGTTGCTGGCGAGCATCGTGCCGCTCGGCAGTGTGATGTTCCTCATATGGGCTGATCGCACCGGGCGGATGGGCTCGCGACCGGTGTCGGACGGCATCGCCGGGAGGGGCACTCCGGTACCGGAAACGACGTGACAGACTTGTCCTTGTGACACGTCCAGGACCACGAATCTCACCCGCTCTGGCCGGTGCGGTCGACCTGTCGGCCCTCAAGCAGCGGCCCGCCCCGTCCGGCGAAGGCGCATCCGGCGCGACGCCCGGCGGAGTGGAGGTCACCGAAGCCAACCTCGAAGCCGAGGTGCTGGTCCGCTCCACCGAGGTGCCCGTCGTCGTGCTGCTCTGGTCGCCGCGCAGCGACGCCAGCATCCAGCTCGGTGACGCCCTCGGTGCGCTGGCCGCCGCCGACGGATCCAGATGGGCCTTCGCGACGATCAACGTCGACACCACCCCGCGGGTCGCGCAGATGTTCGGTGTGCAGGCCGTGCCGACCGTGGTGGCGCTCGCCGCGGGCCGGCCGATCTCCAGCTTCGAGGGCATGCAGCCGCCGGACCAGCTTCGCCGCTGGATCGACTCGCTGTTGGACGCCGTCGCCGGGAAGCTCGGCGGCCCGGGCGGCGAGGCGCCCGAGGACGAGGTCGACCCGCGGGTCGAACAGGCCAGGTCGCTGCTCGACGCGGGCGACTTCGACGGCGCCCTCGCCGCCTACCAGGCGATCCTCGACGCCGAGCCGAACCACGACGAAGCCACGGGTGCGGTGCGCCAGATCGCGTTCCTGCAGCGCGCGACGACGCATCCGCAGAACGCGGTCGCGCTCGCCGACGCCGCACCCGACGACATCGAGGCCGCCTTCGCCGCCGCCGACGTCGAGGTCCTGCAGCAGCAGATCGCGCCCGCGTTCGCGCGGCTCACGGCGTTGGTCAAGCGCACAGCCGGCGACGACCGCACCAGGGTTCGTACCCGGCTGATCGAACTCTTCGAACTGTTCGATCCCGCCGACCCCGAGGTGATCGCGGGGCGGCGCAACCTCGCCAACGCGCTGTACTGACCTCGGCGCCGGCCGGTCAGCGCACCTGCGGGTGCTCGGGGATCTCAGGCTCGAACCACAGCGCCGACAGCGGCGGCAACACCATCACCGCCGAGGCCGGCCTGCCGTGCCACGGCTCGTCGGTCGCCTCGACCGCGCCGTAGTTGCCGATGCCCGACCCGTGATACGTGTCGGAGTCGGTGTTGAGAACCTCGCGCCACGTCCCGGCGTGCGGCAGGCCCAGCCGGTAGCTGCTGTGTTCGGATCCCGAGAAGTTGAGCACGCACGCGAGCATCGAGCCGTCGTCGCCGAACCTCAGGAAGCTCAGCACGTTGTTGGCCGAGTCGTTGGCGTCGATCCACGAGTAACCCTCTGGCTGGGTGTCCCGCGACCACAGCGCCCGGCGGCTGCGGTAGATGGCGTTCGCATCGGTCAGCATGCGCAGGATCCCGTCGGAGAAGCCGTGCTCGTCGAGCTGGTACCAGTCGACGCCGCGCTCCTCGGACCATTCGGCGCGTTGGCCGAACTCCTGGCCCATGAACAGCAGCTGCTTACCGGGATGGGCCCACTGGTAGGCCAGCAGGCTGCGGATGCCCGCGGCCTTCATGTGGTCGTTACCCGGCATCCGGCCCCACAGCGTGCCCTTGCCGTGCACCACCTCGTCGTGGCTGATGGGCAGCACGAAGTTCTCGCTGAACGCGTACAGCAGCGAGAACGTCATCTCGTGGTGGTGATAGCTGCGGTGGATGGGGTCGCGCTTGATGAACTCCAGCGTGTCGTTCATCCAGCCCATGTTCCACTTCATCGAGAAGCCAAGGCCGCCAAGGTTTGTCGGGCGGGTGACACCGGGCCAGGAGGTGGACTCCTCGGCGATGGTGACCACGCCGGGGTTGATCTTGTGCACGGTGGCGTTCATCTCCTGGAGGAACTGCACCGCCTCCAGGTTCTCCCGACCGCCGTAGATGTTCGGGGTCCAGCCGCCCTCCGGGCGTGAGTAGTCGAGATAGAGCATGGACGCGACGGCGTCCACCCGCAGGCCGTCGATGTGGTACTCCTGCAGCCAGTACAGCGCATTGGCGACCAGGAAGTTGCGGACCTCGGCCCGGCCGAAGTCGAAGACGTAGGTGCCCCAGTCCAGCTGCTCACCCCGGCGGGGGTCGCCGTGCTCGTAGAGCGCGGTGCCGTCGAACCGGCCCAGCGCCCACGAGTCCTTCGGGAAGTGCGCGGGCACCCAGTCGACGATGACCCCGATCCCGGCGCGGTGCAGTGCGTCGACCAGGTACCGGAACTCGTCGGGGGAGCCGAACCGCGCCGATGGCGCGTAGTACGACGTCACCTGGTAGCCCCACGAGCCGCCGAACGGATGCTCGGCCACCGGCAGCATCTCGACATGGGTGAAGCCGTGTTCGACGAGGTACTCGGTGAGTTGCTCGGCCAGTTCGGTGTAGCTGAGCCCGGGCCGCCACGAACCCAGGTGGACCTCGTAGGTGCTCATCGGCTCGAACACCGGGTTACGCAGTGCGCGCCCGCTCATCCACTCGGCGTCGTCCCAGGTGTAGGTGCTCTCGAAAACCCGTGAGGCGGTCTGCGGCGGGATCTCGGTGGCGAAGGCCATCGGATCGGCCCGATCGGTGACCGCGCCGTCCGCGCCGTGCACCCGGAACTTGTAGAGGCCGTGCTCGGGGAAGCCGGGCCAGAACAACTCCCAGACGCCAGTGGACCCGAGCACCCTCATCTGCGCTTCGTTGCCCCAGTGGTTGAAATCACCGGTGACGCTGACGCCCTTGGCGTTCGGCGCCCATACGGCGAACGACACCCCGGTCACCTCACCGTCGGCGGTGGTGAAGGTGCGCCGGTGCGCGCCCAGCACCTCCCAGAGCCGCTCGTGCCGACCCTCGGAGAACAGGTGCAGATCGACCTCACCCAGGGTCGGCAGGAATCGGTAGGCGTCGGCCACGGTGTGCACGAACGCGGATTCGTCGTCGGAGTAGCGGATCTCGAACCGGTAGTCGATCAGGTTGGTGAACGGTGCGGCGACCGCGAACAACCCGGCCTCGATGTGGCGCAGCGCGTACCGGTTCGCGCCGATGACCGCGACGACCGATACGGCGTGCGGCCGGTAGGCGCGGATGACGGTGTGGTCGCCGTACTCGTGCGCGCCGAGCACCGAGTGCGGGTCGTGGTGCTCACCGGCCAGCAGCCGGTTCAGGTCAGCGGTGTGCGGCCGCAGATGCGGGCTGTCGATTTGCTTCTCCAGGTTGGACGCGTTGGTCATGTTGTCACTCCCTACGCAACAGGTTGGTTCGTTGGTCGGCCGGAACTTGCGGCATGTTCAGCACATGCGCCACCGCTCGGGCGGGGTCCAGGCGCACGTAATTGCTTTGCCCCCACTGGTATTCCTCGCCGGTGATCTCGTCGCGCACCCAGAAGCGGTCCTGGGGTTCCATACCCAGCGCGCCCATGTCCAGCCACAGGATTCCCTCTTCGGCGCCGAACGGGTTGATCGTCACCACCACGAGGACCTGATCACCGGACGCCGGGTCGAACTTGCTGTAGGCCAGCAGTGCGTCGTTGTCGATGTGGTGGAACGTGATGGTGCGCATCTGCTGCAGCGCCGGGTGGACCCGACGGATCTCGTTCAGCCGGGTGATGAACGGCTCCAGCGATTCGCCGTCGGCGAGCGCGGCCTCGAAATCGCGGGGCCGCAGCTCGTACTTCTCCGAGTTCAGGTACTCCTCGCTACCCTCGCGCACCGCGCGGTGCTCGAACAACTCGTAGCCGGAGTACATACCCCACGTGGGGCTCATCGTCGACGCGAGCACCGCCCGGATCGCGAACATTCCGGGCCCGCCGTGCTGCAGGCTCTCGTGCAGGATGTCGGGGGTGTTCACCCACAGGCTCTGCCTGCAGTAATCGGCGTGCTCGGCGATGGATTCACCGAACTCGACGAGTTCCCACTTGGCGGTGCGCCAGGTGAAGTAGGTGTACGACTGGGTGTACCCGAGCTTGGCGAGCCCGAACAGCCGGGCGGGCCGGGTGAACGCCTCGGCCAGGAACAGCACGTCGGGGTCGATGTTCTTGACCTCGGCGATCAGCCAGGCCCAGAAGTTCGGCGGCTTGGTGTGCGGGTTGTCGACTCGAAAGACCTTGACGCCGTGGGACACCCAGTACTTGACGACGCGAAGCACTTCCTCGTACAACCCCGCCGGGTCGTTGTCGAAATTCAGCGGATAGATGTCCTGGTACTTCTTCGGCGGGTTCTCCGCGTACGCGATGGTGCCGTCGGGCAGCACCGTGAACCACTCGGGATGCTCCCGCGCCCACGGATGGTCCGGGGCGCACTGCAACGCGAGGTCGAGGGCGACCTCCAGGCCCTCGTCGCGCGCGGCGCCGACGAAGTCGTCGAAGTCCTCGATGGTGCCGAGATCGGGGTGCACCGCGTCGTGGCCGCCCTCGTCGCTGCCGATCGCCCACGGCGATCCGACGTCACCGGGGGCGGCGGTGACGCTGTTGTTGCGACCCTTGCGGTGCACCTTGCCGATCGGATGAATCGGCGGCAGGTAGACGATGTCGAAGTTCATCCGCGCGATGCGCGGCAGTGCCTTGGTGGCGGTGGCGAACGTGCCGTGCACCGGGTTGCCGGCATGGTCCCACCCGCCGGTGGACCGCGGGAAGATCTCGTACCAGGAGCTGAACCGGGCCAGCGGCCGGTCCACCCACACGCCGTACTGCGTCCCGCGGGTGACCAGCTCACGCAGCGGGAACTGGTCCAGCAGCGCGGTGAGCTCGGGTGCCAGCGCGGCGCCGGCGCGGTAGAACGGGTCGCCGGGTTCACGCAGCCGCGCAGCGGCCTCGGCGAGCGGGTACCGGTTCTGACGAGGAACCCCGGTGGCGGCGCGGTCCAGCAGCCGCGCCCCGATCAGCAGGTCGTTGTCGAGTTCGGCTTCGCTCTGCCCGGCGTCCAGCTTGGCGGTGACGTTGTGGCGCCAGGTCGCGATCGGGTCGCTCCAGCCGTCGACGCGGAACGTCCACAGCCCGACCGCGTCGGGGGCGAACTGGCCGTGGAACACGTCCGGCGTGCGGCCCTGCGCCATCGGCAGCGCGGTGGGCCTGCCCTTTTCCCTCGGGGTGACGACCTCCTGGATCGGGACGGCTTCCGGCGAGCGCGCCAGTCCCGGGGGATCCTCGGCCAGCGCCGGATAGTCGGTGCCGTGATAGCGCACCACCAGCGTGGCCGCCACCGCGTCATGGCCCTCACGCCAGACCGTCGCACTGACCGGCAGAATCTCGCCGACCACGGCCTTGGCGGGGAAACGCCCGAGGGAAACCACGGGCTGGACGTCATCGATCTCGATACGACCGGCGGTCACTTGCGACTCTCCCTACCACTCGAACATGCTGCCCGGCGTCCACCGCGCGCGTCGTTTCTGGTCTCGTCTTCGGCTTCGATGTGCCCTGTCGCGCCTATACCCACCGTAGTGTCCGGCTCAACCTTCTGTCGGTCATCCGAGCGGCGGACGCGAGCGGCCGACCGCAGTAACGTCAAGACGCGTGAAGGCACTCCGCAGGTTCACCGTCCGCGCCCATCTTCCCGACCGACTGACGGCGCTGGAACCGCTGTCGGTCAATCTGCGCTGGTCATGGGACAAGCCGACCCAGGATCTGTTCGAGGCGATCGATCCACAGGTGTGGCATCAGGTGGACGGGGACCCGGTGGCGCTGCTGGGGCAGGTGGCCCCTGCGCGGCTGGAGGAACTCGCCGGTGACGAATCGTTTGTGGAGCGGCTCGGGATGCTGGCCGAGGATCTCGACACCTACCTGACCAGGCCGCTGTGGTACCAGGGGCTGGCCGATGAGCAGGGTGTCGAACCGCCGAAGGGCATCGCGTACTTCTCCATGGAGTTCGGCGTCGCCGAGGTGCTGCCGAACTACTCCGGCGGCCTCGGGATCCTGGCCGGCGACCACCTGAAGTCGGCCTCCGATCTCGGGCTGCCGCTGATCGCCGTCGGGCTGTACTACCGCTCCGGGTACTTCCGCCAGTCACTGTCCGCCGACGGCTGGCAGCATGAGAGCTATCCCGCACTCGATCCGCAGGGTCTGCCGCTGCGACTGCTGACCGACAAGGCCGGCGCCCCGGTACTGATCAAGCTCGCCCTGCCCGACGACGCGCAGCTCAACGCGCAGGTGTGGGTCGCCCAGGTCGGCCGAATCCCGTTGCTGCTGTTGGATTCCGACATCCCGGAGAACGAACACGAGCTGCGCACGGTTACCGACCGGCTCTACGGTGGCGACCAGGAACACCGGATCAAGCAGGAGATCCTGGCCGGCATCGGCGGGGTCCGGGCGATCCGGGCGTTCACCGAGATCGAGGGACTTCCCGCCCCCGAGGTGTTCCACATGAACGAGGGCCACGCCGGGTTCCTCGGCGCCGAGCGGATCCGTGAACTCATCGAGGCCGGCCTCGACTTCGATACCGCGCTGGCCGTGGTGCGGGCGTCGACGGTGTTCACCACCCACACGCCGGTGGCCGCGGGCATCGACCGCTTCCCGGCCGAGATGGTGGAGCGCTACTTCGGAACCGGTTCGGAGGAGGCATCCGTCGGCGGTTCCCGGTTGCTGCCGGGTGTGCCGCTGGAGCGCATCCTCGCCTTCGGCGCAGAGGACGACCCGTCGAAGTTCAACATGGCTCACATGGGCCTTCGGCTTGCGCAGCGCGCCAACGGCGTCTCGCTGCTGCACGGCCGCGTCAGCCGCGAGATGTTCAACGAACTGTGGCCGGGGTTCGACCCGGCCGAGGTGCCGATCGGATCGATCACCAACGGCGTACACGCGCCGACCTGGGCGGCCCCGCACTGGATCGAACTCGGCCGCGAGCTGCTCGGCAGTGAGGACCTGACCCAGCTGCGCGAGATGGAGTCCTGGTCGCGGCTGCAGAAGGTCGACCCCGGTCATCTGTGGTGGATCCGAAACCAGCTGCGAGCGGAGCTGATCGAGGACGTGCGTGCCCGGCTCCGCCGGTCCTGCCTGCAGCGTGGCGCCTCCGACGCCGAGTTGGGTTGGATCCCAACGGCTTTCGACCCGAACGTGCTGACTATCGGCTTCGCTCGCCGGGTTCCCACGTACAAGCGGCTGACGTTGATGCTGCGGGATCCGGAGCGGCTGGCCAACCTGCTGCTCGACGACAAGCGACCGATCCAGCTCATCGTCGCCGGTAAGTCGCATCCCGCCGACGAGGGAGGAAAGGCGCTCATCCAGCAGATCGTGCGCTTCGCCGACCGGGAAGACCTTCGCCACCGCATCGCGTTCCTGCCCGACTACGACATGTCGATGGCGCGCAAGCTCTATTACGGGTGCGACGTGTGGTTGAACAACCCGTTGCGGCCGCTGGAGGCCTGTGGCACCTCCGGGATGAAGAGCGCGCTCAACGGCGGGCTGAACCTGTCGATCCGCGACGGCTGGTGGGACGAGTGGTACGACGGCGAGAACGGCTGGGAGATCCCGACCGCCGACGGTCTGGCCGACGAGAACCGACGCGACGACCTCGAGGCGGCGGCGCTCTACGACTTGTTGGAGCGCGCCGTCACGCCCAAGTTCTACGACCGGGACGAACACGGGATACCGACCCGCTGGGTCGAGATGGTGCGCCACACCCTGCAGTCGCTCGGCCCGAAGGTGTTGGCGTCCAGGATGGTTCGTGACTACACGCAGAAGTACTACCTGCCCGCCGCCTCGGCGCTGCGCGCGGTGATCGAGCCCGGTCTGCCCGACTCGGGTGAGTACGCGATGCCGTTCGGGTCGGCCCGCGAGCTCGCCGACTACCGTCGCCGTGCCGAGCAGGCGTGGCCGCGGATCGAGATCGCCGACGTCGACAGCTACGGGCTGCCCGATGTGCCGCTGCTGGGCTCGGAGTTGACCCTGACCGCGCAGGTGTACCTGGCCGGGCTGCGGCCCGACGAGGTGGTGGTGCAGGCGGTGCTCGGCCGGGTGGACGGTGGAGACGTGCTGGTGGATCCGGCGACCGTGCCGATGATCCACACCGGAACGGCCGACAGCGGCAACGAGATCTTCACGGCGACCACGCCGTTGCCGTTCGCCGGTTCTGTCGGCTACACGGTGCGCGTGCTGCCGTGTCACCGGCTGCTGGCCGGACCCAGCGAACTCGGATTGGTCACCTTGGCCTGAGGTTCACGGAAAGCGTTTGAAGCAGCGCGGGGTGTCGCCGAGCACGCCGAGGCGGAACGCGTCGATGCGCGAGAAGCCCGACGGCACTGAATCGCCGTTGACGTCACTGGCGGCCAGTCCGTTCATCAGGATCCCCGAGACCGCCTCATCGACGTCGCCGGCCGTCAGCGCGATCGTGTCGCCGTCCGGCGTCTGGATCTCTTTCGTCAACTTGGCGGTGGCCACCCCGGTCAGGCACGCCGTCCGCAGTGCGGCCGCGGCGTTGTCGAGTGCGAGACCGCCGCGCTCCTGCTGGATCGCCAGCATGTAGCGCGAGACCAGCACCGAGTAGGCGGCGTTGTCGCCGACGGCCAGGGAGCCGGCATCGTCCGGATCGGTTGGCGCGCTCAGGTCTTCGAGGCCGTCGAGGTCGACGACGATCGTGTTGGTCGCCGGGCAGTACGAGGCCGGCGGGCTGGGGCGGGCATCGGCGCACGAGTCGGCGTCGCCGGGCTCGAAGCTCAGCGCCGGCGGGTTCTCCGGCTCGAACAGGACCTCCATCGCCTCGATCATGGAGCGGACGGACTCCTCGCTGACGGGCAGTTCGCCGGTCTGGTCCTCGGGCAGCAGCACCGGAAGATCGCCGCGCCGCTGTGCGATCTCCTCCAGGTCGATGCCCGCACACGCCGACGGACCGTCGGTGAAACCGAACTGGAACGCCGACAGGCGTTCGAAAGCCGAACCGTGCTCGTCGAATCCGACGTCCGGGTCACCTTCGTTCAACAGCGGGTCGCGCACCGAGATGACGCCGGCGAGCACGTTGTTCAGGCCCTCGCCGGTGCTCAATGAGAAACGCTGAGAGGAGTCCTCGGCGACCCATCGCATGTACGAGCCGGAGAAGCAGTCGGCCTGTTGCTCGGCGACCAGCGTCGGGGTGTCCTTGCCGGTCAATCCGCCCAGCCGGGAAATCGCGTGGCCGTACTCGTGGGCCAGCACCATCAGCACGCCGATGTCGCCGTGGGCGCGTTGCAGGGCGGGCAGCAGCTCGCCTCGGTCCCAGCCGATGGTGCGGTCGGCGTAGCAGAAGCCGGCGTTCACGAGACCGTAGGTGCTGTCTCCGCAGAACTCGCCGTCAAAGCCGTTGGCATCCCACGAGATCAGCTCGGCGACCGGCTTGAACCGCTCGTCGAAGGTCTCCGGATAGGCCGTCGCCCAGTAGTCCTCGATGTCGCTGATCGCACTCGCTCCGAGCTCGTCGATCGCTCCGCCGTCGGTGCCCTCCACATGGCGGGCCGGCGCTTCGGCGTTGGGGCGCAGACCCGTCGGGCCGTCGGTCGCGGGCATCCCGGCCACCTTGAACGGATCGTCGAACACCGATACGGCCCGGCCCGGCATCGTCGTCGTGCACGCGGTCGCGACCAGCGCGGCGCCGACGGCCACGGACAGCCCCAGGAGGGACCTCCGTCTGAAACTCCTGGTGAGGCTCATCGACGGCGCCTTTCGCTCCTGGCGCAGCGGCCCCGTGGCCGTCGGCCGTACTCCCGTCAGAATAGTGAGTCCGCGCCGTCGGCTCGGCCTATCGCCGCCTATCGCGCCGCTGCGGTGTCTTCGGCGCCGCGGAGCCTGCGCAGCGCGGCGCGCACCCTGGTGCTGTCGGTGGTCGCCCAGAACGGTGGCAGCGATGCGCGCAGGTACCCGCTGTAGCGTGCGGTGGCCATCCGGGAGTCGAGCACCGCGACGACGCCGCGGTCCTCGACGCGGCGCAGCAGCCGGCCGGCGCCCTGAGCCAGCAGCAGTGCGGCGTGGCTGGCCGCCACAGCCATGAACCCGTTGCCGCCACGTGCGGCGATCCGGCGCTGGCGGGCGGTCAACAGTGGGTCGTCGGGGCGCGGGAACGGGATGCGGTCGATCAGGACCAGGGACAGCGACGGGCCGGGCACGTCGACGCCCTGCCACAGCGACAACGTGCCGAACAGCGAGGTCTGCTCGTCCTCGGCGAACTGGGCGACCAGCGCCGAGGTGGTGTCGTCGCCCTGACACAGCACAGGGGTGTCGAGACGCTCCCTCATGACCTCCGCGGCCGCCTTGGCCGCCCGCATCGACGAGAACAGCCCCAGCGTGCGGCCGTCGGCCGCTTCGATCAACGCGGTGATCTCGTCGAGCTGCTCGGCGGACCCGGTGCCGTCGCGCCCCGGCGGCGGCAGATGCGCGGCGACGTACAGGATCCCGGCCTTGGCATGATCGAACGGAGAACCGACGTCGAGGCCGCGCCACCGCGGGGCCTTGGGCTCCTGACCGTCGGAGGCGTCGGCCCCGCCGGACAGGCCCCATGCGGCGGCCATCGCGTCGAAACTGCCACCGATGGTCAGGGTGGCCGACGTCAGCACCGCGGTGGCATGTCCGAACAGCCGGGTCCGCAGCAGGCCCGACACCGACAGCGGTGCGACCCGCAGAATCGTGCGCCCGCCCGACCGTCCGTCCTCGTACTGCTCGAGCCACACCACGTCGGTCCGGTCGGGAATCGCGGGAACGAATGAGTCCAGGATCCTTGCCGCGGTGTCGGCGACATCCGACAACGCGGTGGCGGCCTCGCTGCGTGCGGTCGCCGTCTTCGGGTCGTTGCGTGAGGTGTCGACCGCGGATCGTGCGGCGTGGGCCGAATCGCGAAGCACCGTCAGGTAATTGGCGAGTTCCTCATCGAGTACGTCGATGCGGCCGGGACGCGCGTCGAACAGCGCCGAGGTGAACGTCGCGATCGCCGCCTCCAGCCGCTGGGCCAACTCGGGCGGCACGACGCGGGCGGCGCGGCGGTGCGCGACGCCCAGCGCGGTGGGCGACAGTTCCCCGGTGGCCACGCTGGTGACGCGGTCGACGAGTTCGTGGGCCTCGTCGACGACCAGCAGGTCGTGTTCGGGCAGCACGTTGAGGTCGCCGATCGCGTCGATCGCGAGCAGCGCGTGGTTGGTCACGACGACGTCGGCCTGTCCGGCGCGTTCGCGGGCCCGCTCCGAGAAGCAGTCGGTGCCGAACGGGCAGCGCGACACCCCGATGCACTCCCTGGACGAGACGCTGACCTGCGCCCAGGATCTATCGGGCACACCGGGTTTGAGTTCGTCGCGGTCACCGGTGTCGGTGGTGTCCGACCACTGCGTCAGCCGTTGCACATCGCGCCCCATCGCGCTGGCCGCGACGGGGGAGAACAACTCCTCCTGCGGAACGTCGTCGGGTTCGGTGGCTGCGGAACCGTTGTGGATCTTGTTCAGGCACAGGTAGTTTCCGCGCCCTTTGAGCAGCGCGAAGGCGGGTCGCCGGGGGAGTGTCCCGGCCAGCGCGTCGGCCAGCCGGGGCAGGTCTCGGTCGACCAGCTGTCGCTGCAGCGCGATCGTCGCCGTCGACACGATCACCGGCCGGTTGTCGCTCAGCGACCGCGCGACGGCGGGCACCAGATAGGCCAGCGACTTCCCGGTACCCGTGCCTGCCTGGACGGCGAGGTGCTCGCCGGTGGTGAACGCGCGCGCGACGGCCTCGGCCATCTGGATCTGACCGTCGCGGGTCGCGCCGCCCAGCGCCGCGACCACGGTGGCCAGCAGATCGGTCACCTCCACCGCTCAGCTCCGGCCGGGGGTGGGGGCGATGATCCGGGTCCGGATCGCGGCGTCGCCTCGGGACAGCTTCAGCCCGTCCCAGGGCAGGCTGAGGAGCCCGTCGCGGACGCGGGCGCGGGCGCTGTGCAGACCGAGATCGGCGACCGGCTTCCCGTCCCGCACGAGCGGGACGGTCAGTGGACGTGCGGCCAGATCGGCGGGAACGTCCGGAGCGGGGCGGTCGGCCGGGTGCACCACTTCCTCGACGATGGTGCCCGAAGCCTTCGCCCATCGGACGGCCCGTTTGCGGCCGCCGTGGGATTCCTTGTGGCTGCTGCGTTTCTCGACCGGGATGCCGTCGACCTCGACGAGCTTGTAGACCATGCCGGCCGTCGGAGCGCCCGATCCGGTGACCACCGAGGTCCCGACGCCGTAGAGGTCGACCGGTTCGGCGCGCAGCGCCGCGATCGCGAACTCGTCGAGATCGCCGGACACCACGATCTTGGTGCCGGTGGCGCCCAGTGCGTCCAGCTGTTCGCGGACCTGGCGGGCCAGCACGCCGAGGTCGCCGGAGTCGATCCGGACCGCCCCGAGCCGGGGGCCGGCCACCTCGACCGCGTTGGCGACACCGGCGGTGATGTCGTAGGTGTCGACGAGCAGTGTGGTGTCCGCGCCGAGAGCGTCGACCTGCGCGCCGAACGCCGCTTTCTCCCAATCCGACGGTGTGGTGCCTGCCCCGGCGGTGTGCAGCAGCGTGAACGCGTGCGCGCTGGTGCCCAGCGCCGGTACGCCGTGACGGCGTTCGGCCTCCAGGTTCGACGACCCGGCGAACCCGGCGAGATAGGCGGCCCGGGCGGCGGCGACCGCGGCCTGCTCGTGGGCGCGCCGCGACCCCATCTCGATCAGCGGGCGGCCTGCGGCGACGCTGACCATCCGCGCGGCCGCGGAGGCGACCGCGGCGTCGTAGTTGAAGATCGACAGCACCATCGTCTCCAGCACCACGCATTCGGCGAACGTCCCGTGCACCGACAGCACCGGGGAACCCGGGAAATACAGTTCACCCTCGGGATAGCCGTCGATGTCGCCGGCGAACCGGTAGCCGGCGAGGTACTCCAGGGTGGCCGGTTCGAGGAAGCTGTCCAGCATGCCGAGCTCGGCGTCGTCGAATCTGAACGCCTGCAACGCTTCCACGAAGCGCCCTGTGCCCGCGGTGATCCCGTAGCGCCTGCCGTCGGGAAGCCGGCGGGCGAAGACCTCGAACGAACACCGCCGGTGCGCGGTGCCGTCCCGCAGCGCGGCGGCGAGCATGGTGAGCTCGTACTTGTCGGTCAGCAACGCCGTCGACGCCGCGCGCTCCTGCCGCGGCGGTTTGCCCGGAGGCGAGGTGGTCACGACCCAACCGTATCGGGTTCGGAGCACCTTCAGAGCGGCACTACGCTCCCGGTATCCTGGCCGCATGGTGACGCCGGCGAAGGCCCAACCGGGTACTCGCGAAGACCGTGATGTCGATGAGGACGCCGCCAGCGACGCGCCATGGGTGACCATCGTCTGGGATGACCCGGTCAACCTGATGACCTACGTGACCTACGTGCTGCAGAAGCTCTTCGGTTACTCCGAACCGCACGCGACGAAATTGATGTTGCAGGTGCACAACGAGGGCAAGGCGGTGGTCTCGGCGGGCAGCCGGGAATCCATGGAAAGAGATGTATCCAGGCTCCACGCCGCAGGGCTGTGGGCGACGCTGCAACAGGACCGTTGAAGACGCTGTGCGTAAATGGAAGCGGGTGGATGGCCCCGGCGGGCCCCGGTTTCGGTCGGCGCTGGCCCCTCACGAGGCCGAGCTGCTGAGCAGCCTGGTCACCTCGATACTCGGGATGCTCGACGATCGAGAGGCGTCCGCACCCCTCGACGAACTCGCCGAGATCACCGGTATGCGGACCGGCAATTCTGTTCCACCGCAAGACGATACGATGAAGCGTCTGCTTCCGGACTTCTACCGGCCCGCGACCCAGCACCCGGCCGGTTCGGCTGCCGCCGAAAGCTTGAACAGCGCGCTGCGCAGCCTCCACGAGCCCGAGATCCTCGACGCGAAACGGGAAGCGGCGCAACGTGTGCTGGACACCGTTCCGGCCGGGGGCGGACGGTTCGAGCTTTCCGAGGACGAGGCCCAGGCCTGGGTGGCGGCGGTCAACGACGTCCGGCTGGCGTTGGGCACGATGCTGCAGATCGGGCCGGACGGTCCCGACCGGCTGCCGAGCGAGCATCCGCTGGCCGGCCACCTGGACGTCTACCAGTGGTTGACGGTGCTGCAGGAGTACCTGGTGGTGTCCCTGATGGGGACACAGCGATGAGCGGATCGATCACCGATGTGGGTGGCATCCGCGTCGGCCACCATCACGCGATCGACGGCGACGCGACGCTCGGCTCGGGCTGGGCGACCGGGACCACCGTCGTCCTGACACCGCCGGGCACCGTCGGCGCGGTCGACGGCCGCGGCGGTGCACCCGGTACCCGCGAGACCGACCTGCTGGATCCGGCGAACTCCGTGCGGCATGTCGACGGTGTCGTGCTCACCGGCGGCAGCGCCTTCGGGCTGGCGTCCGCCGACGGCGTGATGGCGTTCCTCGAAGAACAGGGCCGCGGCGTCGCGATCGAGGGTGGCATCGACGGTGGCGTGGTGCCGATCGTGCCTGCCGCGGTCATCTTCGATCTGCCGGTCGGCGGCTGGCAGTGCCGCCCGGACGCTGGCTACGGCTACCGCGCCGCGGAGGCGGCGGGCACCGATGTCGGCATCGGCACCGTCGGCGCCGGGGTGGGGGCGCGCGCCGGCGTGCTCAAAGGCGGTGTCGGCACGGCCTCGGTGACGCTGGACTCCGGGGTCACCGTCGGGGCGCTGGTGGTCGTCAACTCCGCGGGCGACGTCATCGACCCGGAGACGGGGCTGCCGTGGCTGGCGTCGCACGTCGAGGAGTTCGGGCTGGTGGCGCCGCCCGCGGACGAGCGCAGCGCGTACGCCGACCGGCACCGCGAGCTCAGCCCGCTGAACACCACCATCGCGGTGGTCGCCACCGACGCCGCACTCAGCAAGGCCGCCTGCCGGCGGGTGGCCGTCGCCGCCCAGGACGGTCTGGCCCGCACCATCAATCCGTGCCACACGCCGCTGGACGGCGACACGGTGTTCGCGCTGGCCACCGGAGCCGTCGAGGTGAACCCGGACCCGACCACGCCGGCGTCGATGACCCCTGAACTGGCGCTGATGACCGCTGTCGGCGCGGCCGCGGCGGAGGTGTTGGCACGCGCGGTACTGGTCGGAGTGCTGGCCGCCGAGAGTGTCGCCGGAATACCGACATACCGTGAACTGTTGCCCGGAGCGTTTGAGTGAACCGCCGGGAGATGGGAGCCGGACCTTGCTGACGATTCGTGCCGACCTGGTCGAGGCCATGGTCGAGCATGCCCGCGCCGACCACCCCGACGAGGCCTGCGGCATCATCGCCGGGCCCGAGGGGTCCGACCGGCCGGAGCGGTTCATCCCGATGGTGAACGCCGAGCGGTCGCCGACGTTCTACCGCTTCGACTCGGGTGAGCAGCTCAAGGTGTGGCGGGCGATGGACGACGCCGACGAGGTGCCGGTGGTGATCTACCACTCGCACACCGCGACCGAGGCCTACCCGAGCCGGACGGACATCAGTTACGCATCCGAGCCGGACGCCCACTACGTTCTGGTGTCGACGCGTGACCCCGACGAGCACGAGGTGCGCAGCTACCGCATCGTGGACGGCGTCGTCACCGAAGAGCCCGTCACCATCGTCGAGCAGTACTAGAAGCAAGGAGCCCTGACATGGCTGTTTCTGTGTCCATCCCGACCATCCTGCGCACCCACACCGGCGGCGAGAAGCGTGTCACCGCCTCCGGGGAGACGCTGGCAGCGGTCATCGCCGACCTCGAGGCCAACTACTCGGGGATCTCGGAGCGCCTCATCGACTCCGGCAACGCAGGCAAACTGCACCGTTTCGTCAACATCTACGTCAACGACGAGGACGTCCGGTTCTCCGGCGGCCTGGACACCGCGATCGCCGACGGCGACTCGGTGACGATCCTGCCTGCCGTGGCCGGGGGCGCTGAGCGGCTCTCGTGACCCGCTACAACTCACTGCTCGAAGCCCTGGGCAACACGCCGCTCGTCGGATTGCAGAGGCTGTCCCCGCGCTGGGACGACACCGACGACGGGCCGCATGTGCGGCTGTGGGCCAAGCTCGAAGATCGCAACCCGACCGGCTCGATCAAGGACCGCCCCGCGCTGCGGATGATCGAGGACGCCGAACGCGACGGTCGCCTCAAGCCCGGCGACACCATCCTGGAGCCGACGAGCGGCAACACCGGGATCTCGCTGGCGATGGCCGCGTTGCTCAAGGGCTACCAGATGATCTGCGTGATGCCGGAGAACACGTCGATCGAACGCAGGCAGCTCCTCGAGCTCTACGGCGCGCGCATCATCTACTCGCCGGCCGAGGGCGGGTCGAACACCGCCGTCGCGCAAGCCAAGGAACTCGCGCAGCAGAACCCGGCGTGGGTGATGCTCTACCAGTACGGCAACCCGTCGAACGCGGCCGCCCATTACGACGGCACCGGCCCGGAACTGCTCGCCGACCTACCCGAGATCACCCATTTCGTCGGTGGCCTCGGCACCACCGGGACGCTGATGGGCACCGGACGGTTCCTGCGTGAACACGTGCCCGGAGTGCAGATCGTGGCCGCCGAGCCGCGCTACGGCGAGGGTGTCTACGCACTGCGCAACATCGACGAGGGCTTCATTCCCGAGCTCTACGACCCCGACGTGCTGACCACCCGGTTCGCGGTCGGCGCCTATGACGCGGTGCGGCGCACTCGGGAACTGGTGCAGGTCGAGGGCATCTTCGCGGGCATCTCGACCGGGGCGATCCTGCACGCCGCGCTCGGGATGGCCGCCAAGGCGCTCAAGGCGGGCGAGCGCGCGGACATCGCGTTCACCGTCTGCGACGCCGGCTGGAAGTATCTGTCGACCGGCGCGTACGCCGGTAGCCTGGATGACGCGGAGGACGCGCTGGAAGGGCAGCTTTGGGCATGACGGGCACCGGTGGTCACTCGGCGCTTCCCGCGCAGCCGGACAAACGGCCCGCGTGGTTGGTTGGTGGCCTCACCGTCGTGTCGTTCGTCGCTCTGCTCTACGTCATCGAGGCCTACGACTCGGTGACCGGACACCGGCTGGACCACAACGGGATTCGCCCGCTGGAGACCGACGGCCTCACCGGCATCCTGTTCGCCCCGCTGTTGCACTCCAATTGGGAACACCTGGTGGCCAACACCGGCCCGGCGTTGGTGCTCGGGTTCCTGATGACCCTGGCCGGGCTGTCCCGGTTCATCTCCGCGACGGCGATCATCTGGATCGTCGGCGGCTTCGGCACCTGGCTGATCGGCAACATCGGTGCGCCGACCTACAACGGGGTGGTCGTCGAGACGAATCACATCGGGGCCTCCGGGCTGATCTTCGGCTGGCTGACCTTCCTGATCGTGTTCGGGTTCTTCACCCGCAAGGTGTGGGAGATCGTCGTCGGCATCGTGGTGCTCTTCATCTACGGCAGCATCCTGCTGGGCGTCCTGCCGGGAACGTTCGGCGTCTCCTGGCAGGGCCATCTGTGCGGCGCCGCCGCCGGTGTGCTGGCCGCCTATCTGCTGTCCGGGCCGGAGCGCAAGGCACGCGCGCTGCGGCGGCCGGTTCGTCCGCCGTCGCTGAACTCATGACGCCGGACGCGATGCGCCCGGTCGGGATCTTCGACTCGGGGGTCGGCGGGCTCACGGTGGCCCGCGCGGTGATCGACCAACTGCCCGACGAGGACATCATCTACGTCGGCGACACCGGCAACGGCCCGTACGGGCCGCTAACCATCCCCGAGATCCGTGCGCACGCGCTGGCCATCGGGGACGACCTCGCCGAGCGCGGCGTCAAGGCGCTTGTCATCGCGTGTAACTCGGCGTCGTCGGCGTGCCTGCGGGACGCCCGGGAACGCTACGCGCCGATCCCGGTGGTCGAGGTGATCCTGCCCGCGGTGCGCCGCGCCGTCGCGACCACCCGCAACGGCCGCATCGGCGTGATCGGCACCGCGGCGACCATCGCGTCGGGCGCCTACCAGGACGCGTTCGCCGCCGCGCGTGACATCGAGCTGTTCGGGGTGGCGTGCCCGCGCTTCGTCGACTTCGTCGAACGCGGGGTCACCAGCGGGCGTCAGGTTCTCGGGCTGGCCGAGGGCTATCTGGAGCCGCTGCAGCGTGCAGGGGTGGACACCCTGGTGCTGGGCTGCACGCATTACCCGATGCTCTCGGGGCTGATCCAGCTCGCGATGGGCGATCACGTGACGTTGGTGTCCAGCGCCGAGGAGACGGCCAAGGATCTGCTGCGGGTGCTCACCGAGCGCGACCTGCTGGCGCCGCACCGCGATGCCGGGGCGCCGGCGCAGCGGGTGTTCGAGGCGACCGGTGATCCGGACGCGTTCACGGCGTTGGCCGCGCGGTTCCTGGGACCCTCACTGGACGGGGTGCGCCCGGTGCAGCGTCACGCGGGTAGCCGGACATGATGTTCCTCGCCGAAAGCGGCGATGTTTTCGCCAAGCCGCTGGTGGGCATGGCAAGCTAATGGGCGTGCGAATCACCGTACTCGGTTGTTCCGGCAGTGTTGTCGGTCCAGATTCGCCTGCGTCCGGATACCTCGTCACCGCGCCCGACACGCCGCCGTTGGTGCTCGATTTCGGCGGAGGCGTGCTCGGCGCGCTGCAACGCCACGCCGATCCGAACTCGGTGCACGTGCTGCTCTCGCACCTGCACGCCGACCACTGCCTCGACCTTCCCGGGCTGTTCGTGTGGCGCCGCTATCACCCGACCCCGGCGCCCGAACGCGGAATCGTCTACGGCCCGGCGAACACCTGGGCCCGGCTGGGTGCCGCGTCGTCGCCGGAGGGCGGCGAGATCGACGACTTCACCGACATCTTCGACATCCGCCACTGGGTCGATGCGCAACCGGTCCAGATCGGCGCGCTGACCGTGCTTCCGCGCGTGGTGTGCCATCCCACCGAGTCCTACGGCATGCGCATCACGGACCCGTCCGGCGCGACGCTGGTCTACAGCGGCGACACCGGGTATTGCGACCAGCTCATCGAGTTGGCCCGCGGTGCCGACGTGTTCCTGTGCGAGGCGTCGTGGACGCATTCGCCGGAGCGCCCGCCCCGGCTGCACCTGTCCGGCACCGAGGCCGGCCGCGCGGCCGCCCGGGCCGGGGTCGGCGAACTGCTGCTGACGCACATCCCGCCGTGGACCTCGCGCGAGGACGTCATCAGTGAGGCCAAGGCGGAATTCGACGGCCCGGTGCACGCCGTGGTGTGCAACGAGTCGTTCGACGTCTCCCGTACCTGAGGTTTCCTCCACGGGGTAGCGGTGTCCGAGTGACCGGTTAGGGTTGGCCACGTGTCAAGACGAGAAGACGGCCGGCTCGACGACGAATTGCGCCCAGTCAGCATCACCCGCGGTTTCACCACGCATCCGGCGGGGTCGGTGCTGGTGGAATTCGGCCAGACCCGGGTGATGTGCACCGCCAGCGTGACCGAGGGCGTGCCCCGCTGGCGCAAGGGCTCAGGGCAGGGTTGGCTCACCGCGGAGTACGCGATGCTGCCGGCAGCCACCCACGACCGGTCCGACCGGGAATCGGTCAAGGGCCGTGTCGGTGGCCGGACCCAGGAGATCAGCAGGCTGGTCGGCCGCTCGCTGCGGGCCTGCATCGACCTGGCGGCGCTGGGGGAGAACACCATCGCGATCGACTGCGACGTGCTGCAGGCCGACGGCGGCACCCGGACCGCCGCGATCACGGGCGCGTTCGTCGCGCTGTCGGACGCGGTGACGTACCTCGGTGCGGCGGGCAGGCTGTCGGATCCGCGGCCCTTGTCGTGTGCGATCGCCGCGGTCAGCGTCGGCGTGGTCGACGGACGCGTCCGCGTCGACCTGCCCTACAGCGAGGATTCACGCGCCGAGGTCGACATGAACGTCGTCGCCACCGATACCGGGACGCTGGTCGAGATCCAGGGCACCGGCGAAGGGGCGACGTTCCCACGCTCGACTCTGGACAAGATGCTCGACGCCGCGATGGCGGCCTGCGACGAACTCTTCGAGATTCAGCGCAAGGCGCTGGAACTGCCGTATCCCGGGACGCTGCCCGAGTCCAGCGAGCCCGCGAAGAAAGCGTTCGGAAGCTGAGCCGGCTCCTCGTCGCGTCCCGCAACCCGAAGAAGCTCGCCGAGTTGCGTCGCGTGCTCGACGCGGCGGGATTGTCGGGACTGACGCTGCTGTCCCTCGACGACGTGCCCGCGTTCGACGAGGCCCCCGAGACCGGGGCGACGTTCGAGGACAACGCGCTGGCCAAGGCGCGGGACGCGTTCGCCGCAACCGGGTTGCCCGCGGTTGCCGACGATTCCGGGCTCGAGGTCGACGCCCTCAACGGGATGCCCGGTGTGCTCAGTGCACGGTGGTCCGGTAGGCACGGCGACGACTCGGCGAACACCGCGCTGCTGCTGGGTCAGCTGGGCGACGTCCCCGACGACCGGCGCGGCGCGGCGTTCGTGTCGGCGTGTGCGCTGGTGCGCGGTACCGGCGATGCCGACGCGACGGTGGTGCGTGGTGAGTGGCGAGGTGCCATCGTGCGTGAACCCCGCGGTGACGGCGGGTTCGGTTACGACCCGGTGTTCCTGCCCGACGGTTCGGAGCGGACGGCGGCCGAGCTCACCCCGGCCGAGAAGGATGCCGCGTCGCATCGCGGACGGGCGCTCGCGGCGCTGCTGCCGGCTTTACGCGCACTGGCCTGAGGTGCGCTGACCCGGTTGAGCAGCCACGCCGCCGGGACGGTCAGCGCCAGCGTCGCGGCGATCAGCCCGGGCATGGAACCGGTGAACAGCGGCCAACGCAGCACGATGTCCATCGTCACGGCCATCACCACGACGTGCACCAGGAAGATCTCGTAGGAGATCTCGCCGAGCCACACCATCGGCCTGCTGCCCAGCACTCGCGTGTAGGAGTCGCGGTTGGCCAGTGCCGCCGGCGCCACGGCCAGTGTCGCGATCACCGCATAGAGCAGCGACTTCGCCACCGGCGCCCACATCGGATCGGGCCCGGCGAAGGTGCCGCCCACCGCAGTGGACACCACCAGATACAACGCGCACGCGACCGGGACCGCGACGATGGCCGCGCAGCGTTTGCCCATCGCCTCCAGTACGGCGAGCGCCATGCCGCCGGCGAACCACACCAGGTGCGCCGGCAGCCACATCCCGGCGGAGTTCGGCAACACCTCGGTGGCCGTCACCACGAACAGCCATGCGGGTGACACCGCGGCCAACAGCGCGATCCCGGCCAGCGCGCGGCGCGGCTGCCACCGCCCCAGGCACAGCACGCGCAGGATGACGAACGCGAGCGCCGGCAGCACGACGTAGAAGGACACCTCCACGGCCAGGCTCCACATCTGCGACAGGCCGAGGTGCAGCGTGGTGGCCAGGTAGTCCTCGGCGTAGATCTGGGTGAACGTGAGGTGGCGCAGCAGTCCGGACCACGTCTGCCCGGGGTTAGGTCCCGGCGTGAACACGGTGTAGATCTCGAACACCGCGATCACCACCACCAGGTAGGCGGGCAGGATGCGGCGGAGTCTGCGCCGTCCGTACCGGCGTACGGACGGCGGTGCGGTGCCGTCCGCGGCGGCGCGGACCCAGGGTCGGAACAGCAGGAATCCGCTGAGGACGAAGAAGATCGCCACCCCGATCTCGAGCCGCGAGTACATCGTGCCGAGGTAGCCGTGATTGAGGTAGCCCGTCGCGAATGCGGCGTGGGTGGCGACGACGAAGAGCGCCGCGATCGCGCGGAGCCCGGCGAGCGCCGGATCGCGGGAGGGTGCGGCGTTCGGCAGCCCCGCCCGCGCGGCGCCGCAGCGCACACCGGGGCTGGCTGACATCGGCACCGAGTGTAGTCAGCGTCGGCGGGGTGGAGACCGTCTCGGCGACGGGCTAGACGCCGAACTGCTCCTTGATGCGCTGGGTCTGGAAATGCTCGACGATGATGCCGACCAGCGGGATGGTGCCCGCCAGCAGCACCCCGACCGTCTTGGCGATCGGCCAGCGGACTTTCACCGCGAGGTTGGCGGTGAAGAGCAGGTAGACGAAGTACACCCAGCCGTGCACGACCGCGATCCAGCCCAGCGAATCGTCGTTGAACCCGTACTTCATCACCATCTCGTAGCAGAGCGCGATCAGCCACAGGCCGGTCGCCCAGGCCAGTACGCGATACCCGGTGAGCGCTTTGCGGATCGATTCGACAGGGGTGAGCGGAGTGGGGGATTCGGGTGCGGTCACGTGCCGGTTCCTCTTGTCTGCTGGGTGGTGTCTTTGTCGTCGGCCCGGGCCAACTCGGCCAGGTAGGCGTTGTACTCGCGCAGCGCGGGATCGGCGTCATCGTCGTCCACGCCGGCGCCCGGAGGCGGAGTTGTCGGTCGCTGGGGGAGCAGTTCGGCAGGGATCTCGGTGACGGCGTCGGGCGGGTGCAGTTCGGGCGGGGCTTCCTCGTAGCGCACGAATTTGAAGTACGCGTACACGCAGAAACCGGCGAACAGCGGCCACTGCATCGCATAGCCGAGGTTCTGGAAGCTGCCCGTCGTCGACTCGTAGCGGCTCCACTGCCACCAGGCGAGCGCGAGGCAGCCCGCAGCGGCGGCGATCACCAACAGGATGAGCGCCGGCCTCCTACGCCGTGTAGTGGACACGGTTCAACGGTACCGCGCGATCCTTCGGTTCGATGAACTCGTCCGGACGGGCGGGAGCGGCCTTGCGACAGGTCGACACGATCTCGTCACGGCCGCCCCGATCTTGCCGCCCTCAGGCTACGACAGGACTCAGGCCGGCGGGTTGGTACGATCGCAGCCACTGCGGGCGTGGCGAAATTGGTTTACGCGCGGGCTTTAGGTGCCCGTGTTCGAAAGAACATGTGGGTTCGAGTCCCACCGCCCGCACTCCAGATATCTTGTGGTGCAATCAGACTCAGTGACTCAGACCGTGAAGCCGGCGCTGGGGAACGCTGTCAGCATTGTTGCCGCGAGATAGCGTGCGGCGCTTCCCGCCACGAGGGGTTCACGGGCCACCAGCGGGTTGTTGGCCACGAACTTGCGGATGTGGTCGATGACGTCGACCACCTGCTGACCGGCCGACGGATTGACCGGCGAGGCGAAGCGGCTCAGCGGATGGCTGAAGCGACGGTCACCGTGCTGTGCGGTGACCTCACCCCAGAGGGTGCGGTGAAAGGTGATCAGGTCGAGTCGGGCCTGCCGCATGGTGCCCGCCATGGCGATTCCGTCGGCGACCACCGCGATCAGGTCTCCGCGGCCAAAGGTCGCGATGTGCTCACCGATGCTGAAGTCGACGGTGCCCGCCCGGACACGGCATAGCAGCACGCCCTGGGCGGCGTCCATCTCGTAATGAATGCCTGAGCTGATCTCGGCGTCGTCGAGGGTCATCGGGCCGACGCGGGTGCGCCAGATTCGGATCCAGGGATTCGCGGTCGCCTGTGTGTCCGGAAAGATTCGCATCGGACTGTAGGAACAGGCCAGGGCCGCGGCGGCGTCGTCAAGATCCGAGGTGTTGACGAGGTAGCGACCTGCTACATCCATGCGGCCTCGACGCACGCGACCTCGACCCGGGAGAACCGCACAGCGGCGCTCTGCCGCTCTGACTGGACCTGCACGGTGGCCCCGCTCCTCGTATTTGCACTCGCATCTAAATTGACGACGGCGTAATACTACGCAGACGTGCGTGTACGGAGGGGATTCTGGGGCCAACGATTTCCTGGTGCTTCAGGTTGCTTTCTGCGTCGTCCCGGGCAGGTCTCGCAATCTACAGAGATCAGTCAGCAGGTATTTCGTGCAGTGGTTACCGCGTGTTGATCAAGAAGCAGCAATGCCCGGGGCATCGGTGGCGGTGACCGTGGCCTCGCTGGCCTGCGTCTTGAAGCACAGGATGCTCGCGGTGAAGCTCACCAGGGCAACCGCACCGGCAAATGCGGCGATCAACGTTTCGGCCAGCCCCCAGCTCGCCAGGGCGAACGCCAGCGAGATGATCGCTGTGACGATGAGGAACAGCCCGGTCGTCGCCACGGTCTCGTTGAACGGATCGTCGGCGCTCGGCGCGATGTCGGCCCTGTCGGCCATGGTTTCCTCCTGGGCAAGCGGTGGTCAGGGACGTAGTTACCCTCTGGTAAATCCGCGAAACCTCGATCTCATTGTGTCGGTCTCATCGCGTCGCCCGGGTGACGACTCTCTCTGCGGGGAAGTGGAGTAGTCAGCGGGGAAGCGGGGGATCCGGTAGCCATGACGGATCTGAGGTATCTCGATCTCCACGGTGACCGCGTCGCATACCTCGACGTCGGTGCCGGCGATGAGACGTTGTTGCTGCTGCACGGCATGGCGGGCAGCTCCGACACCTGGCGCTCGGTGATACCGCAGTTGTCGAAGCGGTATCGGGTGATCGCACCGGACCTGCTCGGACACGGGCAATCGGCCAAGCCGCGGGGTGATTACTCCTTGGGAGCCTTCGCGGCGTGGCTGCGAGACCTGCTCGACGAATTGGGAGTCGCGTCGGTGACCATCGTCGGTCAATCTCTCGGTGGCGGGGTCGCGATGCAATTCGTCTACCAGCATCCCGACTATTGCCGTCGACTCGTGCTGATCAGCAGCGGCGGGCTCGGCCAGGATGTCGGATGGACGTTGCGACTGCTCTCGGCGCCCGGCTCCGAGCTGCTGCTGCCCGTCATCACGCTGCCGCCGCTGATCCGGGCAGGCGAAAAGCTCCGGTCGTGGTTCTCCGCGGCGAACGTCGGATCGCCGCGCGGGGCGGAGATGTGGAGTGCCTATTCGTCGCTCGCGGATTCGCAGACGCGCCAGGCGTTCCTGCGCACGCTGCGCTCGGTGGTGGACTACCGCGGGCAGGCGGTCAGTGCGCTCAACAAGCTGCACCTCACTTCGGAGTTGCCGCTGATGGTGATCTGGGGCAACCGGGACCGCATCATCCCCGTTGACCACGGTTTCGCTCTCGATCAGCACCGGCCCGGTTGCCGGATCGAAGTGCTCGACGGAGTGGGGCATTTCCCGCACGTCGAGACCCCCGATGTGGTCGTCGATCTTCTCGACGACTTCATCGCGATCACGGAACAACCGAGCCGGCGACGGCCCGAGACACCGATCAGTTGACCGGCGTCAGCGCCTTCTGACCGAGAATCCGTTGCGTTCGGCCAGCGACCGCAGCTGCTTGAGCGCGAACTGACGGTTGCGGCCGCCCTCGGGCAGCACGATTCCTGCCCACAGGCCCACAGCGCCCGGTGTCACACACGCTTCGCGTGCGCATTGCCAACGCCGAGGGCAGGCGCGACACAGCGCTTTGGCACCGTCGTCCGCGGTGGTGGTCCACCGGTCCGGATCACGGGTGCACGGCGCGGCCCACGGGTCCTCTTCGATCGATAGTGGATACATCGGACCCCCATTCCCTTCCGTTCGGCCACGATACGTTTGTATCGTAGGGACAATACATGTGTATTGTCGAACCGGATGGGGGCGCGATTGGGAAGGGTGTTGTCTACGGTGACGGGTGTGATACCTGAGTCAGCCCGGGTGGGGGTCGCGGTTCCGCGAAATTTCGAGCGGATCCGCGCGGCGGCCTTACACAGCTTCGGCGAGCACGGTGCGGCCGCGACCACGATGCGCGGGGTCGCCGCGGCGGCCGGTGTTTCTCTGGGATTGGTTCAGCATCATTTCGCGACCAAGGCGGGGCTGATCGAGGCGGTCGACGACTACGTGATGAAACTCGTGGTGTCGATGATGTCGCGGCCGCTGTCGGAGCCGCCGGTCGATTCCGTCGCCGAGATCGGCAACCGGATCACCACGATGTTTTCCGAGGAACCCGACGTCGTGGCGTACCTGGGTAGGGCGCTGGCCGACGGCAGCCCGATCGGCGCGAGAATCTTCGACACCCTGCTCGCCAGCGGCATCGCCCGCTGGCAACAGCGCATCGACCGCGGCGAGGTGCGCCCGGACATCGACGTCACCTGGGCCGCGATCAACGGGCTCGTGCTCGCGCTCGGCGCCATCAGCCTGCGGCCGCACCTCGACCGGCACCTCGCCCAGCCGTTCATGAGTCCGCAGCAACTCGAGCGTTGGCAGCGCGCCGTGGACGCCCTGTTGCGCGACGGACTGTTCCGCCACGACTGACCGATGCCGGGTCAGTCTGCGTCGTCGGCGACCCGTTTGCGATAGCTCGACGGGGTTTCGCCGCAGAACTGGGCGAACGCGCGGGTGAACGAGCTGACGCTGTCGAATCCGACCGCCGTGGCGGTCTCCTGCACCGATTGCGACGGCGCCGCAAGCAGCGCCATCGCGCGCAGCATCCGGGCATTCAGAAGGTATGTGCGCCAAGGTAATCCGAGAGAATCGGCGAACAGCCGGCGCAGCGTGCGCTCCGACACCGACACCGCGCGACTGACCTCCTCGCAGGTCACCGTGCCGAGGTGGTTCTTGGTGTAGTCCATCGCCGCGGCGACGATCGGGTTGTCCGAGGTCGGCAGGCTCAGCGGTGCCTCGTGGTCGAGCGCCTCGGTCACCAGCGCCGCCAACGTGCGGAAGAACCCGTCGGATGTCTCGTCGCCGCGCGCACGTTCGATGTGCCAGCGCAGGGCGTAGATCATCATCTCCCGGATCAGTGGCGACACCGCCAGGATCCGGGCCCGGTCGCCGGCGTCGGGGATCAGGGTGCGGTCGAACATCACCGCCACGGTTTTGACGTCGGGATTCATCACGGCCTGGTGTGCCAGGCCGGCCGGTATCCAGGCCGCCTGCTGCGGCGGCAGAAGGTAGTGGGCCGACCGGGTCTGCACCTCGACGACGCCGTGCAGCGCGTATTCGATCTGGTGTACGTCGTGCGAGTGCCAGCCGGTGATCAGCGCGTCGCCCTCGTAGAGATAGCTGCCGCCCAGTGCGTGTCCGCCTCGGCGTAGGTCGATCACCCGACTCGCGTGAACCTTGGCCGATTCGGACAAGATCCTGTCCGAAGACGCAGAGACGGTCATGTCGGGAGACGGTACTACTTGGATATGAGCGAAACCATGCGCCCTGACGACCTGATCTTGGTGAGCATCGACGACCACGTGGTGGAGCCACCGGACATGTTCCTGCGTCACGTGCCCGAGAAGTACAAGGACGAGGCACCCATCGTCGTCACCGATGAGAAGGGTGTCGACCAGTGGATGTACCAGGGCCGGCCGCAGGGTGTCAGCGGCCTCAACGCCGTGGTGTCCTGGCCCGCCGAGGAATGGGGCCGCGATCCGGCGGGTTTCGCCGAAATGCGCCCGGGCGTCTACGACGTGCACGAACGCGTCCGCGACATGAATCGCAACGGCATCCTGGCCTCGATGTGCTTCCCGACGTTCACCGGCTTCTCGGCACGCCACCTCAACATGACGCGCGAGGACGTGACGCTGGTGATGGTCTCGGCCTACAACGACTGGCACATCGACGAGTGGGCGGGCTCCTACCCGGACCGGTTCATCCCGATCGCGATCCTGCCGACGTGGACTCCCGAGGGGATGTGCAACGAGATCCGCCGGGTGGCGGCGAAGGGCTGCCGGGCGGTGACCATGCCCGAGCTTCCGCATCTGGAGGGACTGCCGAGCTACCACGACGACGACTACTGGGGCCCGGTGTTCCGCACGCTCTCGGAGGAGAACGTGGTGATGTGCCTGCACATCGGTACCGGTTTCGGCGCGATCAGCATGGCGCCCAACGCGCCGATCGACAACCTCATCATCCTGGCCACCCAGGTGTCGGCGATGTGCGCCCAGGATCTGTTGTGGGGTCCTGCGATGCGCAACTACCCGGATCTGAAGTTCGCGTTCTCCGAGGGGGGAATCGGTTGGATTCCTTTCTATTTGGATCGCAGCGACCGGCACTACACGAACCAGAAGTGGCTGCGCCGCGACTTCGGTGACAAGCTGCCCTCCGATGTGTTCCGCGAGCACTCCCTGGCCTGCTACGTCACCGACAAGACGTCTTTGAAGCTTCGGCACGAGATCGGCATCGACATCATCGCGTGGGAGTGCGACTACCCGCACTCGGACTGCTTCTGGCCCGACGCGCCCGAGCAGGTGCTCGCCGAACTCGACGCGGCGGGGGCGTCGGTGTCGGACATCAACAAGATCACGTGGGAGAACTCGTGCCGGTTCTTCGGCTGGGATCCGTTCAAGCTGACGTCCCGGGAACAAGCTACGGCAGGCGCCCTGCGCGCCAAGGCAACTGATGTCGACGTGTCGATCCGTCCGCGGGCGGAGTGGGCGCGGCTCTACAACGAGAAGCAGCTCGCGAAAGCCTAGTCCGCGCCTATGAGGCCGAGCAGCCGCCGCAGTGGCCCGCCGGGGCGCTGCGGCGGTGTGCGTCGGGCGTACGGCCACGGCTGATTGCGCTCCGGGATCGATTCGGCGCGAACATGTTTGAGTTGCGTACGCAGGTACGCGCGTAACTCGTCCAGTTCGGGGTCGGGCCAGCGGTTGAGTGCCTCGGCCGGATCGTCGGTCAGGTCGTAGAGTTCCCACTGATCGTCGAGTGGATCGCGCCGGTAGGTCGGCCCGCCGAGGCCGTCGGCGGCCAGGTGGCGAACTCCCGGCTCGGTCCACGTGCCGGGGTCATCGAACGAGCGCACCAGCTTCCACAGATGGCCGGCGCCGCCGGCGGCCGCGGCTCCGTCGACGCGGACCACCAGGCCCTCGAAGTTCGCGGCCGTGTGAGCGGGCACCCGAATCCGCAGCGGCGCAGGAACTCTGGAGACCAGGCCGAGTCGGCGTGCCAGACCCGAAGCGCCGGTGTCTCCTTCGAGCATGTTGTCCCGAGTCATCAGGTACACCGGGCGCACCTCGTCGGGGTCGGCGCCGTCGACGATCGGCATCAGGTCGCGGCCCGGCAACGGATGCACCTCGGTGAACGACTGCGACAGCTGCGCGGCGGTCGCGTCGGCATCGATGCCCGCCGCCGACAACAGGGTCGGGACGAGGTCGACGTGCGAGGTCGGTGCGGTCACGGTGCGCGCCTGCGACGGGTGACGCCCGACTCTGGCGATCACGAACGGAACCCGGGTGGCCTCGTCGTAGAGGTTGAACCACTTCTGGTGCAACCCGCCGTGGGCGCCGAGAAGGTCGCCGTGGTCCGCCGTCCGGACGAGGACGGTGTCGCGCGAACCCGCCTCCGCCGCGTCGGTCACCGCGCGGCGCACGCGGTCGATCGGACCGTCGACCTCGGCGTGCAGCCGGTAGTACAGGTCGCGGTAGCGCTGGGCGTTGCGCCGGTAGGTGTTCTCGATCGATCGGGCGGGACCGTATCCGGAGTAGTACGCCTCGCGGAATGCGATCTGGGCCGCCGGTTTGGTGGACAGGTCCTCGTCCGCGGTGGGCGCGGGCGGCACCGGGGGAGGGTCGAGGGGCGACGGCGAAACCGGGTTGCGACGCGCCCAGGCCGGAAACAGCACGATGTCATGGGGATTGACGAAGCTGGCGACCAGCAGGAACGGCCGGAGCGCGGCGGGATCTCCCGCGGCGCGGGCCCTGTAGCGGGCGGTCAGCCACGCCACGACACGGTCGGCGATCAGCCGATCACGGCGGATACCCGCGTTCGCCAGGCTGGCACCGTGCGGTTCGGGACCGACCCACCCGGAGAACCCGTACGGCGCCAACGGATCGGCGTCGAGGTAGCGGCGCACCGCGGCCTCGTCCACCACACCGTCGTCGTCGTTGGTCGCCAGTGCCTTCCCGGTGGCAGGGTCGGTGAGGTCGGCGTGGGAGATATGCCACTTGCCGTCGTAGTGGGTGTCGTATCCGGCGGCGCGGAACCAGTTCCCGAGTGTCGGGACCTCGCCGGGCCGCAGCCACCGCAGCCGCGAGTCGTCATACGATTTCCCGATGCCGTCGGTCTGGGTGACCCCGTGCAGATCGGGGTACTGGCCGGTGAAGATGGTCGGCCGGCTCGGCACGCAGGCCAGCGACCCGGTGTAATGGCGGGCGAAGCTGACCCCGTGTTCGTCGAACCATCTTCTGCCACCGAGTGTTTCCCGGCGCCACGCCAGAACTCGGTCGTCCTCGTAGGGCGGCGTCGCCCGTTCTTCGTCGGTCATCACGATGACGATGTCGGGTCGCTGGGCGGTCATGGCTGTCCTCCGAGTGCGCGGTCGAGCGAATGCAGCAGCGCGTCCGAGCGCCGCGCCATCAGTGCTGCGAGGGCACGTTCGGCAACGGACCGCAGCAGGCGGCGGTGCGTCGTCACGGTGCTCGTCAGCGTCACCGTCGTGGTGTCGTCGCGGTCCGGCCGCAGATCCCACCGGTTCGTCACGGCGAACCCGCGGGGCAGGCCCTCGATCTCGTAGGCGAGATGGCGGGGCGCATCGAACACGGTGATCGTCTCGACGATGGCGTCGCGGTCTGCCTGCACCCGGCGGGCCAGCCCCACCCCGCGCCCGGCCTTCTCGGCGTTGAGCAGGCAGGAATGATCGACGCCGTCGGCCCATCGGCTCAGCGATCCGAAGTCGGCCAGCACCGCCCAGATCGCCTCGGGGCCGGCGGCTATCCGCCGGGAACGACTGACGTCCGCCATGGGTACATCCAACTCTGTCCGCGCCGTGTTTGTCAGGTCACCCCGCCGAGGCGCCCGCGAGGACCATGCGGGTCAGCGACTCGGCGCGGTGCGGTGGGAACGCCCGTCCTTCCATCTGGATCGCGTGCACGATGCCGCCGACGATCGCATCGGCCGCGTCCTGGGCGGAAACGTCACCGAATCCCGCAGCGCGAAGCCGGTTCCGGACACTGTCGTGAAGCGGTGCGCTGAAGCCGGCACGCAGCCTCGCCTCGGTGTCGGGATGCTCCAAGCCGGCGATGGTCAGAATCCGCAGCATCGCGTTGCCCCGTGCCGTGGTCAGCGCGCCGGCCAGCGCGAGGGCCCACGCGCACATGTCGGCTTCGAGGTCCGAGGTGTTCTCGACGGGCCGCAGGATCTTGTCCGCGTCCTCAAGGATCACGTCGGCGACGAGGGCATGTCTGCTGGGCCACCAGCGGTAGATCGTCTGTTTGCCGACACCGGCACGGGCGGCGACCGCCTCGATGGTGAGCTTGTCGAAACCGCGTTCCATCAGCAGCTTGCGGGTGGCGCCGACGATCGCGACCCGGGACTTCTCGCTGCGCCGACGCGGCGCCTCCCCTCCGGCGGTCATCTGGACCGTCGGAGGGGAGCCTGTCGGCTTTACACGCTGACGCATCGCCCGTAGTGTGCCACAAGACGAGACGTTGCGTCTCGTCTGACCGGGTGGCGGAGGGCAAAACACAATGGCCGGAACCAAGCTGGTGATCGGCGCCAGCGGCTTCCTCGGCTCCCATGTCACCAAACAGCTCATCGCCCGGGGCGAGCGCGACGTCCGGGTGCTGATCCGGACCACCAGCTCCACCCGCGGCATCGACGGGCTGCCCGTCGACGTGCGTTACGGCGACATCTTCGACACCGAGGCGTTGCGCGCCGCGATGGACGGCTGCGACGTCGTCTACTACTGCGTGGTCGACGCGCGGCCGTGGCTGCGTGACCCGCGCCCGCTGTGGCGCACCAACGTCGACGGTCTGCGCAACGTGCTCGACGTCGCGTCCGACGCCGACCTGTACCGCTTCGTGTTCACCAGTTCGATCGGCACCATCGGGCTGCGCGTCGGAGGACTTGCCGACGAGGGCACCCAGCACAACTGGGCCGCCTCCGGCGGCGACTACATCCGGTCCAGGGTCGCGGCGGAGGAGTTGCTGATGCGCTACTGCGCCGAAAAGGCGCTGCCCGGGGTGGCGATGTGTGTCGCCAACACCTACGGGCCCGGCGATTTCCTGCCCACCCCGCACGGCGGGATGCTGGCCGCCGCGGTGCGCGGCAAGCTGCCGTTCTCCATCGAGGGTTACGACGCCGAGGTGGTCGGGGTCGAGGACGCGGCGCGCGCGCTGATCCTGGCCGGTGAGCGCGGCCGGACAGGGGAGCGCTACATCGTCAGCGAACGGTTCATGAGCACTCGGGAGATTCATGAAATCGGCTGTGCGGCAGTCGGTGTCGCCCCGCCCAAATATCGTGTTCCGATCCGGGCACTGTCCGCCGCCAGTCGGGTCAGCGCCGCTGTCGCGCGGTTACGCAAGAAGGACACCATGCTCACCCCGCTCAACATCCGGCTGATGCACATCATGACGCCGCTGGACCACTCCAAGGCGGTCCGTGAACTCGGCTGGGATCCGCAGCCGACGCCTGCCGCGATCGTCGCGGCCGCTCGCTTCTTCCGCGAGCGCAGGACCGAGGCATCCGGGGCGGCGCGATGACGATCGGACTGATGCCCGAACAGCAGCAACTCGCCGAGGCGGTCGCCCAGTTCGCGACGCGCCACGCGCCGGTCGACAAGACCCGCGGGTCTTTCGACGCGTTGGCCTCCGGTGAACTCCCGGTGTGGTGGGACGAGTTCGTCGCCAACGGGTTTCATGCCGTACACCTGCCCGAGGAGGTCGGCGGACAGGGCGGCACACTGATCGACGCGGCGTGTGTGCTGGAGGCGGCCGCGATCGCGCTGCTGCCCGGCCCGGTGCTGCAGACCGTGACCGCGAGCGCGATCGCCGCGCTGGCCGGTGACGTCCCACTGGTCCGCGACGTGCTGGGCCGGATCTGCGCCGGCGCGGCCGCCGCGGCGATCCTGCCTTCCGGCAACGGTTTCCGTGCAACCGCCGCCGAGGGCGGCTGGACGATCGACGGAACCTCACCCGTCACCCTCGGCGTCACCGCGGCCGAGGTGCTCATCGCCGCCGCGACGACGCAGGACGGCGGCACCACCTGGTTCGTCCTCGATCCGTCCCGGCCGGAATGCGCCGTCGAACGGCGCGAAGGCACCGACAAGACCGTGGACGCCGGGGTGGTGCGGTTGACCGGGTACCGGTGCGCCGCCGACACCGTGCTGAAGGACATCGACGACGGAGACGCCCGGGACGTGGCGGTGGCGCTGGCCGCGGCGACGGCCGCCGGGACGATGCGCTGGTGCGTGCAGGCGGTCACCGACCACCTGCGCACCCGCGAGCAGTTCGGCAAGCCCATCGGCACCTTCCAGGCGTTGCAGCACCAGGCCGCTCTGCTTCTGGTGCACAGCGAGTTGGCCGTATCGGCGGCCTGGGACGCCGTGCGGTCTTTGTTCGAGGACCGCGTGCAGCACCGGATCGCGGCCTCGGGTGCGGCGCTGATGGCCATCGCCCCCGCTCCGGATTTCGCGTTCGACGCGCTGATGATGTTCGGCGCGATCGGCTACACCTGGGAGCACGACCTGCACCTGTACTGGCGCAAGGCCACCAGCCTGGCCGCGTCGATCGGCCCCGCCGGTGCCTTCGCCGAGGCGCTGGGCGAGCTGACCCGCACCCGGACCCGCGACGTGTCGGTCAAACTCGGCGACCTCGACGCGGACTTCCGCGCGAAGGTCGCCGCCGTGCTCGACGAGGCGCGCACGCTGGTCAACGACACCCCGGGCCGTCAGGGTGACTATCCGAACCTCGCCACCGGCCCGCAACGCACCCTGCTCGCCGAGTCCGGATTGATCGCCCCGCACTGGCCCGAGCCCTGGGGTGTGGCGGCGACCCAGCTGCAGCAGCTGATCATCGACGAGGAGTTCGCCAAGCGGCCGGAGCTGGTGCGGCCGTCGCTGGGCATCTCGGAGTGGATCCTGCCCAGCCTGATCAGCTCGGCACCCCGCGAGCTCCAGGAACGGTTCATCCCAGCCACCCAGCGTGGCGACCTCGGCTGGTGCCAGCTGTTCAGCGAACCCGGTGCCGGGTCGGATCTGGCCGCACTGAGCACCCGCGCCACCAAAGTCGAGGGCGGCTGGCGGATCAACGGCCACAAGATCTGGACGTCCTCGGCGCATACCGCCGACTTCGGTGCGTTGCTGGCCCGCACCGACCCCGACGCCGCCAAGCATCGCGGGATCGGCTACTTCATCGTCGATATGCGCTCCGAAGGCATCGAGCTGCAGCCGATCCGGCAGGCCACCGGGGAGGCGCACTTCAACGAGGTGTTCCTGCGGGACGTCTTCGTCCCCGACGAGCTGCTCCTCGGCGGCCCGACCGACGGGTGGAACCTTGCCATCGCGACGATGGCCCAGGAGCGCGTCGCGATCAGCGGGTACGTGAACTTCGACCGCGCCGCCATCCTGCGCCGTCTCGCCGACGAGGACCGGCCGGACCACGGCCGCGTGCTGACCGCACTCGGCGAGGCCGACGCGTTCGCCAACGCCATCAAAGTGCTTGCGGTACGCGAAGTCCTACGGCTGCTCGACGGTCAGGCCGCCGGACCCGCGTCGAGCATCGCCAAGGTCGCGATGAACGTGATGCTGCGCCGCACGTTCAAGGCCGTTCTGGAGCTGGCGGCACCGGCAGGACTGGTCGAGGACTCGGATCCGGCGATCGTCGAACCCTACTTCCACCTGCCCGCCGAACTGATCGGTGGCGGCACCAAGGAGATCCAGCTCAACATCATCGCCCAGATGATCCTCGGGCTGCCCCGCAAGTGAAGGAGAACCGCATGGGATTGCGCGGTGAGGCCGCGATCGTCGGCTACGTCGAACTACCGCCGGAACGGCTGAACAAAGCCGCCCCCGCACCGTTCATCCTCGAACAGTGGGCGGAGCTGGCCGACGCCGCGATGACCGATGCCGGGTTGCCGGGGGAGTCGGTCGACGGCATCGTCACCACGCATCTCGGCGAGTCGGAGATCTTCGTCCCGTCGACCGTGACCGAATACCTCGGGGTGCGTGCGGGTTTCGCCGAACTGGTCGACCTCGGCGGTGCCAGTGCGGTCGGCATGGTGTGGCGGGCCGCCGCGGCGATCGAGCTGGGTATCTGCGATGTGGTGCTGTGCGCGATCCCGGCGCGGTATCTGACCCCGACGTCGGAGAAGAAGCCCAAACCCCTCATCGACGCGGTCTTCTTCGGCGCGTCGAGCAACCAGTTCGGTTCTCCCCAGGCGGAATTCGAGATTCCCTACGGCAACCTCGGGCAGAACGGCCCGTACGGCCAGGTCGCGCAACGCTATGCCTCCGTGTACGGCTACGACGAGCGGGCGATGGCCAAGATCGTGACCGACACCCGCTTCAACGCCAATCACACCGACGGAGCGGTGTGGAAGGACAAGCCGCTGACCATCGAGGACGTGCTCGCCAGCCCCGTCATCGCCGATCCGCTGCACATGCTGGAGATCGTGATGCCGTGTCTGGGCGGGGCCGCGGTCGTGGTCGCCAACGCCGAGATGGCGGCCAAGGCCAAGAACCGGCCGGTGTGGATCAAGGGGTTCGGCGAGCAGGTGCCGTTCAAAACCCCCACCTACGCCGAGGATCTGTTGCAGACACCGATCAAACGCGCGGCCGACACCGCGTTCTCGATGTCGGGTCTGACCCGCGACCAGATGGACATGGTGTCGATCTACGACTGCTACACCATCACCGTGCTGCTGAGCCTGGAGGACGCCGGGTTCTGCGAGAAGGGCAAGGGCATGGAGTTCGTCGCCGAGCACGACCTGACCTTCCGGGGCGACTTCCCGCTCAACACCGCCGGCGGCCAGCTCGGCTTCGGACAGGCCGGCAATGCAGGCGGTATGCACCACGTCTGTGACGCCACCCGCCAGATCATGGGACGGGCGGGCGCCGCGCAGGTCGGCCGGACGCGAGGAGGAAAAGGGGACCCCGACTGCCATCGGGCGTTCGTCTCGGGCAACGGCGGCATCCTTTCCGAGCAGACCACCCTCGTGCTGGAAGGGGACTGACGATGAGCATGCCCACCTTCGAACGGCCGATGCCGGTCAAGACCCCGACCACGGCGCCGTTCTGGGACGCACTGGCCGAACATCGCGTGGTGATCCAGTACTCGCCGTCGCTGCAGTCCTACGTGTTCTATCCGCGGGTCCGCGCGCCCAGGACGTTCGCCGACGATCTGGAATGGCGCGAGATCTCCGGTATGGGCACCCTGTACTCGTACACCGTCGCGCGGCGACCCGTCGGCCCGCACTTCGCCGACGCCGTCCCGCACCTGCTGGCGATCGTGGAATGGGATGAGGGGCCGCGCTTCTCGACCGAGCTGGTCGACGTCGAACCCGAGAACATCGAGATCGGTATGCGCGTCAAGCCGGTGTTCTGCGACTACCCCGAACACGACGTCACGATGCTGCGGTACGCCCCGGCGGATCGCTGAGCGAGGAGCCCGTCATGACCGAGGCAGACCGGCGCGAGATCGCCGACGTGCAGGTGCGCTACGCCACCGGCATCGACCGCCGCGACTGGCCGCTGTTCCGTACCGTGTTCACCGACGACTGCGAACTCGACTACGGCGAGATCGGCATCTGGAGGGGTGTGGACGCGGTCGTCGACTTCATGGTCACCACGCACGACATGATCGGACACTCGCTGCACCGCATCACCAATCAGGCCGCGACGGTGCACGGCGACACCGCGACCGCGCACGCCTATGTCGATGCGCTCGTCATGGCGCCAGGCAACACGTCCGGCGTCAACGCCGCCGGCTTCTACGACGACGAACTGGTCCGAACCGAGTCGGGATGGCGGATCGCCAAGCGGCGCTTCACGACTGTCGTCATCCGGACGGTCGTCTCGGGCTGATCGCGGCGACTATCCCTGCCGCCGGCCGGTGCGTGGTTCGATGACCCGCGCCGCGGCCTCCACGGCGGCTGCCCGGCGCCTGGCGATCGTGGCGGGATCATCGGTCTGCAGCTGAGGGTCGGGGGATGTCGCCCAGGACAATCCGATGGCGAACAGCATCACGAGCAGTTCCTCGGGCTTCCACGCGGCATCGACATGACCCCCCGCCTGCGCCGCGACGACCACCGCGGCTCCGGAGGTGGGGACCATGTCGGTATCGGGAGCGACGAGCTCGAGCCCTTCCAGGCGTGCCCAGGTGATCATCCGGAGATGTTCGGGATGTGCCAGGGCGAGGTCGTAGATTTCGCCGACGAACTCCGCCAACGCTTCTGGGCGCGGCACCACGGCGGTGAAGAAGTGTGCGGCGTCGGCGGCGACGACTTCGCGGAACAGCGTCTCCTTGTCGCCGAAGTGGGCGTAGAGGCGTTCCCGGCTCGCTCGGGACTCCTTGACGACGCGGTCGATCCGGGCGCCGGCGAGACCGTGCCGGGCGAACTCGGCCCGTGCGGCGGAAAGGATCTCGTTCCGCAGCTCTGCTCGTTTTCGCATCAGCGGGTCACGCGTGCGGTGTCGCGGCGTGGTGCCGGGCCAACGGGTTGAGGGCACGGTAGGGGTCGTCACGACGCACGCGCTGCAGGTCCTCGAGATCGGATTCCAGTTGCGTCTGGACCTTCTCCTTGAGCTCGCTGACCCAGGTGTCACGCGGGGTGCCGGTGGGCTCGGCGGAGGAGATCGGGGCGCCGAATCGCAGATACATGCGTTGCGGTTGCGGGATCAGGGTGGGGCCGATGCCGCGCACCAGGGGCATCGCCATGTCGGAGCGGCCGCCGAGGCGCTCACCGAGCCAGCTGCTCGCCCGGCCGTAGAGGCTGTCGCGGGTGGTGATGCTCGTGTAGACGTCGTCGCCGCCGACCAGGGCGGCGGTGACGATCGGGTAGCGGTGCTCGGCGGCGAGCCGGGCGAATCCATACCGGTTGTCCCAGCGGAGTTTGTACTCTTCGCCTTTGAACTTGCCGATCTCGCGGCCTCCGCCGGGGAACACCAGGATGGTGGCGTTCTCCCGCATCAGGGTCGCGGCGGACTCCGGGGAGCCCACGACGGCGCCGTAGGCCGCGATGAGATCGGCCTGCAGCCCGCGCATCTTTCCGAACTGCCGGTCGGCCAGCGGGCGCACCTGTGATCCGATGGCCTGCCGGACGCAGTAGGGGATCAGCACGATCTCGGCAGCCGACATCTGCGTGTGGTTGCCCACGATCAGGAAACGGCCGTCGGCGGGCAGGTGCTCCACCCCCTCCACATAGGGCTTGTACAGATTCATCACCGGCTCGAAGTGGTCGGCGACGGTGGTCAGCGCTGTGCGCCAGAGCCGTTCGCCGAGCGATCGGTCTGCGGAGTCCGGGATCGGGGTGGATGGCATGTGCGGGGGTCGTCCTTTCGGAGGGTGGGTGGTCGATCCGGCGATCGACGCTGACCCGTGCGCTCCGGTCTTCCTCCAGCATACCGACCAGACGAACTGTTCTGTCTGTCTCGCTGATCACGGGGCAGGCGGGCCGGTACCTCGAGCAGCCCCGCGGTGGTGCAGCTAGTTGGGCAGCGATTTCTGCAGCGGCCGGCGCGCGGTCTCCCGCATGGTCAGCACGGTCAGGAAGCTGACGATCGCCGCCGCGATCACGTAGTACGCCGGGGCGATGTCGTTGCCGGTGCGCGACACCAGCCAGGTCGCGACATACGGTGCGGTGCCGCCGAAGACGGCCACCGAGAGGTTGTAGCCGATCGAGTATCCGCTGGAACGGACCCGGGTCGCGAACAGTTCGGCGCCAGCGGCCAACGACGCACTCACAAAGACCGCCTCGATGGCGGCGAGCGCGGCGTGGGCGGCGATCGCCGCCGTCAGCGACCCGATGTTGAGGAGCAGGAACAGCGGGTAGGCGAACACGGCGAATGCGAGAGATCCGGCGATCAGCAACGGTTTGCGCCCCACTCGGTCGGACAGCGCGCCCAGCGGCGGAATGAGAACGATTCCGACCAGGCTGGCGACGGTGATGGACCAGAACGCGTCGGTTTTGGTGAACTCCAGTGTCTCGGTGAAATAGCTTGGCAGGAACGTGTATATGACGTAGAAGCCCACGTTGTGGATCACGACGAGTCCGATGATCTGCAGGATCGGGCGCCACGAGGTGGTGACCGCCTCCCGCAGCGGCGACTCCGATACTTCGCCGGATTCGCGCAGCGACTGGAACTCCGGGGTGTCGCCGAGCTTGAGGCGGATGTAGAGGCCGACGACGCCGAGCAGGCCGGCGATCATGAACGGGATGCGCCAGCCGTAGGAGTTCATCGCATCCTCGGACAACCACGTCTCCAGAGCGGTCACGGTGACAGCGCCCGTCAGGAATCCGACGACGACGGACCAGACCAGGAACGAGACCACGAATCCCCGGTGCCGGTCGGGTGCATACTCGGCGAGGAAGCAGGCGCCGCTGCCGTATTCGCCGCCCGCGGAGAACCCCTGCAGGCAGCGCAGCACCAGCAACAGCACCGGGGCCAGCACGCCGATCGAGTCGTAGCTGGGGACCAGCCCGATCGCCAGGGTGGATGCCGACATCACCAGGATCACGATCGCCAGCACACGCTGGCGGCCGATCCGGTCGCCGAGTGGCCCGAAAAAGAACCCGCCCAGCGGACGCATGAAGAACGCCGCCGCGAAGACGGCGAAAGTGCTGAGCAGAGCCGCGGTTTCGTCGCCGGAGGGGAAGAACTTGTCCGCGATGTAGGTGGCCAGGAAGCCGTAGATCGCGAAGTCGAACCATTCGACGGTGTTGCCGATCGCCGCGCCGCGCACGGCTTGGCGAACGGCTTTGGGATCGGCTGCCGCGGGGGAGCGGCTGTCCTGATCGACGGTCATCGGTGTCCCTCCGGCGTCTCGGTGATGTGGTCCCGCACGGCACTGTCGTAGTGCGCGTGCGGCCGATCGGTGATGAACATGTGGCCTGGCGCATGGAAGATCGCCAGCGGTGGGGCGGCGTTCAGAGCGACGACCTGCGGTGTCACGCCGCACGCCCAGAACACCGGCACCTCGTCGGGGGCGATGCGCACCGGATCTCCGAAGTCCGGTACGCCGAGATCGTCGATGCCGAGGTCCGCGGGGTCGCCGATGTGCACCGGAGCGCCGTGCATCGCCGGGAAGCGGCCGGTGATCTCTACCGCGCGGGGCACGTGGTGGGCCGGCAACGGACGCATCGAGACGACCATGGGTCCATGGAACGCCCCGGCGGGGACACACTCCCGGTCGGTCACGTACATCGGAACGTTCACGCCCTGCCTCTGGTGGGCGATCGGCAGACCTGCCGCCGCGAGCGCCCATTCGAAGGTGAACGAGCATCCCAGCAGGAACCCGACGAGGTGCTCGTCCCAGTACGGCGAGATGTCGGCGGGTTCGTCGGTGCACATACCGTCGCGCAGCACACGATAGCGGGGGAGATCGGTCCGCAGATCAGCATCGGACGCCACCGCCGCCGGGTGCGGTGACCCGGTGTCGGTCACCTCCAGCAACGGGCACGCCTGCGGGTTGCGCACGCAGAACCGCAGGAAATCCAGGGCGTGGGTGTGTGGGAGCACGACCAGATTGGCCTGCGCGAACCCGGGGGCCAGACCGCTGGTGGGGCCGGTGTGCCGGCCCGCGCGGATCGCCGCGCGGGCGGTGGCCGCGCGGTCAGCGGACGGTGCCTTCACGGCACGCATACGCGTGCATTCCCCGTCGCCGCCCGGAACTAACGTGTGCGGGCGCTGAAGATGTCGGTGGGCGCGGTGCGTCCGCGCAGCGTGGTCTGACCGGCCGCGGCCCACCGCTGCTGCTCGTCGGCGCCGGCCCGGTCGCGGGCGGGCCCCGTGCACAGCACCCGAGCGTCGAACTCCTTGGCGTGGTCGGCAAGTCGGGCGGCCTCGTTCACCGCGTCGCCGACCACGGTGTACTCGTAGCGGTTCTCGGCGCCGATGTTGCCCGCGAACACGGGCCCCACCGAGACGCCGATTCCGAAATCGACCGGCAGCGTGCGCAGTTCCGCGGCTAATGCGCGTGCGGTACCCATCGCCGCGGTCGCCGGGTCGTCGATGCGTAGCGGTGCGCCGAACACCGCCAGCACCGCATCGCCCTGGAACTTGTTGATCAGACCGTGGTTCCGGTCGACCTCGGCGACCACGATCCGGAAGAAGTCGTTGAGGATCACGGCCACCTCGTGAGGCTCGCGGTCGACGGCCAGCCGGGTCGAGCCGACGAGATCGATGAACAGGACTGCCACGTCGCGTTCGTCACCGGCGGACAGGTCGTCGTGGTCGTCGGCGAGTTCGACGGCGCGGCGCGCGACCTGTTCACCGACGTGTCTTCCGAACAGATCCCGTAGCCGGTCCCGCTCCCGCAGCCCGGCCACCATCCGGTTGAAACCGCTTTGCAGCCGCCCGATCTCGGACCACTCGTAGACCTCGATGGTGCGGTCGATCTTGCCCTTCTCGACGTCGGCCATCGCCGAGACGACCTCGTCGAGGGGGTCGGATATCGAGATGGACACCAGGATCATCGCGCGCAGGCCGAGCACGACGGCGACCAGTGCGAGCACCAGCAGGGCGAGCTCGATCGGGGTGGATTCGTCGAGCAGCCACTGTCGTGAGCGCAGGATCAGCAGCACCGCGATCGCCGAGCCGGGCAGCGCGGTGCAGACCATCCACATGATGAGCAGGCGGGCCCGCACTCCCGGCGCCGGCAGACGTCCCGCGTCGCTGGGCACCGCGGCAAGCATCGGGCGCAGGGTGCGCAGCGTGAACAGGAATCCGGTGCACACGGTCGCGATCGCGCCGAACAGTAGCGCGGTGGTGAGCACGACGAACACTGACGCAGCCGCGTCGCGGTTCAACGGCACCAACACCGCCGCGGTCAGCAGCCACGGAGCCAGCGTGATCGCGGCCTGCCTGCGCATCGTCTTGGCGGCGGTCCGTATCTCGTCAGGGGTCGGCCGCCGTCCGGCTTTGAGCCAGCGCAGCGACGGCCGCAGGATCAGCACGGCACCCACGGCCACCGTCGTGGCACCGATCAGCGTGACGATCACCGAGGTCACGACATTGCCGACGGTGATGACGCTGCTGCCGGTCAGCGCGACGACGATCGCGACGACCTCGCCGACGGTGAGGAGATAAGCCGACGTCAGGCCTGCGGCATACCTGGTCAGCAGGCGGCGTGGCCTCACACGGCCGAAGGTATCAGCCGGCCGCGACGAGCGGCTGATACCGGGGCAATCGCCGGACTCAGTCGCTGGCGGGCAGCGGCTTGGCCTCCTTGAGCGACAACGGGGTGGTGCCGATGCTGATGGTGCCCTTGCCCGCCTTGGTGACGAGCACCTCGGCGCCGCCGTCGTCGACGTAACGCTTACCCATCAGGTTGCCGTCGGCCAGCGAATCATCCAGTGTCAGGCCCGAATCCGCGGTGTCACCGACGGGGATCGCGGGCGCTCCGCCGATCCGCAGATCGTCGAGGGCCTCGGAGCTGCGAACCACGATCACCTGGGTGTCGCAGACCTGGCTCTGCAGTCGGGTGCCGTTCTTGATCATGCGCGGGCTCCTTGCTGTCAGGCCGGCTGAGCCGGCGCTTGTTGAACGGCCGGCTCAGCCGGCGATCGATCCTGGTTCAGTTCGCTGACGAGTTCGCGGCGCAACACCTTGCCGGTCGCGTTGGTGGGCAGTTCATCCCGGAACACCACCCGATCGGGAGTGCGGGACCCCCGCAGCTGGGATCGTACGTGGGCGCGCAGCTCTTCGGGGTCGGGCTCGGCACCTTGGCGGGCGACGACTACGGCGACGATGATCTGGCCCCACTGCGGGTCGTCGGCGCCGACGACGGCGCAGTCACGTACGTGCGGATGCTCGACGAGGACGTCCTCGATCTCGGCGGGCGCGATGTTCTCCCCGCCGCGGATGATGGTGTCGTCGGAGCGGCCGCCGATGAACAGGTAGCCCTGCTCGTCGAGGTAGGCGACGTCCTTGGTCGGGAACCAGCCCTGCTCGTCGAGCACCGACCCGATGTCGGTGTACTTCCCCGACACCTGCTCGCCCCGCACGAACAGCTCACCCGGCTCTCCGGGGCCGAGCACGGTGCCGTCCTCGCCGCGGACCTGGACCTCGACGCCGGGGACGGGCTGACCGACGGAACCGAGGCGGCGCAGCGCCGCGTCGTCGGAGGCAGCCAGCGCGGCGCGATGGTCGTCGGGCGTCAGCACCGCGATCGTCGAGCTTGTCTCGGTCAACCCGTAGGCGTTGACGAAGCCGACGTCGGGCAGCAGCGACAGCGCTTTACGGACCAGAGGCAGCGGCACTTTCGAGCCGCCGTAGGCCAGCGTGCGCAGGGTGGGCAGCGCGGTGTTCGTGGCCTCCAGCACGCTCACGATGCGGTCGAGCATCGTCGGCACCACCGTCGCTGAGGTGACGCCTTCGTCGCTGACGAGCTGCACCCACTTCTGGGCGTCGAAATGCCTCAGGTACACCATCTTCCGGCCCGCGTACAGGTTCGACAGTGCGGCACTGACCCCGGCGATGTGGTACGGCGGAACGCAGATCAGCGCGGCGTCGTCGGGCTCCGCCGACGCGAACTCGACGGTGCCCATGATGTAGCTCGTCAGATTCGTATGGCTGAGCTCGACGGCCTTGGGCTTCGAGGTGGTGCCGGAGGTGAACAGCACGACGCCGACCGAGTCGGGATCGGCGAACACCGGGATATCGGGGCCGGGCTGCTCATCGCGGGCGGTGGTGAGGAACTGCGCGGAACCGATCGTCCGGTAGCCGTCCCCGACCGCGTCGCGGTATTCGTCGTCGACGACGACCAGGGGATCGGGCAACCGGTCCAGCAGCGCGCGCAGGCCCTCGGCCGACAGCCGGTAGTTCAGCGGTGTCACCGGGATCGCCGCGCGGGCGGAGGCGAACAACAGCAGTGGCAGCATGGCCCCGCCGGTGCCGACGTAGGCGACGTGCTGGGCGCCGGACGCCGCGATCACCCCGGCGCCGCCGTCGGCCAGCGCGCTCAATTCGGCGGTGCTGAGCCGTAACTCGTCTGAGACCAGCGCGGTCCGGTCGGGATCGGTGTCGGCTGCCATCTCCAGCAGCAGCGAGATGCTCACGAGGTGCGCTCGTCGACGAAGATGTCCAGGATCGGTTCGTCGCCGCCGCCGTAGCCGGACAGATCGGTGACCCCGGATTCGGCGAGAATCTCCGAGTCGATGAAGCATCGCCCGTTCACCTCACCCGGGGGGCGGCTCAGGATCTGTACCGCGGCATCGGCCATGATCTCGGGGCTGCGGGACGCCTTCACCAGATCGTCCCCGGCGGCGAGGTTGGTCACCGCCGACGTCGCGATGTAGGTCTCGGGCCACAGACAGCTGAAGCCGATTGCGGTGGTGCCCTTTTCCCGGCCGTACTCCTGCGCCCAGCCCAGCGACAGCAGGCTCATCCCGTACTTGGACAGCGTGTAGGACGGGTGCGCGCCCAGCCAGTGCGGGTTCATGTTGAGTGGGGGTGCCAGCGTCAGCACGTGCGCCCCGGGGGACTTGCGCAGGTACGGCAGCGCGGCCTTCGTCAGCAGGAACGTGCCGCGGACATTGATGTCCATCATCAGATCGAACTTCTTCGCCGACAGCTGCTCGGTCGGTTCCGTCGCGATCGCGCTGGCGTTGTTGACCACGACGTCGACGCCGCCGAAGTGCTCGACGGCGGTGTCGATCGCGCGTGCGACGTCTTCTTCCTTGCGGACGTCTCCGACGACCGCGACGCCCTTGCCGCCGGCTGCCTCGACCTCGGCCACGGCGGTGTACACGGTGCCGGGGAGTTTCGGATGTGGTTCGGCGGTCTTGGCCAGCAGTACGACGTTGGCGCCGTGCCGGGCCGCGCCGAGCGCGATGGCGAGGCCGATTCCGCGGCTGCCGCCCGAGACCACGACGGTGCGGTCGGCGAACGATGGCTGGCTGGACGTACGCGACTCCGACGCCACGGTGGCCCCCTTCTGGTAGGTAGTGCCGTTCTCATTTTAGGCGAATCCCATAATCGCTGTGTACCGGGCCTTCGGCCCTTTGGATCGGGATGTCGCACCTACTGCTGCGTGCAGCTTTCCCTCAGACGGTATTGGCATTCTCATTTTTTGCAAGTACGTTATCCAACGATGAGCGAGCAAGTCGTCCCTCGGGTAGAGACCCCGTCCGGCCTCCCGCTGGAACCGGTGTACGGGCCGGATGACCGCGCGGTCGATCCGCCCGCGCCCGGCGAGTATCCGTTCACGCGGGGCAACTTCGCGTCCGGCTACCGCGGTAAGACCTGGACATTCCGGCAGTATTCCGGTTTCGGCACTGCCGAGGAGTCCAACAGCCGGTACCGCTATCTGCTGGACCAGGGCGGCACCGGCTTGTCGGTGGCACTCGACCTTCCCACCCAGTGCGGATACGACTCCGACGACGAGGAGTACGGCGAGGAGGTCGGGCGCGTCGGCGTCGCGGTGGACACGCTGGCCGACGCCGAGATCCTGTTCGACGGCATCCCGCTGGACAAGATCAGCACCAGCTTCACCATCAACGGCACCGCGGCGATCCTGCTGGCGTTCTATGTCGCGGCCGCCGAGAAGAAGGGTGTGCCGCGGGAGAAGCTGACCGGCACCATCCAGAACGACATCCTCAAGGAATACGCGTCACGCGGCACGTGGATCTGGCCGCCGGAACCGTCGCTGCGACTGATCGCCGACACCATCGAGTTCTGTGCGGCCGAGGTGCCGAGGTTCAACGCGATCTCGGTGGCGGGCGCGCACTTCCGCGATGCCGGTGCGAACGCGGTGCAGGAGATGGCGTTCACGCTGGCCGACGGCGTCACCTACTGCGATACCGTCGTGGAGCGCGGCCGGATGACGATCGACAAGTTCGCCCCGCAGATCTCGTTCTTCTTCTACACCCACGGCGACTTCTTCGAGGAGATCGCGAAGTACCGGGCCGGCCGTCGGCGCTGGGCGACCATCGTGCGGGAGCGCTACGGCGCCACCACCGACAAGGCGTCGATGTTCCGCTTCGGCTGCGTGGCAGGTGGTGCGTCGCTGTACGCGCCGCAGGCGCAGAACAACCTGGTGCGCGTGGCGTACGAGGCGCTGGCCGCGGTGCTCGGCGGTGTGCAGTCGATGTTCACCGCGGCGTGGGACGAGCCGTTCGCACTTCCCAGTGAGGAATCGGCGACGCTGGCGTTGCGCACCCAACAGATCCTGGCCTACGAGACCGGCGTGACGAAGGTGGCCGACCCGTTGGGCGGCTCCTACTTCGTCGAGGCGCTCACCGACGCCACCGAGGAGAAGATCGTCGAGATCATGCACGATCTCGAGAACCACGGCGGCATGGTGCGCTGCATCGAGGACGGCTATCTGCAGGGCCTGATCGCCGACGAGGCGTTCAAGATCCATCAGGAGGTCGAGTCGGGAGCGCGGCCGGTGGTCGGCGTGAACAAGTTCGTCGTCGACGAACCGCCGCCGGATCTGGCCACCTATGAACTCGACGCCGAGGGGCGCGACAAGCAACTCAAGCGGCTGGCCAAGGTCAAGGCCGACCGGGACGACGTCGCGGTCAAGGAAAGCTTGGCCGCGCTGGCGCGCTCGGCCGAAGGTGACGACAACCTGATGCACAGGCTGATCGACTGCGCGAACGCGTATTGCACTGTGGGCGAGATGGTGTCGACGCTGAAGTCCGTATGGGGCGAGTTCCAGCAGCCTGTCGTCTTTTAGAAGAGGAGGTGTTCTAGCGATGAGTGTGCGCGTGCTGGTCGCCAAGCCGGGGCTCGACGGCCACGACCGGGGAGCCAAGATCGTCGCCCGGACCCTGCGCGACGCGGGCTTCGAGGTGATCTACACCGGCATCCGCCAGCGCATCGAGGACATCGTGTCGATCGCGTTGCAGGAGGACGTCGCGCTGGTCGGCCTGTCGATCCTGTCCGGCGCGCACGTCGCGCTGACCCAGCGCACGGTGGATGCGCTGCGGGCCGCCGACGCGGGGGACATCGCCGTCGTCGTCGGCGGGACCATCCCGCAGGGCGACGTGCAGAAGCTGCTCGATGCCGGCGCCGCCGCGGTGTTCCCGACGGGCACCTCGCTGGAGGACCTCGTGCGCGATGTGCGGGCGCTGACGGAGAAGGTGGAGCAGGCGTGAGGCCACCGAGAGTGCGTACAGCGCGCGATTTCGGCCGGCTGCGCGATCTGAGCGCACCCTCGCTGAAGGAGGCAGGGCGATGAGGTCGGGCGGGCGAAGCGAGGGTGGGCGATGAGACTAGGCGTGATGATCGGGGCCGAGCGCGGCGATATGGCGCGCAAGGTCAGCAAGCTGGTCGCCGACATCGAATGGGCCGAATCGGCCGGGCTCGACACGGCGTGGATGCCCCAGGTGCCCAACGACTTCGACTGCCTGACCATGGTCGCGCTGATGGCTGCGCACACCTCGCGGATCGAACTGGGCACCGCCGTCGTGCCGCTGCAGGCTCAGCATCCGATCGCCCTTGCCCGGCAGGCTCTTTCGGTGCACGCGATGGCGCAGGGCCGGTTGGCGCTCGGGGTGGGGCCGTCGCATCACTGGATCGTGCGTGACATGCTCGGCATCCCGTACGAGAAGCCGGCCGCGTACACACGCGACTACCTCGAGGTGCTCGACGCCGCACTGTCCGGACCCGGCGACGTGGACGTCGAGAACGATTCGTTCACCGTGCACAATCCAACGGTTCTCGCTGCGGAGCAACCGCTTCCGGTGCTGGTGGCCGCACTCGGCCCGGTGATGCTGCAGATCGCGGGGGAGCGGGCCGACGGCACCGTGCTGTGGATGGCCGACGAGAAGGCGATCGGCGAGCACATCGCCCCGAAGATCAACAAGGCCGCGGCAGAAGCGGGACGGCCCGCGCCGCGCATCGTCGCCGGGATCCCGGTGTGCCTGTGTGCGAACTCCGAGATCGACGCCGCCAAGGACAGGGCGAACCGGATCCTGGCCGAGGCCGAGACCTCGCCGAACTATCAGCGTCTACTCGACCGCGGGGCCGCGCGCAACGTCGGTGACCTGTGCGCGGCCGGGGATGAGGAGTCAATCCTGAAGCGGTTCAAGCAGTTCGCCGATGCGGGTGTCACCGACCTGTCGGTGCGGTTGCTGCCGATCGGGGAGACGCGCGACGAGCTCGTCGCGTCGAAGTACCGGACGCGAGAGGTGATCGGAGAGCTCGCGAAGGCCGTCAAGTGACGTCGACCGGGCCCCTCGCGGGGATCCGCATCATCGAGGTCGGGGTGATGCTGGCCGGGCCGTACGCGACGATGATGCTCGCCGACCTCGGCGCCGAGGTCATCAAGATCGAGCCGCCGGGCGGGGAGATCTCACGGCAGGTCAGCGACAGCTATTTCGCGAGCCTGAACCGCAACAAGCAGAGCGTCGTGATCGATCTGCGGTCCGAGGCAGGGCGGCAGAAGCTGGGCGAGTTGGTCGCGACATCGCATGCGCTGCTGGTGAACATGAAGCCGTCGGCGATCAAGCGTCTCGGGTTGACCTACGACTCGTTGAAGGAGTTCAACGAGCGCATCGTGTGCGTGGCGATGACGGGGTTCGGGCTCGACGGCGGCGACGATCCGGCGTTCGACTACGTGATCCAGGCGGCCACCGGCGTCGCGGCGATGACCGGCGACCCGGACGGCCCACCGACGCTTCCGGGCTACTCGTCGGCGGACAACTCGACGGGACTGACCGCCGCATTGGGGTTGTTGGCACAGATCGTGTCGGGCCGCGGTGGACAGGTCGACGTGTCACTGCAGGATGTGATGCTCTCGCAGTTGAACTACCGGGCGGCGGCGTACCTCAACGACGGTGTCGAGCCGAAGCGGTATCCGTACGGCGCTCACTCGTATTACGTTCCGGCACAGCTGTTCGCGACGGCGGACGGTTTCCTGGCACTGTTCATCACCCACGATGCGTTCTGGGCGGCGTTCGCCGCCGAGGCCGGTATCGACGGGTTCGCGACGATGGCCGAGCGGGCGTCCCGCCGCGACGAGGTGCTGGCCCTGGTCGGTGCGGCCCTGGCCGCAGACACCGCGGTGAGCTGGCAGCGCCGGCTGCAGCCGCTGGGCATTCCCGCCGCGGCGGTGCGGACGTTGCCCGAGGCGTTGGACGCGATGCCTGAGGTGGTGGTCGGCGCCGGCGATTTCCGTCTGGTGCGCAGCCCCATCCGGATCGCCGGCTACGAACCCGAGTACCGCCCGGCGCCGAAGCTCGACGAGCACGCCGGGGCCGCGGCTCACTCGTCGTAATTGACCGTCACGTCCGGGGTGTCGGGGACGGCTTGGCAGGTGAGCACGTATCCCTCGGCGACCTCGTCCTCGGTCAGTGCGTCGTTGACCCGCATGGTCGCGGTGCCGGTGGTCAGCAGGGCCATGCAGGTGCCGCAGTTACCGGCTTCGCACGAGAACGGGGGGCCCATCCCGGCCCGGCGTGCGCTCTCCAGCAGGGTCTCCCCGGGCCGGTTCGCGACGGTGGCGGCGTTGCCGTCCAACTGGATGGTGATCGTGCCCTGCACGGCCGTCTCGGTCACTGCGGACCCCGTTCCCGGTGTCTGCGGGTCGGTCATATGACCCTCTCTCGACATTGTCATTCTGATAATAGGAGAATACTATTCTCCTCGACAAACGCTACTCCTCTCACCCATCATCCACGACCTGCGGAAGGGGCGCGCGCGACGTGAGTGATCCGATGGCGCTCGCCTTCGAGGATCGGCAATACTCGCTCGCCGACCTCGACGCGCTGGCCGGCGGGATGGCCGCGACACTGCGTCGCAGCGGTGTCGTCCCAGGGACTCGAGTGGCGGTCATGTCGTCGAACCGGCCCGAGTTCGTCGTCGCGCTGCGCGCGATCTGGCGGCTCGGCGCGGCCGGCGTGCTGCTGAGTCCGGCCTGGAAGCAGACCGAGGTCACCCACGCCCTGTCGCTGACCGGGGCGACGCACGCCGTCGGGGATCACCCGGTGCTGGCCGACGCGATGCCGATGTTGTCGCTCGACGACGAGATCGTGGCGGCCGATCATCCCGCCGAGCCCGTCGCCCCCGACGCGGACGCGGTGTTCGTTTTCAGTTCCGGCACCACGGGGATGCCGAAGGCGGTCCGGCACGCCCACGGCTCGCTGGCCGTCGCGATCCGGCATTGGCGGGACGCGCTCGGTCTGACGTCGGCGGACCGGATGCAGGTGATGACCCCGCCTTCGCACATCCTCGGGTTGCTCAACATCGTCATGGCGCTCGACACCGGCGCCTGGATCAGGTTGCACCGCCGCTTCGACATCGACGCGATGCTGCGTCACATCGAATCCGACCGCATCACCATCGAGATGGCCGTCGCGCCGATCGCGCTGGCACTGTCGGCGCACCCGAATCTGGAACACCACGACCTGTCGTCGTTGCGCTACATCATGTGGTGCGCCACCCCGGTCACGGGGAGCGTGGCCGAGGCCGTCACCGCGCGGACCGGGGTCAACTGGGTCACCGCCTACGGGGCCAGCGAGCTACCGGTGATCTCGTGCAACGAGCTGCAGCACGCGCGGCTCGACACCGTCGGCCGGGCCGTTGCCGGCGTGGACATCCGCGTCGTGTCCCTGGCGACCGGCGAGGTCCTGGGACCGGGCGGCGAGGGCGAGATCCAGGTCCGCTCGGAATCGGCGATGGCCGGTTATCTGCCCGATCAGTGGACCGCGGAAGCGTTTTCGGGTGACTGGTATCGCACCGGCGACGTCGGCACCCTCGATCCCGACGGTTGGCTGCGCATCACCGACCGCGCCAAGGAGATGATCAAGGTGCGCGGGTTCCAGGTCGCGCCCGCCGAGATCGAAGCGGTGCTGCACGGACATCCCGTCGTCGAGGACTGCGCGGTGTTCGGGGTGCCCGCCGACGACGGCGAGGCGATCATCGCGGCGGTGACGGTCAACGGTCCCGTCGACACCGGGGCACTCGCCGACCTGGTCGGTGACCGGCTCGCCTCCTACAAACGACCGAGCCGGGTCGTGGTGGTCGACGAAATCCCGCGCCTGCCTTCGGGCAAGGCGCTCCGGCGAGTGTTACGGGAGCGTGCGATGAGTGCGCACACTGAGAGCGGAGACAGCTGATGGACGTCCGGTTGACCAGTGAGCAGCGGCAGCTGCGTGATGCGGCCGCGGAGGTGGCGGCGGACTTCGGTCCCGGGTCGGTCGCCGATCTCGACGCCACCACCCGTCGGGCACGACTCGAAAAGGCCGTCGACGCCACCGGATTCCGGACGCTGCGCTCCGACGGGGCGTCGGCGGTCGAGGTCGCGATCGTCGCCGAGGAGTTCGGCCGGGGGCTCGTCGACGTGCCGTTCCTGGGTCCGGTGCTCGCCGACGACCTGCACCGTCGCCTGGGCCACGCACCGTCGGACGGCGGGTCCGGTCCGGCGACGGTCGACCTGACCGGAAGCCTCGCCGGCGCGGTCGAATCCCCGGCGGAACTGGCCGATCTACCCGACGAGGATTCCGGCCGGTGGTACGCGCTCGCGTTGGCCGCCACCACCGCCGACATCCTCGGTGCCGCCCGCGGAACCCAGGCGCTGGCCACCGAGTACGCGAAGGTCCGTGCACAGTACGGGGCCACCATCGGGTCCTACCAGGCTGTTGCACACATGCTCGCCGAGAGTGAGGCGCTGATCGAGGGGTCCATCAGCGTGTCGCGGCACGGCGCCTGGGCTGTCGACGAGCTTCCGGTGGACGAGGCGATCGAGGCCGCCCGAATCGCCAAGATCTACTGTGCGCGAGCCGCGTTGGCGGTCTGCGAGACCTCGATCCAGGTGCACGGCGGTATCGGCAACACCTGGGAGTGCCTGGCCCACATCTATCTGCGTCGCGTGCTGGCCGCCACCGAGGCATGGCCCGCCAAGCTGGAGGAGTTGACCATTGGACTTTCGTGATTCGCCCGACGAGGCCGCGTTCCGGCAACGGCTGCGCGACTGGCTGAAAGAGCAGAAGGGCAAGTTCCCCACCTCCGGTGACGCCTACTGGGCGAAGGCGGGGGAGTGGCACCAGGCGTTGTTCGAGGCCGGGTTCTTCGGCACGTCGTGGCCGAAGGCCTATGGCGGCCAGGATCTTCCGCCGGTCTACGACGTCATCGTCGACGAGGAGATCGCCAAGGCCGGTGCCCCGGCACGGCCCAGCCTGGGCTATCTGGTCGTCGGACTGAGCCACCACGGCAGCGAGGAACTGCGGCAGCGATTCCTGCCCGGCATGATCAACGGCACCGAGCGGTGGTGCCAGGGCTTCTCCGAGCCCGGAGCCGGATCCGATCTGGCGTCGCTGACCACGACGGCGGTCCAGGACGGCGACGAGTACATCATCCACGGGCACAAGATCTGGACGAGCTATTCCGATGTCGCGGACTGGTGTTTGGTGCTGGCGCGCACCGACAAGGACGTGCCGAAACACAAGGGCATTTCGGCGTTCATCGTCAGCATGCACCAGCCGGGCATCGAGCAGCGGCCGCTGAAGATGATCAGCGGGGTCACCAAGGAGTTCGGTCAGGTCAGCTTCGACGGGGCGCGGGTACCGGCCGAGAACATGGTCGGCGCGCCCGGTGAGGGCTGGAAGCTGGCGATGACCGTCGTCAGCCACGAACGCGAGCCCTCCACGCTCGGATTCTCGGCGCGGTACGGAAAGACGGTGCGGCAGATGGCCGCCGGACTGGACGGCACGCCGCCGGACGAATTGCGGTGGGCCTGGGTGCAGACCGAGATGCTGCGGCTGCACGTGCGCAGGCGGCTGTCGGAGCAGCTCGACGGGCTCACGCACGGTCCGCAGGGCTCGCTGGACAAGCTCCTGATGACCTGGGTCGAGCAGTCGGTGGGCCACGCCGCGCTGGCGACGGTCGGCACCGGCGACGAGGAGCTGTTCGGGGCCTACATGTACAGCCGGGCGCAGAGCGTCATGGGCGGCACGTCGCAGATTCAGAAGAACATCATCGCGCAGCGGATCTTGGGATTGGGATAGGAAACCATATGTACGGAATGCCAGACGAAATCGACGTCACCGCCGACGGTGCCCTGCGCATCATCACGCTGAACCGTCCCGACGATCTCAACGCGGTCAACGACAACCTCCACGTCGGGCTGGCCAAGATCTGGGATGAGCTCAACGAGGACACCGGCGCACGCGCGGCGGTCATCACCGGTGCGGGGCGGGCGTTTTCGGCCGGCGGCGACTTCAACTACCTCGACGAACTGCGCAACGATGAAGCGCTGCGGCAGAAGACGATCAAGCACGGCCGTGATCTCGTGATCGGCATGGTGCGCTGCCGGATCCCGCTGATCGCGGCGGTGAACGGGCCCGCGGTCGGGCTGGGCTGCAGCCTGGCGGCGTTGTCGGACATGGTCTACATCGCGGAGAACGCGTTCTTCGCCGATCCGCATGTGTCGATCGGGTTGGTCGCCGCCGACGGCGGACCGCTGGTGTGGGGTTCGCAGATCAGCCTGTTGCAGGCCAAGGAGTTCGCGCTGACCGGGGTGCGGATCAAGGCGCAGCGCGCGGTCGAACTCGGATTGGCCAACCATGTGGTCGAGGATCCGCTCGCCGAGGCGATCGCATGCGCGAAGAAGATGCTCGACCTGCCGCAGCAGGCGGTCGAGGCCACCAAGCGGTTGATGAACATCCAGCTGGAGAAGTCGGTGATGGCGTCACTGGACTACGCCAACCTCGCCGAGTACGTGTCCTTCGGGACAACGGATTTCAACCGGATCGTCGACGGCCTGATCGCCAAGAAGTAGTCGCCCCGCGCTCAGCGGGTGAGCTCTTCGGAACGTTGGATCGTGCCGGTGATGCCTGACGCGTCCTGTCGGGCGAGGAACACCGCGGCGTCGGCCATCGCCTCCGGAGGCTCGACCATCTCCGGCGGGATCTGCATGCCCGCACCGCCGGCCTGCCAGCCCTCCGTGAGCACCACGCGTGACGGGCTCAGGCAGTTGACCGCGATGTTGTCGGCGCGCAGATCGGCGGCGAGCCCCAGGTATAGCCGCTCGGCGGCGGCCTTGGACACCCAGTAGGCATTGGCGCCTTGGTCGGTCATCGTGACACCGGTGGTGGTGACCGCGATCAGCGAACCGCCGCCGCGGGCACGCACGTGCGGGATCACGGCCTTGGTGACGAGGAAGACGCCGGTGGTGTTGACGTCCAGGCACAACTGCCAGCGCTTCAGTGGGGTGGACTCGATCGGGCCGAGCCACAGCACGCCCGCGTTCGCGACGAGGATGTCGATTCCGCCGAATTCGGTGACCGTCGCGGCCACGGCTGCCTCGACCGACTCCTCGCTGGTGACGTCACAGACCACCGGCAGCGCGCGCCCGCCCTCGTCGGTGATGCGTTGGGCGACAGAGCCGATGGTGCCGGGCAGCTTGCCCTCGTGTTCGGAGCGCGCCGCCACGGCCACCGCGGCGCCGGCGCGCGCCAGCGCCACGGCCACCGTGGCGCCGATGCCACGGCTGGCGCCGGCAACGAACGCGACCTTGCCGTGCAGCGACGCGGACGGGTTCACTTCGGCGGGAACCGCAGCGCCCCGTCGAGCCGGATGATCTCGCCGTTGAGGTAGTCGTTCTCGATGATGCTCTGTGCCAGCTGCGCGTACTCGGTCGCACGGCCCATCCGCTTCGGGAACGGCACCTGCGGGCCCCAGTACTGCTCGAGTTGGTCGGCGGCCTGGCCGTAGGCCGGCGTGTTGATGGTGCCGGGGGCAATGGTGACCACCCGAATCCCCAACGGCGACAGATCACGAGCGGCGACCAGCGTCATGCCCAGCACGCCGCCCTTGGCCGCCGCGTACGGCAGTTGGCCGATCTGTCCCTCGTAGCCGGCGATCGACGCGGTGTTCACGATGACGCCGCGTGCGCCTTCCTCCAGCGGCTCGGATTTGGCGATCTCCGCCGCCGCCAGGCGCATCACGTTGAACACCGCGGTCAGGTAGAACTCGATCGTCTTCTTGAACCCGTCGAGGTCCAGCGGAGAGCCGTCCTTGCCGATCAACCGGCCGCCGCTGGCGGGTCCGCCGTGGGTGTCGACCGAGATGCGGAACGGCCCAAGCGATGTCGCCTCGGCGATCGCGGCGTTGACGGACTCCTCGGAGGTCGCGTCGGTCCGTACGTAGCGCACCCCGAGCTCGGATTCCAGCGCCTTGCCCTTGTCGTCGGCCAGATCGGCGACGACGACCTTGGCTCCCGCGCCCGCCAGGCGGCGCACTGTGGCCTCTCCCAGACCGCCGGCACCGCCGACGACCAGGGCTGAGCTTCCGGCGATCTGCATCGGGACCTCCCTGAAATGAAGACTCTCTACAGCGGAGAATAACATTCTCGCTGTGGGAACGGTCAGCGACGTGAAAAGGAAATCGCGTGCGTACTCTGTCTGACGTGACGATCGACGAGCTCATCGCCGCTGCTCGGGGCGGGTCGCAGCGCGCCACCGGCCGGCTGCTCAGCTTCGTGGAGAGCCCGAGACGCGGGGAGGTGCTCGACGCGCTCGGGCCGGTCACCTCGGCGCGCGTGCTCGGGATCACCGGCCCACCGGGGGCGGGGAAGTCGACGACCGTCGGCGCGCTGGTCGGGGCGTACCGGGCGGGCGGCAAACGCGTCGCAGTGCTCGCCGTCGACCCGTCGTCGCCCTACAGCGGCGGCGCGCTGCTCGGTGACCGGATCCGGATGGCGGCCCACATCAACGATCCCGACGTACTGATCCGCTCGGTGGCCACCCGCGGGCACCTCGGCGGGCTCGCCGCGGCGGTGCCCGCGGCGATCACACTGCTCTCGGCGCTCGGGTACGACCTGGTGATCCTGGAGACGGTCGGCGTCGGGCAGTCCGAGATCGAGATCGCCGCGGTGGCCGATCCGACCGTCGTGGTGCTCAATCCCGGTGCGGGGGACGCGATTCAGGCGGCGAAGGCGGGACTGCTGGAAGTCGCCGACATCGTGGTGGTGAACAAGGCCGATCGGGACGGCGCCGACCAGACGGTGCGGGACCTGCGCGGCGAGACCGACGTGCCGATCCTCAAGCTCATCGCCGCCCAGAACGTCGGTATCACGGAGTTCGTCGACGCGATCGACACCCACCACCGCGCCGACACCCCGCGGCGCCGCTCGGCGCGGGCGCGGTCGCAGATCCTGTCACTGGCGCAGACACTGCTGCGCAATCACCCGGACCTGGATCGACTGGCCGACTCGGTGGCCACCGGCGCCGAGGACGCCTACACCGCCGCGGAGCGTCTGTTCGCCGCCGATGTCTCAGAGGGCAGGTCCAGCATCCGCCGTGACATCTGAATGAGCTGCGCGCGTAAGGTTTCCGCATCCAGATCGGCGACCAGCGGATGCATGACGGCCACACTGATCGCGCTGGACAGCATCGCGGCGTGCACGCGCGCCTCCACCCCGGACTCGGTGCCCAGCAGCGCCGCGTAGAGGCGTTCGATGAACCGTTGGAACGGTTCGTGTTCGGCCTGCAACCGGATGATGACCGGGTCGAACTGCAGCACGCTGACCACGCCGCGCCGTTCGACGGCCTGGTCGATCATCTGGTGCAACAGGATCTCGCGCGAGCGCAGGCCGTGTCCCTCGGCTTCGGCGGCGTCGAGGGCGGGTTCGAGGCTGCTCAGTTCGCGCTCGGTGATCGCGATGACGATCTCTTCCTTGGTCTTGAACTGGCGGTAGACCGCGGCTTTCGTGACACCCATCGCGTCGGCGATCATCTGCAGCGAGGTGCCGCTGACGCCGCGCTCGGCGATGAGTTTCAGCGCGGCGTCGAGGACCCGGGTCTGGGCCGCGGTGCGCTTGACGGCGCTGAAGCTTCCCTCGGTCCCGGTCATCCCGTCGAGGATAGTCGACCGGCCCCGGGTGCGGTTGCCGATCGGCTACCGGGTCAGGGCAGCGACTGCCCGGTGGCTGCGGTGTAGCCGGCGCGGTAGCCGAACACCATCGCGGGGCCGATGGTGCCGCCGGCGCCGCCGTAGGCCTTCCCGGTGGCACCGGCCATCGCATTGCCCGCGGCGAACAGCCCGGTGATCGCGGTTCCGCTGACGTGCAACACGCGGCCGTCGCGGTCGGTGCGCGGCCCGCCCTTGGTGCCCATCGCGCCGATCGCCACCGGGACGGCGTAGTACGGCGCGGTGTCGATCGGTCCGAGGGTCTGGCCCGCGGTGGTAGCGGCCGACGTGTCACCCCAGTAGCCGTCGTACGCGCTTGCGCCACGGCCGAATTCAGGATCGTGTTCGGCGGCTGTGTTGGCGTTCCACGTGGCCAGCGTCGCGGCGAGACCGACGGGGTCGATTCCGGTCTTCTTGCCGAGCTCGTCGAGGTCGGCCGATTTGCAGAACCAGTCCGGCACCGGCCCGTCGGGATCCACCCCGAGGAAGCCGTAGTTCTTCAGGTGCAGCGAATCGAAGACGATCCACGCGGGATCGTTGGCGTACCCGAGCTTGGGATCGAGGAAGTGGAACGGCCCGGCCATCGAGTTGTACTCACCGGCCTCGTTGAGGAACCGCTTGCCGGCCCGGTTGACGATGATGCTGCGTGGTCGGGTGCGTTCCAGTCGGACGCTGCGGCTGCGGGGACGCCCGCCGAAGGTGTCGCCGGGAATCTGCACGATCGGCACCCACCAGGCCTCGCCCATGTTGGCCAGGTCCGCGCCGTGGGCCATCGCCATCCGCAACCCGTCGCCGGTGTTGTTGGGCGGGGACACCGCACCGCGCATCGGGCCGCGAAGGTACGCCTCCACCAGGCGTTGGTCCCATTCGAAGCCGCCGGTGCCGAGGATGACCGCCTTGCGGGCACGCACCCGGAAATCGTTGCCGCCCTGCTCGATCCGCACCCCGGTGATGCCGAGTGCGTCGGCGATCAGCTCGATGGCGCGCGCCTCGGTCCGTGGCGCGATGCCGCGATCGAGCAACCCCTTGAGAAGGCCGGCGATCAGCGCGGTGCCCGCGACGCAGAAGTCGCCGTCCTCGCTGTCCACCGAGGCGTGGATCCGCGCGCGGGTCTCGGCGTCGATGCCGACGTTGCTGAAGTCGGCCGGGAAGGACGAGATCCGCGTGCCCCATTCGCCGAGCCGGGACAGGTCGAACGGTTTGGCGTTGAGCGACCGCCCGCCACCGGGCTTTCCGCCGGGCAGTTCCGGCTTGTAATCCGGGAACCCGGCGGCGACCTCGAAGACCAGATCGCTGTGCTGCTCCACGAAGTCGAGCATCGGGGCACCCGTTCTGACGAACGTCTCCACCAACTCGTCGTCCATGTACCCGAGGGACTGCGCCCGCAGGTAAGCCATCGCGTCCTCGACGCTCAACTCAGCGTCAGATGCGCGGTCGTGCGCCGGAATCCACACGATTCCGCCCGATACCGCGGTGGTCCCGCCGACGGTCGCGGCCTTCTCGTAGACCTCCACCGTCGCGCCGCTGACGGCGGCGGCCAGCGCGGCGGTCAGGCCTGCCCCGCCGCTGCCCAGAACGACGACGTCGACCTCGTGATCCCACTCGGTCACCGCGGTCTCCTCCCTGTTGGTTCGTGACGGGCCGATCAGCGCAGAATCGCCGATAACTCGTTGGCGGCCTTGATGACTGCATCGCGTCCCTCGATCACCACGTCCTCGCGGTGCGAGATCAGGTTGATGCAGGTCGGCGGCGACGGCGGTGTACGCCGGACGGGTACGGCGAGTCCGTAGGTGTTCGGTTCGATCTCACCGTGGGTGATCACCCAACCCTGTTGGCGCGCTTGGTTCACCAGGTCGCGCTCGCCGGGCCGGGGCGGCATGCTGGCCAGCAGTGCGATGCCGGCTGCGCCACGGTCCAACGGGTAGCGGCTGCCCTCGTGGAACGACAGCTGGTAGAAGACGTTGGTCGGCACGATCACCGCGACGGCGACCTGTTGATCGCCCTCGGCGACCAATAACGACACCGTGGTGCCGAGTTCGTCGGCCAACGCGCGCAGCGTCGGTACACACAGTTGGCGGACGTTGTTGTCGAAGGACGCCCCGAGCACCGCCAGCGCCGCGGCCGACCTGTACCGGCCGTCTTCACCTTTTGTCACGAAGCGGAACTGCGCCAGCGTGGTCAGCAGCCGGTAGGCGATGGTGCGGTGGACGCCGATGTCCTGGGCGACCTGCGCGACCGTGAGCCCGGTCGGTGACGCGGCGACCAACTGCAGCGCGTTGAGCCCGCGCGCCAGGGTCTGAGATCCGGGGGCACCCGAACCCGCGTTCGCGTTTCCGGGATCAGTCATACGGACCTTCCTTGACAGACGCTGTCGGGAGAGTGATGCTCTGACTATAGTGCACATGCATGTGCGATAAATGAGCAAAGCGCTTACAGAATACGAGAATACGATTCTCACCGTCAAGGTTCGGACGGGACTCCAAGGAAGGAGTGTGCAGGTGACGGAGTTCGAGAGCGTGTGGAGCGATCTGCAAGGGGTCGCGTTCTCCCAGGGCTACCTCGACGCCGGCGGTGTGCGCACCCGGTACCTGCACGCGGGCGACCGGGACAAGCCGGCACTGGTCTTCCTACACGGCTCGGGCGGGCACGCCGAGGCCTATGTGCGCAACCTCGAGGCGCACGCCGAGCACTTCTCCACGTGGTCGATCGACATGCTCGGCCACGGCTACACGGACAGGCCCGGCCATCCGCTCGAAATTCCGCACTACATCAGCCATCTCGTGGATGTCCTCGACGCCATCGGCGCCGAGCGTGCACACATCAGCGGTGAATCGCTGGGCGGGTGGGTCGCGTCCCGGTTGGCCGTGGACCATCCCGGGCGCGTCGACCGCCTGGTCCTCAACACCGCCGGGGGCTCGCAGGCCGACCCCGAGGTGATGAAGCGGATCATCACGTTGTCGATGGCCGCCGCCGAGAACCCGACCTGGGACACGGTGCAGGCGCGGATCAAATGGCTGATGGCCGACAAGTCCAAGGACTACGACGACATCGTCGCCAGCAGGCAGCGCGTCTATCGTCAGCCCGGCTTCGTCAACGCGATGCGCGACATCATGGCGCTGCAGGATCCCGAGATCCGCCGGCGAAACCTGCTCGGGCCCAGCGACTACGGCGCCATCACGGCTCCCACGCTGGTGGTGTGGACCAGTGACGACCCGACCGCCGACGTCGAGGAGGGGCGCCGCATCGCGTCGATGATCCCGGGCGCCCGCTTCGAGGTGATGCCGGGCTGTGGCCACTGGCCCCAGTATGAGGACCCCAAGACGTTCAACCGGCTTCACCTCGACTTCCTGCTGGGGCGGGCATGACCGTCGATGCGGACGTGGTGATCGTCGGCGCCGGGCCGTCGGGGCTGACCCTGGCCAATATCCTTGGCCTGCAGGGCGTTCGCGTGCTCATCGTCGATGAGCGCGACAAGCTCATCGACTACCCCCGCGGCGTCGGCCTCGACGACGAGTCACTGCGGACGTTCCAGTCGATCGGGCTGATCGACCAGGTGCTGCCGCACACCGTACCCAACCAGATCCTCCGGTTCTTCGACGCCGACCGGAAGCTGCTCGCCGAGATGGCCCCTCCGGACGCACGTTTCGGCTGGCCCAAACGCAACGGCTTCGTCCAGCCGATGGTCGATGCCGAGCTCTACGCCGGGCTGGACCGGTTCGAGCATGTCGAGGTCCGGTTCGGCCACCGGATGCACGCGTGCACGGAGACCGCCGACGGGGTCGTCGTCGAGTTCGACGGCGGACAGCCCGCGGTATCGGCCCGGTACGTGGTGGGGTGCGACGGCGGCCGTAGCGCCACCCGACGCCTGATGGGGGTGTCGTTCGACGGGACCACCTCATCGACGCGATGGCTGGTCGTCGACATCGCCAACGATCCGCTCGGGCACCCCAACAGCGAGGTCGGTGCGGACCCGCGGCGGCCCTACGTGTCGATCGCGATCGCCCATGGCATCCGGCGATTCGAGTTCATGATCCATCCGCACGAATCCGATGAAGAGGCCGACGATCCGGCCTTCGTCCGGCGGATGGTGGGCCGGCTGATCCCGTACCCGGAACGTGTCGACATGATCCGGCACCGCGTCTACACCCACCACTCCCGGATCGCCGGCTCGTTCCGCAAGGGCAGGCTGATGCTGGCCGGCGACGCGGCACACCTGATGCCGGTGTGGCAGGGCCAGGGCTACAACAGCGGCATCAGGGATGCGGCGAACCTCGGCTGGAAACTGGCCGCCGTCGTCACCGGCAAGGCCGGCGACGCGCTGCTGGACACCTACGACGCGGAGCGGCGCAAGCACGCCCGCGCGATGATCGATCTGTCCACGATGGTGGGCCGGGTCATCTCGCCGACCAACCGGAAGGTCGCCGCGCTGCGCGACCGGGTGATCCACGCGGCCTCGGCGGTGCCGTCGCTGAAGCGCTACGTGCTGGAGATGCGCTTCAAACCGATGCCGCGCTACCAGCAGGGCGCCGTCTACCACCACCCGCAGGCCGCTGCGAACTCACCGACCGGCACGCTGTTCATCCAGCCGCGGGTCGACACCCGCGACGCGCAGAACGTGCTGCTCGACGAGGTCCTCGGAACCGGATTCGCGGTGCTGTGCTGGAGCAACAACCTGCGCGCGGTACTCGGAAACGACACATTCGAGCAGTGGAAGGCGTTGGGCGCCAGGTTCGTCGAGGTGCGGCCGATGTCGCAGCTGCGGTGGCCGGGACACGACGACCCCGACGTCATCGTGGTCGGCGACCGCGCCGGGGCGCTGAAATCCTGGTTCGACGTCTACACCGATTCCGTACTGTTCCTGCGGCCCGACCGCTGCATCGCCGCGGCCTGCATCGCGCAGCGCGCGCCGGAGACCTCGACGGCACTGTTCGAGGTGCTGCACCTGACCCAGGGAGGAGGGGCCGGTTCACATGGCGAAAAGTCAGATGGCTCTGTGCTGCATGTCGCACAGTCCGCTGCTGAATCTTCCGGGGCCGTCACAGGAACTCCTTGACGACATCGAGGGCGCGATCGTCGCGGCCAGGGACTTCGTCACCGACTTCGATCCCGAACTCGTCGTCACCTTCTCACCCGACCACTACAACGGGTTCTTCTATCGAGCGATGCCGCCGTTCTGCATCGGCACCGCGGCCACCGGCGTCGGCGACTACGGCACCTACAAGGGCCCGCTGAACGTGCCCGCCGACCTTGCCACCGACTGTGCCCGCGCGGTGCTCGACGCCGACGTCGACGTCGCGCTGTCGGCGGCGATGGACGTCGACCACGGCACCGTGCAGCCGCTGGAGAAGCTCTTCGGGAACGCCTCGGTGCGGCCGGTGATCCCGGTGTTCGTCAACTCGGTGGCCGCTCCGCTGGGCCCGATCCGCCGGGTGCGTGCGCTCGGCGCCGCGGTAGGCGCGCATCTGGGCACTCTCGGCAAGAGGATTCTGGTGATCGGCTCCGGCGGGCTGTCGCATGACCCGCCGGTGCCGACGCTGGCCACCGCCCCCGCGGCCGCGCTGGAACGCATCGTCCACGGCGCCCCGATGAGTGACGACCAGCGTCAGGCCCGTCAGAGTGCCGTGATGGCGGCCGCCCGCGAATTCGCCGCGGGGCAGGGGAAACTGGCGCCGCTGAACCCCGACTGGGACAACGCATTCCTCGACCTCGTCGACAGTGGCCGCCTCGCCGAGGTGGACCGCTGGGACAACTCCTGGGTGGCCCAACAGGCGGGCAACTCCGCCCATGAGGTCAGAACGTGGGTGGCCGCTTTCGCGGCGCTCGCGGCACAGGGCGACTACCGGACCGGCAACCGGTTCTACCGGGCGGCACCGGAACTGATCGCCGGGTTCGCGATCCGAACGGCGGTGATTGCGTGACCTCCCCGATCGATCCGGAATCCTTCGACCACGTCACCGATGTGCTGATCATCGGCTCCGGTGGTGGCGGCATGACGGCGGCGCTGGCAGCGGGCGCGGCGGGTCTGGACACGCTCGTGGTCGAGAAGTCAGCCCGCTTCGGCGGCTCCACCGCGCTGTCCGGCGGCGGCATCTGGGTGCCGGGTGCGCCGTCTCAGCGCAGGCAGGGATACGTCCCGGATCCCGAACAGGTTTTCCGCTACCTGAAGGAGATCACCGGCGGGCTGGTCAGCGACGCGCGCCTGCGCAAGTACGTCGAGGCCGCACCGGAAATGATGGAGTTCCTCGAAAACCTCAGCCCGTGGCTGGAATTCGTGTGGAAGCCGGGCTACGCCGACTACTACCCGGAACTGCCCGGCGGTTCGCCGCTCGGCAGCACGATCAACGTGCCCGAGATCGACCTGCGCACGCTCGGCGACGAAGAGGAGAACCTGCTCACACCGCTGGCGTTGGCGCCGCGGGGGATCTGGTTCGCGCCCAAGGATCTGCGGCTGTTCTACCAGGTGCGCCAGTCCTGGCGGGGCAAAGCCGTACTGGTGAAGCTGATCTGGCGGATGTTCCGGGCGCGGGTCTTCGGCGACAAGATGGCCGCCATCGGGCAGTCGCTGGCCGCACGCCTACGGCTGGCGATGAAGCAACAGAACATCCCGCTGTGGCTGAACTCTCCGATGACCGAGCTCATCACCGACCTCGACGGCCGGGTGATCGGCGCGGTCGTCGAGAAGGACGGCCGGCCCCTTCTGGTCCGGGCGGCCCGCGGGGTGGTGCTGGCCAGCGGCGGGTTCGACCACGACATGGCCTGGCGGCTGCAGTATCTGCCCGAACTGGCCAGGGTGCGGCAGATGCGCGGCGACGACAAGGACTGGAGCTTCGGCAATCCGGCCGCGACGGGTGACGGCATCCGGGCGGGGGAGAAGGTCGGCGCGGCAACCGAACTGCTGGACGAGGCTTGGTGGTTCCCGGCCATGTGCTGGCCCGACGGGCGGCTGCAGTTCATGCTCAACGAGCGCATGATGCCGGCCCAGTTCATCGTCAACGGCGCCGGTAAGCGGTTCATCAACGAGGCGGCCCCGTACATGGACTTCGCGCACGCGATGATCGACGGGGAGCGCTCCGGAGTCACCCACATCCCGTGCTGGCTGATCACCGACATCCGGTCGTTCCACCGCTACGTCGTCGGCGGTCACCTGCCGATCCCGAAGGTGCCGTTCGCCCCCGTCCCGACCGGGTGGAAGGTGCCCGCGGCCTGGCTGGAATCCGGGGTGGTCAAGACCGGCAGCACCTGGGAGGAACTCGCCGCCGAGATCGGCGTCCCCGGCACCGAACTGCGCCGTACCGCAGAGCGATTCAACGAGCTGGCCCGCAAGGGACACGACGACGACTTCGACCGCGGCGACAGCGCATACGACAACTACTACGGCGACCCGACGCTGCCGAACCCGAACCTGTACCCGATCGGCAAGCCGCCCTACTACGCGTTCCAGATCATCCTCGGAGATCTCGGCACATCCGGTGGGCTGCGCACCGACGAGTTCGCCCGGGTGCTGCGCGCCGACGATTCGGTGATCGACGGCCTGTACGCCGTCGGCAACGTGTCGGCGGCGGTGATGGGGCGCAGCTACGCCGGCGCGGGCGCGACCATCGGACCCGCGATGGCGTTCGGCTACGTCGCCGCGCGCCACATCGCGGCGTCAGACAACAAAGACCCCGTCACCCACGAGCCCGCCAAAGACCCGGACCTTCAAGGAGGCAACCAGAAATGAAGATTTCCCTGTTCTACGAGTTCGCGCTGCCGCGGCCGTGGTCCGATGACGACGAACGCGAACTGTTCCAGGACGGGCTCGACGAGGTGGAGGCCGCGGACAAGGCGGGGTTCTCGACTGTCTGGCTCACCGAGCACCACTTCCTCGAGGAGTACTGCCACGCCACCGCACCGGAGATGTTCCTGGCCGCGGCGAGCCAGCGCACCAAGAACATCCGGCTCGGCTTCGGCGTGATGCACCTTCCGCCGCCGATCAACCACCCCGCGCGGATCGCCGAGCGGGTCGCCACGCTGGACCTGATCTCTAACGGCCGAGTCGAGTTCGGCACCGGTGAGGGATCCTCGGTAGCCGAACTCGGCGGCTTCAACATCGACCCGGCCGACAAGCGCAGCATGTGGGAAGAGGCGCTCGAGGTCTCGATCCGCTGTATGACCGAGGCACCGTTCACCGGTTTCAAGGGCCAGCACGTCGAGATGGCGGCCCGCAACGTGATCCCGAAGCCGCTGCAGGATCCGCACCCGCCGGTGTGGGTGGCCTGCACCCGGCCGTCCTCGGTGCAGATGGCCGCCCAGAAGGCCATCGGCGCACTGAGTTTCGCCTACACCGGACCTGAAGCGCTCAAGGACCGGGTGGACGGCTACTACAAGGAATTCGAGGAGCAGGGCGCGCCGATCACCCCGGCGATCAACCCGAACATCCTGGCCATCGGCGGAGACCTGTCGATGATGGTCGCCAAGAACGACGACGAGGCGATCAAGCGGCTCGGCATCGGCGGCGGCTTCTTCTCGTTCGGCATCATGCACTACTACCTGACCGGTATGCACACACCCGGCCGCACCGGGGTGTGGGAGCTGTACGAGAACGCGGTCAAGGAGGACCCGACGCTGGCCTACGGGCCGGGGCGCGGCGCCATCGGCGGGCCCGAGACCGTGCGCGAGTTCCTGCGCGGCTACGAGGCCAGCGGTGTCGACGAGATCATCCTGCTGCTCAATCCGCGCAGCCACGAAGGCACCATGGAGTCCATCGAGATCATGGGCAACGAGATCTTGCCCGAGTTCATCGAGCGTGACGCGTTGGCCGTCAAGGCCAAGGCCAAGCGCCTCGAACCCGTCATCGAGAAGGTCGAGGCACGCCGCCAGAACTGGGACGCGCCGCTGTTCGACGAAACCTACGCGTTCGGCGGGCTGCCCACCGGCCGCGGCGGCAAGTTCACCGCGGGCGAGATTCCCGAGGCGATGGCCGAGATCAACGAGGGCCGGGTCAAGGCCGCCCAAGCCGAGAAAGAGGCCAGGGCCGCCAAGGAAGCGGCGGGCTGAGGAACACCGCCGACCGTGGTTCAGATCGACGGACTGTTCCGCTATGACGACCGGCGCGTGGTCGTGACCGGCTGTGCGTCCGGCATCGGGGCAGCGCTCACGCGGCAGCTGGCAGAGCTCGGTGCCGAGGTGGTCGGCCTCGACCTTCAGGCTCGGCCGCAGGATTCCGGCGTCGCGGAGTTCCACACTCTCGATCTCGCCGACGAGGGGTCGGTCGAGGAGGCCGTCGCGGCCGTCGCGGGACCGGTCCACGCGCTGTTCAACGTCGCCGGGGTGTCCTCCGGCATCAAGAATCCGCTGCGGGTGGTCACCGTCAACTTCCTCGGCACCCGGCGGTTCACCGAGGCGATCACACCGCTGATGCCGCCGGGATCGGCGATCGCCAACGTGTCGTCGCTGGCGGCGTCCCAATACCTCGCCAACGCGCCGGTGACGCTCGGTCTGCTGGAGACCGAGTCCTTCGCCGACGGCATCCGGTGGTGCGAAGCCAATCCCGGCGCCCTGGCCGACGGGGGGTACCGGCTGTCGAAGGAGGCGATCATCCTCTACGGCATGCGGTACGTCGGGGCGTTGGGCGGCAAAGGAATCCGCATCAACTGCAGTGCTCCCGGGGTGACCGATACCCCGATTCTCGACCAACTCAGGAGCGCCTACGGGCAAGGCTTCCTGGATGCGTTCAGCAATCCGCTGGGCCGGCACGCCGACGCCGACGAACAGGCCAGTGTGCTCGCGTTCCTGAACAGTGCCGCGGCCCAACACATCACCGGACATGTGGTGTGGGTCGACGGCGGATCGGTCGCGGAACGGGTTTTCGGTGATCTGACCGATCGCGTGCAACAGCAACAAGCGAAGGATGCGACATGACCGGCACCATGAGCGACTTCCGCAAAGCCGCCGACGAGGTACGCAACTGGGGACGCTGGGGTGACGACGACGAACTCGGCACCCTGAACTTCATCACCCCCGACAAGGTGCGCGAGGCCGCCGGCCTGGTGAAGAAGGGCAGCGTCATCTCGCTCGGCGGCGACTTCAGCGCAGGGGGGCCGCAGGGCGCGTTCAAGTTCCGGCAGAACCCCGTGCACGTGATGACCGTCGACGGCGGCGATGCGTCCACCCTGGTGGAGTACGGACCCCAGTGGCTGCGCAACGCGGTGGCCGCGGACATGAGCGCGTTCTTCGCCGACAACCCTTTCCGGTTCAACGACGACCTCATCGTGATGCCGCTGCAGGCGGCCACGCAGTGGGATGCGATGTCGCACGTGTACTACGAGGACAAGCTGTACAACGGTTTCCCGGCCGATTCGGTGACCAGCTTCGGGGCGTTCCACCTCGGCATCGAAAAGGTGGACAGCAAGGGGATCACGTCACGCGGCGTGCTCCTCGACGTCGTCGCCCACCGCGGCGAGGACACCTTCTGCCGGCCGGGAACCCCGATCACCGCCGACGAACTCGACGAGATCGCCGCGAAGCAGAACGTCGAGATCGGTTCCGGCGACATCGTCGTCGTGCACACCGGTTGGTGGACGCGCTTCCTGGAGACCGGCGACGGTGGTGAGGCCGGGTCCGGTCTGCACTGGACGTGCGCGTCCTGGCTGCATCACCGCGAAGTGGCCGCAGTCGCGTCCGACAACCTGATGGTCGAGGATCCCGATCCTGGCAACGGCGTCGAGGGCACGTTCCTGCCGATGCACATGCTGTGCCTGCGCGACATGGGCCTGATGCTCGGCGAGTACTGGGACCTCGGCCCGCTGGCCGCCGACTGTGCCGCCGACGGCGTCTACGAATTCCAGCTCGTCGCGCCGCCGTTGAAGGTGGTCGGCGCGGTCGGTGCCCCGGTCAGCCCCATCGCGATCAAATGAGTGCGGACATGACGACATCTCGCCGGCCGTTCGTCGTCGGACTCGGCGGAACCCTGCGGGCCAACTCCTCGACGGAACGCGCGCTGCGCTACTGCCTGGCGGCGGTGGAGAAGCAGGGCGGCCGGACCCGGCTGTTCGCCGCCGAGGACCTCGACCTGCCGATGTACGCGCCGCACGAACTCGAACGCACCCCGCGGGCACTGAAACTGGTCACAACGCTGCGCGAGGCCGACGCCGTCGTGGTCGGCTCACCGGGCTATCACGGCGCGATCTCCGGCCTGGTGAAGAACGCCCTCGACTACATCGAGGACCTGCGGGAGGACCCGCGCGTCTACCTCGACAACACGCCCTGGGGATGCATCAGTTGCGCATACGGCTGGCAGGCGGCGGTCGGAACACTGACCCAGCTGCGCAGCATCGGACATGCGTTGCGCGCGTGGCCGACTCCGCTCGGCGTCGCGATCAACTCCGCCGATCCGATCTGGGCGCCCTCAGGTGAACTCGCGGACACCGAGCAGGCCAGATCCGTCGCCACCCAACTCGAGCTGCTGGCGAGCCAGGTACTGGCCTTCGCCCAGACCGCCAGGGAGACATCGTGACCGAGGGACACACGGGGCGAAGGTAGTGGCCATGGGATTCGACGCCAAAACGGTGACGGTGGACGGTCTTGTCACGAGCTATCTGGAGGCAGGACAAGGGGACCCGGTCGTGCTGCTGCACGGCGGCGAGTTCGGCGCCAGTGCACGGATCGGGTGGGAACACACCATCGCCGCGCTCGCACGGCGCCACCGTGTGCTCGCACCTGACATGCTCGGGTTCGGCGGGTCGGCCAAGGTCGTCGATTTCACCGACGGCCGCGGGATGCGGATCCGGCACATCGCGAGGTTCTGCGAGGTGCTCGGTGTGGAATCCGCGCATTTCGTCGGGAACTCGATGGGCGCGATCAACCTGCTGGTCGACGCCACGTCCGACGCCCCGCTGCTGCCCGCCCGCAGCCTTGTGACGATCTGCGGTGGCGGGGAGATCCAGCGCAACGAACACGTCAGCGCCCTGTACGACTACGACGCCACCTTCGACGGCATGCGCCGCATCGTGGCCGCTCTGTTCGCCGACGACGCCTATCCCGACGACGGCCACTACGTGCGCCGCCGCTACGAATCCAGCATCGCGCCCGGGGCGTGGGAGTCGTTGGCCGCGGCCAGGTTCCGCAGGCCAGGTCTGGAGCCGCCCGCGACGCCGAGCAGCGCACGGGCCTACGAGCGCATCACGGTGCCGACCCTGGTGGTCGAGGGCGGCGCCGACAAGCTGTTGCCCACCGGCTGGGCCGCCGAGATCGCCGGGCAGATCGCGGGCGGGCGTTCGGTGGTGATCGACGGTGCAGGGCACTGCCCACAGATCGAATGCCCGGAAGCCGTGAACGATCTGCTGTTGAACTTCTTCGAAGGGACCGCGAAATGACCGAACTCACCGGCAAGGTCGCCGTCGTCACCGGCGGTGCATCGGGGATCGGACGCGGTATCGCGGCCCGGTTCGCCGCCGAGGGCGCCGAGGTGATGATCGCCGACGTGCGCGACGACCTCGGGGAAGCGCTTGCCGCCGAGTTGAATTCGGCGGGCGGCAAGACCGTCTACCGGCATGTCGACGTCGCGGATCAGGCGCAGGTGGCCGAACTGGTGGACGCCGCCGTCGCGACGTTCGGCGCGCTGCACGTGATGGTGAACAATGCGGGCATCTCCAGCCCGCTGCGCAAAGGTCTGTTCTTCGAAGACTTCGAGGAGTTCGACCGGGTGATGCGGGTGAACCTGCTCGGTGTGATGGCCGGCACCCGCGACGCGGCACGTCACATGGCCGAGCACGGCGGCGGCTCGGTGATCAACCTCGGGTCGATCGGCGGGATCCAGGCCGGCGGCGGCGTGTCCACCTACCGGGCCTCCAAGGCCGCGATCATCCACTTCACCAAGTGCGCGGCGATCGAGCTCGCGCACTACGAGGTCCGTGTCAACTGCCTTGCGCCCGGCAATATCCCGACGCGGATCCTGGCGTCGTCGGCCACCGACGAGGACCGGGAACGGCTGGAACGATTCGAGACCCGGATCCGTCAGCAGATGCGTGACGACAGGCCACTCAAACGCGAGGGCACCGCCGACGACGTCGCCGAGGCGGCGCTGTACCTCGCCACCGACCGCTCGCGGTACGTGACCGGCACGGTCCTTCCGATCGACGGGGGAACCGTCGCGGGCAAGGTCATCGTTCGCAAACCCCGGGAAAGCGGCGACACGCAGCGGTGACAGTTTTAAAGCAGTCGCTTGACTTACCCGGTGTGACGGGGTTCACTGTCCGTGTGACGACAGCGAGGACCGTCCGCGCCGACCGTGCCACCTCCACCCAGGAGGCGATCCTGAAGGCCGCGGAGCGGCTCTATGCCGAACACGGGGTGTATGCGGTCTCCAACCGACAGGTGAGTGAGGCGGCCGGACAGGGCAACAACGCCGCCGTCGGGTACCACTTCGGCACCAAGACCGACCTGGTGCGCGCGATCGAACAGAAGCACCGCTCCTCGATCGAACTGCTGTTGGAGCGGATGGTGGCCGACACCGGCGACTCGGCCGAACTGCGGGACTGGATCCGTTGTCTGGTCTGCTCGTTGACCGAACACCTCGCGCAGCTCGGCAACCCGACCTGGTATGCCCGCTTCGCCGCGCAGGCCCTGGCCGATCCGGCGTACCAGAAGATCGTCGTCAAGGATGCGCTGGCGTCCCCGGCGCTGGTCCGCGTGGTCGACGGGATCACCCGCTGTCTGCCGGAGCTTCCGATGGCCGTCGTCGTCGAACGCAACATCATGGCCCGCAACCTGCTGGTGCACACCTGCGCCGATGTCGAGCGGGCGTTCGCCGACGGCGCCGCGCTGCCCCGGACCAACTGGGCCGCGGTCGGTTCCGGGCTGATCGACGCCATCGTCGGGCTGTGGCAGGCGCCCGTGACGGAGCTTCCCTGATATGGCTTCCCTGACATGAAGGTCACCGTCGACCAGGACAAGTGCGTCTCCTCCGGGCAATGCGTGCTCAACGCCATGGAGGTTTTCGACCAGCGCGACGAGGACGGCGTCGTGGAACTGCTGAACCCCGAGCCCGGGCCCGATCAGGCCCAGCAGACCCGTAATGCCGCGGCCGCGTGCCCGGCCCTGGCGATCCAGATCGAGGAGTGATTCCATGACCGACACGCTCGTCTCGGCGATACCGGAGTACCCGATGGAGCGGGCCGCGGGCTGCCCGTTCGCGCCTCCTCGTCAGATGCTGGAGATGAACGAGACCAAACCTCTTTCGCGGGTGCGGATCTGGAATGGCAGCACCCCGTGGCTGATCACCGGCCACGAGGCCGCCCGCACGTTGTTCGCCGACCCCCGAGTGTCCGTCGACGACCGGCGCGACGGATTCCCGCACTGGAACGAGCACATGTTGGCCACCGTGGACAAGCGGCCGCGCTCGGTGTTCACCTCGGATGCCGAGGAGCACACCAGGTTCCGGCGGATGTTGTCCAAGCCGTTCACGTTCCGGCGTGTCGAGGCGTTGCGTCCGGTGATCCAGGACGTGACCAACGAGTGCATCGACGAGATCCTGGCCGGGCCGCAGCCCGCCGACATGGTCGCCAAACTCGCGCTGCCGGTCCCGACCCGCGTGATCAGCGACATGCTCGGTGTGCCGTATGAGGACCACGAGTTCTTCCAGGAGCACGCGAACGCCGGACTGGCCAGGTACGCGGCCGCCGATGCGATGCAGAAGGGCGCGATGAGCCTGCATCAGTATCTGATCAACCTGGTCGAGGAGAAGCAGGCCAACCCGTCCGAGGACGCGGTGTCCGACCTCGCCGAGCGCGTGACCGCCGGCGAGATCAGTGTCAAGGAGGCCGCGCAGCTCGGCACCGGGCTGCTGATCGCCGGCCACGAGACCACGGCGAACATGATCGGAATCGGTATCTGCGCCTTGCTGGAGAACCCCGAACAGGCGGCGCTGCTGCGGGATTCGGACGACCCGAAGTTCATCGCCAACGCGGTCGAAGAGCTGATGCGCTATCTGTCGATCATCCAGACCGGTCAGCGCCGCGTCGCGATCGAGGACATCGAGATCGCCGGCGAGACGATCAAGGCGGGGGAGGGCATCATCCTCGACCTGGCGCCGGCCAACTGGGATCCGGCGACCTACCCGGAGCCCGACAAACTCGACCTGACCCGCGATGCCGGCCAGCAGCTCGGCTTCGGCTACGGCAGGCACCAGTGCGTCGGCCAGCAGCTGGCCCGCGCCGAGCTGCAGATCGTGTTCCACACGCTGCTGCGCCGTATCCCGACCATGAAGCTTGCCATCCCGCTCGACGAGGTGCCGTTCAAGCACGACCGCCTCGCCTACGGCGTCTACGAACTCCCGGTGACCTGGTAAGCCCCAGACTTCAAGCACTACAGCCCGATTGGAGACCTGAATGTCTACCGCAACCGCCACCCTGTATCCGCCCGAGGGCTTCGGCGCGCCCAAGAACCGGCAGGGCCATTCCACCGGTGGTGTCGTCGGCCTCCCCGAGGACACCGTGATCTTCTCGGCCGACAACCACATCTCGGTGGCCGACGACATCTTCTACGAGCGTTTCCCCGAGGAGCTCAAGGGCGCCGCGCCGCGAATCTGGTACGAGGACGGCGCCTACATGGTCGGGATGAAGGGGAAGGCCTGGACCGGTGGCGATTTCGGCCGCGTGCTGATGCAGTACGACGACCTCGCAGGAGCCGCGTCCAACAACATCGAGGCCCGCATCCGGGAACTCAAGGAAGACGGTATCGACAAAGAGCTCGCGTTCCCCAATGCGGTCCTGGCGCTGTTTCACTACCCCGACAAAGCCCTGCGCGAACGGGTGTTCCGGATCTACAACGAGCACATCGCCGATCTGCAGGAGCGCTCCAACGGCCACTTCTACGGTGTCGGGCTGATCAACTGGTGGGATCCGAAGGGAACCCGCAGCACCCTCGAAGAGTTGAAGGCCCTGGGGCTGCGGACCTTCCTGCTCCCGCTCAACCCGGGCAAAGACGACGACGGCAACATCTACGACTACGGCAGCACCAGCATGGATGCGGTGTGGGACGAGATCGAGGCGGCCGGCATCCCGGTCAGCCACCACATCGGCGAGACCCCGCCGAAGACGCCCTGCCAGAACAACAGCGTCGTCGTCGGCATGATGGTCAACGTCGACTCGTTCCGGGAGCAGTTCGCCAAGTACGTGTTCTCGGGCATCCTGGACCGGCACCCGTCGCTGAAGATCGGCTGGTTCGAGGGCGGAATCGCGTGGGTGCCGACGGCGCTGCAAGACGCCGAGCACATGCTGGCGTCCTACCGGCACATGTTCAACCACGAACTTCAGCACGACGTCAATCACTACTGGTCCCACCACATGAGCGCGTCGTTCATGGTGGACCCGCTGGGTCTGCAGCTGATCGACCGCATCGGGGTCGAGAACGTGATGTGGTCGTCGGACTATCCGCACAACGAGAGCACGTTCGGTTACTCGGAGAAGTCGCTGGCTTCGGTGGTGGAAGCCGTCGGCCCGGAGGCGGCGGTGAAGATCGTGTCCACCAATGTGCAGAACTTCCTGGGGATCTCGTGACAGCGACCCTGACAGCGGGCTCGGCCCTCCTCGACATCCCGGACGTTCCCGACCGGGCCCGGATGTACCGCGAATGCGGTGCGCGGCTGCGGACGTCGATGCGGGAGAAGGGCGTCGACGCCCTCGTCCTGCTCGGCAACGGCAACGTGGTCTACGCGACCGGTGCCAGCTGGCCGCTGCTGGACGCAGGGCTGTCCCACGTCGAGCGTCCGGTCGCCATCGTGCTGGCCGACGACGAGCATCCGCACCTGTACATGCCGTTCCGCGAGGGCAGTGCGTTCGACACCGAGGTCCCCGATGATCACGTCCACGGCCCGCTGTACCTCGAATTCGACGAGGGGGTAGACCATTTCGCCACGGTGATGGCCGACCTCGTCCCGGCGGGCGCGACGGTGGCCGTCGACGAGTTGACCGGGGCCATGCGGCGCGCCGCGGGCCGGCTGTTCCCGTCCGGGCCGCCGTCGGACGCCGCCCAGGTGATCGGACCGGCGAAGCTCGTCAAGACCATCGACCAGATCGCCGGCGTCCGCCGGGCCTGCCGCATCACCGAGCAGGCGCTGCTCGACGTTCAGCCCGCGGTGGCCCCCGGCGTGAGCCAGATGGACCTCTCGGCGCGGTTCGTGCGGCGGGCGTTCGAACTCGGCGCGACGACGAACATGATCGAGGCGATCTGGCAGGTGATGCCGACGACGCGGAGCAGTGGTTCGGTGTGGACCACGACCGGTGACCTGGCGCTGCCGTTGCTGCCGACGGAGAAGCCACTGGACAAGGGTGACGTGTTGTGGACCGACATCAGCATCACCTATGAGGGGTACTGCTCCGACTGGGGCCGTACCTGGGTCGTGGGCCAGGACCCGACCCCCGAACAGAATGCGAACTTCGCGAAGTGGCGCGAAATCCTCGACGCGGTGCTGGCCGTAACGAAGGCCGGGGCCACCTCCGGGGATCTGGCGCGCGCGGCGATCGCCGCCAACGGCGGGAAGAAGCCGTGGCTGCCGCACTTCTACCTCGGTCACGGGATCGGCACCAACGCCGCCGAGATGCCGATGATCGGCACCGATCTCGGCGAGGAGTTCGACGACAACTTCGTGTTCCCGGCGAACATGCTGCTGGTGCTGGAGCCCGTCGTCTGGGAGGACGGCACCGGGGGCTACCGAAGCGAGGAGATCGTGGTCATCACCGAGGACGGTTACCAGTCCATCACCGACTACCCTTACGCCCCTTACGGACTGAGCTGAGAACCGCGACATGGCAATCGAAATCGTCTGTGACGACCTCACCCTCCGCACGGGGCGGCGCGAACGCGCGCTGGCCCAGATGGCGGCCCACGACCTCGACGTGCTCGTGCTGGGCCGGCAGGCCAACATCCGCTACGTGACCGGTGCCCCGCAGCTCTGGGTCGCGGGCACCCGTCCGTTCGCGCCGATCTGCGTGCTCGTGCGGGCCACCGGAGAGATCCACCTGAACAGCAGCTGGGACGAGGGCATCCCGGAGGAGATCGGCCACGACCACCTGTACGGTCTGGCCTGGAACCCGATGACCCTGATCGACGTACTCAAGGGCATCGACGGCGCGGCGCAGGCGAAGCGCGTCGGGACCGATGCGATCTCGCCGACGTTCGCGCAGCTGCTGCCGATGGCGTTCCCGAACGCCGAACTCGTCGACGCCGAGATCGCGATGAGGGCCGCGCGCCGCACGAAGACCGCCGACGAACTGCGCGTGCTGCGCGGCGCGCTGAGCGTCGCCGAGCACGGCCTGGCCGCGGCCGTCTCCGAACTCGCGGTGGGCGCCACCGAACAGGCGCTCAACGGCGTGCTGATGGAGGCGATGACCGCGGGCGGGTACAGCACATCGGCCACCCAGGACGGCGCGTGGATCACCTCCCGTGACCACGCTTGGCGGGTCGGTCGACGCGATCGCCGGATCGCCGAAGGCGACCTGGTCGCGTTCGCGGCGGGTGCGCTGGCCGACGGTTACGTCGGTGAGGTCGGCCGCACCTGGCCGGTCGGGGAGGTCCCTGGCGCGGATGCGCTGTTCCGTCGCGCACATGACCTGTGGGAGCGCCTGATCGACGTCTGCCGCCCCGGCGCGTCGGCCACCGGCCTGCTCACCGCCTACGACGCCGCGGGCGAGGCGCTGCCGCCCATCCCCGTGGCGCACGGCCTCGGACTCGGCTTCGACCCGCCGGTGATCTCCCCGGACCTGCCACAGAGCTGCGCCGACGAGCGCCTCGACCCCGGCACGGTGCTGGCGGTCACGGCCTATGTGTGGGAGCCCGGCGTGGGCGCGGTCTTCCACCGCGACGCCGTGCTGATCGGCGAGGACGGTCCCGAAGTGCTGACATCCAGCCCGGGGTGGGCCCGGACAACCGCCGGAATCGGCTGAGAGGACATACGTGTCGGAGAACAGGCGGCCGTCTCCCGAGGAGATCATCCTCTACGAGAAGGACCCCAGGACCAAGATCGCGACCATCACGTTCAACCGGCCGGAGTTCCTCAACGCGCCGACATCGCTGGCCCGGCTGCGGTATGCGGACGTGCTGCGCGCGGCCAACACCGACAACGACGTCAAGGTCGTGATCATCCGCGGTGTCGGCGACAACCTCGGCAGCGGTGCCGATCTCCCGGAGTTCATGGAGGGCAACGACAACCCCGCGGCGCGACTCGCGGAGCTGCGCCTCGAAGATGACGGCGTCGGTGAGGTGACGTATCCGCCGAAGGGGACGTTCCGCAACGGGGCCACCATCAGCGCTTGGTACGCCAACTCCCAAGCGGGGAACCGCGCGCTGCAGGACTTCAAGAAGATCAGCATCGTCGAGGCCAAGGGGTACTGCTACGGCTGGCACTTCTACCAGTGCGCCGACGCCGACCTGGTGATCTCGTCCGACGACGCGCTGTTCGGGCATCCGTCCTTCCGCTACCACGGGTGGGGTCCGCGGATGTGGACCTGGGTGCAGATGATGGGGCTGCGCAAGTTCCAGGAGATGGTGTTCACCGGCCGTCCGTTCACCGCGGCCGAGATGTACGACTGCAACTTCCTGAACAAGGTGGTCGCGCGCGACCAACTGGAGGCCGAGACACAGAAGTACGCGCTGGCGTGCGCCCGGAACCGCCCGGTGGACACGGTGTTCCAGCAGAAGATGTTCTTCGAGATCTTCAAACAGCAGCAGGGCGAATACATGGGCAGCCTGCTGAGCGCGTTCTTCGAGTCGATGGGCAATGGGGTCGCCAACGACAGCGACGACGACCTGGACATGTTCGAGTCGATCGACAGCGGACTGTCGGCGGCCGTCAACGACAACGACAACAAGTTCCCGCCCGAGTTCCGGTTGAGCAAGCGCAACCGGGCCAAAGAGGACTAGGGCTCGTTGTCTCCACCGCCTGATCTGCCGCTCTCGGGATACGTCGTCGTCGACCTGTCCAGCGGGATCGCCGGGGCCTACTGCACCAAACTGCTCGCCGACGGCGGCGCGGAAGTGGCCAAGGTCGAACCCCCGCAAGGAGATCCGCTGCGCCGGTGGTCGGCATCCGGTGCCGATATCGTCGACGGCACCGACGGGGCATTGTTCTCCTACCTCGCATGCTCGAAGCGTTCCGTGGTCGCCGACCCGTGCACCGACACCGAGTTCGTGGACGCGCTGCTCGCGGAGGCCGACGCGGTGATCTGGTCCACGGGACCAGGGGTGGCCGGCCTGGCCGCGTTCGCACCGGCGGCGATCAGCGAGCGTCACCCCCACCTGACCGTCACCGCGATCACCCCGTTCGGCCTGGACGGCCCGTGGAAGGACCGTCCCGCAACAGAGTTCACCCTGCAGGCATGGTCGGGCGGCATCGTCGGGCTGGGCCGTGGCGCGCCCGACCGGGCGCCCGTCTACGTCGGCGGACAGGTCGGCGAGTATCTGGCCGGCGCCTACGCGAGTGCGGCGACACTGGCGTCTCGGATGCGCGGCGGCGGCGAGCTGGTCGATCTGTCGATGCTCGAAACCGACATCCTGGGCCTGACCTACTACCCGGTCAGCTATTTCGCGATGCTGGGCCGGCCGTGGCGCGATGCCCGCAGGCTGACCGTCCCCGGCATCGCGCGGGCGAAAGACGGCCTGGTCGACATCGGTTGCGGGACCGCGCAACAGTGGTTCGACCTGTGCGCGATGACCGGCCATGTCGAATGGATCGACGAGGAGTCGCCGCTGTCGATCACCCAGCAGGCCAACGAGAAAGCCGAGGAGCTCTACGCTTGGGTGGCCGAGCAGACCGTCGACGAGATCCGGGACCTGGCCACCGCATTCCGGATCCCGAACGCCCCGGTGGCCAACGGCGCCAACGTCGAACGGCTCGACCACTACGTCGCGCGCCGGTCGTTCGTCGTCAACCCGCGCGACGGATTCACCCAACCCGCCGCGCCGTACCGGATCTCGGTGGACGCGTTGCGTCACCCCGAACCCGCGCCGCGCCTGGGGGAGCACACCGACCTCTACCGTTCGCGAGACCGCCGGCACGGTCGCGATCAGCGCGCCGGCGCTACCGTGGAGGCGGTCTCGCGAGACGACGCCCTGCCGTTCGCCGGGTTGCGGGTGGTCGACATGACGACATTCTGGGCGGGCCCGAGCTGCACGCATCTGCTGGCGATGCTCGGCGCCGACGTGATCCACGTGGAGTCCACCCGCCATCCCGACGGCACCCGGCTGATCGCCGGAATCCCGGTCACCGAGGACAACTGGTGGGAGCAGTCACCGATCTTCTCCGGGCTGAACACCAACAAACGCGGCATCACGCTGAACCTGTCCACCGAGGCCGGCCGGGACCTGCTCAAACGGTTGATCGCGACGGCGGATGTGCTGGTGGAGAACTTCACCCCGCGGGTGATCGAGAGCATGGGCCTGACCTACGACGCGGTCAGACAGATCAAGCCCGACATCGTGATGGCCCGCATGCCCGGTTTCGGTCTCGAGGGACCGTGGCGCGACAACCCGGCGTTCGCCTACGTCATCGAGGCCGCGGCCGGAATCAGCTGGCTCACCGGCTATCCCGACCTCAACCCGTTCGAGCCGTATTCGGTGGGCGATCCCAACGCGGGTATCCACGCGTTCAACGCGATCCTGATCGCGCTGGAGCACCGCCGGCGCACCGGGGACGGCTCGATGGTGGAGGCCGCGATGGTCGACGCCGCGTTGAGCGTGGCCGCCGAGCAGGTGATCGAATACTCCGCCCATGGTGCGGTGCTGCACCGTGACGGCAACCGCGGACCCACCGCCGCGCCGCAGAATCTGTACCTGTCCAACGAGATCGACGAGTTCGGTCGTGCCGACAGCTGGGTGGCGGTCGCGGTGGCGACCGACGAGCAGTGGGTGGGTCTGCGTCAGGCGATCGGCGCGCCGGACTGGGCGATGGCCGACGACCTGATGACCGCGGCGGGGCGGCGCACCCACCACGACGCGATCGACCGGCACCTGTCGGCGTGGTGTGCCGAACGCACCCGGGACCAGATCGTCGAGGCGTTGTGGGACAACGGAGTCCCGGTCGCCAAGGTGCTGCAGCCGCACCGCCAGACCGAGATCCCGCAGCTCGCGGCGCGTCGCTTCTTCGAGACGGTCGAGCACCCGGTCAACCCGCCCACCCCGCACAGCACGGTGCCGTTTCGCAGCAGCCGCGGCCCGCGCCGCGTGCACACCGCGCCGGCGCCACTGCTCGGCCAGCACAATGCGGAGGTGCTGCGCGAGCTGGGCGTGGGCGACGCCGAGATCGCCGCGCTGGAAGCCGATGGCGTCATCGGGACCGCGCCCGCGCGCTAACCTGCGTCATGGTCATCTCACCGTCGGACGTCCTGCTCACCGGCCGCGTCGCCGTGGTCACCGGCGGGGGCGCCGGCATCGGCCGAGGAATCGCTCGGGGGCTGGCGGCTTTCGGTGCCTCGGTGGCGATCTGGGAGCGCGATCCCGATACGTGCGCGGCCGCCGCAGCGGAGATCGGCGCGCTCGGTCTGGCCGTCGACGTCCGCGACGCCGCGGCCGTCGACGCGGCACTCGCGCGCACCGAAAGTGAGCTCGGCACGGTGTCGGTCTTGGTCAACAACGCCGGCGGCACGTTCCGTTCGGCATTGCTGGACACTTCGGAGAACGGCTGGGACGCGTTGTACCGCAGCAACCTGCGCCATGTCCTGTTGTGCACGCAGCGGGTCGCCCGCAGGCTGGTCGATGCCGGAGAGCCGGGCAGTGTCATCAACGTGACGTCGATCGAGGGCAGCCGTGCCGCCCCCGGGTACGCGGCCTACGCCGCGGCCAAAGCCGGTGTGGTCAACTACACCCAGACGGCGTCCTTCGAACTCGCCCCGCACCGCATCCGCGTCAACGCACTGGCGCCGGATCTCACCATGACCGAGGGCCTGCAGGCCCTCGCCGTCGGTGATCTGTCCGAGTCGATGGCCCAGATGGTGCCGATGCGGCGTGCCGGCCATGTCGACGAGATGGCCTCCGCGGCGGTGTTTCTCGCCTCGGACATGTCGAGCTACATCACCGGGCAGACGATCCACGTCGACGGCGGCACCGAGGCCAGTGGCGGCTGGTACTTCCACCCGGCCACCGGGGTGCCGACGCTCGGGCCCGGTTAGGCGTCAGGTGCGGGGTCGCCGAGCCGGCGTTTGATCGCTCCCCACGGATCGGCGTACCGGCCGGGTTGTTTCCAGTAGGCGCCGCGGCGCTTGAGCACCGCACGGATCAACGGGGACAGCAGCGGCAGCACATACTTCGACGGCCCGGCGTTGCGGCTGGCCTCGTCGAGCATGGCCTGCCACGAATAGTGCTGGAACTGCAGGGCCTCCTGCGCGCGGGTGGTGTCCATCCAGTCGGTGACGAACCATGCGTCGTCGTCATCGGGGTCGCCCTTGCGCCCCGGTACCAGCCCGCCCTTGATCCCTCGGGTCGCGGCCAGCGCGGGGGTGATGTCGGCGTAGGACAGCTTGTGTGAGTCGTCACCGGCGATCAGCAGGATCTCGCGGGCCACGTCGGCCGTCGTCGCGGCGGCGAACGCCCATGCGACGTCGCGGACGTCGACGCTGTGTACCCGGTTGTCGACGGGGAGCAGGCTCTCGAAGTAGAGAGCGTCGGCGTTGAACGGGATCGCCTTGGGGTCGACGCTCAACACTCCGCCGAGCCGAAGCACCACCCATTCCAGGGACGACGCCCGCACGATCTCCTCGGCCTGGGCCTTGTGACTGCTGTAGAGATCGGAGTGTTTCATCGGCATGTCCGCGGTGACCGGTCCGGTCGCCTTGTGTGGATTGCGTGCGCCGTAGACCGCGTTGCTCGACGCCTGGACGAACCGTGGGGGAGTGGGCTGCGCTTCGGCGATCTTGACCAGAGTCGCCGTCGCGTCGACGTTGACGCGACGGGCCAGCGCCCGATTCTTGTAGATCGTGGGCGGGATGATCGCCGCGAGATGGATGATCGCCGCGGGGGCCACGTCGGCGACGAGCTGTGCGGTCTGCTCGGCGTTGGTTAGATCTGCCCACCGAACGGTTACCCCGGACGGTAGGTGCTGGGCCGCCGATCGATTCGCCGGTGTGTCGAGGTCGGCGACCACGACGCTGCGGCCCAGTTCGGCCAATCGGCGGACAGTGGCCGAACCGACGAGGCCGAAGCCTCCGGTGACGAGCACCGTACCGGACGCACTCGCCATCCAAAGCCTCCTACCTGCGGATATGACATTCTCCTTTTAGGAGAGTAGCATATCCGCCACCATGTCCGACGAGCGCGCCGAGACGGCCAAGTGGGACCCCGCCTTCACCCGTCAGATCACCGACTGGGTGGGTCCGTTGATCCGACGATACTTCCGCGCGGATGTGCACGGCATGGATTCGCTCCCGGACAGTGGTGGGGCACTTGTGGTGTCGAATCACTCGGGCGGCATGCTCACCCCGGACGTGATGGTGTTCGCCCCGGCCTTCTACGAACGCTTCGGGTTCGACCGCCCGCTCTACACGCTCGCGCACTACGGGGTGTTCATCGGACCGCTGGGCGACCTGCTGCGCCGCGCCGGGGTGATCGAGGCGACGCGCGAGAACGCCGCGGATGCCCTGCGATCCGGAGCGGTGGTACTGGTGTTCCCCGGTGGGGACTACGACTCCTACCGGCCGACGCTGACGGCGAACAAAGTCGACTTCGCCGGCCGTACCGGCTACGTGCGCACCGCGCTGGAGGCGGGTGTTCCGATCGTCCCCGTGGTGTCGATCGGCGCGCAGGAGACCCAGATGTTCCTTGCCCGTGGCGATTCGATCGCCCGCCGCATCGGGCTGACCCGAGCGAGGATGGAGATCCTGCCTGTCAGCATCGGCTTCCCGTTCGGCCTGTCGGTCATCTTCCCGCCGAACCTGCCGCTGCCGTCCAAGATCGTCACCCAGGTGCTCGAACCGGTCGACATCGTGGCGCGGTTCGGCGACGACCCCGACATCGACGAGGTCGACCAGTACGTGCGGGCCACCATGCAGACCGCGCTCGACGAGTTGGCGCGCAAGCGGCGATTCCCGGTGCTGGGATGAGCGCCGTGGCAGACCAGGTCGGGTTGCTCTCGACGCTGTGGCGTGCGCGATTGATCGCGCCGTTGCGCCCGGACCGCTACCTGCGGATGGGGCTGGCCGTGCGAAGAGCGGGTGTGAACGCCACCATCGGCTTCGCGACCGCCGCGCAGCGGTGTCCCGACGCACCGGGCGTGATCGACGAACTCGGCACGCTGACATGGCGGGAACTCGACGACCGCTGTGACGCCCTCGGGGTCGCGTTGCAGAAGGATGCGGAGGACTCCGGCCTGTCCACCATCGCGGTGATGTGCCGCAACCATCGCGGGTTCATCGAGGCGCTGGTCGCCGCCAACCGCATCGGCGCCGACGTGCTGCTGTTGAACACCTCGTTCGCCGGCCCGGCGATGAAAGAGGTCATCGAGCGCGAGGGCGCCGATGTCGTGATCTATGACCAGGAGTTCGCGCCGACCGTCGACCGCGCGCTGACCGACCGCCCGCAGGCCCGGCGGATCCTGGCCTGGGTGGACGAGCCCGCGAACGCCGTGACCGTCGAGTCGTTGATCACCGCTCACCTCGGGCAGCGGCCGCAGCCCGCCACCCGCAAGAGTGACGTCATCCTGCTGACCTCGGGGACCACCGGAAGTCCCAAGGGCGCCAAACGATCTGCCGGCAGCGGCGGTGCGGGCGACCTCAAGGCCGTGCTGGACAGGACGCCGTGGCGCGCCGAGGAACCGATCGTGATCGCGGCGCCGATGTTCCATGCGTGGGGTTTCTCGCAACTGCTGTTCGCCGCGCTGCTGGCGTGCCCGATCGTGACCCGCCGCAAGTTCGACCCCGCCGCCACCCTCGCGCTGGTGGACAAATACCAGGCCACCGGTCTCGCGGTCGTGCCGGTGATGTTCGACCGCATCATGGACCTGCCCGAGGAGATCAGGAACCGCTACAGCGGCAAGTCCCTGCGGTTCGCGACCGCGTCGGGGTCGCGGATGCGTCCCGACGTCGTCACCGCGTTCATGGACCAGTTCGGCGACGTCATCTACAACAACTACAACGCGACCGAGGCCGGCATGATCGCCACGGCCACACCAGAGGACCTCCGTGCCGCGCCCGACACCGCGGGCCGGCCCGCCGACGGTACGGAACTGCGCATCCTCGACGCCGAGCACCGAGAACTGCCGCCCGGGGAGGTCGGGCAGATCTTCGTGCGGAGTGGGACGTTGTTCGACGGATACACCGAAGGCTCGGCCGGGACGGACAAAGCTTTCCACGACGGGTTCATGGCCTCCGGCGATCTGGGCTATCTCGACGACGCCGGCCGGTTGTTCGTCGTCGGCCGCGATGACGAGATGATCGTCTCCGGCGGGGAGAACGTGTACCCGATCGAGGTCGAGAAGACGCTGACGGTGCACCCCGAGGTCGCCGAAGCCACCGTGCTCGGGGTCGACGACGCCGAGTACGGTCAGCGACTGGCCGCGTTCGTCGTGCTGACCGACGGCAGTTCGGTGAACCCCGACGACCTCAAGCAGCACGTGCGCGACAACCTGGCCAATTACAAAGTGCCGCGGGAGATCACGATCCTGCCGGAACTGCCGCGCGGTAGTACGGGAAAGATTCTGCGCAACGAATTGCGGGGCAACTGAACCGATCCGGCGACTACGCCGGTGGTAGCGCGGTGTCCACGGTGGTCGCGGCGGGCAACCCGCACGCCTGCCGCAGCTCGTCGAAGGCGTGCACCATCGCATCGGTCGACTCATGCGGTTCGGCGAACGTGCGATCGTCGGAGAGCACCGCGATGTCGAGTTGGTCGACGTAGCTCCACACTGTCATGTTGAACGCGCTGCCCGCCGAAAGCACACCGACGGAATAGATCTCGCTGACCGGGGCGCCGCCGATGTGGCCACGCTGTCTCGGCCCTGGGACGTTCGAAATCGCGACGTTCATCAGCCGGTTGTGGTCGGCGCGTTTGGCCTGTGCCTTGAACAATGCGGGCGCCAACGGTGGCGGAAGGTACTCCAGCAGTCGCCCCTGCAGTGTCGGGCCCAGCAGGTCGTTGGTCTCCTTGGCGCGCGTGGACGCCACCGAGGTCAGCTTCACCCGCTCCATCGGGTCGGGCATGTGCACCGGCAGAGACACCATCATCCCGCCGATCTCGTTGCCGGTGATCCGCTCGGTCGACCGGTCCGTGCTCACCGGTACCGTCGCCAGGATCGGTCGGTCGGCGTGACCGTCGTACCGCAGCATCAGCTCACGCAGTCCGCCCGCGGCCACAGCCAGTACGACATCGTTGAACGTCACCCCGAGGTGTTTGGCGGTTTCTTTCACCTCGGCCAGCGACAGCGTCGCGGTGGCGAAGGTCCGTACCGGGGACACCACGTGGTTCAGGAACGTCGGCGGGGCGTTGAACGGCTTGGCCAGATCGGCCACCTTGCGGCGCTCCTTCGAACGCCTGCGCAGCCGGACCACCCCGCGCGCGATGTCGGAGATCAGCCCGGGTAGCTCGGCGATGTTCTGAAAATGATCACGCTGGGCCTCCCACAGCAGGTCCCCGGGGGACGGCTCCTCGCAGGCCTGCAGCGGTTCGTCGCGTTCATCCTGGGGCGCGTCGACCAGATCCATGAGTCGCGCAAGCAGATTCGCCGATGCGACGCCGTCGGCGAGGGTGTGGTGCACCTTGCCGATCAACGCGAACCGGTCGGCCGCCAGGCCTTCTGCGAAGTGGAACTCCCACAGCGGCCTGCTGCGGTCCAGCGGTGTGCTGGCGATCTGGCCGATCACCGCGTCGAGTTCGCGACGCCCACCCGGAGCCGGGACACGGACCCGCCGCAGGTGGTAGTCCAAGTCGACCGGGCAGTCCTGCATCCACATCGGATGGTGCAGCCGCCACGGGATGTCGACCAGCCGGTATCGCAGCGGATCGAGCAGATGCAGTCGCCGGGCGATGGTCTGGCGGAACACCTCGAATCCGAAGTCGCCGTCGAACTCTGAGGTGTCGATGACGGCGACCTTGAGGGTGTGGGTGTGCAGGTTCGGGGTCTCGCTGTACAACAGCATGGCGTCCATGCCGTTGAGTCGCTTCATGGTCAACCATGCAACCACCCGGTCGACATGATCACCGTCGATTCGCCGAATGCGTCAGCCGCAGAGCGTCTCGAGCGCCTCGCGGGTGTCCAGGTCGATGAACGCCGAGGCGTAGCGCTGGGCGAACGCCAGGCAGATGTCCGCCCGCTGCCACGCATCACCGCCGGACAGCGTCGCCATCCAGATCGCCAGCCCGTGGGCCACCGACGCCCGGTAGCCCAGCCAGATGTCCTGCTGCGTCGGTAGTTCGGCGGCGGGCAGTCGCAGCGCACCGAGGTACTCGTCGATCAGGTCGCGTTCGGCGGCGCGTCTGTCGTCGATCGTGAGCGCACCCTGAAGGAAATACCCGAGGTCCAGCGAGAAGCTTCCCCGCCGCACCATCTGCCAATCCAGGAAGCCGACCGTGCCGTCCGGGAGCACGTAGGTGTTCCCGATGTGCGGATCGCCGTGCAGCAGTGTCGGCACCGAGGCGGTCAGCGAGCCGATGTAGCGCGCCCACACGTCGACGAACAGATCCTTTCCGCTCATCGCCAGGATCTCGCCGGACACCGAGTCGCCGAGCCGCTCGTGCGCGATGTCCAGTTGGGCGTACTCCAGGCCCTCGAACGCGACGAACGGCTCGACCCAGCCGAGGCCGGGGTTGCCGGTGAGCCTTTCGCCCCAGTGCTCGCTGTGCAACCGTGCCAGGCCGCGGACTCCGGCGGCGACCTGCTCCACGGTCATCGGGCGGGTCGAGTCACGCGGGTCGGCGCCCCTGGCGACGACGTCCTCCATGATCATCAGGAAGTCGCGGCGACTCTCGTCGACGATCGCGGTGTACACCGTGGGATGGTCCAGCGGCAGGTTCGCCCCCGACAGGAAAAGCCGCGGCTCGTGGTACAGACCGCTGGTCAGCGCGACGAGGTCGGCGTGTTCGGGATCGACCGCCTTGGCGAACACCGTCGCCGGGCCGGAGCCTGCCGCGTAGCTCAACGCCAGCCGGGCCCGGCGATTGGTGCCGTCGTCACGCAGGGCGACGGTGACGCCGCCGACTTCGGCTCCCGGAAAATGGTGCGCGAGAGCCGAAGTCATCCACTCAGGGGAGATCTCGTCCCAGCCCTGCGGGATCGAGAGCTCGGGTGCGGTCATCGACGTCTACTTCAGGCAGCTGCCGCCGTCGACCGGCAGCGTGACACCGGTGATGAAGCGGGCCTCGTCGGAGGCCAGGAACAGCACCGCGTTGGCGATGTCCTCGGGCTCCACCCAGCCGATCGGCAGCGTGTGCATCAGCTGCGCGACGATCTTCATGTCGTCGGCGGTCGGGTTCTCCAGGTCGGGTCGGAACAGCTTCATCGTGCCCTCGTTCATGTAGAGCGGGGTGTTCACGTTCGTCGGGTGCACCGAGTTGACCCGGATGTTCTGGGCGCCGAGTTCGACGGCGAAGGTGCGCATCAGGCCGACGACGCCGTGCTTGGCCGCGATGTAGTGGCCGGTGTGCGGGTAGGCCTTCAGGCCGCCGACCGAGCTGGTCAGGATGATCGATCCGCCACGCCCGCCTTCGAGGATGTGCGGCACACCGGCTTTCACCGTCTTCCACACGCCGCTGAGATTCACGTCGATCATCGCGTTCCAGTCCTCTTCGCTGGTCTTGTCCAGCGTCTGACCTCCGTTGCCAATGCCGGCGTTGGCCACGATGATGTCGAGCCGGCCGAACTCCTCGACACCGGCGTCGACGGCGGCCTTCAGCGCGTCGTAGTCACGGACGTCGACCTCGGCGGTGTAGATCCGGCGGCCCGCGTTCTTGACCAAATCCGCGGTCTCGGCCAGGTCCTCGGGAGTGGAGGCGGCGATCTTGTCGACGGTTTCGACCTGCCTGCAGATGTCGACCGCGATGATGTCGGCGCCCTCCTGCGCCATCCTTACCGCGTGCGCGCGGCCCTGCCCGCGTGCCGCACCGGTGATGAAAGCGACCTTGCCTTCTACGCGTCCTGCCATGGGTGTCAGTCCTTAAGTGGTGGTGGGTGTTTCGCTGATGGATGCAGATCAGATGAACGTCGGCATGGATTCCCAGCCGCGGACGGCTGTGGTCTGGGACGGTTTGGCGTTCGCCCAGTCGACGTCCCAGGTCGGGAATCGCTTCAGGATTTCTTCGAGGGCGACCTTGCCCTCCAGGCGGGCCAGCGCGTTACCCATGCAGAAGTGGGTTCCCGCGCCGAAGGTCATGTGCGACCGCAGTTCCCGATGGATGTCGAAGACGTCGCCGTTGGGCGGGAACCGGCGGTGGTCGCGGTTCGCGGCCCCGACCAGCATGAGCATTGCCGAGCCCGCCGGCACCGTCTGGCCGTGGTACTCGACGTCGCGCGTCACGTAGCGGGCGATCTGCAGCGCCGGCGGCTCCCAGCGCAGGATCTCCTCGATCGCCGCCGGGATCAATGCGGGATTCTCCGCGAGCTCGCGGCGCTGGTCCGGGTAATCGGCGAGAGTCTTGCCCGCCCAACCGATCAGGCGGGTGGTGGTCTCGCTGCCCGCGGTCGCGATGACCGTCAGGTACATCAACAATTCCTCGCGGCTCAACCGGCGTACGGTGCCGGTCTCGTCCTCGAACTCGGCGTTGAGCAGGTCGGTCATGATGTCGTCGGACGGATGTTCGGTGCGGTAGTCGATGAACTCCGCGAACACCTCGCCGGTGGCCATCAGGTCGACCGTATCGCCTTGCAGGGTCGCCTCGCCGTGGTCGGTGACGCGCCGTTGGTCCTCTTCGGGGATGCCCAGCAGCATGCCGATCACACGCATCGGCATCTGGTTGCCGAGATCCTTGACGAAGTCGAAGTTGCCGGTACCCATGACCGGATCCAGGCAGCGGGAGGTGAACTCGCGGATCTGCGGTTCGAGCGCCTGCACCTTGCGCGGGGTGAACACCCGCGACAGCAGATTTCGGTGGATGTTGTGGATCGGCGGGTCTTCGAAGATCAGTGTGCCGGGCGGAATCTCCATGCCGGACTTGATGATCTCCAGCAGAGCGCCCCGGCCGGAGATGAAGGTCTCGTGGTCGATGACCCCTTTGTTGACGTCCTCGTAGCGGCTGAGCGCATAGAAGTCGTGCTTGTCGTTGTAGTACAGCGGAGCCTCCTCGCGGAGGCGGGCGAACACCGCGTACGGGTTCATGTTGAGGTCGACGCTGTAGGGGTCGTAGTACAACTCGTCGGTGGCGGAGTCCTGCACGTCGGAGTCGTCAGCGCTGATCGTCACGGTTCCCTCTCGCTGGGATCAGTCTTTTGCGTAAGACATGCTTTTGCGTAAGACATCGGGCTGCAATTTGTCTCACAACTGTGTCATCGGTGATACGCGAGTGTCAATGGCGAACTCGCTGAAGGCAATCGTGGCTCTCTGTTACAAAGAACCACGCTCTCGCAAAATCCGCGCAAGCGAGTTGCGCACGTGAGGGAGAGCAAGGACGTTCGAGTCCGAAAATATCGTTCTCGACGAGTTAAAGGGTGATTCTCGCGCTATTCGGCGGCGAACCCGTGCGCGCAGAAGTCCCAGACCTCGTCCGCGGTGATCGGGTGGGCGGCGTTCTCGTCGGTGTCACCACTCGACTGGGCGACGAACATCACCGTCTGCATGGTCATCGCGGCCATCCGCTTCGGGTTGATGCCGGCGCGGAGCTGACCCGCTTCGCTGGCCTCTTCCATCAGCTCGGTGAGCAGGGCGAGCAGCGGCGCATGGGCCACCTTGACCTCGGACGGATGCGAGACCAGCAGGCGTGGAGCGAAGTCGGTGAACAGGGGGCGCTTGGCCGCCGGATCGGGTCGCGAGGACTCGAACAGCAGCTGGATCGCCACTTTCAGGCGCTCGATGGGTTCTTCTTCGCCCGACGTGGCAGCCCGGATCTGTTCGGCCGACCGGCTCAGCGCGTCCTCGAACAGGGCGAGCAGCAGCTCGTGCTTACCGTCGAACTGCAGGTAGAAGCTGCGCAGCGACTGCCGCGACCGATCCACGACCTCCTGGACGGTGAAGTCGGTACTACCCTTTTCGATGATGATGGCCTGCGCGGCGTCGAGGAAACGCTGCACGCGCTGGGCGGCCCGCAGTTTGGCCGTCTTGATCGAACGTTCGACCGCACGCTGCTTCCACGCCGGTTCTTCGCTAGGCGTCGTCACCGGGGGCTCGGATGCAGGCCGGCTGGGGAGAACATGAACTGACTGTACCGGAGAACGTCTTGCCATAGCGGCCGTCGACCCCCTCTCGGCGAGCGTGTCAGAGATTGTAACTTCCTCATCACGAGAATAGTATTCTCATTTCGGTGATAACAGAAGGCCCAAGTCTGGCCGTGCGGGCGTCGGGCCCACATAACCGCTGGCCAACCATCGTCCCTCCGGAACCCGAGGACTGCCGTGTACATCGACTATGACGTCTCCGACAGGATCGCGACCATCACGCTGAACAGGCCCGAGGCTGCCAACGCGCAGAACCCCGAGCTGCTCGACGAGCTCGACGCGGCGTGGACTCGCGCTGCGGAGGACAGCGAGGTGTCGGTGATCGTGCTGCGCGCGAACGGCAAGCACTTCTCCGCGGGACACGATCTGCGCGGCGGCGGGCCCGTCCCGGACAAGATCACGCTGGAGTTCATCATCCAGCACGAGGCCAAGCGCTACCTGGAGTACACGCTGCGCTGGCGCAATGTGCCGAAGCCGTCCATCGCCGCGGTGCAGGGCCGGTGTATCTCCGGCGGCCTGCTGCTGTGCTGGCCGTGCGACCTGATCATCGCCTCCGATGACGCCCAGTTCTCCGACCCGGTGGTGTTGATGGGCATCGGCGGTGTCGAGTACCACGGGCACACGTGGGAACTCGGGCCGCGCAAGGCCAAGGAGATCCTGTTCACCGGCCGGGCGATGTCGGCCGACGAGGTCGCGGCAACCGGGATGGTCAACCGTGTGGTGCCGCGTGATCAGCTGGACGCCGAGACCAGGGCGCTGGCCGAGCAGATCGCCAAGATGCCGCCGTTCGCGTTGCGCCAGGCCAAGCGGGCGGTCAACCAGACCCTGGACGTCCAGGGCTTCTACGCCGCGATCCAGTCGGTGTTCGACGTACACCAGACCGGGCACGGCAACGCGCTGAGCGTGGGCGGCTGGCCGGTCCTGGTGAACCTCGAAGAGATGAAGGCCAACATAAAGTAGGCCGAACCACTGGGCGAGCGTGCGTGTCCGCGGCCGACACGCGGGGGACAGCACGCACTTTGCGCACGCTCGCGCAAAAGGGAAAGGGCTACAGCTGGGCGAGGCGGGGGACCGAGCCGCGGGCCCGCAGACCCGCTCCCGCCCTGCGGGTCAATTCCCGAGAGCTGCCGAGCAACCCGTCGAGCACCAGCGCGCGCTTGATGTGGTGCTGCAGATCGTGTTCCTCGGTGAAGCCGATACCGCCGAGCACCTGCTGGCAGTGCTTGGCCGCGGTGAGCGCGGCCTTGCCCGCGGCGGCCTTGGCGAGCAGCGAGCTCAGATCGGGATTGTCGGCGCTGGGCAGATTCAGCGTGGCCTCGGCGCCCTCGATCGCGACCAGCGTCTCGGCCAATCGGTGCCGTACCGCCTGGAACGACGCGATCGGCTTGCCGAACTGCACCCGGTCCAGCGCATGTTGGCGCGCCAGGTTCAGCATCGCGCGCGCCGAGCCGACCAGCCACCAGCCGACGGCCATCCGCGCCTCGGCCACCCGGATCGGGTAGCCCTCCTCCTCGCGGCGAAGCGGCAGCCCGCTCAGCGTGGGGTCGGTGGCCTCGGCGCTGATCCGGTCCCACACCACCCAGGAGTTCCCGGCATAGGGGAGCGGAAGTTCCACGGTGTCGCCGATCGTGTTGCCGGTCGCGTGCAGCACCACGTCGACGAGAGCCGATGCGTGCGAGCCGGTTTCGCCGAGCAGCCGGAACACCAGCGGCACCGCCACCTCGGGCATCTCCGAAAGCATGTCCGCCCAGCCCATCTCGGTCAGCGCGGCATCGAGCGCCGGACCCGACGAGGAGAGCATGCTCTTGCGCAGCGAGGCCTCGAGCATCTCGAGCGACGACTCGTCCATCTGGGCGGCCATCCTCACTCCTTTCCGAGGTCGAGCAGTCGACGCGCGATGATGTTGCGTTGGACCTCGGCGGTACCGCCGTAGATCGTGGCCGCGCGCGAGTACAGGTATTCGGTGCGCCATTCGCCGTCGTCGAGCTCGATGGCGCCGGGCAGCAGGTCACGCACGGTGTCGTAGAGCCGCTGCTCGGCGCCGGCCAGCAGCACCTTGTCGATCGAGGTGTCCGGACCGAGCTTGTGGCCCTCGGCCAGCCGGTGCTGGGTCGCGCGGGACCGGCACCGCAGCGTGTGCAGCGCGAGATAGACCTCGCCCATGTCCGAATCGATGCTCTGCCCTTGCCGTTTCACCTCGTCGACCAACGCGTCGAAGCGGGAGTAAAGATAGGCGATCCGTTGCCAGAAACACGTCGAGCGTTCGTAGGGCAGCAGGTCCATCGCGAGCTGCCAGCCGTCGCCGACGTTGCCGAGCATCCGGTCGGCGTCGACCTCGACATCGTCGAAATACACCTCGCAGAACTCGTCGACATCGTGCATGGTGCGCAGCGGGCGCACCGTGATCCCCGGGGTGTCCACGTCGACAAAGAACGCGGTGATCGCCTGGTGGTTGGGGGTGTCCGCGTCGCCGGTACGGGTCAGCAGCACGCATCGGTGCGAGAACTGGGCGAAACTCGTCCACACCTTCTGGCCGTTGATCACCCACTTGTCGCCCTTGAGCACCGCGCGCGTGGTCAGCGACGCCAGGTCGCTGCCCGATCCCGGCTCGGAAAAGCCCTGGCACCATTGCTCTTCACCGCTGAGCAGTCTGGGCACCATCTCCGCGGCGAGTTCAGGACGCGCGTAGTCGATCATCGTCGGCGCCAGCACTTCGAGCATCGAGTACGGACCCGGCTCGGCCAGCCGCCGGCCGACCACCTCCTCGCCGACGATGGCCCGCAGGATCACCGGACCGCCCAGTCCGCCAGCGTGTTCCGGCCATCCGTAACGGCTCCAGCCGGCGTCGTACAGCGCCCGCTGCACCCTGGCGAACTGTTTGATGTGCGCCTGCAGGGAGTGATCGTCGCCGGGGGTCAGGTCGTTCTCGTCGAGCCACTTCCGCAGCTCCGTGCGGAACGTCGCGGGTTCGAAGAGATCGGTGCTCATCGGGCCTCCGGAGCCGCCCCGGCGGCGACATCGTCGTGCGGAGCTACCCCGGCGGCGACATCGCCGTCAGGCCTCCCGATCGCGTGCGGACGTCCCGAGTCGTGCTCGCCCGAGCGTCGAATGAAGGTCATGGCACGGGTTCTCAGCCGCCAGCCGTCCTCGGTGCGCACATAGGTGTCGTTGTAGTACCCGATGCGCATGTCGTGCTTGGAGTGCTCGATGAAACACAACGGCTGGGTGCCGATGGCCTTGTCCGGATCATCGGCGTCGAGCGTGACCAGCGACGTCCCGGTCATGAACAACCCCTTCGGGGCGGCGTCGACGAGTTCGGGGAAGCGCGCCAGCGTGTACGTCGAGCCGAACGCGCTGTACGTGCCGTCCGGGGTGAACACCGAGATCAGCCCGTCGATGTCGCCCTGGGTGATCGTGACCGCGTACTTGGCCAGAAGCTGCTGGATCTCGACGAGATCCTCAGTGCGTGACGTCATTCTTGAAGACCTTACCGTCCTTCATTACAAAGTTGACATCGCGTGTAACGGCGATATCGGCGAGCGGGTCGCCGGGGACCGCGATGATGTCGGCGAGATAGCCTTCGGCGAGACGCCCGAGCGTATCCGGACGGTTGATCAGATCGGCGGCCACGACGGTGGCGGCCCGCAGCACGGCGGCCGCGGGCATACCCCAATCGACCAGTGTGACGAGTTCGTCGGCGTTGCGGCCGTGCGGGATCGCAGGCGCATCGGTGCCCACCGCGATCTTGACCCCGGCCTCGTAGGCGGCCTTGATCGACGTGCGCGCCTTCGGGAACATCTCGGCGGCCTTGGCCTGCAACTCTTTCGGGGCCTTGGAGACGTCCATGTACTCGGCGAGCCGGCGCGTCGACACCAGGAACCTGTCATTGTCGACCAGCATCTGGATCGCCTCGTCGTCCATCAGGAAGCCGTGCTCGATGCAGTCGATACCGCATTCGACGGCGTGCTTGACGGCCTCGGCGCCATGGGTGTGGGCCGCGACGCGCAGCCCCCTGCGATGCGCCTCATCGACGATGACGCGAAGCTCCTCGTCCGAATAGTGCTGTGCGCCGGCTTCTCCGGTCAGCGACATCACGCCACCCGAGCAGCACACCTTGATCAGCTCGGCGCCGTGCTTGATCTGGTAACGCACCGCTTTGCGGATCTCGTCGACTCCGTTGGCGATGCCCTCCTCGACGGTCAGCTCGAGCACACCCGGCATGAACGCCGCGAACATCGTCGGGTCGAGGTGGCCGCCGGTCGGGGTGATTGCATGCCCGGCCGGGATCACCCGGGGGCCTTCTATCCAGCCGGCCGCGATGGCCTTGCCGAGCGCGACGTCGAGCAGGTAACCGCCTGTCTTGACGAACAATCCGAGGTTGCGGACCGTCGTGAAGCCGGCCCGCAGTGTGCGGCGGGCGTTGCCCACCGCACGCAGCACGCGCGTGGCCGGATCGTCCTGCACCTGGGACAGGCCCGGCGTCTCGCCGCGCCCGCCCATCAGCAGGTTGACCTCCATGTCCATCAGCCCCGGCAACAGGATCGAGTCACCGAGGTCGATGACCTCCGAGTCGGGCGGGGGAGAACCCCCGTTGGGGTCTGATTTGCCGGCGCCGACACCGACGATGCGGTCGCCGTCGACGTGGACGATGCCGGGGCGAATGATCTCCCCGGCATCGACGTCGAGCAGACCCGCAGCTTTGAGGGTCAGCGGCACTAGACCACCGGCTCCCGGATGATCTCGACCCACGCGGCCCCGCTGTCGAGGACGCGGGGCTGCTTCCAGACCTCCACCGGGAAGCTCACCATCACAACCGACTGCATCAGGTGCATCAGGCGCTTGGCGTCATCGGGCATGTCGTGCAACGGGAATCGGGCGTCCAGGTAGACCATCACGTCCTCCAGGCGCGCCAGGCCGACGTCGTAGAGGTCCTGCATCTCCTCCATCGTCGAGGCAAGCCGCTTGGCGTAGCGCTCCGGCTCGGTCGGGAGGATCCAGTCCTTGAACCGCTCGAGGTCGGCGAACTCCTCGGGCAGCAGGCGTTCGGTGGTTCCGTTCGTCTCAGACATGTGCGGCGTCCTTCTCGCTCTTCGCGGCAGATCCGTTGGTCCCGGCCTTGGCGGCCTGCTCGGCCTTGTACTTGTCGACATATCTGTGCGCGGTGTGGTGCAGGTGACGCAGCAGCACTTCCTGGTCGCACAACGGGAACTCGGTGACCGCCCGGGTTCCGATCTGCGTCTGCGTCGCCTCCAGGGTATTCGCGTCCTGCAGCGCGTACTCCTTGAACGTGACCGCTGCGAGCTCCTGCGCCAGCCGCTGGCGGGTGTTCTTCGGCGGTACGAAGTACAGGTTGCACTCGAAGATATGGGTGTCCACGCCGGTGGGCCAGTAGTTGTAGGTCAGGTACCAGCCCGGCACCCACAGCAGCAGGGTGAAGTTCGGGAAGAACTCGAAAGAGTCCTGGCCCCAGGTCCTCTGGCGGGCTGGGTTGACTGCCGGCGGCAGTTCGTCGGGGAGGATGCCCTTGATGTCGGGGCGGTCCCACGGGCCGAACAGCCCGCTGTGCAGGATGCGCTCGATCGGCTTGACCATGTTGAGGTCCTTCGGCGGGCTCATGCCGCCCCAGGACGAGATCATCGAATGCTGGTCTTTGATGTCGTAATGCAGGGCCTCGAAGCCGATCTTGGCAAGCTTGGCGGCTTCCTCGGGCGTCGCCTGCTTCATGTGCAGGATCGGAGCGTGGTAGAACTCGACAAACGCGTCGATGAACAGCTTCCAGTTCGCGTTGATCTCGGAGCGGTAGCTGTAGACCTCGGTCATCTCGTGGAACGGGTAACCCTTGAGGCCCTGCCCGAATTCGCCGAGGTAGTCCTCCAGCGACTCGGCGTCATCGTCGAAGTTGACGAAGATGAAGCCTTCCCAGACCTCGCAGCGCACCGGCTTGAGCGGGTAGTCGGCCTTGTCGACGTCGAAGAACTCGTCCTCCTGCTGGATGAACGTCAGATCGCCGTTGAGCGCGTAGCGCCAGGCGTGGTACTTGCAGGTGAACTGCCGGCACGATCCTGAAACCTCTTCGCCGGGATAGTCGTTCCAGACCAGCTTGTTGCCGCGGTGGCGGCACAGGTTGTAGAAGGCGCGGACGGTTCCGTCCTTGTCCTTGTTGATGATGATCGACGTGCCCTGGCCGACGGACGGCATCTCCCGGGTGAAGTAGCTGCCGGCCTTGGGCAGCCGCTCCACGCGCCCGACATGGAGCCAGGTCTTGCGGAAGATGGCCTGCTGCTCCAGCTTCCACTGCTCCGGGTCGATGGAGTCGGTGTAATCCACTGGCGCTGTGCCCAGCTCCGGCCAGTTCTCGGTCCAGCTGCCGACGTCAGGCTTCGGGAAATGTGCCATGGGGTTCGCTACCTCTCTGCATCCGTGTTGGCGTCGGGTTGTACGCCGAAGGTGTTGATGGCCATGGCCAGTGCGCCATAGCAACCGATCGTGAAGACGAGATCCATCAGCTGGCGCTCGTCGAGGTGGGCGGACAGCGCTGTCCATGTCGCGTCGGAGACGACCGCGTCCTTCTGTAGTTCGTCGACCGCGGTGAGCACCGCACGGTCGAGATCGTCGGCGGCCTCGCCGCGCGTGATGCCGTCGATGATCTCGTCGGTCAGTCCGGCTTCGCGGCCCATGCCGACGTGGTGGCGCCATTCGTACTCGCAGTTGCTCACGTGTGCGATGCGCAGCACGGCGAGTTCACGCAGCCGCTCCGGCAGTGTCGAGCCGTACAGCAGGTGGAAGTTGAACCGAAGGAACGACCGGGTGAGCTTCGGATGCCGCACCAGCGTCGCGACGAGGTTGCCTGCCACGTCCGGGTTGCGCATCTCGGCCGGCATCAGCCCGGACAGTGCCTTGTCGACGGCCTCGTCCCACTGGTCGGCCGGCAGGGGTGCCACTCGCACCGACGGGCTCCTCTCACTCATGAGAATCAGGTTCTCATATTCCGGTAGTAGATTTCCACTTTTCGTGTTCGGCGTCAACGCTCGGGGGCTGAACCGCTGATCAACGGCACCGCTCGTCGAGCAGCGGTGTTGCCGCCAGCCAGCACAGATATCGGTATCGGACGTTGATTCTCACTCTTGGAGAAGCTAGTTTCCTTACAAGGAGAACAAAAGGCCTGGACCGCATGTCCCGCAGCGCAGCGGGACGGAAGGAGTGCCGTTGTGAACAAAGAGGACATGATCCTGATCAGCGTCGACGATCAC
>NZ_MVID01000023.1 GCF_002086815.1 Mycolicibacterium parafortuitum
AACTGGGATTCCCGGTTGTGAATCTGGCCAGATTCACAACCGGGAATCCCAGTTCGGCGTTTTGGTGGGTCAGTAAGCCATGAAGAGGATGGCGTCGCGGTCGTACTCGCGGCCGGGATGCACCTCGGACAGATGCTTCTGGGCCTTCTCCACGAGATCCTCTTCGTCCTTGCCGGTGATCGCTTCGCCGCAGGGGCAGTTCAAGTGTGTCTTCGCCATGACACAACAATGGCACAGCACCGGCCCTGCGATAAGACAAGATCACCCAATATGGACCTCTACGACGTGATGCGGACGACCGGCGCGGTCCGGCGTTTCACCGACGACCCCCTGCCCGACGATGTCCTGGCCAGAATCCTCGACCACGCGCGGTTCGCGCCGAGCGGCGGCAACCGCCAGGGCGTGCACGTCATCGCGGTACGCGAGCGCCCCACCCGCGAAGCCCTCGCGGCGCTGACCCAGACCGGTGCACGCCGCTACATCGCGCAGCAGCGCAACGGCGAGGCACCGTGGAATCCGGTGCACCCCATGGGTGTCACCCCCGACGAGGTCGCCGCGACCGAGGTGCCCGCCGAACTGACGCTCCCCCTGCTGACCGCCGCCGTCGTGCTGGTGGTCTGCGTGGACCTGTCTGTCGTCGCGGCCTTCGACCAGGACCTCGACCGCGTCGGGGTGATCGCCGGCGCATCGGTCTACCCGTTCGTGTGGAACGTATTGCTCGCGGCACGCAACGAGGGCTACGGCGGGGTGCTGACGACGATGGCGGTCGCCGAGGAAGCCGCCGTCAAGGACCTGCTCGGCATTCCGGACGAGTACGCGGTCGCGGCCGTGCTGCCGCTGGGCCGCCCGCAGCGCCAGGTCACGAAGCTGACCCGCAAACCGGTGGCCGAGTTCGTGACGCGGGAACGCTTCGACGGCGAGTCTCTGTGACGCCGCGCGCTCCGGCATGAGACCTTGGAAAGCGTGGCGGCCACGTTGGGATATGCGACGGCCGCGGGTGACTCCGGAAGCCTGGACGAGCAACTCGCCGAACTCGCGGCCGCGGGAGTGGACCCGCGGCGGATCTTCACCGACAAGACCGCGGGCTCGGCGGACAAGATGCGCGCCGGGCTGCTGGCCCTGTTGAGCTACGCCCGCGCGGGCGACGTGGTCGTGGTCGTCGCGCTGGAACGGCTGGGCCGGACCGTCACCGAGGTGACGCACACGGTCGCCGATCTGACGACCCGCGGCATCACGTTGCGCTGCCTGGCCGACGGACTGGACACCGCGACCGCGACCGGGCGGGTGGTCGCCAAGGTGCTCACCGATCTGGCGGCACTGGACGCCGAGGTCAGGCCTTAGCGGCCTTCGCTGCATCCATGGCTCAGGCCTTGGCGGCCTTCGCTGCGGCCTTGGCTTCCTTCTTGTACGCCCGCACCTTCTGCAGCGACCCCGGATCCTTCACGTCCGCGACCGACATGTGCACGCCCGCCTTGCCGTAGTCGCCGGCGGCGGTACGCCACCCCTTCGGGTCGACGCCGTACTGCTTGCCGAGCAGCGCGAGGAAGATTTTGGCCTTCTGCTCCCCGAAGCCGGGCAGCGCCTTGAGCCTGCGCAGCACCTCTTTGCCGTCGGCGCCGTCGGACCACAGCGCCGCCGCGTCGCCGCCGTACTCGTCGACGATGACCTGGGCCAGCGCCTGCACCCGCTTCGACATCGAACCCGGGAAGCGGTGCACCGCAGGCGTTTGCGCGCACAACGCGGTGAACGCCTCGGGGTCGTAGTCGGCGATGGTCTCGGCGTCGAAACGCCCGATCCGGTCGGCGATCTTCTTCGGGCCGCCGAACGCCACCTCCATCGGGATCTGCTGGTCGAGCAGCATGCCGACCAGCAGCGCGAACGGATTGGCCTCCAACAGCTCGTCGGCCGCGGGATCCTGAACCAACTGCAATTTCGCCACGCGGCCAGTCTAGGCCGCGCGGCAACCGCGGTGAGCTGCGCATTCGGCCCTGAGATCGGCCGGGATGTGTCATCGTGAACCCGGAAACCGGAGGAGGCGGTCATGGGGCGGGTACTGGCGGGGCTTGGTGCGGCGATCATCACCGCGATCGCGTTGGCGGGTACGGCGCACGCGATACCCGATCAGGGCACCCCGGAATTCGACGCCTACATGCAGGGCCTGCAGGCCAATGGCTACCACCTCAATCCCGACACCGCGTGGCGGCTGGCCCACCAGTCGTGCATCGGCGGCATCCCGGGATACATCGGCCTCGAGCTGGCGGCCCAGGGGGTGCTCGGCCCCGGCGCACAGCAGCGCGCGATGGCGGTGGCGCAGAAGTACGCCTGCCCCATTCAGTAGGGGAAGCCGACCCGCCGTCAATTGGGCTGCCGTAAGCGCGATTCGGCATCGCGCGGCGAAGTAACGTAGCGCTATGTCAGGCGCGCTGGAGATCGCACTCACCGCCGCGCTGATCCTGCTCGCCGTGGCCGCCGTCGTCGTCGCGGTCCGGACCCGCCGTGTGGTGGCCACCCCGACCGAGCGCGCCGTACACGCCGCGCTGCACACCGCGTCGCTGGCGGCGCGCGCACTGCGCCGGGGGCTGGACACCGAATCCGCCGAGGCGTCCGCGCCGTTCCTGCGCGAGCTCACCGGCACCGACGGGCTCGCGCTGTTCGACGGCGACGGCGAGCCGCTGATCCGCGACCCCGACCTCGACCTGGTGTGGACCCAAGACGTGTGCGACGCATGCGACGGTGCCGCGCGCGAATCCATCTCCGGGCAGCGGCGGGTGATGACGCACGCCAAGGATTCCGCGGTGATCGCCCAGCCGATGCTGACCGAAGCGGGCGACCTGTTGGGGGTGCTGGTGGTCGTGACCACCCGCTCCCCCGGGCCCGGAATGCTGGGCGCGGTCGGCGAAGTCGCCCGATATGCGGCCAGCCAGATCGAGCTCGCCGAACTCGACGCGTCGCGTGCGCGACTGGACCGCGCCGAGGTGCTCGCGCTGCGTGCCCAGATCAGCCCGCACTTCATCTACAACGCGCTGAACACCATCGCGTCGTTCGTGCGCACCGACCCCGACCGCGCCCGCGAGCTGATCCTGGAGTTCGCCGACTTCACCCGCTACTCGTTCCGCGCGGCGGGCCAGTTCACCACGCTGTCGGACGAACTGCGCAACATCGACCGCTACCTGACGCTCGAACGCGCCCGGTTCGGGCCCGCCCTGAAGGTGACGCTGCGCGTGGCGCCGGAGGTGCTCAACGTCGTCGTACCGTTCCTGGCGCTGCAGCCACTGGTGGAGAACGCGGTGCGGCACGGTTTCGCCGGACGCGGAAGCGGTTCCATCGAGCTGATCGCCCGCGACGAAGGCTCCGACTGCGTCATCACCGTCGAAGACGACGGCGTCGGAATGGATCCCGAGGCGCTGCGCGCCGGGCCGGGCGACGCGCTGTCCGAGACCACCAACAGCGACCGCGCCGGCGCACACGTGGGGTTGACGAATGTCGACCATCGGCTGCGCGCCGCGTTCGGCAACGACTACGGTCTGGTGGTCGAAACCGCGATCGGCGCGGGCACCAAGGTCGTGATGCGGGTACCGAAGTTCCGGTCGGGTGTGCGGGCCAGTGGAGGTGGGTTCGGGGTGGTCAGATCGTGACGCGACCGCTGACCGTGCTGGCCGTCGACGACGAAGCCCCCGCCCTCGACGAACTGGCCTACCTGCTGGGCAGGCATCCGGCCATCGGCGAGGTGTTCCGGGCCGGCGACGCGACGTCGGCGCTGCGGGAACTCAATCAGCGCACCATCGACGCGGTGTTCCTGGACATCAACATGCCCGGCCTGTCCGGCATCGAACTGGCCGGGGTACTCGCCAACTACGCGCAGCGTCCGGCGATCGTGTTCGTGACCGCGCACGACGACAAGGCCGTCGCCGCCTTCGACGTCGGCGCGCTCGACTATCTACTCAAGCCGATCCGCGAGGAACGCCTCGACGCCGCGGTGCGCCGGGTCGCGGGTGCGCAGACCGCGGCTCCCGCCGGCGATGACGATCCCACCCGCGAGCCCGAATCGGATGTGATCCCGGCCGAACTCGGCGGGGTCACCCATCTGATCCCGCGCGACAGCATCGGCTGGGTCGAAGCCGAGGGCGACTACGCCAGGCTGCACTCGGCGTCCGGTTCACACCTGGTCCGGATACCGCTGAGCACCCTCGAAACCCGTTGGCGGGACCGCGGATTCCAGCGCGTCCACCGGTCCTACCTGGTGGCGCTGCGGCTGGTGTCGGGGCTGCGCACCGCCGACGGCGCCGTCCTGGTGCGGCTGCGGGCCAACGGCGCATCACCGGCGGTCGAGCTCCCGGTGAGCCGGCGCCAGGCCCGCGAACTGCGCGACCGGGTGGTGCGCAACCCGATGCGGCACCTGCGTCCGGCGGGAAGCCCCGATGACCAGTAGCGAACGGCCGCAACGCCAACGCGTGGTGCTCGCGCACCGCCGCGGCGCCCGGATGGTCCGCACCCGCGTCGAGGTGCAGGAGCAGACGCTGGTGGGTGACGCGCTGGTGCGCGGCCTGGTGCGCGCGCAGTTGGGGCTGGCGCTGCGACTGGCGGCCGTGGTGGTCGGCCTGATCGGGGCGATCCCGCTGCTGAACGCCGCCTTCCCGGCGCTGGGCGCGGTCAGCGTGTTCGGTATCCGGCTGAACTGGCTGGTACTGGCCGGGCTGGTGTATCCGCTGCTCTACGGGATCGGCCGGTTCTACGTGCGCTTGGCCGAGCAGGCCGAACGCGACTTCGTCCGGGTGATCGACGCCGAGCCGTGACCGGATCACCGCTGACCGCTTTCGCGCTGCTCGCCGCGGCCGTCGCGACCGTCGCGATCGGTGCGTACGGCGTGCGGTTCTCCCGCACCACGTCGGACTTCCTGGTCGCCTCGCGCACCGTCGGATCCAGGTGGAACGCCGCCGCGATATCCGGCGAATACATTTCGGCCGCATCGTTTCTCGGCGTCGCCGGGTTGATCGCCAAGTACGGCGCCGACGCGCTGTGGTACCCGGTCGGTTTCACCGCCGGCTATCTGGGTCTGCTGCTGTTCGTCGCCGCGCCGCTGCGCCGTTCCGGCGCCTACACCGTCCCCGACTTCGCCGAGTTCCGGCTCGGCTCGGTCCGGTTGCGCAAGGTCGCGATGCTCGTCGTCGTGGTGATCTGCATCTTCTACCTGGTGCCCCAGTACCAGGGGGCCGGGCTCGCGCTGAAAACCCTTCTCGGCACCCCGGTTTGGCTGGGACCACTGGTCGTCGGCGCGATCGTGATCATGAACGTGGTGGGCGGCGGCATGCGCTCGATCACGTTCGTGCAGGCCTTTCAGTACTGGCTGAAACTGACCGCGGTCGCGATCCCGGCGCTGGCGCTGGCCGGGCTGTTCTTCAGCGACCGCGGCGGGGAACTCGGCGGCCCGCTGCCGCCGACGGTGCCGAACGAGACGGCCGTCCAGATCGAGACCGACGTCGTCGTCCAGGTGGCCGCGCCGGCGGGCATCACCGTCACCGGCACCCTCGACGGCAGGCCGGTGCAGGACACCGCGATCGGATCAGCCGGGGAGCACACGCTCGGGGCGGGCAGTTCGCTGACGCTGGCGGCGGGGGCGGCCACCCCGGTCGTCGCGGGAACGCCGAGCGCGGGCCGGGACTGGATCGCCTCCGGCGGCGGACTCGGCGGCGGCCACCCGCTCTATCAGGTGCTGTCGATCATCGTCGCGACGTTCCTCGGGACGATGGGCCTGCCGCACGTGCTGGTGCGCTTCTACACCAACCCCGACGGCCGCGCGGCGCGGCGCACGGCGCTGGCCGTCATCGCGCTGCTGTCGTTGTTCTATCTGTTCCCGACGCTGCTCGGGGTGTTCTCGCGGTGGTACGTCCCGCAACTGCTCATCACCGGCGCCGCCGACGCGGCGGTGCTGCTCGCCCCCGCGTCGGCGTTCGCGGGACCGGTCGGCCAACTACTGGCGGCGCTGGTGGCCGCCGGCGCGATCGCGGCGTTCCTGGCGACGTCGTCGGGCCTGCTGGTCAGCTTCGCCGGCGCGCTGGCCACCGATGTGCTGCCCGGCCGGGTGCGGGATTTCCGGCTTGCCGCCGTGGTCGGCGGGTTGATCCCGATCCCGTTGGCGCTGGCCGCTTCTGGCGATCTCGAGCTGTCCCGCAGCGTCGGGCTGGCGTTCGCCGTCGCCGCGTCGACGCTGTGTCCGCTACTGGTGCTCGGCATCTGGTGGCGCGGCCTGACCGCCCGCGGGGCGATGAGCGGTCTGGCCGTCGGCGGGGTGCTCTCCGGCGGCGCGGTGACCGTCGCGGTGGTCGGCGGTATCGACGAGGGCGCACTCGGCGGCTGGCCCGCGGTGCTGATCGGTTATCCGGCCGCGGTCAGCGTTCCGCTCGCGTTCGCGACGATGATCGTCGTCAGCCGGCTCACCCGGGACAGCAGACCCGCCGACGTCGCGCAGACCTTCGCGCGGATGCACGTTCCGGAACATCTGGGGATGGGGATCGAGCGCACGCCACGGGGCTAGGTGCAGACCGCCCACCGTTCGTCGCCATGAGCCGACCGTTCACCGCAGCATCATCGGTCCTCACCGTGTGCACTCCGGCCGAGCAGGGTATGTGACCTGCATCTCAACTACGTTTGCGCCAGAGCCGGTTCACAGCAGTCAGGAGCGTGAGATCAAGGTGTCCGAAACAGACCTTCCGATTCGCCCGGAAGCCATCAGCGGCGAACGCTATCTAGAAGTCCAGGCCAGCCCCGAGTTCCAGGAACTGCGCAACCGCTTGCGCCGGTTCGTGTTCCCGATGACGGCGGTCTTCCTCATCTGGTACGCCGTCTACGTTCTGCTGGGCGCCTTCGCCCACGACTTCATGGCCACCCGGGTGTGGGGCGACATCAACGTCGGGTTGCTCATCGGGCTCGGCCAGTTCCTGTCGACCTTCCTGATCACCGGCCTCTACGTGCGGTTTGCGAACCGCGAACTCGACCCGCGGGCCGAGGCGATCCGCACCCAACTGGAGAGTGAGATCAAATGACCACCCTTCTGGCCCAATCCGAGACCGTCGGCAACCCGGCGGCCAACATCGGGATCTTCAGCCTGTTCGTCGTCGTGACGATGATCGTGGTGATCCGGGCGAGCAAGCGCAACGCCACCGCCGACGAGTTCTTCACCGGCGGCCGCGGGTTCTCGGGCCCGCAGAACGGCATCGCGATCGCCGGTGACTATCTGTCGGCGGCAAGCTTTCTCGGCATCGCCGGCGCGATCGCGGTCTACGGCTACGACGGCTTCCTGTACTCGATCGGCTTCCTCGTCGCGTGGCTGGTGGCCCTGCTGCTGGTCGCTGAATTGCTGCGCAACACAGGCAAATTCACGATGGCCGATGTGCTGAGCTTCCGGCTCAAGCAGCGTCCGGTCCGGCTCGCCGCGGCGACGAACACCCTTGCGGTGTCGCTGTTCTACCTGCTGGCGCAGATGGCCGGTGCCGGCGGCCTGGTCGCGCTGCTGCTCGACATCAACAGCCGCGCCGGCCAGTCCGTGGTGATCGCGGTCGTCGGCGTGCTGATGATCGTCTACGTGCTCGTCGGCGGCATGAAGGGCACCACCTGGGTGCAGATCATCAAGGCCGTGCTGCTGATCGCCGGCGCCGGTTTCATGACGGTGATGGTGCTGGTGAAGTTCGGCGTGAACTTCTCCGAGATCCTCGGTTCGGCGCAGTCGGCCATCAGCGGTGCGACCACCGCGGGCGTCGCCGATCGTGACGTGCTGGCGCCGGGCGCGCAGTACGGCGGTTCGCTGACCTCGCAGATCAACTTCATCTCGCTGGCACTGGCGCTGGTACTGGGCACCGCGGGTCTGCCGCACGTGCTGATGCGCTTCTACACGGTGCCGACCGCGAAAGAAGCGCGGCGCTCGGTCGTGTGGGCGATCGCGCTGATCGGCGCGTTCTACCTGTTCACTCTGGTGCTCGGCTACGGCGCCGCGGCGCTGGTCGGCCCGGACCGCATCCTCGGCGCGGCCGGCGGGGTGAACTCGGCGGCACCGCTGCTGGCGTTCGAGCTCGGCGGTGTGATCCTGCTCGGCATCATCTCCGCGGTGGCTTTCGCGACGATCCTCGCGGTGGTGGCCGGGCTGACGATCACCGCGTCGGCGTCGTTCGCGCACGACATCTATGCCAGCGTGTTGAAGTCACACAAGGTGACCGAGGCCGAGCAGGTGAGGGTCTCGCGGATCACCGCGGTCGTGCTCGGCATCCTCGCGATCGGACTTGGCATCCTGGCCAACGGCCAGAACATCGCGTTCTTGGTGGCGCTGGCGTTCGCGGTCGCCGCGGCGGCGAACCTGCCGACGATCATCTACTCGCTGTACTGGAAGCGGTTCAACACCCGCGGCGCGCTGTGGAGCATGTACGGCGGTCTCATCTCGACCATCGTGCTGATCGTCTTCTCCCCGGCGGTGTCCGGATCGAAGACCGCGATGATCCCGGGTGCGGACTTCGCCTGGTTCCCGCTGGCCAACCCCGGCATCGTGTCGATCCCGCTGGCGTTCATCCTCGGCATTGTCGGCACGCTCAGCGCGCCCGACGACGAGGACCCGAAGATCGCCGCCGAGATGGAGGTCCGGTCACTGACCGGGATCGGCGCAGAGAAGGCGGTCGCCCACTAAGCCGAGAAACGCCGAAATTGCATTCCAGCAGGCAAAAGTCGAGAAGACTTCTGCTGGAATGCAATTTCGGCGTTAGCCGCTCTTGCGCCTGAACTCGCGCCGGTTCTCCACCGGTCCGTGGGAGCCTCTGGCCTTGTTCGCGCCGCCGTCCTTGTGGGACGAACCCTTGACCGCGTTGGCGTTCTTGCGCTCCAGCGCCTCCCGGAACTTGCGCTTGTTGTCGTCCTCGCCGGACTGAGCCGACTCCTTGGATGCCATGGCCGCAGCGTAGTCCGCCGCGCGCGGTTTCAGCGCTTCCCCGGCGGCATGCCGTAGATGTGGGAGATCGGCAGCGTCATCAGGACCCGGCGGTCGTCGACCATGGCCCTGCGGTAGTCGTCCCAGTCGGGGTGCTCCCCGGCGAGCTTGCGGTACAGCTCCACCAATCCTTCGACGGTCTCGTCGGCGGGGTTCGCCGCGGGCGGGCTCAGCACCGCATCCCCCTCGGCCACCGCGTACGCCCAGCCGTCGTCGGAGCTCACGTGGATCGCGGCGCGCGGATCGCGGCGCAGGTTGCGGGTCTTGGCCCGCGGCTCGGTGATCGACACCGAGATGGTCTGTGCCGGCGCGTCGAAGTGGTACGACACGTTCGACAGCTGCGGTCTGCCGTCGCGCTTGATCGTGGCCAGCACGCCGAGCGAGTTCCCGGCGATCAGCGCCAGCAGCTTGTCGTCGAAAACATCGCGGGTCATGGCACGAGCCTACGACTTCCGGCGGTCTGCGAGGATGGACCAGGTGCCTCGATTTCGAACCCGAATCAGGAGGGGCTGACGATGACGCCGAACGGCAAACACACCGCCGACCTCACCGGAGTGTCCGAGACCGCGCTGATGACCTTGCTGGTCCGTGCCACCGAGGCACGGCGTCCCGATTCGCTGATCGACGATCCGATGGCGATCCATCTGGTCGATTCGATCGACTACGACTTCGCGAAGTTCGGTTTCACGCGGCGCCAGGACATGGCGGTGCGGTCGCTGGTGTTCGACAAGTGGACCCGCCGTTACCTGCGCGACCATCCCCGCGCGACCGTGGTCGCGTTGGCCGAGGGTCTGCAGACCTCCTTCTACCGGCTCGACGCGCCGGCAGCCGACGGGTCCCGGGACGTCGGGCACGAGTTCCGGTGGCTGACCGTCGACCTGCCGCCGATGGTCGAGTTGCGGCGCAAGCTGCTGCCCGCCTCCGACCGTGTCGAGATGGTCGCGCAGTCCGCGCTCGACTTCAGCTGGATGGACCGGGTGAAGACCGACGACGGGGTGTTCATCACCGCCGAGGGCCTGCTGATGTACCTGCAGCCCGAGGAGGCGATGGCGCTGATCACCGAATGCGCGGCCCGCTTCCCCGGCGGCCAGATGATCTTCGACCTGCCGCCGTCGGCGTTCGCGTCCCTGGTTCGGCGCGGGGTGCGCGCATCCCTGCGCTACCGGGTGCCCTCGATGCCGTTCTCGCTGACCCTCGCCGAAGCCGCCGACCTGGTCAACACCGTTGCGGGCGTGCGCGCCGTGCACGACCTTCCGGTCGAGCGGGTGCGCGGCCGACTGCTCAACGCGTTGATGTGGACCGCCGCACGGGTGCCGTTGCTCGACTCCGTGCGGCCGATGTTCACGCTGCTCGAGTTCGGCTGATCACCCGAACGCCGTCTCGACGTAGCGCAGCGCCTCGTCCTTGCCGACCCCGAGTGCGCGGGCCGTGGAGACGTAGGTGTGTGCGGCCGTCGCCATCGCGGCGTCGGCGGGATCCGCCCGCGCCACGAACGTGCCGAACCTGCCCCTGGTCTCCAGGATTCCCGCCGCTTCCAACTCCCGGTAGGCACGCGCCACGGTGTTGACCGCCAGGTTGATCTGACCAGCCAGCTCGCGGACCGTCGGCAACCGGGTGCCGGGAGCGAGTTCCCCGTCCCGGACCCCTGCGATGATCTGCGTTCTGAGCTGGTCGAACAACGGCCTGGACGCATGCGGATCTACGCGTACCCAATCCCCCAAGTCCCCCACGTGCCCAGTATTGCCTACAGCGACTAATTTGGTGGGGTGCAGGTGACGGTATTCAGCGGTGCCGGGATCTCCGCCGAAAGCGGTGTCCCGACATTCCGCGACGTCGAGACCGGGCTGTGGGCCAAGGTCGACCCGTACGAGATCTCCAGCGCGGACGGTTGGCGCGCCCACCCCGACCGGGTCTGGGCCTGGTATCTGTGGCGCCACCACATGATGAGCGCGGTGGCGCCGAACAACGCCCATCGCGCGGTCGCGGCGTGGGAGGACTACGCCGACGTGCACGTGATCACCCAGAACGTCGACAACCTGCACGAGCGCGCCGGCAGCAGCCGGGTGTACCACGTACACGGCAGCTTGTTCGAATTCCATTGCGACGTATGCGGATCCGCGTACCACGGCGCCGTCCCGGACATGCCCGAGCCCGTCGAGTCGGTCGATCCCCCGCATTGCGACACCTGCGGCGGGCTGATCCGCCCGAACGTCGTGTGGTTCGGCGAGGCGCTGCCCGACGACGCCTGGGACAAGTCGGTGCAGGCCGTCGTCAACGCCGACGTGGTCGTCTCGGTCGGGACGTCGTCGGTGGTCTACCCCGCTGCGGGGCTGCCGGAGCTGGCGATCGCCCGCGGCGTCCCGGTGATCGAGGTCAATCCCGAGGAGACGCCGTTGTCGCCGAGTGCGACGGTGACCTTGCGCGAGTCGGCGGTCGCCGCGCTGCCCGGCCTGCTGCAGCGGCTGCCGGTCCTGCTCGGCTAGGTCGGCTCCACCACTCCCTAAGGGCTCCAGTTCCCTAAGAGCTCCACCTCTCTTTAAGGGCGACGGGCCACCCCGATCGCGAACTCGGCGACCGGCACCGGCACCCACGCCGGGAACGTCCACTGCCGCCGCGCCGCCGTCACGCGGAATCCCGCGCCGGTGATGGTGTCCTCGGTGTGCCGGTGGGTATGGCAGTTCCCGAGCAGCCGCGGCCACACGGTGGCGTCGGCGACCCGTTGCAGTCGCGCGCGGGCGCCCGCACTGGCCACATGCTCCAGGTACCGCAGCTCGCCTCCTGGCCTCAGAGCCGAATACAACTGCCGGACAACATCATCGGGGTTGTCGACCGAACACAGCACCAGCGAGCACACCACCGCGTCGAACGGTTCGGCGTCGGCGAACTGTTCGACGGTGTCGGTGCTGACGACGACCGGGACCGCCGCACCCGAGGCGGCCTTTCTGGCGTGTTCGGCGAGGCGGCGCTCCGGTTCGACGGCGACCACCTCGCTGACCGTCGCCGGGTAGAACTCGAAGTTGGTGCCGGTGCCCGCGCCGACCTCCAGCACCCGGCCGGTCAACCCGGCGAGGTTCTCCCGGCGCAGCCGCCGCAGCGACTCCGGCTCACGCGACGACATCGCCGTCCACAGCCGGGCGAAGAACGGGTTATCGACGACGTCGCTCATCGCGGCCTCCTTCATCAGCGGGCTCCTTCAACCAGTCATCAAATTGTGCAGCACCACCGCTGTCCACTGTTCCAGCGCGTCGGGTTCTACGGGGCCGGCGCCCGTGCGATGAGTTTTGGGGAACCGGCGAGTCGTAGTGAACATGACCGACACAGCGACAGCTCCATCCACCACGACCGCGCCTGCCACCGGGACCGTCGACGCCGGGCTGCTGATCCTGCGGATCGGAGTGGCCGCCGCACTCCTGCACGCCGGCCTGATCAAGGCCACCGACTTCCCCATGACCGTGCAGTTCATGACCGACGCGGGGTGGCGGGCGCCGGGGTTCGCGGCGTTCATGGTCACCGCCACCGAGACCCTCGCAGGCATCGGCCTGCTTCTCGGGGTGCTGACCCCGTTGGCGGGGTGTGCCGGACTGGGCGCGATGCTCTGCGCGTGGGCGGTGAACGTGTCGGCGGCCACAGTGTGGTCCGATCCTTTCAACGTCCCGTTCCTGATCGGCCTCGGCGCCGCGGCGCTGCTGTTCACCGGCGCCGGTGCATACTCGGTCGACGCCCGGGTGTTGACACGAATCGCCTGGTCAGCGCGCGTGCGGGTAGCGCTGCTGGTGCTCTCGTTCGTCGCCGCGGTCCTGACCTGGATCGCGCTCTACGGCGTCAACCCGTTCCACTTCAGCGCCCCCTGAAGCGCAGAACCTACCGAGCGGTAAGGATTGCCACAGTTTTCCGATAGCAAGCTCAAAGATTCCTTAGACCGCCTGGTTACTCTCCAGTACATGTGGATCGACGACACCAACGCTGATGTCATCAAGGTTGATTTCGAGGCTCTCTACCACGGCGATTTTCTCGTCGAGGGCCTGACCTCGGAGCAGCTCGACGACGATCAGGTATTGCCCACCGCAGTATGAAAGAGCGCGCGTCCACCGGACGCGCGCTCCTCCATTTTCGGTTTGCTTGACGCTAGACGCGCTCCGCCGCAGGCGTGACCATGTCCGCCAGTCGGCCGGTGACGATCTCCTCGGCCTCCCCGACGATCCGTGCGACCAGGTCTCCGACGGTCGGGATGTCGTTGATCAGGCCCATCGCCGTCCCGACAGTCCAGATGCCGGCGTCGATATCGCCGTCGTCGAACACCTTGCGGCCGCGCACGCCGGCCACCAGATCCTTGACGTCCTCGAACTGACCGCCGCCGGCGAGGATCTGCACGACTTCCCGCGACACCACGTTGGACGCCACCCGCGCGGTGTTGTGCAGGCTGCGGAAGATCAGCTCCGTGCCCCGCTCGTCGCCGGCCACGATCGCTTCCTTGACGTTCTGGTGGATGCAGGACTCGACGGTGCACATGAACCGCGACCCCATGTTGACGCCGTCGGCGCCCAGCGCCAGCGCGGCGGCCAGGCCGCGGCCGTCGGCGAACCCGCCGGAGGCGATCATCGGGATCTCGATCTTGTCGGCCGCGGCCGGGATCAGCACCAGGCCGGGCACGTCGTCCTCACCCGGATGACCCGCGCACTCGAACCCGTCGATGCTGATGCCGTCGACACCGAGGCTCTGCGCCTTGACCGCGTGCCGCACCGAGGTGCACTTGTGCAGCACCTTGATGCCGTTGTCGTGGAACATCGGCAGGTGCGGCGCCGGGTTGGAGCCGGCCGTCTCGACGATCTTGATCCCCGAGTCGACGATCACCTGGCGGTATTCGTCATACGGCGGCGGGTTGATCGCGGGCAGGATCGTCAGGTTCACACCGAACGGCTTGTCCGTCAGGTCCCGCGTCTTGGCGATCTCGTTGGCCAGATCCGCCGGCGTCGGCTGCGTCAGCGCGGTGATGAAACCCAACGCGCCCGCATTCGCCACGGCCGCAACGAGTTCCGCGCGACCCACCCACTGCATACCGCCCTGGGCGATAGGGTGCTCGACCCCGAACGCCTCGGTGAATTTCGTCCTGAGTGTCATGCGATCACCTCGGGGCCATGCGGATGGCGCCGTCGAGGCGGATGACCTCACCGTTGAGCATCGGGTTCTCGACGATGTGCACGGCCAGCGCGCCGTACTCGTCGGGGTCACCCAGACGGGCCGGATGCGGCACCTGCTTGCCCAGTGAGTCCTGGGCCTCCTGCGGCAGCGAGCCCAGCAGCGGGGTCTTGAACAGACCGGGGGCGATGGTGCACACGCGGATGAACTCACGGGACAGGTCGCGGGCGATCGGCAGGGTCATGCCGACCACGCCACCCTTGGACGCCGAGTACGCGGCCTGGCCGATCTGGCCCTCGAACGCGGCGACCGACGCGGTGTTGATGATGACGCCGCGCTCACCGTTGATGGGCTCAGTCTTCGCGATGCGCTCGGCGGCCAGCCGCAGCACGTTGAACGTGCCGATCAGGTTCACCTGGATGACCTTGGTGAAGCCGTCGAGCGGGAACGGGCCGTCCTTGCTCAGCGTCTTGGCCGCGTTGCCGATGCCGGCGCAGTTGACGTTGATGCGCAGCGGGCCGAACTCCTCGGCGGCATCGAGCGCGACGGCCACCTGCTCGGGGTCGGTCACGTTGGCCTCGACGAACTTCGCGCGCGGGCCGAGTTCCTTGACGACGTCCTCACCCTTGAGGTCGATGACGACGACCGAGGCGCCCCGGTCGAGCAGTCGCTTGGTCGTCGCCAAACCGAGGCCGGAAGCACCTCCGGTGACGACGGCGGCGGCGTCTTTGATCTCCACAGAAACGTGTCCTTTCGTGACGGTTTTAAAAAGTAAGGGTCAGAGCCATTCCTGCAGAACGGCTTCGGTGTCCGCGCCGGGCACCCCGGGCGCCTTGGGCGCGGTCGGGGCCGAGCGCGAGAACCGCGGCGCGGGCGCCGGGTAGAGGAACCCGCTCTCGCTGTAGAAGGTGTCGCGCTCGGTGTTGTGCGGTTCGGACTCCACCTCGGCGAACGACAGCACCGGCGTCACGCACGCGTCGGTGCCGGCGAAGACCTGAGCCCAGTGATCGCGGTCGTGGGCCGCGATCGCCGTGGTGAAGGCTTCTTTGAGTTCCGGCCAGCGGCTCATGTCGTTCTGGTCGGGCAGGTCCGCGCCGTCGAGGCCGATCCCCTTGAGGAACTCCGCGTAGAACTGCGGCTCGATGCAACCCACCGCGATGTGGCGGCCGTCGGCGCAGGTGTAGGTGTCGTAGTACGGCGCACCGGTGTCGAGCATGTTCACGCCGCGCTCGTCGCTCCACATGCCCATGCCGCGGAACGACCACATCATCATCGACAGCACGCTGGAGCCGTCGACCATCGCCGCGTCGACGACCTGACCCTTGCCGGAGCGTTCCCGCTCGTAGAGGGCCGAGAGCACACCCACCAGAAGGAACATCGAACCGCCGCCGAAGTCGCCGGCCAGGTTCAGCGGCGGCACCGGCCGCTCCCCCTTGCGCCCGATCGCGTGCAGGACGCCGTTGAGCGAGATGTAGTTGATGTCGTGTCCCGCCTGCTGGGCGCGGGGGCCGTCCTGCCCCCAGCCGGTCATGCGGGCATAGATCAGCTTCTCGTTGACCTTGGCGCAATCCTGCGGGCCGAGGCCGAGCCGCTCGGTGACGCCGGGCCGGAAGCCCTCGATCAGCACGTCGGCCTTGGCGATCAGACGCAGAACCATGTCGCGGTCCTCGTCGCTCTTCAGGTTCGCCGCGACCGAGCGGCGGTTGCGCAGCAGATAGTCACGACTCGGATTGGTCGCCGGTCCGGGGCCCTTACCTGGGCGTTCGATGCGCACCACGTCGGCGCCGAGATCGCCGAGAATCATTGCGGCGTGAGGCCCGGGGCCGATGCCGGCCAGCTCCACAACTCGAAGTCCCTGTAGTGGTCCAGCCACGCTGACCGCCCTTCATGAGTATCGATCGGTTGACCGCGACATAGCTTACTTGTATAACCAAGTCGACCGGGCCACGGGGCTTCAGCAGTCTGGAAGGCCCCCGATGAAGGGGACATTCATGACCACCACCGACGCGTATCAGGGCATCGACCACCTCACCGTCAGCCTCGACGGCGGCGTGCTCACCGTGACGCTGAACCGTCCCGACAGCCTGAACTCGCTCAGCGCGCCGATGCTGGAGACGTTCGCCGCGACGCTGGAACGCGCCGCGGGTGACTCGCGGGTGCGGGTGGTCCGCATCGGCGGCGCCGGCCGCGGCTTCTGCTCGGGGGCGGGCATCAGCGAGGAGGACCACGCCAACCCGGGCGCGTCCGGCACGCCCGACGATGTGCTGGACGCGGCGAACCGTTGCATCCGCGCGATCGCGAACCTGCCCCAGCCCGCCGTCGCCGTCGTGCAGGGCGCCGCCGCGGGCGTCGGGGTCTCGCTGGCGCTCGCCTGCGACGTGGTGCTGGCATCGGAGAAGGCCTTCTTCATGCTGGCGTTCACCAAGATCGGCCTGATGCCCGACGGCGGCGCGTCGGCGCTCATCGCGGCCGCGGTGGGCCGCATCCGGGCGTTGCGGATGGCGCTGCTGGCCGAGCGCATCCCCGCCGCGGAGGCCTACAACTGGGGTCTGGTCAGCGCGGTCTACCCGGCCGACGATTTCGAGACCGAGGTCGACAAAGTCGTCAACACCCTCGTCACCGGCCCCGCGGCCTCGCTGCGCCTGACCAAGAACGCCATCAACGCCGCGACGCTCACCGAGCTGGAGCCCGCCCTGGAGCGCGAGACCAAGGGTCAGCTTGAGCTGTTGCACTCCAATGACTTCCGCGAGGGCACCCAGGCCTTCCAGCAGCGGCGCGCACCGAAATTCACCGACGTTTGAGGCATCCCGACCCACGACTGTGGGCCCTGTGTACGCGAATCCGCGGTTCGGCGTGCACAACCCCCACATTCGCCCACGAGGTCGAGGCTCAGAAAATCATTCGACCCGCATCAGGTGAATCGGCCACCATCGATAGGTGAGCACGCAGTTCGAGATCCAGCAGCCGGTGATCGCCGGCGGGTGGCGCGTGCTCGCCCCGTTCCGGTTCCGCGAGTACCGCCTGTTGATCGCCGCGGTGTCGCTGTCGATCTTCGCCGAGGGCATGTGGGCCGTGGTGATGGCATTGCAGGTCATCGAGCTCACCAACGATCCCACCGCACTGTCGCTGGTGGCCACCTGCCTGGCGGCGGGCCTGGTCGCGTTTGTGCTCGTCGGCGGGCTGGCCGCTGACCGGCTGAGCCTGCGCGCGATCATCATCATCGTCGAGGTGGTCAACACCGCCGTCGCGACGGCCGTCGCCGTCCTCGGATTCCTTGGTGCGCTGCAGATCTGGCATATGGCGCTGGCCGCGGGCGCGCTCGGGGTCGCGGCGGCGTTCTTCTTCCCGGCCTACAGCGCGATCCTGCCGAGGATCCTGCCCGCCGAGCAACTGCTGGCGGCCAACGGGGTCGAGGGCGTGGTGCGCCCGGTGTTCCAGCGCGCGGTCGGGCCCGCGGTCGCCGGGCTGGTGATCGGTGCGACGTTCCCGGCCCTGGGTGCGTCGATGGTCGCAGCGCTGTTCGGGGTCGGGCTGGTGTTGCTGCTGGCGACCCGGCTGCCGACGAAACCCGTTGCGATCGCCGGTGATCGGCCACAGCTGATGCGGGATCTCAAAGACGGCTTCGCGTTCATGGTGAAGACGCCGTGGCTGTTGTGGACGCTGCTGTTCGCGAGTGTGTTCGTGCTCGTCGTGCTCGGGCCGATCGAGGTGCTGTTGCCGTTCGTCGTGCAGGACCGGTTCGAGCACGGCGAGCAGACCTACGGATTCGTGCTGGCCTTCTTCGGATTGGGCAGCGCGCTGGGCGCTCTCGGGGTGTCGTCGCGACCGATGCCGCGGCGCTACCTGACCACGATGCTGGTGTGCTGGGGGGCCGGCTCGATTCCGCTGATCGCGCTGGGGATGACGTCGTCGTTCGCGGTGATGGCGCTCGCATCGTTCATCGTCGGGCTGACCGACGGCGCGGGGATGGTCATCTGGTCCACACTTCTCCAGCGGCGGGTTCCGCCCGAGATGCTGGGCCGGGTGTCGAGCCTGGACTTCTTCGTCTCGCTGGCCTTCATGCCGGTGTCGTTCGCGATCGTCGGCCCGCTGTCGAAAGTGGTGTCGATGCAGGCGATCTTCCTGGCCGCGGGCGTGGTTCCGGTGGTGCTGGCCCTGGTCGCGATCTGGGCGGCCCGGATGCACCGCGACGAGGTCGCGCACCCGCTGCGTTAGACGCCGAACATCGGGGGAAGTGCGAGCACCATGACCAGACCCCAGAAGAAGTGGGTCAGCATCGGGGCGAGCACTCCCCCGGTGGCGCGCCGCAGCAGTGCACAGACGGTGCCGAGGATGATCGCGGCGAAGCCCAGCATCGGGTTGCCGGTGGTCGCCGCGGTGGCCACGACGTACAGCGCGGTGGACAAGATGATCGGATGGTGTTTGAGCAGCGCGGTGTAGACCGCGCCGCGGAAGAACATCTCCTCGGCCACACCGTTGATCACCGTGATGAACACGATCAGGTAGAGCGGGCCCGCGTTCGAATACTGCAGCACCTCGCGGACGTAGTCGTTCACGGCGGGGATCTCCCGGACCACCAGGGCGCCGAGGACGAAAACCCCGCCGAGCGCGATGCCGATCAGGGTGCCGGTGATGACGGGACGCTGGTTGCGCCCGCGGAAGCAGACGTAGCCCATGTGCAGCGGGCCCGACAGGAAAGCACCGGCGGCCCACACACCGGCGAGCGCGAGGGTCAGCCAGATGAACGTCTCGTCCCCCGGCGGCCTGCTGAGCGAGTAACCGAGCAGTGCGGCGCCGACGAGCACCACCACCGACACGATCACCTTGCGCCTGCCGATCACCGACGGCGGCTCGTTGTACGGGGGCGCCTTCGTCGCCGCGATCTTGCGCAGCTCGCCGGCCCAGCTCGTCGGCGCGCTCACGCCGGGATCACCTTGGGCACCATCCCCAGCACCGTATCCAGCCCGGTGCGGATCGCCGCGGCGAACGGCCGGGGCACGAAGGCCAGCAGTCCCAGCATCGGCTGCACCAACGGTGGGGTCACCGCGCTCGCCAGTTGCCGCAACCGCGACACATCACCGCCGGCCCAGCCCGGGTCGGTGTCGGCGAGGTGATGCGGGTCGAGCAGTTCGTTGACCGGCCTGCGCGGTGCGCTGCCGACCGCGCGGCGGATCGCGTCCTCGACCCCGACCAGCCCGTCCGGCGGATCGGGCACGAATGCGGACAACCCGCCCGCGGACGCGATCATCGGGAAGTCGAGGGACTCCACCAGGTCGGCGGCCAGCCCGCCGGGAACCGGCAGGACCAGCCCGGTCACCTTCGACACCATCGACGTGTCGATGCCGTACACCGCGACCGGCGCCCGCCAGATCCCCGCGATGCGTGCGTAGGTCCGCAACAGGTCGCCGTAGGTGGTGGTCTCGGGTCCCCGGATGTCGTAGGCCCCGGCCGGAACCTTCGGGTCGGCCGCGGCGACCAGGTAGTGCAGCACGTCGCTGACCGCGATCGGGTCGATCGGGTTGACCGACCATTCGGGCATGGGCAGCAACAGGAATCGGTCGGCGACGTAGCGCAGCATCTCGAACGACGTGGAGCCGGCGCCGATCACGATGGCCGCACCGAGCCACACGACGTCGGGACCGCCGTCGACGGTCAGCGCCGCGGCGACCTCGGCCCGGCTGGTCAGGTGCTCCGACAACGAGTCGTCGTCGGGGACGAAGCCGCCGAGATAGACGATGCGCCGCACACCGGCGGCCTTCGCGGCCGCGGCGACGTTGGCCGCGGCCCGGTTGTCCGCCTCCCGGAATCCGGGCTGCCCGATGCCGTGGACGAGGTAGTACACCACGTCGACGGGACCCGCCTGGGTCAACGCCTGCTGGACCGACGTCTCGTCGTGGGCGTCGAGGGCGACCGCCGAAACCTCGTCGTACCAGCCGAACTCGGCCAGCCGAGCCGGATCGCGGCTCGCGGCGACCACTTGGTGGCCGTCCTGCAGGAGCTCGGTGACGAGGCGCGAGCCGATGTAGCCGGTCGCGCCGGTGACCAGGGTGCGGACGGTGTTCACCGTAGGGCTGTACCCGCGGTCACCGGTTCAGAACCTGGGTCAGGCGTTGCCTGCGTCACGGTGCACCTTGACGAGCTCCTGATAGAGCGTCGCGTTGGTGCGGATGCCGGCGATCTCGTCGTCGCCGAGTTGCCTGCGGACCTTGCCGGGCACACCGGCCACCATCGAGCCGGGCGGGATCACGGCGCCCTGCGGGACCACCGCCCCAGCGGCGATCAGCGAGCCCGCCCCGATCACCGCGCCGTTGAGCACGACGGCGCCCATCCCGACCAGCGAGTCGTCCTCGACGGTGCACCCGTGCAGCACCGCGTTGTGCCCGACCGACACCCCGGAGCCGATCCGGGCCGGGAAGCCCGGGTCGACGTGGATCGTGACGTTGTCCTGGATGTTCGTGCCGGCGCCGATGTCGATCGGTTCGACCTCGGCCCGCAGGATCGCGCCGTACCACGCGCTCGCGCCCGCGCCGAGGATCACCTGGCCGATCACGGTCGCGTTGGGGGCGACCCAGCTGTCGGGGTGCAGGTCGGGGGTGTGTCCCGCCAGGGACAGGATCAGGGGCTCGGCCATAGGCGCCATCGTAGGACGGGGGCGGTTTCCCCACGGCGGCGCGCGACGTGCAATCCTTCGAACGTGACAACGACGTCTGACCCCACCGCGCTCGACATCGTCGACGGAGTCGACCTCAGCGGCAAGACCTGCGTCATCACCGGCGCCTCGTCGGGTCTGGGCCGCGAATCGGCCCGAGCACTCGCCAGCACGGGCGCACACGTGATCCTGGCGGCCCGCAACGCCGAGGCGCTCGCGGACACCGAGGCGTGGGTGCGCGCCGAGGTCGGCGACGCCCAGCTCTCCCAGGTGCAGCTCGATCTGACGTCGCTGTCGAGCGTCGCGTCCGCAGCCGAGCAGATCGGTGAGCTGACCCCGGCGGTGCACGTGCTGATGAACAACGCGGGCGTCATGTTCACGCCGTTCGGCAGGACCGTCGAAGGCTTCGAGATCCAGTTCGGCACAAATCATCTGGGGCATTTCGAGCTGACCCGGCTGCTGTTCCCGGCGCTGGTCGCCGCCGACGGCGCCCGGGTGGTGAACCTGTCGTCGGAGGGGCACCGCATCAGCGACATCGATTTCGAGGACCCCAACTGGGAGCACCGCGAGTACGACAAGTTCGCCGCCTACGGCGCGTCGAAGACCGCCAACGTGCTGCACGCGGTCGAGCTCGACCGGCGCCTGCGCGACAGCAGCGTGCGTGCGTTCGCGGTGCACCCCGGGATCGTCGCGACCTCCCTGGCCCGGCACATGACCAACGACGACTTCGCCGCGCTGAACAAGTCGACCGCGACCCGCAACCCGGAACGCCCCGCCACCGATTTCCGCAAGCAGTTCACGACTCCCGAGTACGGCGCGGCCACCCAGGTGTGGGCCGCGGTCAGCGACGAGCTCGACGGCCGGGGCGCGCTGTACCTGTCCGACTGCCGGGTCGCCCAGGCGGCGCCGTACGCGATCGACGAGGGCCGTGCGCTCGCGCTGTGGGGCCTTTCCGAACATCTCTGCACCATCCGCGCCCAATAGCGAACTCGCAGCTCACAGCGGTGTTTGCGGCCGCAAACGGGGCCGCGACCCGGTCGGTCGACTTGGCCGTGACCATTTCGGGCACATACCATTCCAGGCGACTTGACAGATGTAAGGAGCTCACCGTGAAGACCCGCCGAAGCAAGGCCGTCGGCGTCGCACTCAGCGCCGCCGCCATCGCCCTGTCCGTACCGCTCGCCGTCAACGCCTCCGCCGAGCCGACCACGACGGTCGCCGAGATCCCGGATCCGCAGGGCCCGGAGTGCGGCGCGTTCAAGGAAGCACTGCCGAACTGGAAGGCGCTGGCGAACCTGCCGATCAGCAGCGCGCTGTCGCAGATCCCGACCATCTCGACCTTCAGCTCGGCGGTCTCGGGCCAGTTCAACCCGGCCGTCAACATCGCGAGCGTCCTCGACAACGGGCCCTACGTGATCTTCGCGCCGACCGACGAGGCGTTCGCGGAACTGCCCGCCGATCAGCTCGAGATGCTGCGCACCGATCCGGCCGCGCTGACGTCGCTGCTGTACTACCACGCGTTCCTGGGCCTGCTCGGCCCCGACGACGTCAAGGGCCAGCGCCCGACGCAGGAGGGCACCGAGATCGAGGTGACCGGTTCCGGCGGCGACATCCAGGTCAACGAAACCGCCGAGGTCGTCTGCGGCGGCATCCAGGCGCTGAACGCGCGGATCTACATCGTCGACAAGGTGCTCAACCCGGCGCAGGCGCCGGCCCCGATCACGCCGACGAGCACCAGCAGCACGGAGACCACCGAGCCGGCTCCGGGCCCCGCCGAGGCGACCGAGACGACTGAGGCGCCGGCGCAGACCACGCCGCTGTCCCCGGCCGCCGAGGCTCCGGTCGGCTGACGCTCGGACCGATCAGACACAAAATCGCCCCCTTTCGCGTGAAAGGGGGCGATTTTGTGTCTGATCGGCGTGGTTAAACGCCCAGCTCGCGGCCGATGATCTCCTTCATGATCTCGGTGGTGCCACCGAAGATCGTCTGGATACGTCCGTCCACATAGGCCCGCGCGACGCGGTATTCGAGCATGTAGCCGTAGCCACCGTGCAGCTGCACGCACTGGTCGACGACCTTCTTGGCGGTCTCGGTGGCCCACCACTTGGCCTTGGCCGCCTCGACCGCGGTCAGCTCACCGTCGACGACGCCCTGCAGGCAGCGGTCGATGTAGTTCTCGGTGACCTCGAGCTCGGTCTCCATCTCGGCGAGCAGGAAGCGGTTGTGCTGGAAGCTGCCGATCGGCTGACCGAACGCCTTGCGGTCCTTGCAGTACTGCAGCGTCTCGTCGAACACCGCACGCGCGCCGGCGATCGCCGAGATCGCGATCGACAGCCGCTCAGAGGGCAGGTTGGTCATCAGGTGGTAGAACCCGCGACCCTCCTTGCCGAGCAGGTTGGCGTTGGGCACGCGGACGTTCTCGAAGTGCAGCTCGGAGGTGTCCTGGCTGTGCAGGCCCATCTTGTCGAGCTTGCGGCCCCGGGTGAAGCCCTCCATACCGCGCTCCACCACGAACAGCGTGAAGCCCTTGTGCCCGGCCTCGGGATCGGTGCGGGCCACCACCACGCACAGGTCGCAGTTGATGCCCGACGAAATGAACGTCTTGGAGCCGTTGATGATCCAGTCGTCACCGTCGCGCACGGCCGAGGTGCGGATGCCGGCCAGGTCGCTGCCCGCGCCGGGCTCGGTCATCGCGATCGCGATGATCAGCTCGCCGCTGGTGATGCCGGGCATCCAGCGCTGCTTCTGCTCGTCGTTGGCCAGTTCCTTGAAGTACGGGCCGACGACGTCGTTGTGCAGGCTGAGCGCGGGGCCGTGCACACCGGCCTTGGCGGTCTCCTCGTCGATGATCGCGTTGAACCGGAAGTCGTCCGATCCGCCGCCGCCGAACTCCTCGGGCATGTTGAACCCGATGAGACCGTACTTGCCCGCGGCGGTGTACGCCGACCGGTCGACGAGACGCTCGGTCTCCCACTTCTCCGCGTTGGGCACGAGCTCACGCTCGATGTAGTCCTTGACGGTCTGGCGGAAGGCCTCGTGCTCCGCTTCGTAAATCGTTCGCTTCATTGGCTTTTCGCCTTCCTTACTTTGCTTTCCAGACGGGCTCGCGCTTCTGGGCGAAGGCCAGCGGCCCCTCCATGGCGTCTTCGGTCTTCAGCAGCGTCGAGAACTCACCGAAGGTCTGCTTCCAGAACGGCTCGTCGGCGGCGACCACGCCGTCGATCGCGCCGTAGGACACCCGCTTGCTGGCACGAACGGCCAACGGCGCGTTGACCGCAATGCGTTCGGCGAGCGCAAGGGCCGCGTCCAGGACGGTGCCGTCCGGCACCACCTGGTTGATCAGGCCCCACTTGAGCGCATCCGCCGAGGACAGCGGTTCACCGGTGTAGATGAGCTCAAGAGCGACCTTCTGCGGCAGCTGCTGCACGATCCGGAACACTCCACCGGCACCGGCGATCAGGCCGCGCTTGACCTCGGGCAGGCCGAACTTCGCGCGCTCCTCGGCCACCACCAGATCGCTGGCCAGCGCCAGCTCCGTGCCGCCGCCGAGAGCGGTGCCGTTGACCGCGGCGATGGTCGGCTTGTCGATGAAGTGCCGCACGTAACCGGCGAAGCCCCACTCCGAATGCTCCGGGTGGAACAGGTTCTCGCCACGCGAGATCGCCTTGAGATCCGCACCGGCACAGAAGGATTTGTCGCCGGCACCGGTCAGGATGACCGCGCGGATCTCCGGATCGTCCTGTGCGGCCTGCAGCGCGTCACCGACACCGATGGACACGGCCTGGTTGACGGCGTTGCGGGCCTCGGGACGGTTGATCGTGATGATCAGGACGTTCCCCCGGCGCTCGGTGAGTGCGCCGGGCTCCACTGCGGTCTCGGTCACAGGAGCTCCAGGATGGTCGCGTTGGCCTGGCCGCCACCCTCGCACATGGTCTGCAGGCCGTACTGAATGTTGTTGTCCCGCATGTGGTACAGCAGCGTGGTCAGGATGCGTGCCCCCGAACCGCCGAGCGGGTGGCCGAGTGCGATCGCGCCGCCGTTGGGGTTCAGCTTGGCCTCGTCGGCGCCGATGTCCTTGAGCCAGGCCATCGGAACCGGCGCGAACGCCTCGTTGACCTCGAACGCGCCGATCTGGTCGATTGACAGACCGGACTTGGCCAGCGCCTTCTGGGTGGCCGGGATCGGCGCGGTGAGCATGATGACCGGGTCGGCGCCCGCGAGCACCGCGGTGTGCACCTTGGCCAGCGGCTTGAGGCCGAGGTCCTTGGCCTTCTCCGCCGACATGATCAGCAGCGCGGCCGAACCGTCCGAGATCTGGCTGGAGTTTCCGGCGTGGATCACGCCGTCCTCCCGGAACGCGGGCTTGATCTTGGCCATCGACTCGACGGTGCCGCCGCGGCGGATACCGCCGTCTTCGAGCACCACGGTGTCGTTGCCGTCGGCGTCCTTGGTCTTGATTCCGACGATCTGATCCTTGAACGCACCGGAATCCTGTGCGGCTGCGGCCTTCTCATGCGAACGCAGCGAGAACTCGTCGAGCTGGGTACGGCTGAAGCCCCACTGCTCGGCGATCATCTCGGCGCCGACGCCCTGGTTCGGGGTCTTGTCGTAACGGGCCTTGAACGACTCGCCGTAGGGGTTTCCGCCGTTGGCCAGCGACGAGCCCATCGGGGTCCGCGACATCGACTCGACGCCACCGGCGACGACGACGTCGTAGTGTCCGGCGATCACACCGGCGACGGCGAAGTGCAGCGACTGCTGGCTGGAGCCGCACTGGCGGTCCACGGTCACGCCGGGGACGGTCTCGGGCCAGCCGGCCGACAGCACGGCGGTGCGGGCGATGTCGAGAGCCTGCTCGCCGGCCTGCATCACGCAGCCCCAGATGACGTCGTCGACGAGCGCGGGGTCGACCCCGGCGCGCTCCACCAGGCCGTTGAGCACCTGAGCCGACAACTCCGCCGGGTGGATCCCCGACAGGGCGCCGTTGCGCTTACCGACTGGTGACCGGACAGCCTCGACGATGACGGCTTCAGCCATGGTGATACTCCTTCTTTCACGGGGTCTTGCCTCGAACGTAAACGAACAAGGTTTACTAGGTCAACCTACTGGTTGGTGGGGGTCCTCACGCGCGGTCACACCACCGGTGAGCGGCCCCCGGCGGCGCGCTCGGCCGCGGCGAGTAGGTCGTCGCGGAACAGCGGGTGGGCGATCGCGGCCAGCGCCCGGCCGCGCTCCTGCACCGTCCGGCCTTCCAGCTCCGCGGCCCCGTACTCGGTGACGATGACGTCCACGTGGTGGCGCGGCGTGGTGACGACCGCACCCGGGCCGAACCACGGCAGGATCCGCGACCGCAGCGCCCCGTCCTTCTGGTAGGTCGACGGCAGGCAGACCAGCGAGCGGTCCGACAGTTCGAGGCCGGCCGCGGCGACGAAATCCTCGGCCCCGCCGATCCCGCTGAACTGCTCGCCGTCGATGGTGTCGGCGACGACCTGACCGTGGATGTCGACCGCCAGCGCACCGTTGATCGACACCATGCGCCGGTTGGCCGCGATCACCTCGGGCGAGTTCACGATGTCGACCGGCAGGAATGCGACATCGGTGTTGCCGTCGAGCCACGCGTACAGGTCCTCGGAGCCGAAGGCGAACGTCGTCACGCTCACCCCGTCGTAGAGGCCCTTACCGGCGTTGGTGATCTTGCCCGCGCGATGCAACTGCATGCATCCGTCGGTGAACATCTCGCTGTGCAGCCCGTAGTCGCCGCCGTCGCCCTGGGCCAGCAGCGTCGCGATCTGGCTGGGGATCGAGCCGATCCCCGTCTGCAACGTGGCCCCGGATTCGATGAACGCGACGGCGTTCCTGGCGATCTCGGTGTCGACGTCGGTCGGTGGCGCGGTGGGCAGTGCGAGCGGCGTGTCCGACGAGGGCACCAGCACGTCGATCTCGTCGATGTGCAGCGCGTGGCCCTGCCGCTCGCCGAGGCCGAAGGTGCGCGGGTACCCGTCGGACACCTCGACGACGAGCAGCCGCTGCGGGTCGGCGCCCGCCCGGCGCAGCTCGTCGACCGTGCCGCCGGAGTGCAGGGACAGCGAACACCAGCCGTCGGCGTCCGGAGGCGTCGCGACCGTCGTCATCACCCGCGGCGCCTGCCGTTCGAGCAGCGGCCCGAAGCGGCGGAAGTCGGCGGGCGTGAATTCGATGTGGGCGCCGGCATCCCTGAGCGCCCGCTCCAGCGGGCCGAAGAAGCCGGACAGGTAGTGCACACCGGGGCGGGAGAACAGTTCGGTGCCCACGGCCAGCAGTGCCCCGTACACGCGCAGATCGGACCAGTCGGTGCGTTCCCCGAGGGCCCGCAGCAGCGCGGGCGGCTGCCCTGGACCCAGCGGTATGCCCAGCGTATCGGCGGGTTCGAGCCGGGCGGCGGCCTCATTCGGGGTCAGCTGCTGCGGCATGGCCGATACCATGCCACGCGGACTCTCGTTGTCCTGGCAAATCGGGCAGTTGCCGCCCCACATGGTTTACTGAGTTGCATAGCTAGGTCGACCGTCGAAGGAGGTGCCATGGCTCGCGACACGCCCCTGGCGCCGATGATCGGCCCCGACGCCATCGCCTCCCGCACGGCCGTGCGCTCGCCGAAGACCGCCGAGCTCGTGGCCGGGACGCTGCGCCGGATGGTGGTCGAGGGTCAGCTCAAAGACGGCGACTTCCTGCCGAACGAGGCCGAGCTGATGGCCCACTTCGGGGTCAGCAGACCGACGTTGCGCGAAGCGGTGCGGGTGCTCGAATCGGAGCGGCTGGTCGAGGTGCGCCGCGGATCGCGCACCGGTGCGCGGGTGCGCGTCCCGGGTCCCGAGGTGGTCGCCCGCCCGGCGGGCCTGCTGCTGGAACTCTCCGGCGCCACCATCGCCGACCTGCTGACCGCGAAGTCCGCGATCGAACCGATGGCCGCCCGGTTGCTGGCCGAAACCGGTTCGGCCGCAGCGTTCGACGAGCTGGAGACGATGCTCGAACAGCTCGTCACCGACGACTTCCGGTCGCCGCGACTGGCCGAGACCACCGGCGCGTTCCACCTGCGGGTGGTGCAGCTGTCCGGCAATGCGACGCTGAGCATCATCGCGGGCATGCTGCACGAGATCACGGTCAGGCACACGGCTTTCGTGTTCAACGAACGCAGGCCGGTGTCCAAGGCGGACTACGAGACGCTGCTTCGGTCCTATCGCCGGCTGCTGCAGTTCCTGCGCGCCCGCGACGCCGACGGCGCCGAGGCCCACTGGCGCAAGCACCTCGACAAGACCCGCGAACTGCTGCTCACCGGCCTGGAGAGCGTGCCCGTCCGCGACGTGATGGGCTAACCGCCCTTCTGCCAGGTCGCGTACACCGGCACGGTGTCGTCCCAGGGCTGCCGGGTCACCATGTCGGCCACCATCACGTAGCCGCGCTCGAACTCGCCGGTCGCGGCGTCGACGAGGCGGTACTCCTGGCGCTGCTTGTGGATCGGCTGCGCGTCGAGAATCAGCACCCGCACCTCGCCGGGTTCGAAACGGCAGCGCTTCTGCAGTGCGGCGATCAGTTGTTCGTTGTGCATGTGGCCGTCGCCGAAGTTCCAGCCGATCGCCGTCGAGCAGATCCGTTCGCCGTCGGTGAGAACGTAGTCGTCCTCGTTGCCGTCGGCCATCAAGCGGTGCGCGAGGGTGAACATCGCGCGTCCGTGGGTGTTGAAGGACCGGAAGGCGTACCCCATGTACTGGTACATCTCCGCGGTTTCCTTGCTGCCGTAGTACTTCTCCATCTGGGCGGCGGGCATGCTCGCGATCGCGACGATGCCGTCGGTGATCTTCTCCGATGCCGACGGTTTGACGCACCACAGCGTGGTGTCCCAGTTGCCCGCGTAGTAGCGCATGCCGGGCAGGAACGAGACCTTGCGCGGGAACAGGTTTCCGAGCACCACGGTGCCCGCGACCGCGACGAACAACACGATCGGCCACGGGCTCTGCAGGTCGCCCAGCCCGATGCCGGCGTTGCCGACGAACAGCGCGACGACGCTGAACATCATGAAGACGTTCCACTCCAGCGGCACACCCATCGGGATCGCCGACAGGATGCCGAAGTGGAAGATCAGCATCACGACGGCCGCGATCGCGGTGGCCCAGCCGCCGTGCGAGAAGAACAGCACCAGCGGCACCAGACCTTCGACGGCCGTGCTGAAGTGCGCCAGGAACCGCGACGCGCGGCCGGGCCGCAGATCGTCGGGGAAGTGTTCGAAGAACTTCCTCTTGATCGACCGGGGCCGGATGACGGGATTGTTGCTCATCATCGTGGAGATGACGAACGGGAAGTGCTTGTTGAGCTTCGAGGTCGCCGCTCCGAGCCAGATCACCAGGCACACAAGCTTGGCGGCGATGATGATGTCGGCACCGGTGAACAGGAAGCACACCGCCAGCGAGCCGTACACCTCGCCGCGGGCGGCCAGGAAGATGACCTTGTCGCGCAGCCCGGCGACCACGAGCAGGCCGATGATCGCCGCGGTCTGCCAGACCGGCAGCACCCCGACCTCGGAGCCGAGTTCCGGGATCGGGCCGGTGCCATCAGAAAACAGCGCGATCACGAGCACCACGAGCAGCGCCGCGTAGAGCACGACGTCCACCGGGGTGCGGGTGTCCCCCGATGTCAGCGGCACCCGGTTCGGCCACGGAGGCAGCCGGATCGTCTTGGGCCGCAACCAGTACAGCACCGATCCCATCGGCGGGAAGAACCGGTTGTTGAGCGGGCCGAACCCGCAGCCGAGGCCGACGACCTCGAACAGCATCGTGTAGAAGACCACCTTCTGGTACACGATCGGCTCGTGGTACCAGGCGGCGACGTTGGTGAACCCGTCGATCCCGGCGGTGCTCAGCACGATCAGCCACGCGACGAGCACGTAGAGCAGGATCTTCAGCACGTAGAACAGGTGCAGCACCACCGGGGTTCCGAAACCCACCTCGGCCCAGTGCCGGGCCATCGGGACGATCCGCTCGGCCCTGGTCCCCTTGCTCCATTCCGCGTAGTCGACGACGGGCGCGTCCTGCTTGAGAAACCCCATCCGTTCAGACTAGAACGTGTTCCAATTCTCCTTCGCCGAACAGACACAAAATCGCGCGATTCCGGCGGGATTCGCGCGAGTTTGCGTCTGCTCGCGGGTTGACTAGGCCCCGGTCTTGGCGGGCGGGCGGTAGAAGATCGCCAACTGACCGATGCCGCCGGCCAGCCCGAGCACCGCGGCGATCAGCAGACCCCACCAGCCGTGCAGGTAGTCGTACAACGCCGAACCGCTGAACAGCAGGTGGTCGAGACTGAGTTGGCCCGCACCCGTCGCCGCGATGGCGACGGCGGACGCGGCGAGCACCAGGTTGTACTCCCAGCCCTCCTTGACGATGAAGAAGCCGTTCGGCTTGTGCACCGTCCACGCCGCGACCAGCATCAGCGCGACGAAGCCGGCCGCCGGGATCGGGGTCAGCAGCCCGACCGCGAGCCCGATGCCTGCCGCCATCTCGGTGCCGGCCGCCACCCGGGCGTGGAACATGCCGGGCTTCATCCCCATGCTGTCGAACCAGCCGGCGGTGCCCTTGAGTCCGCCCTTGCCGAAGAACTTGTTGTAGCCGTGCGCGGCCATCGTGAGGCCGAGGACCACACGCAGGATCAGGAGTCCGACATCGTAGGCAGTCATGTAACAAAACTTAGAACATCTGTCACGCTGCTGCCCACCCCTTCACCCCGCGGGAACCCAGTTTCCGTGGAAGCCGGCGGGCACGCGGTGGGGCAGTTTGACGCGGGCCACGTCCTCCAGAGTGGCGGCGTCGAGGATCGCCAACTCGCTGCGATCGGTCGCGCGGTCGTACACGTAACCCATCAAAACCCCGTCGTCCTCGGCGGCGTCGGCCGACGACGGTGCGAACACGAACTCCCCCACGACCTTTCCGGCGCCGAACGCCCGGCTCGCCGACCCCTGGCCGAGAAAATCGTGCTTGAGCAGCACATCGCTCGCCTCGGCGCCGCCGGTGACCTGCGGCGCATACCCGTACCGGTGCCGCTTCCCGACGAGCCGCTCGTCGACCCGGGGGAACTCCTGGCCCCGGTCGTCGATGCGGGTCTCGCGCACCTTCCTGTCGGCCAGGTCGATCGTCCAGCGGTCCAGGGTCGGCGGGCCCTCGTTCGGCCCGTGAAACTCGGTGGCGAACATCTTGGGATGCCGGACCACGTCGAGCACGACGGTGTCGTCGATCGGCGAGTCGTAGGCGTTCATCGGGTGGAAGACGTAGCACGGTTCGACGTCGAACCAGCGGACGTCGGCGTTGCCGCCGTCGCGCGGCATCACCCCGACCCGGGCCGGATACCGCGGGTTCCACGAGTACGGGAAGCTGTGGTCCGACACACTGGTATCGGGCTTGCGGGCGGCGATCGGGTCGGGAATCCGGATGCGGCCGAGCAACGCGGACAACACAAGTCGCGCGGGCATCCGCAGTCCGCGCGGGACGCTCGTCTCGACCGCACGGCGCACGTCGAAGGTCACCGGCAGGTCGTAGATCACCACATAGCGCTCGGTCAGCGAGAAGTCGTGCATCATCGGACATCCCGTGACCTCGATGTCGACGGTGCGCCGCGCCCTCCCGTCGACCCCGATCACCGAGTACTGCACGGTGTTTCGGCCCATCACCTGATACGAGATCGCGTGCAGCTCGCCCGTCTCGGGGTCGCGTTTGGGATGGGCGGTGTACCCGCCGGTGAGCGTGCCGTCGAAATCGCAGGCGCCGACGGTGTCGAGCTCCTCGGTCAGCTCGTAGTTCGTCACCCCGGCTTCGATGAGCGCCAACGTCTTTCCGGCATGGCCGATCACGTTGGTGTTCGCGCCGACGGACGCGACCCCGCGGTGCCCGCGGGGCGCGCGGGGCGCGCGGGGCGCGGGCGCACCGAGTAACCGGGCGGCCTGCGGTCCACGCACCCAGCGGTTGCGGTACCACTCGGCCCGGCCGTCACGCAGGCGGATGCCGTGCACCATGCCGTCGCCGACGAACCAGTGGTACAGCTCGGGGTCGATCTCGCCGATCGGATTCGGCCCGTTGCGCAGATAGCGCCCGTCGAGGTGGTCCGGGATCGTCCCGCTGACCTCGAGCTCGGTCAGCGTGTACTCCGCCGACAGCGGTGCGTGGGCGCCCTCCAGGTACGGATTGGCCGCTGCTCTATTGGACATTGCTCTGTATAACACCGTCGCAGCCGTCGCTGGACCGGGTCAGCGCAGTTCCCACTCCAGCCGCTCGACGTAGGCGTCGATGTCGGCGATCGCGGAGTCGGCCGCGTGCACGCTGACCGCGACGCTGTCACCGATGCCGTGCACACCGTGGGTGACCCCCATCATCGGGGACAGCGCCGGGAAGCCCGCGGTCAGCAGCACGCCGGAGCCTCCGAACCGGAGGTCCTTCGCGCCGCGGTTCACGCTGGACACCACGGTGTTGCCGGTGACCTGGTGCGAGCGCACGTCAGGATCGAATTGCGCCACAGCCCAGCGCAGGAGCGGTGCGGGCACCGCGGCCGAGGCCGCCTCCTCCGCGCGCATCGCGGGGTGCGCGGCCCTGCGGCGACGCCGGCGCAGATCCGCGGCGATCCGCTCGGCCCGGCGGACGGGTTCGTCGTCCGGATAGAGACCGATGGCCACGTTGCCGAAATGGTTGTTCGCCTGCCGTGGAGCGGTTTTCGCCATCGGCACCTCGGCGCCCAGGTGCGCCGGATCGTCTCCGAGGGCGCGCAGGTGCCCAGCCAACGCCGCCGAGATCGCGGTCATCGCCCCGACGGTGACCGTCGGACGACGCAGCCGCTCCGGCGTGCAGATCACCGTCCGCAGGTGACGATCCCCGCCGGGCTCGGTGTTGCTGTGCAGCACGGGCCGGGTATCCGCCTGCGCGGGCACGAGTCCCGCGGCGGTGTCACGGACGAGCCTGCGGTGGGCGCGGGCTGCACGTGCCGCGTGCCAGGGCAACGCCCACGACCTGATCCGGCGCGGTTGCGCGACGGGCAGGTCAGCGTTTCGGCCGAGCAGGTAGGCGGCCAGCGCCGAGGCCCGGATCCCGTCGCCGAGGGAGTGGCACATCTGCACGGCCACCACGGCGCCGTCCCCGGTGGCGCCGGGAATTCCGGCGACCCCGGGGAACACGTGCAGCCGCCAGGTCAGCTCGCGGGCGTCGAGTTGCTCGCCGCCCATCGCCGCGACGGCGGCCAGGCAACCGTCCCAGCTCGCGTCGGGAAGGTCGTGCACGACGACGTGATCGGCGCCGACGGCGCGGTGCGCCCACTCCGGATAGCTCCAGAAGCCGGTGTCGACGACCCGCAGCCCGAGCTCGGGACATGCCCCGGCCCGCTCCATGACCTCGGCCAACGCCGCGTCCAGGTCATCCGCGCGACCGTCGAACGCGTACACCAGGAACTGGTCGTCCGGGATCGCGGCGGACAGCCAGAGCGTCTGGGCGTCGACCGGGGCGAGCCGGCGGATTACACCGGGTCGAACTTGGAGATCAGCCAGCGGTCGCCGTCCTTTTCCAGCGTGACCCGCACGCTCGAGGCGGTATCGGTCGGCGCACCCGCCCCGACCGTCACCGTCTGGTTCACGAACAGCAGCACCACGGCTTCCTCCGGCGACACCGACACCGAGGCCGCGGCGGGCACCGAGGCAACCGCGGCGATCTGCTTCTCCTTGGCGCCCGGGATCACCACATCGTTGGTCAGCGACGTGTACGACTCGCGGAACTCGCCGGTCAGCAGGTCACGGGCGGCATTGAGCTGTTCCTCGACGGTGGCCGGGGCGTAGGACAGCAGCGCGATCGTGCCGTCGCGTGCGGCCTGCACCGCGGATTCCGCCGGCGACGGCGTGCCCTCGACGGGCACCGTGATGACCCCGTCCCGGTTGGAGTCGTCGAGATACTTCAGATATCCCGCTCCGGCGGCCAGCACCAGTGCCAGCGCGGGCAGCACGACGAACGCGAGCACCCGCGACCACTCGATGCCGCGCGTGGACTTCGGCGCCGGGGCTTCGGTGTCCTCGGCGGCTGGGGTGTCGTCGGCGGCTGGGGTCTCCTCGGCGGCTTCGGTGTCCTCGGCGGCTTCGGTGTCCTCGATCGCGGACGACTCCTCGAGCTCCACAGCCGTGGTTTCGTCGTTCTTCACGTCATCGGTCACGGGACGAACTCCACTTTCGACACCTTGGCTTCACCGTCGATCTCCTGCACCGTCAACCGCATCCGCCAGGCCCTGGGAGCCTGCTCGGGGGCACCGGCGTTGGTCGTGCGCACCGTGACCGCGACCAGGACCTGCCCCTCGTCCGCGTTCGCGGACTCCAGGCCGGCCTCGGCGATGGTTCCCTCCGATTTGGACTGCGCCTGCTTGACCACCTCGACGAACGGTTCGGCGCGTTGCTGGAAGTCGTCGTAGAACGTTCCCGTCGCCGAGTCGAGAATGCGCTGCACGTCGGCCTCGGCGCTCTCCCAGCTGATCGTCGTCAGGTTCAGCGCACCCTGGCGGCCCACCTGCAGGAACAGGTTGCGCTGCTGCTCGGCGCGGCTCGACTCGTAGGTCCGGTAGCCCAGCCATCCGGTCAGAGCCGTCAGCGCGAGCACCCCGACGAGGCCCGCGACCAGTGCGAGCTTGACGTGCGACCACCGCGGGGCGGCCGGCTCGTCGATCTCGGCGGCCTCGTCTATCCCGTCGATCTCGGTGGGCTCAGTACCCTCGGTGGGCTCGGCGCCCTCGGTCAGTTCCCCTTCGGGGGCAGCAACATTGTCTGCCATGTCTGCTCCTCTTTGGCACTTCCGGCCAGGTTGGACTGGGTGTACACCCGTCCGTCCGGACCGACGTACGTGCCGTCTGCGGGATCATATTCGGCGGCCGCGATGGGCGGCTGGGCCGGTCCCGGCGGTGGAGCCGCCTCTGGTTGTTGCCCTGGTCGCAACTGCGGGACGGCTTGCCCGGACAGCGTAGCGTTCGGGTCGCCCTTCCAGTTGTAGCCCTCGTTCAGCGGGACGTACACCTCGTTGCTCTCGCACATCGCTGCGCTCGGCGCGCGTTTGCCGGGCACCGTCGCGCACGGGATGTTGCGCGCGCCACGGACGTTGAACGCGCTGTCCTGCGGCACCCGGCAGTACAGGTCGCCCTGGGGGCGGTCGGGTGCGTCCTCGAACGTCGGCGCGCGCTGCTGCTGCGCGGGCAGGAAGCCCGTGGTGCACGGAGGCGGGACGTTCAGGTTCAGGTTGAAGACGAGATAGTCGCCCATGTAGTCCTGTTTGGTGCCGCTCTTGGCGACGCCCACCGCCTGGGTCACCGCGGTGCCCTGCGGCAGCAGCACCAGCAGCTGCTCAAGGTTCGGCTGGTAGGCGACGGCGACCTCGCCGACGCTGACCAGGTTGGCCAGCACGATCGGCAGTGTCGGCGCCAGATCGTCGAACAGCGCCCTGGTCTCCTCGGCCGCGCCGGGGCCGTTGCGCAGGATGCCCGACACCGCGCTGTCCTGGCTCTCCAGCTGGGTGGTGATGTCGGCGAGGTTCGACGCCCACGCCTGGATCGACCCCGAGGTCTCGGTCTGCGAATCGAGCACCGGGCGGGACTGGTCGATCACCGTGGTCAGCGAGTCGAGGTTCGCCCTGGCGTCGATCGCCAGCTGCGTGGACCCGCTGACCAGACGGCGCAGTTCCGGACCAAGACCGCCGACGGCCTCGTAGGCCTCGTCGACGACGGTCCTGAGGTTGTCCTGCGGAATCGCCTGCAGGCCTTCGTTGGTCAGCTCCAGCACGGTGTTGACGTCGGCGGGCACCCGCGCCCGGTCCCGCGGGATCACGTCGCCGTTGCGCAACTCGGGCCCCGAGCCGCTCTGCGGAACCAGTTCGACGAACTGCTCCCCCACCGCGGACTGGCTGCGCACCGACGCGACCAGATCGGCCGGGATCTTGACGTCGGAGTTCAGTGACAGCTCGGCGGCCACCCCACGCTCGGTCAGGCCGACCCGTTCGACGATCCCGACCTGGGACCCGCGGTAGGTCACGTTGCTGCGCTCGTAGAGTCCACCGGTCTCGGGCAGCTCCAGGGTCACCTTGTACTGGCCGATCCCGGCCATCTCCGGTACCCGCATGTAGCCGAAAACCATGATGCCGATGGCGGATACGGCCAGCACCGCGAAGATCGCGAGCTGGATCAGCATCTGTCTGGTCAACCGCATGTCAGCGCCCCTGATCCCAGCGGTACGGCGCCACCAACGGGTTTCCGCCCGGCGGCGGGACGTTGTGGTTGCACGGGCTCGGTGTCTGCCCGATGGTGCGGCCCCACTGCAGCTCCAGCCATGTCAGGTTGCACTCGAACCGGGTTCCGGTGAGGAATCCCTGATCGATGCGGCTCAGTGTCAGGTCGACGACCAGTGTCAGGTTGGCGTAATCGCCGCGCATCCAGTTGGTCAGTGTCTCCTTCGGGAACGGGAACGTCGGAAGGAAACTCAGCGCGCGGGTCAGTGCGGGTCCGGCGTCGGCCAGCGACTGCAGCACCGGTCCGAGGTCCTTGAGTTCCTGGACCAGCGCGTCGCGGGTCTGGTTCACCGAATCGGCGGCCAGCGCGCTGAACCGGCCCAGCTGCACCAGCGCCTCCGACAGGGTGTCGCGCTGGTCGCGCAGCACCGCCAGCGCATCCGGGATGGTCTTGAGCGCCTTGTCCACCACGGGTTTCTGCTCGGCGATCTGCCCGACCAGGTTGTTGAGGCTCTCCGAGGTCGCGATGATGTCGTCGGTCTGGTCCTCCAGGTGCCCGACGGCGATGTCGAGCTGTTCGATCAGGCTGCGCAGGTCGTTCGCGCGGCCGGCGAACGCGGTGGACAGCGCATCGGTGATGTCCTGGATGTTGCCGAGCCCACCGCCGTTGAGCAACAGCGCCACCGCGGCCAGCGCCTGCTCGGTGCTCGGATACGCACCCGAGGACGCCAGCGGGATCACGTCGCCCTCGGCGAGGCGGCCCCTCGGCGCCTCGCCGGTGGGGGCGGCCAATTCGATGTGCTGCGAACCCAGCAGGCTGGTCTGGCCGACCTTCGCGGTCGCGTTGGCGGGCAGGTTCACATCACCGTCGAGCGTCATCGTCACCAGCGCGTCCCAGCCCTGGCGTTCGATCCTGCTAACGGTGCCCACGTTGACGTCGCCGACGCGCACCCGCGAGTTCTGCTCGACGTTGTCGACGTCGGGCATCTGCGCCTGGATGGTGAACGAGCCGGGGCCATGGCCCTGGGTGCCCGGCAGTGGCACGGAATTCAGCCCACGCCAACCACATCCGGACGCCGCGACCGCGACGACGAGCGACAGGGCCAGTACCCCCGCGCCTGATCTCGGCACGGTCATGATCCGCCTCCCGGCACCATCATGCCCGCGAGACCGTGGTTCGGATCGGTCGTGACCGGCATCTCCGCGGCGCCTGCCGGGGCGTCGAGCATCAAGGGTCCCTGACCCGGCGGAAGCGTCGCCGGATCCGCCACCGGGGCGGGTGCGGGAGCAGCTCCGGCCGGCGGGATGTAGTCCGGGCGAAGCCAATCCTCGCTGTAGGTCAGCTCATTGGGCCGCGTGGTGGCGCCGACGAGCTGGTTCAGCCCCAGCGGCGGGAAGTTGTACTGCCGGTTCTTGATGATCGGCGCCAGGTACTGCACGCACAGCTTCGCCGACTCCTCGGCGCCCAGCCGGGATGCGGCTTGCACCGCACCACACAGGAATTGGATCGGGTTGGCGAAGTTGTTGATCTGCGGCACGCTGCTGATCGCGCCCTGGGCGGGCTGCCAGATGTTCACGTAGTTCTGGAACGTGGTGGGAGCGACGTGCAGGAACTGCTTGATGTCTTCCAGGCTCTCGGTGAGCGCCGTGGTGACACCGGCCAGCTTCTCCGAGGTGGTGCCGAGCGCTTCACGGTTCTCCGAGACGAAGCCCTGCACCTGCACGACAACGTCGTTGAGGTCGCGGATCGCGTTGGCGACCTCGTCGGGCCCGTCGGTGAGCAACCCGGTGACCGAGGCGAGGTTCTGGTTCAGGCGGCGCATCAGATCGGTGCTGTCCTGCAGCGCCGACACCAGGATCGCGAGGTTCTTGATCGTCGAGAACACGTCGGTGCTGTGGTCGCCGAGTGCCGAGAACGCCTGCGACAGTTTGACGACGGTCTCGCGGATGCTGGCGCCCTGACCGCGCAGGTTGTCGGCGGTGGTGTTGATCACCGAGCCCAGCGGGCTGACGTCACCGGGTTCGGTCGGCTGCAGTGTCTCGCTGAGCCGCTCCAACTGTGCGCGCACCTGATCCCATTCGACCGGGACGACGGTGCGCTGCAACGGGATCACCGTGTTGTCAGCCATCACCGGCCCGCCGGTGTAGACCGGCGTGAGCTGGATCGCGCGGGCCGTGACGAGCGCCGGCGACAGGATCGCGGCGGCCGCGTCGGCGGGCACGTCGTAGCGGGCGTCGTACCAGAACGAGATCTTGACCTGTTCGGGTTCGGGTTCGATCGAGGTGATCCGGCCGACCGGCACCCCGAGGATGCGGACGTCGTCGCCGACGTAGATGCCGTTGCTGTTCTCGAAGTACGCGACGATGTTCACGCGGTTCACCTTGTCGGTGGTGCGCACCAGAATCGCGACGCCCGCGACGAGCAGCACCACCAGCACGAGACCGACCCAGGTGCGGGGATTCCTCATCGTGAGCCCTCCCCGGGGACGGGTACCAGCGGCGGCGCTTCGCCGGGCGCGGGCACCAACAGTCCGGTGTCCGGTGTGGGCACCGACGCCAACCCGGGCGGCGCGACCGCGGGTGGGCCGGGTGGCGGTCCGCCGGGCGGCGGGGCCGGCAGCGGCTCGCGGTACGGGTAGCAGCCCGTGGGGCCGGGCAGCGGGATGCCGGGCGGGCCACAGCCCGCGTCACCGGGGTTACCGGTGATCGCGTCCGGGATCGTCATCCGCGGCTCCCCGCCCTGACCGGTGCGCGGGAACGGCACCGGCATCGCCGGGGTACCCGCCTGACCGACCTGCGGATCGCTGCGCTCCGACGGCAGAAGGACATTCGGGTCCAGGCCGAGGTCGGAGAACGCGACGTCGATGAACGGCTGCAGGAACTGACCGGGCAGCAGGTTGGCCACGTAGGTCTTGAAGAACGGCCCCGCCGACACCGATTCGCCCAGCGACATCGAGTAGTCGTTGAGCAGGCTCAGCGACTTCTGCAGCCGCTCCTTGCGGTTGTCGAGGATGGTCAGCACACCGTTGAGTTTGTCCAGCGCGGGTTTCATGGTGGCGCGGTTCTCGCCGATGAAGCCCTGCAGCTGTTGGCTCAGCGCGGAGATGTTCCCGGAGATCTGATCCACCGCCGCGCTCTGGTTCTGCAGTTCGGCCAGCAGCGCGTTGGTGTTCGAGACGAGGCTGACCACCTGATCACTGCGTTCGGCCAGCACGGTGGTGGCCTTGTTCGCATTCGCCAGCAGGCCACGCAGCTGCGCGTCACGCTGGTTGAGGGTGTCGGAGAACCGCGCGACGCCCTCGACCGCGATCTTGAGCTGCGGCGGGGTGTCGGCGAACGTCGCCGAGAGCACTCGCAGCGATTCCGAAAGCTGGTCGGTGTCAAGGCCGCTGATGGTCGCCGACAGCTCACCGAGCGCATCCGGAAGCTGGTACGGCGACGTGGTGCGCGCGAGCGGGATGGTGCCGTCCTGTCGGCCCTCGCCGCGCGCGACGACCTCGAGGATCTTGGTGCCGAGCAGGCCCTTGGTCTTGATCGCCGCCTCGGTGCGGTCGCCCAGGCGGATGTCCTTGTCGACGGTGAACGTGACCAGCACCTGCGGACCGTCCAACTCGATCGACTTGACCTGGCCCACCTTGAATCCCGAAACCTGTACCGCCGCATCGGTGGTCAGCCCGCCGGCCTCGGCGAAATGCGCGGTGTACTCACGGCCCGGATCGAACAGTGGGATCTTGTCGTAGTTCACCGCGCCCACCACGATGGCCGCGGTGATCCCGACGCCGACGGCACCGATGACGAACTGGTTGCGTTCACTGAAGGGCCTCATCGCGGCGCACACCTCCCGCTGGACTGCCCGGCGACCTTCACGTAGACCGGCTGGCCGCCCTTGCCGTTGAGCTTGAGGACGATGTCGCACAGATAGAAGCTGAAGAAGTCGCCGTAGATGCCCTGGCGCGCCAGCACCTGGTAGGCGTCCGGCAACGTGTTGATCAGGTTGTCGAAGTACTCGTGGTCGGCGACGACGATGCCTGCGGCACGGTCGGTTTCGTCGATCGTCTTCTTCAGCGGCGGGCGGGCCTCGGTCAGGAAGTCGGCGATGCTGCCCGCGGCGGCGTTCGTGTACGCCAGCCCGTTGCTGATCTCCTGCCTGCGTTCGGACAACCCCTCGACCAGCTGGGACAGCGAGTCGACGGCCTTGCCGAACTGGTCGCTCTGGTCGCCGAGTGAGCCCAGCACCGTGTTGAGGTTGACGATCACCTCTCCGATCAGCTGGTCGCGGTCGGCCAGCGTGCTGGTCAGCGCCGCGGTCTGGGCCAGGAACGAGTTGATGGTGCCGCCCTGGCCCTGCAGTGCCGTGATCAGCTGCCCCGACAGCGCATTGATCTGGTCCGGGTCCAGCGCGCGGAACAGCGGCCGGAACCCGCCGATCAGTGCGTCGAGGTCGAGCGCAGGCGACGTCCTGGCCTGCGGGATCGTGTCACCGGGCTGCAGCCGCTGGGTACCGCCCGCCCCCTCTTCGAGGGCGAGGTAGCGCCCGCCGATCAGGTCGTCGTAACGGATCACCGCGCGGCTGCCCTCGGTGAGGACCACCGAGTCGTCGGCGGTGAACTCGACCAGAGCCGTGGTGTCGGGCTGGATCTCGACGTTGTTGACCTTGCCGACCTCGACCCCGGCGATGCGGACGAAGTCGTTGGTCTCCAGCCCGGTCACGTTGACGAACTCGGCGCGGTACTGCTGGGTCTTCTCACCGAAGCGCATCTGGCCGAACACCGCGAACAGGCCGAACACACCGAGCAGGCAGACAGCCAGGAACACCCCGAGACGCGTCGCGTCTCGCCGGATACTGACTGACATCGGTTACCTCTCTGTGCTTCTCGGGTCTAGCCGGGTGGGGTCGGGCGGGAACTAGCGCGGCGGTCCGGGCACGGCCGGAACCGGGGGCGGAACAAACGGGTACGGCACGGCCGTCGGCTGCATCTGCGACGGGTGCGGGACCACGAACGGTTCCGAACCCGGGCGCGGACCGGGATCGCGCGGGGCACCGGGCGGCGGCGCGGGCGGCAGACCCGGCCACAGCGGCGTGCCGTCGGGCGCGTACAGCTGGGCTCCGTAGGCCGGCGCGCCCGGGTACGGCACCGGACCGATCGCCGGCCCGCCGAATAGGTTGCGCACGCTCGGCGGCTCCGGCACCGCGCGCGTCACCGGCAGGTAGTTGGCGTAGGTCGGGAACGCGATCCCCGGATTCGGCCGCCAGTCCAGACCGCTTCCGAAACCGGTGTTGGTCACCAGGTTCCGCACCGGCCAGTTGTCGGCCACCTTGGGCAGCGAACCGCAGCCGGGCTTGCCGCCGGGACCGCCCTTGGCGCCGATGATCGGCAGGTGCTGCGGGTAGTGGTACGGGTCGTCGCCGAACGACAGCCCGGCGTCGAGCACGAGCGTGCGGCCGTTGCCGCCCGGCGCCTCGTAGCCGCCGCCGTCGAGCAGCTGCTTGGCGCCCAGCAGCAGGCACGTGTAGGACGGGTTGTACTTGTAGAGCAGGTTCGTCGTCGGCGCCAGCGTGTTGATCGCCTTGATCAGGTTGGCCTGGTTGGGCGCCAGCAGGTTGATCCCGCTGTTGGACAGTCCGATCGTGGCCAGCAGCAGCGCGTCGAGCTCCTTGGCCTGGTTAACGACGGTGGTGCTGGTGGTGCTCGCCGCGTCCAGGGTGGTCACGATGTCCTGCGCGGCGGCACTGTAGGTCTCGTTGAAGTCGGTCAGCGCCTGCAGGTCTTCGCGGATGGTCTCGTTGCGCGGATTCAGCGCGAGCAGAACCTCATTGGCGTCGGTGGTGGCCCGGCCGATGCGCTCGCCCTGGCCGCGGACACCGTCGGCCAGCGCCGACAGTGTGCTGTTCAGCTTCGCGGCGTCGACCTGGTCGAGCACCGCGACCAGGTTCTGGAAGACGGTGTTCACCTCGGTGGTGACGTTTCGTGAGCGCAGCACCTGCCCGGCCTCGAGGTGCCGGCCGCTGGGATCGTCCGGGAAGACCAGGTCGACGAACTTGGCGCCGAAGATCGTGGTGGCCCTGATCTGCGCTTCGACGTTGGCGGGGATGTACTGCACCTGATCGGGGTCGATCTCCAGCTGCAGCGCGACCGTCGGGTCCTGCTGACCGGTCACCGCGATATCGGAGACCCGGCCCACCTGCACCCCGCGCAGCTTGACCTTCGCGTTGGTCTCCATCACCAGACCGGCACGGTCGGACGTCAAGGTCACCGGCACAGTCGATTTCAGCGAGCCGGTGAACAGCGCGTACGTCACGAAGATCGCGATCGCGAACAGCACGACCAAGATCAGGGTCCACCACCCGGGTTTGAGGCCCTCGTCGTCCACCGCTCAGCCCGCCAGGTTGAAGTTGCCGGACTGCCCGTACACCGCCAGCGAGATCATCACCAGCACGAATGCGGACAGGATCAACGAGGTGCGCACGGCGCGGCCCACGGCCTCCCCGACACCGGCCGGGCCGCCGCGCGCGCTGAAGCCGTAGTAGGTGTGCACCAGCATGATCACCACGGCCAGCACGATGCACTGCGCGAACGACCACACCAGGTCGGTCGGGTTCAGGAACGTCCGGAAGTAGTGGTCGTACACACCGGTCGACTGCCCGTAGATCACGGTCGTGCCGAAGCGCGCCGCCCAGAACGACGCGAGGACACCGACGCAGTAGAGCGGGATCACCACGAGAAGGCCTGCGACCACCCGGGTCGAGGCGAGGTAGGCGACGCTGCGGATACCCATCACCTCGAGGGCGTCGATCTCCTCGTTGATCCGCATCGCCCCGAGCTGGGCGGTGGCGCCTGCGCCGATGGTCGCGGCCAGCGCGACAGCCGTTGTGGCAGGCGCGATCAGGCGGACGTTGAAGAACGCCGACGCGAAGCCGGTCAGCGCCTCGACACCGATCTCGGAGAAATCGGTGTAGCCCTGCACCGCGACCAGGGCGCCGGTGGTGACCGTCAGGAACCCGACGATCGCGACGGTGCCGCCGATCACGATCAGCGCGCCGGCACCGAGACCCATCTGGGCGATCTGGCGGATCAGCTCGATGCGGTACCGGGTGACGGCGATGGCGATCGAGCGCAGCGTGCGTCCGTAGAACTTGGTCTGCACGCCGACCTGATTCCACGGGTCCGCGACGGCCCGGAACTTGCCCTTGAGCCAGGGGAATTGAGAGTGCGGACGAGAGACCGTCACATCGTCACCTTCACCGCGACGGCCGTGGCGACGATGTTGATCGCGAACAGCGCCATGAACGTGAACACCACGGTCTCGTTCACCGCGTTGCCGACGCCGGCAGGTCCGCCGCCGACGGAAATGCCCTTGTAGCAGGCGATCATGCCCGCCGACAACCCGAACAGCGCGGCCTTGACCAGCGCGATGATCACGTCGGTGGCACCGATGATCAGCGTCAGCCCGGCCGCGAACGCACCCGGCGAGACGTTCTGGATGTACACGCAGAAGAAGTAGGCGCCCGCCAGGCCCACCAGGATCACCGTCGCGGACAACGCCAGCGAGACCAGTGTCGCCGCCAGCACCCGCGGAACAACCAGGGCCTGAATGGGATTGACACCCATCACGCGCAGCGCGTCGAGTTCCTCACGAATGGTGCGCGCACCCAGGTCGGCGCACATCGCCGTCGCCCCGGCGCCGGCGACCACCAGCACCGTGACGATCGGGCCGATCTGGCGCACGGTGCCCAACGCCGCACCGGTACCGGAGAAGTCGGCTGCGCCGAACTCGGTGAGCAGGATGTTGAACGTGAACGTCAGCAGCACCGTGTACGGGATCGTCAACATCAGCGTCGGCACGATCGACACGCGCGCGACGAACCAGGACTGGCTGATGAACTCGCGCCACGCGAACGGTGGTTTGCCCATCGCGACAAAGGTGTCCAGCGCCATCGAGAAGAAGCCGCCGAATGCGCGTACGGGTCTGGCGATCACGCCGGAAGCGACCATTGAGGGGTCCCTCCTACGTTGCACCTCACCGTCATGGGTCCTCCCACAACCGGCCTGGACCCAGTTTGGGTTCCGCTGAGGTTACACACGCGAGGACGCGGAGAACCGTATATCAACGAATTCGGACCCAGCAACACGAGTCGCGCAGTAGGCTTTCCGGCCGAGGTCAGCAGGCCGCGACAGCGTCCTCCAGGTCCGCGATGACGATCTTGCGCATGCCCAGCATCGCCTTGGTCGCGGCCGCGGCGCGGGCCGGATCGGGGTCGCGGGTCAATTCGGTCAGCCGGTCGGGAACGATTTGCCAGCTCAACCCGAAGCGGTCCTTGAGCCAGCCGCAGGAGGATTCCTGGCCACCGACGACCAGCCGGTCCCAGTAATAGTCGACCTCGTCCTGATCGCGGCACGAGATCGTGAACGACACCGCCTCGGTGAACGGGAACTGCGGCCCGCCGTTGATCCCGATGAACGTGTGGCCGTCCAGGGTGAACGTGGCCGAAACCACCTCCCCGGGATGGCCCGGTCCGGCTTCGGTGAAGCGCTCGAGCGAGTCGAGCGAGGAGTTCGGAAAGACCGAGCAGTAGAACGCGATCGCGTCCTCGAGGTCGTGGTCGAACCACAGCGACGGCGTGATGGCGGGCATGGATCTCCTTCGGGTCTCCGGCGGGCTGCTGTGTGAACAGACCGCCCGGCGGTCCCGAACTCATCGCGGCGTCAGGTGCGGCCGAGCGCCCCCACCGCCCGGAACGCGAAATCCAGCGTCGCGACCTGGGCCTGCTTCAGACGTTCCGGATCGTCGCTGGTCTGGCCGCCGAGCACGCGGCTGACGACGGCATTGATCGCCATCGCGTCGAGGTCAGGATCGGTCAGCGGGAAGGATCCGTCGTCGCGTCCCCGGCGCAGGATCTCGGCCAGGCCCTTCTCGCGGGCGGTGTGCAGGCGTTCGCGTACCGTCCGGTACCCCTTGGCTGCCCGGACCTCGTCGGAATCGACAACCATCAGCTGCGTGCGCGCCTTGGTGTTCGCGACGATGTCGAACATCGCGCCGATCCACGCGGCGAGCTGGTCGGCCGCATCGCCCGTCGCGGCGTCCGCGACGGCGTCGACGCGGTGGACCACCTCCGCGCACTCCTGGTCGAGCAACGCCAGGAACAGGTCGTCCTTGGATTGGAAATGCCGGTAGAAGGCCCGGCTCGACACCCCGGCGGTGCGCAGGATCAGGGCCATCGGAACCGGGCCGATGTGCGGGTCGGCGAGGCAACGAAGGGCGGCATCCATGATGCTGCGACGTTCGTCGTCGGGATCCTGACCGGGCTGCACGAGCGTAAATATATGGTGACCTGTGGCGTTCGGGACCCAAGATGGCAACAACACGCTCGCTGGGTAACGTACTTGACCCGAGGCCCGCCGAAAGGACGCCGTGAGCACCGAGCACAGCGAACCCAGAACCGCGACGTTCCGCGGTGCCGACGATCTGACGCTGGTCGCCGACGAATGGAACAACCCGGAGGCCACTTCCCGGTTCGACGAGTCACGGCCTTCGGTGCTGATGATGCACGGCGGTGGCCAGAACCGGTTCTCCTGGAAGAAGACCGGGCAGATCCTGGCCGACCACGGCCTGCACGTGGTGGCGCTCGACAGCCGCGGGCACGGCGACAGCGACCGCTCCCCCGATGCCCGCTACACCGTCGAGGCGTTGTGCGAGGACACGCTGGCGGTGCTCGACCGCATCGGCCGGCCGACCGTGCTGATCGGCGCCAGCATGGGCGGGCTCACCGGCATCCTCGCGGCGCGGCAGGCCGGCCCGGACGCGGTGGTCCGGCTAGTGCTCGTCGACGTGGTGCCCCGCTACGAGAAGGACGGCAGCGCCCGGATCCGCGAGTTCATGTTCAGTCACGTGCACGGTTTCGAGTCGCTTGAGGACGCCGCCGACGCGGTCGCCGCCTACCTGCCGCACCGCGCGAAGCCGCGCAGCCCCGAGGGGTTGAAGAAGAACCTGCGGCACCGCAACGGCAGGTGGTACTGGCACTGGGATCCGGCGTTCCTGACCAAGCCGAACGAGGACCCGTTCGTCCGCGTCGACCTGCTGGAGCGCGCCGCCATCGAGCTGACCATCCCGATCCTGCTGATCCGGGGCAGACTTTCCGATGTGGTGAGTGAGGAAGCGGTGCAAGACTTTCTGGCCAAGGTGCCGAATGCCGAATTCGTGGAGCTGTCCGGGGCGGGTCACACCGCCGCGGGCGACGACAACGACGCGTTCTCGGACGTCGTGACCCAGTTTGTTTTGCCCCGATGAGCGCCGGCTTCAACTTCCTGGAGCAGCGCGAGCTGCCCGCGCCGGCGGTCAGCGAGGCTCAGGCAGAACAGATCCTGTCGGCGTACTACGGGCTGACCGCACGCGCGTCGTCGCTGGGCAGCCAGCAGGACAAGAACTTCCTGGTGCACGGCGAGGACGGCACGGTCCTCGGTGTCCTCAAGGTCGCCAATCCCGCGTTCACCGAAGTGGAACTGCAGGCGCAGGACGCGGCCGCCCACGCGATCGCCGAAGCCGAACCCGCGCTGCGAATCCCGGTGCCGCTGCCGAATGCCGCGGGCGAGCTGTACACGACGGTTCCGGATCTGGTCGACGGCACCGCGTACGTACGACTGCTGCCCTTCCTGCCCGGTGGCACGCTGGTGGAGACCGGCTACCTTTCCCCGACGGCGATCGCCGGTCTCGGCGATGTCTCGGGGCGGGTCAGCCGGGCGCTGAAGGATTTCACCCACCCCGGTCTGGACCGGGTTCTGCAGTGGGACTTGCGTTATGGCATGGATGTCGTCGAGGAGCTGGGCTCGCACGTGGCCGATGTCGACCTGCGCGCCCGGCTGGAGACCGCCGCGCGTGACGCGTGGTCGCGGATCTCGGTGCGGGACGGCGAATTGCCGCGGCAGGCCGCGCACATCGACCTGACCGACGCGAACACGGTGGTCGCCCGCTCCCCCAGCGGTGCACGCCCGGACGGGGTGATCGATTTCGGCGACCTGTCGCACACCTGGGCGGTGTCGGAGCTCGCGATCACCGCCTCGTGCGTGCTCGGCCATGCCGGCGCCGAACCGACCTCGATCCTCCCGGCGATCGCCGCGTTCCACGCGGTGCGGCCGCTGTCGGTGGCCGAGGCCGAGGTGCTGTGGCCACTGCTGGTGCTGCGGACCGTGGTGCTGATCGTCAGCAGCGCCCAGCAGGCCGTGCTCGACCCCGACAACGACTACATCACCGAGCAGTCCGACGCCGAGACACGGATGTTCGAGTTGGCCACTTCGGTGCCGGCCGACGTGATGACCGCGGTGATCACATCCCATCTCGGGATGAACACCGCACCCCACCCGGTCAAGGCGCAGGCACAGATGATCGCGGTGGACCGCGCGGCGGTGCGCACCCTCGACCTGTCGACCACCTCCGAGCTCTACGACTACGGCGACATCCGGCCGGCCGACGAGTATGCAAGCGCCGCATTGCGAGACGGCGCGGCACTGGTGCTGACCCGGCACGGTGAGGCCCGACTGTGCAATGCCCCAAGGCTGAGCCAGGAAGCCCCCGAGGTGGTCGCCACCGGTGTCGACGTGTGGACCGCGGCCGACACCGAGATCGTCGCCCCGTGGGACGGCGAGCTCAGCGAGGAAACCGCCACCCGAATCACCCTGCGCGGCAGCGAGTTCGAGCTCACGCTCGCCGGCCTGTCCGCGACCGCGTCCGGAACGGTCAACGCGGGCGACGTGATCGGCACCGCGACCGCATCCAAACGGGTCGAACTCGCCGTGCGCCCCGTCGGCGCGCCGGTCGCTCCGCGCTTCACCCGGGCCGATCTCGCCCCCGGCTGGCTGACGTACACCCGTGACCCGCGGCCGCTTCTCGGCCTGACCCCGCTGGGGGGCGACGATCACGGCGATCTGCTGGCCCGCCGGGACGCCAGCTTCGCCCCGGTGCAGGAGTTCTATTACCGCACCCCGCCCCAGATCGAGCGCGGCAGAAGGCATTACCTGATGTCGACCCAGGCCCGCAGCTATCTCGACATGGTCAACAACGTCACAGTGCTCGGGCATGCGCATCCGCGGATCGCCGACGTCGCGTCCCGGCAGCTGCGCAGGCTGAACACGAACTCGCGGTTCAACTACGCGGCCGTGGTCGAATTCAGCGAACGCCTCGCCGGCCTGCTCCCCGACCCGCTCGACACCGTGTTCCTCGTCAACTCCGGTTCGGAGGCCAGCGATCTGGCGATCCGGCTTGCGACCGCCGCCACCGGCCGCCCTGACGTCGTCGCGGTCCGGGAGGCCTACCACGGCTGGACCTACGGCACCGACGCGGTGTCGACGTCGACCGCCGACAACCCCACCGCGATCGCCACCCGCCCGGAGTGGGTGCACGTCGTGGAGTCGCCGAACAGCTTCCGCGGCAGGTACCGAGGGGCGGACGCCTCCCGGTATGCCGAGGACGCGGTGGCCCAGATCGAGGCTCTGATCGCGTCGGGACGGCCGCCCGCGGCGTTCATCTGCGAGAGCGTGTACGGCAACGCCGGCGGCATGGCGCTGCCCGACGGCTACCTGCGGCAGATCTACGCGGCGATCCGCGCGGGCGGCGGCCTCGCGATCTCCGACGAGGTCCAGGTCGGCTACGGCCGGCTCGGCCGGTGGTTCTGGGGTTTCCAGCAGCAGGATGCGGTGCCCGACATCGTGTCGGTCGCCAAGTCGGTCGGCAACGGCTACCCCGTCGGCGCGGTGATCACCACCCGCGCCGTCGCCGAGGCGTTCGCCAGCCAGGGGTACTTCTTCTCGTCGACCGGCGGCAGCCCGCTGTCGTGCGCGATCGGGATGACGGTACTCGACGTGCTTCGCGATGAGGGGTTGCAGGACAACGCGATCCGCGTCGGCGCACACCTGAAGGCGCGACTGGAGGGGCTGCGCGATCGGCATCCGTTGATCGGCACGGTGCACGGCGTCGGCCTGTATCTCGGGGTGGAGATGGTGCGTGATCCCGAGACGCTGGAACCGGCCCCCGAGGAGACCTCGGCGATCTGTGACCGGATGCTCGAGCTCGGCGTGGTCATCCAGCCGACAGGCGATCACCAGAACATCCTCAAGACGAAGCCGCCGCTGTGCATCGACATCGAGGCCGCCGACTTCTACGTCGACACGCTGGACCGGGTGCTCACCGAAGGCTGGTGACGGACGCCGCTGTCAGCCGCGACGGTCCGTCCCCCACGACGGCCTCCGCCTGGCGACGCTGATCACGAGCAGCATCAGAAGGATCGCGATCGCCGACAGCACGAGTGCCGCGGCGGTGGAGAAGAACGCCGTCATCGCACTGGCGATGATGATCCCGACGGCAACCGACGTCCGATAGAGCGCAAAGACCTCTGCACGTCGGTCGGGTGGGGTGATCTCGTCGAAGATCAGAGAATAATGCGTCGCCAACGGAGTCAGGAAAGCTCCGATCATCACGGCGCCCAGAAGCGTCACCCATACCGCGATGTTCACGGCCGCCAGCACCGCGCCGATCGCGGTAACCACCAGCGCGACCGCCGTCCATCCCGTGCGCATACGCCAATTGCATACGCCCACAGCAATTCCGCTCGCCACGGCGGCAGCGCACAAGGCCACGGCGAAAAGTGCTCCCCACGCCGTCGGCATGCCGAACCCGACGGCGATGGCGACGGCCCCTACCTCGATGGCCGCCACCGCGGAACTTGTGGCGACGACACACGCCAGCCACAGCACGGCCTGCCCTGACGGCGCGCTGCGGGTCGCGGACGCCGCGGGAGCGCTGGCGCCCGGTACACGAGGCATCAACAGCAACGACGCCGCGCCGAGCACGGCCGGCGCGACCACCGCGGCCGTGACCGAAAAGGATCCCAGCGTCGCAGCCAGGACCGGCATGGCAACGAACGTGACCTCGTTGAGAGTCGCTGCGGCGCTGAGCATCCGCGGCATGCGATCCGCGGGTATCAGATGGTTCAAGGTTGCCCTGAGATAGCCGTAGGCTGCACCGTTCACGAATCCCGCAGCAGCGGCCGCGAGCGAAAGCCACACGAAGTCGACACCGAAACGGGCAAGCACGGCGACAGCGATGAGCCCGGCGGTGCGCAGCGCGACGAGGACATGCAGGAATCGCACGGCATTCCACCGGGATCCCCATCGAGCCACCGGCACTGCACCGACGATCTGCGCCAAGGTCATGGCGAGCACCAGGAGTGCTCCGTCTTGCGCATCACCGGTGGCGGGAAACGCGACCAGAGCGAAGGAGATCGGTACCGCGGCTTGCGGCATCGCGAAGGTGGCATAGGAGGCCAACCACCGCGACCCGGCGGCCCGAGGAAGCGTCGACGGGAGTCCCGTCGCGACAGTCGTCAGGTCATTCCTCCTCAGCCGGCATCGATCGACAGCGCGCTTGCCACGCATTTTGGGAACTATAGTACCCACTGTGTCGTTCCCCCTTACACTGCCCGGAACGAGTGGAGCGCGCGGGGTGCACCGAAAAGGGAGGAACGCCGGTGCAAGAAGACGTTGACGGCCATCATCTCAGTCAGCCGCTACTCACACGTATCGGGGAAGAAGTACGTCGCCGGCGGCGCGCCTCCTCGATGACGGTGCACCAGCTCGCCGAGTCGGCGGGATTGAGTCGCAAGATGGTCACGCAGGTGGAACTCGGCCAGGCGAACCCCAGCCTGAGGACGGTGGACCGACTGGCAGCGGCGTTGGGCGTGGAGTTCGCCACGCTGGCGCAGAGCCCAACGTCCGGCGGGGTCGAGGTGGTAGCTCGTCGCGACGATGCCGCTTCGTCGACGTCGGCAACAGGCGCGACTCTGGAGTTTCGCGTGGCGACCTCCGTACGTCCATCCGCCGAGTTGTGGGAGGGAACGCTGCCGCCCGGTGCCCGGCTGGCGACATCCGCCGGTCCGGACGGAAGCGAAGCACTGATATACGTCATCGACGGGACACTCACGCTGGCAGCGCAATCCGGGCCACCACTGAACGTGTGCGCCACGGAATCCGCCAGAGTGCCTGGCGATCAGCCGTATACCTACTCGAACGAGTCGTCGTCGACCACCCGCTTCGTGCGCGTCTTTCAGATGGGCGCCGGCGTGGCACAGGAAGATGCGAAACCTGCGACCGCGCCTCCGCCCCCACAGACGCCACCGAATCTGTAGTTGTTGGCGAGATCCGGGCCTGACATCGCACACCACTTCAGGGTCGGCGGGCCCCCGGGGTTGCTTTACCCGGCCGCACTGGGTTTCATCGAGAGATGACACCCTCCCCCGACGACGTGGTGACCGAGTTCTGCGCGAAATGGTCGACACCCGACCCCGCCGAGCTGGCGTCGTACTTCACCGAAGACGGCGTGTACCACAACATTCCGATGGAGCGAGTGGTCGGCCGGACCGCCGTCGAGGAGTTCATCACCGACTTCACCGCGATGGTGGACGGGATCGACTTCCAGGTGCACCATCAGGTCAGCTCCGGCAATCTCGTCTTCAACGAGCGCACCGACGTGATGCGCTTCAAGGACGGCCGCGAACTCGCGCTACCGGTGACCGGGGTGTTCGAGATCGTCGACGGCCAGATCGCGGCGTGGCGCGACTATTTCGACATGGCCACGGTCGCGGCCGCCTGGTCCTAGACCAGAAGCGGCACCGAAGCCAGGCGGTCGTCGGTCAGGATCTCGAACATCGCCCGCCGGCTCACCAGCTCAGTGCGTTCGAACGCCTTGCCCGCCACCTGGATCCGGCAATGCGCGAGCGCCGAGTTGTAGCAGTACTTGGCCCCGCCGTGGGTGTCGGGGTAGGTCAGGCCGATGACATCGTCCGGCGTGGTGGTGATCTCGCCTTCGATCATGTGCTCACCCACCCGGGCACCGAACGTCCAGCGGAACGGGGTGTACCGGCCGTGGGTGTGCAGGCTGCCCCGGATCGCGCGCACCGCGAACTCCTCGCCGGCGTGGCGCAGCACGAACAGCGTGACCCCCGGTAAGAGCACCGGCCCGAGCGCGGCGCGCGCCGTGACGATCTCGAGGGTCGAGTCGGGCGCATTGTCGAAGCCGCAGATCTGGCCGTAGGCGTACGCCGGGGTGTGTCGGGTCCCCCAGTTGTGGTTGACGCTGCCGACCCAGCCGGCGACGTCGACGCCGTGCCCGCGGCTCTCCACCCGGCCGTCGAACCGCGCTTTGGGGTGGCGGACCGTCGTCTTGGCCGTCGGGAACCTGCGCCGGTAGGCGCGCTCGGTGAGCACCCGCACCGGGTCCTGCCCGTCCGGCGTGATGGACAGATCCCAGCGAGCGTCGGGAATCGTTCCCGCTGCGGCCGTGTCATCGAGCGTGGTGTCGGCGATCCGCGCCGCCCACGGGTCGGCATCGAAGTTCGCGTCGTCGATCGCGTACTGCTGCCTGACCGCCCGGTGACCGGCCGGATCGAACATCATCACCCACACGTCGGCGGTCACCGAGCCGGCCGTCGGGAGCAGCAGCGTCTCTCGCAGCCACACCGCGCGGTCGGCGTCCGGGTCGTTCGCCCGGACGAAACGACTCTCGTAGTAGGGGGCCTTCGCGGTGATCACGTCATCAGCATCCAATACTGGAGCGGTGACGGGAATGGTGATCCTGGCGGGCGCGCTGGCGGTGCTGGCCGCCGGACTCGGGGCCGCACTGGCGGTGCAGACCCGTCGTCTCCAGCGCAGCCGGGACGAGGCCGACGAACTACGCCGCCGCCTCGACGCCCGCCAGATGCTGGTCTCCGGCGGCACGAAGGCGGTCAAAACGGTCTGGCAGACCGCCAACATCCTGCGCCGGGACGGGCTCGGAGCGGCGGTGCGGTCCTCGATCGAGGAACTCGCCGACTGGGCCGAGGTCGAGCGGCCCGATCTGGCCCGGCTGGCGCCCAACGGCCGGCTGGCGATCATGTTCTCCGACATCGAGGAGTCCACGGCGCTCAACGAGCGGATCGGTGACCGCGCGTTCGTCCGGTTGCTCGGCAGACACGACAAGACGGTGCGCAGGTTCGTCGACCGGCACGGCGGCCATGTCGTCAAGAGCCAGGGCGACGGGTTCATGGTGGCGTTCGCCCAGCCCGAGCCGGCGGTGCGGTGCGGACTCGACATCCAGCGCTCGCTGCACAGGCGTCCCGGCGACATCCGGGTTCGCATCGGCATCCACACCGGCAAGTCCGTCCTGCGCGGTGACGACGTATTCGGGCGCAACGTCGCGATGGCCGCGCGGGTGGCCGGGCAGGCCGACGGCGGGGAGATCCTGCTCAGCAGTGCGGTCTACGAGGCGGTCTGCCAGTGCGAGGACCTGGAGTTCGACCGCGAGCGGGACGCCGAGCTGAAGGGGTTCTCGGGCACCCACACGCTCTACCCGGTGCGGTCGGCCTCCGCGAGCCGCTGATGCAGACGCGCGCGGATGTCGTCCGGGGTGTAGGCCCGCCGGCGGCGTTGATCGCGGGCGACCAGAACTCCGCCGGCAACCACGCCCGCGACACCCGCCAGCCCCAGCCACTTCCAGATCCCGCGCATACCGGACAGTCTGCATAAGCTGCGGGGGTGAATCCAAGCACGGTGCCTCTGGAGCGCGCGCTGGACGAAACCCGCACCGGCGATATCTGGCTGTTCCGCGGCCATTCCGGACCCGACCGGGCCATCCAGTCGATGACCAACAGCCCGGTGAACCACGTCGGCATGACCGTGGCGATCGACGATCTGCCGCCGCTGATCTGGCATGCGGAACTGGGCGACAAGCTACTCGATCTGTGGACGGGCACGAATCACCGCGGGGTGCAGCTCAACGATCTGCGCGAGGCGGTGCTCCGGTGGGTGCACACCTACGGCCAGCGGTGCTGGCTGCGCCAGCTGAGCCCGGACGTGACACGCGAGCAGGAGGACCGGATGCTGCGCGTCATCGCCCGGATGGACGGGACGCCGTTCCCGACGACGGCCCGGCTGACAGGACGCTGGATGCGCGGCCGGATTCCGACCGTCAGTGACTTCACCCGGGGAATTCCGTTCGTGCACAGCAAGGTTCGTGAGTCGGCGGAACGCCGGAAGGCGCAGAAGGTCAAAGTCGGGATGGAGACGGCCTACTGCGCGGAGACGGTGGCGATCACCTACGAGGAGATGGGATTGTTGGAGACCGAGAAGCACTCCAACTGGTTCGACCCGGGTTCGTTCTGGAGCGGTGACGTGCTGCCGCTGGCGTCTGGCTATCGGCTCGGCGCGGAGATCACGGTACTGGCCTAGCCACCGGTGGTGCCGGGAGTCCCGAAACGCCGTCCGATATCCAGCGGTGGGGGTTGGTCAGGTGGTTTGCTGTTGGTGAATTCGGCAGTTGACGAGGGAGCGCAGGCATGGCGACGCCAACCGATCGGCACGCCCCAGCGCCCAACTCGCCCGGCCGGGGGACGTCCCGGGCGCGGACGTCGGCCATCTGGATCGTCATCGCGGCACTGGTGACAGTGGCCGTCGTCGTCATCATCATGAACTCCCGGGTGCAGGAATTGGAGGTGCAATCCATTCCGGCGCAACCGGAGTCGGCGTCAGACTGGGTCGCGGGACCGGTTGTGGACGACCCTCCGCCGTCGACGCGTCGGCAGGCACCGCCACCTGCGCCCGCGGCGTCCGCGGTTCCCACGGTCGCGCCGGCACCGGCGCCGGCACTCCCCCAGACATCCGGACCGGCCGTGGATGCGCGGGGGTATGTCGACTCACCGCGCTGCGGCGCGAACGAGACGGCGGCGCTGATCGCCCGCACCGATCGGGCGCTGGTGGTGATCTGCGAGTCGGCCGACGGGACGTACGAGTATCAAGGGGTACGGCTCAGCGACGGGGCGTCCCTGGAGCTCGACGACGTCCGGCCGATGCCGGGAGGTTTTGAGGTGCGCAACGGCGGAACCACCTACCGGTTGTCACCGACGGAACTCGTGGTGATCTCCGGGGAGGATCTACAGAGTCGCGATCCGATGGTGGAATACCGGACCGCCGGTTAGGCCAGGTATTCGAACGCTTCGCCGCCAGGCTGCCAGCTCGACGGCTCGGCGTCGCGGAAGTCCGACAGCATCGCGATTTGCGGACCGCGCAGCTCGTCGGCGGTGGGTCGCACCTTCACCGAGACCTCGGCAAACTCGATGCGCAGCCCGAGCAGGGGCGCTTCGTGGGTGGCGGTGACGTGCTGCCCGATCAACGCGCGAATGCTGTCCGCGTAGCCGGGGTCGCCGTCGTTCAGTGCGCCCGACGGCGTCTCGACGGTCGGCATCACCTCGCAGGTCAACACCGGGTTCTCGGCAGAGTTCAGGTGAGCAAACGAGAACTGCACGTACCCGCCGTTGAAGTGCACCGATTGCAGGTGGTAGCCCACCAGCCGCGACAGCAGTGCGTTGTACTCGTACTCTGTCCGGCTATGCCGTGATGCGGTCGATCGATCCTGTTGGTTCATCTGCCGATGAGCTCGCCGTCGGTAGTCGCGTTCAGAGTCTCAGCCATCTATGTATCCCGCATTGTCATTGCGTATCGAACCATAAATTGTATTAAGACAGTAACTTAACGATCCGTCCTTGTGTGCGTCAGCTAAATCTGTGAACAAGTTGTAAAGGAAACGAGCCGTGCTCGGCTCAGAACGGCGGCAGGTCGGCGCCGTTGCTAGGCGGTAACGGCTTTCCTTCGCGGCGGTGTTTCTCCGCCGCAGCGGCGTCGGCAGCGCGTTGCCGTTCGAGGGCGCGGCGCATCGCGTTGTGGTCGCGTTCGGCGTTGATTCGCGCGGCGACGTCGGCGGCGCGGGTGCGCGACCGAGTGGGCATGCGTTTCTCGCGGCACTCTGCGGGCGGCGGCTGAGCCGTCGGGGGTAGCGCGGCGGTGGTGACCCCCCAGGCAGGGAAGAAAAGTCGGCTGCCGGGCACGGTGGTGTAGGTGTGCCCGGTCGGGGTGGTCCAGATCAGGGTGCCGTCGGGGAGCTGGGTGTCACGCCAGCCGTCGACGAAGGTCTTGGCCAGGTGGTGGGTGCGGCATTTGCAGCTCAGATTGGACGGATGGGTGGGTCCGTAGGGCCACGGCACGACGTGGTCGATGTCGCAGCGCTCGGCGGGCACATCGCAGCCCGGGAATCGGCAGAACAGATCACGGGCACGCACGAACGCGGCCAACTTCGCCGACGGTTGATAGTGCGGTTCCGCTTCGGGGCCGGGGGTCCACAGCGGCTTGATGCGGGCGCCGCCGCGCAGGGCCTCCGCCAGAGCCGGAGTCGGCATGATCGTGGCGCCGGGCAACAACGCCACCCCCGAATCCGCCGGCGGGGCGGGCTCAGGAGCCTCCTCCTCTTCCCCCGAGTTCTCGACGTCCTGCGGTTGCCGTGTGGCGTGCAGGCGTTCTTGTTCGCGGTCTTCGGCGGCGATCAGCTCGTGCGCCGCGGCCAGCGCGGCAGGGTCGGCGAGCACCGAGATCACGATCGGCGAGACCGGAGCAGCGGTAGGTGCCGGGCACGTCGGGGACCCACACCGGCAGGCAAGCACCGTGTCCCCGCGCAGGTACGCCCCGACCGCATCGGAGCGTCGCACCCCCGCGCTGCGCGGATCCTCAGCACACAACCCGTTGAGCATCGCGGTGACGCGAGCCTTGAACACCGCGGCGTCCCCGGCCATCACGTGCCCCCAGATCGCCACGATCTCATTCGGGTCGTCGGCCGCGCCGATATGCATATCGCGGGTCTTGACCACCTCACGAGCCCGGCGCACCGCATCCGGGTCGTGCCGATCGATGACCGCATCGAGAGCTTTGCCCAGGCGGTCGTCCGACAACGGCCCCCACCGGGTGGCCTTCTCGGCGATGTCGGCGTCCACCTCGGACAGCACTCGATCGTCGGTGATCAACGACGTGCGCCAGGTGATCTCCGAAACCACCGCGGCGCCAGCCGGCCCTGCGCGAACAGTGCAGCGACCTTCGGTAGCCGCTCGCGCAGCGCGACCGCGATCCGCATCTGCCCCGACGCCCGTCGTGTCGACATCGACAGCGCCGCGCCGACCACCCCGGCACAGTCGGCCCACGAGTCGTACACGTAGTAGTCGCGAACCTCGTCGTAGGTCACCGTGGCGTGCACCAGTGCCGCGATCGCCGCGGCCTTGCGGGCCGCCGCCCGAGCCTCGTCGCGCGCGGCCCGTTCGATCTCATCCACGAGCTCACCCGGAGCCCTTGCGGCGAATTCCCGATCGAACATATGTGCGATTCTACCCTCGCACACCGACCTCGGACGCACCGATCCTGCCACCTGGGGATCAATTCCTGCCTGGGGAAATGTCTGGGCTGACCTGCTGGTTTAACCAGTCAGACCACCAAGAATCACCACCGCAGGGAAGAAGAGCGATCATGAAGAACCTGACCATCGCCACCACCGCCGCCGCCGCTCTGTCCGCCGCGTTCCTGGGCCTGGCCGCCCCCGCCCTGGCCGCCCCGTCGGGCACCGGCGACGCGCAATCCACCATCGCCCAGCTCGAATCCCAGGGCAACCGGGTGATCGTGAAGAAGCTCTCCGACGCCCCGCTGAAGGATGCCAACGTCGTCGGCGTCAACCGGGGGCCCGCCATCCGCGGCACCGTCCAGGACAACTTCAACGACCGGCTGTACCAGAACACCATCACCGGGCACGTCTACTACGTCAACGTCCGCTGACTTCCCTGGGCAGTAAGGCCACCTCCGCGCGGAGGTGGCCTTACTGTTTGCGGGCCCAGGCGTGCCACGTTCGTGACCGGTTTGCGACTGCCGGCGGGCAAGGTGGTACCGATGACGGCGTTCGGCGTGCTCGTGGCATTGGCCGCTGCAATGTGTCTCGGTTATGCGATCGGGTACCGCCGGGGAGCGCGGACCCCTCCGTGGCGCAAGCGCATGAGCCGTCCCGCGCTCGCCCGCCAGGCGGCCGGCTTGATCACGCTGGCCGCGCTGAGCCAACTGCAGCGCGTCGCGCACCGACGGCTACCGATGCGCCCGCGAAGCCGAGCGCGGTAGGTTTCCCGAATGCCGTTGCGCTACGTCGACCCTCACCGCCGACGCGGTCCTCAGTACGACAAAGGGGTCCGCATCGGACGGTCTCCGATCGGGCAGTTCATGGCGCGCCACATCGCCCGGCGAACCGACCCCATCCTCTTCCGCCTCACCAACGGCCGGATCAACATGGGCCCGATCGTCAACGCGCCGCTGCGGACGACGGGCGCGAAGTCCGGTAAGCCGCGCGAGGTTCAGCTGACCTACTTCCACGACGGCTCTGATGTCATCCTCGTCGCGTCGAACTTCGGCCAGGACAAGCACCCACAGTGGTACCACAACCTGAAAGCCAACCCGGACTGCACTTTCGGCCAGGAGCCCTTCACCGCCGTCGAGGTGACAGACCCTCAGGAGCGCGCGCGCCTGTACGGTCTCGCGGAGCGCGTGTACGCCGGTTACGGCGACTATCGCGAGATGACGGCGGCCACCGGACGCGAGATCCCGGTGTTCCGGTTGAAACCGCGGTGACACGTCATTTCGTGTAGGGCTCCAGCAGCGAACCCCAGCCGTAATCCAGCTTCTCGTACTCGTCCTCGCACAGTTCGGCACGGTCGGACGGCAGCTCACCGTCGTCGACGATGCCCGCGTTCCCCGTAGGGTCGGCTCCGTAGGCCCAGCACAACAGGTTGTACATCCGCGTCTGATTCAGCGAGTGGCCACCCGCGAAATCGGAATCGCCGACCTCACCCTGTTGTTCGGCGAAAGCCCGGAATTCGCCGGCGAAATCGCGGATCACCTTCACCGAATCCGCGTCGACGACACCGTCGTCGTCCGGTGACAGCATCACGAACGCCGCCAACTGATCCGCGACATCTTCCTCGCGGCCGGTGATCGGCAGATCGTAGACGTCGATCAGCATGTGTCCCAGCTCGTGATAGAAGCTGCCCACTTCGGCGTTCAACGCCGCGTCGACCGGATCGGGATCTCCGTCCCGGGCGAACACCGACTCGGCGAAATCCGCATCCTCGTAGCAGAGCACGATGGCCTGCTCGTTGGGATCGTAGAACGCGTTCGCCTCTCCGCATTCCTGGCCGAGGAGCTGGAAGTCGTTGGGCAGGTTGAACATATCGTTCACCGATGCCGCGAGATCCTCGAGAAGCCCGGTGGATTCCATCAGCTGCCGGCCGTTCTGCGCCTCCGGGGTGGTCGCGTCCTCGTACGTGGCCGTCATGTCACCTTCGTCGGCCCATTCGTCGAGCACCGTGTCAGCCGTAGTGGACGAGGCCGCCGCGCCGGAATCCGTCGTGGCGCCGGCGTCCTGATCGGAACTTGCGCCGCATCCCACAACCACCAACGCGGCAGCCGATGCCGCAGCGATGCGCCAAGCGATCACGTACGTCCCCCTCAGTGTTGCCGCGCAGCCCGGCAGTTTGCCGATGATGCTAGCCGCCGATCTGCGCGCGGATGACGTCCCTGCCGATCAGGCGTCGACGGCGATCGTTTCCGGCGTATAGCGAAGGTCGATTTCGCGACCGGACCCGGGAGTCACATCCCAAACTTGGCGCGCGCCTCGTCGGTGACCGGGGTGAACAGGTTGACGAGATTCCCGTCGGGATCGCGGAACAGCAGCGCGCGATTTCCCCACGGCATCGTCGTCGGCACCGTGACCACATCGCCGACGCTGCCCCCGAGTCGCTCGTACTCCGCGTCCACGTCATCGACGAGGAATTCGACTATGGCGCTTCGGTTGGCGGCCGGCTCAGCCGATCCCGGCCCGAACAGCGCGACGGTCTTGTCGCTGCCGATGGCGAGTGTGCCGACCGGTGTCGGGATCTCCGCGAACAGCTCGTTGCCCCAGACGGCGGCGGTACCGGTGACCATCTCGTAGAAGGTCACCAGACCGCGCACGTCTGCGGTGATGATGCGGGTCGACACGAACTTCATCAGACATCTCCTCGGGGTGCTGCGGGGAAGATGCCGATGCTAGGCGCGCGCACCGACAGGTCGACGGGGCGTGACGCCAGGCGGTGATGCTCGGTCACTCGATCGCGGCGCGGACAATCTCGGTGACGCGCTTTTCGGTGACCTCGTCCAGGTCATCGAAGAACCAGGCGGCAGGTATCAACTGTCCGTCCCTGCCCCCGGCGGGCTTCAGTGTCGCTTTTTCGCTCAACCCCAGGCTCATCAGGTCGTCATTGCGGATGAAGACGATGACAGGGGTGCTCGCGGATCTGGCATAGCCCGGCATGCCGTACCAGATTCGGGGCTTGAGTTCCGGTGCCGCGGCAAGGATTACATCGTGCATGCGCTGCATGATTCCCTTCCTCGGCTCGTCCATTGCGGCGATCTTGTCGAGGACCTGCTGGAGGTTCTTGTCGTCTTTGCTGACCACTGTCATGTCCTTCCGTAAGCCGATATCGACTGTCGGCGAGATGGTGTCGGCGCACCCAAAGGTGCAGCACCCCATCCGGACATGTTCTGAACGAGAACCCTCCGCGACGATTCAGGCGATGAACACCTGGAAGCGCGCACGCACATTAACACGCTGGAGATCGAATCGGCCACGGGTTCAGCGTGGTCCGGGACTACGACTTTGAAGCGCTACCCGAGCTCTAGCGTGATTGCCGAAACCCAGACAGGTCGACGCGAAGACGAGCGCAGCCGCGCCACCTAGAGTCGGCCTCGTGACGGAAGCTGCTGTCAGGCGACGCTATGCCGAGGTTTCTGACGTCTACACACGGATGTTCGGCGCCGTCGCAAGTGTCCATCCTGACGACCTCCGATTCCTAGAACGCAGTTTCAGGCGGTGCGACGGGACGATCCTCGATGCCGGCTGCGGACCCGGCCATCTGACCGGTTACTTGACGAACCTCGGACTCAAAGCGACGGGTTTGGATCTGGTCCCCGCGTTCGTCGAAACCGCCCGCGCAAACTGGCCTGAGGTCGACTTCGCCGTCGGCTCGATGTATCCCCTCGACCTACCGAGCGGTTCGCTCGGCGGGATTCTGGCGTGGTACTCCCTGATCCACTACGAACCCGCCGTCGTCACAGAAGTTCTTCGATCATTTCGTGCCCCGCTGTGCGACAACGGAATTCTTGTGATCGGCTTCTTCGAGGGTGATGACGTTGAACCCTTCGAACACAAGGTCACAACCGCCTATAGGTGGCCCGTCGACACATTGTCAGAGATGCTGTCGGTGGCCGGATTCGTCGAGGTGGATCGCTTACGTCGGCCGGGTACCGATCAGGTCAGATCGCACGCCGCTCTCGCTCTCCGGGCCCGATGAGATCAAGACGTTGAACGGGAGTCCGCCTAAACGTTGAACCTGAACTCGACCACGTCACCGTCCTGCATGACGTAGTCCTTGCCCTCCATTCGGACCTTGCCCGCGGCCTTCGCCGCGGCCATCGACCCGGCCGCCTTCAGGTCCTCGAACGAGACGACCTCGGCCTTGATGAAGCCCTTCTCGAAATCGGAGTGGATCACCCCGGCGGCCTTCGGCGCGGTGTCGCCCTGGTGGATCGTCCAGGCGCGCGCCTCTTTCGGGCCCGCGGTCAGGTAGGTCTGCAGCTTCAGCGTGTGGAAACCCGCCCGCGCCAACGCATCCAGGCCCCGCTCGGTCTGGCCGATCGATTCGAGTAGCTCGGCCGCGGACTCTTCGTCGAGCTCCTGCAGTTCGGCCTCGATCTTCGCGTCGAGGAATACCGCATCGGCGGGTGCGACCAGCTCACGCAGCTCGGCGATCCGCTTCTCGTCGGTCAGCACCGACTCGTCGGCGTTGAACACGTACAGGAACGGCTTGGAGGTCATCAGGTTCAGCTCGCGCAGCAACGTCACATCGGTGCCCGCGGAGAACAGCGTCTTGCCGGTGTTGAGCACCTCGCTGGCCGCGACCGCGGCGTCGTAGACCGGGCGGCGGTCCTTGTGCGTCCGCGCTTCCTTCTCCAGCCGCGGCAACGCCCGCTCCAGGGTCTGCATGTCGGCGAGGATCAACTCGGTCTCGATCACCTCGATGTCGGACTTCGGGTCGACCCGCCCGTCGACGTGGACCACGTCATCGTCGGCGAACACGCGCACCACTTGGCAGATCGCGTCACTTTCGCGGATGTTGGCCAGGAACTTGTTGCCCAGCCCCGCCCCTTCGGACGCACCCTTGACGATGCCGGCGATGTCGACGAACGTCACCGGTGCGGGGACGATCTTCTCCGAGCCGAACATCTCGGCCAGTTCGTTCAGCCGGGGATCAGGGAGCGCCACCACCCCCTCGTTCGGCTCGATCGTCGCGAACGGGTAGTTCGCTGCCAGCACGTCGTTGCGTGTCAGCGCGTTGAACAGAGTCGACTTGCCCACGTTCGGCAGTCCGACGATTCCGAGATTCAGTCCCACGGGGTCCACAGTGTAGGGAATGTGATCGGCACGCCACCGTTCCCTTGCAACGTCACATAGCGACAGCCGGTACGGTCGACATGTGTCAGGACAGCGTGCGCGATCGGCCGTGGCCGCCGATCACCGCTCCGTGCACCCCGATATCGCAGGGATTCCGTGGTGGGGCGCCATTCTGAGTGCGGTTGTCGCATCAGCCATCGGCTTCGCCTTCGATGCCGGTTCCGGCAGCGGCCAGCTCACCACAGCGTTCTCCACGCTGTATGTCCTCGGCTGTCTGATCGCGGTCCTGGCCGTCCAGCAGGCCAGCCTCTTCACAGCTGTGATCCAGCCGCCCCTGGTGCTGTTCGTCACAGTGCCCGGCGCGTACCTGATGATGCACGGCAGCCAGATCGAGGGCATCAAGGATCTGCTGATCAACTGCGGCTACCCGCTGATCGAGCGGTTCCCGTTGATGTTCTTCACCGCCGCGGCGGTGCTGCTGATCGGGCTGGCGCGGTGGTACTTCGCCAAGTCCGCGCCCGCCGCCCCGGCGTCCGGCGACGAGTCACCCCGGCCGCGACGCGGCGGTGGGCTCGCCGAAAAGGTGTCGGCACTTGTCGGCGGGATCACCAAGGGCGCGCAGAAGGCGGATGCTCCGCCGAAGCGGGCGCGTCGGGCCCCCGATCGCCGTCGCGCCGGTGCGGCCAAGGCCGCCGCGAGCAGGTCTGCGCGCGACGGACGAGACCCGGCGAGGCGCGATGCGCCACGGCGGCGGCCGCGACCGGCGGAGACCGAGATCATCGAGCCCGTCGTCGACGACGTTGCGCCCCGGCGCCGCCGTCCCAGAACAGACGACCGCCCCGCCGGCGAGCCGCGCCGCCGTGCCCGGCCCTCGTCCTCGGCCCGCGAGTCGCGGGAACCGCGCGAGCCCCGCGAACCGCGGCAGCCGCGGGAACGCCGGGCCCGGTCCGAACGCGACGACCGCTACGAGCGTCCCCGGCCCGAGCGTCGCCGCCCGTCACGCTACGACGATCGCCCCACCCGCTACGGCGACCACGAGCCGTTCGATCCGTACACCGCCGACGCCGGCTCGCATCACCCGGTCTCGCGGGTGCGCTACCGCGGCGAGGAGTCCGGGGAGCGGGCCGAGTACCGCAACCGCAGGCGCGATCCCCGCGAAGCGGACCACTGGGAGTACGACATCTAGGAGATCGCGCGCAGGAATCCGCCCGCCGCGTCGACCGCGGGACCCGAACTGCCCGCGTCGCCGACGAACACCGCGAGCGCGAGGTCGCCGCGAATCCCGACGAACCAACCGTGTGCCCGTTGTTCGTCGGCCTGGGAATTGACGTACTCCGCGGTGCCGGTCTTGCCGAGCATGTCGGGGATGTCCTGGAGCTGGGTGGCGGTGCCGCCGGTGATCGTCTCGCGCATCATCGCCCGCACCTGCTCGTCGACGCTCGGCGGCAGCGGCTCCGGGGTGGTGTCCGAAACCCCGGGCGCTCCCTCGACGATCGCGGGCGCGGGCACCGACCCGCGAGCCAGCGTCGCGGCGACCAGCGCCATCCCGAACGGTGACGCGGTGACCTTGCCCTGTCCGATGCCCTCTTCCACGCGCAGCGCGGGCGTGTCCGCGACGGGCACCGAACCGGTGACCGTCGTCATGCCGGGGGCGACGTAGTCGATCCCGAGGCCCAGCTGCGCGGCGGCCTTGGTGAGACCGTCCGCCGGCAGCCCGACCGCCAACCGTCCCATCGTGGTGTTGCACGACTTCGCGAACGCGGTGTGCAGCGGGACGTCGCCGAGTTCGAAGTTGTCGTCGTTGGGGATCTGCCTGCCCTCGATGTTCTCGGTGCCCGGGCAGCCGACGATGCTGTCCGGGGTGACCTGGCCTGCCTGCAGCGCGGCCGACACCGTCACGGTCTTGAACGTCGAGCCCGGCGGATAGAGGCCGGTCAGCGCGATGGCGCCCTGCGCGTCGGCGGGCGCGTTCTGCGCGACGACGAGCAGGTTGCCCGTCGACGGCTGGATCGCCACCAGCGCGGCGGGGGTGGTCAGCGGCGCCAGCGCGGCCTCGGCGGCCAGCTGCATGCCGATGTCGAGGGTGCTGGCGATGTCGCCGACCGGCGACGCATCCTGGCCGCCGACATGTTTGGCACCGGCCGGGGTTTCGGCGAGGACCGCCCAGCCGGTCGCGGCGTCGGTGCGCTGCTGCCACAGCTCACCCAGCCCCGCCAGGGTCGGCGACGTCAGGGCACGATCGGTGGCCAGCAGCCGGGTCTGCGGTCGCAGCGTCACGTTCGCCAGTGCGGAAAGCGGCTCCTGGATCGGCGCCAGGTCCTCCTCGCGCAGCGTGATCGCGGTGACGGGCTTGCCCGCGGCCTCGGCGAGATCCTCGGCCAGCGACTGCGCGGTGATGGTCGGCGCGATCGGATTGAGCAGGGCCGCAACGGCGTTCACGTCGGCGCCGGGCGCGAGGTCGACGACGGTGACGATGTGCTGGGTGAGCAGTTCGCCGCCGGTGCGGTCCAGGACGCGCGCGGCCGGCTGCGGGGCCAGGTTGGTGTAGGACAGCGGGCCCGCGTCCAACCCGGGCGCGACGGTCGCCGGGTTCCAGTCGACGACCCAGTCGCCGTCCTTCTCGGTCGCGGTGCCCTCGGTGGTGTAGGTCCACTCGTTGGCCTTCTCGGGACCGAACTTCCAGGTGGCGGCCAGCGTGAACCGCGCCGAGTTCTCCTCACGCGAGACCGTCGGCACGTCGAAGCCGACCTCGTTGCCGAGGCTGGAGAAGAGATCGGTCAGGGTCGCGGTGGCGCCGGCGGAGTCCGACGTCAACGCCGCGGCGGCTGCCGCGTCGCCGCGGCCGAGAGCGTCGGCGAAGCCGCGCACGGTGTCGGCGAGGCGGTCCTCGGCGTCGCCGCAGCCGGCGAGCACCAGCAGCAGGACGGCCAGCAGCGCTCCGCCGGCCCTGCGACGCACGAGGTTCACGCGCGCGCCGGGCGGATCTCCCGCGGCAGGGCGAAGACGAGCGTCTCGTTGGCGGTGGTCACCGGCTGCACGGTGTCGTAGCCGTAGTCGGCCAGCCGGTCCAGCACGCCGCGCACCAGGATCTCGGGCACCGAGGCCCCGGAGGTGACGCCGACCGTGGTGACCCCGGAGAACCAGGCCGGGTCGATGTCCTCGGCGTAGTCGACCAGATGGGCGGCGGCGGAACCGGCGCCGAGGGCGACCTCGACGAGGCGCACCGAGTTCGACGAGTTCTTCGAGCCCACGACGATCACCAGCTCGCACTCCGGCGCCATCGCCTTGACCGCGACCTGACGGTTCTGGGTCGCGTAGCAGATGTCGTCGCTGGGCGGGTCCTGCAGCGTCGGGAACTTCTCGCGAAGCCGGCGCACCGTCTCCATCGTCTCGTCGACGCTCAGCGTGGTCTGCGACAGCCAGATCACCTTGTTCGGGTCGCGCACGGTGACCTTGTCGACGGCGTCGGGGTTGTCGACGACCTGGACGTGGTCGGGCGCCTCACCGGCGGTTCCGACGACCTCCTCGTGACCCTCGTGGCCGACGAGCAGGATGTCGTAGTCGTCGCGGGCGAAACGCTTGGCCTCGTTGTGCACCTTGGTGACCAGCGGGCAGGTGGCGTCGATGGTCTGCAGATTGCGTGCCGCCGCCTCCTCGTGCACCCACGGCGCGACACCGTGCGCGGAGAACACCACGATGGCCCCCTCCGGGACCTCGTCGGTCTGCTCGACGAACACCGCACCGGCCTTGGCCAGCGTGTCGACCACGTAGCGGTTGTGCACGATCTCGTGCCGGACGTAGACGGGGGCGCCGTGCTTCTCCAGAGCGCGTTCGACGGTCTCCACGGCGCGGTCCACGCCCGCGCAGTAACCGCGGGGTTCGGCGAGGAGAACGCGTTTACCTGCCGTCCGTTCGACTACTGAGCTCGCGGCACCAGGGATGCCCATGTTGACAGTCGGCGGCATGAGTCCAGGGTACTTACCGGCCGGCCGAACCGCCCAGCCGTAGGCTGTGCGCATGTCAACTGCACCGTATGGCGTCCGGCTGCTCGTGGGTGCGGCAGTGACCGCCATCGAGGAGACCCGCAAGCTCCCCCAGACCATCCTGATGTACCCGATGACGATCGCCAGCCAGATCGCCCAGCTGGTCATGAAGATGCAGCAGGATGTCGCGGAGATGGTGATCAAGGGCGACGAGACGCTGGAGTCGATCTTCCCGCCCAAGGACGAACAACCGGAGTGGGCGACGTTCGACGAGGACCTCGGGTCCGGCGGCAGGGACGGCACGGACGGCGGTGACAGCGGGGATCTCGGGGACGTCGTCGACCTTCCCGTACGCGACGGGGAGCGGCTGACCGAGGGACGGTTCGCGCTGTTCAGCGGGGATCCCGACATCGCGAAGCCCGAATCGGTGACCGACGAGCCCGCGGCGGCCGCCGACGCCCCCGACATCGCGGCCGAGATCGAGTACGACTCGCTGACGCTGGCCCAGCTGCGGGCCCGGCTGACGTCGCTGCGCGTGCCGGATCTGGAAGCACTGCTCGCCTACGAGGAGTCCACCAAGGCGCGCGCGCCGTACCAGACGCTGCTGGCCAACAGGATCACGCGCGCGTCGGCGAAGTGACCTCGGCGAGGGCAGACGGCGACCCCGGACAATCGGCGGACAATCCGTTCCCGGTCCGCGGGGTGGCCATCCGCGTGGCCGGGTGGATCGACAAGCTCGGCGCGGTGTGGGTCGAGGGCCAGATCGCCCAGCTGACGCTGCGCCCGAACTCCAACACCGCGTTCATCACGCTGCGGGACCCGGCAGCCGACATGTCACTGTCGCTGACCTGTCCGCGCGACCTGGTCGTCAACGCGCCGGTGAAGATGACCGACGGCACCCAGGTGATCGTCTACGGCAAGCCGAACTTCTACACCGGCCGCGGCACGTTCTCGCTGCGGGTCAGTGAGATCCGCGCGGTCGGGATCGGCGAACTGCTGGCCCGCATCGAGCGGCTGCGCCGCCTGCTCGATGCCGAAGGGCTGTTCGATCCACGGCTGAAACGACCCATCCCGTTCCTGCCGGGCACCATCGGCTTGATCACCGGCCGCGCGTCGGCCGCCGAGCACGACATCATGGCCGTCGCCTCCGGCCGATGGCCCGCCGTGCGGTTCGCGGTGCGCAACACCGTGGTGCAGGGGCCCAACGCGGTCCCCCAGATCGTCGAGGCCCTGCGCGCGCTCGACGCCGACCCGGAGGTCGACGTGATCGTGCTGGCGCGTGGCGGCGGCAGCGTCGAGGATCTGCTGCCGTTCTCCGACGAGACGCTGTGCCGCGAGATCTCCCGGTGCACCACGCCGGTGGTCAGCGCGATCGGACACGAACCCGACAACCCGCTGTGTGACCTGGTGGCCGACCTGCGTGCGGCGACGCCGACCGACGCCGCGAAACGGATCGTGCCCGACACCGCCGCCGAACAGGCCCTGATCTCGGATCTGCGGCGCCGCAGCGCCCGCGCGCTGCGCAACTGGGTGAACCGCGAGGCGCACGTCGTCGCGCAACTGCGCAGCCGGCCGGTGCTGGCCCGGCCGCTGGCGGCCATCGACGCCCGCGCCGACGAGGTGCACCGCGCCCGCGCCGCGGCCCGGCGTGACATCACCCGGCTGTTGACGAGGGAATCGGAGCGCATCGGGCACCTGTCGGCACGGCTGTCGACGCTGGGTCCCGCGGCGACGCTGGCACGGGGTTACGCGGTGGTGCAGACGATCCCGGACTCGGGTGAACCGCAGATCCTCGGATCGGTCGCCGATGCCCCGGCGGGCACCAGGCTGCGGGTGCGGGTCGGCGACGGCGCGATCACAGCGACGAGCGAGGGGGAACAGTGAAGCCTATTAGTCAACTCGGGTACGAAGAGGCGCGCGACGAACTGATCGATGTCGTGGAGCAGCTGGAGCACGGTGGCCTCGACCTCGATTCGTCGCTGAAACTCTGGGAAAGAGGCGAACAGCTGGCGAAACGGTGCGAAGAACACTTAGCCGGCGCTCGGGAGCGAGTCGAGAAGGCACTGACCTCGAACACCGACGAGGATGGGTGAACCGGGAGCGGGTTTTCCACTCAGCTCTCGAAATTGGAACACGTTTCAGTTAGTCTGCCCGCATGGGTGATGCCTCGCTGCGCACAGAACTGGGCCACGTGCTGGTCACCGGCGGCTCCGGGTTCGTCGGCGCCAACCTGGTCACCGAACTCCTGGAACGCGGCCTGCGGGTGCGCTCGTTCGACCGGGTGCCGTCACCGCTGCCGGAACACCCCCGGCTCGAGGTGTCCGTCGGTGACATCACGAACGCCGACGATGTCGCCCGTGCGGTGGGCACCGGCGCAGACACGGTGGACACCGTGTTCCACACCGCGGCGGTCATCGACCTGATGGGCGGCGCGTCGGTCAGCGAGGAGTACCGGCAGCGCAGCTTCGCGGTGAACGTCACCGGAACCGAGAACCTGGTGCGGGCCGCGCAGAAGGCAGGCACCAAACGGTTCGTCTACACCGCGTCCAACAGTGTCGTGATGGGCGGGCAGCGCATCGCCGGCGGCGACGAAAACCTGCCGTACACCCAGCGTTTCAACGATCTCTACACCGAGACCAAGGTGGTCGCCGAGAAGTTCGTGCTGTCGCAGAACGGAGTGTCGGGCTTGCTGACATGCTCGATCCGGCCCAGCGGGATCTGGGGTCGCGGCGACCAGACCATGTTCCGCAAGGTCTTCGAGAGCGTGCTGGCCGGCCACGTGAAGGTGCTGGTCGGCAGCAAGAACGTCAAACTCGACAACTCCTATGTGCACAACCTGGTGCACGGCTTCATCCTGGCCGCCGAGCACCTCGTCGACGGCGGGACCGCACCCGGTCAGGCGTACTTCATCAACGACGGCGAGCCGATCAACATGTTCGAGTTCTCCCGGCCGGTGGTGGAGGCCTGCGGGCAGCCGTGGCCGTCGCTGTGGGTGCCCGGCCGGCTGGTGTGGGCCGCGATGATGGCCTGGCAGTTCCTGCACTTCAAGTTCGGGCTGCCCAAGCCACTGCTGGAACCGCTTGCGGTGGAACGCCTTTACCTGGACAACTACTTCTCCATCGCCAAGGCCGAACGCGATCTGGGCTACCGCCCGCTGTTCACCACCGAACAGGCGCTGGCGCAGTGCACGCCGTACTACGTGGAGTTGTTCGAGCGGATGAAGACCGAGACGGGGGCCCCGGCCGTCCAGGCCGCCGCCCCGGTCCCGCCGAAGGGCTGACACACTCGGCGCATGCCGGAGTTTCGCTTCACCGAGCGCGCCGGCGCGCGCCTGCGTTATCTGGACTCCGGCGGTGACCACCGGGGGGCGCCGGTGGTGTTCGTGCCCGGGTTCACCTGTGTAGCAGACGATTACGCCGAGATCCTGCCCGTCCTGGGCAGGCGGGCTGTCGTCGTCGAACTGCGGGGCCACGGCCACAGCCACGCGAGGTCCGGCCCTTTCGACTCGGACACCCTCGCCGGTGATGTCGGCGCCGTGGTCGACGACGTCACCAACGGTCCGGTGCACGTGATGACGTTCTCGCGCGGGACCCCGTACGCGCTGCTGTGGGCGCTGGCCAACTCGGACCGGGTGCGCTCGGTGTCGATCGGCGACTACGTACCGCAGGAGATCGCGCTGTCCGACGACGTCGTCACCCGCCTGCTCGACGGGCGCTGGCGCGGAACGCCGGTCGGTGACCGTGTCGACCGCGAGGCCGGATTCGCGACGATCCGCGCGGCGCGGGCGCAGTCGTTGTGGGAGCCGATGACGCGCTGGCAGCCGCCGCTGCTCGTGGTCCGCAGCCCGAACGCGCCGATCGTCGACGACGCGGCGTGGGCGCGCTACCGCACGGACTTCCCCACCGCGACGCTGCACGAATTCGCCGACTCACCGCACGACATCTTCCGGCCGGACCGCGGCCGGTACCCGCGACTGGTCCGCGGGCACATCGACGCGGCGGATGGCGCGGGATCGCCGTAGCGCGTGGCCCCGATCGGTTCCGCTCGGCGACCGAGAGGAGGACGATCGAATCATGAGCGAACCGCAGAGCCCTCAAGCACCGGATGCGGCCCCCCAGGGGACTGTGCCGCCACAGTCGGCGACGCCGCCGCCGGGCCCCCCGCTGCAGCCACCGCCCCATCAACCGCCGCCCTACGGCGCGCCGAACCGGCCCAACCGCGTCACCCATATCGCGGCCTGGATCGGCATCGTCGCCGGGTCGCTGTTGATCGTCGCCATCATCTTCCTCCTGGGCTTCGTGGTCGGCCAGAGCGCAGGCGGGGACGACGACCGGGACTGGCACCGCGGCGACCGGCCCTTCCACCACGGCGGATCCTGGGGCCCCGGCATGTACGGCCCCGGCATGCAGGGTGGCCCCGGTGGGCCGGGCGGGATGATGCCGGGCATGCAGGGCGGCGGCATGATGCCCGGCATGCACGGCGGGATGATGCCCGGGATGCAGGGCGGCGGCATGATGCCGGGGATGATGCCCGGCGGCATGATGCCCGGCGGCATGATGCCCGGCATGCAGACACCGTCGACGACCGAGCCGTCGACGAGGCCGCCGGCTCCGCCGCGGCCCTGACCGCGCGACCCTGCTCAGCGGTGCTCGGCGGGCAGGCCGACCAGCTCCGGGACCGCGGCGGCCTCGATCGGCCTGCTGAAGTAATAGCCCTGGGCGAGGTCGCAGTTGCTGTCCCGAAGCCACGCGACGGTGGCCTCGTCCTCGACCCCCTCGGCCACCACGACGCTGCCCAGGTCGTGGGTGAGGTCGATGACGGCACGGACCACCACCGCGGTGCGCGGGTCACTCGTCACCGTCGAGATGAACTGGCGGTCCAGCTTGATCTCGTCGATCCGTAGTTCGCGCAGATAGGACAGCGCCGAGAAGCCGCTGCCGAAATCGTCGATCGCCACCCGGATGCCGAGGCCGCGCAATTGGGCGAGCACCCCGGTCACCACGTCGAAGTCGTGCAGCACGAGATCCTCGGTGATCTCCAGGGTCAGCAGGTCCGCAGGCAGACCATGACGCCCCAGTGCCTGGCCGAGAGCGGCCGGCAGCCCAGCGTCCCGCAGGAACGGGGCGAACAGGTTGACCGCCACCGGCATCGGCACCCCGCCGGAGATCCACCGCGCCGCATCAGCCAGAACCTTGTCGAGCACCGTGTCGGTGACCGGGCGCATCAGTCCGTGCTGGCGGACCAGGGGCAGGAAGGCATCCGGGCTCAGCAACCCCAGCCTGGGGTGCAGCCACCGCAGCAGCGCCTCCACCCCGACGACCGACCCGGAACGCAGGTCCACCTTCGGTTGGTAAACCATGCGGAGTTCGTCGTCGTCGAGGGCGCGGCGAAGTTCCCCGAGCAACCGGATCTTGGCGGCGCCGTCGGGCCAGTTCTGCACCGAACCGCTTTGGGGTGCAACGATATCCGGCTCGGCAGACTCGCAGGAGGCATCGAAGACGTGCACCCGCGAGGACCGAGACCGCTTAGCCGTCCGCATCGCGGTCTCGGCGCGGCCGACCAACGTGTGCGGCGCGATCTGCGCCTCCCGCGTCGCGGCCGCCGCAACCCCGACGCTGGGGCGCAACAAGATCTGTTCCCCGTGCACCAGGAAGGGTTCGTCGAACGCGTCGACGACGTGTTCGGCGATCAGCTGCGAATCGTCGTGCTCGCCTTCGAGCAGCAGCGCGACTTCGTCGCCCCGCATCCGGGCGACCGTGTCACCGGCGCGCGCGCAGTCGGCGATCCGTTGCCCGACCTTGACCAGCAGCCCGTCCGCTTCGGGATGGCCGACGCTGTCGTTGACCAGCTTGAAGTCGTCGAGGTCGAGGAACACCACCGCGACCCGGTGTCCGTGGCGGGAGCTCAGCATCAGCGCGTGCGCCAGCCGGTCGTAGAACAACGTCTGGTTCGCCAGTCCGGTCAACGGGTCGCGGAAAGCCTGCTCGGCGGCGGCCCGCAACAGCTGCCGGTTCTCCCATGCCGCGACCATCTGCCGCAGGCACACCGCGACGACGATGACCGGGACGAGGTAGCGCTCCAGACCCGACATGATCAGCAGCGGTCCGATCGTCCCCGCCAGCAGCAGCGGCACGTAGGGCGCCCACAGCGCGGTGTTCGACGGCACCAGCACGCTCGGCATCCGTGGGGGCGCGTTTCCGCGGCTGAGCACCGAGGCGAGGCAGATCGCGACGAGCGCGCCGGCCCAGCCCAGATCGATGAAGCTGCCCGTCTGATAGCTGCCCGCCGCGACGGCGTACGAGAACGCGCTGTCGGTGACCGTCATCAGGGCGAACCCGAGCACGAGCAGCGCGGGCACCGCACGATGGGCCGCGTCGACACGGGCCAGCACCGCGACGGCCACCGCGAGGATCACGATGTCGGCGACGGGATAGAAGAACGCGAGCCCGAGCGCGAACTTGTCGTCGCGATACGTGTCATAGACCGGCTGCAGCGCGAAGATCCACGCCAGAAGGAATGAGCACAACGCGACGGTCAGAGCGTCCAGCGTGATCCGCAACGTGGCCTGGCGCCGGGACCACACGTCGAACTGCGCCATGCCCAGCACCGCCGGGATCGCGAGAACACTGAAGGCAAGATAGAAGACGTCCGCCGGGGACGGATACGGATCGATGTGCAGCACGTGCTCGCAGATCAGCCAGATCAGGTCCGCGACCGCCCAGGCGCCGATCGCGGCCGCCATGGTGGCCCACGCGCGGCGCTGCCGCCCCTCCGCGGATTTCGCCGCCATCCCCGCACACGTCGCGGTGAAGCTGGACAGCGCCAGGATGAGGGCGTCGTCGACCAGATGCAGCCAACCTTTGCCCTGGCCGGCGGCCAGGGCCACCGCCAGCGCGCCCGTGAGCACGAACGGCACCGCCACAAGGCCCCCCGGAACCCGGGGTCGTCCATCGTTCACGGCGCTCCCATGCCCGCTGACACCGCTGACGATCCGACGCTAGCCCAGATCGAATGCGCTCAGGCGCCGTTTGCTCGCCGTGGTCCTCGGCGATCCGGCTCAGTGCGCTTGGGCAGCCTGCTTGATCGCCGCGAGGGTCGCCGGGATGCCGGTCCGTGCCGCCTCACTGCGGTTGGCGATCTCGGCGTCCGCGGTCTCGCCGTAGCGTTCGCGAAAACCCGCCACCCCCTTGGGTAACAACTCCCAGGATTCGGTGAGACGGGTGCCGCCGTCGGCCTCGGTCATCTCATAACCCCAGTACACCCAGCCGTGGTTGACCTCCCAGGCGAACTTGCGGCCGGGCTCGGCGGCGACGACCTGCGAACGCGTCTCCCACGTCCGTTCCGGGGTCTCGTTGCGCCCCGTGAACCACGCGCCCTCCTGTGGGCCGGCCCCCTCGTCCCACCAGCACGCCGCGCAGATCGGGCTCCACTGCCCCATCCGGGTGATGTCGCTGATCAGCGCGTAGACCTGATCGGGCGTCGCGGCGACCTGGATCGACTCGGACCTCTTCAACTCGGTCATCGGCCCGAGTCTGCCAGTCCGGCTCCGGCTATTGCGCTTTCGGGTTCGGGGTGTGACTTTAGAACGCGTTCCTGTCGTCGTCGAAAGGCCAACTGGATGAACAACGGTAGCGGGCGGACGGCGGTCATCGTCGGCGGAGCCTCCGGCATCGGCTGGGCGAGCGCCCAAGCCCTCGCCCGGCAGGACTGCCACGTCACGATCGCCGACCTGAACGCCGACGGCGCCGCCGAACGCGCGGCCGAGCTGGGCCCGGGGCACTCCGCCGCCGCTGTCGACGTCACCGACGAGGACTCGGTACAACGGCTCTTCGACGGGGTCGGCCCGCTCGACATCGCGGTGAACTGCGCGGGTTTCAGCAACGTCGGGCTGATCACCGAGATGCCCGCCGCGGATTTCAGAGCCGTCATCGACGTGTGCCTCAACGGTGCGTTCATCGTCACCAAACACGCCGGCAGGCACCTGCGCCCCGGCGGCTCGCTGGTGCAGATCAGCTCGCTCAACGGCAGGCAGCCCGCCGCCGGGATGAGCGCCTACTGTGCGGCCAAGGCCGGGCTGTCGATGCTGACCCAGGTCGCCGCGCTGGAGATGGGACCGCGCGGCATCCGGGTCAATGCCGTGGCTCCCGGCTTCGTGCACACCCCGCTCACCGCCGCGGCCGCGTCGGTGCCGGGTGTGGTCGAGGACTACGTGGACAACACCGCCCTTGGGCGCGCCGGCACTCCCGAGGACATCGCCGAGGCCGTCGTCTATCTGTGCTCGCCCGGGTCGTCGTGGCTGACAGGTGAGGTGCTCGACATCAACGGCGGCGCCCATCTGAAGCGCTATCCGGACGTGATGGGCCACGTGATGCGGTTGATGGAGCCCTCCACGTGAGCTTCACCGGCAAGCAGGCGATCGTCACCGGCGGTGGGTCGGGCATCGGCGCGGCGCTGTGCCGCGCCCTCGACGATGCGGGTGCGCACGTGGTCTGCACCGACATCGACGAACTCGCCGCGAACCGGGTGGCGGCCACGCTCAGTCCGCGGGCCCGCGCCGCGAGGTTGGACGTCACCGACGGCGCAGCCGTGCAGCAGGCGGTCGACGACGTCGTCGCGCGCACCGGGCGGCTGGACCTGATGTTCAACAACGCCGGGATCGTCTGGGGCGGTGAGACCGAACTGCTCACCCTCGACCAGTGGAACGCGATCATCGACATCAACATCCGCGGCGTCGTGCACGGCGTCGCGGCCGCGTATCCGCAGATGCTGCGCCAAGGCCACGGTCACATCGTCAACACCGCGTCGATGGCCGGCCTGGCCGCCGCGGGGCACCTGACGAGCTACGTGGCCACCAAGCACGCGGTGGTGGGGCTGTCGATGGCGCTGCGGTCGGAGGCCGTCCCGCGCGGGGTCGGCGTGCTGGCCGTGTGCCCGGCCGCCGTCGAGACCCCGATCCTCGACAAGGGCGCGGTCGGGTCGTTCGCCGGGCGCGACTTCTTCCTCCGCAATCAGGGCGGCCGGGCCTACGACCCGGACCGGCTCGCCGCCGACGTGCTGCGCGCGATCGAACGCAACAAGGCCATCGTGGTCAAACCCGCTGTGGCGCATGCGCAATGGGTGCTCTCACGGATGGCGCCGGTGATGCTGAACCGGCTGGCGATGAAGTTCTTGGCGACACCGAGTCCACCGCGGGTCAACACCGGATAGTGTGCGCCCATGAGGGACGACTTCACCGTCACGCAGAAGCGTGCGCTGGCGGTGCTGACGGTGGTCGCCCTCGCTTTCGCCGCGTACTTCCTGCGCGGCTACCTGCTGCTGATCGCGGTCGCGGCCGTGCTGGCCTACCTGTTCCGGCCGCTGTACCGACGGCTGCGCGGCCGGTTCAACGTGGGCCTGTCCGCGACCATCACGCTGCTGGCGTTGATCGCGACGGTCGCGCTGCCGCTGTCCGGTGTGGTGTTCCTGGCCTTCCTGCAGATCAGCCAGATGGTCACCGGCATCGGCCACTGGGTCGAGGAGACCGACTTCACCGCGCTGGCGCATCGGCTGCTGAACTCGGCCAACGAACTGCTGGCCCGGGTCCCGTTCGTGGACTTCACCCTCACGCCCGAGTCGGTGCGCGACGCGATGACGACGGTCGGCCAGAAGGGCGGGGAACTCGCGCTGAACTTCGCGCGGGAATCGGCGGGCAGCATCGTCTCGACGGTGACCGGCCTGATCATCTTTCTCTACGTGTTCCTGGCGCTGCTGACCAACGGGCCCAAGGTCGTCGAGCTGTTCCGCGACCTGAACCCCCTCGGCGAGGAGGTCGCCGACATCTACCTCGCCAAGGTCGGCGCGATGGTCAAGGCCACCGTCCAGGGGCAGTTCATCATCGCGGTGTGCCAGGGTGTGGCCGGGGCGGCCTCGCTCTACATCGCCGGCCTGCACGACGGCTTCTTCATGTTCGTGATTTTCCTGACCGTGCTGTCGTTCATCCCGCTGGGCGGCGGGATCGTGACGATTCCGGCGGGCATCGTCATGGTGGTGTTCGGCAACCCGGTGGGCGGCATCTTCGTGGTGCTGTTCCATCTCCTCGTGGTGACCAACATCGACAACGTGCTGCGGCCGTTCCTGGTCCCCCGCAGCGCGCATCTGCAGCCGGCGCTGATGCTGCTCGCGGTCTTCGCCGGGCTGCAGATGTTCGGGTTCTGGGGCATCGTGCTGGGACCGGTGCTGATGATCGTGATCGTGACGACGATCAGCGTCTACCGGGTGGTGTATCGGGACGCGCCGATGGAGTCGATCACCGGTACCGGCGGGGAACCCGAGGACGACGCGGCGGCGCGGAAGGTCCCGTGGTGGCGCCGGATTCTGCCGGGACGCCCGAAGCAGTCCTCCGAAGCCGCTAAACCAGCCGCTCGGTGAGGAACTCGACGACCCGCTTGCGCGCCTCGTAGGCCGGGTGCCCCGCGAACTCGCGGACCTCCAGCGTCAGCACCGAGTGCGCGCTGCGCCCGAACCCGTGCTCGTTGCCTTTCTTCGAGTCGATCTCGATGACCTCGAACGCGTCGCCGAGACGCTTCTTCAGCGTCGCGAACCTCGCGCGCGGGGCCAGCGGGTCCTCGCTGAACCGCAACCCCAGCGCACACAGCCCCTCTTCGGCCGCGCGCCGTTCGACGATCTGCAGCTCGGCCTCCGAGAGCCCGGGGTCGGCGCGATGCCTGGCGGTGATCCCGAGCGGTAGCGACGGCTGGCTCAGGACCGGGGCGAGCACGCTGTCGTCGACGGCCGCGGCCAGCGCGAATCCGCCACTCCAGCATTCGCCGATCACGCCGACACCCTTGCCGGGTGTGCGTTCGTTGAGGTCGCGGGCCAGCGCACGCAGATAGTGCGCGACCGGCCGGTCGGCGTTGGTCGCGAACGCGGCGAATTCCTTTGCCACACAACCACGAATCATCACCGGCACGGCGCCCGGACGCACCGACGGTGCCCCCGGGGTGCCGTACAGCGACGGCGCCGCGACGGTGAAACCGTTGTCCACCAGGTGGTTACCGAGCGCGAGCACACCGGGGTGCAGACCGGGCATCTCCGGGATCAGCACCACGCCGGGCCCGGCGCCCTTGCGGTAGACGTCGTAGGTGTATCCGGCCGCGGTGAACGGCTCCGCGGACCATCCGGTCAGGTCCGCTTCCGGAGCCGCACCGGCGGGGACATCCGATTTGCGCCTGCTCATGGCGTCTCCTGGCGTCAGGTCACCGTCAACGGCGGCTGCGATTGCGTCGCCGCAGCCAGCGTACGGTACTCGTCGGTACCCCCGGCCCCGCTCACGGCAAGTTGCGCGGGCCCGGTCGGGCCGGGCACCTCGGCCGTCCACACCGGCTCGTTGAGCTTGCCGTCGCGCTCGCCGCCTTCGTAGACCACCCATCGCACGCCGTCGACGTCCTGCACTCCGGTGGGCACCAACTCCGGGCTGAACGACGCGACCAGCTTGTCCTCGTCGGCGTTGGACTGGGTGAGGCTCATGTACATGCCGCTGGGCGTCAGGTATCCGACGACAGAGCCGACAGCGCGCGCCGGTTGCCCGGTCACCGGATCCCGGCGGCCGGCTTCGATGCCTTTGCGGCTGCCGGAATTGGCCTGCCATCCCTCGGGCAGCTGCGGAACCCGGATCGGGATCTTCAGGGCGTCCGCATCCGCCTGCAGCCCGGCCGGTGCGTCGTACTGCGGGGCCGGACCGACACCGGGCCCTTGCGGGGCGAACGAGCACATACCCAGCAGCCCGGCGAGCACGACGCAGGCGACGACCAGCGGACCGACCGACCAGAACATGTCCCGGCCGTCCTGCAGAAGGCGGGCTTTGGCGGGTTTCGCGACCGGGACGGTGTAGGTCGTGTCCTTATCGCCGGCACCCGGCTGGCCCGGCTCGGGCGGCATCGTCATGCCCGCCAGTATCCCAGCTCCCGATTGTGATCCCGCTAATGGGAGAATCACGCGCATGACGACTCCTGATGCTCTTCGCGCAAGCGGCTCATCGTCACGCCGCGAAGCACCCGACCGCAACCTTGCCCTCGAGCTCGTCCGCGTGACGGAAGCCGGCGCGATGGCCGCAGGCCGCTGGGTCGGGCGCGGCGACAAGGAGGGCGGCGACGGCGCGGCCGTCGACGCGATGCGCCAGCTGGTCAACTCGGTGTCGATGCGCGGTGTCGTGGTCATCGGTGAGGGCGAGAAGGACAACGCCCCGATGCTCTACAACGGCGAGGAGGTCGGCAACGGCGACGGCCCCGATTGCGACTTCGCCGTCGACCCCGTCGACGGCACCACTCTGATGAGCAAGGGCATGCCCAACGCGATCTCGGTGCTGGCCGTCGCCGAGCGCGGCGCGATGTTCGACCCGTCGGCCGTCTTCTACATGAACAAGATCGCCGGCGGTCCCGATGTCGCCGACTTCATCGACATCACCTCGCCGATCGCGGCCAACATCCAGCGCATCGCGAAGGTCCGCAAGGCCTCGGTGTCCGATGTGACGGTGTGCATCCTGGACCGGCCGCGCCACTCCAAGCTGATGGACGAGGTGCGCTCGGCGGGCGCCCGGATCCGGCTGATCTCCGACGGCGACGTCGCCGGCGCCATCTCGGCCTGCCGGCCCGAGTCCGGCACCGACCTGCTCGTCGGCATCGGCGGCACCCCCGAGGGCATCATCGCCGCGGCCGCCATCCGCTGCATGGGCGGTGAGATCCAGGCGACCCTGGCGCCCACCGACGACGACGAGCGTCAGCGCGCCATCGACCGCGGGTACGACCTGGAGCGCGTGCTGACCACCAAGGACCTCGTCGCCGGTGAGAACGTCTTCTTCTGCGCCACCGGTGTCACCGACGGTGACCTGCTCAAGGGTGTGCGCTACTTCGGCGGTGGCTGCACCACGCAGTCCATCGTGATGCGGTCCAAGTCCGGCACCGTCCGGATGATCGAGGGCTACCACCGGCTGACCAAGCTCAACGAGTACTCCGCGGTCAACTTCACCGGCGACAACACCGCCGCCTATCCCCTGCCGTAACCCGATTCCCAACGAGACGAACAGGAAGCCAGATGGCCGACAAAGATGTCGAATACCGCATCGAGCACGACACCATGGGTGAAGTGCGGGTCCCCAAGGACGCGTTGTGGCGTGCCCAGACCCAGCGCGCGGTGGAGAACTTCCCGATCTCCTTCCGGCCGTTGGAGCGCACCCAGATCCGCGCGCTCGGCCTGCTCAAGGGCGCGTGCGCACAGGTGAACAAGGACCTCGGCCTGCTGGCTCCGGAGAAGGCCGACGCGATCATCGCCGCCGCGGCCGAGATCGCCGACGGTAAGCACGACGACCAGTTCCCGATCGACGTCTTCCAGACCGGCTCGGGCACCAGCTCGAACATGAACGCCAACGAGGTCATCGCCTCGATCGCGGCAGCCAACGGCGTCACGGTGCATCCGAACGACGACGTGAACATGTCGCAGAGCTCCAACGACACGTTCCCGACCGCGACCCACATCGCGGCGACCGAAGCCGCGGTGCGCCACCTGATCCCGGCGCTGGAGGTGCTGCACGAGTCGTTGGCCACCAAGGCGCGCCAGTGGCGGACCACGGTGAAGTCCGGCCGCACCCACCTGATGGACGCGGTACCGGTGACCCTCGGCCAGGAGTTCGGCGGCTACGCCCGCCAGATCGAGGCCGGCATCGAAAGGGTCAAGGCCACCCTGCCCCGCCTCGGTGAGCTCGCCATCGGCGGCACCGCGGTCGGTACCGGCCTCAACGCCCCCGACGGCTTCGGACCCAAGGTGGTCGAGGTGCTCGTCGACCAGACCGGCATCGCCGAATTGCGGCCCGCGCTGGACAATTTCGAGGCCCAAGCCGCCCGCGACGGCCTGGTCGAGGCGTCCGGTGCGTTGAAGACGATCGCGACGTCGCTGACCAAGATCGCCAATGACATCCGCTGGATGGGCTCGGGCCCGCTGACCGGCCTGGGCGAACTGCAGCTGCCCGACCTGCAGCCGGGCAGCTCGATCATGCCGGGCAAGGTCAACCCCGTCATCCCCGAGGCCGTCACGCAGGTCGCCGCGCAGGTGATCGGCAACGACGCGGCCGTCACCGTGGGCGGGCTGTCCGGGGCGTTCGAGCTCAACGTGTACATCCCGATGATGGCGCGCAACGTGCTGGAGTCGTTCACGCTGCTGGCCAACGTGTCGAAGCTGTTCGCCGCCAAGTGCATTGACGGTCTGGTAGCCAACGAGGACCGGCTGCGCGAGCTCGCGGAGTCCTCACCGTCGATCGTGACGCCGCTGAACTCGGCGATCGGCTACGAGGAGGCCGCCAAGGTCGCCAAGCAGGCACTGGCCGAGAAGAAGACGATCCGGCAGACGGTCATCGACCGCGGCCTGATCGGCGACAAGCTGTCCGAGGAAGAGCTCGACAAGCGGCTCGACGTGCTGGCGATGGCGAAGGTCAAGCCGGGCGACTGACGAGCGCTTGCGCGAGGAAGCGACAAGCACGAGCGCGAACTTCGTCCCCGGGAGATCTGCCAAACGCCTGACGAATCGTCAAGACAGGCACAAGATTAGAGAAAGCCTCTAATTCCCAGGTACGAAAACAGGAGTCGCGGTGACCGCCACCCTCGAACCCTCGTCGTCTGCCGCCCTGGTCACGACGGCCACCAGCCAGCCCGCCCTGAAGACCGGTTTCGTCATGCTCGGACTGGCGTCTCTGGTGGATCTGTCGAAAGCCAAGCGCGGGTGGGGTGCCGACCGCATGCTGGCGGTGTCCGGCGCGGCGGCCGCCGGCTGGTTCCTCGTCGAGGGCCGTCGGCACCGCTAGCCGGTCACGCCCGCTCGCGACTGCCGTAGAGGACGCCCGGCGGCAGCGGGCCGAGCATCTGGGACACGGTGACCAGGTGGTAGCCGTCGGCGCGCAGCCGCGGTATCAGCTCGGCCATCAGGTCGACGGTCTCGTGCACGGTGTCGTGCAGCAGCACCACCGCGTTCGGCCGGATCTGCGCGAGCAGTGCGGCGCGGGTCGCGGCGGCGTCGTTCGCCCAGTCGCGCGGGTTGACGTCCCAGTTGACGACGGCCATCCCCTGCCTGCCGGCTTCGGCGAGCACCTCGTCGTCGACGGCACCGAAGCCGGCACGGGCCAGCGCCGGCCGCTGCCCCGTCACGGCCGCGATCACGTCCGCCGCCCGGCGGAACTGGTCGGCGACGGCATGCGGCGGCAGGGTCGTCATGTCGGGGTGCGACCAGGTGTGGTTGCCGACTTCCATCCCCGCGTCGGCGATCCGCCGGGTCGCCCCCGGATCGGCGGCCGCCTTCTCCCCGATCAGGAAGAACGTCGCCTGCGCGTCGTGAGCACGCAGGATGTCCAGCAGCCGGTCGGTGTCGGGACCGGGCCCGTCGTCGAAGGTCAGCGCCACGCACTTCATCCGCGCGCAGTCGACCGGGTCGGCGTGCGCGGGCGCCGCGGCGACCCATGCCGTCATCAGCAGGGCCGCCGCGAACGCGCACCACGTCCTCATGTCAGGGCAGCGCGTTGGGGCTGATCTCCTCCAGCATCTCGGTGACCAGCGCGGCGATCGGCGACCGCTCGCTGCGCAGCAGCGTGATGTGGGCGAACAGCGGGTGCCCCTTGAGCTTCTCGATCACCGCCGCGACGCCGTCGTGGCGGCCGACCCGCAGGTTGTCCCGCTGGGCCACATCGTGGGTCAGCACCACCCGGGAGCCGGCACCGAGCCGGGACAGCACGGTGAGCAGCACGTTGCGTTCCAGCGACTGCGCCTCGTCGACGATCACGAACGAATCGTGCAGCGACCGGCCCCGGATATGGGTCAGCGGAAGCACTTCCAGCATGCCGCGGGAGAGCACCTCCTCCAGCACGGCCGGGCTGGCGAGGCCTTCGAGGGTGTCGAAGACGGCCTGCGCCCACGGCCCCATCTTCTCGCTCTCGCTACCCGGCAGGTAGCCGAGGTCCTGGCCGCCGACGGCGTAGAGCGGACGGAACACCACGACCTTGCGCTGGGTGCGCCGCTCCAGCACCGCCTCCAGACCCGCGCACAACGCCAGCGCGGACTTGCCGGTGCCCGCCTTGCCGCCGAGCGACACGATGCCGACCGACTCGTCGAGCAGCAGATCGAGTGCGACGCGTTGTTCGGCGGACCTTCCCCGGAGGCCGAACACTTCGCGGTCACCACGGACCAACTGCACCTTCTTGTCGGGATTCACCCGGCCGAGAGCGTGAGAGGTGCTGCCCAACAACCGAACTCCGGTGTGGCACGGAAGGTCGCGGGCGCTCTCGAGGTCGATCTCCCCGTCGGCGAACAACTGGTCGATGTCCTCGCCCGCGACCTCGAGCTCGGCCATGCCGGTCCACCCCGAGGTCACCACGTCCTGGGCGCGGTACTCGTCGGCGAGCAGGCCGACCGCACCGGCCTTGACCCGCAGCGGGATGTCCTTGCTGACCAACGTCACGTTCTTACCCTCGGCGGCCAGGTTGGCGGCGACGGTCAGGATGCGCGCATCGTTGCTGTCGTTGCGGAAGCCCGCGGGCAGCACCGTCGGGTCGCTGTGGTTCAACTCGACATGCAACGTACCGCCTTGTGTCCCAACGGGAATCGGCTCGTCGAGGCGTCCGTGCTCGAGGCGCAGATCGTCGAACAGGCGCAACGACTGCCGCGCGAACCACCCGAGTTCGTGGTGGTGGCGCTTGGCCTCCAGTTCGCTGATGACGACCAGCGGGACGACCACCTCGTGTTCGGCGAAACGGGTGATGGCCCAGGGGTCGGACAGCAATACCGAAGTATCGAGCACGTAGGTCCGGGTGATCGAATCAGTCACGTAGCGCTCCTCGAGGCTGCGCGTGTTCATGCGACCCCACACGAACTACTCGGTGGACACACGCGGTCTCAGGACCGGGGCCGGCCCTCCGTGAATCTGGACCGCCCGGATAGCAGAGCATGTCGCTAGCCATCGGAATCGACGCTACTCCCGCCCCGGCAATGCGGGCTTGCAGGCGCGCCGAGCGTGTGAGTCGAGCGCGTTAAGAGCTGATGAACTGCTGGAGCTTGGGCTCCTCGGCCAGTCCCCACGCGGTGATGCGATCGGCGATCACCGAATTCAGCGCGGCACGGTCGAAGATGCCTCCGTCGGCCACCGCGGCGACCTTGTCCTGGTACGCGTCGATGTCACCGCCGACGACATCCAGACCCGCGGCGCGCGCCGCGATCGCGTCGATCGTCTCGTCGCGGTTGTAGTCCAGGCAGTGGGCGACCAGGTTGGCGAAGAACACCTCGTGGCGCTCCTCGTCCTTGGCGATGCGCCCGATCAGACCTTTCAGGGTCGGCTCGGTGACCTGTGCCTCCAGGTTGCGGCAGAACACCGCGTGCGCACGCTCCCAGAACGCCATGAACGCCAGCGTCTCGATCTGGCTGTAGGTGTCGGCGCGGTAGCCCTTCATCACGTGCTCGACCCGGACGTCCTCGTTGGCGGCGGGGTCGATCTCGCGGGTCACGACGAGGTAGTTGCGCAGCGCGATCGCGTGCAGATGCTCCTCGGCGGTCCAGCGGCCCATCCAGCGGCCCCACTTGTCCTCGAGGATGAAGTGCTCGACGAGCTCGCGGTGGTACCCGGCCAGATTGTCCTTGGTGATCAACAGGATCTCGAGGGCGTCGGTGACGTGCTTGGGCAGCGTCACATCCGACGGCTCCCAGTCCCGCCCGCCGAGGAAGGCGAAGTTCTCGCCCTGGTCGAACGGGACGTAGTCGTGGGCGAACCAGATCTCTTCGGAGTCGAGATGACGCCGAAGCTCCTGCAGCACCACGGGCTCGAGTTCGAGGGTCAGCGCATTAGCGACAGGTTTCTGTGCCATGCGGTTACAGTAACCCAATTCTGTGGGGATCGTAAAATTACCGGCCCCGACACTCCGGGGCTGTCAGAGAGTCAGACCGGGGTACAGCGGATTGGCGTCCAGCAGCTCGGATGCGGCGGCGTGCACGCGCTCGGCGACCCCGTCGGCGATCGTGTACTTGGCCTTCGACGGGCCGTTCGGGCCGGCGGCGGGCTGGGTGTTGCTGAGCACCTCGACGACCAGTTCCGCGACGCGGTCGAACTCGTCGGTGCCGAAGCCACGCGTGGTCAGCGCCGGGGAACCGAATCGGATCCCGCTGGTGTACCAGGCGCCGTTCGGGTCGGCCGGGATCGCGTTGCGGTTGGTGACGATGCCCGAATCCAGCAGCGCCGACTCGGCCTGGCGGCCGGTCAGACCGAACGAGGTCACGTCGAGCAGCACCAGATGGTTGTCGGTGCCGCCGGTGACGAGCGCGGCATCGCGCTTGACGAATCCGTCGGCCAGCGCCTGGGCGTTGTCGGCGACCGCCTGGGCGTACTCGCGGAACGCGGGTTGACGCGCCTCGGCCAGCGCGACGGCCTTGGCGGCCATCACGTGCGACAGCGGTCCGCCCAGCACCATCGGGCAGCCCTTGTCGACGGCGGGTGCGAATTCCTCGGTGGCCAGCACCAGACCGCCGCGCGGCCCGCGCAGCGACTTGTGCGTCGTCGTGGTGGTGACGTGGGCGTGCGGCACCGGGTCCTCGTCACCGGTGAACACCTTGCCCGCGACCAGGCCGGCGAAGTGCGCCATGTCGACCATCAGCGTCGCACCGACCTCGTCGGCGATCTCGCGCATCTTGGCGAAGTTGACCCGGCGCGGATACGCCGAGTAGCCGGCGACCAGCACCAGCGGCTTGAACTCGCGGGCGGCCGCGGCGACGGCGTCGTAGTCGATGAAGCCGGTCGTGGGATCGGTCCCGTACTGGCGCTGGTGGAACATCTTGCCGGAGATGTTGGGCCGGAACCCGTGGGTCAGGTGGCCGCCGGTGTCCAGCGACATCCCGAGCAGCCGCTGGTTGCCGAGCTTGGCGCGCAGCTTCTCCCAGTCGGCCTCGGACAGGTCGTTGACGTGCTTGGCGCCCATCTCCGCCAGACCGGGGGCCTCGACCCTGGTGGCCAGGATGGCCCAGTACGCGACCAGGTTGGCGTCGATGCCGGAGTGCGGCTGGGCGTAGGCGTAGGGCGCCCCAAACAGCTCGCGGGCGTGTTCGGCGGCCAGCGCCTCGACGGTGTCGACGTTCTGGCAGGCGGCGTAGAACCGGTGCCCGACGGTGCCCTCGGCGTACTTGTCGGAGAACCAGGTGCCCATGGTCAGCAGCACCGCCGGCGAGGCGTAGTTCTCGCTGGCGATCAGCTTCAGCGAATCCCGTTGGTCGGCAAGCTCTTTACGTGTCGCGTCGGCGACTCGCGGCTCGACGGACTCGATCACCCGCAGCGCGGCCCGATAGGCCTCGCTCGCGGTGGCGGCGTACTCGGCGCCCTGACCTGAGGCGGACGTGGAAGTCATGGTGGTGAGCCTATCGGTCAGGCGGCCCGCAACGACGACGGGATCAGCGGCTCGTCGAGCAGCGTGCCGAACCGTTCGGTCAGCGTGACCCCGTCGGGCCGGGCGTCCAGCCAGCCGCGCAGCAGCCGGTACCCCTCCACATAGGTGCTCGTGTAGGCCCGCCACAGGGGCGAGGACAGGAACCGCAGCATCTGGCGGGCCCGCTCGTCGTTGACCAGCAGCCATTGCTTCAGGAACGCGACGACGTCGTCGACGTCGCGGTGTTCGTCGTGCAGCATCAGCGCGGCGTCCTGGCGGACGTCTGCCAGCGCGGCCGTCGCCTCCGAGATCGTCGCCGCGCGCTCACCGTCGAACCGCAGCCCGAGGTCGGCGTAGATGTCGGAAGCCCAACCGCCCCAATCCGGCCCGACCGCGGCGTAGAGCGCGAGATCGGCCAGCCCCTCGGCCATCAGGCACTGCGGGGTGTTGACCAGGAAGATCGTCTGCTCGGCCTGACCCTTGCCCTCGACCAGGCCGGCCTCTTTGCGGCAGTGCTCGGTGTGGTGGCCCGGATAGGACTCGTGGGCCACCAGCCGGGGCAGGTTCGACATCTGCTGCTTGAGGTCGGCGTTGACCGCGACGGTCGACTGGTAGTCGCCCTTGTAGTAGTTGAACCCCGACCACGGCTTGTCGGTCACGACCTCGTAGGTGATGGTCTCGCGGGGCGGCAGCGGGAAGGTCGCGCGCACCCGGTCGCGCAGCGCGCTGGAGAACGCGTGGATGGCCTCTTCGAGGCGCTCCGGCGGGATCTCCTCGGAAGCGCGGTAGGCCTGGATCCGCTCGGCCAGCGGGCCGGTGCCTCCCAAGGCGTCGTCGAGCTTGGCGTGGGCCTCCCGGTAGCGGTCCGGATCGCCCTTGCCGATGCGGACGTCGAAGTACGCCTCGACCTCGTCGACGAACCCGACCTCCTCACCGGCGAATTTGCGGCCCGCGCAGGCCAGGGCACGCAGGTGCGCGCCGACGAACGCGGCGCGCGGCTCCGCCAGCCCGGCGGGCAGTTCGGCGAGCAGCCGCTCGGCCTGGCGGACCAGATCGGCAGGATCGGGCTGGGGTTCGGAGGCCACGATCTGCCGCAGCGCCGGGTCGCCGGTGAACGAGTCGACATAGCCTTCCTCGACCCTGTCGAAGCGCAGCCCGAGCATCAGGTATTCGCGGATCAGCCGGCTTGAATCCATACCTAGGTCCATGTCTGCATACGCTAACTGCAAGACTGTGCGCATGGCGCGGCTGAGCGAACCCAGCCCCTACGTGGAGTTCGACCGGACTCAGTGGCGGGCACTGCGCATGTCGACACCGCTGAAGCTGACCGAGGACGAGCTTGTCCGGCTGCGGGGTCTCGGCGAGAAGATCGACCTTCTCGAGGTCGAAGAGGTCTATCTGCCGCTGGCCCGGTTGATCCATCTTCAGGTCGCGGCCCGTCAGGCCCTGTTCGCGACGACCGCACACTTCCTGGGCGAACCGCAGCAGAACCCGGACCGCCCGGTGCCGTTCGTGATCGGCGTCGCGGGCAGTGTCGCGGTGGGCAAGTCGACCACCGCGCGCGTGCTGCAGGCGCTGCTTGCGCGCTGGGAACACCACCCCCGCGTCGACCTGGTCACCACCGACGGCTTCCTGCACCCGAACGCCGAGTTGGCCCGGCGGAACCTGATGCACCGCAAGGGTTTCCCGGAGAGCTACGACCGCAGGAAACTGATGAGGTTCGTCACCGCGGTGAAGTCGGGATCCGACGTCGCCTGCGCGCCGGTGTACTCACATCTGCTCTACGACATCGTGCCGGGTGAGAAGCAGATCATCGAGCACCCCGACATCCTGATCCTGGAGGGCCTCAACGTCCTGCAGACCGGTCCGGCGCTGATGGTGTCGGACCTGTTCGACTTCTCGGTCTACGTCGACGCGCGTATCGAGGACATCGAGAACTGGTACATCTCGCGGTTCCTGTCGATGCGCGAAGGCGCGTTCGCCGATCCGGCGTCGCACTTCCACCACTACTCCACGCTGACCGACGAGGCGGCCGTGTTCGCCGCCCGCGACATCTGGCATTCGATCAACCGGCCCAACCTGATCGAGAACATCCTGCCGACGAGGCCGCGGGCGACGCTGGTGTTGCGCAAGGACTCCGATCACTCGATCAACCGGCTGCGCCTGCGCAAGCTCTGACCCTAGAGTCGCCGCAAACCGACGTACTGCACGGTGCCGATCGCCGCGGTGTAGAGCGCGATGGCGAGCAGCAGGCCGACACCCCAGCCGGTCAGTGGCCAGATCCCGGCGACCTCGGCGCCGACGAAGCCGACGGTGAACAGCGCGTTCGCGGTGATGGTCGCGATCGCGCCCGGACGGACGCGGTCCAGCCCGGCGAGCCGGTACACCACCACGCCGTAGACCAGGGAGAAGACGCCGACGCCGTACTGGACCGCGACCGGGATTCCGGTCAGCGACGACAGCCAGCCGGCCGCCGCGACGAACGGAATCCCGGTGATGCCGACGAGCACCGCGTCCAGGCGCATCGCGAATCGGAGCAGTCCGCTGCGGTTGTCGGTGGCGGGAAGTGTGGTTGTGGTCATCGAACATTCCTTTGTTGAAGGGTTTCCTGGGCGCCGGTACCGGAGTCGACGCCACGACCTCGTGTGGCGGCGACTCCGGACCGGGGTCATGTGGGGATGCGGCGCACCCCGAGGTACTGCAGCCAGGCGAAGCCCACCGTGACGACGGTGAACGCGACGGTCACCGCGACACCGAACGCGGTCAGCGGCAGCAGGCCCGCGGCCAGCACGACAGCGACTCCGATGCTGAACAGGACGCTGCCCGCCAGGACCGTGACGCCGGCACGGCGGATGTCGGGCACCCGGGCCAGGCTGTAGAGGGCCACGCCGTAGGCGACCAGAGCGGCGCCGGCGATCCACTCGGCGGTCGCGGTCAGCCCGGTCAGCCGCGACAACGGGTCGGCGGCCATCGCGACGAAGAGCCCGACGCCGCCGCACACGGTCGCGTCGGCGCGCATCGCGAACCGCAGCAGCTGCGTATCCGACTGCGGGGCCCGGGGGTGGCGGGTGGTGACGGCGGTCATGTCACCTACGGTGCGCACCGCGCACTGCCAGGTCTGCCCCTGACGCTGCCAGGTACTGCCAGCCGCAGGTCAGCGCGCTGTGACGAGGTTGCTCCGGAGGTCGGTGGCGATCACCCGGGCGGCCGCGTTCTGCCAGTTGTGCAGGGAACGCTGCGGCACCTCGGTGACGAGCCACTGCCAGGCCCGGCGTGCGACCGGGTCCAGACCGGCCGGTGTCGCGTTCTGGGCGTAGGCCCGCACCCCGGCGACGTACGGGAAGTACAGGGAGTTGTAGTGCCGCCACTGCTCGGTGGTGCCGAAATCGGCGCCGTCGCGCGGTTTGAGGTTCGCGATGCGCTCGGCGAGCAGCGCCCGCAGCTCGTTGGCCCGCTCCAGAGGCTGGTCCGGCGCGCCGCGCCGCTCGAGCCGCTCGTCGATCGTCGGCAGTGCCGTCAGCGGGCTGGCGACGAGCTTGGACAGATCCCCGAAATGCCCGAGTGCGCGACGGGTGACCCGGACGAACGTCTCCTCGTCCATGTCGTCGAGCGGATTGGCCGACCGCCGCGGCAGCGCCGCCTCCGTGCCGCGCAGCGCGGCCCGGTCCGCGCGCAGGCCCGGCGATTGCGAGAACACCACCCGGTCCAGCAGTCCGGCCAGTGGGTCGGCCAGCACGTTGATCGCGATCGCGACGGCGAGCGTGGTGAACACCAGCACCACGAGGGTGGGGCTCTCCCCCGCGGCCGCCAGCGCGACGAGCAGTTGTGCGCCGAACAGCACCGCGACCACGGTGGTGCCGACGAACGAGCGCAGCATGTCGCGGCGCAGCGCGTGGCCCTCGTCGAACGCGTCGCCGATCGCGACCGCGACCCCGAGCAGCGCGACGTCGAATCCGGTGGACGCCAACGCCAGCCAGCTCGGCACCAGGCCCAGCGGGATCACCAGGATCGCGTTGCCGAGCGCGAAGAACAGCGTCGCGATCACGACGAAACCGACGACCGGGCGGGGCTGCGCGCGCCGCAGGACCGCGTGCACCATCGCCCCGAGCGCGGGCACCGACACCGCGGCGAACAGCACCCAGTGGCCCAGTCTCAGTGGGCCCTCGACTCCACCCGCCATCCACGCGCCGAGGAACGCGACACCGGCCACCACGCCGACCAGACCGGCCTCACCGGCGCGGCTGCGCCACGAGTCACGGGGCTGCGAGAGTTCGAGCAGCACCGCGAACCACGCGATCCCGGGCACCGCGACCAGATAGATCTCAACCTGACTGAGGGTGGCCGAACCGGTCGTGACCCGCACCGCGTCCAGCGCGACCACCAGCGCGAAACCGGTCAGCCCGACCGCGGCACACACCAGCACGGCTTTGCGCGGATCACGCGCGAGCAGATACAGCCCTAGCCACCAGCTCAGTGCGAACACGACCGCGGACAGGGCAACCATGGCCGGCGCTCTCTTACCGGCCGTACCGTCGGTGCCGGGCGCTGTAGTCGCGCAGCGCGCGCAGGAAGTCGACGCGGCGGAACTCCGGCCAGTACGCCTCGGTGAACCACATCTCCGAATATGCGCTCTGCCACAACAGGAATCCGGACAGCCGCTGCTCACCCGAGGTGCGGATCACCAGGTCCGGATCGGGCTGGCCGGAGGTGTACAGGTTCTCCGAGATCGCCTCGGCGGTGACGGATTCGACGAGCTGCTCACCGGTGGCGCCGTTGGCCAGCTCCTTGCTCAGCAGCGCGCGCACCGCGTCGACGATCTCCTGACGCCCGCCGTAGCCGACGGCGACGTTGACGTGGAATTTCCCGCCGTTGCCGTCGGTGGAGGACACCGCGTCGCGCAGCCGCCTGGCCGGTTCCTGGCCGAGCAGTTCCAGGTCGCCGACGGTGCGGACGCTCCACTGCTTGGCCGGCGCGCAGATCTCCTCGACGACCTCGGTGATGATCTCGATCAGCGCGGCCAGCTCGTCGGCATCGCGCTGCAGGTTCTCGGTCGACAGCAGATACACCGTCGCCATCTCGATGCCGGCGTCCTGGCACCAGCGCAACATCTCGGCGATCTTGCGGGCACCGGCCCGGTAGCCGTAGGCGACGTCGTCGTGACCTGTCTCACGGGCCCATCGGCGGTTGCCGTCACACAGAACGGCAATATGCCTGGGTAGCTCTGATCGCTTGAGCGACAACCCCTGACGCAGCCGCAGCTCGTAGAGCCGGTACATCGGCTCCTTGAGGCGCCGCGGAATGAGGTCCACGATAGTCCAGACTACTGTGGCGCACAGTTGCCCCAATGCCACTCACCGGAGATGAGATGCCGACTTCTCTTGAACCGTGGTACACCGCTGAGCCGGATCGAGAACCCGAGGACTTCCCCGAAGCCGTCGCCGAGGGCGTCGCGCAGTTCTTCGGTAAACCCCGGCTGCGCGGCTGGATCCACGTCTATTCCGCCGTCATCGCGGTCATCTGCGGAGCCGCGCTGGTGGCGGTGTCCTGGTCGCTGCAATCGACCCGCGCCGGGATCGCCACGCTGATCTACACACTGACGATCGTGGCGATGTTCACCGTCAGCGGCACCTATCACCGGGTCAACTGGAAGTCGGTGACCGCGCGTAAATGGATGAAACGCGCCGACCACTCGATGATCTTCCTGTTCATCGCCGGCAGCTACACGCCGTTCGCGCTGCTGGCGCTGCCCGAGAACGACGGCTGGGTGCTGTTGTGGATCGTGTGGTGCGGCGCGCTGGCCGGGGTCGCACTCAAGATGCTGTGGCCTTCGTCACCACGCTGGCTCGGGGTGCCGCTATACATCCTGCTGGGCTGGGTCGCGGTGTGGTTCATCGGCCCGATCATGCAGGGCGCGGGGGTGGCCGCGGTGGTGCTGCTGATCGTCGGCGGCGTGCTGTACAGCATCGGCGGCGTCCTCTACGCCCTGAAATGGCCGAACCCGTGGCCGGCGACGTTCGGCCACCACGAGTTCTTCCACGCGTGCACCGCCGTCGCGGCCATCTGCCACTACATCGCGATGTGGTTCGCCGTGTTCTCCGGCTAGAGCTGGGTCAGGTTCTGCGGGCCCCAGTAGGCCTTCATCGACGTGATCAGGCCGTCGGCGTTGAAGGTCATGATCTCGATCGGCTCGATGCGCATCGCGCCGCCCACCGTGATCGCGAACAGGAACGCGGCCTCGTGGCCGCCGGCCCGGAACGTCAACAGTTCGGTCTTCACCTCGGCGCCCGAGATGTTGTTGTAGAAGCCCGCGATGGCCTTCCGGCCGATGTGCACCTCGCCGCCACCGACCGGGTCCTCCAGCGTGGCGTCCTCGGCGTAGAGCGCGGCGACCTCGTCGGCGCTGCCGCTGACGACCGTGTCGAGATAGCGCTGGACAAAACCTTGCAGGACATCGGGCTCGAAGCTCATGACCGGCCACGCTACACGGAGGGGCCCATTGCGGTCGCAAGTTCCTCGACGGTCGTGACCGGAAGGTCACACACCCGTCCCCGGCACACGTAGGCGGCGTCGGCATCGCGCACCCGGGGCCGGTCCCGGAGCAGCGCAGAGGAATCCGTCGCACCGCCGATCACCACCGCGCCGCCGGGCGCCAGGGCGCGGGCCGCGGCCAGCAGTGCGGAGTCCGGACTCTCGCAGGCCACGGCGATCTGGATCGGCCCGCGCACCGCCGCCTCGGCGACCGCAAGCCAATGCCCGGCCGCACGCGGGGAACGCGCCAACAGCACCGCCGCACTCGACAGCGTCGCCTCCGCCGCCGAGGCGTAGCGCGGTGCGGCGTCCTCGTCAGTGAGATGAGCTGCCAGCTGCAGGGATTCGGCGATCAGCGAGGCACCCGACGGGGTGGCGCCGTCCACCGGGTCCGACGGCCGCAGCAGCAGCTGCTCGGCGTCGTCGGCGACGTCGTACCAGCGGCCGGGCTCATCCGGCTCGGCGAAGTGGCGCACCGCGAGGTCGAGCAGCGCGGTGGACGCATCGAGCCAATGCCGGTCTCCCATGGCCTGATACAGCGTCAGGAGTCCGGTGGCCAGTGCGGCATGGTCCTCCAGGATCGCCACGGCGTCCCCGACCACCCCGCCGAGACTGGAGCGCCGCAGCCGGCCGTCGACGACGTGCAGGTCCAGCAGCCGGCGCGCGCATTCGGCTGCGGCGTCGAGATAAGCCGGTCGGCCCAGCGCGAAAGCCGCCTCGGTGAGCGCGGTGATCGCCAGGCCGTTCCACGCGGTGACCACCTTGTCGTCACGCGCGGGCTGGGGACGCTCGCGCCGTGCGGCGAGCAGCGCGGCGCGGATCCGCTCGAACCGGTCGGCGTCCCCTGGGTCGCGGCGCAGCTGCAGCACCGATGCCCCGTGTTCGAACGTCCCATCGGCGGTGACCCCGAAAACTGTTGCCGCCCATTGTGCGTCGTCGGGCCCGAGCGCGGCGGCGAGGTCGTCGGGCGACCACACATAGGTGAGCCCCTCGACCCCGGCGGAGTCGGCGTCCAGCGACGAGACGAACATTCCGTCGCGGCGCAGCTCGTCGAGCAGGAACCGGGCCGTCTCGTCGGCGATCCGGCGCGGCAGCGGATCGCCGGTGCGCCGCGCCCAGTGCGCGTAGAACCGCAGCAGCAGCGCGTTGTCGTACAGCATCTTCTCGAAATGCGGTACCACCCAGGAAGAGTCGACGCTGTAGCGGGCGAACCCGCCCGCAAGCTGGTCGTAGATCCCGCCGCGGGCCATCGCGGTCCCGGTCCGTGCCGCCGCGGCCAGCGAGGCCGGCGAGCCGGTGCGCTCGTGATGGCGCAGCAGCGCCTCCAGCAGTGCCGACGGTGGGAACTTCGGGGCGCCGGACGGGGTGTTCGCGAAGCCGCCGCGCTCGGTGTCCTCGTCCATCAGCACCGCGGTCACCGCGTCGTCACACAGGCCGGGGTGCACGGGGGCGCCGCCACCGGGCAAACCTGCTGCCATAGCCCGTAATTCACCCGCGACGTGGTCGGAGGTCTCCTCCACCTCGGCGCGGCGGGTGCGCCACGTATCGGCGACCGCGGCCATCAGTTGAAGGAACGTGCCCTTCGGGTAATAGGTGCCGCAGAAGAACGGCCTGCCGTCCGGGGTCAGGAAACACGTCATCGGCCAGCCGCCCTGGCCGGTCATCGCGACGGTCGCGTTCATGTAGACCGCGTCCAGATCGGGGCGCTCCTCGCGATCGACCTTGATACACACGAAGTTTCGGTTCGCGACGACGGCGACCTCGGCGTCGTCGAACGATTCGTGGGCCATCACATGGCACCAGTGGCAGGCCGCATACCCGATCGACAGCAGGATCGGCACGTCGCGGCGGGCCGCCTCGGCGAGCGCGTCGGGCGTCCACTGCTGCCAGTGCACCGGGTTGTGCGCGTGCTGCCTCAGATACGGACTCGTCGCGTCCGCAAGGCGATTGGCCGAACCGTCAGCCGTTGGACTCACGTTTCGTTCCGTCGGCCGGGTCCTCGGTCGAGGGGTCGGTGTCTGCGTCCGCGTCGGCGCCGAAGGACTTCGGCAGCTTGCGCAGGTGCCGGTTCATCGACCACACCAGCCCGAAGACGGCCACCAGCAGCAGCACCACGATGATCAGCCCGACCGGGCTGGCCTTGCCGAAGTCGGGGCCGGTCTGGCGGGGTTCCTCCTGGGCGAGCAGCTCCATGCCCAGCAACATCAGATCACTCACGTATGTCCTTCGATCCCGGCGAACAGGTCGGTCTCGGGGAGCACCACCGGCACCCGGGACCTGGCCAGCTCGAACTCCTCGGTCGGCCACAGCCGCTGTTGCCACTCCATCGGAGTGGTGAAGAAAAAGCTCTTGGGGTCGATCTGGGTCGCGTGCGCCAGCAGCGCCTCATCGCGCTGCGCGAAATACTTCGAGCACTCGATCCGGGTCGTGACCCGCTTGTCGAGGACGTCGTCATCGGGATCCCACTTCTCCAGCCATTTGGCGAAGGGGCCCTCCTCGCCGTGCTTGGCGAACTCGTCCTGCAGCACCTGCATGCGCTGCCGCAGGAACCCGTGGTTGTAGTACAGCTTCAGCACGTTCCAGGGCTCGCCGGCGTCCGGGTACAGCAGATGGTCTCCGGCGGCCTCGTACGCGGCGACGGACACCTGGTGGCACCTGATGTGGTCCGGGTGCGGATAGCCGCCGTTCTCGTCGTAGGTCGTCATCACATGCGGTTTGAACTCCCGGATCACCCGCACCAGCGCCTCGGTGGGCCGCTCCAGCGGCTCGAGTGCGAAGCACCCGTCCGGCAGCGGCGGCAGCGGGTCACCCTCGGGCAGCCCCGAGTCGACGAAGCCCAGCCAGCGGTGCTCGACACCGAGAATCTCGGCGGCGCGGGCCATCTCGTCGATCCGGATCTCGTGGATCCGCCCGTGCACCTCCGGCAGATCCATCGCCGGGTTGAGGATGTCCCCGCGTTCGCCGCCGGTCAGCGTCACGACCATCACGCGCACGCCCTCGTCGACGTAACGCGCCATCGTCGCGGCACCCTTGCTGGACTCGTCGTCGGGGTGCGCGTGTACGGCCATCAACCGGAGTTCGCTCAACCTGGTCCTTCTCAGCTGTTCGCTCGCGTGGGGACTCACGCTTGGGTTCAACAACGCGCGTGGTCCTATAGTTCCAGGTCTAGTAGACCCATCCGACCGACGGGCATGCAAAACGAGATGATCGAGCGTCCCACCACCCGCTATGGCGGAAAACAGCTACCGCGGCGCACCCGCCGATGGATCGTCGTCGGTCTCTTCGCGCTGGTCATCGTCGCCGGCATCGTGATCGCCACGGTCGCGTTCAGCCGCTTCGGCACCGGCGACGTCAAAGGCGAGATGGCCGGATACCGGCTGGTGGACCCGCACACCGTCGATGTGACGATCAGCGTGACCCGTGACGACCCGGCGCGCCCTGTGGTCTGCATCGTGCGCGCCCGCAGCAAGGACGGCGACGAGACCGGGCGCCGCGAGGTGCTCGTCGGACCGTCGACCGAGAAGACGGTGCAGGTCACGGCCACGGTCAAGTCGAGCAGGCCCGCCGTCATGGGCGATATCTACGGGTGCGGCATCGACGTGCCGTCGTACCTGGTCAACCCCTGATAGGCGGGTATCCGTCGGAGATCGGCCTGCGAAATTCCGGATTCCCGGTATCGCGCCGGTGGTATGGTTGGCGGATACACGGTTCCTGCTGGGGCCGTGTATTGCTGCATTTTGGAGCTCAGAACCGAAGCTCGACTGCGGCAGTACACGTTCGACAGCCCCGCCCGTGGCGAAACCTCCACAACGCGACATCTGCACATCTTCACAAAAGCGACACAGCGCCAATCAACCAAGACAGGAGCGCGACATGACTGACACCCAGGTCACCTGGCTCACCGAGGAGTCCTACGACCGGTTGAAGGCCGAGCTCGATCAGCTGATCGCCAACCGCCCCGTCATCGCCGCCGAGATCAACGACCGCCGCGAAGAGGGCGATCTGCGCGAGAACGGCGGCTACCACGCCGCCCGCGAGCAGCAGGGCCAGGAAGAGGCGCGCATCCGCCAGCTGCAGGAGCTGCTGAACAACGCCAAGGTCGGCGAGGCGCCCAAGCAGTCCGGCGTCGCGCTGCCCGGCTCGGTCGTCAAGGTCTACTACGACGACGACGAGAACGACACCGAGACGTTCCTGATCGGCACCCGCGAGCAGGGCGTCAGCGACGGCAAGATCGAGGTCTACTCGCCGAACTCGCCGCTCGGCGGTGCGCTGATCGACGCGAAGGTCGGCGAGTCCCGTACCTACACCGTGCCCAGCGGAAACACCGTCAAGGTCACCCTCGTCAGCGCGGAGCCCTGGCACGGCTGACCGAGCCCTTCATGGCCCGGATCGCAGAGGACTTGTTCCTGCTGCTGCTGGACAACGCGACCGCGCAACCGGGACTCGATTCCCCGCGCCGGGAGCATGTGCTCGCCGCGGCGTCGCTGCTGGATCTCGCGCTCGGCTGTCGGGTCCGCCCGGCGGTCGACGGCGAAGCCGTCCCGGCCGGCCGGGGTGGCGAAGCCGTCCCTGCCGGCCGGCTCCTGGTGCTGGCCGCGCCCGGACCGGTCGACCCGCTCGACGCACCGGCCCTGGCGCTACTGCAGAGCCGGCCGCTGAGTCCGCGGACGGCGATCAAGAAGCTGTCCACCGACATCCAGAAGCGGCTGACCGACCATCTGGTGCAGACCGGTCAGATCCGCCGCACCGTGCAGTCGTCGCGGCTGTTCAGCAAGACTTACGCGTACCCGCTGACCAGCCGCGATCGTGTCGGCCCGGCCCGCACGGCGGTGATGGCCGCGTTGTTCGACCGCACCCCGCCCGCGCCGCCGACGGCGGCGATCATCACCGTGCTGCATGCGGTCGACGGGCTCGGCGCGTTGCTCAGCCTCAACGACCGCGGCTGGCGCTGGGTGCATGCCCGCGCGGGTGAGATCGCCGCGGGCAGTTGGGTCGACGAGTCGCCGACGGGGGTGCCCGAGGTCAACCTGGCGGTCACCGCGGCAGCGGTCCGGCAAGCGCTCGCGCAGCTGACCTGACCCCAGGTCAGAAACGCTAGGCGAGCGCCTGCTCGACATCGCCGAGCAGATCCGCGACGTCCTCGATGCCGACCGACAGCCGCACCAGGTCGTCGGGGACCTCCAGCTGCGAGCCGGCGGTCGACGCGTGCGTCATCGCACCCGGGTACTCGATCAGCGACTCCACCCCGCCCAGCGACTCGGCGAGGATGAAGATCTCGGTGCGCGCACAGAAATCGCGCGCGGCCTGCGGCCCGCCGCGCAACCGCACGGAGACCATCCCGCCGAAACCGCTCATCTGCCGGGCCGCCACGTCGTGGTTCGGGTGCGACGGCAGCCCCGGGTAGAGCACCGTGCCGACGGCGGGGTGCCCGTCCAGGAACTCGGCGATCGCCGCGGCGTTCTCGCTGTGCCGCTGCATCCGCAGCGGCAGCGTCTTGAGGCCGCGGATGGTCAGGTACGCGTCGAAGGGGCCCGGTACCGCACCCGCGCCGTTCTGCAGGAACGCGAACTTCTCGTCGAGCGCCTCGTCGTTGGTCAGCAGCGCTCCCCCGACGACGTCGGAGTGCCCGCCGATGTACTTCGTGGTCGAGTGCAGCACGATGTCCGCGCCGAGCGACAGCGGCTGCTGCAGCGCGGGTGAGGCGAACGTGTTGTCCACCAACACTTTTGCGTTCTTGGCCGCGCCGATCTCGGCGATCGCCGCGATGTCGGCGATCGACAGCAGCGGGTTGGTCGGCGTCTCGATCCAGATCAGCTTGGTGCGGTCACTGACGGCGGCGCGCACGTGGTCGAGGTCCGACAGCGCGACCGCGGTGTAGCTGATGCCCCACAGGCTGAACACCTTGTCGATGAGCCGGAACGTGCCGCCGTAGGCGTCGTCGGGGATCACCAGGTGGTCGCCGGGGCGCAGCACCGCGCGGAGCACGCAGTCGGTGGCCGCCATGCCGGAACTGAACGCCCGGCCGTAGGACGCACCCTCCATCGCCGCGAGCGCACCCTCGAGCACCGACCGCGTCGGGTTACCGGTGCGGGCGTATTCGAACCCGCCCCGCAGCCCGCCGACACCGTCCTGGGCGAAGGTCGAACTCGCATAGATCGGCGGGTTGACCACCCCGGTCGCCGGGTCGGGCCGGTAACCGGCGTGAATGGCCTTGGTGGCCGGCCCGTAGGCCCGGTAATGGTCGACCGCGCTCGTCTGCTCACCCATGCCGCCAGGCTAGCCGGGAGCCCGCCCTCGCCGGTCGAGGGGCACACAGACGGTGCCCATCAGCTTGTCGGCCAGCGTCTGGCGCTTGGCGTCCCACAGCGGGAACAGGAAGCCGATCCCGCAGATCGCCGCGTCCACCACATGGACCAGCTGACGCAGCAGCGAGGAGCCGGATCCGATTGGCCGCCAGGTGTTCTCGGCGACCACCCGGATCCGCGCCACCGACTTGCCGAGGCTCGCGCCCGTGCGGCCCTGCCGGTAGCCGAAATTCCATCCCAGATAGCCGACGCTGAACGCGAACGTCAGCGCGGCCAGCATCCCGCTCTGCGGTGCGTTGACCGCGGTACAGGACACCCCGCCGTGTTCGTAGGTGACGCAGTCGGTCACCGCGGCGCGGATGGCCGCGCCCTCCCACATCCCCCAGGCGACGAGCAGCGGCAGCGCGTCGAGCACCGCCGCCGCGGCCCGCCGCAGCCAGGACGCGTAGGCGTCTCTACGGGGTGGCAGAGGCTTACGGGGTAGCGGGAGCCACGGGTCCGCCGGTCAGCGACCGGTAGGCGTAGACGAGGTACAGCACCGCCAGTGGGACGGTCACGATCAGGCCGATGTAGCAGAGGAACGAGCCGACCGAGATCAGCACGTTGAAGATCAGCCAGGTCAGGAACACCTGCAGGAAGTTCGCCTTGGTGACCGCGATGCTGGCTTTGATGCCGTCGATCGCCGACAGGTTGCGGTCCACGATGAACACCGTGGTGAACAGCGCGAAGATCGACACGATCAGGCCCGGGATCACACACAGCAGCGATCCGATCGAGGTCGCCACACCGACGATCAGCGATGCGACGACGACCGCGCCGATGTTGCGCGGCCTGAAGAACGACCCGAACTCGACCTTCTGCCCATTGGCGATGTCGAGCACACCGGCCAGGTACGCCGCCGAAATCGCCCCTGCCACAACGAACAGCACGATCAGGCCGAGGAACAGGATGATCGTGGCGGCGGGGCCGAGATCCAGCGACATCCCGGAGCCGTCGGCTCCCGAGTACGACGTGTAGTCGGCCGGGAACATGCTGGTCAGGCCGAAGATGATCGCGCCGAGCACACCGATGATCAACGCGTAGACGATCGTCGGGATGATCAGCGGCCCGGCGTTCTTGCTGAATTTGTTGAACGCCCATCCGAAGCCGGCGCCGACGTCCACCGACGGACGGGTCGGCTGCGGCGGAAAGCCCTGTCCCGGCGGGGGATAGCCGCCGTAGCCGGGCGGCGGGGCCGGGTATCCGGGAGGAGGCGGCGGCGGATAGCCGCCCCCGGGAGGAGGCGGCGGCGGGTAACCACCCCCGGGCGGTGGCGGCGGGTAGCCACCGGTCGGAGGAGGCGGATACGCGCCACCAGCGCCGGGAGGCGGGAAACCACCACCAGGTGGGGGCGGCGGCGGGTAACCCTCGGGCGGAGGAGGCGGGTAGCCGCCGGGCGGTGGGTTCTCGGTCATCGACATCTCCCTAGAGTTCGCTCTCCGAGCCGGTAACAAGCGTGCACCCTACCGGAGGCAGAGCTCGGAGCAGCGGCTTCGCCGCGGATGCCGGGCGCCGTGTCAGTGCCGCGGCGACTCGTCGGACAGGTACCCGAGCAGGTCGTGGCGAGTCAGCACGCCGGCCGGCTTGCCCTCTTCGACGACCATCACCGCGTCGCATTCGCGCAGCATCTTCGCCGCGGCGCTGACCGGTTCGCCTGCGCCGATGAGCGGCAGCGGCGGGCTCATGTGCTTGGCGACGGCATCGTTGAGCTTGGCGCGGCCCTCGAACACCGCGGAGACCAGATCGCGCTCGGACACACTGCCCGCGACCTCGCCTGCCATCACCGGCGGCTCGGCGCCGACGACCGGCATCTGCGACACGCCGTACTCACGCAGGATCCCGATGGCGTCGCGGACCGTCTCCGACGGGTGGGTGTGTACGAGCGCGGGCAGCGCCCCGGACTTCGCGCGCAGCACGTCACCGACGGTGGACTCCGCGACCGAGCCGTCCAGCCGGGTGCGCAGGAAGCCGTAGGAGGACATCCAGCCGTCGTTGAAGATCTTCGACAGGTAGCCGCGCCCGCCGTCGGGCAGCAGGACCACGACGACGGCGTCGGGGCCCTCGCGTTCGGCGACCCGCACGGCGCCGACCACGGCCATCCCGCACGATCCGCCGACCAGCAGCGCCTCCTCGCGGGCGAGCCGCCGCGTCATGTCGAACGAGTCGGCGTCGGACACCGCGATGATCTCGTCGGGCACCGTCGGGTCGTAGGCCGACGGCCAGAAGTCCTCGCCGACCCCCTCGACCAGGTACGGGCGTCCGGTGCCGCCGGAGTAGACCGATCCCTCCGGGTCGACGCCGACGACCTTGACCTTCCCGCCGGACACCTCCTTGAGGTAGCGGCCGGCGCCCGTGATCGTCCCGCCGGTGCCGACCCCGGCGACGAAGTGGGTGATCTTGCCGTCGGTGTCGGCCCAGATCTCGGGTCCGGTGGTCTCGTAGTGGCTCTCCGGGCCCATCGGGTTGGAGTACTGATCGGGTTTCCACGCGCCGTCGATCTCCTCGACCAGCCGGTTCGAGACGCTGTAGTAGCTGGCCGGGTCGTCCGGGGCGACCGCCGTCGGGCACACCACGACCTCGGCGCCGTAGGCCCGCAGAACGTTCTGCTTGTCCTCGCTGACCTTGTCGGGGCACACGAAGATGCACTTGTAGCCCCGCTGCTGCGCGACGATCGCGAGGCCGACACCGGTGTTGCCGGACGTCGGCTCGACGATGGTGCCGCCCGGTTTGAGCGCGCCGCTGGCTTCGGCCGCGTCGATCATCTTGATCGCGATGCGGTCCTTGGAGCTGCCGCCCGGGTTGAGGTATTCGATCTTGGCGGCGACCAGGCCGGCGCCCGGCGGGACCACCGAGTTCAGCTGAACCAGTGGGGTGTTGCCGATGAGCTCACTGACGTGCCTGGCGATCCGCATGTGTCCATGGTGTCAGGCCCGCGGATCGACTACCAGGTGGCCTCTCGGATGTACTCGCCGATCTGTTTGATAGAGCGCGTCGCTTCCGGGACCGCGGGCGAGCCGAGCTGGAAGACATGCATCTGACCAGGCCAGATCCGCACCTCGACGGGTACGCCCGACTCGGCGAGCAGGCGCGCGGCCTTGCGTGCGTCGCTCAGCAGCACCTCGGAGCCCGACACGTGGATCAGCGTGCGCGGCAGGCCGGGCTCGATGTGGTCGAGCGGTTCGTAGACCTGCTCGGCGACGCCGTCGACGATGCGGCGGGACGCGGCGTCCTCGATCAGCTCGACCAGGGCGTGGAACGCCTTCGGCGGGAACATCGCGTCGGTGCGGGCGTTGGGGTGCTCGGCGCGGGCCTCGTTGTCGATCTCGAACAGCGGCGACATCGTCACGACCGCGGCCGGGGTCTCCCCGACGAAACCGTTGATGCCCTCGGCCTGCAGGCGTTCGGCGAGCGCGAGTGCGAGGTAGCCGCCCGCGGAGTCGCCGGCAAGCACGATCTGCTCCGGTTCGTAGCCCGTCTCGCGCAGCCACTTGTACGCGTCGTAGCAGTCGTCGAGTGCGGTGCCGACCGAGTGCTTCGGGATCATCCGGTAGTTGACCACCAGCGCGGGCGCGTCGGCGAACTTCGACAGCGCCGTGACCAGGCGGCCGTGGGTGTTGACGCCGCACGTCAGGAACGCCCCGCCGTGCAGGTAGAGGATCACGCCGCGGTTGCCGTCGGCGGGCAGCACGCCCGCGGCGCGCACGAGCTGCGCGGTGCAGTGCGGCAGTTTGATGGTGGCCCGGACGGTGCCCGGCGCGGGCTTGAGCACCCGGGCGGCGAAGTCGAGCACACCCCACGGCCATGGAAGCTTCGGCGCATAGCTGCCAACGCTCAGGAAGGGTTTTATGGTGGCCATCGCGGCCAGATTCAGGATGCGTCCGGCGACGCTGGGGCCGTCCTCGACCACCTCGACCGGAGCCCCGTCCGATACCGGGAATCGACGGTTCTTACGCGTCCTAGCTGCGCTGATCGCAGCATGAGGAGTCGCTGGAACCTTGCTAGGCGCCGTCATTGCCACCACTTCCTACGCCGATGTAGAGCCGGGATAAGCCGAGTTATTCAGACAACCTCGTAACTTAGCTTGCCACGTGTAACCACTATCACAATTCATTAAACGTTTTTGGTACCGGAGTTGATACCGCACTGTGATCGCGGATTTGCGGTGCGGCCCCGTTCGACTATGCGAACCGGCACTAAACTCGCCGGTGTGGGGATACCGCGCCGCCGGTCCACGGTCGCACTCGCGGCCGCAGCCACCGTTGCCTCCACGGGCACGGTGTACGTCGGGGCGCGCAATCTGCTGACCGGTCAGGCCGACCAGGCGCGTCGCACCATCCCGAAATCGTGGGACATCCCGCCGCGCGCCGACGGCGTCTACTCCCCCGGCGGCGGACCGGTCGAACGCTGGCACCGCGGGGTGCCGTTCGACCTGCACCTGATGATCTTCGGGGACTCGACGGCCACCGGATACGGCTGCGTCGACGCCGACGAGGTGCCGGGAGTCCTGTTGGCCCGCGGCCTCGCCGAGGAGTCGGGCCGGCGAATCCGGTTGAGCACCAAGGCCATCGTCGGCGCGACGTCGAAGGGCCTGTCCGGACAGATCGACGCGATGTACGTCGCGGGGCCCCCGCCGGACGCCGCGGTGATCATGATCGGCGCCAACGACATCACCAAACCCAACGGCATCGGCCCGTCGGCGCGTCGGCTCGGGCAGGCCGTGCGCCGTCTGCGCGGCAGCGAGGCCGTCGTCGTGGTCGGCACCTGCCCGGACTTCGGGGTGATCACCGCGATCCCGCAACCGCTGCGCTGGGTCACGCGCAACCGGGGACTGCGGCTTGCGAGGGCCCAGGCCGCGGCGGTGCGAGCCGCCGGCGGCGTACCCGTGCCGTTCTCGGACCTTCTCGCGCCGGAGTTCTACAAGAAGCCCGAGCTGCTGTTCTCACCGGACATGTTCCATCCGTCGGCGGCCGGGTACGAACTCGCCGCCAAGCAGTTGCTACCCGCGCTGTGCAATGCGTTGGGCGAGTTCGTGACCGGCGTCCCCGCCGAGGCGGCGCTGGAATCCAGGACCGGCGACGACGGTTCGCTGTTTTCGCGGCTGGGCAGCCTGAGCCGGTTGTGGCGGCGTTCCACCGGGGTGCCCGCGCCGATCGTGGTCACCGCGAGTTAGGTTTGCGGGAACACGTTCTACCTGTTTCGAACCGTGAGGAGCCCGTTTCATGCCCGAAGCCGTCATCGTCGCCACCGCACGCTCACCGATCGGCCGGGCCAACAAGGGCTCCCTGGTCTCCATGCGCCCCGACGACCTCGCCGCCCAGATGGTGCGTGCGGTGTTGGACAAGGTGCCCTCGCTGGACCCGCGCGACATCGACGACCTGATGATGGGTTGTGCGCAGCCGGCCGGTGAGGCCGGCTACAACATCGCCCGTGCCGTCGCCGTCGAGCTCGGCTACGACTTCCTGCCCGGCACCACGGTGAACCGGTACTGCTCGTCGTCGCTGCAGACCACGCGGATGGCGTTCCACGCGATCAAGGCCGGCGAGGGCGACGCGTTCATCTCCGCCGGTGTCGAGACCGTGTCGCGGTTCGGCAAGGGTGCCGCCGACGGCGCACCGGACTCGAAGAACCCGGTCTTCGCCGAGGCGCAGGAGCGTTCCGCCAAGGCCGCTGAGGGTGCCGACGAGTGGCACGATCCGCGCGAGGACGGCCTGCTGCCCGACGTGTACATCGCGATGGGCCAGACCGCCGAGAACGTCGCGGCGTTCACCGGCATCAGCCGCGAGGACCAGGACCACTGGGGCGTGCGTTCGCAGAACCGGGCCGAGGAGGCCATCAACAGCGGGTTCTTCGAGCGCGAGATCGTGCCGGTGACGCTGCCCGACGGCACGGTGGTGTCCAAGGACGACGGCCCCCGCGCCGGAACCAGCTACGACAAGATCAGCCAGCTCAAGCCGGTGTTCCGGCCCAACGGCACGATCACCGCGGGCAACGCGTGCCCGCTCAACGACGGCGCCGCCGCGGTCGTGATCATGAGCGACACCAAGGCCAAGGAACTGGGCCTGACCCCGCTGGCGCGCATCGTGTCCACGGGTGTGTCGGGGCTGTCGCCGGAGATCATGGGCCTCGGCCCGATCGAGGCCGTCAAGAAGGCGCTGGCCAACGCGAAGATGAGCATCTCCGACATCGACCTCTACGAGATCAACGAGGCGTTCGCGGTGCAGGTGCTCGGTTCGGCGCGCGAACTCGGCATGGACGAGGACAAGCTCAACGTCTCCGGTGGCGCGATCGCGCTCGGGCACCCGTTCGGCATGACCGGCGCCCGGATCACCGCGACGCTGCTGAACAACCTCACGACCTACGACAAGACGTTCGGAATCGAGACGATGTGCGTCGGCGGCGGTCAGGGCATGGCGATGGTGGTGGAGCGGCTCTCCTGAGCCCGGCCGGGTCCTAGACTTCTGTTCCGATGACCACCATCGGAACGCCGCTGTCACCGCGCGCCACGAAAGTCATGCTGCTCGGCTCGGGTGAGCTGGGTCGCGAAGTGCTGATCGCGCTGCAGCGCCTCGGCGTCGAGACCATCGCCGTCGACCGCTACGACAACGCGCCCGGCCAGCAGATCGCGCACCACTCGCGGACCATCACGATGTCGGACCCCGATCAGCTGCGCGCGCTGATCGAGGCCGAGCGGCCCGACCTGGTGGTGCCCGAGATCGAGGCGATCGCGACCCCGGCCTTGGAGGCACTCGAGGCCGAGGGCGTGACGACGGTGATCCCGACCGCGCGGGCGGCGCGGCTGACCATGGACCGCGAGGGCATCCGGCGCCTCGCGGCCGAGACCCTCGGCCTGCCGACCAGCCCGTACCGGTTCTGCGATTCGCTGGCCGAGTTGGAGGCGGCGATCGAGATCGTCGGCATCGGCTATCCGTGCGTGGTCAAACCGGTGATGAGCAGTTCCGGCAAGGGTCAGTCCAAGATCGACGGTCCCGACGATGTCGCGCCGGCGTGGGAGTACGCGATGTCGGGCAGCCGGGTCTCCAACACCCGGATCATCGTCGAGGGGTTCGTCGACTTCGACTACGAGATCACGCTGCTGACGGTGCGGGCCCGCGGCGCCTCGGGTGAGGTCGAGACGCAGTTCTGCGAACCGATCGGGCACCGTCAGGTCAGCGGCGACTACGTCGAAAGCTGGCAGCCGCATCCGATGCCACCGACCGCGCTGGAGCGCGCCCGCGAGATCGCGCGCGCGGTCACCGAGAACCTCGGCGGGCAGGGCATTTTCGGCGTCGAACTGTTCGTCAAGGGCGATGAGGTGTGGTTCAGCGAGGTCAGCCCGCGTCCGCACGACACCGGCATGGTCACGATGGTCACGCAGTGGCAGAACGAGTTCGAACTGCACGCCCGCGCGATCCTCGGGCTGCCGGTGGACACCACGCTGAAGTCCCCCGGCGCGTCCGCGGTGATCTACGGCGGTGTCGACGCCGAGGGCGTGGTGTTCGACGGCGTGGACGAGGCGCTGCTGGTGCCGCAGACCGACATCCGGCTGTTCGGCAAGCCGGAGAGCTTCGTCAGGCGCCGCATGGGCGTCGCACTCGCCCACGCCGACGACGTCGACACCGCGCGCCGCAACGCCGCCGAGGCCGCCAGTCGGGTCCGGCCGCGGGCCGTTTAGCTCGCCTCTTTCGCCGACAGTGCGCTCAGATCGCCGATCTCGCGGAGTCGGGGCGCTGAGCGCACTCTCGCGGCATAGGCGCGCGCCACACGCCCGAGGATGTCGCCGGGGGTAGCCGATTTCACGACGCGGACCCGCACCCATTCGATCTCGTCGAGGTCCTCGGCGCGCCGGATGTCGTGGGCGAACTGCACCGGGTCGACGCGATGTTGGTCGCCGTCGTACTCGACCGCCAGCTTCAGGTCCTCCCACCCCATGTCGAGGTAGTAGCGCCGCCGGCCGTCGGCACTGACCACCGGGATCTGGGTGAACGGGCGCGGGAACCCGGCGCGGATCAGCAGCAGACGCAGCCAGGTCTCGCGCGGGGATTGCGCCCCCGGATCGTGGAGGGCCAGCGCGTCGGCCAGTTGCCGCATCCCGCGCTTCCCGGCATGTCTGGCGTGCGCCCACCGCAACACCTCGGCAACGTCGAAAGCCGCCGCGTTGCCCAGCGCGTCGAGCCGGGCGACCGCGACGTCGAGCGGCCCCCGGCGGCCCAGGTCGAAGACGGTCCGCTGCAGGGAGGTCACCGGCAGCCCGCGACGGCGGGTGATCTCGTCGGGGCGCAGGTCCTGCTTGTGCGTTCGGATGCCCTGCGGCGACCGGGCGTTCGACCAGATGAGTTCGATCGGCTGCGAAGCCTCGACGTATCGCGCGCCGTGCAGTGCCGCCGCGGTGAGCCCGGCCAGGATGCCGCCGCGGTGCGACCACAGCCACCCAGCCGTGGCCCGGTGATGCAGGCTCAACTCGACGCCCGGATGGGTGTACACATCCGGGTGGAGCGCCACGTACCTGGTGCGCAGCAGATGCTTACCGACGAGACCGGCCGAGACCGCTTCGCTTCCGATGAACGGCACCTGCATGCGTCGACCCTGCATGCGTCGACGATGGCGGGTCTGCGGTGTGTCGCGCAGCCACGAAATCGGCGACCTGTGCACAACTCCGCGACAGTGCGCTCAGATCGCCGATCCGCGGCCGGGCACGCACTGAGCGCACTCTCGCGGCCGCGCCGCCCGTCCCGCGGACGCGAAAAAGGGCGCCCACGTTCGTGGACGCCCTTTCTCTGGCGATACTGCTAGTCGTTGTTGAAGTAGCTCAGCAGACGCAGGATCTCGAGGTACAGCCAGACCAGGGTGACGGTCAGGCCGAGCGCGATGCCCCAGGCGGCCTTCTCCGGGGCGCCGGCGCGGACCATCTGGTCGGCCGCGTCGAAGTCGATCAGGAAGCTGAACGCGGCCAGGCCGATGCACAGCAGCGAGAAGCCGATGGCGAGCATGCCGCCGTCACGCAGGCCGAGGCCCGCTCCGCCACCGACGCCGAACAGCGCCAGGACCAGGTTGAGCAGCATCAGCGCGACGACACCGAACAGGCCGGCGACGATCATGCGGGTGAACTTCGGGGTGACGCGGATGGCGCCGGTCTTGTAGACCACGAGCATGCCGAAGAACACGCCGAGGGTGCCGACGATCGCCTGCGCGATCATGCCGACGCCGCCGACGGAGGCGATGTTGGCGATCACGAACGACACCGCACCGAGGAACAGGCCCTCCAGCGCGGCGTAGCTCAGCACGATCGCCGGGTTGTCCTGCTTGCGGCCGAAGGTCGCGACCAGCACCAGCGCAAGACCGCCGAGCGCGCCCACCAGGGTGAACGGCATGGCCAGGCCGACGTTGCCGCTGACGAGGAAGTACGACACGACCGCCACGGCGGTCAGGACGCCGAGCGTCATGCCGGTCTTCATCACGACGTCATCGATCGTCAGCGCGCGGGAAACACCCCGCTGCTGCTGATCGGGGTACTGCTGCGCCGTGTACGGATCGGCATGGACAGTCTGGGTACCGTAGCCGGCGGCTCCGGTACCGAACTGCGCGTAGCCGCCCTGCTGCTGTTTGGGCAGTGAGCGGAATACCGGGTTGCTGCTTTCGCGCACCGTCGGTTCCTTCCTGTGTTGTAACTCGAGTGGTCTCGCCCTGTGACGATCACAAAGGCAACGTTCGAGCTTCCCGGGCAGTTCCCGCTGAAGTCATTTTCAGCGAAGCCACTTCCCAGGGCGTTCACAGGAAACCTTACCCGGGCATCCCCGGAGACGGGAGACGATCTACATTGCATTCCGTGGACGAAAACGAGGATGTCCTAGTAACAGTCAGTGGCGGCGTCGGCCGGATCGTGCTGAACCGGCCGAAGGCGATCAATTCGCTGACCCATCCGATGGTCACCGTGATCGCGAAAGCGCTCAAGACCTGGGAGAACGATGACGCCGTCAGGGCGGTCCTGGTCACCGGCGCCGGCGAGCGCGGGCTGTGCGCCGGCGGTGACGTCGTCGCGATCTACCACGACGCCAAGGCCGGCGGGACCGCGTCGCGCGAGTTCTGGCACGACGAGTACCTGCTGAACTCCTACATCGGTCGGTACCCGAAGCCCTACGTCGCGATCATGAACGGCATCACGATGGGCGGCGGGGTCGGGATCAGCGCGCACGGAAGCGTGCGGGTGGTCACCGAGACCACCAAGATGGCGATGCCCGAGGTCGGTATCGGCTTCATCCCCGACGTCGGCGGCACCCACATCCTGGCGCGCACGCCGGGACTGCTGGGAGTGCATGCGGCGCTGACCGGCGCCCCATTCTCCGGTGCGGACGCGATCGTGATGGGCTTCGCCGATCACTTCGTCCCCCAGGACAAGGTGGAGGCGTTCATCTGCGCGGTCGAGGCCGACGGCGTCGACGCCGCGGTCGCCGCCTACGCGCAGCAGCCGCCGCCCAGCGCGCTGGAGGCGCAGCGGGGGTGGATCGACGAGTGCTACGCCGGCGACACCGTCGCCGACATCGTGGCCGCGCTGCGCGCACACGGCGCCGAGGAGGCGCGGGCGGCCGCGGACCTGATCGCGTCGCGCTCCCCCGTCGCCGCGTCGGTCGCGCTGGAAGGCCTCCGCCGGGCCGCGAAGCTCGCCACACTGGAAGACGTGCTGCGCCAGGAGTTCCGGACCTCGGTCGCGTCCCTGCGCACGCACGATCTGGTCGAGGGCATCCGGGCGTTGCTCATCGACAAGGACAAGAACCCGCAGTGGTCGCCGGCGACGCTGGACGAAGTGACCGCCGAGGACATCGAGGCGTATTTCGTCTCCGCCGATCCCGACATCGAATTCGAGGAGCAGTCATGACTTTCGAGACCATCCTGGTCGACCGCGACGGCCGCGTGGCCACCATCACGCTGAACCGCCCGAAGGCGCTCAACGCGCTCAACACCCAGGTGATGAACGAAGTCACCACTGCCGCAGCCGAACTCGACGCGGATCCGGGTGTCGGCGCGATCATCGTGACCGGCAACGAGAAGGCGTTCGCCGCGGGCGCCGACATCAAGGAGATGGCGAGCCTGTCGTTCGCCGACGTCTTCTCCTCGGATTTCTTCGCCGCGTGGGGCAAGTTCGCCGCGACCCGCACCCCGACGATCGCCGCGGTCGCCGGCTACGCGCTCGGCGGCGGCTGTGAGCTCGCGATGATGTGCGACATCCTGATCGCCGCGGACAGCGCGAAGTTCGGTCAGCCCGAGATCAAGCTCGGCGTGCTGCCGGGTATGGGCGGCTCACAGCGACTCACCCGCGCGATCGGCAAGGCCAAGGCCATGGATCTGATCCTGACCGGCCGCAACATGGACGCCGAGGAGGCCGAGCGGGCGGGCCTGGTGTCGCGCGTCGTGCCCGCCGATGCACTGCTCGACGAGGCCAGGTCGGTCGCGCAGACGATCGCGGGCATGTCGCTGTCGGCGTCGCGGATGGCCAAGGAGGCCGTCGACCGCGCGTTCGAGACGACGCTCACGGAGGGCCTGCTCTACGAGCGGCGGCTGTTCCACTCCGCGTTCGCCACCGACGACCAGACCGAGGGCATGACCGCGTTCGCCGAGAAGCGGTCGCCGAACTTCACGCATCGCTAAAGTTCATGCGTGACCGAGACCGCGTCCACCGCTGAGCACGACCCTGCGCCGACTGAGACGGCCCCTGAAACCGGGGCCAACCCCCAGACACGCGCGCAGGTCCGGCGCAGCTGGTGGGTCCGGCACTACACCTTCACCGGCACCGCGGTCGGCCTGGTTTTCCTGTTCCTGTCGCTGACACCGTCGCTGCTGCCGCGCGGACCGCTGTTCCAGGGCCTGGTCAGCGGCGGCGCCGGGGCCGTCGGGTACGGCCTCGGGGTGTTCTCGGTGTGGCTGGTGCGGTACATGCGGTCCAAGGACACCAGTCCGTCCGCACCGCGCTGGGCGTGGACGGTGCTGGTCGCGGCGGGCCTGGTCGGCCTGGTAGTGATGATCTTCCGGTTCCACAGCTGGCAGGACGACGTCCGCGACCTGATGGGGGTGCCGCGGCTCGGGTTCTGGGATTACCCGCTGGCCGCGGCGATCTCGGTGGTGACGCTGTTCGTGCTGGTCGAGATCGGCCAGCTGGTCGGGCGTCTGGTGCGCTTCCTGGTGCGGCAGGTCGACCGTGTGGCGCCGCCGAGGATCGCCGCCGTCGTCGTGGTGGCACTGCTGCTCGCGCTGACCATCGCACTGCTCAACGGTGTCGTGGTGCGGTTCGCGATGAGCACGATCAACAAGACCTTCGCGGCGGTCAACGACGAGACCGATCCCGACAATCCGGCGCCGACATCGCCGTTGCGCTCGGGCGGACCCGAATCGTTGGTCAGCTGGGAGTCGTTGGGACATCAGGGCCGGGTGTTCATCTCCGGCGGCCCGACAGTCGAGGAGCTCACCGAGTTCAACGGCACCCCGGCCGTCGAACCGGTCCGCGCGTACGCCGGGCTGCATTCCGCCGACGGCATCAAGGAGACCGCAGCGCTTGCGGCACAGGAACTCCTGCGCACCGGCGGCCTGGACCGGGCCGTCGTCGCGGTCGCGACCACGACCGGTACCGGCTGGATCAACGAGGCCGAGGCGTCCGCGCTGGAGTACATGTACAACGGCGACACCGCGATCGTGTCGATGCAGTACTCGTTCCTGCCCAGCTGGTTGTCGTTCCTCGTGGACAAGGAGAACGCCCGGCAGGCGGGTCAGGCGCTGTTCGAGGCGGTCGACGCGCTGGTGCGCGAGATGCCCGAAGCCGAGCGCCCGAAACTGGTCGTGTTCGGGGAGAGCCTCGGCAGTTTCGGCGGTGAGGCGCCGTTCCTCGCGCTGAACAACCTGATCGCGCGCACCGACGGCGCGCTGTTCAGCGGGCCGACGTTCAACAACACGATCTGGGAGGACCTGACCCGCAACCGCGATCCCCATTCCCCGGAGTGGTTGCCGGTCTACGACCGTGGCGAGAACGTCCGATTTGTCGCGGACGCGAAAGACCTTGAGCGCCCGACTGATCCGTGGGGGCAGCCCAGGGTGGTGTATCTGCAGCACGCGTCGGACCCGATCGCGTGGTGGAACACCGAACTGCTGTTCACCAAACCGGACTGGCTGCGCGAGGCGCGGGGCTCGGATGTGTCGCCCGACATGGAGTGGATCCCGGTCGTCACGTTCCTGCAGGTGTCGGCGGACATGGCGGTGGCCATCGACGTGCCCGACGGACACGGCCACGTCTACGTCCGCGACGTCGCGAACGCCTGGGCGGCGATCCTGCAGCCGCCGGGCTGGACCCCGGAGAAGACCGAGAGACTGCGCGGACTGCTGCGCAGCGACGAGAACTCCTAGTCCAGAACCTCTTTGAGGGCGTGATAGCCACCGATCACGTCGGTGGAGCGGTGCAGGCCGAGGCCTTTCAGCGACGCCGCGGCCAGGCTTGAGGTGTAGCCCTCCGAGCAGAGGATGACCCATTCGACGTCGTCGTCGACGGCCTGCGGGATCCGGGCGTCGCTGGTCGGGTCGCACCGCCACTCCAGGACGTTTCGCTCGATGACCAGCGCGGCGGCGATCTCGCCTTCGGCGGCGCGCTGTGCCGCGGGACGGATGTCGACGAGCACGGCACCGCGGGCGAGCGCGGCGGGCACCTCGTGGGCGGCCAATCGGGTCAGCTTGGCCCGTGCGTCGTCGAGGACCTTGTCGATACGGCTGGCCATCAGTCGTGCTCCGGCTTGTCGGTGAGCTCGGTGCACTTGCGGCGCAACGTATTGCGTTCGGTCACCTCGTAGTAGGACATCACCGTGAGCGGCGGCGAGTACGCGTGCACGCTGAGGGTGGGGGTGGGCACGGGGCTTACCGGAGTGGCGATCCCGCCGGCGGTCACGGTCTCGCGGGCCCACACCACGTCGTGCACCCAGCCGAGGGGGAATGCGGCCTGGTCACCGGCGACCAGCTTGCGGTTGCGCAGCGCCTCACCGTCCCAACGGGTTTCGCGCAGCGCCCCGGAGACGACGGTCAGCGCGCCGAGCGAGCCGCCGTGGTCGTGCAGTTCGGTCGCCCGGTTCGGCACCCAGCTGATCAGCCAGACGTCGAGTTCGTCGTTGCCGTGCAGGCGGGTGAACCACCGCTCGCCGGTGGGTGGGCCGCCCGCGGGCAGCAGATGGTCGAAGTCTCCGCCGAGGACGTCGTCGGCGAAACGGTCGGTGACGTGCAGGAGGTCGGCAGGACGCAGACGGGTGGGAGCCAAGCTCATCAGGGAACTCCAGGGACGGACGAAACGAAGGATCAGGGGGTCGGCGCTAGGCCGGACAACACTCCTGGGTTCGCGTCACGTCGATCACCGGGCCAGTGTTCCACAGGCCGGGGCGCGCTCGCCACCTGCGGACCTTAACCTCACGGTGAATCTAAAAACCCGCAGTTGGCACCCTGATCCCCCCATCTGCGCCGCGGTTGCCTACATTGGCGGCATGCAACGGTCCCTTCTGGCCCGTACCGCGGGCACTGTCGTCGCCCTGGCGGCGACCGCGGCATGTGCGACACCGACCGACACTCCCCCGCCCGCCTCCAGCACGGTCTCGCAGTCCCCGCCCGCCGGGCAGGCGGTGGCGCCGGGGGTGTCCCCGGGCGGGGTGACCACGGCCGTCGACGCGCCGGCGGAGTCGACCGAGGACGACTACTTCCAGGCCTGCCTGGCCGCGAAGACCTGGATGGACCAGCAGGGCGGTGATCCGCGGTCGCAGATCGAGCCCTACCTGAAGACGTTGCAGACGCAGCCGACGGCCGGGCCCGCGACGTTCGGCACGCCGTGGCCCGACCTGTCGCCCGGCCGGCAGGCCGCGGTCATCGTCGCCGTGGAGGCGGCCGCCGACGCGCTGTGCGGCTAGGAGCCTGCTGAATTAATCCGGCGTGGTGGCGGGGTTTGCGGCTGGGTTCTC
>NZ_MVID01000024.1 GCF_002086815.1 Mycolicibacterium parafortuitum
GATCAGGGCGGCGGGGGCGGGGGCGCTTCCGGCGGCGGTGGCGGCCGGTAGACCACCGGCGGGACGCCGTTGCTGGTCAGGATTGTCACGATGGAGCCGGGAATCGTCTTCCCGCGCGGTGACGTGCCGACCACGGTGCCCTTCGCGGAGTTGCTGTTGACCGATGTCGGATCGGGCGGGACCTGAAACCCGAGTTCTGTCAACTTGTTCCGCGCGGCGTCGAGTTTGAGTCCGGTGACGTCGGGCACCTCGCTGCCGGGGCCGCCGTCGACGTAGCGGGGTTCGGTGGGCGGCAGCGCGACCGGCCCGAAGTTCTCGGCGATCGGTTTCATGGCCCGGTACCACGTCAGTGCCGGTTCGGTGCCGCCGTAGAGGTCGCCGTCGCCGCATTTACGCAACGGATAGGAGCACAGCCCCGACGGTGACGACGAGTCGTCGAAGATGTAGTTCGCGGCGGCGTAGCGGTTGGTGAAGCCGAGGAACGCCGACGAGCGGTGCGATTCGGTGGTGCCGGTCTTGCCCGACATCGGCAGCGTCCAGCCGACCGAACCCGCTGCGCCGGTGGCGGTTCCGTTGATGTGGTCCTTGCCGAGCGCGTTGGCCATCGCGTTGGCCAGGCCTTCGGGGACCACCTGCTCACACGGTGGCGCCTGCAGCGGGACTTCCTTACCGTGCCGGTCGAAGACCTTGTCGATCGGGTTGGGCGGGCACCACATGCCGCCCGAGGCCAGGGTGGCCCCGACGTTGGTCAGCTCGAGCGCGTTGAGTTCGAACGGCCCGAGGGTGAAGGAGCCGATGTTCTGCCGTTTGATGAAATCGGCGAGGCTCTCGTTGCTGTCCGGGTCGTAGACGCGGGCGGTGCCGGGTTCGGCGTAGGACCGCAGCCCGAGCCGCACCGCCATGTCCACCGCGCGGGGAACCCCGATCTGGGAGATCAGTTTGGCGAAGGCGGTGTTCGGCGACTTCGCCAGCGCGTCGGTGACGCTGAGCCGGCCGCCGAAGTTGGAGACGTTCTTCACGCACCATGTCTTGGCCGGGCATCCCGGTTCGGCGCTGTCCCCGAGGCCGGTGGCCCGGAACGACTGCGGAACGTCGAGTTGGGCGCTGATGCCCAGCCCCATCTCCAGCGCCGCGGCGGTGGTGAAGATCTTGAAGATCGATCCGGCGCCGTCGCCGACGAGCGAAAACGGTTGCGGCTGCACGGTTTCACCGGCACTCAGGTCGAGCCCGTAATTGCGGCTGTCGGCCATCGCCACCACCCGGTGGGCGTCGCGGCCGGGCAGGACAACGCTCATCACGCTGGCCACCCCGGCGTCGTCGGGGTCGGCGTACTGGTTGACCGCGGCTTTGACGCCGGCCTGGATGTCCGGGGCCAGTGTGGTGCGGATCAGGTAGCCGTTGCGGGCCACATCGCGGGCGCTCAGGCCCGCGCGGGCCAGGAACCGCATCGCGTACTCGCAGAAGAAGCCGCGGTCACCGGCGGCGATGCAGCCCTGCGGCAACGGATCCGGGCGCGGCAGCACCCCGAGCGGGAGGGCCTTCGCGGCGCGCAGCGCGTCGGCGCGGTCGGGCAGGTTCGCGATCAGCGTGTCGAGCACCAGGTTGCGCCGCGACAGCGCCCCGTCGGGGTTCGTGTACGGGTCGAGCAGGCTGGTGGAGCGCACGATCCCGGCCAGCAGCGCGGCCTGCCCCCAGTCCAGGTCGGCGGCATCGATACCGAAGTAGGTGCGCGCGGCGTCCTGAACCCCGAATGCGCCGTTGCCGAACGACACCAGGTTCAGGTAGCGGGTCAGGATCTCGGTCTTGGACAGCATCTTGTCCATGGCCAGGGCCGCCCGGATCTCGCGCAGTTTGCGGGCCGGGGTGACCTCGACGGCGGCGCGCCGTTCGGCGTCGGTCTCGGCGCGCACCAGCAGGTTGAAATTCTTCACGTACTGCTGTTCCAGCGTGGACCCGCCGCGTACCCCCTTGTCGCCGCGCACGTAGCCCGCCAGCCCGGTCAGGGTGCCCTGCCAGTCGACGCCGTTGTGCTCGGCGAACCGTTTGTCCTCGATCGCGATGATCGCCAGCTTCATGGTGTCGGCGATGCGCTCGGCGGGCACCTCCCACCGGCGCTGTTCGTAGAGCCACGCGATCGGGTTTCCGGCGGCGTCGACCATCGTGGACACCGCAGGCACCTCGCCCCCGAGCAGGTCGGCGGACTCGTCGGTGGCGGAGTTGGAGATCCGCAGCACCGCGGTGCCCGCGCCGCCGACGAGGGGGAATGCCAGCGCGGCGACGAGCAGGCCCGCGATCAAGCAGCAGCCGGCAAGTTTGGCGGCGGCGATGGCCCGTGCCCGACGGCGGTCGCGCATGGCGCCAGCGTAGAAGGGCTCGGAGGGCGCGGTGAGTGCTTCGAGAAACTGATCTTGTTCTGCGCCAACCTGCTTCCCGTCGCGGATCGGGGCGCGGTAGCCTGCTCCACGTCGCGAGCGCGGCGCGGGGGATGTGCATGCCAGACGGGGCGCGCCGCGGGCCTCAGGTAGCCGCCGTGCAGCGCTCACTGGAAAGGACTATATGACGACGAACACCGCAGCCCCGGCTCCGCGGTCCAGCCCGGCCGAGACCCGGCGTGCGATCTGGAACACACTGCGCGGCTCCTCGGGCAACCTCGTCGAGTGGTACGACGTCTACGTCTACACCGTGTTCGCAACGTATTTCGAGGGCCAGTTCTTCGCCGAGGAGAACAAGAACTCGACGGTGTACGTGTACGCGATCTTCGCGATCACGTTCGTGATGCGCCCGGTCGGGTCGTGGTTCTTCGGTCGGTTCGCCGACCGGCGGGGCCGCCGCGCCGCGCTGACGGTCAGCGTGTCGTTGATGGCGCTGTGTTCGGCGGTGATCGCGCTGGTGCCGTCGCAGGCCTCGATCGGCATCGCGGCGCCTGTGATCTTGATTCTGGCGCGGCTGGTGCAGGGCTTCGCGACCGGCGGGGAGTACGGCACGTCGGCGACGTACATGTCGGAGGCGGCGACGCGGGAGCGGCGCGGGTTCTTCTCGTCGTTCCAGTACGTGACGCTGGTCGGCGGACACGTGCTCGCGCAGTTCACGCTGCTGATCCTGCAGGTGTTCCTCGACGACGACCAGATGCGCGACTTCGGTTGGCGCATAGCGTTTGCCATCGGCGGTGTGGCCGCGGTGGTGGTGTTCTGGCTGCGGCGCACGATGGACGAATCGCTGTCCGAAGAGGTCATCGAGGCGGCCCGCTCCGGGGCGGATCCGGCTGCGGGTTCGATGCGCACGCTGCTGACCGACTACTGGCGGCCGCTGCTGATGTGCTTCCTGATCACGATGGGCGGCACGGTCGCGTTCTACACCTACAGCGTCAACGCGCCGGCGATCGTCAAGACCGCGTTCAAGGACGACGGCATGACGGCGACCTGGATCAACCTGATCGGGCTGATCTTCCTGATGCTGCTGCAGCCGATCGGTGGGCTGATCAGCGACAAGATCGGCCGCAAGCCCATGCTGGTGTTCTTCGGGGTCGGCGCGCTGTTCTACACCTACATTCTGATCACGTTCCTGCCCGAAAGCAGCTCTGCTTTCTTGTCGTTCGCGTTGGTGGCGGGGGGCTACATCATCCTGACCGGATACACGTCGATCAACGCGCTGGTGAAGTCGGAGCTGTTCCCGGCGCACGTGCGGGCACTCGGCGTCGGGATCGGCTACGCGATGGCGAACTCGATCTTCGGCGGGACGGCCCCGCTGATCTACCAGGCCGCCAAAGAGCACGGCCATGTGCCGTGGTTCATCGGGTACGTGACGGTGTGCGTCGCGGTGTCGCTGATCGTGTACGTGTTCTTCCTGAAGAACAAGAGCGAGACGTATCTGGACCGCGAGCGGGGGTCGGCGTTCACGGTGGCGGTGCGGGACTGAGGTTGGGCGGGCGGCGGGTCAGGTCGGGCGCGGTCGGGGCGCCGAGATTGAGCTGAGGGTCGTGCCCAGGCGTGGGTTCACGACCGTGGCCGCAATCTCGGTGGCTTACTTGTCGCCCGGCGGGTCGGCGTAGCGGCGTGGGTCGGCTAGGAATGGGCCTTCAGGCTTGGCGGCAACCTGGTTTCGCTCGGCTGGCGTAAAGCGGTACGAGTCCGGAAGGTCCGACACTTTGTGCGGAAGGTCCGGCTGAGGCTGCCCGAACCACCAGATGACGTCCGGATCGGCGGCGTTGTCTGGGGACGTGTTCGGCTGATTCTCGTCGAAGTCGATCAGCAGGTAGTGCAGCGCGGCTTCGTCGGTGTCCTGCCACGGGCCGGGATCGGGCCATCGCCGTACGTTGCCCGGGCACGGGACCACGTCGCCAGAAAGGCATCCAGCACGCACTCTCCCATTCTCAGCCCATCTCGTCAGGCCGAAGGTCGTCAGTTCAACGCGGTGGGCCGCTCCCACCTCGTTTCACCAAACCTGCAGGTGGGTAGCCCTGGCGGGTGCTGCGGGTGGACACGGGGATGGTGTGGTGACGTTCAAGGGTGCGGTGAACGCTGCCACCGGGAGCCGCACCATCGAGTGGATCGCCCGGGCCGGATACCCGGTCAACGGGCTGCTGCATCTGCTGATCGCGTACATCATCGTGCGGATCGCGTCGGGGTTCAGTGGGGAGGCCGACCAGACCGGGGCGCTGGCGACGCTGGCGGGACAGCCGGGTGGGCAGGTGTCGTTGTGGATCGTCGCGTTCGGCATGTTCGCGCTGGCGATGTGGCGGATCGCCGAGACGATCCTGGGCCTGCATCCGGGTGAGCACAGTTTCGCGCATCTGCGGGAATCGCCATTGATGAACCGGCTCAAGGCGTTTGGTCTGGCGCTGCTGTACCTGGCGCTGTCCTTCGCCGCGGCGCAGTTCGCGCTCGGGGTCGGGCGGCAGGGCAGTGAACGGGCCGAAGGCTTGAGCGCGCGGCTGATGCAGACCGGTGGGGGCAAGGTGGTGCTGGTTGCCGTCGGCGTCGGGGTCGCGGCGTTCGGCGCGTACTTCGTCTACAAGGGGGCGTCGCGCAAGTTCCTCGACGACCTCACCGTGCCGGGCGGGCTGCTGATCACCGTGCTCGGGGTCTGCGGCCATGTCGCCGAGGGCATCGTGTTGTTCGCTGCCGGCGCGTCGGTGATCGGGGCGTCGTTCCTGCGCGATCCGTCGCGCGCGACCGGGCTTGACGCCGCGGTGCGGGCGCTGGGGGAGACGCAGCACGGCCCGGCGCTGCTGATGATCGCGGCGGCGGGGTTTGCGGCGTACGGGTTGTACAGCTTTGCGTTGACGCGGTATTCGCGGATGTAGGGCTCGGTCGGTTCCCAATCGTCATTCAAACTATTGGTCAGTTCGTCACCGAGGGCGTTGACGATCTCCTCGGCGTCTGATCGCGACACCGTATCCTCGGCGCGAAGTCGGTTGAAAACGGTTGGCTTACGGCGGAGAACGATGTCGCGAAGTAGATCGGATTCCGTGTCACTGAGAAAGCTGTCGACGTAGCGCGGATCGGTGGGCGCCATGGTCACCGGGCCGAAGTAGTCGGCGATCGGCTTCATCGCCAGATACCAGGTGCGGGCCGGTTCGTTCCGCCGTAGAGGTCTCCGTCGCGGCACTGGCGCAGCGGATACGAGTACAGCCCTGAAAGTGTCGGCGAGTCGTCGAAGATGTAGTTCGCGACGGCGTACTGGTTGGTGAAGCCGAGGAAGCCCGACGACCGGTGCGACTCGGTGGTGCCGGTCTTACCCGCCATCGGCAGCTCCCACCCGACCGATCCCTGGCGATCGCCCCCCACTTCGCCCGCGTCAGCTTGGGACGGTTCGCGGTACCTGACTGTGATGGCGAGGACTCGCAGGGCAGTCGAAATATGGTGACTTCGGTCCCTATCCGGGAAACGAACTCGGTGCTCTGATGGAGTCGACGGGACGGCGTTGTCCGGACCGACGGACACGGCCGTCCGTCGGATGGAGGTCACTGCAATGAACACGTCACAACAGGTCCACGACAGCACGCGGATGTTCGCCCGCGTGCTCGGACCTTTCCTGGTGATCGTCGACGTCGCGGCCGTGCTGCGGGCGTCGGATATGCGAACGCTGCTGTCGGACTTCTCGGCGAACTCGGCGTGGCCGTGGATGTCGGGTGCGTTCATCCTCATCGCCGGGCTGGTCGTGGTCGCCCTGCATCAGCACTGGCACGGCCCCGCGGCGATCATCGTCTCGGCGCTGGGCTGGCTGATCGTCGTGCGCGCGATGTTCCTGCTCTTCTTCCCGGATACGCTCATGTCGTTGGCCGACAGCATGATCGGCGCGACGGTGTGGTGGGTCGCGGCGTGCGTCGTGGCCGCGCTGATCGGCGCGTACCTGACCTATGTCGGCTGGGCGCCGGACCATCACCGACCGGCCGCGCACGCGATGAACGCGAGCCGGGACGTGACTCCGGCCGGGTAGGAGCTGTTCTCGCCGGCAGGCCTGTCGCCCCGTGTAATGATGGCCCGCGTATCCGGTGAAAGCAGAGGAGCTTCCGATGGGGTTTGAGCGAGTCGATGACCTTCTGAGCACCGTGACCGCCGACGGGTCGCTGCACGGCGTCGCCGCCACGGTCGTCGGCCGCGACGGCGTCCTCTACGCGGGCGCGGCCGGAGATGCCAAGCCCGACACGATGTTCCGCAACGCGTCGATGACCAAGGCGGTCGCCACGACCGCGGCGCTGCAGCTCGTCGAGCAGGGTCGCGTCCAGCTCGATGCGACGGTCGCGTCGATCGTGCCCGAGTTCGGCGAGCTGCAGGTTCTCGACGGGTTCGAGGGCGACGAGCCGGTCCTGCGCGCACCCAGAACCCAGGCGACGGTCCGGCAGCTGATGAACCACACCGCCGGCTGCGGCTACCACTTCCTCAACGGAGAGTTGTTCGCCTACTGCACCGGGCAGGACTTCCCCAACCCGCTGGAGGGACTCAAGCGGAGCCTCAGCGCGCCGTTGGTGCACGATCCCGGCACGGTCTGGGAGTACGGCGTCAGCACCGACTGGCTCGGCATGGTCGTCGAGTCGGTCAGCGGCCAGACGCTGGCCGACTACCTCGCCGAGCACGTATACGGCCCGCTGGGCATGACCGATTCCACGTTCAACCCGACCGACGAGCAGCGGGCACGGTTGCTGCCCATCCGCTTTCGGGCGCCGGACGGCGGCCTGGTGCCGACCGACCTGGACCTGCCTGCCGCGCCGGAATGGGACGCCGCCGGCCACGGGTCCTACGGGACGGTCGCCGACTACGGGCGGTTCGTGCGCGCCTGGCTCAGGGGCGGCGAGCTCGACGGCGCGCGCATCCTCAAAGAAGAGACGGTGGAGCTGGCGCTGCGGGACCACCTCGACGGGGCGCCGCTGCCGAAGAAGATGGAGCCGGCGATCCCCGAGCTGACCAGGCCGGTCGAGCTGCTCGACGTGCCGCAGGGGTGGGGCCTGGGATTCCACCTGTACCTGGTCGACCTGCCCGGGATGCGCAGCGCGGGCTCGGCCGACTGGTCGGGGCTGTTCAACAGCTTCTTCTGGATCGACCGCAAAGCCGGCATCGGGGCGGTGATCGCGACGCAGCTGCTGCCGTTCTTCGATGACAAGGTGGTCGAGACGATCCTCGGGTTCGAGGCCGCGGTCTACGCCGAACTCGGTGCCGGGGTCTGAGGTCTTTCCCTACGGCTCGGCCTTCGCTTCCCTTACCTGGCGGACAGGAAAGTCTTCCCGTTCCGGCACCGGACTCTGGCTTGGCGGCGATTACCGGCGCGGCCTCTGACCAGCAGTATTCCTCTCAACAACAGAACGACCCCCATCCTGAGAGGACGACATCATGACCGCATCGAGCACCCGCAAGCTGACCGGAATCAAGTACGCCGCCACCATCCTCGGCGCGTTCGCCGTGCTGGCCGTCGCCCCGGCCACCGCGTTCGCCGTCGACAACGAGCCCACGCCCGGCGGCGGCTGCACCTACACCGATGCGGACGGCTACCCGATCCCGATCGACGACGGCCAGGACGTCTTCGTCGACGGCAAGATCGTCAGCTGCCGCGGCGGCACGATCACCGTCACCACGGCGCCCCAGAGCGGCGGGATCTTCCAGCCGACGGGACCCAAGGGCGGCGTCTTCCAGCCGCCGGTGGCCGACAACGGCGGCGTCCTCGAACCGACGACGCCCAAGAGCGGCGGCGTCCTGCGGCCGCCGGTGCTCGGCCGCGGTCCGGTGCTCGCCCAGCCCTGACCCCCCGCCCGCTCGGCCCGTCACCGCAACCGGTGGCGGGCCGAGCCTCTTGGAACGCCGCGTTCGCGAGCCAGGACCCGCCCGCTGCGCCAGAATGCCCGAATAGGAGGTGCGCATGTCTTCCCACCTGGAAGTCTTCAAGCCGACCGGCCGGGAACTCGTCCCGCTGGCCGGCCAGCGCGTCACCCTGGGCAAGGCCGCCGGCAACACCGTCGCGCTCGAGCACGACGACACGGTCTCGCGGCTGCACGCCGTCTTCGAAAACCTCGGCGCGGCATGGTCGATCCGTGACATGGGCAGCCGCAACGGCACCTACCTCAACGGCGAGAAGATCACCGCCGAACGCGTGCTGCACTCCGGCGACGAGGTGCGCGTCGGTAAGTCGCGGCTGATCTTCTGGATGGTCCGCGACCCCGCCGGTGGCTGCCGCGACGAGGAGACCGTCACCGCCCAACCCGTCGAGGCGCCGCCGCGGCTGACCCCGCGCGAACTCGACGTGCTCGTGGTGTTGTGCCGGCCGCTGGTCTCCGACGACCCGTTCCCCGAGCCCGCGTCGGTGCGGGCGATGGCCGGCGAGCTCTACGTCACCGAGGCCGCCGTCAAACAGCACCTGCAGAACCTCTACGACAAGTTCGCCGTCCCCGCCGAGGGCGACCGGCGCGTCCGGCTGGCCAACGAGGCGCTGCGCCGCGGCGCGGTCACCCTCGCCCAGCTGCGCGACGGCGCTACGTGAAGTCCAGTGCCTCGACCGTGGCCACCGGCCCCTCGTGGGTGGGCCGGTCGGCGCCCCCGATGACGTACACCGTGGAGCCGACCGCGGCGACCGCCTGGCCGTGCACCGGTGTGTTGAGCGGCGCCTGGGTGCTCCATTTGCGGATGCCGACGTCGTACATCTCGACGGTGGGCAGCACCCGCGTCGGCTCCTCGCCGCCGACCACCACGATGCGCCCGTCGAGGTACGCCGCGCCGTAGCTGCCGCGCGGAGTCGGCATGTCCGGCAGCTTCTCCCAGTTCCCGGACTGCGGGTCGAACCGTTCGAAGGCCGCCGTATTCTCGTCGGCGGACAGGAACCGGCCGCCGACGGTGTAGACGTACACGCCGTCCGAGACCGCCGCGAGATGCTCACGCGGAGTGGGCATGTCGGCGGCCTGCGTCCACGACGTGCCGTCGAACACCTCGGTCTGGGGCACGATCTGTTTGTCGTCCTGCCCGCCGACGACGACGAGCTTGTCGCCGACCACCGCCGCTGCCGGCGCGGCCCGCGCGTGCTGCAGGCTCGCCAGCTCGACCCACTTGCCGTCGCGGAGCGCGAACACCTTGTCCGAGGCCTGGGTGATGGTGTCGGTGGCGCCGCCGATCACCACGACCTCGCCGCGGTAGGTCGCCGCCGCCGCGTGGTTGAGCGGGATCGGCAGCGACGGCTGCGTCTGCCACTGCTGGGTGCGGGTGTCGTAGCTCTCGACGGTCTGCAGGGTCTCGCCTTCCCGGATGCCGCCGGCGATCCAGATCTGGTCGTCGAGCACGGTGTAGGCGGTCATCAGCCGGGGGGTCGGGGCGTCGGGCAGCGAGCGCCACTGCGCCGCGGGCTGCGGGGTGCGGGGCGAAAGTTTCAGCGCCTCGGCCGACGACGTGGCCGCGCCGTCGCCGGCGCCGGTGGCCCCGCCGATCGCGTACACGGTCTTGCCGACGGCGGCGACGGCCGCGCCGCGGCGTGCGGTGCCGAGGTCGGGCAGGTCGGACCACGTCGACGTGGTCAGGTCGAGCGCGGTGACGTTCTTGACGGGCCGGCCCGCGGCGGCGCCGCCGACCGCGACCAGCCGGGCGTCGGTGACCGCGACCCCGAGGTCGCTGCGCGGCTCGGGCAGCGCGGGCAGGGCCTTCCAGGTGTCGGCGGCCGGATCGTACGCCTCGACGGTCGCCAGGTCGGCCGTCCCGTTCGTGCCACCGAGCGCGTAGACCAGCTTGCCGTCCGACGCTGCGGCCAGCAGCTGCCGCGGCGTCGGCAGCGGCGCGGCCGGCGTCCACCCGCGCCCGTCGAACACCTCGGTGGTGTCGAGCACCCGGCCGTCGGCGTCCACGCCTCCGGTGACGACGATGCGGTCGCCCACCACGGCCGCGGCCGCCGCGGCGCGCGGTTGCAGCAGCGGCGGCAACTGCACCCAGCGGCTGTTGACCACCCGCCACACCTGGTCGGTGGCGACCTGGGTGTCGGCGCCCTCGGTGCGCCAGCCGCCGAGCACGACGGGGGTGTCCTGCCAGGTCACCGACATCGCCCGCTGCACCGGGACGGGCAGCGCCTCGCCGCCCTTCCAGCTGTCGATGGCCGGGTCGTACCCCTCGTGGGCGCCGCTGACCCGGTTGTCGGCGCCCATGCCGCCGAAGATCCAGATGGTGCCGTCGGCTTCGGTGGCCGCGGCCGCGTCGAGGGCGGTGCGGGCGTCGGCGATCGGCCGCCACCCGGGCTGCGCTTCGGCGGTCGGGCGCGCCGCGGTCGTCACATTGCCTGCGTCACCGCCGGTGTCGCGGGACACCACCACCACGACGGTGCCGACCACCAGCAGCACCGCGGCCGCCGCGGCGGCGAGCACGATCCAGGTCTTGTTCGAGCCCTTCTTCGGTGCGGCGGGTACCGGTGCAGGGGGCGGGCCGATCTGCCACGGTGCGCTCGCCGGGCTGGGGGCGGCGGACATGTCGGGCAGCGGCGGCGCCGGTGGCGGCGGGAAGGCCGGCGGGACAACCGGATTGGAGGGTTCGGACAGCGGCAGCGCCTGGGTGCCCTCGGGCTTTTCCGGGGCGGGTGCGGGCTCGCCGAGCGCCATGTGATCGGCGGTCAACCCGTTGTGCCGCTGGGCTTCCTGCAGGGCGCGGCCGAATTCGGCGGCCGAGTCGAACCGGGCGGCCGGGTCGAGCGACATCGCCTTCTCGATCGCCGCGCACACATCGGACGGGATACCGAGATGGCGCAGGTCGGGCACCGGCTGCGAGGTGATCCGCAGATAGTGGGCGATCAGCTCCTCGTCGGCGCTGCGTTCGTGGGCGGCCTTTCCAGCGATCAACGCGTACAGCGTGGCGCCCAGGGAGTAGACGTCGGCCTCGACCGTGGGCGGCTTCCCGGTGAGCACTTCGGGCGCGGTGTAGGACAGCGTGCCGGTGAAGAACCCGGTCACCGTCTTGTAGCCGCCGACGATGCGCGCGGTACCGAAGTCGCTGAGCTGCGGCTCGCCGTAGTCGTTGACGAGTACGTTGGCGGGTTTGATGTCGCGGTGCAGAGTGCCTGTGCGGTGGGCGGTTTCGAGCGCCCCGCACAGTTTCACGCCGATCCGCAGCGCGTCGGGCCACGGGATCCGGCCCTCCCGACGCACGTGGTCGGCCAGCGATCCCCGTGCGTGGTAGGGCATTACGATGAAGGGCCGGTTCTGCTCGGTCATGCCGACCTGCAGGATGTTCACGATGTTGGGGTGGCCGGACAGGCCGCCCATCGCGTAGCCCTCGCGCAGGAACCGCTCGCGGTCGTCCTCGTCGAGGTGGGAGGCGAGCACCTTGATGGCGACGGTGCGCCCGAGGGACTGCTGGTGGCAGCGGTAGACGACGCCGCCACCGCCCCGGCCCACTTCGACGGCGTCGTCGAATCCGGCAACTGCCAGTTCGTAGGCAATCTCGCCCGCCATCGCCTCACGTCCTCCGGTGAACTGCGAGTACTGCGTTCACGGTACCCAGCCGAGGCCCCGCGAGCGGCCGAATCAGAGAGTGAACTCTAGAGCGTGAGGGTGCCGCAGGCGTCGCCGTCGGCCAGCACGGTCAGGAACATCTTCCAGTACTCGGGGAACGTCGGGCCGCAGCGCCGTGACACCGGGTCGCCGGTCACCCGTTGCCCCCACCGGCCGCGGAAGCCGTTCTGCAGGTCATCCGACGGCCACAACCCCTGGGCGGCGCGGTCGACGACGAAGCCGTAGGTCCGCCCGTTCGCCGCCAGCCCTTCCTGCGCGCGCCAGTCCTGCACGTCGGCGCCGGCGTCGGGCACCGCGAGGTTCGCGGGTTTGACGGTCCGACCGGCACCCGCCGCGGCGGGCGCCTGGTCCGGGGTCGGCGGGTCGCCGGTGCCTTCGCTGGGCAGGTATCCGCCGCCGGCGGAGGCGATGAGTTCGATCCAGGCCGCGATGAGCCCCGGACCCAGCAGACCGAAAAGGCCGCCGCTGACCAGCTTCGCCACGATGGCCCCGACGGGCGTGGGGGAGGTGTCGCCTCCGGGCAGCGTCGGCGGCGCGTCGAAGCGGCCGCACTGACCGGGTTGTGAGTGCGGGTACGGCGAGACGGCGTGCGGGCCGGGCGTGGTGTAGAGGCTGTGCGAGCCGAGCGCGACGTAGAAGCGGGGGTGGTCGCCGACGACCTCCGGCTGGATCGGCGCGGTCGGTGACCCGGCCCGCCACGCCTCCACCGTCATCACGGTCCGTTCGTCGCCGTCGAAGGCGTGCGGACGGAACATCGGCGTACCGGTCGGGTCGACCGGCGCCGGCCGCAACCCGGTGTGCCCGAAGAACTTCGGGGTGAAGCTGGCCGGTGCGCCCGTGCCGTCGCCTTCGAGCAGCAGCGCCACGCACTGCCAGTCACCGGCGTGGCCGCCGACTTCCCTGGCCTCGATGTTGGGGCAGGCGCCGGCGCCGACGGACTCGGTGTGCGCGGGGAAGAACAGGTAGTAGCAGAGCAGAGACGGATTGTTCAGTCGCGCAACGATTCTGCTGAGGTTGGGGGCGGTGACGCGGGAGGCGAGCCGGGTCAGCCGGTCGGTGTCGATCAACTCGGCGTGATACCAGTACCGGCTCGGTTCGAGGTCGGTGGTGTACCGGTCGGCGATCTGACCGCGGTCGGCGTAAACGTTGACCTTGCCGGGAAACACGCCGCTGTGGTGCGCCTCGTCCTTGTCCTTCCAGCCGCCAAGGGCCAGGAACCGCTCCTCGGTGGGTCCGGCGGCGGACAGTCCGGGGCCGCCCAGATAGGTGCCGCCCTCGGTGGCAAGGCCGCGGAGTTGGCCGGCGGTGACCTCCGGTTCTCGTGGGAACGGGCACGTTCGGCAATAAGCACGGCAAGAATGGCAGGCCGGGCCCGCCGGTGCACGACGATCTTGTTGAGCGTGACTTCACCGCTGAAGCGCCAAATCAAGTGTGGCTCAGCGACATCACTGCGCGCCGCACCGCAGAGGGCAAGCTCTACCTCTGTGCGATTAAGGACGCGTTCTCCAACCGGATCGTCGGCTACAGCATCGATGACCGGATGAAGTCACAACTGGTCATCCGGGCACTACACAGCGCGGTGGCCAGACGCGGAGCTGTCGCAGGGTGCATTCTCCACTCGGATCGCGGATCTCAGTTCCGGTCAGGGAGATTCGTACCCGCGCTGAATCACCACGAGATGGTCGGCTCCATGGGCCGTGTCGGGGCCGCCGGCGACAACGCCGCCATGGAGAGCTTCCTTAGCCTGCTGCAGAAGAACGTGCTCGACCGCCGCCTATGGGACACACGTGAACAGCTGCGGATCGCGATCGTCACCTGGATCGAACGCACCTACCATCGGCGCCGCCGACAGTCCGGTCTCGGGCGGTTGACCGAAACTGTCACCTGATGGTGCAGCAGACCCTTCAGTTTGTGACGGTCAGCCGTTCATCCAGGAAATTGTTCACAGATGGGCTGGCGATCACCTGGCTATCACCATCGGCTGTCTTGCGTGTCCAGTGGTTCTTGGATCGTTCGACGACCACCGTGTGCTGCGCGTCGGCGCCGATAAGCATCCGTCGCGTTGACAGAAGGCGGCCGTGCTCGCGAGCCTCCCTGCGCGTCGGCGGGCGTATCGCAATGCACGCCGGGCATAGCCACAGGTTGGCGTGCGGTTCGGTTACGCAGCGCTTGCAGATATTGATCCCACAGCCGTCGCATGCAACGGCTTTGTCGAGACACACGCCGCAGGTCGTTCCGCCGCAGTAGCTGCAGGACTCGAAGTTTGTGCCGAAGTGGCCTTCTCGGTCGATCGCGCCGGAATCGAACAGGTACCCCGTGCTGGCATTCACTCGCCGGGCCTCCGTCTGTCCGGCCGCTAGGGTGCGTTCGTACAGCCAGTCGCGACCGTCCTCGACGGTGACGAGCTGCTTGACGTGTGCGCCGATCTCCAGCTGGCTCCAAGTGGTCGTTGGCTGGAAAGCCTGAGCCAGGTTGATCCGGACCCGATCGGGGAGCTTTTCGAGCTGCGGTGTCCTAACCTCGATAGGCGGGTTCCACGCCATACGCGCTGCCCCCGACACATCGGCACCACCTCTGGGCGCACTGTTCAGTGCGCCGATCGGATCCACGGTCACGGAGGACTGCACTTCATTAGTCACGGTGGACAGTCGTACCTGATGCGGATCAGTGAACACACTGACCGCGTCGGCGTCCCCTAAACCCAGCCACCGAGACAAAGCCGTTGCCGCGGGCGCATTCTCGGAACTGTTGATCGCGTACCACGCGGTCTGCTCTCCGATACGGAGACCAAGCGCAGTCAGCGATGCCAACTCGACGATCGCGGCCTCGGCCATCGGTGTGCCGTAGCTGACTGCGAGCGCCCGGACCGCGGGGAGCGGCTCCCAGTCTTCGCGGATCCATTGCGGCATGGCCGTTGTTGATGCCCATTCTGCGGTCGATTCCTGGGCTACCGAGTGTTCGACGATGGTTCGGCATAGGCCTTGGGTAGAGACGCCGATGGTGTAGCCGAAGCGTTTCCACGAGATCTCGAGGTTGGAAGGCGGCGTCGTTGGCATGGCCGCGAATTCGCGAGCTAACCGTGGCGGCGTAGCCGGCGTCGGAGTCGGCTCTTGCCTCGGCGGCGGAAACTCTGAAGAGATGATGCGGATCAGATTCCCAACGGGGCTATCGAATTCCTGGGTTCCAGTACCCGATGCCTGCAACGCGTCGACCGACCAAACCGGACGATACGTGCGCTCAGAACTGACAACAAAGCGCATCACGTCGAGGGGAGCTTCGGGTTCGAGGTCTTGCACTTTGGGCGCGACCGGGGCGTCCAAGATGCCGCTCGCTGCCAAGGCCAATCGGTCAGCGTCGTTAATAGTGCTCTTGCCGAATACTTTCCAGGAATCGACAGAGTTATTGCGGACAATGGCCTGTTCGCAGCCGTCACCGCGCTTGATGAGGACGACATCGGCATCGGCGTCGGAGCCGATGCCGATGTCGACGCCCGATAGGGCAAGCAATGCGGGAAGCGATGCGCGCTGGGCGTCGGCAGGGGCGTCGAGGTGCGCACAGGCAGGGCAGGTGTCCTCAACCCGGCAGTTGCCACACACCGTTCGGTCACACATCTGGCACGCGGTAACTTCGGGATCACGGCCGCAGTCTGCGCACGAATGATCGCCGCACAACACGCAGGCAGTGGCAGACACGGTATGCCCGGTAGCGAGGCAACGGCGACAGACCGCAGCGGAGCACCCGGGGCAGTCCGACAGCGCTTGCTGCTCCAGCTCATCGCAGGACGGGCACGCCCAGGAATGACACGAGCCGCACAGCGCTGCGGTGCCGCCCGGGTAGAAGTGGCCATCGCGGCAGACACCGAAGTCGGTTTCCGGCGAACCGAACGGGCTTTGTGGCTTGCCGTCGAAAGTGCGATAGAAGAAGGTAGCGGTCCCGTGCCCGCGCCACTGTTCCGTGACGGCAAGACCGTTGCGCAGCAAGGCAGTGAAGGGGCGCTGTGCCTGCTCCAACAGGCCGCGGCTCAAACTCACGGGAAGCTGAGAAACATTGCGTGCCGCATCGTGATCGGCCTGGATCCCAAGTGCCGCGAGTGAGGCGTCGTCGGGAATTTCCAGGTCGATGCCTGAGTCGAGTTCGGTCAGCGCGGCGATCGGCTGGATCTCGCGTTCAACGCTATGGCATTCGGTCGGGGAGGGGAACGCTTCCCTGATCGTTCGGACGTCGTTCACGGTCTTGCCCAACCTGCCTCCGGGCATACTGATCGACTCAAGGTATTCGAAGCAGCCGAGCTGATACTCGAGCGACCGATCGTAGGGACAGGCGGCCCACGACTCGGTTCGAGCCTGATCGGAGATGTGTACAGATACCAGGATCGCTTCGTTTCTACGGTGTAGCTCGACCGCGACGCCATCGAGCTCGGCCTGAGCGACCTCTGCAGTGTCGAGTCTCGGACGTGCCCAGTTGAGTCGTTCGAACCTGCTGTCCTCCAGTTGGATGGAACCATCGTCGGCGACGGTCGATACTTCTCGCGCCAAGCCCGTGGGCTCCAGATAGAAGTCAGTAAAGATCGCACGACGCGTGACCTGCACGCTGGGAGGTGCGGGGGGCGGCACTTCGGATCGCAGCCTGTTCAGCAGGGCAGCGATGCCCATCACTCTTTCGGACACAACCTCGACGTCAGGAAGCTGCGGTAGCTGCTGGACGGCGCGACGGTCGATCGCGGAACCGGCCGCGCCGCGAGACGCGAATTCGACGCCTACCGCCATGACCGATGACAGTCTGGCTCGGTCTTCGTCCTCGGCGAGAAGCGGCCGCTCAGTGAGATCCCGCAATGTCAGTCCCGAGTCCAGGGGCAGTCCGTGGTGAACCGCATACGACCGCATGATCTTGCGATCCCGGTTGTTGAGGTCGTCATCGCGGACGAGGTTCTGTACGACGCCGTCGGATCGCTGCAACGTGGCCACGCGATTGCCGACGACCAGGCTGATGCCGCCGTTCAACCGCCAACCAATCCTGGTTTCGTTGTCGAGCTTCGGGGCCCGTTGCGGGGATGCGCACCCGCGGCACAGTCCGCCGCCGGCAGCACGGCAGACACCACAGCTAGCCAGTCCGCAGACCGGGCAGTCGGCGAACACGGCATCTTCACCGCAGGCCCCGCAGAACACGTGATTACATGATTCGCAGTACTGCGTCTCCGATTCGTCGACGCAATGCGAGTCCGAGCACAACGCCAGCACCTCGATCGGGTCACCGGACGCATCGCTTTCGACCAGCGGTGGCTCCGGATCCTCCCACTCGTAGGTCAACGTGGTCTCGGCATCGTTGGGGCCGGTCCAGGTTTCCTCCACCAGCCAGTCATCTTCATCGAGGGTGAGTGCGAGAATCTTGGCCCGAGCGCGCACGTCGGGAACCCGGCTGAGGCGCTTCTCTTCCGAATCCAACGCGCGTTGCAGCCGGACACTGTCCTCGTAGGAGGCCTCGTAGATCTGCGCGGTGTATCCAGTACGGATGCGCGTGAGCTCAGCCGCCTGATCGGCTTCGACCTTCTCCGACAGGTCGCGCCGCAACTTCTCCAATTGACTGGTGGCCGCCTTCTCGAACGCAGCGATCACCTCGGTCGGGGTACCGAATGCCGCAGGAAGGGTTTCACCGTCCTGCAATGGTCTGCGGGGGAGCCACACTTTGTGATGACCGTTGATGTCCGCCGTCAACAGATGCTCTGTTGTCTCGCTCTCGCCCACCGCCGCACGGAACGTTGCCTGCCCGCTCCATGAACCCGAGGGGACGAGACGCCTACGCAACAACGTCACGTTGGCGGCGCGTTTGAGCGGGCTGTCACCGATGTCGTCCGGAACCACCGGGACGGTTGCGTGCATATCGCCACGCATGCGAAGCAGCCCGAGGATCTCGTCGAACACTGGTGAGCCGACGGCACACAGCTCGGCATCCGGATGGTGCTCCATGCCGATGCGGTCGAACGCGAGGTGCATCAGCGTGCGGCCGTCGAGTTCCTGTTTGTACTCTTCGTCGAACTGCGCGGTGATGAACGCCCCATCGCCCTCACCGGTGTCGTGCAGCAATTCCGCGCCAAGGGCCTTGAGGACATTGCGGGTCCAGGTCTGAACGCGACGCTGCCGCATACGCGCGCGTTCACTCACCTCCGGCGCCAAATCGCTGGATCCCGCCTTGGTCAGACCCTTTCGATGCTCGAACGCCGAGGCCATCCAGTTGCTCAGGCCGCTGTCGGCAGCAATGAGTGTGGAGGCGCTTTCGCGAGCCTGTGCAAGCTCGGTTCCGAGTTGGCCCAGAAGGTTCTGCATCTTCTTGTCGTTGTCCGCGAAAAGTGCTTCGAGGATTCGAGTTTCGAAGCTGGCGGACTTCGAATCGTCGAGTTCGCCGAGGATCGTGGTGACCTGGCCGAATAACAGCTCGAACATTCGTAGCTTCTCGGCGAGCAGGCGATACACGCTCTCGTCGATGGTGCCCTGCGCGTACAGATTCGCGATGAACACCTCGTCCTTAGGCTGGGTGAGGCGGTCGACGCGCCCGATCCGCTGTTCGATCCGCATCGGATTCCAGGGCAGGTCGAAGTTGAGCACGCAGTTGCAGAACTGCAGGTTCTGGCCCTCGGCACCCGCGTCGGTGGAGATCATCACTGGCGCCTCGCCTGACCGGAATGCGGCAATCGTGGCCGCGCGTTCACCGGCAGACATCGACCCGTGGAACGAGCGCGCGGTGATCCCCTCGACCTCCATGCGGCGAAGGAGACCGGTCACGGTGTCGGTGTGCTGGGTGAAGATCAGGACTCGGCCGTGCTCCTTGAGCCACTTGTGGGTGATCTCGACGGCCGTGTTCTCACGCGCGGAATCGTTGATGTCCATCGCGAGGTGGCCGACTTCGGTGAGCACCGCCCGCACCCTGGAGTCGGGATGCCTCTCGGCCATCCTCAGCGCGGTGGTCCCCATCGAGAACGGGCTGGCAGTGAGCCGGAGTGCGAGGCTGCGTCGGCGCATGGTGTCACTGGGGTTGGTCATGACACTGCGCAGCAAGTTCGTACAGAGCGCGTAAAGCTCACGCTCGCGTGGCCCGAGCGTCACCGGTACGTCAACGGCACGCCGGGTGACACGGTCAACCCCCGCCTGGGCGCGGGTTGTACGGATCATCGCGCTGCTGATTAAACGTCGCAGTGCCGCAGGATCATTCGGGGTGCGTGGGTCGTATCCCCGCATGAACTGCCGCTTGAAATCCTGGACAGACGTGAAGGTGCCGGGCCTCAGCAGCTCGACCAGCCGATAGAGCTCGAGCAGATCGTTCTGGACCGGGGTGGCGGTGAGGAACAGGGCATACCGACACGCGGTCGTGAGAGAAGTGATGAACTCGCGGGTTTTCCGGGCGCCGGCACCGGCGGCGCGGTGCGCCTCGTCGACGATGACGATGTCCCAGGGTTCCGCGGTCAGCTTCGAAGCTGACCGAAGTCCGAGCTGCAGGCTCATGATCAGCTTGTCCTGCTTGTGAACATCGGGACCGCGGAGGGCTACCTCGAAGTTCAGGTCGAACTTCTGGTGCATCTCCTCGCGCCATTGCTCGCGCAGCGGAGCGGGGCACAGGATGAGCACCCGTTTCGCCAGACCCCGCAGGGTGAGTTCCTTGACCGCCAGGCCGGCTTCGATGGTCTTACCGAGACCGACCTCGTCGGCGAGGACAGCGCGCCCGCGCAGACGCGACAACGCATGTCGGGCGACGGCCTCCTGGTGAGGCATACGGTCGACGTTGGCGACGTCGACGGCCAGCAGTTCCTCGAAATCATCGAGCGTGGCAAGTTCTTCACCTTGCAGCCGCAGCTCGACCAACTCGAGATCGTCGAAGCCTGCGGCCTTGAGTTGTTCGCTGAGCAGGACCCGTGCGTCCCTGAGGAAGCCGATCGCTCTGCCGCCGCCGGCTGACCAGTCGTACTCCTTGTCGGCGTGGAACTGGCGATCAACTGTCCGGCGTCGTGCAACCTTCGCCGCCACCGTCTTGTTCTGAATCGGAGTGACCGTTGGCGGCGTGTGGATGGTGAGCATCGGTGAGCCGGGTGGCAACAGTTGCAGCCGATAGACGCCGCCGACCAGACGTAGACGCAGCAGGCCACCGTCTTGGCCGTAGTCCTGCAGGCGTTCGGCGAGGACGTCCCCTGTCAGATGCCTGCTCTTGCCGCTCCATTGGGCGTGGAAGGTCTCGCCGTCCAGTTCGAGGGCGAGGGTGGTGCTGTGCGCGGGCAGCGTGAGTGCCTCACGTTCCCGTTCGGTGAGTGAGAGCTCGCCCGTTTCGAGGAGCTGGTGGGTGATCCGCTTCTCAAGCATCCTGTGTCACCGTGATTCCGAGTGTTTGGGCGCCGCGTGGCGTGAGGGCGAGGCTTTGGTAGGGCGTGCGGGTGGACTCCCGTTCCACGGTGCGCCGGTCGATCAATCTATCGGTGAGGAGCTTCTCGACTGCTGTATTCCAACGTTTCTCGCCGTTGCGCACGTGGCGCAGAGCTCCGAACTGGGGGCAACTCAGGACACCCGCGCCGAGCGGTCTGCCCTCGCCGAGCGATTCCAGACCCAGTACTGCGGCACGCAGGCTGGCCTCGCCGTAAGCACCCTTCTTGAAGGCCGATGCCCACCCCACAGCCTGCAAGACGGTCAACTCGGCATTCACGAGCAGTTCCGGGTCGGGGACCATGTGGTCGGGCAGCGCTGCCCACGGTGGTGGCTCGTCGTTGCACCGGTCGCACGCGACGATGTCCCGGCTGTCGCAGTCGGCGACGGTGTCACCGAAATGCTGCCCGATGGCGATCCGACGGCATGACGCGGCTTGTTCGGCGTACTCGATTATCGCCTGCAGGCGGCGTTGCTGCCAGTGCTTCCACCGGGTGGACTCGCGTTCCAGCGAATCTCGCGGTGCGGCGCGGGACAGCAGACGGACCCGGCGCAGCCGGCGAGAACTAGAGAAGGTGACGAACCGGTCCAGGGACCAGTCGATCAGCTTTTGCTCCAGCTGATCTGGGTCGTAACCACGTTCATCGCGGAGCTGGTGGAAGTCGATCTGGACGCGGACGTTGGGGCGGGCGCGGTTCGCCTTGTAGAACAACTCTCGGAACAGGCGTCGTTCGTCCTCGTCGGTGGGTTCGCGGAAGCCGACGTCGACGGTGCCGCGGGCGGAGCAGTCCAGGCCGAGTTTCAGCGCTCCGACCCGTTCGAGTTGGGCCAGGTGCACATTGACCTCGTCGTCGTCGATACCGAGTTTGTCGGCCAGTTCGTCGACGTCGAAGACTCGGCTGTCACCGCGCTCGGGGCACGTCCACAGCAACGTCAGGAGTTGTTGGGTGAGCTGTGCGTCGGTCTTCGACTCGTGTGCGTTGATCAGGCGGCGACGTCGGGCGATATCGCCCCGGGTGTAGAAGAGAACGCAATCGCCGGTGACGTCGGGGGCACGGGCAGCACGGCCGGCTTCCTGGGCGTATCCGTCCAGGGAGTCCGGGAGGTCGTAGTGGACCACCCACGCGATATTGGGTTTGTTGATGCCCATGCCGAAAGCCTTGGTGGCCACGATGATCCGGGTGGTGTCGGAGTCGAAGTCTTCTTGGACCGCATCGCGCTGTTCAGGGACCATGCCGGCGTGGTAGGCCCGCGCGGCATGACCTGCGCGTCGCAACATGGCCGCGATCTCCTCGGCGAGTGCACGTTTGGTTACGTACACGATGCCGGGTTTGTCTTCGGACCAGGTCACGAAGCGGAGGAGCTCGCGGACCCGGTCGCGTTCGTCGGCGCATCGGTGGACGCGGAAACGCAGGTTGGGGCGGTCGCTGGGCTCCCGCACGACGGTCGGGTCGAGCATGTCCATCGCCCCGATGATGTCGGTCTCCACTTCGGGTGTGGCCGTCGCGGTGAATCCTGCGCGGGGTGGGCGGGTGTCGAAAGTCGCCACCGATGCGGGTACCTGGCGGAATTCGGGACGGAAGTCGTGTCCCCACACCGAGACGCAGTGTGCCTCGTCGACCACGACGCGGTTGAGCTGTTGACGCCCCAATGCGCCGCGCAGCACCGGGTCTCGGGCCAGTCGCTCTGGGGAGACGTACAGCAGCCGGACCTGGCCATTGGCAGTGTCGCGCAGGATTTCTGTCTGTACCACTCGGGATGTGTTGCCGGTGATGCCTTGGACCGGTCGGATGCCGCGACGGCCACGCAGATCGTTGACCTGATCTTTGATGAGTGCGATAAGCGGCGAGACGACAACGGTGGCCCGGGCCTGAGGAGCGAGCAGCGCGGGCAGCTGGAAGCACAGTGACTTTCCGAACCCGGTGGGTAGCACGGCCATCACGTCACGACCTTCGATGATCGCGCGCATCACTTCGAGCTGTTTGGGGTGAAGGTTGGTGATGCCGAACAGTTTCTCGGCGGCTTCGATGAGTTTCGCAGTCGGATCCTCGCCCTCGATGAGGCGCAGATTCTCCAGCAGCTGGCTGACGTCGTCTCGGCCGAAGGAGATCGCCGTGGTGAGATCGGGGGCTGTGCCGGTGACGAATTCGATGGCCGTCGTCCATGCGTCGTCACGGTCGACGGCCTCGTGGATCGCCGGACCGGGCAGGGACCCCAGCAGTACCCGCTGCGCCTGAGTCGGTGAATGCAGCCGGCGGTCGCAGATCAGCGCGGCGCCGATATCGCTCTCGGAGCGGATGAGCCGGCCGAACCCCTGGGTGAACTGCATTGCGGTCATCGGCAGGACGTACTCGAGGAACGGGTCACCGCCGCGCTCGGCGATGGCGCGTTGGCGTGCAGAGACCAACGGATCGTCGGGGTGCGGATACGGTGGCTTCTCGATGAACAGATAGGACAAGGTTTCGCCGGGGGCGTCGAAACCCTCCCAGTACGACTTGAGGCCGTAGAGCACGGTGCCGGGTTCGGCATTGAACCGATGCGATATCTGCGACCGGCCGTGTTCACCCTGGACGAGCAGTTCGACGCCGCGTTCGGCGAGTTCGGCCGCTTTGGCGCGGACCCCGTCGGCGACGATCTCCATACGGGTCCGCGCGGCGAACAGCGTCAGCGTCTTCCCGCCGGACAGGGACAGGAACCCGGCCTGATCGGCGGCCATCTCTTCACAGAACTCGCGCTCGTTGACCGGGATCGGGATCGGTAAGTGGTTGGTGAGCACCACCTTCGACTGTTTTGCGTAGTCGAACGGGGACCGCAGCTGAAGTCCGCGGAAGGCGCCATCCTCAGGTGCGGCGTCGATCGTGATTCCGAGTCGTGAGCTCAGGTAGTCGAAGCGCTTTTCCACGGTGAGCGTTGCCGAGCACAACACCGTGGAGTGCATCCTGTCGACCACGTACTGCTGGAACTCGGGGAACACGTGGATCGGTAGGCGCTCAAACGCCCAGGCGTCCGGATCGTCCTCCTCGGCGGCGAGCCGGTACACCCAGAGGTGGCTGTCGGGCAGCGGCCCCAGGGTTTCCAGGATCGCGATGGCGTTGTCGATCCGCTCGGCATGCCCGTTGAGGCGGCGTCTCGCGGACCCGACACCCTTGACGTCGCTGAGCGACCGGTTGAGCGCGGAAACCGCTTTCGCCAGTTGGATCAGGGCGTAGCGCAGTGCTGACGCCGACTGACGCAGCACCCGGAATTCCGGTCGAGCGTTGACGATTCCGGACTGCAGCACCGCCGCGTGCGCCCGGCCGCCGTACTCATGGAGATATGTGGTTATGGCCTGAGTGAATTCGGTGCCGGCCGCCCGAATCGCGTTGCAGCCGTTCGCGATGTCGTCATTGGCCTGCTTCACCTCGGGATTGCCGCCCGACCGGTCCCGGATATCGCGCATCATCCGGGCCCGCGGGTGCAGGGAATTGACGACGATCTCGAGGTCGATGGCGTCGACTCGACCGGTCCACGCGGAGGTCAGCGAATCTTCCAGGGCATGCGCCTCGTCGAACACGACGTCGGCTCGGCGATCGGCGAGGATGTCGCCGGGCGCCTGTGCGGCGGTGACCCAGGCTGCCATGAGGGCGTGGTTCACCGACACCACGCCGGGTGTGGTGGCGAGGCCCTCACTTTGCTGCACCACTGGGCAGATCTTGGCCCAGGTGCAGCCGGCACGGTCGCAGCCCGCCGCGTTGGTGCGCAGGCGCGCGCGGGTGCGGGCGTACCGCGCGTCGGCGCGTTTGAGGACATCGTCGGTGACGTCATCCCAGGTGCCCGTGGGGGATTCGGCTATGGCGCGGAAGGCGACAGCCAGGGCGAGACCGGCGGTCTCACGGTCGGACACGGCATCTTCGAGTTCCCGGGCGCATACGTAGTTGGCGACGCCTTGCAGCTGCCGGAACGGGGCGCCGAGGAGCCCCTCCTGCTGCAGGCGGGCGGCCTCAGTGCGCAGCTGACCTTGCAGCGCTTTTGTTGCAGTCGCAATGATCACGGGTTGGCGGGGCCGTGATGCACGGGCCAGGGCCGGCAGCATGTAGGCCAGTGACTTACCGGTGCCGGTGGGGGCCTCGACCGCCAGGTTGCCCCCGCGGTCGAACACCTCGGCCACCGCGTGCGCCATTTCCTGCTGCGCGGGTCGTTCACGGAGATTGCGGCGCTCGCGGAGCACGGGAAAGGTGTCGCGGGTACCCGACCACGCATCGGAGGCGGTGGGACCTTTCGGCTGGAGGAGGGGGTCGGGTTCCCTGCGCAGAGTGGACAAGTCGGGCGGGCCCGACAGCGATGGCAGTAGCAACGCGAGGGGGTTGCGGCGGGATTCGAGGATGGCGACCGCGAGTGGCCAGCTGGGTTCCGACATGTCGATGTCGGACAGCAGCGCGCGGATGACAGCGGCGGTTGCCGTCGCGTCCGAGTGGGCCCGATGGGCTTCGTCGTTGGTGACGCCGTAGCGCAGCGTGAGGTCGGCGAGCTGGCGGTTGGGCATCGCCACATCGACAAGAAGCGAGAGGTGCAGACTGTCGGCGCTCGGCGGGAACTGGGGGACAGCGAGCCCGTGGCGCTTCGCGGCCTGCGTGAGGAACGGCAGATCGAAGGCGAGCAGGTTGTGCCCGATCAGCAGGTCGACGTTCTGCAACCGGGTGGACAGGCGGTCCAGCGCGTGGGACAACGTCACCGCGTCGGCGTCGGCGTCGCCGTCGGGCACCGCCACCTCGACATCCATCAGGGTGGTGCCGTCCAGCCGGACCAGAGCGATCTCGGTGACGAAGTCCGCGGCTCGGTTGAGACCGGTGGTCTCGATATCCAACACCGCCACCCGGTCCAGCGGAACCCGTGCGGTCTGCGGGGAGTACCAGTGCTCGGGCTCGGGGATGTTGCGGGTTTCGGTCTCGTTCTTGTAGGCGATCGCGACACAGAGCAGCCCGTCGTCCGTGACGGCGAAGCGGTGGGGGAACCGATCGGGCCACTGCTGGAGCCGCTCCAGCGGCTGAGCGAACCCCTCCTGGCGGAGTTTCTCCCTGAGGTCCGGCGCTGCCAGCGGTCCGTGCTCAGCGAGGAGGCGATGTGCCGTCTCGGCGGCCGGCGGTAGGGCGCGGTTGGGTGTGCTCATCAACGGACCGACGCGGCGCGGGGTCGATGGCGCACGTCACCAGACCACGCTGTTTTCGCTGCACCGATCACCGAGCTACCCCCCTGAACAACTCCGGTCGCGTCAATATAGCGCGAATGGGCAGACGATACTCAGCATCTGCGACAAGCTGACCTCGGAGTCCTGCGCCAGGGTTGATCAGGGCAGATCGGGAAGCTTAGCGCCTGGGAGGCGGCCCGGCCAGCATTCAGCAAACATGCGAGTAAGGGTTCGTCTGCTGGACTGCGAGCCGATACGGCTCCGAGACGCTCAGAGCGGCGTGCGCGGTGTTGTCGCCGGACCGCGTTAGCCTTCCCGCGTGGAGACCGGACTGTACGAATCAGTGCTCACCTCGCGGCTGCACTCAGCGCTTGCAGACACATCGGGGTTGCACACCGAGCTGAGCACGGTCGACGACGCTGAGCAGGCGCTCGTCCTCGCCCGCCACCTGAGCCCGCTGATCGAGCGGCAGCTGCGAGCCGCGCGGGGCGCTGAAGAGCGCGCGCACCTCGTCCGGAAGATCCTGGCGGCTCTCGGTGACCCCGACGTCTTAGAGGATGCGCCGTATCAGGACGAGCCGACGAAGATTCGCCGCCTGGACGCCGTGACGGTTGATGCGTTGGGCTGGGTGCAGCCGCCGCGGCCGGCCACGCCGCTGTCGGATGCCGCATTGATGACCAACGCCCGAAACGAACCGACCCTCGCCGCCGAGCTGCGCGCGGAATTGGGGAGTGCCGACCACGTGGACCTGCTGTGTGCATTCGTGAAATGGCATGGCCTGCGGCTGCTTGAACGGGAGCTCACCGACCTGCACGAACGCGGGGTGCCCCTGCGTGTCATCACCACGACCTATCTCGGTGCCACCGATGCCCGGGCGCTCGATGCCCTGGTGAATGAGTTCGGCGCCGAAGTGCGCATCACCTACGACACCAACATGACACGTCTGCACGCCAAGGCGTGGCTGTTGCGGCGCAATACCGGCTTTCACACCGCCTACGTCGGCTCTTCCAACCTGTCGCATGCTGCGCTGGTGGACGGCTTGGAGTGGAACGTGCGACTGTCAGCCGTCGCGACACCGCACCTGTTGGAGAAGTTCCGCACCACCTTTGACTCCTACTGGGAAAACCGAGAATTCGAGACTTACCGGCCGGACGAGGATGGCGCGAGGTTGCGCAACGCGCTGGAGATCGCCTCGGGGAAGAAGGAACGGGACCCGTTGGCGATCACGCTGTCGGGCTTGGAAGTCACCCCGAAGCCGTACCAAGCAGAACTGTTGGAACAGCTCGACGCCGAACGAACGCTCCATGATCGTCACCGCAACCTGATTGTCGCGGCAACCGGCACCGGCAAGACGGTGATCGCCGCCTTGGATTACCGCCAGCTGGCCCGTGAAGTGCACAGGCGGGACCTCACGTTGCTGTTCGTGGCACACCGTAAAGAAATCCTGACGCAGTCCCGGCGGATGTATCAGGAAGTCCTCACCGACCCCACCTTTGGTGAACTGCTCGTCGGCGGGGAGCAGCCCACGAAATGGCGCCACGTCTTCGCCAGCATCCAATCACTCACGGCCGACCGTCTTTCCACAATTAGTCTTGATCACTTCGATGTCGTGGTCATCGACGAGTTCCACCATGCCCAGGCGGCGTCCTACCGCCGGCTGCTCGACCATATTGAGCCCGTGGAACTTTTGGGGCTGACCGCGACACCCGAACGCGGCGACGGCATCGACGTCCGCGCGTTCTTTGCCGGGCGCGTCGCCGCGGAGCTGAGGCTGTGGGATGCCTTGGAACAGAACCTTCTTTGTCCGTTCCACTACTTCGGGGTGTACGACGGCACCGATCTGGAACGACTGCAGTGGCGCCGCGGTGGGTATGACCTCGCCGGACTGAGCGAGGTTTATACCGCGAGCGACGCACGCACCCGGATTGTGCTGGATCAGCTCCGAGACAAGATCGCCGATGTCGGCGCCATGCGCGCCCTCGGATTCTGTGTCAGCGTCGAGCACGCCCGATACATGGCGGACAAGTTCGTCGCCGCCGGCATCCCGGCGCGTGCGGTTGTGGGTCTCGATGACAGCGCGGAGCGTCGAGAAGCACTGGCGGCGTTGAGCAACCGCGATATCAACGTGCTCTTTACTGTCGACCTGTTCAACGAAGGTCTAGATATCCCGTTGGTGGACACCGTGCTGTTTCTTCGGCCCACCGAGAGCGCGACCGTCTTCCTTCAACAGCTGGGGCGGGGATTGCGGCTCGCGCCGGGCAAGTCGGTGCTGACGGCGCTGGACTTCGTGGGGCATCAGCGGAAAGAGTTCCGGTTCGACCAGCGGTTCCGTGCATTGACCGGGCTCGGGCGTAAACGGCTGGAAAAGGAGATCGAGCAGGGTTTTCCGTTCCTGCCGTCCGGTAGCCAGATTGTGCTGGACGAGGTCGCCGAGCGGATCGTGTTGGAGAACGTCCGACAGCAGGTCGCCCCGAAGAAGGCGACGTTAGTCTCCGAAATTCGGGCGCATCCCGACGACCAGCTCTCCTCGTATCTGCAAGAGTCCGGGCGCGCTCTGGAGGACATTCTGCGCACCGACCGGTCATGGACCACGCTGTGCCGAGACGCCGGGAAGTTGGGGCCGCAGCCCGATCCGCGGGAGTCCGAACTGGTGAAGCGAGTCAAGGCCCTCGCGCATGTGGATGACCACCGTCGGGCGCAGGCATATCGCGCTCTGCTGGCCGGCGGTGCCATGACGGAGCAGCGGCTGGCGGACATGCTGTTCTACTCGCTCTTCCCGAAAGGTGGGGGATTCGACAGTGCCGCAGCGGGACTCGACGTCCTCCGCGGGGAAGAGGTCGCGGCGGAGATGCGTCAGGTTGTCGACATTGCCTTCGACGCTGCACACCGCAGCACCCACGCGCTGGGCGACCTGATCCCGGAATTGGCCGACGTGCCGTTGGCTTTGCACGCCACCTACTCCCGCGAAGAAATCCTCGCCGGGCTCGGTTGGGTGGCGCAGAAGCGGACGCCTTCCACCATGCGGGAGGGGGTGGCCTGGTGCCCAGCGGTCAATGCGGACGCATTCCTCATCACACTGAAGAAGACCGACACCGACTACTCGCCCACGACGATGTACCGCGACTTCGCGCTGAGCCCGGACCTGTTCCACTGGGAGTCGCAGTCGACCACGTCGGCGGCATCGCCGACAGGGCAGCGGTACATCCACCACCGCGAGCGCGGCTCGCACATCCTGCTGTTTGTGCGAGAGGCAAAGACCAACGCGCTCGGTGCGGCGCCGTACATCTTCCTGGGACCGGCGGACTACGTCTCGCATGAGGGGGACCGGCCGATGGCGGCCACGTGGCGGTTGCGGCATCCGATGCCGGCGGAGGTGTATCTGGGGGCGCGGGCCGCGGTGGCGTAGCGGAAGAGAGATCAGGGGAGGGAAGCAGGGATCTGGGTTGATGTGGCTGCGCTACTCAATCGCTGTTCCGATTCAAAACGCTGATGACTGGCTTTGCGGATCGTGGCGGGACGGAGTGCGCCCCCGTTGGGCAGCCACGAGGTCTGACGTTGCGATGTCGTACTTGGGATTGCAGGGGCGCGGCGCGCTTTTCGAGTTAATCAGGTATCGAGTGGCCCCCGACGCTTGTTGTCGGACGGCCCGCGCCGCGGTGGAGACACAAAGGTGCGCTGGGGTCATGCTGAGTCTGGTGCTCATGGGCACTCGCCTACATGCACCAAATAGCAGTAAGGACAGACCTTTTCCGGCTTCTCTGGCTTCGAGGGATCGTTCGCGCCGAGGTGGACATGGCCGAGAGGGGTCAGCAGAATCTTGGGGTCCAGATCCCCCAACTTAGCCAACTTGGTTTTGATGTGTTGGGTCAGTTCAGGTGAGCGCCGGTAGTTCAGCAGTTCGCGATAAAGTCCAGCCTGACCCTCGGCATCAGAGGGAGCCGGTACAAGCTCGTCCGCGAGCGACAATCGCACCAACCTGCGAACATTGGCAACGCTGTCGGCACTGATCGGTTCCCCTGCCTGGGAAGCCTCCTGCGCCATTTCGGCGTCGGTGAGTCCGCGCAGCATGCCAAGCAGCACCTTGGCATAGCGGGTGCGAGGGTGGTCGATCAGGATCTGTTGGATCTCTGCGCGAATCGAATCAATAGGGCATTCGCCAGTGGGGACCATGACCAACTGTTACACACCTCCGACTTATTCGAAGTGGGATGGAACGTTCGAACGTGCCGGCACGGGATCCTGCCTTCTATGAGACCGATGATCCTTGTCTTCGGTCAGCCCAAAGTTCGCACGCTGCGGGGCCGGCATTCGATCGACACCTCGTGATCATCGCGCAGCACGACGACCGTGACTTTTCGGTTGGCGACATCGCGCCGCAATGCGCGCAGGAGGTCGTTCTGGGAGCGGATGTCCCGATCGCCGACAGCGACTATGACGTCACCGGGTTCGAAGGGGCCTGCCGAATTGCTGCGAACAGAGGTCACCACGAGTGCATGGCCACCGGGCGCGCGATCAACGACCCGGCGAGCGACGCTCACTCCGAGCGACGCACGTTCAACCGCCCCGTAGGTGATAAGTTCATGGACGACCTCGGCGACGGTGTCGGCAGGGACCGCAAAGCCGATGCCGTCCGCCTCGGGTATGGCCGCCGTATTCACGCCTATAACTTGGCCATCGACATTCACCAATGGGCCGCCGGAGTTCCCCGGGTTGATCGCCGCATCCGTCTGGATGACATCGAAGATCGCCTGCTTGTCGCCGGTGGGGAGGCTTCGCTTCAAACCGCTTACGATATCGATGCTGATGCTCTCTGGGAACTCACCGAGTGGGCTGCCGAATGCGAAGCAGAGTTCGCCAAGCCGTGCCCTCAGGGGTGAAATCATCAGTGGCTCAGCAGATTGCGGGTCTACGCGAAGGACCGCCAGATCGGTCAGCGGGTCGCGCCCGACAACCCGCGCCTCAGTCTGGTGTGCGGTGGGAAGCTGAACGTGGATGGGCTCGACCAGGTCTTGCACCACGTGATGGTTCGTGACAAGGTGTTCGGCGTCGTAGAGGAACGCCGACCCGCCGCCTTCCTCGAAGTCCTGGGTCTGTCCCTTGACGATGGCGGTCGAAAGCACTACCCGCTCAGCCAGTTCGATGATCTCGTCGCTGAACTGCCGAAGCAATCTCCGCGACGTGTTAGACATCGAACTCGTCGCCTTCATCATCGTCGAGCATAGTTTTGCCACCGAATCGCTTCTGAAGAAGACTGTCGTAGTGGTCCGCCCGGTCGGCCACAAGCTCGATGGTGGCCAACAACTGCTCGGAAGAGAGTCCATCGAAGATGTACAACTCCGCGGTCAGCACGATCTGAGCGTTGTCCGGATCGACGTATGCCTTGGCGAACGGCGTATTGCGATTGATGGTATTTACTGCGGCGAACACCTCGGGTCGCATCGTGAAGTCCTCTAGCAGTGGCGAGAAGATGGGACTGCCCCGAGTTCAGTTGACTCGTGGGGTGTGAATTTCAGGCCGCGGTTGCGGCTGGGGTGTGGAGCAGTTCGAACTCTATCGGGGTGAGCTTGCCGAGGGCGCGTTGGCGGCGGCGTCGGTGGTAGGTGCGCTCGATCCAGGTGACAATTGCCAGTCGCAGTTCGGCTCGGGTGGACCACCGTTGCCGGTCGAGAACGTTACGTTGCAATAGCGCGAAGAAAGACTCCATGGCGGCGTTATCTCCACATGCCCCGACGCGGCCCATGGAGCCTCGTAAACCGTTGTGCGACAGTATGTGTACGAATTTCCGTGACCGAAATTGGCTGCCACGGTCGGAGTGCACGATCGTCGCGACGGGCGAGCGGACGCTGACGGCGTGCCGCAGGGCGGCTACGGCCAGGGACGCCTTCATCCGCGAATCAATCGAGTAGCCGACGATTCTGTTGGAGTACACGTCCTTGATGGCGCAGAGGTAGAGCTTGCCTTCATCGGTGCGGTGCTCGGTGATGTCGGTTAACCAGATCTCGTTGGCGGTCCGGGCAGAGAATTGGCGGCCAACGAGGTCGTCGTGCACCGGGGGTCCGGCCTTCCTGTTCAGTCCGCGTTTCTTGGCGAAGACCGACCAGATGCGTTCTTGCGAACATAGTCGAGCCACTCGATTCTCGCCGGCGATGATCCCGCGTGCGGGGAGTTCATCGGCGATGAAGCGGTAGCCGAAGGCGGGGTCGTCGGCGTGGATGGCGAGGGCGGCGTTGATGAGATGTGCATCGTCCCAGTCGCGTTGTGTCACTGGGGCTTTGCGCCACTTGTAGAACGCTTGGGTGGAGAATCCAAGAACCCGGCAGGTCACCGTGACGGGGACACCGTCTGCGGCAAGATCAAGGACCAGCGGGTACATCATTTTGGGTTGACGTCCCGGGACAAGTAGCCGACGGCACGGCGCATGATCTCGGCTTCTTGCTCGAGGAGCTTGATCCGTTTGCGCGCTTCACGCAGCTCGGCAGACACGTCACCCGCGGTCGCGGTTACTCCTGTTCGGTCGATACCGTCTTCGCGGTCGGCGATCTTGAGCCAGCGATGCAGGCAGGCCTCGGAGATGCCGAAGTCCTTCGCGATCTGACGGAGCGGCGCTTCGCCCTTGCGGGCTACAGCGATCACGTCAGCGCGGAACTCGGCGGGAAATGCTTTCGGCACGGAATTGATCCTTCCAGCAAGGACGAATCCTCACAGGTCAGGAGTCAACCAAACTGGGGGCAGTCCCGATCTCTATGCGCGGTGGATCGTCATCCGCAGTGTGTACGTACACGACTGCGCTTCCATTCGGGATGGGGATGTCGCCGTCCTCGTCACGCTCGATCGCGTCAACCTTGAACTCTCTCTTGAGTGTGTCCTCAAGCCACTTGTCGAGTTCGCCTGCGCGGCCTTCGCCGCCCGACCCGAATATCCGGCCCAGTAGTGGTGTCGACTGTATTCGTGGTGCGAATCTGGACAACTCACCATCTCCGTTCTGCGAGATTGCCAGTAGTCATTCTTTCTCAAACCCCGACTGGTCGAACTTCAAGGTCTTCGCGTTCTCCGACACCGTGCGAATCCTGCCCTCATCGAAACCTGTTGCGTCGACCGCTTCGATCTCGATCTTCACGACCAGGTTGATGCCCTGTTCCCTAAGATTGGCGATCACCTCGTCGGCGATGTTCTTGAAGTCCATCGCAATCTTGTCGGAACTGAGCGTCTTCACTCCGTAGAACCGAGTGAATGCGATATCGATTGGGCTGGGCTCTGGGCCAGTGCCTGGTACCGGCTCCGGGCCTGGACCGGGGACAGGAGGAGGCTCGGCTGGTGTTTTCTCATGTTTACGCTGATGGATCGCGACATCGGGACGCACCAAGAGCAGCGAGTCCGCCGGGCTAGGAGCTGAATTGGCGTCGCCGGGAATCCACAGTCCGATGTACCGGCCGGTGGTAGCGTCGATCCCGGTAGCCAGGGCGAAGGCATCGGTCTCCCAAATCATCGGAAGGTCGAGCACACCCTCCTCCAGAACGCGCCGGTCCCGCAGGCGCGGCATGTAGGGATACTGGCAGTACAGTCCCCACAGCGCGCCGAGGGCGACGTGTCCGTCCTTCCAGATCTGCGGCACCTTGTTGATGGCGAGACGGATCGTCACCGCAGCTTGGCGCACGGACAGGTCGCCGTCGTTGCCGAGTCGGCGGGAGACTCGTTCGGCCAACGACTCCGACTGGCCCTCGACCTTCGTTTCTCGTACGACGAAGGGAGCACTCGCATCGGGCTGGGACGGGACCAATGCCCAAGTGAACGTCTGCAGCAGACGCGACTTCACCGTCTGGTCGGCTTGCGCCTGCCGAGTGGACGCTTGATTCTTTTGGTTCTGGGTGAGATCCAGATCGGCCTCGTTGGCCAGCACATGTGACCAGCCGAGGTAGTCACGCGTAGCGGCGTCGAGTTCCTCGAGCCGCGCTTCGTCGGCTGCCAAGAACACCAGCATGTTGCGGTTGGTTCGGTTGGCAGTGCCACGCTGCTCGGTTGCCTTCTGGGCGAACGCTTTGGCAGCTGAGTCCGATCCGCGTTTGTGTGCAACCTTTGGGTGCAAGATGACCAGTCGGGCTTCGTCGGTGTCGGGGATGTCCGCGTTCGATTCGGGGCACACGTGCACACCTGTGAAGTCGCCGCGAGTCTTCGCCTGTCCCTGCAGCCGGCGGACGATCTCGGCCCAGACATCTTCCTTGTGTAGTCGCTCCGCCTGGTCCTTAGCGGTGCGGGTGATGTTGGCCTGCAGGTCATACCAGTACTTGCCGGAACCGGAGTAAAAGTACGTGGCCCGGTCGCCAAGCTGGGTCAGCGCGGAATGAAAGTTCCCAAGAACATCACCAGGGACCGCTGTGCCCAGGAAGACCCGCTGGGTTTCGAGGCCCTTGTGGGCCGACCCGATGGTGGGTGCGGCGCCGAAGAATACCGTGCGGGCCAGCCGCTTGGTCAGTGATCGCTGACCGAAGACGGGCTTCTCCTTGTCGATCCGTGCAGGTTCGGAGCTCGGCCCGTCGACATCGGCGTCGATAATGGCTTTCCACGAATCCTGCAGGTACTGGGTGAGTTCGGCGTTCACGTTGGCGGTGGCCAGCGGGATGGACCCAGGCATGATAAGCGGTGATGCGTCCTCGCCAGTCCACAGCGCGTGAATAACGGTGCTCATGAGCCGCAGGACGCCGCGGGTGCGCTGGAAGCGCTCCAGGGATGACCACTCTTCGTAGAGGCGGTCGAACAACTCCGGATGGATCGGATAGGTCCGTTTGATGCGGTCTTCGTAGGCGGCGTCGCGGGATTCGCGCGGGAAGTCGTCGGTGTACTTGCGGTACATGTCGACGTACGCGCGCGCGGTGGCGCCGATGGAGGCCAGTGCCGCACCGTCAGGTTGGACGAACAGGCGTTGCCGGACGATCTGATAGGCCTCGGCTGAGGACGCGGGTCGCCATTGTTCGGCGACGCGACGCACGACGTTCTGCAGTCGTTTGAGCGCTTCGAGGCCGTGCGCGCCGCCGACTTCTTCGGCGTTGCCGGCGACGATGTTGTCGGAGTCGTCCCCGGTTTCGGAAGCTGGGATGGAAATGACGAGCAGAACGCCGGAAGTGCCCTTTGCCGCCTCGGTGAGGGATTGCGCGAAGGTGAACTGGTCATCGAATGTGCCGCCGGCCAGGTCGTCGCGGCCGACGAGTGAGCGGGCGTACGCGACCCACTCGTCGATCAGGATGACGGCTGGGGAGTACTTCGCAAGCAATTCGTGCAGGGCCTCGCCGGGTGTGGTGCGGTCTGCGTCGGCCTTGGCGACCAGTGCGTAGGCCTCGGCGCCTCCAAGCTGCCAGGCGAGTTCGCCCCAGATGGTGTTGACGTGGGTGCCGTCGTCCTTGGTCGTGCCGGCCGGGCTGAAGTGGTTGCCGACGATGGCGACCCGGTTGACCTTGGCACCGGTGTAGCCGTTCTTGGTCAGCAGTTCCTGTGTTTCCTGGGGGAACTGCCCGACGGGCAGTCCTGCGGCGACGTGCCACAGTGCGAGCATCGAATGTGTCTTGCCGCCACCGAAGTTGGTCTGCAGGTTGATAACTGGGGGTGCGTTGTCGTCGGCGGAGAGTCGGCGGACTGCGCGGCCGACGAGGTCGGTCAGGCCTTCGGTGAGGTAGGTGCGGCGAAAAAACTCAACCGCGTCGGCGTAGCCGGAATCTTGTTCACCGCCGAAGGCCACCTTGTAGAGGTCGGCGGCGAATTCGGAGGCGGCGAAGTTGCCGGTGGCGACATCGTGGTGGGGTGGCAGCACTTCGCGCCAGGGTTTGAGGCCGGCGGCCTCAGGGTTATCGACGGCAGCTTTGAGTGTCTTTTTGTCATCTTTGTCGGCGGTCACCCGGCGAAGGTTCAGGCGGATGGCGTGAACCTCGTCGGCTTCCTTGGCAGCGCCGATGAGCTTGAGCAGACGCTCGCCGGTGTCCAACGCGCGATAGGCGTCATCATCGCTGAAGGTGCCGTTGTGGGCCCAGTTGTTGCGGACTTCGCGCAGTTCGATCGCGAAGGATTCGCCGGCTTTTCCGAGAGTCTTGCTGAATGGGTACCACCCCTGCTTGAACCCGTTAGTGATGTTCGATTCGGTGAGGATGCGGAATTGGACCTGCGGATCGAGCGGGTTGTAGGTCTTGTCCGACGGCGCACCCTTTTTCCCGTCCTTGAGTTGAACCAGTTGCGTCCAGGCAGCTCCCAGCGCAGGATCGCCTTGGCCAATGACGGAGGCGATGAAGTCATCGAGCGGGGGTGCCATCGTCTGGAACATGCGGTCGATGCGGTCGCGGTTGCTCAGCGCCATCAGTCGTTCTCCATCCCTGCTTCGTCGGGAAACTCATCGGATTCGAACTGTGCCGAGTCTTCCTCGGCGAATCCCAAGTCGATGTCTCGCTGCACCGCTTTACCGATCGCGTTTTCGACCAGCTTGCACAGCGATTCGCGGCGCGTGCGGAAGAAGTTCTCGAAGTGGTCCTGGCGGAGCAAGTCGGCGGGAATCAGGTGGGTGGCCACAAGACCGTCGAGATGCGTCGAGTCGATCTGCGCGCGGGTTTCGATCACGGGAAGGTAGGACGACGGTGCGACGCCGCCGATGGTGCGGTTGGTTCGTGCGCTGATGGTCGTCTTGTTGACGATGCTCTCCCGGTGCTCGGCATCGATGCCGTTGGTGTCGCACCACTTCTGGGGGAATATGTGATGGATGTCGACCGCGAGGTCGACGTACTGAACCTTGTCGAGCGCTTTGTCTTCCATCCAGTCCCGAGCCCCGCCGGCGAGGATGAGCGCCGCGATGCCCTTATAGGCAGCCGCGTTGCGTGTGCGTAGCGAGTGTAGACGGGATTCAGTGAAGCTGGCGTCCTGCACGGTCCTCGGCACCGGCGCGGAGCCGTCGGTGGCCCAGGGCGGAACCATCTCGATGTCGCGTGCGAACCGTGATTCGATCGCCGAGCCGTAGAGTTCGCCGAGCACGCCACACCAGTACCAGCGGACGAGACGTTCACTCACACTGATCAGATCCGCCTGCTTGCCCAGCACCACCTTGATGGCAGCCAGCGGAACCAGCTGTTTGGGGTAGGGCACGTCTCGTGGCGCGAAAATGTGCCGATCAGCCAGGAATGTTGACGCCCAGATGAACGCCTCGCGCAGAGGTTCGCGCCACCGGAGATAGTCGCTCAAGGTCAGCTTCAGGACGTCCTCGCGCTTGGCGGAGATGGCCGGCGGCCGGTCGGAGGTGTCGGCGAGGTGGCGTTGGCGGGTCGTGAGCATGGTGACTGCTTGGAGGAAATCGGTGTTCTCCACGGCGGCCAGCACCGGGTAGGACGACCACTTGAGTTGGGTCTCCCGCCAGTCGTCGTTGAGCCGGAAGTCTTCGCCGGTCTTGGCGTAGTAGTCGGCGTCGCCGGCGAAGACTGCGGTGAGCAGTTCGAACACGTTGAGAGGCAGGCCACCAATGTTCACCTTCTCGAAGACGGTGGCCACGGCGGCTTTGTCAGTGTCCTCGTCCAAGACGATCGCGGGAATGTCGTAGGTGGTTGCCTGTTTGATGAACTTGTCATGAAACTGCTTACCTAGCGCCGGGTTCTGCAGTTCCAGAATCCAGCTCATGAAGTCCCCGTAGAGCAGGTTCAGCGGGAAGTAGCCGTGCTCGTGTTGCTTGTCCTGGTCGCCGAGATCGAGCACCACGTCCTTGCCGAAGTTCGACCGAACGACTCCGTCGGCCGGTACCGAAATCACCGCTTCATCCACGCGGTTCGGGTCGCTGAGAGCGGTTTCCATGTGGACGAAGTAGCGTCGGTCCAGCAATCGGCCGCGGCTGTCTTTCGTCGCGACCAAGCCATCTCCGCTGAGGGCTTGCGTCAGCGATGTCAGTCGCTGCTGCCCGTCCAACAGCAGGTACTTCGCCTCGGTGCCTGGGCTGAGGTCGACACCCTCGATGGCCCGTGGCTTGAACCGCACCTGTGCGTTGCCGGTCTTCAGCAGCATGACCGCACCCATCGGGTGTGCTCGCAGCACCGTCACCAAGAGCTGACGGACGCGTTCGTCTTCCCATTTGTATCCGCGCTGGAAGTCCGGCAACTGAATCTCCCCGGAACGAGTCCACTTCAGGTACTCGCCCAACTCGTACATCGGTGTCAGGAATCCCATGTCAGTCGTCCCCTTCATCGAAGTCGAATGCACTCTGCGAACTGCCTGCAGACGTATCCGTCCGCGCGGCATCGGATATCTCGGGCCAACTGGTGACCAGAGTGTTGAAGCTCAATGCGTCCTTGGTCCAGCCGTTGCTCTCCGCAATGCGGAACAAGAGATGCGCCAGCTCTTTGATGAGGTCGGCGTCGACGGCACCGTCGGGACGACTCAGTGCGCTGCGTAAGAAATCACCCGCTGCGCTGATACCTTCGCCTTCGAGCGTCTTGATCAGGTGGTGCAGCGCCTCCCAGTTGCTGGTGTGGAGGTCGGCGAGAATGTCGTAGTCCGTGCTCAGATCCGACGGCTTGATGAGTTGGACTTTGCCGGCCCGGCTGGTCAGAATACCGCCGCGGTCCATTGAGTCGACAGTGGTGTTGCGGGCGTTGGCGATGTTGTTTGCATCCCCGAAAGTTCCAGTGCCGTAGCCATGTTGGCGGTACCACGCGATCGCGAACCGGCTCGTCGGGTCGAAATCGCCTTCCTGCTCATTAAGCACCTGGTCGAGTATCTCGTTGATTCGCGCCAACGCGGAACGCACCGTCATCTTCGAACCATCAGGCTCGAGAACAGCTGAATAGCGCGAGAACACCGCCATACCGGGCCCTATCGCCGCCTGCGGGAGATCAACGGGTGCGATGGCCCCCTGTTGGAGTTCCTTGAGCGCAGTTGGAAGGTCTGCCCTGAGCGCCTCGACAAACTGACGGCGATCCGTCTGCGGCGCATCCGCTGGACGTGGTCGAAGCGCGAGGACTATAGCTGATGCCAGCGCATTTGTTCCAACGCTGATCATCCGACCGCCTCGTTCACTCCTTAGCGGCCAGGTGGCAGTCACGGCCCAACCAGAGCGAATCATCCCTTCCAGCAGAGTCTCCCAGCCTGTAGACGCTTCTCCAGCCTCTGTGCTCTCTGACTGCTTGAAGGCGTAGTAGACGGTGATCGGGAACCCTGGTACAGCCGATTCGCGCGCGCGGCGGAAGACCTCCCGAAAGCCATCCTCGAAGAATTCCTGCGCTCCATCCTTGCCGCCATGGCGATATGGATTTGCAACTAGTTCATCGGCTTTGGGCACCAGCATGGTTGCCAGCAGATTTGGATGGATGGGTCTCAAGGTACGCCGGAGCCACACATAGAAGAAGTCGGCGAGGTCGGAATATACAATGTTGTCGTAATAGGGCGGGTCGGTGCTTACGAGGGCAGTCTCAGTAATTGCGTCTCGTGCGTCGGCCTGCTTCACCAAGGCCCGTCTCGATGCTGTAGGGACATACTCGATCGCGTTGGCGACTGCGGCCAACATCCTCGTCAGGCTGCCGGAGCTGTCCGCAAATGGATTACCTTCGGCATAGTCCCAAGTCATAGCGATTGCCTGACGGGAGAACATGTTTCGTAGAATTTCCATCTGGGGGTTGCTTGCCCAGGTCGTCATGGTCGATTGATAGTCAGTGAGACGGCTTGCGACGAGGCCCAGGTAGGTACAGATTGCTACGGCGTAATCTTCTGTTCCGCCATCAGAAACGATACGTTCCTTTACCTCCTGCACAAGATCGCTGAATGTTGTAAGTGCAACAAGTTGGCGGTCGCTAAAGTAGTCACCGAAGGTAAAGAACCCATAACGCCTTCCTTGAGCGTTTCCTCCGAACGTGCCGCGACATTCAGCGCCGAGAGATGCATCTCCGGCACGTATCTCAGTTGCGGCGGAAAGGGCTGACTCGGCCGCGACTTCGTCGTCAACCGTTGGTGTTGCGTAGACGCGTCTTCTGTCAGCTACGCCGACCACCGCGAGCATACGGTTGGACGGCTTTTGATGGGTGTCGAGTTGGGCGTGAACCTGCTCGGGCGGAATCGCGCTGCCGCAAATCCAGCACGAGAACTTGGCGCCTTGTCCATGCTTATTGGGTTCTGCATGCCGCGGGCCCGTGGCGATCTCAAAAGTGATACGTCCCTGAATTGGCACGGGGCGCAACCAGATCTCGCGCGCCTTCTTCTTGCTGAGGTCGAGTGATGATAGAAGAGGCACTTCTGCAGCACAGGCCGGGTTTGAGCAGGTGACTGATCGCGCCCATATCCATGCGATAGCCGTCACTTTCGAGCCGTTGGGAAGCGTGGCTTTCGGATAAAGATGGCCTATCCGCCGCTCCGCCTCGTCACGCCACCATGTTCCATATGCCCGAATATCTGCCGCGAGTCCTTCGGCACCCCGCCATGAGCGGATTTCGGATTCGGCGAGTCCTGGGAAGAGTGGGCGTTGGTCGCTGTACTTCTGCGGGATTTCTATCAACGCCTTGTTGATTAATACGGCAACCGGATTCAGATCTGATGCATGTGCCTCAAGGCCGAGCCGCTGAGCCTCGAGTGGGATCGTCCCGCCACCCGCAAACGGGTCAAGGATGGGCGGCGGCTTCCCGTTTGTGGACTTGAGTATCTCTGCGTGTGCCTCGGCGAGGAGTTTCTCATCACGGATGTTTTCCCACACCACCAGGCGCTCGATGAGCTTGTGCAGGCGCTCGCGTTCTTTGCGTTGCAGCTCCTCGGTAGGGAATTCTTCAGGATGTGAGGAGGGATCGTCAACGAGTTGAGCGAACAGCACCGCGCGGGCGGCGGCGAGTGGGCGGCGGGCCCACCACAGATGCAAGGTGGAGGGGTGGCCGTGCCGGATCGACTTCTCTCGGGCTGATTCCCGGTTGATCACTTCCAGAGGCAGCGCGACCTCGATCAGCTTGCGCTTTGGCACTTGGTTTTCGGTCGTCATCAGAATGGCTCAGTTCCCTTGTTCCACATCTTGTTCCAGTCGCCACGCACTCCGGTGGCGGCGAAGTCGCCGAGATCCGTCGAGGCGAATGGGTTGTCTAGATAACGAACTTCGTCATGGGTCGGGCCTCGGGGATCGACTTTGACCAGAGCCAGCCGGTACCGCGGTGCTGCGTTCTTGCCGACGATGACCTCGTTGTGCGTCACGAAGAAGTCGGCGGCGCCATCCAGTCGGGCTTTGACCTCGATGCGGTAGGTGTCACCGCTGGCATCCGAGGACAGGATGTCGAATCCCTTGTTGTTGAACGACTGTTCGACAGGCGAACGGCCCAGCCTTCGCTCCGTCGCCATCACCAGATCGACACCGCGGCGCTCGACTTCTTTGGTCTCTTTGGCGTGGATCGGTGCCGATATGGGCAGGTCGCCGTCGACCATGTCGACGGGCAGAACCAGTGCTGCGGTCATGATGCGCGGCGGCTTGGTTGACATCAAGGCCTGCCTGTCCAGCAATTCAAGACGTTTGCGTAGACGAGCGTCAAGCTCGACCGCCTTCCGGTTGAGGCTCTCGGCAGTCTCCTTCGGCTTCTCGCCGGATCGTTCCTTCTCGGCGGCGACGGCAGCGTCCAGCAGAAGTCGGTCACGTTCTCCTTCAAGCCGTTTCACGACGAGCTCACGCGCCTTGGCGAGTTCGGCTGCACGACGCGGTTGCACCTCAGCGAGGTACTCCGGCAGTCGGGTCGTGATGATCCAACTGGTGGCACGATCCTCGGCCTCTGCCAGCCAGGGGAGTTGGCGCGCCGCGTCAACGGCCGGAGCGTCAGGGGCAGCGACACAATCCAGGTACGGTGCCGGTCCCGCCGGGGTCACCGTACCAAGGCTGTCCACATACGCGTAGCCGAATCGTCGGGACACCGCGGCGCCGGTGGCGTCGCCGACCTCTTCAACGACACCGACCAGAAGATGGGGTTCTTCGAGCGTCGCGGATACCAATACGGTGCCGCTGTTGAGGGTGCCGCCGAAATGCCGGATCGCCTCATCCATCACCGCGTCATGCAGCGAGTGTCCCGGTGCGAGCAGGTCGGCGCGTGTCAGTTCTTCGGAGTGCACGTGTTCCAGGTCGAAGGTGACTCGGTCGTATTTGGTCGCGATCGGTTGGTACTTGCTGGCTCTGAGTTGTGCTGGGACGTTGGCGATCTCGTAGCGACCGCGTTCGCGTTTGGCTATGCGACCACCGAGTCGGGTGAACGCCGCCTTGAATGCGAGCTCGATGTAGTGCGGTTGTAGACGCCGCGCGCGGGCCTCGTCCATGGCGGCACGCAGCTTGGCCAGATCGGCGTCGGCGAGGTGATCCGAGGCCAGGGCGCGTTCGTCGAGCAACTCCTTGAGTCCATCGGCCACCTTGTGGTCGATGACCTCGTGCATCTTCGCTTTCACATCGTCGCGTTCACCGTAGCGGATGGCGTCCAGCAGCAGTTCGCGGAGCGGCGTTTCGGAGAATGCTTCGCCGAGGACATCGAAGACCTTGCCGCCGTATGCCTTTCGCTGCTCTTCGATCTTTTCCAGCAGGCGTTCGAAGACCGCCCCTTCGCGGGTGTTGCTGGCGACGAGGTTCCACAACCGGCAGACTTCTTCTTGGCCGATGCGGTGGATGCGGCCGAATCGCTGTTCGATGCGGTTGGGGTTCCATGGCAGGTCGTAGTTGACCATCAGGTGGGCGGCCTGCAGGTTGAGGCCTTCGCCGGCGGCGTCGGTGGCCAGCAGGATCTGGCAGTCGCGGTTCTTGGTGAACTCCTCGGTGATCACGCGCCGCTCTCTGCGGCGCACCCCGCCGTGGATGGCCTGGACGGCGTTCGGCTTGCCGATTAGCGTCCGAATGCGGCTCGCGAGGTAGTCGAGGGTGTCGCGGTGCTCGGTGAAGATGATGAGCTTGCGCGGCCAGCCGTTGGCGTCGACCGTCAGCGCTTCGTCTTGCAGGATTCTGCTGAGCTCGGTCCACTTACGGTCGGTGCCGGAGTCGCGGACCTGTTTGGCGACCGTCGTAAGGTCTCTCAGTTCGAGCAGTTCGGCATCGAGTTCCTCGACGGTCTGCGCGGCGGTGGCGGCGTCGAGCAGTTCCTCTTCGAGTTCTTCGATCTGTTCGGAGTTGTAGTCGTCGGCGTCGAGTCCTTCGAAATCGATGGTGGGCTCTTTGTCGATGTAGGTGCCGTTGAGGATCTCTTGCTTCTTACGCTCGAGGCGTTCGGTGCGGCGCACGAGGCTCTTGTAGATGGCTTCGGGGCTGGACGCCAGGCGCCGTTGCAGCACCGTGAGGGCGAATCCGACGGTGTTCTTGCGTTTGCCTCCGACCCGGTCGGCCCGATTCATCCCTTCGCGCACGTAGTCGGTGACCTGTTCGTAGAGCGAGTACTCCAGCGCGGTGAGCTCGTAGGGCACGGTCTCGGCGCGGCGCTCGGGGAAGAGCTTCTTCCCCTCGAAGGTCAGCAGGTCTTCTTTGACCATGCGGCGCATGATGCCGTCGGTGTTGGCGGTCTTGGTGTTCTTGCCTTCGAACCGGTCGCGGTCCAGCAAGGTGAGGAAGAGCTGGAAGTCCTCCTCTTTGCCCGAGTGCGGTGTCGCGGTCATCAGCAGTAGGTGCCGGGTAATCTGCCCGAGCAGTTCACCGAGCAGGAAACGTTTCGTCTTTTCCAGCTTGCCGCCGAAGTAGTGGGCACCCATGCGGTGCGCCTCGTCGACGATGATCAGGTCCCACTCCGTTTCCGCGAGCTGGGCCTGCAGCTCCTCGTTGCGTGACAGCTGATCCATCCGGGCGATCAGCAGGGGGTTGGTCTCGAAGACGTTGAGATTGACGTTGGCGTCGATGAGCTGGTTGGTCAGCAGGTCGAACCGCAGCCCGAACTTGAAGAACAGCTCGTCCTGCCACTGCTCGACCAGCCCGCCCGGCGCAACGATCAGGCATTGGCGGACGTCGTCGCGCAGCAGTAGCTCCTTGATGTAGAGGCCGGCCATGATGGTCTTGCCGGCGCCAGGGTCGTCGGCGAGCAGGAAGCGCAACGGGGTGCGGGGGAGAAGCTCGCCGTAGACCGCGCGGATCTGATGGGGGAGCGGCCGGACATCGCTGGTGGCCACCGCCAGCATCGGGTCGAACAGGCCGGCCAGGGTGATCCGCTGGGCCTCGGCGACCATCTTGAAGTCGGTGGCGTTGGCATCGAACGCGCGGCTGCCGGTCTGGGCGACGGTGAGGTTGTCCTGGTCCTTACGGAACACGACCTGCTGGCCGAGTGCGCCGTCGTTCGTCTTGTAGGTCAGCTCAAGGGCGTCGGTGCCGTGCCATTGGGCAAAGATCACCGTGATCACCTGGGCTGGGATCAACCCGGCAATGCGCAGGCCAGGCTTTAACTCTTCCAGCAGCACTGTTTGCCCTCCCCATCAGTTAGCCGGCCCACGCTAGTCCCCGGCACCGACAATATCCGGGGATCCCGCGACTGGTCCCGAGGTCGGCTAGCCTCCGTAGAAATCAAGTGAGGTAACGCGGGGACCATGGGTAGGGACGAACAGCCGTCAACATCTGAAATCGGCGACGAGGTCCGCCGCTGGGTAAAAGCCGCGCAAGCCGTTAGCGCAGCGCGAGTCCAGCTAATTGTTGCCGGAAGCAAGGCTTCCAAAGCGCTGCTGGACTGCATCGTCGAGGCCCGTCGCGACGACAGGGTGCTCTGGTACTTCCTCCCCCTGCGCGTGGGGGACCTCGATCTCGTGCGGGCCGTTGCCGGCAAGGCGACGCTGCCGCATGTCCGGCCCGACGATCGACGGGAGCTTGAGCGGCTAACCACGGAGGTCGCTTCCGCGGTAGAGGACCTGAGCAAGGTCACTGGGTTCGGCCGTCTGCTGCTATTCGGCGGTACCAGGGACAAAGCTAATGAGGCGGCGCGATTCCTCACCGAATACCGCCGGTGGCTCCTTGCCAGCAATATGGGCAGGGTCATTGAGCAGGCCGCACCGATCGACGATCCGCGGATCCACGCGTTGACTGTCGGCGGGGCTCTCGCTGACTGGGTCGGCCTCAAGCAGCAGCTTCCCGGGCACGGTCAGGCCGCGGTGGTCGAGGAATCTCGGTCCTTCGCCATTTTGCCCAACGCCACCGCCGTCATCCGGCACGCGGCCACCGAGGAATCCAAGCTACGCAAAGCTGCGGTGGACGCCGGCAACACCGTCCGCAACGCAGAAACCGATCGCATGCTCGCTGAGATGTCCGTGGAACGGCTCCGCGAAGCCACCCGCGACAAGATCCGTGTCAGCGCTCTGATGGACAACCGCATAACCACCGTGCGAGACGTCCTCGTCAACGAGGGAATTCTGGAGCGTTTCGACGGCATCGGTGCGACGTCCGCCACCCGCATCCGCGCCGCGGCCCGAACACTGAGACAGAACACGTTTGACGAAATGCCCATGCGCATTGACATCAAGAATCGCAGCCGGGAGCACACCGAATTCCTGCGCAGTCTCCGCAGCTGGGACGCCGCGCGCCGGGCATCCGCGTCGCCCGCGGATATGGCGATCGTCGAAGAACTGGCACCTGTCGCGGCTGCCATCAATAAGACGGTCAACTATGCCATAGTCGTCCCCACGGCACTATCGACTATCGACGACTTCCGGGACGCCGTCCAGATCGTTGCCCAAACAGCTCGCGCGATCGCGGACGCCCAAGACGCGGCAACAACAAGTGATCCGTGGGAAGACTTCCTCGCACGACCCGCTGACTACTTCGCCTTGCTGGCCGAACTCGGCTTCATCACCGAAGACGATGAAAAGACCCATGGCGATCTTCCGGCCGAGATCATCGATGCGGTCCGCAATTTCGAGCTGAAGGGTGACTACCTCAGTGCGTCGCTTCGTGGTTACCAGAGCTTCGCGGCGCGGTTCTCGCTGGTCCAAAGAAAAGTCATTATCGGCGATGAAATGGGCCTGGGTAAGACCGTCGAAGCCATTGCGGCACTGGCGCACCTTCGCGCGAAGGGAGACCAGAACTTTCTTGTGGTATGCCCGGCTGCGGTGGTGACCAACTGGGTCCGCGAGGTCACCGCCAAATCCAAACTGCCCGCCCACCGCTTACACGGGCCTGACCGGCAGTGGGCAGCCAAGAACTGGGAACGAAACGGCGGCGTTGGCGTCACCACTTTCGAGACCCTGCGCTGGCTCAATGACGAGGTCTCAATGCCGGCACTTAGCTGTGTCGTCGTTGACGAAGCGCACTACATCAAAAACCCGGATGCACTCCGTTCGCAACGAACTGTGCAGCTGATCAACGCCTGCGAGCGAGCGATTCTTCTGACGGGAACACCACTGGAGAATCGATTGGACGAGTTCCGCAACCTCGTTGGATACCTCCGCCCCGACCTAGTGCTGGACGCAAACGAGTTCGCTCCCAAGAAATTCCGCAGACAAGTGGCCCCAGCGTACCTCCGCCGAAATCAGGAAGATGTGCTTGCCGAGTTGCCCGAGCTCGTCGAGGTCGATGAGTGGATGCCGATGTCGCGAGAGGACACATCTGCTTACCGCGCCGCTGTCGAGCAGGGAAACTTCATGGCGATGCGTCAAGCGGCGATGTGGCAAGGGGTCAAGTCGACGAAGATGCAACGCCTGGTGGAAATTGTCGCCGAGGCGGAATCCAACGGCCGTCGCGTGGTCGTCTTCTCGCACTTCCTTGGAGTCCTCGACGACGTGGCGCGGCACATGCCCGGCCGAGTCTTCGGGCCTCTCACCGGATCGGTTGCCGCCAATCAACGCCAGGTTATAGTTGATGACTTCTCCGCCGCCAAGAAGGGCGCTGTGCTGGTCGCCCAAATCGTCGCCGGCGGTGTGGGTTTGAATATTCAGGCGGCATCGGTCGTAGTCATCTGCGAACCGCAGCTCAAGCCGACCACGGAATGGCAGGCCATTGCCCGAGCGCACCGGATGGGACAGTTGGAATCCGTGCAGGTTCATCGGCTGCTGTCGGACGAGGGCGTGGATCAGAGAATCCGCGAGCTTCTTGCCACCAAGAAGGAACTCTTCGACAACTTCGCCCGTGAGGGCGACATAGCCGCAGCCGCTCCAGAAGCCTACGACGTCACCGAAGCGCAATTAGCTCGCGACATCATCGCCGCTGAGCGCGAACGCATCGCGGCGCCAGCCGCGCTGTCGCCGGGCGTATCGACATCGAAATCCACTGGTGGTCATAGCGCGCAGAGACTGGTGGATCGGCAGAGCTCCGCGCCGGAGTTCTCACAAGATTGGCCGGAACCTGGTAGGGGCACGTCGCAAATCAACCCAAGTGGCGTTGTGGGGCCAGGAACGTTAGTCAGGAATGAGCCCCGCTCAGCAAACAGGCCCACCGGGCAGATGCTCGACGCCAATTCGCGGCACGACTTGCGGGCAGGGGATTCGGCGGGTCAACAACAAATTGCCGATCCTGGCCGGCTGGCACTGGCGCCGTACCCAGAATTCTCCGATGTCCTGCCGCCGATCTCGCAAACTCCACCGGAACGCATCGTTGACTACATCGTTCGAATCATAAGCGTGGAGGGTCCAGTGACCGGCTGGCGGCTACACCAGGTATACCGACAACGCGCAACGGGCCGGGAGTCGCACGCTGAGTTCTCTCGTCTAGTGAACCGCGCGATATCGGCTGCCGAGGGTCAGCGGCGCATTGTCTCGGAAAATCCCTTGAGTCAACCCGGGAACAAGCCGAGGACCTTTTTCCTGCGGCGTCAACCCACAACGGCGGCAAGACAGTTAGGACCGCGGACCATTGATGTCGTACCACCATCGGAATTGGTGCAGTACTGCCAAGAAGTGTCTGGCAATCGTAGGCTATCCGAGGACGAACTAGTACATGGACTGCAACAGCTGTTGGGTGACGGTCTGTCCATTGCTGATGTACGGCAGGTAACTGCCGTAGTGGGACACCTCGTTAGACAGAGAAACAGTGGCTGAACCGATTTCTTGTGAACCTGTAAGGAGGGCTAGCGCAATGCCTTTGTCAGCTCGAGAGTGTTCACGTTGTGGTCTTGAGTCGGCGGGTAAGAAAAAGTTCGGCTTGTGTGGCAAGTGCAGCTACGAAGACAAGTACTGGGTCAAAATACATAGGAATCTGCGGAACTGTTATCGGATGCACGGCTTCGAGACGCCGCGCGCGAGTCACAGTGACTACCTTGCAGTAGTCGCCTACTACTGGGGTGCGCTAAACCAGCGTGAGCGTGAAAGGGTGATCGCTGAACTTGTCGCGCACGGCTATTCGGCTGCTCAAACTGAACCGTTTGAAGCGTTGGCGGATGTGCTAATCGGTGCATTACGAGGAACGGCGAAGGAGTACTGGCGTGGGACTGCCTCGCAGAGCGTCCACACTGTCCGCGGAGGATTGCCCGGCCTCGGGCGCCGCTCGTAGTGTCCAATTCATGGAGATGAGTGACGATTTGTACGCCCTGGTGAATGCAACCATCCGGCCTGGGAGTGAGCGATGGTGTGACTGCATTTTCCAGCTACCGTCGAAGCTGTATCGCGCGCAGTTCGAACTGTCGGAAGCGTGATGAATCAGGTGAGCGAGCCGGCTGAGGCGTTGGCGCTGATTGGTGGTATCGGTATCACCCACGGCATCTGTGGGCGTCTTGCTGAGGCATCGAAACGGGTCCTGGCCATCGGCGTCCCCACGCTGGTGCCGTTGGGGATCATTGCGGTCGGATCTGCATGAGCGCAGCCGAGTTCAATGATGCTTTGTTCGACCAGGTCTCGGAAGTAGTGAGCCCTGGTACTGCGATCCTGACGCTGTCCACCAATAGCCTCAACAGGATCACAGCCGTGGAGCGCAAGGGAGTGTGGGTGGAGACTGAGCGCTCGATGAGGCTTGGGACAGGACCGCAGTTGGTGCCGGCATGGATGATCACCGCGGCGTGGAACAGGTTGCGCGACAAGGGGGAGCTGAGTCAACAGGAATTACTCAACGAGTTGAACGTCAAGCGGTCGGCATTTGTGTGTGCACTGTTAGCGAAGTTTCCGGGTGTGCACATTCGGTCCACCCGGCCAACTCTTCTCGAGTTGTACGAGGCTTAGGTCATGGTCCATTCAGCTGGATGGGAGTTCTGAACCACCCAGTGTTTGATGCGCACCGGTTACTGGTGTGCTCTTCCGCGCTCGACACCGGCTGATTCGAATCCAAACGCTGACGGCGGGCCTTGTCACCGCTCAACCCGGCAGGCACTTAAAGACTGGTGGGCGATCAGAGCCCAAGTGCCCTCCGCGCCAACGCGGCTGCCCCCGCACTGACCACATCCCGCCGACGCAAGGTGACAGGCTGATCGGTGACGTTGATGAGAACCTCGTAGACGGGGAGGTAGCGCACGGCGGATCCGGTGACGGGAGTCCCGTTCGCGTGGCGCCAGCCGAGTTCGGTGAGGATCGCGGCGATTGTGCTCAGCGGCAGTTGAGCGTCCGGGGAAGCCCCTGCGTACGCGAGCGTCAGCAGGCTGGCCTGCACGTGGAATTCATCGCTGGCCTTGGGGTTCAACCGACTGGCCAGGTGCTCGCACAACGCGTTGACATCGCGCTGGGCGGCCTGACCGGTCTTGGTCAACAATAGGCGGCCCTTGTACTTCCGCAGCAGTCCGAAGTCCTGCAGCATCTCGCGGAACTGCAGCAGCGGGTAACAGTGCGCCTCGCGGTTTTTCGCTCCGATCCAATCCGCCATCACGGGGACCACTTTCGACGCCTCCACCACGTCAGCCGGTTTGAGATAGCCCGCGCCGGTCAGCGGGATACCGCCGTCTGCCGCCCGATCTAAGAACCACTGGAAGCCGCGCAGGTGGCCGACCATATCGGCCGCCTCCAGCGAAGCTGGTGCGGCGGTCAGCGCGAGCGCCGCCTGAGACAGGCTGTCGCCATGCGCGGTGTAGCCGAGCCGATGAACCAGGTCGACCAGACGCGGGTCGACTTTCGCTTCGCGCAACACGAAGTACGGGCCGCGCAGCGCGTCGTTGATCCGATCCTTCTCGAAGCGGGCAGGGTCGGGAGGCACCTCGGCGAGGCTCACCGCGTCGACCAGGTGCCCGCAGTCCTCCGGCGGGGCGGCCCGTTCACCGTCGACGACCAGCGCCGCGGCATACTCGCCCTCGGCGGGCAGCACCTGCTCCAGGCGCAGCGTCAGCTCCCAGTTGTCGCCGTAGTCGTAGAGGTAGTGCAGCGCATCGCCGGGAGCAGTGAGGGTTTCGTCCAGATGGGTCTCGGCGGCGGGAAGGCCGTCGTCCACGGCGTCGGCGTCGGCGACGTCGTACGGGCACAGAAACAGCTGGCTGTCCCAGTCGAACGCGCCGCCGCCGAGTGAGAAGCGGTGCAAATGGGAGTCGGTCCAGCCGAACGCCACCTGCAGGACCTGATGCACGACGTCCAACGTCAGATCCGAGCGAAAATCGATACGCCGCCAGATCGGCGGATCGGCGTCGTCGATGTCCACCCTGACCCGGTAGACGACGACATCACTTCGCCGCGGGTGCCGCAGATCGGGCCGTGTCTCCGGGTCGGTCACCAACCGCAGGTGTCGTCGGCGCGTGTTCATCGTGATCACTGTAGAGCCGTGCCGGTCGCGGGGGACTGTGCTCATCGGGCACCATGACGCCATGCCGTTATCGGAGACGATGCTGCTCGAGGTGGCCGGCGATCGGATCTTTGCCCGCGGTGAAGACTACGTCCGCTACGTCCGTGGTCTGCGGGTCGCCGCCGACAAGGCACATGCGTCGGTCCAGGCCAAGAGCGTCTACACCGTGGAACTGGACTGGTCCGGTCCACTGCCCGCCGGTTCCTGTACCTGCCTTCATCACGCCGACGGTCACTTCTGCAAGCATCTGGTCGCGGTCGGGCTCGCCGCAATCGACCGCGGTGAAGGCGCCTCGGACATCACACCGGAATCTGCGGTGCAGGCAGCGGTGGAGGCGATGGATGTCCACGAGCTCCGCGACCTCGTCATGACGCTCGCACAGCGCGACGGCGAAGTTCGCCGCATGCTGGAGGTACGTGCGACGGCTGAGTCCGGGGACGACGCGGCCGCCAAGGCGGACTTCGAAAATTACGTGCGAAATGCGTTGCAGCTCTACGGCTTCACCGACTACCGGGAATCCTTCGTGGTGGCCGAAACGGCGGGACGGGTGCTCGACGAGCTGGAGAATCACCTGAACGACGGGGCCGCCGAGATCGTGCGGCCGGCCCTGTTGTCTGCGGTGACGCTGCTGCGCTCGATCACCGAGCACGCCGACGACTCGTCGGGAGCTATCGGAGGTGAATGCCAGCGGGCTGCCGAGCTGTACGCGCGGGCCTGTCGGGAAGGTGCGCCCGACCCGGTCGAACTCGCCACGTGGCTGGTGACGTTCCGTGCCGACTCGCCCGGATGGCCGGATGTGGCGTTGGCGGACTTTGTCGACGCGTTCGACGACCACGCGCTCGAAGTCTACCGCCGGGCGGTAATCGAACTCGATCACAAACTCGCAGAAGGCGATCGCTGGAACCGCTTCCACGTCGACACGATGCTGCTGGAGCTCGCCGACCACGACGGCGACGTCGATCGGGCGGTCAAGCTGCTGAACGAGCGCGAACATCCTCAGTACGGGGCGATCGTCGCCCGGTTGCGGGCCGCCGGGCGTGACGGCGAGGTTCTCACGTGGATCGATCGCGCCGTGGCGGAGGGACGCGTCAGCGGGCACAGCGGCGGCAACGCGTACCGGCTGAGCCCCGTCGATGTCGCGCGTACCTATCAAACACACGGCCGCGTCGAGGACGCGATCGACGTCCTGCGCAACGACTTCGTCAGGCAGCCCTCGGTCCGTTCCTATCAGGCGCTGTGCGGCTTCGCCGCAGGTATCGGCCGCGGCGACACTGAACGCGAATGGGCGTTCGATCATGCGCGACAGCTCGCCGCGGACCGCCCGGATGGCGGCGCGGTTCTGGTTCAGCTGTTTCTGAGCGAAGGCGAACTCGATGCCGCCTGGGACGCCGCCGACCGCTACGGTCCCGGCTGGGCGTGGAAGGAGCTCGCCGACCGCGGCGCCGAGGCACGGCCGGTTGCCGCTGCCGACCTGTACCGGCCGCAACTCGAGGAGGATCTTCGACACGCCAACACCCGGCTCTACCCCGGTATCGCCGCGACCCTGGCGACCATGGCTGAGCTCTACGAACGTGGCGGGCGCAGTGACGATTTCGCGGCTCTCATCGCGCAGATCCGCCAGGACTATGGTCGGCGACCGTCGCTGATGAAGGCGCTCAAGGCCCGAGGCCTCTGATGGCCAGATGCGCGGGACGGAACCTCCGTCACCCGCCCGGCCAGCGATTGGCGAGCGGCGCCGGTGTCCAGCCAGGCCACCAGACCGAACCCACTGCAATGCCGGTAGCGAGCTGAGCGACGATACGCGGACCCCGGATCGCGCTGTTGTCGTAGAACGTTGCCTCGTCCGCCCGACCCGCCGCGGTGGCGACCAACTCCCACAACCGTTGGTAGCGCTGCCGGTTCTTGGAGTCGGGGAGGACTTGCCCGCGCCATTGGATCCGACGACGAGGTCGAGGCGCTTCACCGTCGTGCCTCTTCGCGCGGCCGACACCGTGCCGTAATCGGCCCTTGCGAGACGCTCCTGAAAGAACCTCTCGGAGTGTGCCGACATGTCGGCGCTCGTGCGTAGCGTCCGCGTCATGAGTGACGGACGTAGGAACCGCAAGATGAAGCAGGCGCGACGCGATGCGCGTCGTGCAAAGAAGCGCCGGGTGGATGCCGTCCCCGAGCCGCCTCCCGATGATCGGTCGCTGATCTCGTTCGCGATGGAGAACCCGTGGGGTCTCTTGATGTTCGCGAGCGAGAAAGTCGAGGCGGCGAAGCCAGACCCGTTCTCGAATTGGCGGTCTGATCAACGCACTTCAGTAGACTTCGGTCACCTCCTCCAGAATTTCCTCAACGCTCCCCATTCCGAGAGCGCGTTGCTCGTCGCGCTGTTCAGTGAGCTGTTGGACGACCAGGAGCTGCAGCAGCGCTATCGGGTGGCGCTAGACGCGTACCAGGGGCCGCTACCGCCGTGGGTCGCCGGGCTCCGCGAGGTCGAGGTTCATCGGGCGGTGCGTCACTCATATGTGCTCGGAGATTTCGACGAGCTCTGGATCGGTGCCCGCCTCGCCGACGGGCGGGAAGCGACCTGCGTGATCCGGATGGAGCACCTCGAAGACTCCGAGATCGTCGATGCAGACCTCTGGGTGGACGCGATCGACATCCACGTGCGGCGAAGCTCCAATGCTGACTTCACCACCGTGGACATGAGCCTCGCTGATGCGCGGGCGTGGATCGAACGCAGCCTGCAGCAGAAGTTCGTCTTCCGAAAGACTGCGACGTGGCCTGGTTGCCGTCCGCTGGTGCGATGGCTGGTCGGTCATATGCCGGGAGGGCGGCGACGGGTACCAGTGGTCGGGTTCGGCATGGGGATCGGGTAGGGAGTTGGCCGACGAGTTCTTCGCATGCGAGGCCGGCGCAGGCTTCGATCGCCGTGACCACCTGCTGCTGTTGACGGACCTCATGGAATCCGGGACGAGGGACCCCCTGCGGTGGAGCGCCCGGCGCGTCGAGCATGTGCTCGAATCGTCGACGCTCCACGACCACTCGTTAAAGGTCCTCCTCGAGGTACCCGCCCTCCTGCGGGCATTCATCCCGTTCGCGCACCAGCGCAGCGGGATCCGTGACGGCTTGACTGCAGAGGCCCTGGCCGCCCTCGATGAGAGCCAGATGGGTGACGGGTTGAGCGTCGCGGGATAGACGCGGGTCGTCAACTGTCGTCCACGCGAGCTCGGCTTACTCCAGCCCCAGCGCCGCCCTGAGCCGATCCGCATTCATCGCGTGCCGGCCTGCGTCGGTCGGGAAGGAGTCGAGTAGCCGGATCAGATCAGGCCGGCGGGTCGGGTCGTCGGCAGCCTGGCGCGGAGTGTGCCCGTCGAGCGCAGGAATCGACTCGTCGAGCCACTTCGCCTCGTAATCCAGGATCATCGCATCGAGCAGCGCGGCCACATGCGGATCGTCCGTGTCCACCGCGCCCTGAGCGGTTACCGGCATCTTCGCTGCCATCTCGCGTGGGTCGTCCATCAGTTCGCGGATGTCGTCGACGATCCGCATCTCGGGATCGAGGCGCTTAAGCGTGGCCAGCACCCGGTTCATCCGTTCCTCGCTGTTGGTCTCCACCCGCAGCGTGTCCCCGTCGAGCACCACCGTCGCGCGGATCCGCTGCATGCCGTCGGTGGTGACATGCTCAAACCACTGCGGCAACTCCGCGTCCTCGACCCTGTCGTAGGTGTCGTCGAGCGCGGATTCGATCCGCGCCGAATCACTCACGCGGACAACCGCTTCACAGATCATCAGCGGATCACCCTCGGTATTGGTCAGCGTCGGCGGAGCGAACCGGGCGCTCAGGAACGCGACGATCTCCACGGGGTCAGGTCCCTCGTCGAGAAGCTCGATCAGCGCGCTGCGCTGATGCAGCGCAACGGGTTCCACTCCGCCGAAGAGCTGCGCGGTGCCGTCGCCGACCGGTAACACCCGGGTACAGATCAGATGTCCTGCCTTGAGCTGCCGGCTGGCGGTGCGCTCCCGCACCTCGTGCACGTCGCCGGTGCGGACGTCGCGCACCGTGAGCCCGAGACCGGGACTCACCGCCTCGACCTCGAACAGCGAGCGTTCGATCAGCAGCCACTGCTCTGCCAGCGACCGCTCGTCATCGGGCAGCAGCGGGCCGCGAACAACCAGGAAGTCTTCGAATACTTCGCCTTCACACAGCGCAGCATCGACGATCAGCGGGTCGACCATCTCGTCGGACGCATCCTGATGTCGGGTGCGTTCATAGTTCAGCTCGGCGATCAGGCCGCGCCACTCGCCCGCCACCGCATGCTGCGCGGCCTTCGCGTACAGCCACCCCACCCGCTCCGGTAGCGACAACTCCTCCTTGCCGAGATGGCACTTCTTGTACTTGCGCCCCGACCCGCACCAGCACGGTTCGTTGCGGCCCACATCGGGGCGCGCCTCGGCCCGATGGCTGCGCAGCAACAAGAGCATCGGATCGTCGGGCGCGGCACCCGCCCGATGGAGCAACGCCAACCCGCGCTCGACGTCACCGCGGTCGGAGGCGATCCGGGCCAGGTCGTACAGCGGCAACGGCCAGTCGGTGTCCATCGTCTCGGCGGCCAGCAGCTCCCGCTCGGCCGCCTCGATATCGCCGATGCGTTCCAGCGCCACCGCGCGCAGCCAGCGGAACGCGACCCGGGCGCGGCGCGGCACCTGCGGCTCCAGCGTCTCGGCGAACAACCCCAGCGCCGCGGCGCCATCAGGGTTGCGGCCCAGTGTTTCGGCTACCAGCACCTCAGCCAGATGCGGATCGGCGAGCTCGGCTCCGAACTCGGCGACCAGCTCCCGGTAACCCTCGGTGGTTGGCGCCGGCGCGTCCTCGTCGGGTGCCTCTTCTTCGTCAGAGAAAGTCGTCGTGATCAGCTGTGACATCTGCTCGTAGACCGTGACCAGCGTGCGTAGGGCGAGTGCGGCATCCTCGTCGATGTCGTACCGCTTGCTCATCACCTCGCAGTCCAGCTCGAAGCGCCAGCGGTCGTAGTCGAAGCCTGCGGGGGCGAGCACGTCGAGGCGGCGCACCAGGTTGTGGTCGTCGGCGATCTCCGACAGCGGCGGCACGGGCTCGGTGAACAGCGTCGGATCCGCCGAACACGCGCTCCACACCGCGGAATCGAACGGCGTCGGCTCGTCAGGGTCCAGGGTGGCCGCCAGTGCGGCGCCTACCTGCGGCGCCGGGTCCGCGGTCACTTTCGACAGGGTGAGTCCCGCAGGCGTCAACCTCAGACCGACCAGGTCACCTGCTGCGAGGCCGAGGCCGCGCAACGTGCCCGGCGGCAGGACCAGCGCGCCGCCGTCGTCGACCATGTCCAGCGGGACGTCGCGCTCGTCGAGCACCCCATCGTCGAACGCCGGTAACGCGACGCTGACGGGGGTGCCGTCGGCCAGCTGCGCGTACTCCTCGAACTCGCAGAGGTGGGCGATCGGGTCGAGGTCCGGGGTGACGAGCAGGATGTCGTGCGCTATCTCCTGGGCGTCGACCCGGTGCGTGAATATCCGGCCGGCCAGCAGCGCGGGCAGCCACACCCAGCTCTCATCGGCTAATGGCACTGCAGCACAATTGATCTCGTTCAACAAGTGCGGGAGTACATCCTCCGCATTCCGGATACCTGCCTCGCTCAGCCGGTGCGCGATGTCGTCCTCGTGCAGTGGGCCGTGCTCACTGAGGATGCGGGCGAGGGCGTCGGTGGGATCAAGCTGTGCTGCCACGCCGACCACGGTAGGCGATTGCGCCGGCGCTCGGCGATCTCGGTGACCTCGCGCTGGGCTGGGTGACGCCTCGCCCCGCCGGGCTTCAGTGCAGGTCACGCGACCTTTGTACGTCCGAATGCGAACCTGGATGCCCGCTGTGAGACCCGAGGCCTTAGGCTGCTGTGCTGATACCGACGGTGGCTGGACTACCGATCTACGCAACCCCACCCGAGGAAACCCCCGATGGCGATCGCCGATGTCTCCGACTACACCCATCTCAGCAAGCAAGACATCGATGCGATCGCCGACGAACTCGACGCGATTCGCCGTGACGTCGAGGAGTCGCTCGGGACACAGGACGCGGCGTACATCCGTCGTACGATCGCCTTCCAGCGCGCGCTCGACGTCGGGGCGCGCCTGCTGATCGCCACCAGCCGGTCGAAGACCGGGTGGGTACTGGGCACCGCATCGTTGGCCTACGCGAAATCCGTCGAGAACATGGAGCTCGGCCACAACATCTCCCACGGCCAGTGGGACTGGATGAACGACCCGGAGATCCACTCCAGCAACTGGGAGTGGGACATGGTGGGGTCGTCAGCGCAATGGCGGTACTCGCACAACTATCGGCATCACGTCTTCAGCAATGTGCTCGGCATGGACGAGGACATCGGCTATCGCTGGCTGCGGGTGACGCCGGAGCAGCCGTGGCGTCGGATCTACCTATCGACCCCGGTGCGAAACCTGGTGCTGGCAGCGATGTTCGAATGGGGGATCGCCCTGCACGGCCTGCGCTCGGAGCGGGACCGGGGCGAGACGCCCGCTGCCGTCGCCGTGCAGGAGCGGAAGTTCCTCGCCAAGGCCGTCCGCCAATTGAGCAAGGACTATGTGGTTCTGCCGGCCTTGAGTCTTCGACGTTGGCGTCGAACTCTCGCCGCCAACCTCACCGCGAATCTACTCCGCAACGTGTGGGTGTATGTGAACATCATCTGCGGGCACATCCCCGACGGCGCAGAGACATTCGACCCGGCAGTGCTCGACGGCGAGACCAAAGGCGAGTGGTATCTGCGACAGATGCTCGGGGCGGCGAACTTCAAAGCCGGCCCGCTGCTGGCCTTCTCGGGCGGTCACCTGTGCTATCAGATCGAACACCACCTGTTCCCTGACCTGCCAAGCAACCGCCTCGCCCAAGTCAGCGTCCGCGTGCGGGAACTGTGCGAGAAGTACGACCTGCCGTACAACACCGGATCGTTCCCGCGCCAGTACTTCCGGACGCAGCGGACCATCCACAAGCTCGCGGTCCCCGACGGTCTTTTGACCGCACGCTGACACCGCGCGCAGTACGTAACGACTTCGCGCGCCGGGCTACCGCTGCCGTCATTTCCTGGGTGGTCAGACGGTCCTGAGCTGGGGATCCGTGCGTGGCTATTGGCCCAGGGTGTCGGCGTTTTGGCCCGCTCACCCCGCGGGGCCGAGCGAACGTGTCACGCTGGAGTGATGGCTGGAAAACGAAACCCCCGTCGCGCAGATCTGGTGCTGTCCGGCGGGGGCGTCAAAGGCATCGGACTGGTCGGTGCCGTCGGTGCGCTGTGCGACGCCGGCTACGGGATCGAACGCATCTCGGGCACCTCGGCGGGCTCGCTGGTCGGGGCGGTCGTGGCGGCTGCTACTCAGGCCGGCGGGATCAGCGCCGACCAGCTGCGCGAGATCGCCGTGAGTGTGCCCTACCGCAGGTTCCGCGACAGCGGCCCGATCGAGCGCATCCCGCTGGTCGGCACCGCCTGGGGTCTGGCGCGGGGGACCGGCCTCTACCGTGGCGACTTCGCCCATGACTGGATCCGCGGCGAACTCAAGAATCTCGATGTCAGCACCTTCGGCGACCTGGCCGTCGACGACGACCACCTGCCGTCCGAGCGGCGGTATCGGTTGGTGGTCACCGTGGCCGACCTGACGACGGGTCAGCTGGTGCGGCTCCCCTGGGACTACCGACGCCTCTACGGGTTGGACCCCGATGAGCAATCGGTCGCCGACGCGGTCCGCGCCTCCATGGCGATACCGTTTCTGTTCCCGCCTGTCACGCTGAAAGATGCTGCCGGCCAATCGTTCACACTGGTCGACGGCGGGGTGCTGTCGAACTTCCCGATCGACACCTTCGACCGACCCGACGGCGCCGTACCCCGCTGGCCGACGTTCGGCGTGACGGTGGTGCCCTACCTGCCCGCCCCGACCGTCCAACAGCTGATACCCGGCCTCCGGTTGCCCTGGAATGGGCCGACGCTGCTGGAAAGCCTGCTCACCACGATGTTGGTCGGCCACGACCAGACTCACCTCAGCCAGCCTTGGGTGAAGGTGCGCGCCATCCAGGTGGACTCCACCGACGTCGGCGTCCTGGACTTCGACATCACCCGAGCCGAGGCCGACGCGCTCTACGACAAGGGCTACGCGGCGGCCACCGAGTTTCTGAGGAGCTGGGATTGGCCGGCGTACCTGCGGCGCTTCCGCAGCGCGCACGACGCGACGTGACGCCCAACAGTCCTCAGTATCGCCGGCTCGGCGGAAGCGTAGTTTGCCGGCAATCTGTCGTAGGCGCCATCTAGCCTTGGCGGAGAGCGCTGTCAGGGGGCGGCACCGTAAAGCGGGTGGGGAACTGTGTCGATGAATGATGCTGACTATCTGAGACGTGGCGAGCAACGACCGGTCTCCGGTGGCACGGTGATCTGCCGATGAGCAGAAAAAGTTCGTCGGACGGCTCCAGCGTTGTCGGCGGCGTCATCTTCGTCGTCATCGTCCTCATCGCGGTGGTCCCGAAGCCGGTCTGGATCGCCCTCGGTGTCATCGTTGCGTTGACGGCCTTGACCTGGATCTTCTACCGCATCTCCGTGGCGGTGGATGAACGCCGAGCCGCCGAAGAGGAACGGCGGCGCGTCGAGCGCGCACAGCAGGCTGCCGCTGAGAAACGCGAGCGCGAGGAACGTGTGCGCAAGGCGAGGCAGCGGCGTATCGACACCCTCGGCAAACAGAACGCGGCACGCGTGGAATCCACATTGAGCGCGGTGCAGAAGGTCAAGGTGTCCGAAGCGGCTCGCGCGGGATGGCTCGGAGAGGTGGACTTCAGCGCCGACATCAAGAGCATCACGGAGAACTTCGAGAAGGCACACGCCCTGCGGGCGGTGACGAGCAAGCTGGCGGCCCTGGACAAGCCCAACGCCGACGACACGAAGATCTTGGCGGAGGCGAAGACGACGATCACGGCCCTCGAAGGTGCGGCGATCGAGCGGGTGACTCTGATCGAAAAGTGTGCCACCGAAGCGCAACTCATCGACAAATCGCTTCAGGCGGAACGCGATGATGCGCGTATTGCCGAACAGCGCGCCGAGCTGCATGGGAAGCTGAGCGGCATGCTGTATGGCATCGAGGCGGCACCTACCGCGGCGTCAAGCGATTCGGCTGCGGCCGCAGTGATGGCGCGTGTGCAGGCATACCGGGAGATCAAGAACCAGATTGAACGGGCCCGGGAGGGCGGGTGAGGACGGGAGAACCGTGACCACCCTCTGAGACGCCGCGACCGGCCAACGGCCGCCGAAATGGCCGAACGCCCACAGCGGTCCACTCGAAACCGGTAAGCATGATCTCTATGCGTGCAGGCACATATGTGGGTCGGGTCGGCGGTCTCGCGGTCGCATTGGGAATCGGTGCAGCTGTCCTGATCGGTGCGGGCGCCGCGGCGGCCGACGACGACACCGGGGCATCGCAGTCCCAGTCCTCGCAGTCCGCGAAGCCGTCGGCCCGCGAGACGGCGTCGGTGTCCGCCGGAAACGACGACGCCGGCCCCTCTGCGGACCCAGGGGACTCCTCGACGGCCGACACCAAGAAATCAACCGAAGACAACGCCGACGAGCGCGACGTCGAGGACACGACCGACGTACCCGTCGACGACGAGCCCGACGTCGACCCGGACGCCGAAGAGTCTGCGGCAGAGCCGGACCCGACCGATGTGCAGCCGGCCAAGGTCGTCACCGCCCGGCTCACCCGTACCGATGCTGTCACCGAAGACGACACGCCAGCCCCCGAAACTCCCACCGCCCCCGCCATCACCTCGCTGATGACCTCCGTCGCCGCGGCGGGCCGCGAGGCCACCCAGGAACCGTCCTCCGACCGGGCCACCGCCGACGCGCCGCACTACCCGATCCCGACCGACGTCGTCGTCACCGAATGGACCCCGCCGCTGGAATGGCTGCAGCAGATCCCGCTGTTCGGCCGCTACGTGATGACCCCGCTGGTCGGCCTGCTGCACAACATCCCACTCATCGGCGACGTCCTGCACCCGGTGTTCGGCTTCCCGATCGACCACGACGCCCCACCCGGCACGCCGCGGGCGCGCAGCTTCCGCGTGACGTCGTTCGACGGCACCCGGATCTTCGTGAACTTCATGCCCGCCAAGGGTCTGCAGGCCGGCGAGAGCGCCCCGACCATCCTGAACGGGCCCGGGGTGTCGCTGCCCGGCTCCACGACGTTGGAACTCGACGTCGACAGCCTGCTGCCCGACGACGTGATCGGCATCGGCGCGCTGCGCACGGCCGGCTACAACGTCGTCACCTGGGATCCGCGCGGCGAGTGGCGTTCCGAAGGCAAGATGCAGTTGCAGTCACCGGATTTCGAGGGCCGCGACGTCTCGCACATCATCAGCTACCTCGCCACCCTCGACGAGGTTCAGACCGTCAACGGCGACCCGAAGATCGGCATGGTCGGCGCGTCCTACGGCGGCGGCATTCAATTGTCCACCGCGACAATCGATCACCGTATCGACGCGATCGTGCCGACCATTGCGTGGAACAGCCTGGCCCATTCGCTGTTCCCCAATGGCGCGGTCCGCAACGGGTGGGGGAACATCCTGAGCGCCGCGCTGATCCTGACGCTGTCGCGGCCCAACGAGCGGGTGCTGCCGGCCACCATCACCGGCGTGCTGACCGGCAAGGTGGCGCAGTCCGACCTGGACCTGTTCGAATCGCTGAACTTCGCCGACCGTCTCGCCGACATCACCGCCCCGACGCTGCTCATCCAGGGCACGGTGGACACCCTGCTGCCGCTCTCGCAGGCCGACCTGAACGCCAGGGCGCTCATCGCGGCCGGCACGACGACCAAGGTGGTCTGGTACTGCGGCGGGCACGGCACCTGCCTGAGCAGCGTCAACAACGGTGACGTCGTCGTCGGCCGCACCCTGGACTGGCTCGACCGCCACGTCAAGGGCGAGGACATCGACACCGGCGCCCAGTTCGAGTGGGTCGACCAGCACGGCGACTGGTACTCCTCGGACACCTATCCCGCGCCGCAGGACCTGACGCCGATCACCGCGCAGCGCACCGAGGACCAGTCGATGCTGTACTTCCCGTTCGTCGGCGGGTCGGGGCCCAACCCGTTGATCATCACCCGCGGACTGATCGCGACGCTGCTCGGTCTGCCCTCGGGAGCGCCGGCGGTCAACGCGGTGAACCTGAAGGTTTCCGCGGCCTCGGACGTCGGCGGTGCGACGACGCACGTCGTCGGGGCCCCCGAGGTGACGCTCACGTATTCGGGCACCGGCACCGCCAAGCACGTGTGGGCGCAGATCGTCGACGACGAGACCGGTCTGGTGCTGGGCAACCACACCACGCCGATCCCGGTGCAACTGGACGGGAATTCGCACACCGTGACCGTGTCGCTGGAGCAGGTCGCCCACACGCTCGCGCCGGGGCAGACGCTGACGGTGCAGATCGTGACGTCGTCGTTCGCGTTCCTGAACTTCTACTCCGGCGGGGCGATCACCATCGACGAGCTCAGCGTGCGCCTGCCCACCCTGGCGGCCTCGGGGGCCGCCCAGACCGTCGCGGCGTAGAACCGGCGGGCGGTACAGCGCGAGCAGGTCACTGGATATCATCCCCGGTGACGGAGGGGAGGACGTCGCGATGACCGTCACCGCGGCCGAGACACCGCGCCTGGCCAACGGGGCCGAGCGCAAGGTGTGGCAGGCCCTGATCGATCAGCTTGAGCCCGGTGACCTCGTCATCCCGGGCAAGCGGGTCACCGACCATCTCAAGGACCACGAGATCGATTTCTTCGTGGCGATCGAAGGTGCGGGGATCGTCTGTATCGAGGTCAAGGGCGGGGAGGTCTGGCACGACGGGCACAGCTGGTGGCAGAAGCGTCGCGGCCGCGAGGTGGAGATCGACCCGGTCCGTCAGGCCCGTGAAGCCTGCTACGCGCTGCGCAGTTTCGTGGAGAGCGACCCCCGCTGGACCCAGGGCAGGCTGCGCTGGGACCACGTCGTGGTCTTACCGACTACCGACCTGCCCGAGGACTTCGCGCTGCCCGAGTGTCCCCGCTGGAAGGTGATCGATCGCACCGATCTGGCCGACATCGCCGCCAAACTGCGTCACATCCTGCTCAGCCAGGAACTCGACCGGCCCGTGCTGACCCAGGCGGGAATCGTGCAACTCGGCGAGTCGCTGAGCGGGCGTGGTCTGCCGCAACGCAGTGTCGTCTCCCGCGCGCTGGAGAACGAGGATGCCGCCGACGTTCTCACCGAGCATCAGTCGGTCATCCTCGACGCCGTCCGGCTGCTGCATCGCGTCGAGGTCCGCGGTGGTGCCGGCAGCGGCAAGACGTTCCTGGCGATGGAGCAGGCCCGCAGGCTGGCCCAGCGAGGCCTGCGTGTGGCGTTGGTGTGTTACTCGCACGGGCTGGCGTCATATCTGGAGCGCATCACCGAGACCTGGAACCGCCGTCACCGCCCCGCCTATGTCGGGGAGTTCCACGATCTCGGTAGGAGCTGGGGCGCCCCGGACGGCCCCGACGAGTCCCTGCGGACCGCGGCGACCGTCCAGTTCTGGGAGCATGATCTGCCTTCCCAGATGACTGAGCTGGCAACGCAACTCGTCGAGGGGCACCGGTTCGACGCGATCGTTGTGGACGAGGCGCAGGACTTCGCCGATGCCTGGTGGGATCCACTGCTCGCGGCGTTGAAGGACGAGGAGACCGGTGGGCTCTATGTCTTCACCGATGAGGGCCAGCGGGTGTTCAACCGTCACGGCTCACCGCCGGTGCCGCTGGTTCCACTCGTGCTGGACCACAACCTGCGCAACACCCGCCAGATCGCCAATGCGTTCCAACCCCTGGTGGACCACCCGATGCGGTTTCTCGGCGGGGAAGGACCCGCGGTCAAGTTCGTGCCCTGTTCACCATCGGAGGCGATGGATGTCGGCGACGACGAGGTGGAGATGCTGCTCGAACAGGGTTGGCGCCCTGAGGATGTCGCGTTGTTGACCACCGGCAGTCGGCACCCTGAGCAGCGTGAGCGTCAGGCCGCGGGCAGTGCGGCGTACTGGGACAGCTTCTGGGATGCCGAGCAGGTCTTCTACGGCCACGTCCTGGGCTTCAAAGGTCTCGAACGCCGCGCGGTCGTGCTGGTGGTCAACGAACAGTCCGCGTTCGACCGCTCCCGGGAGCGTCTGTACGTCGGATTGTCGCGCGCGCGTGACCAACTCGTCGTCTGCGGTGACCCCGAATTCCTGCGCGACGTCGGGGGACCAGATCTCGCGCGTCGGCTCAACATCGGCGATGCTTGAGAACTGTTTTGTCCCGATAAGCCATTGTTCGCTCGGAAGCGCCGACACATTCCCCTGGGGATCCGGCAGCCCTTTCCTGCGGTCCCGCAGTCGAATCCACCGCGTTATGGATCCGCAGCCGCCCCCGGCGCATTACCGTCGGTAGTAGCGCCGAGATAAGGGGAAAGACAGGGTCGGTGTTATGCCCGCGTCTATCTCATTCACGATTGCTTGATCGCGTCCAGCCTCTTGATAATGCCCTTGAACCGCTTGTCGTCGACACTCAGGTAGAGCGCGAGCGAACCCAGATCCACCGGGCCGGTCGCGTGCTTGAGCACCCGCGGGAGTGCGTTCACGACATCGACGAAGTCGGCGATGAACTGCTGGATGCTCGCTACCGGACCGTGGAGCACCCGTGCCAGGTCGGCGGCGATCTCGGCACAGTCCGACCGCACGTGCAGCGCTCGCGCGCGTTCCGACAGTTCCAGGAACTGCTCCAGGAAATCCATCAGGCGATTCGCGATGTGCTTGATCGCCTCCGGATCCGCGTCCTCGTCGCTGCGCCCGGAGAACGACCCCATGAATGCCGGTGCGGCCATGAACGCGTCCAACTGCCTTACCGTGGTGAGCATTTCGTCGACCATGCTCACTGCCATGTATCGGAACGCCCGCGGGGACAACGTCACCCCGCCCGAACTCAGCAGCATCGGGAACCCTAGTTCGCTGTCGCGCAGCCGAGACTGCAGCGGTGCCGCCCGCTGCACCAAGGCCGACACGAACACCGCCTGCTCCCAGCCTCGGGGCTTGTCCCGCACGAGTGCGGCCAGCGCGGTCGGTGTGGTCGCCAGCCGTGCGATCGTCGGATCGTCGTCCGCGTCGTCATCCACGTCGAGGTCCGGGGCGTCGGCGACCGTGTTCATCGCCGCGGCGCCGTCCTCACCATAGATGGCCCGCTTGTCGCCGAGCAGCGTCCACAGCTTCTGCCGCTCGGCCTGACGCGTCCTCTCGAACTCCCGGTGGTAGGCCTCGTCGGCCTCCAGCTCGCGGTCCTCTTCCATCTTCTTCGTGATCCAGTAGATGGCGGCGAACAAGGCCACCAGCACCGCCCCGCCGACGAACCACCAGATGTACTTGATCACGAACCCGACCGCCAAAAGCAGCAACAGGATGGCGCAGAACACTGAGCCGTCGCTCGGCTGCGAACGGGCCACCGGAACCCCTACGCCGTCCGCGCCCGGTTGAACTCACGGGAGAACGTCGCCGCCAGGTCCTCAGCGCGGCGGTGATACTCCGCACCGTCAAGAGCGTTGTCGCCCAACGCGTACCGCGACGCCAACCGGGCCAGCGCGTCGGCGCCCTCGTTCAACGGTTCACCGCGGTGCCCGCGTACCCACCCCAGCGTGATGCGCTCTCGCTCCTCGAAGATCATCTGCTGCGCGCGCACCAGACCGGGCGTCTTACCGCTCTCCCGGAACACCTGATAGCCCTCGGGAAGCACGAAATCGCCTGCCTTCCAGCGCATCGCCATCCCGATCGCGATCTTGCTGTCGCTGAGCACCGTGATGTCGCGACCGCGCAGCCTCTGCACCGCCGCCCCGATCGCCCGCAACTCCGCGACCAGCACCACCTGCGGGCCGATCAGTTTCTGCGAATGCCGGAACCCCTGCAGCCCGTACTCACCCGTATCCGCCAGCCAGCCGTAGCCGGTGTAGCGGCCGCGCACCGACCCGTCGGTCGCGACGCATACCGGCGGCCCGGGCACCGTCACCTCCCGCAGCCCCGCACACGCGCGGCGCACCAGCGTCTCGTCCGACAGCCGCGGCCGCTCGATCCACACCCCCGGGATCAGCAGCGCGACCTCGTCGCGCAGCGCCCACAACGCGCTGCGCACCGGCACCTGCACCACGAACCGGATCCGCCCCGCGTCCGACCCGTCCCGGATCCGGCGGATCACGTCGAGCACCGCGGTGTCGACCGACTCGGCCTCCACCGTCCCCGACCACCGGTGCCCCTCGGCGCAGGCCGAGTACGCGAACACCGACCGGCCGCGCCCTCCGACGGCCACCGCCACCGACATCACCGGCCGCGGCCGCGCCGGCACGATGTCGATCGGTCGAGAACTGCCCCCAGGCTTAGGTGCCATCTCCGTCTCCTCCCCAGGTTGGATCGTGGAGCGTCACTGTAGGAGCGGGCACCGACAAGTTCCGGTGGTCGCCGTCGGTCAGCAAATCGCGCCCAGAGCGGTGGGGGTGCCGCATCGCTAGGCTGGGTGGCAGCGCGCGGCGTAGGAACACGCACGGAGCAGCGCCGCCGACGGGTTAAGGATCGACAAGCATGCAGGCCGACAGGGCACAACCACAGGTCATCGACGCGACCGCGCCCGCGACGGATGCACGCCTGCGCCGCAGGCTGCTGCCGGCCCTGATCGCGGCGCCGTTCGCGCTGCTGGCCGTCGTCTACCTCGCCGACCTGGTGTACAGCAAAGACCGCGTGGCGCGGGGGACGACCGCGGCCGGGGTCGCCATCGGCGGGATGACGCTGCGTGACGCCGAGCAACTGCTGCGCGCGGCCGTCAGCCCGCGCATCACCCGGCCGATCCCCGTCACCGCCGCCGACCAGCGTGCCACCATCGACCCGGAGCCCGCCGGGCTGTCCGTCGACTGGACCGCCACCGTCGAGCAGGCCGCCGCCCAGCCGCTGAACCCGCTCACCCGGCTGACGTCGCTGTTCACCACCCGGGAGATCGGCGTCGTCTCCACCGCCGACGACGCGGCGCTCACCGCGGCACTCGATGACCTGGACGCCCGCATCGAGCGGGACCCGGCCGAAGGCACCGTGCGCTTCGACGGGGACGAGCCCGTCGCCGTCTACCCGGAGAACGGCCGCCACCTCGACGTCGACGCCGCCGCGGCACTGCTCAAGCGCGACTGGGCCGCCGGCACCACCATCGACCTCCCCGTCGTCGAATCGGCGCCCCGCACAACGGCGTCCGACGTCGATGCCGCCGTCGCCGACCTCGCCGCGCCCGCGGTGTCCGGGCCGCTGATCATCACTGGCGACGACGACGCCCGCGCCACCATCGGAACGGCCGTCATCGCCAGCGCCCTGACGTTCGAAGCCGAGGACGGCGAGATCACCGCCACCGTCGACCGCCACGTCCTTGCCGAAGCGGCGCGGCCTCAGTTGGCCGAGTCGGAGATCCCGGTGCGCGAGGCCACCATCGACTTCGCCGCGACACCGGCGCAGAAGGTGCCGTCGCAGGACGGCCGCCGCATCGACTACGACGAGACCCTCCTCGACGTGATGGACGTGCTGACCGAGACCAGTGACCGGGAGCTCGAGGCCGTCTACGTCGACGACCCGGCCAGCTTCACCACCGCCGACATCGAGGCGCTGGGCCCGGTCGAGGTGATCGGCGAATTCCAGACCTCCGGTTTCTCCGGAGCCTCCGGCGTGAACATCAAACGTGCGGCCGGGGCTATCGACGGCATCGTGGTCGCGCCGGGGGAGACGTTCAGCCTCAACGCTGCCACCAACCCGCGCACCGCGGCCAACGGCTACGTCGAGTCCGGCATCATCCTCAACGGCCGCCCCGACACCGGCGTCGGCGGGGGCGTGTCCCAGGTGGCTACGACGCTGTTCAACGCCGCGTACTTCGCGGGTCTTGAGCTCGTCGAGCACCAGGAGCACAGCTACTACATCAGCCGCTATCCGGCGGGCCGGGAGGCCACCGTGTTCGGCGACGAGATCGACGTGAAGTTCCGCAACGACGGGCCCACCCCGGTGCAGATCCAGACGGTGTGGACGTCGGGGTCGATCACCGTGCGAATCCTCGGTATCAAGCGCTACGAGGTGTCCTCGGCGCAGAGTCCACGATCGAAACCGACCAGCCCGCGCACCATCACCATCCCGGCCGGCGAATCGTGCAGCGCCAGCGGCGGCGCACCGGGATTCACCATCACCGACACCCGCACCCTGCGCGACATCGCCACCGGCGACACCCGCACCGAATCGCACACCGTGCGGTACGACCCGATCCCGAAGGTGGTGTGTGGGGGCTGAATACGGGCCGTGCGTGCGGCAGTCACGCCATTCGAAGCGTCTCGATCGGTTGCCCCGTGATGTCAGCGATCAGGCTGAAATCCTTGTCAACGCTGAGGACCGTCAGCCCGGACATTTCCGCTGTGGCTGCGATCAACAGGTCGGGAATCGACGGTGCCCGATGCTGTCCGCGGTCAGCCAAGTTGAGTTGTATCTCGCGGGCGCGATCCTCGATGGCCGGCGTGACGTACTCGATCGGCATGAGCACCAAGGGCGGCGACATCACTTCGGAGTGCGCCTCCGCTGCTGTGCGGAACGAATAACCGATTTCGAGGCGGGTCACCGTGCTGATGCGGACCAGTCCGCGTTCGATGCGCTGCATCCAGGTATCGACGTCGGGTGAGTCCGCGAGCCGCGTGTACGCCGACTTATCGATCAGCCATGGCCTCACCGCCACGCTCGGTCCATCACCTCGGGGTTATCGAGGTCGGAGGCCGCGCGCGCCGCGCGGCGGAGATCGTCGATCGTCAACCCACGGCGAGGTTCGCCGTGAGGGCGTTCGGCCTCGAAGCGTCGCCTGAGGTACTCCTGCCGCGACAGGCCCTGTGCCGCGGCGGTGGCGTCGATATGAGCCACGGCGGCGTCCGACAAATCTCTGATCAATATGTCTGCCATCCGACTGACCTCCCGATATCACTGATATCGTACGCGGTTCTGCGCGGGCGACGCGGTGGGACGGTGTGATAGTCGGCGATTCCTGGCAGGAACTTGTCGCCGCGCCTCCCTAGTCTCAAGGTCGTGGACTATGCGGCCCTGACCACACTGCGCGAGCGACACCCCGCTTGGCGCCTGTTGCGCGCGGGTAATGCCGCGCTGGTCCTGTCCTTCCTCGGCCAGTTCTTCGTCGAAGGCAACCGCGGCGCATGCTCCGCCAGTGCACTCGCCGACGCCCTGGACGACCACCTCTACGCGCTGAACACCGACGAAGTGCGCTACCCGAAACAGCCCCGAGCCTATTTGGAGGACTGGGCCGCCGACGACGCGGGATACCTCAGGCGGTTCTACCCGCCCGGCGATGACGAGGTCCACTATGAAGCGACCCCGGCATTCGAAAAGGCCTACGCCTGGGTTAACAGCCTACGAGCCAGATCCTTTGTCGGTACCGAATCCCGGTTGCACACGGTGGTGGCGTTGCTGCGTCAGATCGTGCAGGGCACCGAGACGGAGCCCGAAGTCCGGCTGGCCGATTTGCGTCGTCGTCGCGATGAGCTCGACGCCGAAATCGCGGCGGTCGAGGCCGGGCACGTTGCCATCCTGGACGCCACCGGAATTCGCGACCGCTATCAACAGCTGTCGACCACCGCGCGCGAGTTGTTGTCCGATTTCCGCGAGGTCGAGGAGAACTTCCGCCTTCTGGACCGGGCGGCTCGGGAGAAGATCGCCTCCTGGGATGGATCAAAAGGAGAACTGCTGGCCGAGCTGATCGGCAGTCGCTCCGAGATCGCCGGCTCTGACCAGGGGCGCAGCTTTCAGGCATTCTTCGACTTCTTATTGTCCGAGCAGCGCCAAACCGAGCTTGCCGACTTGCTCGCCAAGGTGACCGCCCTGGACAGCGTCGACGCCGACGAGCGGATCAGGGGTATCCACCACGACTGGTCCGAGGCTGCCGACCGCGCGCAGCGCACTGTTCGCCAAATCTCCGAGCAGCTTCGTCGGTTTCTTGACGACCAGGTATGGCTGGAGAATCGGCGGGTGCTCGATCTGGTGAGGGCGGTTGAGGCCGCTGCCCTTGATGTTCGCGACACCCCGCCGTCGTTCGGCCTCGAGGTCGACGAACCGGGAGTCGATATCGCCCTGCCGTTCGAGCGCCCGCTCTACCAAACGCCGGTCGCTGTGGCGGTCGAGAGCGGTATCGCCGATGGCACCGACCATGTCGACGCCGACCTGCTGTTCACCCAGACCTACATCGACCAGATTCGGCTGGCCGAGACCATCCGTGCCGTTCTGCCCGAGAACTCGTCGGCGTTGCTGTCCGACGTCATCGCTGTGCATCCCATCGAACAGGGTGCCGCAGAGATCGTCGGTTATCTGGCTCTCAACGACGACGAGGTCAGCATCGACATGGATGACACCGATGAGACAGTGCTGGACTATCCCGACCCGGCCAATCCCGACGTCATCAAGCGCGCCCGCCTACCGAAGGTGACGGTGCGACGGCGCGGGAGCCGACGACCATGAGTAACGACCGTGCCGTCGCGTCGGCCATCATCAGACTCATGCAGGGCGTCGTCTACCGGACATCCGACGAGGACACCTGGCTCACACTGGAACGGCTGGGTGCCGGCGTCCGCGACCACTTCTCGACCATCGGCGTCGACGTCGTGATCGACGACACCGAGGGCTACGCGTACCTGCGCACACGTCCAGAAGACGACAACGACGAGGCGTTGCCGCGACTGGTGCGCAGGCGCGCCCTGACCTACAACGTCAGCCTGCTTCTGGTGCTGTTGCGCAAACGACTCGTCGAGTTCGAGACCAGCGGCGGCGAGGGCCGCTTGGTGTTGAGCACCGAGCAGATCGTCGAGATGCTGCGGCTCTTCCAGGCCGACTCCACCAACGATGCGCGCGTCGTCGACCAGGCCGAGACCACCATCAAGAAGGCGGCCGAACTCGGTTTCCTGCGTCAGCTTCGGGGCCAGCGCGACCATTGGGAGGTAAGACGCATCCTCAAGGCCTACGTCGACGCCCAGACTCTGAACGATTTCGCTTCCAAACTTCGTGAATACGCCGGAGCGGCCTCCGATGAATGAACCACCTTGCGATGCAATCCAACCCGGCGCGGGATACCGACTCCAGTCCGCCGAGGTCTACAACTGGGGAACGTTCGACGGCCATGCCTGGCGGTTCACCCCCGGCACCGACACAGGGTTGCTGACCGGCGACATCGGATCCGGAAAATCGACGATCGTCGATGCGCTGACCACCATGCTGGTCCCGGCGCACAAGGCCGCCTACAATAAGGCCGCCGGCGCCGACGCCAAAGAGCGCACACTGCGCTCCTACGTCGAAGGCCATTACAAATCCGAGCGCAACGAATCCACCGGTAGATCGCGCCCGAAAGGTCTACGGGAGAACAAGCGCACCTACTCGGTGATTCTCGGTGTGTTCCGCAACCACGGCTACGACGAGACAGTCACTCTGGCTCAGGTGTTCCAGCAGCGTGAGAGCACCGGGCAGCCCTATCGATTCTTTGTGACCGCCACCAAGGAACTGTCCATCGCGACCGATTTCGCCGATTTCGGCACCGACCTCCGCGACCTGCGCAGGCGGTTGCGTGGTGCCGGGGCCGAGATCTTCGATGAGTTCCCGAAGTACTCCACCTCATTGCGTCGACTGCTCGGTATCCGTTCTGAGCAGGCCCTCGAACTGTTCCACCAGACCGTGTCGATGAAATCGGTCGGGAACCTGAATGATTTCGTTCGCGACCATATGCTCGAACCCAGCGATTCAACGGAGCGTGTCCGCGAAATCATCGTTCACTTTGAGGATTTGACGAAAGCTCACGACGCCGTCAAACGCGCCCGCGAGCAACTCGAGGCGTTGCAGCCGATCGTGGATACCGCGGCGAAATACGACGCCACTCTCACGGAACGCGCGGGGCTGGAGCTCGAGCGCGCGGCGGTACGCCTGTTCATCGCCGAGTTGCGCTCCGGATTGCTTGCCGACGAGATCACTCGGCTGGAAGCCGACGGCGCGTCGCTGATGACCCAGTTGGACACCGCCGAAGCCGAACAGCGAAGGTTCGGCCACGAGCGCGACTCACTGATCGAGGAGCGCGCCAAAGCGGGCGGAGACCGGATCGGCGAGCTGGAGCGACTCGCCGCTGATGCCCGCGGGGAGGCGAATGCGCGAAGCCAGACAAAGGCATTGTTTGACGCCGCGGTGGCAGAGGCCGGCCTCGAGCCTGTCGCCGACGGTGACGCGTTCGCCGCCCTCGGCGCCAAGGTCGCCGCCGAACGCCTCCAGCTGACCGATGCGAAACGTGACCTCGACATCGCGACAGTCGACGCGATCGGTCGTGAGCGGGAGCACCAACGCAGATGCGACGCGATCGCCGGGGAGGTAGCAAGTCTGGAGCAGCGCACCGACAACCTGCCGCAGGAGCAGGTGATGGTGCGGGCCGAGATGTGCGCGGCGCTGGGGTTGACACCGGAAGACGTGCCTTATGCCGGTGAGCTGCTCGATGTCCACGACGATCATGCGCAGTGGCGGGGTGCCGCTGAACGCGTGCTGCGCGGGTTCGCGTTGTCGTTGCTGGTGCCGCAACGGCATTACGACGCGGTCACCGCTTGGGTGAACGGGCGCAGGCTCTCCTTCGGCGGCCGCGGGGCAAAACTGGTCTACGAACGCGTCCCCCAGTATCGGGTGCGACTGCAACCGACGGCACACGACGGCTTGATGCTGGCCGACTGCATTGAAGTCCGAGACGGGCAGTTCGAGGAGTACCTGCGCGCCGAGCTGATGAAGCGCGCCGACTTCCGCTGTGCAGCAACGCTTGATGAGTTCCGCGCCGAGCGTCGCGCGGTCACCCGCGAAGGCCAGGTGCGTTCGGGAGACCGTCATGAGAAGGACGACCGTCACCGAGTCGACGATCCCAGGCGTTGGGTGCTGGGCTGGGTCAACGAACGCAAGATCGCCGCGATGCGTGCCGAACTGGCCGAGTTGGAAGCCCGACGGGACGACGCGGCGGCCGAAGCCGCACGGTTCGTGAACGAGCGCGACGCCGTGCAGAGCAGACTGGAAGCGTTGCGCAGTGTCGAGGGGTTCCGATCCTGGAGTGAGATCGATGCCGAAGAGGCACAATCACGGGCAGAATCCTATGACGCGGAACGAATTCGGATTCAGGCCGGATCGACCCGACTGGTGGAGATCACGCAGGCGCTTGAGCGCAACGCCGGCAACGCCGCCGCGGTGGCTGATCTGATCAAGAAGCTCACCGGCACGTTGGCGACCGCACAGACGAGAATGAATCAGGCACAGCAGGAGCAGAACCGCGACGACGCGTTCGTCGCCGCGCAAGCGCCGGATCAACGAGAGAAGGCCCGCGCGTCGTACCCGGCTCTGACTGCACGACTGGCGGATAACCCGCCCGCCCACCCCGCGGACTGCGCCACCTCCGAGTCGGCATTGTCTGAAGACCTGCACCGGCGTATCGAGAGATTGTCCGGTCAGCTCAACGGGCACGCGTTGAACCTGACCCAGCACATGACGGCGGTCCTGAACCGATGGCAGGAACTGCGGGCCGACATGGACGTCAATGTCGAATCCCGAGCAGACTTTTTGGCCTTCCGGGAGCGGGTCGCCACCGACGACCTGCCCCGGTTCGAAAGCGAGTTCAAAGAACAGCTCAACAAGAACGCCATCCAAGAATTGGCAGGGTTCAACAACTGGTTGGGCCGGCAGGCGACCGCCATCGACGAGCGCGTCGGCCGAATCAACGAGGCCCTGGGTGCGGTGCCTTACAACCCGGGCCGATACATCAAATTGGAAAAGGAACCGACCAGCAATCAGGATGTCGCGCAGTTCCGCTCGGATCTCCGCAGCCTCACCAACGACGCACTCACCGTCGACGGCGACCAGTATTCCGAACAGCGATTCCTGGACGTGAAGCGGATCATCGAGCGCTTCCGGGGGCGCGACGGTTACGCAGAGTCGGACAAGAACTGGACCCGCCGCGTTACCGACGTGCGAAACTGGTTCGTGTTCTCGGCCTCCGAGCGTGATGTCGACACCGACGTCGAGTGGGAGCACTACAGCGACTCCGATGGCAAGTCCGGTGGGCAGAAAGAGAAGCTGGCCTACACCATTCTCGCGGCCTCGCTGGCCTACCAGTTCGGACTGGAATGGGGCGTCGAACGATCCCGCGACTTTCGCTTCGCTGTCATCGACGAGGCATTCGGGCGGGGCTCCGATGTATCCACACGGTATGCCCTCGATCTGTTCGCGACACTGGGATTGCAGCTGCTGATCGTGACCCCTCTGCAGAAGGTGCATGTCATCGAGCCGTACGTGAAATCGATTGGGATCGTCGACAATCCGACTGGAACCTTCTCACGGTTGCAGACGATGACCATCGAGGAATACCGGGACCGGCGAGACCGGCCACGACGGTGAGTTCACCTGGATGGACCACGGTCGGTGACATCGTCACAAGGCTCAGGCGGCGGTGGGACGACGGCTCGCTGCTGACGGCTCACGCCAAGGACGAACCGTTCGGGCCGGTTGACGTGCCGCTGCGCGGTCCCGCGCCGGCTGCGATCGGCGATGACATTGCCGCTGTACGGGAGTGGGTAGCCGCATTGGATGCCGGGCGGCGCAACGATACCTGCTACGAGCTGGAGTGGAAATCAGTTGGAGGCAGGAAGATCGGCCGCAACGAACTACCTGCCCGAGCGGTGCTACGTCGACGCGACCAGGTGTGGGCCCTACTCGGCGTGACCGAAACAGTGCGTCGTTTCGACGACCTTCTGGAGGCGTCCCGTCCGCAACCGCGGGTGCGGGAATGGATCACTGAGCATCCGCACCAGGCTCTGACGTTGACGCCGCAGATGCCGCAACTGATCGCCGCGTACGAATGGCTCGACATGCACCGGGAGTCGCGCCGCTATCTCCGTGAGATCAGCGCGCCTGGAGTGGACACCAAGTTCGTCGAGCGACACCGATCGGAGTTGGCGGCCATGTTGGGGGTCGCGGCGTCATCGTCGGGGTTCCTGCGCGAACTCGGCCTGCGGCCCAAACCTGCTCTGGTCCGGTTACGGCCGTCGCCGTCGCTGGGCCTGCCCGCGGCGCTCACCGAACTGGCAGTGCGCGCTGACGAACTCGCCCGACTTCAGATGCGGCCGCGGGTTGCGGTCATCGTCGAAAACGAGATCAGCTACCTGAGCGTCGATGTTCCAGATGGCGGAATAGTCCTGTGGGGTAAGGGCTTCGATGTTGACAATATCGGCCGCTTGCCGTGGCTGCGAGGTGCTGAGGTCGTCTACTGGGGAGATATCGACACCCATGGATTCGCGATATTGGACCGGCTGCGGGCGTGGCTGCCGGCGGCGCGGTCGGTGTTGATGGATCGGAGGACCCTGATGGCGCATCGCGATCGGTGGGTGACAGAAGAGCGGCCAGCGAGGTCGGCGCTTACGCGCCTGACGCCCGAAGAGTCGAACCTCTATACGGACCTGGTGGAGGCGGTCGTGGGTGACCGGGTGCGCCTCGAACAGGAGCGCGTCGATTGGAGCTGGGCCGAGGAGCACCTCCATGGGACCGTGTGATGCGCGGGCCCTTGCGCCTACACGCGTGCGGTGCGGATAGGGTTCCCGCCATGCCTTCTGCGGGACCGTTGTCCGGAGTGAAAGTCGTCGACCTGACCGCCGTCGTCGCGGGGCCGTACTGCACTCAGATGATGGCCGACATGGGCGCCGACGTCGTCAAAGTCGAGGCGCCGCAGGGCGACAACGCGCGCTACATCTCCGTCGGCCCCGAGCCCGGGCTCAGCGGCGTGTTCACCAACGTCAACCGCGGCAAGCGCAGCGTCGTGCTCGACTTGCAGACCGAGGTCGGCACGCAGGCCTTGCGCGCGCTCATAAAGCAGGCCGACGTCTTCATCCACTCGATGCGTGCCGCCGCGATCGCCAAACTCGGTTTCGATTATCCGGCCGTCGCCGCGCTCAACCCGTCGATCGTCTACACCAACTGCTACGGCTACGGCCGCAGCGGACCATACGCGGCCCGACCCGCCTACGACGACACCATCCAGGCCGAGTGCGGACTGGCCGCGGTGCAGGAAGAGCTCACCGGCACAGCCGGATACGTCGGCTCGATCATGGCCGACAAGGTGTGCGGATTGACCGCGCTGAACGCGACGATGATGGCGCTGTTCCACCGGGCCCGCACCGGTGAGGGCCAGGAAGTCGAAGTGCCGATGTTCGAGACGATGGCGGCGTTCATGTTGGTCGAGCACGCCAACGGCGCGATGTTCGACCCGCCCCTGGGGCCGGCGCTGTATCCCCGCACGGTCGCCCGCAACCGCCGCCCCTATCAGACCCGTGACGGGCATATCGCCGCACTGATCTACAACGACAAGCAGTGGCACGCGTTCGTCGATGCGGTGCAACCGGATTGGGACACCGACCGCTACGCGACGATGGCCGCCCGCGCCGCCGACATCGACACCGTCTACGGCCTGATCGGCGATGTTCTCCGCACCCGGACCACCGCGGAGTGGTTGGCGTTGTTCGACGAACTCGGCATCCCGGCCTCACCGTTGCGCAGCACCGACGACCTGTTCACCGATCCCCACCTCGAGGCCGTCGGCTTCTTCGAAACCGTGGAGACCGAGCACGGTCCTGTGCGTTTTCCCGGTGTCCCGACCGGCTTCTCCCGCACACCGGGGCGGGTGCGGGGCCGCGCGCCCCGGCTGGGGGAGCACACCGCCGAGGTGCTCGCCGAGATCGGCGTCGCGCCGACGAATTAGGCTGTGATGCCGAGAGATTCGTGCGTCACCTGGGCGGGCAGTACGTCATGTTCGCGAGGACGACGTAATCCGCGGCGCTTTCCCAGTCCAGATCAGAGTTGGCAGCCAACACCAATGCGACGACGCGCGAATGCGGCGTGCCGAGGTCGAGTTCGCGGCAGATCGCGTATGCGCCCTGGATGGTCGTGTACGAATTGAAGACCGTGATCCCCACCTGCTGCAGCCGGTTGAGAAACGCGGCATCCTGGGGCGCCGCGCCCGCGGGTGCGGCGAGGCCCACCGCCGTGGTCACCGCCAGCCCCGCGATGGTGCCGAGCATTGTGGAGATCTTCATGTCATCCCTGTATCCGCAGCCGTAGACGGGCTGGCAAATGTCGTTGACCCGGGGTCTTTCGTTGCCGGAGGCGTATCTGCGGGCAAGCGTAGCTCCGATGTGTGACAACGCCCAGCCCTTCAGGACGCGGCCCCCAGCGAAGGTTGCACACGGAAGAGAACGGGACGTTGCGCGGCGCGATACGCCTCGGTGTGTAACGCTACGGCGAGTCCGTGCGACAGAAGACATCGCAGACACGGTGCAGGTTCACCGCGCCGCGCGGGGATCGGGGAGTTTCGGGCAGCGTCGCGCTGACGAGGGGTTGAGCGTGGCGGATGTGACTCATGGTGCAGATCGGGCAATTGATGCTTGATTGCCGCAATGTCGCGGGACATCCCCGATTCCCTTTGTCGGTGGGGAGGCGGATCATCAGTCGCAAGGCTGCCGCTTGATGCTTGAGGGCAAACAGTGCGCAGGTACGGGGGAGGCGCCGCGCATTGCGGGCGCACAGGTCGGGTAGGGGCGCAGGCTCACACCCGGGCGAGATTGCGGGGGATCGAGAATGAGTGGTGAGTTCGACGGAACACCGTTGGTGGTCTGCCCGCAGGGGCACGCCAACGCCTGGCATTACCGGTTCTGCGGGCAGTGCGGTTCCCCGATCGGAGCCGTGGCCTATCCCGACGACGGGATGGTCGAGTCGGCGTCTCCGAGTCGGCGCCGCGGGTGGCTGATCGGCGGCGTGGTCGCGGCGGTGGTCGTGGTCGCCGTCGCTGTCACGGCCGGAGTGCTGCTGGTGGGCTCCTCGACCGACGAAGCGGCCACGCCACAGGCCGGCGGATTCACGGCCGGGACGGCCAGTCCGGCCGGCATCGTCCCGGCCTGCACGACGGCGCCGCTGGTCCAGGCCGAGTCCGTCGACATGACCCCCGACGGTCTGACCGTCGCCGCCGCGTTCATGTCGCAGTGCCCGGGCGGCAACACCGAAGCCGCGTCGTCGGCGCGGATCACCGTCGCCGACGGTCAGCGCGACATCGCGGCAGGCCTGTTCGACTTCTCCGCGGCACCGGTGACGATGAAACCCGGCGAGACGGTCCGCCGCACGCTGGTGTTCCCCGCCGGGACGTACTGGCGCACCACCGAGATGTTCTCCGGTGCACCACAACTCGTCTTCCATTCCGGCGACGACAACGAGGTGACCAGTGCTTCGGCGACGTCGGGGTCGCAACGCGTGGTCGCGCACACGGTCGCCGAACCGGAACACGGCAGCATCGACGGCGTGGCCGAAGCGGTGTTGCGCGAACTGCGGGATGCCGACTACGCGTACGTCTCCGGGTCGCTCGCGAATCGCTGGATACCGCAGATCGGTGCGAAGAAGGCCGGCCTGGTCGTCGACGGCCGGACACTCACCAGCACCGACGTGCTGCGCAATCACCTTGCGCTGCGGGACAAGTACAACAACGTGCGGCTGCTGTCCTCGGGGCAGTGGACGACATTCAGTTCGGGGGACTTCTGGGTGACCGTCGTCGGGCAGCCGAAACTCTCGCCGGCCGAGGCCAATGCCTGGTGCGACGCCCAGCGGATTGGCGTCGACGACTGTTTCGCCAAGTTCGTCAGCTCGCTGTTCGGTGTCGAGGGCACCACGGCGTACCGGAAGTGAGTGGGGGCACCGAGATGAGCTTCTGTGTGTTCTGCGGCGGCGCGCTCACCGACGCCATGCACTGCAATTCGTGCGGCGCGGTCAACGTCGGCGGTACCTGGCACGAATCCGCGTACACGCCGTCGGGTGGGGCAGGCGGTGGTTGGCAGCCGGATCCGGCGGGCCGGCACGAGGGCCGGTACTTCGTCGGCGGCCAGCCCACCGATCTGGTCCGCGACGGCGGTGTCGAAGGACTCGACCCGATGGGCAAACAACAACTGGATAGCGTTGGTGCCGAGCCTGTTTCGGCCGCGAAACCGCACACGCGGCAACGCTGGATCGTCGTCGCCGCCGTCGCGGCGGTGCTCGCGGTCACCGGTGCCGGTATCGGGGCGTATGCGTACCTGACCCGCGACCGGACCACGGCCGACGACCGCTACCTCGTCGCGCTGAAGCAAACGGGGTACTCGGCGGAGTTCAACTCCGACGCGAACGCCGTCGCGCACGGCAAGCAGGTCTGCCGGACCCTCGAAGAAGGCGGACCCCAGCAGGGGATGCCGGCCGACGAAGTCGCAGTGCAGTTCTTCTGCCCAAAGTTCGTCGACGGATTCCACGTGCTCGAGACGGCGACCATCACCGGAAGCTTCACCCTCAACGACGAGGACCCGAACCCGTACCTCCCGGCGATCGAGGTGGACGGGTCGTCGTGCGTCGGCGCCGGCGGGTTCGCCGACGTCCATCCGGGGACGCCGGTGACGGTGAAGAACGGCAAGGGCGAGATCCTCACCACGACCTACCTCGAGGACGGTCAGGGCGGGCGTTTCCGGTGCACCTTCAGCTTCAGCTTCGAGGTCACCGAAGGGCAGGACCGCTATGTGGTGGCCGTAGGCAAGCGCGGGGAGTTGAGCTATTCGTTCGCCGATCTTCGGGTCGGGGGAGTGGCGCTGACCCTGGGCTGACCCGCCTCCAGCAACGAATCCGAAGCCGGAGCCGGCCTCGTCGGCGCGGCAACGGCCGCCGCGGAACCCGAAATCGCCCGTTTTCAAACTGTGACCTTCGACACAGTTTTTCAAGTGAAAGCCCAGCTCAGCGCTTGAGGCGCGACAAAGTCGCCTGTATGGCAAGGTCACAATACTTTTACGGTCTTGCTAATTTTTAGCTGAAACCCTCGCTCCGTATTAACGGGTAAGAAAATATTGACTCCCAACGTGGCTACGGGGTGGCCCGCGGGGGAAGGCTTTACATGAGTTATGCAAGAAACGTCGGGCGTGTTGGGGCGCTCGCGATAGCGCTTGGCGTCGGCATCGGGCTCGGCGCCGCGCCCGGCATCGCATCCGCCGACGAGACGGCTTCCAGCAGCGGTTCCGCCGGCGCCTCCTCCGCCGACAGCTCGTCGGCAAGCCAGTCCAAGAAGTCCTCGGCTGACCGCGGCGCCGACGACCGCGCCGACGACAGCGCCACCGCGAAGACGCCGAAGGCCGAGTCCGACGACGACGCCGAGTCGGAATCGCCGCGCCGGTCCCGCACCAAGCCGACGTTGTCCAGCGCCGGCCGTGGCGAGCGCGCGGACGACCCCACCGACGCTGCCCCCACCGACGATGCCGAGCCCGACGACGAACCGGTCGATGCCCCATCCGACGACGACACCGCGCCGGCCCCGGACTCCGATCCACCCGCGCCGGAGCCCGCCGACACCGTCTCGGTGCCAGTGTCCGACCCACCGGCGCCGACCCCGGACACCGCGACCGTGCCCACCGCCCCCGCGCAGACCACGTCGCTGTGGGTGCTGCTGTCCGCGGCGTGGCGCCAGCTCGGCCGCTCCGACATCGGTGCGACCCCGGCCAAACCCGCTGCGCCCCAAAAGCCCGGCGCCACCGCACCGGAAACCCCGGTCGTCCCGCAGGTTCCGGATGTCCCGGCCACCACGCCCGTCAATGCCGCGCCCGTCGCCGATCCGGCGGTCCACACCCCCGGCTGGTTCGGCTCCGTCTGGGGCCGCGTCAACGCCACCGACCCCGACGGCGACCGGCTCGTCTACCGGGTCGACCCCGCCGCCAAAGGTGCTGTGTCCGTGACGAGTTGGGGCCGGTTCAGCTACACCCCGACCGTTGCCGCGCGCCGAGCCGCGGGTGCCGCCGCCGCGACCGCGGCCGACAAGACCGACACCTTCACCATCACCGTCGACGACGGCAGCGGCAACGTCGTCGCCGTCCCGGTCACGGTCACGATCAAGCCGATCAAGACCCTGGGCTCGCGCCCCCCGACCGTTCCCAAGGACCGGACGCCCGCGGACGCCCAGAACCCGATGCCGCCGGCCGAGCAGGGTGAGGGCAGGATCGTCATCACCATCGGCGGGCTCGGCACCAGGCCGGAGGACACCGGCGACTACCTGCGGGGCTACGCGAAAGCCGAAGGCAACACCTGGATTCCGCTGGCGTATCCCGCCGCGGCGCGGCAGAGTTCGATCACCGAGGGCGCCGCCAACCTCGACCGGTTGCTGCGCACCACCGCCGGGATGATCGACGTGATCGCGATGTCGCAGGGCGCCCAGGTCGTCGGCGAGTGGCTGTCGACCTATGCGACCCTGCACGACGCGCCGCCCGCCGACCGGCTCCGGTTCACGCTGCTGGGCAATCCGGGTCGCGCGCTGGGCGCCAACCCGGACCGGATGGGCTGGAACGGGTTACGGATCGCGCTGACCCCCGAGAACACGGCGTACACCGTCCGCGACATCGCCCAGCGCTGGGACGGCTGGGCGAACTGGGAGAACTGGCCCAGTCTGCAGCGTATTGCCGAAGACGTGGTCCGCCTGTTCGTCGGGATGTTCACCGACCACTCGGGCGCCTACGACGACGTCGACGTGACCACGCTGCAAGTCCGCGCGGTCGTCGGTAACACCACGTACTACGTCGCGACCTAGAACCCGCCCCCGCAGGCCCAGAGCCTGCGCTGCCGCTAATACATTGCGCACAATTTAATTGCGCGCTACTGTCGGGAACGTGCATGCCGCCCGCCTCGACGACCAGCTCTGCTTCGCCCTCTACACGGCGCAGCGGACGGTCACGGCCGCCTATCGGCCACTGCTCGACGAACTCGGCATCACCTATCCCCAGTACCTCGTGCTGTTGGTGCTGTGGGAGGACGGCCCCTGCTCGGTCAGTCACCTGGGGGAGCGGTTGCAGCTCGATTCGGGCACGCTCTCGCCGTTGCTGAAGCGACTGGAGGCCGTCGGACTGGTGGCCCGCCGCCGCTCGGCCGACGACGAACGTCGCGTCGAGGTGTCGCTGACCGAGGCGGGTACCCGCCTGGAAGACCGGGCGGCCTGTGTCCCCGAACGTCTGCTGGCCGGTTCCGGAGCCTCCGAAACCGAGCTCGTCGAGCTGCGGGACGCGTTGAAACACCTTGTGCGGCAAATGCAATGACTCCACGAAAGGAAACCCCGATGAAGGCTCTCTACACCGCGGAAGCGCTGGCCACCGGCGAAGGCCGTGACGGACACGGGCGCACCTCCGACGGCAAAGTCGATGTCACGCTGAGCATTCCGAAGGAGATGGGCGGCACGGGCGTCGGCACCAACCCGGAACAGTTGTTCGCGATCGGCTATGCGGCCTGCTACCACTCCGCGCTGCGCCTGGTCGCGCGCCAGCAGAAGGCCGACGTCTCCGACTCGGCCGTGGGCGCGAAGGTGACCCTCGGTTCCAACGACGACGGCGGCTTCGGACTGGCCGTCGAGCTGGAGATCACGCTGCCCAACGTCGATCCCGGCACCGCCCAGCAGTTGGCCGAGGCCGCCCACCAGGTGTGCCCGTACTCCAACGCGACCCGCGGCAACATCGACGTGAAGCTGACCATCACCGACGACTGACCGGCACGCGTTTCGGCAGCTCGCACGTCGAATTTGCCCTGTTCGGGAACCTGGGAGCGGGCTGTCTATCCATTCAGCGAAGCAACTGATCGTGCCCGCCGGATTTTTGCAGGCTGCCTCACTTTATTCAACGACACCGAACAGGAGCGCTGAATGTAAAGGTCGGTTTATGATCCTTTGCTATGCGTGTCAATGAGGCGGGCGAACGCCTCATGGGGGATCAGCCCGGGGTGTCGGGTGACCTGGTGCGCACCCTGCTGGGCATTCTGCGCCAGCGTCTCGGCCTCGACACCGCCTGGCTGTCCTCGTTTCAGGACGGCACCCAGACCATCGAAGTCCTCGACGGCGACGCCGAATCACTCGGGCTGACTACGGGTAAACGCATGCCGTTGTCGGAGACCTACTGCGTGCGCGTCATCGACGGCCGGCTGCCCAACATCGTGCCCGACACCTTGGCCAACGAGACCACCGCCGCGCTGGCGGTCACGCAGAAGGCGGGAATGGCCGCCTACGTCGGCGCTCCGGTGACCGGTCACACCGGCGCCGCCGGGATGGTCTGCCTGGTCAGCGGCGAGCCGAAACCCTATCTCGGCGAAGAAGATCTGAAACTCGTCAAGCAGGTCGCCGAACTGATCGGCACGCTGATCGAGACCCCGGGGCACCGGTCCGACTCCGTCGACCGCCGCCACCTGATCCGCCGCGTCGTCGCCGAGAGCGATTTCGAAGTGGTGTTCCAGGCGGTCCACGACGTCACCGACGGCAAGGTGGTCGGAGTCGAGGCGCTCTCGCGGTTCCACTGCGAACCGTTCCGCCCCGACGCCTTCTTCGAACAGGCCGCCCAGATGGGGCTCGGCATCGAACTGGAGATGGCGATCGTGCGGCGCGTCCTGGCGCTGATGCCGCAGTTGCCGCCCGACGTGTTCGTCGCGATCAACGTGTCGCCTGCCGCGGCGATGGCGGCCCCGTGGAGCGAGCTGCTGCAGGACGTCGACCCGGCCCGCATCGTCCTGGAGATCACCGAACACGACGCCGTACAGAACTACGCAGCCCTCGACGACGCGCTGGAAGCTTGCCGGACCCACGGGGTGCGGGTGGCCGCCGACGACGTCGGCGCTGGGTTCGCGTCGTTCTCCCACGTGCTCGAGCTCGCACCGGAGTTCGTCAAGATCGACCATTCGATCATCCGCCACATCGACGTCGACGACGCCCGCCGCCGCCTGGCCCACGCGATCGCCGACTTCGCCGGCCAGATCGGCGCGATGGTGATCGCCGAGGGCGTGGAAACCCAGAGCGAACTCGACGCGGTCAACGCCGCGGGGATCTCCTGGGCGCAAGGCTTTTTCCTGAGCCGCCCCAAATCGCACGAACACGGTTTCCCCGCCGCGCTGGCCACCGCCGAACCGGTCGATCCCATCGACGCACCGGTCGACCTGCTGGGGGAGCGGCGCTTCGAGCTCGCCCTGGCCCACTCGCCGATCGGGATGGCCGTCGTCGGCCTCGACGGATCGTTCCTGCGCACCAACCGGGCGCTGCGTGCGATGCTCGGCTACAGCCGACGGGCGATGTCGCAGATGACCTTTCAGGACATCACCCACCCCGACGACCTGGATCTGGACCTGTCCCTGGTCAACGAATGCCTGGACGGCCGGCGCCGGTCGTACCGGATCGACAAGCGCTACATCGCCGCCGACGGCAGCGTCGTGTGGTGCGCGCTGACCGCGGTGCTGGTGCACGCGCCCCGGGATCAACCGCGCTGCTTCGTCTCTCAGATCGTCGACGTGACCGCCGACCGGGTGCGGGAAGCCGAACTGGCCCGCCGCGCCACCACCGACCCGCTCACCGCGATCGCGAACCGGTCGGCGGCGTGGACCCGGCTGGAACAACTCGACGCCGACGGCGCCGGGTACGGGGTGCTGTTCTGCGACATCGAGCGGTTCAAGTCGGTCAACGACCGGCACGGCCACCACGCCGGCGACCGGCTACTGGTCGAGGTCGCCGACCGGCTGCACGCCGCGGTCCAACCGTTCGACCTGGTGGCCCGCTGGGGCGGCGACGAATTCCTGATCGTCACCCCCCGCACCGACGCCCGCATGCTGGATTGCCTGGCCGATCAGATCGTGGCGACGGTCGAAGGCTCACCGATCCCGCTCGCCGGAGGCGTCGAGGAGCCCGTGGTGCTGACCGTCGGCGTCGCGGCGCACCGGGCCGGCGACGACCGCTCGATCGACGACGTGCTGGATCTGGCCGACCATGCCGTCGTCGAGCAGCGGCGCCGGCGTCCGCGGGTACGCCGCAGGCTGGGAGTGTCGCGGCGGCGCGACTAGCGCGTCAGACGCGTGGCCAAGATCGTCAGCATCTCGTCCAGCGCGGAATCGGGCACCGGGTTGTCGTGCGACGCGGCTATCAGGATGCCGACGATCGCGCCGGCGATCACCCGCCGTTCGAGTTCGTCGGCCGGCGCGTCGGGCCGGCGTTTGAGCGCATCGGTGATCAGGGCGATCAGCCGGACGTACGACGAGTAGAGCAGTCCCCGGGCTTCGGGAATCTCGTACAGCATCCGCTCGCTGGCGATGGCGGCCGCGCGCTGCTCAGGGCTCAGCGACGCGTAGAAGGTGGCGACGCCGTGCCGGTAGGCCTCGATGATCGGGAGATCGGCCGGCGCGTTGGCGAACGCTTCCATGATCGGCGGGATGTGGTCGTCGGACAGCAGCAGGGCTTCCTTGACCCCGAAGTAGCGGTAGAACGTGCGGGGCGAGACGTTGGCCGCTTCGGCGATCTGCTCGACGGTGGTGTTGGCGTAACCCTGCCTGTCGAAGAGCCGGAACGCCTCGCGCTTGATGTCCAGACGTGTCTGAACCTTCTTACGCTCCCGCAGCCCCTGCGGTTCCGGTTCTGGCACAGGGCCAGTGTCCCTCAGATAGCCGTGTTAACCAAAACCCGCCCTCGTCAGCCCGGACCCGCCCGCAGTGCTCGCTCAGCGAACTTCAGCACCGGCGCCTCCAAGGCGAGGATCGCGTCCGGATTGTCGTCGATAAGCGCGGTGGTGACCATCGCGGAGACCGCGGCCACCAGGGCCTGACAGGCAAACCGATCAGCTTTGCTGCGCGCCTTGAACACCCGGCCCACCCCGGCCACGAATTCCTGCTGCAGCGCGGCGCGGCGGCGGATCGCCTCCGGCCCGGCGGCGTACACCTCCAGCAGGTAGAGCCGGGCGACGCGGGGGTCGAGCGCCATGAAGCCGAGATATCGGTGCAGCATGACCCCGAAGCGTTCCATCGGGGTCCCGGTGGCCGGTACCGCCTGGATGGCCGTCATGGCGTGGCGCTGCATATCGGCGAAACCGGCCATGAAGCAGTCCAGCTTGGAATCGAAATGCTGGTAGAACGTTGCGCGCGAGACCCCGGCGTGCTTGATCATGTCGTCGACCGAGGTGTTGTTGAAGCCCTTGGTCCCCATCACGGCCACGAGCGCCTTGAACAGCCGCTGCTTCTGGTGGGCGGTGACCTCGTCGCGGCTGAGGCGGTGCCGGCCGGATGCGAGCCGCTCGGCCATGCCGCCTCCTTAGCCGCTGATTGACACCGAAGTATAGGGCGAGTTCAGCGGCGCTTTCCGGGGCGCCGGCGGCAGCGGCCGAAAAACTGATTCGTTCTTCAAGAACAAAGTTGTTTCTGTAATATAACCCGCGTTACGGGCCGCGACGCTCCGCCCACCGAGGGGTTGGGCGACAGGGGGAGGGCACGCCGGTTCTGGTGGTCGGGCAGGGGGCGGATCACCAGAACCGGCGCTACTCTCCTCAGGTTTGGAGCTGACGCGCCAGGTCGACGAGGTCGTCGGCGACGACATGCGGTGCGGCGATGCCGTCCGCCCGCAGGACGGCGTTGCCGGGCCGGGTGATCAACGCGCCGCGCATCCCGATCGCCTGCGCGCCGAGGGTGTCCCACACGTGCGCGGCCACCATCACGCAGTCCGCCGCGTCAACGGCGAGTTCCTCGCAGACCCGGCGGTAGACGCGCGGGTCCGGCTTGAACGCCCGGCACGGGTCGACGCTGAACTGGCGCTCGAAAAACCCGCCGAGCCCGGCATTGTCGAGCGGGCTCGGGCGGCTCGGGCCGGTCGGGGAGTTGGTCAGCGCGATCAGCCGGAACCCGCTCTCGCCGAGGTCCCGCAAGCCCGGTGCCACGTCCGGATGCGCCGGCATCGCCGCCATCGCCGCGGCGAGCTCGTCGAACTGAGCATCGGTGACCTCGCGACCGCGGATGTCGCCGAGCATCCGGGCGACGGCGCGGCCGAGGGTGAAGAAGTCGACGTAGGAACCGGTGTGCGTCAACGTCATCGAGTACAACACCAGCTGGTTGAACCACTCCCGCATCACCGCCGGGTCACCGTAGACCCGCTCGAACACCGGGGTCAGCGCCTCGATGTCGAGCAGGGTCTCGTTGACGTCGAAGACCAGCACCCGTGGTCGGTCGTTTCCGGTCATTCGGTCGTTTCCGGTCATGGAATCCTTCCCGGCGCCGCGGTCAACCGTCGTCAAGCCTACGCCGGCCACTGTTGACCGCGTCGATTCCCGGTCGTAGCCTGAGCCGAACATCCGGGTCGATGACGGCGGTGGCGGCCTTGAAGAACACGGCGCGGGTCGGCCAGTTGGTATCGGTGAATGTCGGCTTGCCCCAGGATGTTTCGTGGAATGGTCGCCAGGTGCACACCGGGATCTGGAAACAGCCGACGGCCGGACCGGCGATGGTGCGCCGGCTGAACATCGACGGGGACGGGCAAGGCGACCTGAACGGCCACGGCGGCGAGAACCGCGCGGTGCTCGTCTACCAGACGCAGGCCTACGACCACTGGAAGCTCCACCTGGGCCGCGACGACCTCACCCCGGGCAGCTTCGGGGAGAACTTCACCGTCGACGGGCTGCCCGACGACGAGGTGTGCATCGGGGATCGCTATCGCATCGGCGACGCCGTGTTCGAAGTGACGCAGCCGAGGGTGACCTGCTTCCGGGTCGGGATGCGTTTGGGGGAGCCGGCGATGCCGAATCTGCTGGTGGCCCATCACCGGCCGGGTTTCTATCTGCGGGTGCTCACCGAGGGTCCGGTATCCGCCGGTGACGACATCCTGCTGATCGAGCGCGGCCGGCACGCTCTCTCGGTGGCCGCCGTCGATGCCCTGCTCTACCTCCCCGATCGCGACGTCGACACGCTGCGCAAGGCCGTCGACATCCCCGCGCTGAGCCCGGGCTGGGTGCAGTCGTTCCGGGAACTGCTCACCCCGCCCGAACCAGTGCACGCGCCGGGGTGGAACGGTTTTCGCGCGCTGCGGGTGGCCGCCACCCACCGGGAGACCGCCGACGTGCTCTCGGTGCTGCTGGAATCCGGCGACGGCGCCACGCTCCCGGCGGCGACACCCGGTCAGTACCTCACCATCAGGGTGCCGGGGGCGGGTGACCCCGCACCGCTGCGGAGCTATTCGCTCTCAGGCGGTTTCGCCGACGGCAGCTACCGGATCAGCATCAAACGCGACGCGCACGGTCTGCTGAGCGGGTGGCTGCACGACCACGTGCGGGCGGGAACGATGCTCGACGCGGCGGCGCCCCGCGGTGAGTTCGTGTTGTCCGACGGTGAGCAGCCGATCGTGCTGCTGTCGGCCGGCATCGGGTGCACACCGGTGCTGGCGATGCTGCACCAGCTGGCAGCGCACAGGGTTGCGCGCCGGGTGGTCTGGGTGCACACGACCCGGGACCGTGCCTCGCACGCGTTCGCCGACGAAGTGGACGAACTGATCGCGTCGCTGCCGTCCGCGGTGCAACACCACGTGTACACCGCAGACGGGCCCCGGCTGAGCGCCGACACCCTGGCGGCGATGCATCTGCCGACCGGGGCGGCGGTCTACATCTGCGGCCCAACAGGTTTCATGGAGCAGATGCGTGAGGCGCTGGTCGCCGCAGGAACCGCGCCGGCGGTCGTCTACAGCGAATCGTTCGGCGCACGGTCACCGATCAATCCCGGTGTCGTCGGCGCGCCGCCGCTCGCCCCGCCGCACGCACCGGCCGGAGAGCCGGGAACCGGCCCCGCGGTGACGTTCTCCCGCAGCGGACTGGCCGCGCCCTGGTCACCGCGCTTCACCAGCCTGCTCGAGTTCGCGGAAGCCTGCGACGTCCCGACCCGGTATTCGTGCCGCAGCGGGGTCTGCCACATCTGTGTCACCGACGTGATGTCCGGGGACACCGATTACGTCCAACAGCCCCTGGAGGTTCCGCCGCCGGGCTCGGTGCTGATCTGTTCAGCGGTGCCGACGACGGATGTCGTGCTCGATCTCTGAAGCTCAGATCGCGTCGACGTCGCGCACGGCGCCCTTGTCGGCCGACAGCGCCAGCGCCGCGTACGCGCGCAGCGCCGCCGACACCACCCGCTCGCGGTTGAGCGGCTTGTATCCGCCCGCGGCCTCCAATGCCGCACGGCGCCGGTCGAGTTCGTCGTCGGCGACGTCGAGCGCGATCGTGCGGTGCGGGATGTCGATGGTGATCTGGTCACCGTTCTCGACAAGTGCGATGGTGCCGCCTGCGGCCGCCTCCGGGGAGACGTGCCCGATCGACAGGCCCGACGAACCGCCGGAGAACCGCCCGTCGGTCACCAGCGCGCACACCTTGCCCAGCCCGCGGCCCTTCAAAAACGAGGTGGGATACAGCATCTCCTGCATACCCGGGCCGCCCTTGGGGCCCTCGTAGCGAACCACGACGACGTCGCCGGGCTTCACCCGCCCGTTCAGGATCGCGTCGACGGCGTCCTCCTGCGACTCGACCACCACGGCCGGACCGGAGAACTTCCAGATCGATTCGTCGACGCCCGCGGTCTTGACGATGCAACCGTCGGGGGACAGGTTGCCGCGCAGGATCGCCAGCCCGCCGTCCTCCGAATAGGCGTGGCGCACATCGCGGATGCAGCCCTCGGAGGCGTCGGTGTCCAGCGACTCCCAGCGCTCGGACTGGCTGAACGCCGTCGCCGACCGCACGCAGCCGGGTGCGGCATGAAACAACTCGACAGCTTCCGCACTCGCCTGCCCGCCGCGAACATCCCAGCGGCGCAGCCATTCTGGCAGCGATCCCGCATGCACCGAGTGCACGGTCTCGTGCAGATGCCCGCCACGCCACAGCTCGCCCAGGATGGCCGGGATACCGCCGGCGCGGTGCACGTCCTCCATCAGGTAATGCCCGTTCGGGGCGACCTTGCACAGACACGGGATCTGGCGGCTGCGCTTCTCGATGTCCTCGAGCGTGTAGTCCAGCTCGGCCTCCCGGGCGGCGGCCAGCAGATGCAGGATCGTGTTCGTCGAGCCGCCCATCGCGATGTCCATCGCCATCGCGTTGTCGAACGCGTCGCGGTCGGCGATCGCGCGCGGCAGCACGCTCGCGTCGTCCTCATCGTAGTACCGGCGGCACAGGTCCATCACCGTCTCGCCGGCCTTCTCGTACAGCGCGCGGCGCGCGGTGTGGGTGGCCAGCACCGACCCGTTGCCCGGCAGCGCGAGCCCGAGCGCCTCGGTCAGGCAGTTCATCGAGTTCGCGGTGAACATGCCCGAACACGAACCGCACGTCGGGCACGCCGACTCCTCGATGCGGGCCAGGTCCGGGTCGGACACCTCGGTGTTGACCGCATCGGCGATCGCGGTGATCAGGTTCAACCGGGTCCGCACGGTGCCGTCCACCAGCACCGCGGTGCCGCCCTCCATCGGCCCGCCCGAGACGAACACCGTCGGGATGTTCAGCCGCAGCGCGGCCATCAGCATGCCGGGGGTGATCTTGTCGCAGTTGGAGATACACACCATCGCGTCGGCGCAGTGCGCGTTGACCATGTACTCGACCGAGTCGGCGATCAACTCACGGCTCGGCAGCGAATAGAGCATGCCGCCGTGGCCCATCGCGATACCGTCGTCGACGGCGATGGTGTTGAACTCGCGCGGCACCCCGCCGGCGGCCTTGATCGCCTCCGACACGATGCGCCCGACCGGTTGCAGATGGGTGTGGCCGGGCACGAACTCGGTGAAGCTGTTGGCTACGGCGATGATCGGCTTGCCGATGTCGGCGCTGTCCACGCCCGCCGCGCGCAGCAGCGACCGCGCGCCCGCCATGTTCCGACCGTGGGTGACCGTACGAGACCGCAATTCCGCCATGACGTCTAGGCTCGTCGCTTTGGGTGTCAGTCGGAAGACGGCGCTGATACTAGTAGTGCGGGTACTAGTCTCGGCTCGTGGACAAACGCGCGCAGCAGCGGCTCGCCCTCGGCGAGTTCCTGCGCGCGCGGCGCAAAGCGGTGGTGCGCTCTGAGCTGGGGCTACCGCCGGCGCCGCGGGCCCGTACCGGCGGGCTGCGCCGCGAGGAAGTGGCCGTGCAGGCCGGGGTCAGCGTCACCTGGTACACGTGGCTGGAACAGGGCCGCGACATCAACCCGTCCAAACAGGTGCTCGACGCGGTCGCGGGGGCGCTGCGGCTCTCGCCCGCCGAACACGAATACGTGCTGGCCCTCGGCGGCTACGCGGTCGACCACGCCGGCTCCGGCGGGCCGCTGCCCCCACACATCCAGCGCTTCCTCGACGCGCTGGCCGGCTATCCGGCGTTCGCGCTGGCCCCCGACTGGAGCATCGCGGCGTGGAACGCCGCCTACGCCGCGCTGTACCCGAACATCGAGCGCGTCGACCCGGCCGACCGCAACCTGCTGTGGCTGGTGTTCATGGACCCGTACATCCGTGAGCTGCTCCCGGACTGGGACAGCGACAGCCGCCGCTTCCTGGCCGAGTTCCGCGCCGACGCCGGCCCCCGGGTCGGGGAGCCGTCCTACACCGCGCTGGTATCGCGCCTGTCCGAGCAGAGCCCGCATTTCGCCGCGGCATGGCAGGCGACGAGCATCGAGCGATTCACCTCCCGCGAACGGCTGTTCCGGCATCCGGTGGCCGGGGAGCTACGTCTCGAACACCACCAGGTGGCGCCCGTCGACGTGCCCGACATCCAGATCGTCGCGTACCTGCCGGTGCCCGATTCCGGTGCGGCCGAAGGGCTTCGGCGCCTCCTGGACTAGCGCACCACGATGGTGTGCTCGCCGCGCGGCACCAGCTCACCGATCACCGGCGCACCCGGGATCTCGCCGGCGATCAGCAGCCCGCCGGAGGTCTGGGCGTCGGCCAGCAGCAGCGCGTCGTCCTCTCCGACCGCCGACAGGTCGGTGTGCGGGGCCACCCAGTCGAGGTTGCGCCGGGTGCCGCCGCTGACATACCCGGCGGCCAGCGCGTCGCGGGCCCCGTCGAGATACGGAACCGCCGCCGCGTCGATCACCGCGGTCACCCCGCTGGCGCGGGCCATCTTGTACAGATGCCCGAGCAAGCCGAAACCCGTGACGTCCGTCGCGCACTCGACCCCGGCCCGCAGCGCGGCCGCCGACGCCTGCGCGTTCAGCGCCGTCATCGCGTCGATCGCGTGCTCGAACCGTTCCCCGGTGGACTTGTGCCTGCTGTTGAGCACCCCGATCCCGAGCGGTTTGGTCAGCGACAGCGGCACCCCCGGCTTACCCGCGTCGTTGCGCAGCAGCCGCGCCGGGTCGGCGATGCCGGTGACGGCCAGGCCGTACTTCGGTTCGGGGTCATCGACGCTGTGCCCGCCGGCCAGGTGTGTGCCCGCCGCCCCGCACACGTCCAGCCCACCGCGCAGCACCTCGGCGGCCAGCTCGAACGGCAACGTGTCGCGCGGCCAGCCCAGCAGGTTCACCGCCACCACCGGGCGCCCACCCATCGCGTACACGTCGGACAGCGCGTTGGTCGCCGCGATGCGCCCCCAGTCGTACGCATCGTCGATGACCGGGGTGAAGAAGTCCGTCGTCAAGATCAGCGCGGTGCCGCCGTCGATGCGCACCGCGGCCGCGTCGTCGCCGTCGTCGAGCCCGACCAGCAGCTCACCGAGCGGGTCTGTTGGGCGGGCGTGGGTCAGGCCGCGGACCACCTCCTCCAGCTCCCCGGGCGGGATCTTGCACGCGCAGCCGCCGCCGTGCGCGTACTGGGTCAGGCGGAAACTCTCCAGGGTGGCCATGGCTTCCATGCTGCCCTGTCATGATGGGCCCATGGGTCAGGGAGGCGTATTCGGTCTGGTGACCGGCACGATCTTCAAAATCGCTGAGCGGCAGTCGCTGTCGCTGGCGGGTTCGATTCCCGTCCGCCTCCGCCATATTCCACGACGAATTCGCCCATGACGGACCCCCGGCGGCGGGTGCCGCGCACCGACACGCTGCTGGCCGACCCGCGGCTGGCCGAAGCGGAGCGCACCCTGGGCCGGGCGCTGGTCAAACGGGTGATCGCCGACGCGCAGCAGAAGGCCCGCAGCGGCGACATCACCCCCGACCAGGTCGCCGACCACGCCGTCGCGGCGCTGCCGTCGGGCGCGGCGAGCCTGCGGCCGGTGATCAACGCGACCGGTGTCGTCGTGCACACCAACCTCGGCCGCGCGCCGCTGTCGCAGGCCGCGATCGACGCGATCGTGACCGCCAGCGGTGCCACCGACGTCGAGTTCGACCTGGAGACGGGCCGGCGCGCCAAGCGGGGACGCGGGGCGCTGGCCGCGCTGGCCGCCGCCGTCCCGACCGCCGGCGGCGTGCACGTCGTCAACAACAACGCCGCCGCGCTGCTGCTGGCCGCGATGACACTGGCGCCGGGCAAGGAGATGATCGTCAGCCGCGGTGAGCTGATCGAGATCGGCGACGGGTTCCGGCTGCCCGCGTTGATGGAGTCCACCGGCGCCCGAATCCGCGAGGTCGGCACCACCAACCGCACCCACCTGCGCGACTACGCCGACGCGATCGGGCCCGACACCGGGTTCATCCTGAAGGTGCACCCGTCGAATTACCTTGTCAGCGGCTTCACTTCGGGGGTGTCGGTGCGTGAGCTCGCCGACCTGGGCGCGCCCCTGATCGTCGACATCGGCTCCGGGCTGCTGACCCCGCACCCGCTGATGCCCGACGAACCCGATGCGACGAGCGTGCTGCGCGACGGCGCCGACCTGGTCACCGCCAGCGGCGACAAACTGCTCGGCGGCCCGCAGGCCGGGCTGCTGTTCGGTGCGGCCGACGTGATCGAGCGGCTGCGCCGCCACCCCGCCGCGCGGGCGCTGCGCGTCGACAAACTCACCCTCGCCGCGCTGGAGGCGACGCTGACCGGCCCGCCCCCTCCGGTCGCGCAGGCCCTGGACGCCGACCCGGCCGACCTGCGGGCGCGGGCCGAGCGGATCGCCGCCCAACTGCCCGACGCCGCCGCGGTCCCCTGCGTCGCCGCGGTCGGCGGGGGCGGCGCGCCCGGGGTCGAACTGCCCAGCGCGGCGGTCAGCCTGCCCGAGAACTACGCCGCCGCGCTGCGCGTCGGCGAGCCCGCCGTGGTCGGGCGGCTGGAGGGCGGACGCTGCCTGCTGGACCTGCGCACCGTCGCACCCGAGGACGACGACGCACTGGTGGAGGCCGTCCGGGCATGTTCGTAGTCGCGACCGCCGGACATGTCGACCACGGGAAATCGACTCTGGTGCACCGACTTACCGGGATGTGGCCGGACCGCCTCGACGAGGAGAAGCGCCGCGGGCTGACCATCGACCTCGGTTTCGCGTGGACGACGATCGACGGGCGCGAGATCGCGTTCGTCGACGTGCCGGGCCACGAACGCTTCGTCACCAACATGCTCGCCGGGGTCGGCCCGGTACCGGCCGCGATGTTCGTCGTCGCCGCGACCGAGGGCTGGATGCCGCAGTCCGAGGAGCACCTCGCCGCGCTGCGCGCACTCGGGGTGCGCGACCTGCTGGTGGTCGTCAGCAAGGCCGACCTCGCCGACCCGGCACCCGTCATCGCCGACCTGCGGCAACGCCTCCCCGGTGCGGCCGTCGCGGTCGGCACCGACCAGAACCGGATTCGCGCGGAACTGGCCGCGCTGACCGACCGGCTGCCCGCGCCCGACACCGACGCCGACGTGCGGCTTTGGGTGGACCGCTCGTTCACGATGCGCGGCGCCGGCACCGTGGTGACCGGCACCCTGTCGGCGGGCACGCTGCGGGTCGGCGACGAACTCGACTGCGGCGACCGGCGCGTCACCGTCCGCGGACTGCAGTCGCTGGGCCGCGACGAGACGGCCGTGGCGGCGGTCGCACGGGTCGCGGTGAACCTGCGCGGCGTCGACCGCGACCAGGTGGGCCGCGGTGACACGCTGCGCACACCCGGCGCGTGGCGGACGACCGTGGAGATCGACGTCGCGCTGCGCGAGGCGGGGAAGCTGCATGAGCAGCTGGTGCTGCACATCGGGTCGGCGGCGGTACCGGTGCACGTGCGGCCGCTTGGCGACGCCGCGGCGCGGCTGCGGCTGACCCGTCCGCTGCCGCTGCGGATCGGGGACATCGGGGTGCTGCGCGATCCGGGCGAGAAACGGATCGCCGCGGGTGTCGAAGTGCTCGACGTGCGCCCGCCCGCACTGCGCCGCCGCGGCGCCGCCCGCGACCGGGCCGCTGTACTGGCCACCGGGGCCGCCCCGCCACCGGAGTGCGCGCGCTCGGACGAATTGCGCGCCATGGGATTCCGGGAATCCGGGTTGCGGGTCGGGGAGTGGACGGTCGACCCGCGGTGGTGGGCGCAGCGGCGCGAACAGCTGACGGCGGCGGTGGCGAACTGGTCGGCGCAGCACGACATCGCGGCGGGTATGCCGCTGGAGACGCTGCGCCGCGAGATCGGGCTGCCCGCCGCCGACCTGGTGCCTGCGCTGCTGGACGGCAGCGGACTTGAGGTTGCCGACGGCCGGGTGCGCCGTCCCGGCGGGCGGTTGCCGGAGCGCGTCGACAGGGCCGTGCGGGTGCTCGAGGGCCGGCTGGCCGCCGAACCGTTCCGCGCACCGGACGCCGACGAACTCGCCGAGCTCGCGTTGGGCGCCAAGGAGCTCGCCGCCGCGGTGCGCTCTGGCCGGCTGACCAAGATCGCCGACGGCGTGGTGCTCGGGCCCGACGCCGTCGCCCGGGCCGCCGACGTGCTGCGCGGGATCGCTCAGCCGTTCACCGTCGCCGAGGCCAAACGCGCGCTGGACACCACCCGCCGGGTCGCGGTCCCGTTGTTGGAACTGCTTGACAGGCAACGGATTACGTCGAAGTCGCCAAGCGGTACCCGCACGGTCGCCGGCGCCGGCGGCCGGTGACCTGCTAGACTGTCCGGACGGCGCGCCGGGAAGCCTGGTCGGCATGGTACTGATCCCTGCCCGAAAGGTGTTCGCATGCAAGGCGCTTCGACCGTGCCGTCCCCAGTTGCCGGTAACTCTGAGAACCGGCCCCCCACAGCGGTTTCCAAGATCGGCACCGCGCTGCGCCAGGACCTCGTCGGCGGTGTGCTCCTGCTCGCGGCGGGTGTCGCCGCCCTCGTCTGGGCCAACTCGCCGTGGTCAGGCGGCTATCACGACCTGCGTGCCTGGACTTTCGGTCCGTCGTGGCTGAAGCTCGAGCTGTCGCTGTCCGCATGGGCGGCCGACGGGCTGCTGGCGATCTTCTTCTTCGTCGTCGCGCTGGAACTCAAACGGGAATTCGTCCACGGGGAACTGCGGGACCCGCGCCGGGCGGCGGTCCCGATCATCGCCGCCGTGTGCGGGATCGTCGTCCCCGCGCTGGTCTACCTCGGCATCAACGCCGCCGCGGGAACCGACACCCTCGACGGCTGGGCGATCCCCGCGGCGACCGACATCGCGTTCGCGCTCGCGGTTCTCGCCGTCGTCGGGAGAAACCTGCCGTCGCGGCTGCGGGTCTTCCTGCTCACGCTCGCCGTGGTCGACGACCTGATCGCGATCATGATCATCGCCGTCGTCTACACCGGGTCGCTGGCGTTCGCGCCGCTGTTGGCAGCGCTCGTCCCGCTGGCCGTCTTCGCCTGGCTCGCACGGCGGCATCCCACCAGGTGGTGGCTGCTTGTCCCGGTCGCAGTCGCGACGTGGGTGCTGGTCCACGCCGGTGGGGTGCACGCGACCATCGCCGGCGTGGCGCTCGGCCTCACCGTGCCCGCGGCACAGTGGTGCGAACGCTACGAGCACTCCGTGCGGCCGCTGTCGGCCGGCTTCGCGGTGCCAGTGTTCGCGTTCCTGGCCGCGGGCGTGACCATCGGCGGCGTCGCGGGCCTCACCGAGGCGCTCGCCCAACCCGTGACCACCGGAATCATCGTCGGCCTGGTGGCCGGCAAAGTCATCGGGATCGCAGGCGCCACACTGCTGGTACGCCGGTTCTCCGGTGCCGCGGCCGGGCTGCACCCGGTCGACGTCGTCGGCGTGGCACTGCTGGCCGGAATCGGCTTCACGGTGTCGCTGCTGATCGGAGACCTCGCCTTCGCGAGCGGGAGCGTGGCAGACCAGGTCCGGATCGGGGTGTTGACCGGCTCGCTGATCTCGGCGCTACTCGGTGCCACGATCCTGGGGCTGCGCAACCGCACCCATGCCCGCGGCACCTCTCACTGAGCGCCGTCGGTCTGCGGCTTGTCTTGTCGCGCAGGGTCTTTGCGGGTGGCGCGCAGCGACCCGGGATGGGCTTTCGCGGTCGGGTCCTTGCGCGTCTTGATCAGGCTGGCGACCGTCACGATCGCCAGGATGCCGATGATCACGACGAGGCTCAGATAGGTGTTGATCTCCGGGATCTGCGGGTTGATGTCGACGTGCGCCCAGTGCAGGATCAGCTTCACACCGATGAACGCGAGGATGATCGACAACCCTGTCGACAAGTACACCAGCCGGTCCAGCAGACCCTTCACCAAGAAGAACAACGCCCGTAAACCGAGCAGCGCGAACGCGTTCGCGGTGAACACGATGTAGGGCTCGCTGGTGACACCGAAGACCGCCGGGATCGAGTCGAGGGCGAACAGCAGGTCGACGCTGCCGATCGCGATCAGCACCGCCAGCAGCGGCGTGGCCATCCGACGGCCCTCACGCCGGGTCAACAACTTGCCGCCGTCGTACTCGTCGCTGATCGGCAGGATCTTGCGGGTGGCCCGGATCATGATGTTGTTCTCGACGTCGGGGTCCTCGTCCCGGTGCCGGAACAGCTGGATCGCGGTGTAGATCAGCAGCACACCGAACAGCAGGAACATGAACGAGAACAGCGACAACAGCGTCGCGCCCACCGCGATGAAGATCGCCCGCATGATCAGCGCCAGGATGATGCCGAATGTCAGCACCTTGTGCTGATGTTCCTCGGGCACCGCGAACGTCGTCATGATGATGACGAACACGAACAGGTTGTCGACCGAGAGGCTCTTCTCGACGATGTAGCCGGCGAAGTACTGGGTGCCGAAATCGCCGCCGTAGGTCATCGCGAACCACACCCCGAACCCGATGGCGACCGCGATGTAGAACACCGACCACACCGTGGCCTCCTTGAATCCGACCCGGTGCGGCCGCAGCGCAGCCAGGATCAGATCCACCGCGAGCAGCCCGACGATCACCCCGATCGTCACGCCCCACGTCACCCCGCTGATCTCCAGCATTTGCGTTCGCTCTCCCGTCTGTGAGGCGGCCAGATTGATCGGCCTTTGCTCCCTTTTTACCGATACGTCGCGGCAGCAAACGGGTATGTCGAATCACGACGGGACGAAATGGGCATCCAAGGAGTTGTTGTGACGACACCCGACCACGTGGAAAACACCGGTGACAACCTGCGCCACGCCGCCGAGGTGCAGGAGCAGGCGAAGCGGGATGAGGACCGGCACGCCGACGTCGCCGACGAACAGTCCGCTCCAGTTAACGGTCTGCCGGACTTCAACACATAGACCGGCGCATCGCGGCGCGCAAAATCCGCTACCTCAGCGCGGTGATGATCAGGAGCCGGTGAAGACGGGGGTGCGCTTTTCGCGGAACGCCGCGGCGGCCTCGGCAGAGTCGCGGGTGGACTGCACCACCGCCTGCTCGGCGGCGACCATCGACAGCGAGGTCATGAAGTCGACCCGTTCGCCGTTGCGCACCAACCGCTTGATGGCACGGATGGCGACCGGCGGACCGGCGGCCAGCCGCCGGCACAGCTCACCCGCAGACGCCGCCAGCTCCTCGGGCTCGTGCAGCGACAGCACGATCCCGAGGTCCAGCGCCTCCTGCGCCTCCACGAATCGGCCCGTCCACAACAACTCCAGCGCGCGGGCCTGGCCGACGATGCGCGGCAACAGGTGGGCGCCACCGTCGCCGGGGATGAGCCCGACCCGCACATAGGCTTCGGAGAACCGGGCACGCGTGGAGGCCAGGCGGATGTCGCACGCCAACGCCATGTCCATTCCCGCGCCCACCGCGACGCCGTCGATGGCCGCGATGAGCGGCTTGTCGAGGTCCAAGGCCGCCGCGGCCACCCGGTGAACCCGGTTCTGCAGCACCGCTTGCCGGTCCAGCGTCGTGGTGATCTCGGCGAAATCGTCGAGATCGACTCCGGCGCAGAACGCGCCGCCGGCACCGGTGACGAGCACGACGCGCACCGCTTCGTCGGTGCGTGCCGAACGCAGCGCATCGGCCCAGGCATCGAGCATGTCGAGGGTGAACGCGTTCTTGCGGTGCGGACGATTCAGCAGGATCGTCCCGATACCGTCGGCGACGGTGTATTCCAGATCAGCCATAGGTCTACCTTCCGGGTCAGGCCGTGATCAACGACCACAGGCCGTCGCGGCCGGCGGCGATGGCCGCGGCCGTGAGACGTTCATCCCAGTAGTGCACCGAACCGAATTCCGAACGCCACGCCAGCGCCGGCTGGGTGAACTCGTGCAGCCGGTGCTCACGGGTGGTGCCGATCGCGCCGTGCACCTGATGGGCGTTACGCACGACCACCGACGCCGCGTGCCCGGCACACGAGCGGGCCACGGCGACAAGGAATTCGAGGTTGGTGCCGGCCCAGTCGGTACGTACGGCTTCGGTGAGCGCGGCCTCCGTCGCCGCACGGGCCAGCGCGGCCTCGGAGGCGATGTCGGCGACCAGGTTCTGCACGGCCTGGAACTTCGCCAGCGGACGGCCGAACTGGGTGCGGTCGCCGGCGTGCTCGACCGACAGCGCCAAAATCTGATCCAGCACCGCGCAGACCTGCAGGCTGCGCACCAGCGCGCCGCGCAGGAACAACAGGTCGACCACCGAATCTGCGACCGCGGTGCCGTTCAGTGTGCCGGGGGTGACAGTCACCGTATCCCGTGGCTCACCGGCCACATTCATTCCCGCAGTGATGGTCAACGTTGCGGCATCCACGTCGGCGATGAAGTGAGCGCCGGCGTCTTTCCAGACGACGACGATCTTGTCGGCTTCCGATGCCCACGGAACATTGTGCGCGACATCGTTTTCGAGCACGCAGACAGTACGGCGGGCGTCATCTATGGGGAGACCGGCCGACTCGAGTAGCCAGCACGACAGCAGATCGTGTTCGGCGAGCGGGATCTGGACACCGTGCTGTGCGGCTGCGCGGACGAGTTCCGCGGCTTCCAGCCAGCCCGCGCCGCTGCCCCCGCTCTGCTCGCTGCCGGTGAGGCGGACCAACCCCAACTCGCCCAGCTGATTCCACAGTGCCGGGTCCCAGGTGGCATTCGGGCGCTCGGCTCCCAGCTGATCGCGGTGGCCGGCGAACACCGCGTCCATCATCTCCACGAGGTCGCTGTCCACTGAGGTGGGTGTGGTCATCAGCGCATCCCCAATCCGCGGGCGATCACGCCGCGCAGAATCTCGTTGGTACCGCCCCGCAAGGTGAAGCCGGGGCGCTGGACCACCGCGTCGTCGAGCATCGACCGGTACTCGGCGTGCTCGGGTACGCCGGCGTCGGTGAGCAGGTCGGCGAAGTCGGCGATGTCACCTTCGGTGCTGGTGCCCAGCACCTTGACGACGGCCGCCGCGGTATCTGCCGGCTCGTGCCGCTCGAGGGCTCCGGCGACCGCGGTGGACATCTGATGCAGTCCGGCCACGCGTGCCACATAGCGGCCGAGTCCGGTGTGGCGGGGAAGACTGTCGTCCATCAGCCCGGCCAGCTCGGCCAGCAGCGGGAAGCTGGACAGGAAGCGTTCGGGGCCGCTGCGCTCGAACGCCAGCTCGGAGGTGACCTGCTGCCACCCATCACCGATGGTGCCGAACACCATGTCCTCGGCGACGAAGACGTCGTCGAGCAGCACCTCGTTGAAATGGTGCTGCCCGTTCATCGAGATGATCGGGCGGATGTCCACGCCCGGTGATCGCAGGTCGACGATGAATTGGCTCAGCCCGGCGTGCCGGTGCGCGGGATCGACCGGTTCGGTACGGGCGAGGCAGATGAACGCGTGTGCCAGATGCGCCCCGGACGTCCACACCTTGGCCCCGGTGATCGACCAGCCACCGTCGACGGGGGTGGCCTTGGTGCGCACGCTGGCGAGGTCGGACCCCGAATCCGGTTCACTCATCCCGATGCCGAAGTAGCAATTGCCGCGGGCTATCTCGGGAAGGTACTTGCGCTTCTGGACCTCGGTGCCGTACTTGAGCAGCGACGGGACGATCTGGCGGTCCGCGATCCAATGCGCGGCGACGGGCGCCCCGGCCGACAGTAGCTCTTCGGTGACCACGAAGCGTTCGAGGAAGCTGCGGCCGTGCCCGCCGTACTCCTCGGGGACCGTCATCCCCAGCCACCCTCGCGTGGCCAGTGCCCGGGTGAATTCCTCGTCCCACCCGGTGAGCCAGCAGTCGACCTTTCTGCCGATGTTCCCGGCCGCGCGCTGCTGGTCGACGAACTCGCGGACTTCCCGCCGAAGCTCGTCCATGGCGTGGGGGTCGTCCGCAACGGGTGGGACAAGTCTGAATCGGGGCACGGAGCGGTCATCTTTCGGTCGGGTCGCTGGTGGACGATGTCGCTGGTGGACGATGATGTCAGTCCAGTGCCGATTACACAATAGCGGTGTATGTTACGTATATACGTAGGCGGGAGGGGTTCTGAGGTGGTGCATCCGCGTGACGAAAGCGGGCCGCGGAAGCGCCCCCGGCACCGGACCGTTGACCGTATCGCCGCGATCCTGGAGGAAGCCGCTCGGTCACGCTCCGGATCGACATTGAGTGAAATCGCGAAAGCTCTTGATGCTCCGGTCAGTTCAGTGCAAGGACTGGTGAACGGATTGGTTTCCACCGGCTACCTGGACGAGCAGGATCGCCGCTATTTTCTCGGCAGCGCGCCCTATCTGCTCAACCGCCTCGCAGGCCGGCAACCGGTCTCCGCCGTCACCCATACCGATCTGGAACGCATCCGCACCCGGACGGGACTGACGACCGTGCTGTCGATCGCCGTCGCTTCAGACGTCTTCTATGTCGATTACTGCTCGGCCGATCCCCGGTTCGCCTACCTCGCCGAGAATTACATCCGGCGGTCGCTGATCCGGACGTCGAGCGGGTGGGTGTTGCTTGCGGGCATGGACAAGCGAGACCTGTGGACCCATCTGCGCGGTGTCGCCGACGAGGACTCACCGTTGGTCGACCGGTTTCTGGCCGCCCTGCCGGAGATCGAGCGCACCATGATCTGCGCCGCCCCGAACGCCTCGGAGGACGGCGACGGCGTATCCATCGCCGTCCGGGAGTCGGGCCGCACGGTCGCCGCGGTCGGTGTCATCGGCCCGCGGGCCGAGATCGCGAGGCGACGAGACGAACTCGCCGGGACCCTGGCCGACAGTGCCCGCCAGTGGCCCGCGGAGCGTGGTTGAGCGCGCTGTGACGGGGTAACTTGGGGCCAGCGATGAGGTACGGAGGTGCCCGGTGGACTTCAAGAAGCTGCTGGCGTCGTGGCCGGTGTACCGGCAACTCACCGGCGACGACAAGCTGGGCCGCGGCAAGGCCGCGCAGTCCGAGCGCTCGCTGACGCTGACCCCGCGCACCGCCGAGGCCGACCACATCGCGCATTCGGTGTGCCCGTTCTGCGCGGTCGGCTGCGCGCAGAAGGTGTACGTCAAAGACGACAAGGTCGTGCAGATCGAGGGCAACCCGGACAGCCCGATCTCGCGGGGCCGGCTGTGCCCGAAAGGGTCGGCCAGCAAGCAACTCGTCACCGGCCCCCAGCGGCTGACCAAGGTCCGCTACCGGGCGCCGTACGCCACCGAGTGGCAGGACCTCGACCTCGACACCGCGATGCAGATGGTCGCCGACCGGGTGCTCGACGCCCGCGAGAAGGGCTGGCAGCAGTTCGACAAGGACCGCCTGACGCTGCGCCGCACCATGGGCATCGCCAGCCTCGGCGGCGCGACGCTGGACAACGAAGAGAACTATCTGATCAAGAAGTTGTTCACCGCGCTGGGGGCATTACAGATCGAGAACCAGGCGCGTATTTGACACAGCGCCACGGTTCCCGGTCTGGGGGCCTCCTTCGGTCGCGGCGGGGCGACGGACTACCAGCAGGATCTCGTCAATTCCGACTTCATCGTCATCATGGGCTCCAACATGGCCGAGGCGCACCCGGTCGGATTCCAGTGGGTGATGGAGGCGAAATCGCGCGGCACGCAGGTGGTGCACATCGACCCGCGGTTCACCCGCACCAGCGCGCTGGCCGACCGGCACGTGCCGCTGCGCGCCGGCAGTGACATCGCGTTCCTCGGTGGCGTCATCAACTACATCCTGAGCAACGAACTCGACTTCCGGGAGTACGTCGCCGCCTACACCAACGCGTCCTTCCTGGTCGACGAACGCTTCGCCGACGCCGAGGACCTCGACGGCCTGTTCTCCGGCTACGACGACGAAACCGCGTCCTACGACCCGTCGACATGGCAGTACGAGTCGACCGACGCCGAGGGCGGTGGCGCCGAGGCGAAGGAGGAGAGCTCCGGCGACCGCTCCGGCTCCGGTGGGCCGCCGATCGAAGGCGGCGCCGGCGACATCCCCAACGACCCGACGCTGCAGCATCCGCGCTGCGTCTACCAGATCCTCAAACGGCACTACGCGCGCTACACCCCGGAGATGGTCGAGCGGGTGTGCGGGGTGCCCGCCGCGGATTTCCTTGAGGTGGCGCGCAAGTGGGCGCAACACTCCGGACGCGACAAGACCGCGGCACTGGTGTACTCGGTCGGCTGGACCCAGCACACATTGGGTGCGCAGTTCATCCGGGCCGGTGCGATCATCCAGCTGCTGCTGGGCAACATCGGCAGGCCCGGCGGCGGGGTGTTCGCGCTGCGCGGGCACGCCAGCATCCAGGGCTCGACCGATGTGCCGACGCTGTTCAACCTGCTGCCCGGCTATCTCGCGATGCCGCACGCCGGCCAGGAGACGCTGGCCGACTACATCGACGACATCGTCAGCCGCAACCAGAAAGGCTTCTGGCACAACGCCGATACCTACATGGTGTCGCTGCTCAAGGAGTACTGGGGCGATGCGGCGACGCCCGACAACGACTTCTGCTTCGACTATCTGCCGCGCATCAACGGCGACCACGGCACCTACCGCACCGTGATGGACATGGTGGACGGCAAGGTGTTCGGCTACTTCCTGCTCGGGCAGAACCCCGCCGTCGGGTCGGCGCACGGCCGGCTGCAGCGGCTCGGCATGGCCAACCTGGACTGGCTGGTGGTGCGCGACCTCGTCGAGATCGAGAGCGCGACGTTCTGGAAGAACTCCCCGGAGATCGAGACCGGCGAGATCAGCCCCGACACCTGCCGCACCGAGGTGTTCCTGTTCCCGGCCGCCTCACACGTCGAGAAGGCCGGCACGTTCACCCAGACCCAGCGGATGCTGCAGTGGCGCGAACAGGCCGTCGAACCGCCCGGTGACGCCCGCTCGGAGCTGTGGTTCTTCTACCACCTGGGCCGTATCCTGCGCGAAAAGCTCGCCGGCTCAACCGATGAACGCGACCGGCCGCTGCTGGACCTGTGGTGGGACTACGAACTCGACGGCGACGAACCCTCCGGAGCCGACGTGCTGCGGCGCATCAACGGTGTCGACCTGACCACCGGCCGCGCCGTCAACAGTTACACCGAACTCAAGGCCGACGGCTCGACGGCGTGCGGCTGCTGGATCTACAGCGGGGTGTATGCCGACGAGGTGAACCAGGCGGCGCGTCGTAGACCGCAATCGGAGCACCGCGGGCGGAGCCCGCAATCGGACGAGGGCCCGTACGACAACGAATGGGGCTGGACCTGGCCGCTGAACCGGCGGGTGCTGTACAACCGCGCGTCGGCCGATCCGCAGGGCCGGCCGTGGAGTGAACGCAAGAAGCTGATCTGGTGGGATCCGGACAAAGGGGAGTGGACCGGGTACGACGTCCCCGATTTCGAGAGGACGAAGCCGCCGGACTACCGGCCCCGCCCCGAAGCGGTCGGGGTCGAGGCGCTGCGCGGCGACGACCCGTTCGTGATGCAGGCCGACGGCAAGGCCTGGCTGTTCGCGCCCAACGGGGTGCTCGACGGACCGTTGCCGACGCACTACGAACCGCACGAATCGCCGGTGCGCAATCCGCTGTATCCGCAGCAGGGCAACCCGGCGCGCAAAGTGTATGGGCGCGCGGACAATCCGTCGAACCCGTCCTGGCCGGACGCGCACGGCGACGTGTTCCCGTTCGTGTTCACCGCGGCCCGGCTCACCGAGCACCACACCGCCGGCGGTATGAGCCGTCAGCTGCCGTACCTGGCCGAGCTGCAGCCGGGCCTGTTCGTCGAGGTGTCCCCGGAGCTGGCCGAGTTGCGCGGGCTCACCCACATGGACTGGGCGCACGTGGTGACCAGCCGGGCGGCCGTCGACGCGCGGGTGTTCGTCACCGACCGGATGCGCCCGCTGCGTGTCGAAAACCGTGCGGTGCACCAGATCTGGATGCCGTACCACTGGGGTTCGGTCGGGTTGATCGACGGCGACGTCGTCAACGACCTGCTCGGCGTGGTCGCCGACCCGAATGTGTTCATCCAGGAGAGCAAGGTCGCCACCTGCGACATCCAGCCGGGCCGGCGCCCGCGCGGACCGCAGCTGCTGGAGTACATCCGGGCCTACCGGGAGCGCGCCCGCATCACCCCCGAGACCGGCACCCACCTCGACACCACCGAACCCTCGCGCGAGCACACCGAGGAGAGCCCATGAGTACCGAGAAGCGCATCAGCTCCAACAGTTTCTACGGCCCGCTGCACGATGTGGCCGGTGACGCCGGCTACGACGCCGAGCATCCGCCGCGGGTCGGGTTCTTCACCGACACGTCGGTGTGCATCGGCTGCAAGGCCTGCGAGGTCGCGTGCAAGGAATGGAACGAGGTACCCGTCTCGGGGGAGGGGGACGGATTCAACCTGCTGGGCATGTCGTTCGACAACACGGGCGAGCTCGGCGCGAACTCCTGGCGCCACGTCGCATTCATCGAGCAGAGCCGGCCCGAACCTGTCGAGTCCGTGGACCTCGGGATGCCCGGATTCGAGCGGCCCGGCGACGCGACCGGCGCAGAGACCCGGCAGGACTTCCGCTGGTTGATGGCCTCCGACGTGTGCAAGCACTGCACGCACGCCGGCTGCCTCGACGTGTGCCCGACCGGCGCGCTGTTCCGCACCGAGTTCTCGACAGTCGTTGTGCAGCAGGATATCTGCAACGGCTGCGGCTACTGCGTGTCCGGCTGCCCCTACGGCGTGATCGAACGCCGCGAGGGCGACGGGCGGGCGTGGAAATGCACGCTGTGCTACGACCGGCTGCACGACGGCCTCGAACCAGCCTGCGCGAAGGCGTGTCCCACCGACTCCATCCAGTTCGGGGTGCTCGACGAGCTGCGGGAGCGGGCCGCGCTGCGGGTCTCCGAGTTGCACGAGCGCGGCATCACCGAGGCGCGGCTCTACGGGCACGATCCCGACGACGGGGTCGGCGGGGACGGCGCGTTCTTCCTGCTGCTCGACGAGCCGGAAGTCTATGGGCTGCCGCCGGATCCGGTGGTGCCGACCCGTGACGCCGGCGCGATGTGGCATTACGCCGGGATGGCGGCGTCGGCCCTGGTCGGGGTGGCGGTGTCGGCGTTCCTGGGTAGGCCGTTTGCGGGTAGGCGCCCGTGAAAGAGCAACTGGCGGTGCCGAAGGCCGAGTTCCGGTCGTACTACGGCAAGCAGATCCTCAAGACGCCGGTGTGGAACTGGATGATCGCGGCGTATCTGTTCTCCGGTGGACTGTCGGCGGGGTCGGCGCTGCTGGCCGCCGGGGCCGACCTGACCGGCAGAACCCGGCTGCGGCGGGTGTCGCGGCTCGGGGCGCTGGCGAGCCTGCTGGCCAGCATGTACTTCCTGATCGGCGACCTCGGCCGGCCGGAGCGTTTCCACCACATGCTGCGGGTGGCCAAGCCGAGTTCCCCGATGAGCATGGGCACCTGGATCCTCGGCGGGTTCGGCCCCGGCGTCGGACTGGCCGCCGTCGCGGAACTGATGCCGCCGCGGCTGCGCCGGACCCGCCTCGGCCGTGTCGCCGACTGGGCGGCCCGGCCCGCGGGACTGGAGGCCGCCGCCGTCGCCCCCGGGGTCGCGTCCTACACCGCGGTGCTGTTGTCGCAGACCGCGGTTCCGGCGTGGCACGAGGCCCACCCGTATCTGCCGTTCGTGTTCACCGGATCGGCCGCGGCCAGCGGCGGCGGGTTCGGGATGCTGCTGGCCCCGGTGTCGGAGTGCGGTCCGGCCCGGCGGATGGCGGTGACCGGCGCGGTGCTGGAGGTAGCCGCGTCCCGCACGATGGAGCGTCGCCTCGGTCTGGTCGCCGAGGCCTATACGACGGGACGCCCGCACCGGCTGCGGCAGTGGTCGGAGATCCTGACCGTCGGCGGGGCGGCCGGCGCCGTGGTCGCCGGCCGGCGCCGCTGGGCCGTCGCCGCGTCGGGGGCGGCCCTGCTGGCCGGCAGCGCGCTGCAGCGGTTCGGTGTGTTCGAGGCCGGCGTCGCGTCCACCAAGGACCCGAAGTACGTGGTGGTGCCGCAGCGCGAGCGCGCCGATGCCCGCGCCGAAAAGACGCAATCTGGACGTTCGACAACGCGCTGAACGGGAATCACCGGTGCGTGGAATGGGAATGTGTGGTCGTCGGGGCCGGCGCGGCGGGCCTGAGCGCGGCGCTCGTGCTGGGGCGGGCGCGGCGCAAGACGCTGGTCATCGACGCCGGTGAGCCGAGCAACCGGGCCGCGCCGGTGATCGGCGGGCTGCTCGGATTCGATCAGCGGCCGCCCGACGAGCTGTACGCGACCGGCCGGTCACAGCTGGAGGCCTACCCGTCGGTGCAGTTCCGGTCGGGGGAGGTACTGGAGGGCCGCGCGGTCGACCACGGCTTCGTCCTCGAGGTCGCCGGCGGCGACCAGGTGCGGGCCAAGCGGGTGCTGCTGGCCAGCGGGATGTCGTACAGCCCGCCGCAACTGCCCGGCGTCGCCGACCTGTGGGGCACGTCGGTGTTCCACTGCCCGTTCTGTCACGGCTGGGAGATGCGCGACAAGAAACTCGCCGCGCTGGCCGCCGGTGAACAGGGGCTGCACACCGCGCTGATGTTGCGCGGCTGGACCGACGACGTCGTGCTGCTCACCGACGGGCGCACCCAGCTCAGCCCGGACGACCAACGGATCCTGGACCGCGCCGGGGTCACGGTCGACGACCGGCGCGTCGTCGAATTGATTGGTGCGGACCGACAATTGGAGGCCGTCGCGTTCGCCGACGGCGACCGGTTGGCCCGCGACGGGCTGCTGGTCGAGGCGCCGGTGCGGCAACGCTCACCGCTGGCCCAGCAATTGGGTGCGACGTGCACGCCCGGGCCGCTGGGCACCGAACCGCTGACCGTGGACGAGATCGCGCGCACCAGCACCTCCGGGGTGTTCGCGGCCGGCGACGTGTGCACCGAGCAACCGCACATCGCCGGCGCGATCGCCGCCGGGGCGGAAGCGGCGATGATCATCGTGCAGAGCCTGCTCGCCGACGACTTCGGGTTGCCGTATCCGCCCGCGTAGCGCTTACGCTCGGCCGGTGACGGTGTGGGAACTGGATTCCGGGAACGGTGAGCTTCAACTGACCACGGGGGTGACGGGTGCGGCGGCCAAGATGGGTCACCGGCTGACCATCGGGCTGGACTGGCACGCGACCGTGCACTGGTCCGGGGACGCGCCGGCCGCCGTCGAGATGACGGTCGACGTCGGCAGCCTCGAGGTGCTCGGCGGTGACGGCGGCGTGACGGGGCTGTCCGGACCCGAGAAGGCGCTGGCCCGGGGGAATGCGGTGAAAATCCTTGACGCCAAACGTCATCCGAAGATCGTGTTCCGGTCCTCGGCGATCACCGGCGCCGACTACGGCTATCTGCTGTCCGGCACCCTGCAGATCCGCGGCCGCGAGCGTGACTGCGATGTCGAGCTCAAGGTCGAGGACCTCGGCGAGCGCTGGCGCATGTCCGCCGAGACCGAGGTGCGGCATTCGGACTTCGGCCTGAAGCCGTACTCGATGATGATGGGCGCGCTGAAGGTCGCCGACGAGGTGGTGGTGTCGTTCTCCGCGGAGTATCCGAAGGCCTGACGCCGGCGCGGGCATTGGTGGCGCTCGCGGTGCCGGCTATTGGGTGTCGCGAACGGCGAGGTAGTGCTGCGAGATCGCCTCGCCTTCGGTGTACTGCTCGACCCTCTGCTCGATGAGCTGATCCTGGCCGGTGAGCCGGGTGTAGTGCTGGTGCATGTGCTCGCCCCAGGAGCGCACGATGAAGGTCTCCACGAACGTCGACTCCTGTTCGACGCTGCGGAAGATCTGCCACATCGCGGCGCCGGTGCGCTGCCGGGACCGGCCCAGCGCCGCCACCGCGGCCAGGAACGCCTCCTCGTTCTCCGGTAGCACCCGGTAGGAGGTGATCACCAGCACCGGCCCGTCCAGCGGCTCGGGTTCGAAGAGCAGCGACGGTTCCGGCCAGTGCGTCGACGGGGTCAGGTCGAGGTTGCCGGTGCCGGCGTGCAGCGGCCACCACGCCAGCGACACCCCGCAGAACACCAGCAGCGCGGCGCTGACCAGCAGACTGGTGACACTGGAGGTGGCCCCGGCCAGCACTCCCCACAGCAGTGAGCCGACGGCCTGCCCGCCCATGAAGATCAGCTGGTACACCGACAGCCCGCGGGCGCGCACCCACCCCGGCAGGCTCAACTGCATCGACGCGTTGAGCGTCGACAGCGTCAGCAGCCACGCGGTGCCGCCGATCACCAGCCCCGCGGTGACCGCCGCGACATTGTGCACGAGCGCCAGCACGGCGGTCGCCAGCGCGAACCCGCCGGCCCCGGCGATCAGCAAGGCGTTCTGTCCGTACCGGGACCGCAGTCGCGACAACGCGAACGCGCCGAGCACCGCGCCGACGCCGAGCGCACCGAGCAGGGCGCCGTAGCCCGACGAACCCAGCCCGAGCTGGTCGCGGGCGATCACCGGCAGCAGACCCCACACCGCGCTGCCGGGTGCGATGAACAGCACGGTGCGCAGCAGGATGCGGAGCACGATCGGGGACTTGCGGATGAAGCGTCCGCCCGCAGACAGGGCGGCCATCGCCCGCTCGGGTGGAAAGTCGTTCTGCACCGGCGGGCGCCGCCACCAGAGGAGTACCAGCACGATCCCGATGAACGACACCGCGTTGAGCGCGAACACGATCGCCGGCCCGATCAGCGACACCAGCGCACCGGCGATCGCGGGCCCGATCGCCCTGGCACCGTTCATGCTCATGCTGCCCAGCGCGGCGGCCGCCGGAATCTGCTGCGATGGAACAAGATCGGGCTGGATGGCCTGCCAGGCCGGCGCGGTGAGCGCCTGGCCGCAGCCGATCACGAACAGCAGTATCAACAGCACCGTCGGGGTGGTCAGCCCGGCCCCCGTCAGCGCCGCGAGTAGACCGACACCGGCGGCCCCCGCGCCCTGCGTCGCGATCAGCAGGCGACGGCGGTCGACCAGATCGGCGAGCACCCCCGACGGCAGCGCCAGCAGCATGACCGGCAGCGTGGTCGCGGTCTGCACCAGCGGCACCAGCACCACGGACCGCGGGTCGTCGACGAGCATCCACTGCGCGCCGACGGTCTGCATCCACGTGCCGAGGTTGGACACGAACTGCGCGATCCACAGCGCCCGGAACACCGGCGACTGCAACGGCGCCCATGTGGAGGTCGAACTCGCCGCTGCCGAACTCGCCGTTGTCATCTGCCTCCCATGACTGCGCCCGTGGACACTGTAGGCCCGCGAATGCTTACCCGGCGCCGGGTTGGTTCACGCCCCCGGGCTAGCGACGGTGGCGCAGCGCCTCGGTCACGGGCTCCACGGGGTGAGGCCGGTGCGGGTGTCCGGGGACCGCGAGTCCGGGACGCGGTCGCGCACCGTGGGCGGGCCGCGGGGTCCGCAGCGGGGTGGTCGGCGCGTGCGGCGTGACCGGTGCCGGGGCGACGGTGAGCTTGCGGCGGTGTTCCTCGTCGATGCCGTCGGAGAGCCGGCCGAGGTATCCGATCAGCGCGGCCACGTCGCCGTCGTCCCAGCGCGACAGCACCGTCTCCAGGCCGCCGATGTTGGCCGCCCGCTGTTGTTCGAAGATCGCCCGGCCCCGGGTGGTGAGCGAAAAGCGTGGCGGCGCAGCGTGATCCGGATCCGGTGCGCGACCGACGAGGCCGTCGCGGATCAGCGCCGAGATGCGCTCCTCGACGGGCCTGGGGTCGCTGCTCAGCGCGGCGCACAATTCGGGCGGCGTCATCGCCGGGGCACCGCCCAGATAGGCCGCGATCACGTAGTCGCCGCGGTCGAGGCGGTGCGGTGTCGAGGACACCCCGAGCGCGACCGCGGACTGCCGTCCCACCGCGGTCATCACGTTCTCCAGCCGCTGCGCGCGGCGGCGCACCGCCGACGGGGACAGCACCGGCTCGACGTCGTCCACCGGCGCCGGGGCCGGGGTGGCCGACGGGATCGCCACGGCGATCGCGGCAGCGACCGCGGCGGCGACGCCGGCGATGATCAGCGCGGTGCGGAACCCGCCGAGCGACGGGATCGTGTGGCCGCCGACGTCCATTCCGGTCTGGACCAGCACCGCGGCCATCGCCGCGCTCGACACCGAGGTGCCCAGCGAGCGGGCCAGCGAGTTGATGCCGTTGGCGGCGGCGGTCTCCGACACCGGAACCGCGGCGTTGATCAGCGTCGGCAGCGACGCGAACGCGAACCCGACGCCGATGCTGACCACCACGGAGAAGGCCAGCACCCCGGCCGCGGAACCGAGAAGCTGCGTGGCCGAGAAGTAGCCGACGGCGATCACGACACAGCCGATGATCAGCGTGAACCGGGGGCCGCGCGCGGCGATGACCCGGGCCGCGATCGGCGCCGACGCCATCATCGCCAGACCGCCCGGAGCCATCCACAGCCCGGCCGCGACCATGCTCTGGCCCAATCCGTAGCCCGTCGCGCTGGGCATCTGCAGGATCTGCGGGCCGATCAGCGACGTCGCGAACATCGCGAATCCGATCGCGATCGAGGCCAGGTTGGTCAGCAGCACAGGGGTTTTGATCGTCGTCTGGATGTCGACCAACGGCGCCGGAACCCGCAGCTGCCACCACACGAACGCGACGAACACGGCCACCGAACCGACCAGCATGCCGATCGTCAGCGGGCTGCCCCATCCCCAGTTGGCGCCCTTCGAGATCGGCAGCAGCAACAGGATCAGGCCGGCGGCCAGGCCGACAGCGCCGAGATAGTCGAAGCGTCCCAGAGACTTCGACGGCACGACGTCGGGAACGAACAGCGTGAACAGCAACCCGGAGCCGAGGCCGAGGACGGCCGCGGACCAGAACAGCGCATGCCAGCTGAAGTGTTCGGCGATCACCGCCGACAGTGGCAGACCCAGCGCACCACCCACCCCGAGGGACGCGCTGACCATGCCCATCGCGGCGCCGACACGCTCGGCGGGCAGCGCTGCGCGCAGCACGCTGATGCCCAGCGGGATCACGGGCATGCCGAAACCCTGCAGCGCGCGGCCGACGACGAGCGGGATCAGCGAGCTCGTCAGCGCCGCGATGACCGACCCGGCCGTCAGCAGCACCGCGCACGCGATCAGCACCCGTTTGGCGCCGAACATGTCGCCGAGGCGGCCGAACATCGGCGTCGCGACCGCGCCGGTCAGCAGCGTCGCGGTCACCGCCCACGACGCATTGGCCGACGACGTGCCCAGGATGTCGGGCAGCTGCGGGATCAGCGGGATGACCAGCGTCTGCATCAGCGAGACGCTGATGCCCGCGGCGGCGAGGACGGCGATGAGCACGGCACCGCCTTTGGGCGGCGCGGGGCGCTCGACCAGTTGTGTAGCCAAGAAAGGTCCTTGTGGGAAAGCGGGGTTATCGGCGGGTGGGTTCAGCGTCGAACCGGTAATGGCACCCGAATCGTTTCAATACGCGGCAAGAATAGCACCGGAGTCGTTTCATTCGCCATACTGGTCTGGTGAACTCCCCAGCCCCTGTCGCCGCCGGCCGGTCGCGCGCCGGCCGCCCGACTCGCGAACAGGCACGTGCGCGGGCCGAAGAACTGCTCGACTGCGCACTGGAGGTGTTCCTGGACCGCGGGTACGACCACGCCACCATCGACGGGATCGCCGCGACGACGGGCATGGCCAAGCGCACGATCTACGTGCTGTACGCCGACAAGGAGGCGCTGTTCCGGGCTGCGGTGCAGCGGGCAATCGACCGATGGGTGGTGCCGGTCGACGAGCTGCGCGCGCTGGACACCGGGGATCTGGAGGAGACGCTGATCGCCGTCGCGTCCGCCCGGCTGCAGACCGCGGTCAGCCCGGACGGGGTGCGCCTGCAGCGCATCCTCAACGCCGAGGCCTACCGGTTCCCCGAACTCAGCCGGACCGCCTACGAGCAGGGCACCCGGCCGGTGGTGCGGTTCATCGCCGAGGTGCTCGCGCGGCACGCCGCGGCAGGCTCCATCGCGATCACCGATCCGGAATTGCTCGGGACGTCGTTTCTGAGCCTGGTGATCGGCGGGCCGGCCCACGGGGTGCTGTGGGGTGCGGTGCTCGACAACGACGCGGTGGCCGACCGGATCCGGATCTGTGTGCGGCTGTTCCTCGACGGCGCGCGGCCGCGCTAGCGGAATCTCCCGCCGAAACTGCATTCCGGCAGGCGTCTACTCGCTCAGACTCAATCGGTCGCTGCAACACCTGATTCGTCGAGGGGTGTTGTTCGATG
>NZ_MVID01000025.1 GCF_002086815.1 Mycolicibacterium parafortuitum
CCCGGCTCGCCGCCCGGGCCGCATCGATCAGGTCGGCATCGGAGAGCCCGCCAAGGCCCTCCGGCTCCACCACCGACACTTCGAACATGTGTGCGAGTCTACCGGCGGGAGGTGACAAGTCAGAGCCCGAAAACCCCGGCTGGGGATCAACTCGGCTTTGTGGATAACTCGCGTTGAGTGCGCGCCGTCAAGAGCCCAGAAGCCAAGTCAGAGTTGCGGTACCACGTCCGCGGCCAGCAGTTCCAGCGTCTGATCGGAACAGCGATCGTGGGTGAACAGCACGATCTGCCCAAAGCCCATCTCCGCAAGCTTCCCGAGCCGATCGACGATCTGATCGGCCGTCCCGATCAACCCCGTGTCGTGCAGTCCGAAACCCGGCCCGCCGAACCGCTTTTCCGCGAGCCCCCGTACGTCGGGCAATGACGAGGCATCCGGGGCCAGCGCCATCACCGCCTCGATCGACAGCACGATGCTGTCCGGATCCCGGCCGATCTCGGAGCAGATCGACCGCAGCGCGGCGATTTTGGGCTCGATCTGATCCAACGCGTACGTCGGTACGTTCCACACGTCCGCGTAGCGGGCCACCAACGGCAGCGTGAACTTCTCGCCGACCCCGCCGACCACGATCGGCGGGCCGGGCTTCTGTACCGGACCCGGCTTGACGAGGAAGTCCGTCACCGTGAAGTGCTCACCCGCGAAGTCGATGCGCTCCGAGATGAACGCCTGCCGCAAGATCTGCAGCGTCTCGCCCAGCAGCGCCGAGCGCTGTCCGAACGTCCCCCACGGCAGTCCGGCGCGGCGGTGCTCGTCCTCGATCGATCCGCTGCCGATCCCCAGCGTCAGCCGGCCCCCGGAGATCTGGTCCAGCGTCGTCGCCATCTTCGCCAGCGTGACGGGATGCCGGAACTGGTTGCACAGCACCATGTGTCCGACGCGCAACCGCTCGGTGCGGCTCAGCAGCGCGGTGGCCAGCGTCCACGCCTCCATCGACGGATACTCCGGCATCCCGGGTCCGTACAGGTGGTCGTAGAGCCACAGCGAATCGATCCCGAGCTCCTCGCAGCGCCGCGCACGGTGGAGGACGTCGGCGAACGAGAATCCCATCTGGGGCAGGTAGACGCCGATCTCCGGCTTGCTCATCTTCACTCCCGCCGCTGTACTTTCCGCCGCCTGCATGGTAACGACATTCTCGGAACTGGAGAAGGTAATTCTAAGGAGGCGGCCTTGCGGTTCGCGATCACCCACCCGATGCACAGCCATCCCTACAATCCCGAGCTGGTCACCGGCGCGGGGATCGCGCGGGTGGCCGTGGCCGCGGAGAAGGCCGGATTCGACGGCTTCGGCTTCACCGACCATCCGGCGCCGACACAGAGGTGGCTGGAAGCAGGCGGGCACGATGCGCTCGACCCGTTCGTCGCAATGGGATTCGCGGCCGCGCACACCACGACGCTGCGGTTGATCCCGAACATCGTCGTGCTGCCGTACCGCAACCCGTTCGTCGTCGCCAAAGCCGGTGCGACGCTGGACCTGATCTCCGACGGCCGGTTCACCCTCGCGGTCGGGGTCGGCTATCTGAAGCGCGAATTCACCGCGCTCGGGGTCGATTTCGACGAGCGCGCCGACCTCTTCGAGGAGGCCCTGCACGTGATCCGGGAGATCTGGACCACCGACAACCTCAGCTACGACGGTAAGCACTTCAGCGCCAGCGGGATCACCGCGCACCCCAAGCCGGTGAGTACACCGCATCCGCCGATCTGGGTCGGCGGCAACACCGCCGCGGCGCGCGCCAGGGTGGCCAAGTACGGACAGGGCTGGTGCCCGTTCCGCGCACCCGCGCTGCTGGCGCAGACGGCGCGAACCGCCGCGCTGGAAACCACCGAACACCTCGTCAAGGGCATCGACGATCTCCGCCGCCGGCTCGACGAGGCCGGACGCGACCCCGCCGACATCGACATCACCTTCACCAACGGCGTCGGAGGAACCCCGGGTACCGACGACTTCAACGCCGACGAATTCGCCTCCGGGGTCGACGAACTCGAACGCGCCGGGGTGACCTGGATTCAGGTCACCGTGCCCGGCGACAGCCTCGCGCACACGGTGGAGGCGATCGAGAGCTTCGGTGAAACGGTGATCAGAGCCTGACCAAGGTCTTACCGATGTTGGCGCCGGTGAACAGACCGTTGAGCGCATCGACACACGACTCGATGCCCGTGTAGATGTGCTCGCGGTGCGTCAGCAACCCCTTGTCCTCCCATTCGCGCAGCGCGGCGAACGCCTCGTCGAAGCGGCCCCACTCGTCGAGCGCGTTGAACCCCTGCATCGTCGCGGTCTTGGCCAGCAGGTTCACGTAGTTCGCGGGCCCGGGGTGCTCGCCGGTCAGGTAGCTGGAGATCACCCCGCACAACACCACTCGGGCCTTGTGGGCCAACCGTCCCAGCACCGCGTCGAGGATGGGGCCGCCGACGTTGTCGAAGTAGACGTTCGCCCCCTGCGGGCAGAGCCGTTTCAACGCGGCGGGCACGTCGTCGTTGCGATAGTCGATACACGCGTCGAACCCGAAGTCCTCCACCACCGCTCGGCACTTGTGTGGACCTCCGGCGATGCCGACCACCCGCGCGCCGGCGATCTTGGCGATCTGTCCGGCCACCGACCCCGTCGCGCCCGCCGCCGCCGACACCACCACCGTCTCACCGGGTTGCGGCCGTCCGATCCCCATCATCCCGAAATACGCTGTCGCGCCGGTCGGCCCGTAGATCGACATCACCGCGAGCTGGTCCACCTGGTCGCCGGGGCCCGGCACCGGGGTGGTGAACAGGTCGTCACGCACCAGCGTGTACTCCTGAAAACCGGTCAGCGTCGTCACGACGTCACCGACGGCGTAAGCGTCACAGCGGGATTCGACGACCTCGCCGATCCCGGCGGCACGGATGACCTCACCGAGTCCGACCGGCGGCAGGTAGCTCGGCTGGTCGTCGAGCCACGTGCGGGCGGCGGCGTCGATGCCGACGTAGGTGGTGCGCACCAACGCCTCACCCTCGGCGGGTTCGGGCGCGGGCGCCTCGACGAGTTCGGTGTCGTCGGGGGCGACCAGTCCGTTCGGTCGGCGGCGTAACAGGATCTGGCGGTTGGTCAGCGTCGACACGAGCCCGAACCTACACCCGCCACAACGCTTCCTGGGTGGTTGTCGCGATCAGCGCGCCGGCGCGGTCATACAGCGAGCCGTGCACCAGGCCGCGGGAGTCACCGACGTTGAGCGGGTGCACCTCGTAGCAGTTCCACTCGTGTGGCACGAACGGGCGGTGGAACCACACCGAATGGTCCAGGCTCGCCGCCTGGCCGGCCCCGGGCCGCAGCGGCACACCTCTCGGGTGCGCGACGGGCACCGGACCGATGTCGGACATGAACGCCAGCGTGCACGCCCGCAGCAGCGGATCGTCCTCGACCTCGCCGCGGGCGCGGATCCAGAACGGCGGGATCGCGAACGGCCGGTCGTCGTCGGGCCGGGTGCGCAGCTCGAAGCGATCGGCGAACTCGAGATCGGGTTCCCGGATCGCGGTGTCGTCGAACTCGACAGTCGGCCGGTGCGGCGGATACTCGTCGGCGCCCGGCTCGGGCACGTGGAACGACGCGATCATCTCCATGATCACCGCGTCGTGCTGCACGGCGGTGACCCGGCGGGTGTCGAAGGACCGCCCGTCCCGGGTGCGTTCGACGTGCAGTTCCACGTCGACGTCGTAGCGGCCGCCGCGGACGAAGTACAGGTGCAGCGACTGCGGCAGCTTGCCGGGGTCGACGGTGGCGCCCGCGGCGGCCAGCGACTGGGCGGCGATCAGCCCGCCGAACAGCCGCTGCCCGGGGGCGACCTGGCGTGGGTGGGTCACGAACGTGTCGCCGCGACGTTCATACCGGAGAAGCTGCGCGATCCAGCTCGACTTGACACCTGTCATCAGGTGCCGACCCTATCGGGTGGCGAAGTACTTCTGTCCGTCGGCCGCGGGCCGTCCGAAGCCGGCCTTCACCAGCGGTGCGAGCACCTTGAACGGCAGCCGCAGCGCGCGGGCGGGTTCCAGCGCGATCACCCAGGTGAACCGCGTCCCGTCGCCTTCGGGTTCGACCCGGTAGTCCTCGGCGAACCGCCGGAACAGCCCGGCGTTGGCCTCGTAGACCCAGAACGAGTAGCCCGAACCCTCGTCCCAGCGGAAGAACCGTTCGCGCACCCGGATCGGACCCGTGCCGACCTCGCGGGTGGTGCCGACGCCGAACGGCCGCGGCGACGTCCAGGTCAGCGACCCGATCGTGTTACCCCAGGCGGCCAGCGACTCGTCGGACTGCAGCGACTCCCACACCTGTTCCGGCGTTGCGTCGTAATGCATCTCGTAGCGGAACACGTGCGGCGCGGTGTCCAGGAACCCGGCGTCGGCCTCGTCCAGGGCATACCAGCGGGTCACGGAAGTTCCGCCCGCACCGTCAGCTTCGTCTCGTCGAAGCTGAGAAAGCCGCCGATCGGGGTGCTCTCGGGCAGCGGGTCGTCGTAGCTCCAGGCCGCGTCCTCGACGACGGTGCCGTCGAGCTGGACGTGCCAGTACGTCGCGTAGCCCTTGTAGTTGCAGTACGACGACGTGTCCGAGCGCCGCAGCACGTCGGTGCGCACCGCCGACGGGTGCACGTACAACCGCGGAGGCAACGCCGTCTCGAACAGGATCGTGGTGTCGGCGGTGTCGACCAGCGTGACGTCGGCGGCGCGTACGCAGAGCTTGCGGCTGGTGGGCCTGCAATCCACCCGGTGATACGGGTTAGGGGGATAGTGCACGAGCCGGCGTCCTTCCTCGAACCAGGTGTCCGCCGCCGTCCACGGCACGGTGACGAACTCGGGTGCCTCGGGCACCGGGGTGGTGGGCAGATCGCCGACGTCGGTCGCGACGAACGCGTAGCTCAACGGTGCCCCGCGGCGGTGCACCATCATCACCGCCTCGGTGTCGATCACCGTGCGGCCGTCGCGCACCGCCCGCACCCGTCTCGGGTGCGGCTCGATGTAGACCAGATCGCCGGTGACCTGCGGGCTGAACCGCCCGGCCCGGTCGCCGCTGAGCGGGCCGCGGCCGGCCACCAGGCTCATCGAAGAGTCCCCGGGTCAACGGCTTTCGTCGGAGTCATCGCGACCATGCTGACAAATTGTTCGCGAAATGTCATTGACGGGTATCGCTGTGATGCTCAACCGCGCGGTTTCTGCTAACAAGGAGTATCAGTTGCACCGGTGGAACAGGGGGTGGGCGTGCGACGGCTCAACGGCGTGGACGCGATGATGCTCTACAGCGAGACCCCCGAGATCCACATGCACACCCTCAAGATCGGGGTGCTCGATGTGTCGAACATCGAGGGCTACAGCTTCGAGCTGTTCCGCCGTGCCGCACTGCCCAGGCTGCACGCCCTGGCTCCGCTGCGATACCAGCTGGTCGACATCCCGCTGAAGTTCCACCACCCGATGTGGGTGCAGAACGCCGAGATCGACGTCGACTACCACATCCGCCGGGCGCAGGTGCCGGCCCCGGGTGGGCGGCGTGAGCTCGACCAGTTGATCGGCGAGATCGCCAGCGCCCCGCTGGACCGCAACCGCCCGCTGTGGGAGATGTACATCGCAGAAGGATTGGCGGGCAATAAAATTGCCGTGATCCATAAGGTGCACCACGTACTCGCCGACGGGATGGCGTCGGCCAACCAGCTCGCGATGACGATCCAGCCGAACGAACCGGAGATCGGCGGTGCGCTCGCGACGGTCCGCGCCGACTCGACCGCGCCCGCCAACCTGCTCAAGGGCGCGGCGCGCGACCACAGCCGTCAGCTGCGCCGGCTGCCGTCGTTGATGAACGAGACCGCGAGGTCGGTGACGCGGGTGCGCAGGAAGGCCAAGGAGCGTGGGCGCAACCCGGACCTGGCCAAGAACTTCGCGCCGCCGCCGACGTTCATCAACCACGTCGTGACACCGGGGCGCCGCTTCGCGACCGCGCCGCTCGCGCTGGCCGACGTCAAGGAGACGGCCCGCCATCTCGGCGTCACCCTCAACGACCTGGTCCTGGCCACCGCGGCCGGTGCGCTGCGCGCGTTGCAGATGACCTATGACGGACATGCCAGCTACCCGTTGATCGCTGGCGTGCCGGTGAGTTTCAATCCTTCGCCCGATCGGCTGGTCGGCAACGAATTCACCTACATGACACCGTCTTTGCCGGTGCACATCGAAGACCCGCTGGAACGGGTCAAGCTCACCGCGACGTCGACGGCGATCGCCAAGGAGAATCACAACCTGCTCGGTCCGACCCTGCTCCCGAAGTGGCTGACCTATCTGCCGCCGGCCACCACCCCGCGGATCTTCCGGATGCAGGGCCGCCGGGTGGAGTCGGCGATGGTCATGAACCTGACGATCTCCAACGTTCCCGGCCCGCGCGAGCGGGGGCGGATGGAGGGGGCCGTGATCGACGAGATCTACTCGGTGGGCCCGATCGTGGCGGGCAGCGGCATGAACATCACCGTGTGGAGCTACGTCGACCAGCTCTCCATCTCGGTGCTCACCGACGACCGGACGTTGAAGGATCCGCACGAGGCGACCGACGCGTTGGTCGCCTCGTTCCGCGAGATCCGGAAGGCCGCCGGGCTGCCCGAAGATTTGACACCCGTCGAGACGGCGATGCCCCCCGCACCGGCGCTGTAGACGCGGAACCGCTTATGCGGAACTCGGTTTCGCGTAGCGGCGCTCCGTCGAGATCGATTCGATACTTTACAGATCAGTTCATAAATGTCACGCTGTCTGCAGCGCGCCGTGACGCGCGCCGAAGGGTGACGCGATGACGATGTTTGAGGTGGACGACCTCGAGTCGTCCGAAAACAAGGGTTCGGGTGTCCGGTCGTCGGGGGAGACCCTGCACGCCTACGACCTCACCGTGGTCGCCGACGACGTCGGCGCCGTGGTGGCGGCGGCCGGTGGCTGGCTGTGTGACCGGGTGCGGGCGGGCTGGCAGGTCACCGTGCTGGTGCCGGCGGAGGCCGACGTCCGGCCACTGACGATCCTCGGGGTGCGCTGCGAAGCGGTCACGCCGAGTGAATCCGCGCCCGATCTGGTGCGCCGTTCGTGCGCGGCGGTCGCCGTCGACGGGCAACTGGTGCGGCGGGACGCCCGGATGCGTCGCGAGCTGCACCGGCTCCTCGAAGCGGGACGTACCGAGATCACCGTATGGGGCGATGTCTCCGGGGTCGGGACCGACGACAGGTTCGAGCGCGTCTGGCACCGCGCCAGCGCTGCCGCGCGGGCTTTCAAGGCAGGAGCGCTGCGCGCGATCGGGCAGCCGGGGCCGGAGGCGACCGTCGAGACCTTCGTCAGCGCCGCACTGTGGTACCCACTCGACGGCGCCGACCTGCTCCCGGTCGCGGGACGTTAGCGGGTGTCGGGGTTGCGCGTGGTGTAGACGCTGCGCGCGACGAACCCGAGCACGAACAGGGCGAACCCGATCAGGAACAGGTCCTCGACCCGGCCCGTGTGGTTGCCGTGCATCATCACGAGCAGGAACGCCGCGGCCAGCACGCCGCCGATCTGGTAGCCCCGCACACTGCCCGACGACCAGCCCCATTGGGCGGACGGCACGTCTTCGACGTCGACGCCGGTGTGTCGTTCCACCTCGGTGCTTGCCACAGCTGGCTCCTCAGGGTCTTCGATGGTCGTGCGTGTTCCTGGCCGACATTCTGACACAGCTCTACTACGCGCCGCCGTAGAGCCGGGGTTTACGGCCAGTAGGCTGACCGCTCATGACGGCTGAGTCTTCCCCCGGGGTCTTCGACGGCAAGGTCGTGCTGGTCACCGGCGCCGCCCGGGGCCAGGGTCGGGCGCACGCGGTCCGCTTCGCCGAAGAAGGTGCCGATGTCATCGCCGTCGACATCTGCGCCCAGCTGGATTCGGTCGCCTACCCGATGGCCACGCCGGAGGACCTCGAGGAGACCGCGCGGCTGGTGGAGAAGACCGGGCGCCGCATCGTCGCCGCGCAGGCCGACGTCCGCGACCGCGAGCGGCTGACCGAGGTGGTGGCCGACGGTGTCGAGCAGTTCGGCCGCCTCGACTACGTCCTCGCCAACGCCGGCATCCTGCCCGCGGCCGGACCGCAGGGCCACGACATCACCGCGTTCACCGACGCGATCGCCGTGATGCTCAACGGCGTGTACTTCACCGTCGACGCCGCGCTGCCCGCCCTGCTGCGCAACCCCGACGGCGGCGCGATCGTGATCACCAGCTCCGCGGCCGGCTTCACCTCGGTCAGCACCGAGTTCGGCACCATGAACCACGGCGCCGCCGGGTACACCGCGGCCAAGCACGGCGTGATCGGGTTGATGCGGCACTTCGCGCGCTCGCTGGCCGAGAAGAACATCCGGGTCAACTCCGTGCACCCGGGCGGGGTGGCCACCCAGATGGTGCTCAACGAGGCGATGGCCGAGTGGGCAGGTGCGCACCCGTCGTTCAGCCTGGCGCAGCAGGCGCTGCTGCAGCTGCCGATGATGGAACCACGCGACGTCAGTGACGCGATGGTCTATCTGTGCGGACCGACCGGCCGGTACCTGACCGGGGTCGCCCTGCCGGTGGACGCCGGTCAGACGCTGAAGTAGGCCGTTCCTTCAGGCTCAGCCTCGAATGGCGTTGTACCGGCGCAGCGCTTCTTCACGTTCCTGGCCGTGGTCCACGATCGGTTGCGGATAGTCCTTCGGCCGGTCGGCGTCGAGGTTGTGCACGTCGGCGACGTCGGCCAGTTCGGGCACCCAGCGCTTCACGTACACCCCGGACGGGTCGAACTTCTTGCCCTGTGTGGTCGGGTTGAACACCCGGAAGTACGGCGCCGCGTCGGTGCCGGACCCGGCCGCCCACTGCCAGCCGTGCTGGTTGTTGGCCATATCGCCGTCGACCAGCTGATCGAGGAACCAGCGCGCGCCCCACTGCCACGGCAGGTGCAGATCCTTGACCAGGAACGACGCGACGATCATCCGCACCCGGTTGTGCACGAACCCGGATTCGCGCAGCTGACGCATCCCGGCGTCGACGATCGGGTAGCCGGTGCGGCCGGCCTTCCACGCCTCGAACGCCGCCTGCGCGTCCGGGCCGTCGTCGAGCTCGATCGCGTCGAACGCGGTGTTGAAGTTCCACCACGTGCTGCGCGGCCAGTGGGTCACCGCCGAGGCGTAGAAATCACGGAACGCCAACTCGCGCAGGTAGGCCTGCCCGCCCTTGCCCCGGCCCAGGTCGACGGCCAGGGTGCGCGGATGGATGGCGCCGAACTTCAGGTGCGCCGACATCCTGCTGGTGGCGGCGAGGTCGGGCCGGTTGCGGTCGTCGGCGTATCCGGCCAGACCGTCCTCGACGAACTCGCGCCACTGCGTACGCGCCGCCTGCTCGCCGGCAGGCAGATCGAGCGTCTCGCCGGCGTCGGGGATGTCGCCCACCGAGGCGACGCCGGACACGTCGGCGGGATCGATCCAGCGCGCCGAGTCGCGGCCCGATTCGGCGGGGGAGCGCCATCCGTGCCGCCGCCACGCGTCGAAGAACGGCGTGAACACCTTGTACGGGGTGCCGTCGCTCTTGGTGACCCGCCCCGGTGACACCAGGTAGGGCGATCCCGTCGCCACCCATTCGACGCCGTCGCCGAGCGCGTCGCGCACCTGCTCGTCACGGCGCATCCCGAACGGCGTGAAGTCTTCTGACACGTGCACCGACGCCGCCCCCACCGACCTGACCACCTCGGGAATCCGTGTCCTGGGATCTCCCCGGGTCACCAGCAGGCGCCCGTCCAGACCGTCGCGCAGGTCGCGCAGCGCGTCGTAGAGGTACTGCAGCCGCCGTGCCCCCGCCGACGCCTCCAGCCGTGGGTCGAGCACGTAGCAGGCCAGCACGTCGCCGTCCTCGTCGGCGGCCGCGAGCAGCGCGGGCAGGTCGGCGAGCCGCAGATCGCGGCGGAACCACAGCACCGAGGGCATGCCATGAAGCTGCCCACGATCACCGCCGGAGAAACTACGGCCGGCGGATTCTGACGAAAGGGTCATCGTCGATACCGCGCCGAAACCGTCGTCGCGAAAGTCCACCGTTGAACTGCCACAATGCTCCGATGACCGATCGGCCGGCCGACCACTACCCGCGGGACATGGTCGGCTACGGCCGTAATCCCCCCGACCCGTGCTGGCCGGGCGGCGCCAGGATCGCGGTGCAGTTCGTCCTGAACTACGAGGAGGGCGCCGAGAACAGCGTCCTGCACGGCGACCCGTCCTCGGAGACCTTCCTCTCCGAAATCGTTGGCGCCCAGGCGTTCCCCAACCGGCACATGAGCATGGAATCGCAGTACGAATACGGGTCGCGGGCCGGGTTGTGGCGGGTGCTGCGCGCGTTCGACCGCCGCGGTCTGCCGCTGACGATCTTCGGTGTCGCGATGGCGCTCGCCCGCAACCCGGAGGCCGTCGCGGCGTTCCGGCGGCGCGGTGACGAGATCGCCTGTCACGGATTGCGTTGGATCAGTTATCAACTCGTCGAACCGGAGGTCGAACGGGCGCACCTGGCCGAGGCCGTCGCGCTGATCACCGGGCTGACCGGGTCGGCGCCGTTGGGCTGGTATACCGGACGGGATTCGCCGCAGACCCGGCAACTGGTGGTCGAACACGGCGGGTTCCTCTACGACTCGGACTCCTACGCCGACGACCTGCCCTACTGGACCCGGGTCGCCGGCACCGACCACCTGGTCGTGCCCTACACGCTGGACACCAACGACATGCGGTTCGCGAGCCCGGGCGGATTCCCCAGCGGTGAGCAGTTCTTCGCGCATCTTCGCGATGCGTTCGACGTGCTCTACGCCGAGGGACTCGACGGCGCGCCGAAGATGTTGTCGGTCGGGCTGCACTGCCGTCTGGCCGGCCGGCCGGCGCGCACCGCGGCGCTGGAACGCTTCCTCGACCATGTGCAGTCGCACGAGGACGTGTGGATCGCGCGCCGCGTCGACATCGCCCGGCACTGGATCGAGCACTTCCCGCCCGGCTCGCACTGAGCCGGGCGGGAAGGCCGCCGTCACCGCGCGGGGGGAAGCAGCACGGTGTCGATCAGGTAGACCGTCGCGTTCGCGGTCTGTACGCCCCCGCACACCACCGACGCGTCGTTGACCATCAGATGGTCCCCGCCGCCGGTGACCGTGACAGGTGCGCCCTCCACCGTGGTGTGCTCACCGACGACGGCGTCGGGAGCGGCCTGGCCCGGGACTACGTGGTAGGTCAGGATCTTGGTGAGCAGCGCCGAATCGGTCTTCAGGGCTTCGATCGTCGCCGGGTCGAGCTTGGCGAACGCCTCGTCGGTCGGCGCGAACACGGTGAACTGGCCGCCGTCGAGCGTCTCGACGAGGTTCACGTCCGGGTTCAGCTGACCGGACACCGCCTGGGTCAGCGTGGTCAGCAGCGGGTTGTTGGACGCGGCCACCGTGACCGGTGAGGTCGCCATGCCCGCCACCGAACCCGGGCCGTCGGGCACCTGCTGGACATAGGCCGCGCAGCCGGGTCCGACGGGAGCGGCCGAGGCCGTCGCCGCCGTGCCGAACGACAGGCCGGCGGCCGCCGCGACGGCCATGCCCGCACCGGCCAGTGAGATCTTCGAAAACATCATGTGAGTGGAATCCTTTCCAGCAGTGATCAATTGGTGGCGGGGGGCATCAGGACGGTGTCGATCATGTAGACGGTGGCGTTGGCGGTCTTGACGCCCCCGCACACCAGTCCGGCGTTGTTGACCATCAGGTCGTTTCCGGCGCCGGTCACGGTCAGGGGCGCGCCCTGCACCGTGGTGTGCTCGCCGGCGACGGCGTCGGGAGCGGCCTGGCCCGGGACGACGTGGTAGGTCAGGATGTTGGTGAGCAGCGCCGAATCGGTTTTGAGGGTCTCGATCGTGGCCGGGTCGAGCTTGGCGAACGCGTCGTCGGTCGGCGCGAACACGGTGAACTGGTCGCCGTCGAGCGTCTCGACGAGGTTCACGTCCGGGTTGAGCTGGCCGGACAGCGCCTGGGTCAGCGTGGTCAGCATCGGGTTGTTGGACGCGGCCACCGTGACCGGATCGGCCGACATCCCCGCCACCGAACCCGGGCCTTCGGGGACCTGCTCGGCGTAGGCCGCACACCCGGTGCCGATGAGGCCGGACGCGGGGTCGGCCGCCGGGGCACCCGAGGACGTGGTCATCTCGCTGGTGGCCGATTCCATCGCCGAGGCCGCCGAGCTCGTGGCCGACGAGGCGGTGTTCCCGGCTTCTTCGCTGGAGCACGCGGCACCGAAGATGGCCACCGCGGCGATTCCCGCGACCGCGGCTGTCTTCCGTCGAGTTGTCATCATTTCCTCATCCCTTTCGATCCCATCTCGTTCTCGAGCCGGACACCGTTGCCCGGCTCTGGAGTTGGCACACCGGTGATTCCGAGCCGTCGCCGCGCCGGATGGGTCGAAGGCCGTGGTGTCACATTCACGTCACATCCGCCGGGGGCGGCACAATGGGTCGGTGAGCGAAAGACTGCGGGTCCTGATCCTGGGCTCCACCGGGTCCATCGGCACCCAGGCGCTGGAGGTGATCGCGGCCAACCCCGACCGTTTCGAGATCGTCGGCCTCGCCGCGGGCGGCGGGAACCGTGACCTGCTGGCCCGCCAGCGCGCCGAGACCGGGGTGTCGAATCTCGCCGTCGCCGACGAGGCCGCCGCGGCGGCGATCGGCGACGTCACCTACTCGGGTCCGGACGCGGTCACCCGCCTGGTGGAGGCCACCGCCGAGACGACCGGGGTCGACGTCGTGCTCAACGGCCTCGTCGGCGCGCTCGGTCTGAAGCCGACGCTGGCCGCGCTGGCCACCGGCGCCCGGCTGGCCCTGGCGAACAAGGAGTCGTTGGTGGCCGGCGGCCCGCTGGTGCAGAAGGCCGCCGCCCCGGGCCAGATCGTGCCGGTGGACTCCGAACACTCGGCGCTGGCGCAGTGCCTGCGCGGCGGCACCGCCGACGAGGTCGCCAGGCTCGTGCTCACCGCCTCGGGCGGACCGTTCCGCGGCTGGACCGCCGAACAGCTCGAGGACGTCACCCCGGAACAGGCCGGCGCGCACCCCACGTGGTCGATGGGTCCGATGAACACGCTGAACTCGGCGTCGCTGGTCAACAAGGGCCTGGAGCTGATCGAGACGCACCTGCTCTTCGGGATCGACTACGACCGCATCGACGTGGTGGTGCACCCGCAGTCGATCGTGCACTCGATGGTCACCTTCACCGACGGCTCGACGCTGGCCCAGGCCAGTCCGCCCGATATGAAGCTGCCCATCGCGCTGGCGCTGGGCTGGCCGGCACGGGTCGCCGGAGCGGCCCTGGCCTGCGACTTCAGCACCGCCTCACGCTGGGATTTCGAACCGCTGGACGACGAGGTGTTCCCGGCGGTGACCCTGGCCCGGGACGCCGGCCGGGCCGGGGGCGCCATGACCGCGGTGTACAACGCCGCCAACGAGGAGGCCGCCGAGGCGTTCCTGCAGGGCCGGATCCGGTTCCCGGCAATCGTGCGCACGGTTGCCGAGGTGCTGCGCGCTGCCGACCAATGGCGGGCCGAACCAGCTACCGTGGATGAGGTGCTCGACGCACAGGACTGGGCCCGTGACCGGGCGCGGAGCGCGGTCGAGCGGGAATCCGCAGGTAGTAGAAGTTAGGACTGGCCGCCACGATGATGTACGTGCTTGGCGTGACGCTGTTCGCGCTCGCCATTCTGGTGTCTGTGGCGCTGCACGAATGCGGCCACATGTGGGTGGCGCGCGCCACAGGGATGAAGGTGCGCCGCTACTTCGTCGGGTTCGGCCCGACGCTGTGGTCGACCCGGCGGCCCAACAAACTCGGCGACACCGAATACGGCATCAAGGCCGTGCCCCTCGGTGGTTTCTGCGATATCGCCGGGATGACCGCGGTCGAGGAACTCGACCCCGCCGACCGGCCGTACGCGATGTACAAGCAGAAGACCTGGAAGCGCGTCGCGGTGCTGTTCGCCGGCCCGGCGATGAACTTCATCATCGGCTTGGTGCTGATCTACGGCATCGCGGTCACCTGGGGCCTGCCGAACATCACGGCGCCGACGACCGCCGTGGTCGGCGAGACGTCGTGCGTCAAATCGGAAGTGGCGCAAGGGGAATTGGGCGACTGCATCGCCAACAGCCCGGCCGCCGCGGCCGGTATCCAGGCCGGTGACGTGATCACCAAGGTGGGCGACACCGAGGTTGCGACGTTCGACGCGCTGGTCGAGGCCGTGCGCAAGCAGAGTGGCCCGACCGAGTTGACGGTGCAGCGCGAGGAGAACGGCCAGTCCCGTGAGTTCACCACCACCGTGAACGTCACCCCGAGCCAGCGCTTCGTCGCGGGCGCCGACGGCGGTCCCGCGGTGCCCGCGGACGTCGGCAGCATCGGCGTGACGGCCGCCCAGTTCGGGCCCACGCAGTACAACGCGCTCACCGCCGTCCCCGGGACCCTGGTGTTCACCAAGGATCTCGGCGTCGAGCTCGGCAAGGCCATCGTCAAGATCCCGACGAAGATCGGGGCGCTGGTGGAGTCGATCACCGGCGGCGAACGCGACCCGGAGACGCCGCTGAGCGTCGTCGGGGCCTCGCGCATCGGCGGCGAGACCGTCGAGCACGGCGTGTGGGTCGCGTTCTGGTTCTTCCTCGCGCAGCTGAACTTCGTGCTCGGCGGCATCAACCTGATCCCGCTGCTGCCGCTCGACGGCGGTCACATCTCGATCGCGCTGTACGAGAAGGCCCGCAACAAGATCCGGGAAGCCCGCGGCAAGGTGGCCGCCGCCCCGGTGAACTACCTCAAGCTGATGCCCCTCACGTATGTCGTGATCATCGTGATGGTGGGCTTCACCTTGCTGACCGTGACAGCAGACGTGATCAACCCGATCACGTTGTTCCAGTAGGAGACTTCTGATGAGTTCTGTTGGCCTTGGCATGCCGGGTCCTCCTGCGCCGCCGCCCCCCGTGTTGGCGCCGCGCCGAAAGACGCGCCAGCTGATGGTCCGCGACGTCGGCATCGGCAGCGACCATCCGATCGCCGTGCAGTCGATGTGCACCACCAAGACCCACGACATCAACGCGACCCTGCAGCAGATCGCCGAGCTGACCGCGTCCGGATGCGACATCGTCCGGGTGGCGTGCCCGCGTCAGGAGGACGCCGACGCGCTGCCGATCATCGCGAAGAAGTCGAAGATCCCGGTGATCGCCGACATCCACTTCCAGCCGAAGTACATCTTCGCCGCGATCGACGCCGGCTGTGCCGCGGTCCGGGTCAACCCGGGCAACATCAAGGAGTTCGACGGCCGGGTCGGCGAGGTCGCCAAGGCCGCCGGTGAGGCGGGCATTCCGATCCGCATCGGCGTCAACGCCGGCTCGCTGGACAAGCGGATCATGCAGAAGTACGGCAAGGCCACCCCGGAGGCGCTGGTGGAGTCGGCGCTGTGGGAGGCGTCGCTGTTCGAGGAGCACGGCTTCGGCGACATCAAGATCAGCGTCAAGCACAACGATCCGGTGATCATGGTCGCCGCCTACGAGCAGCTGGCCGCCCAGTGCGACTACCCGCTGCACCTCGGCGTGACCGAGGCCGGCCCGGCGTTCCAGGGCACCATCAAGTCCGCCGTCGCGTTCGGCGCACTGCTGTCCAAGGGCATCGGCGACACCATCCGGGTGTCGCTGTCGGCGCCGCCCGCCGAAGAGGTCAAGGTGGGCAACCAGATCCTGGAGTCGCTGAACCTGCGGCCCCGGGGCCTGGAGATCGTGTCCTGCCCGTCGTGCGGGCGCGCCCAGGTCGACGTGTACACCCTCGCCAACGAGGTGACCGCCGGCCTGGAGGGCATGGAGGTGCCGCTGCGCGTCGCGGTGATGGGTTGTGTCGTCAACGGACCCGGCGAGGCGCGTGAAGCCGACCTCGGGGTGGCCTCCGGGAACGGCAAGGGGCAGATCTTCGTCAAGGGTGAGGTCATCAAGACCGTGCCCGAAGCGCTCATCGTGGAGACCTTGATCGAAGAGGCGATGCGGCTCGCCTCCGAAATGGAAACGACGCGAGGTTCGGATGAAGCCTCCGGTTCACCAGTTGTGACCGTAAGCTGAGACGTGACCCCGGGGGTGGGGTCCCCATCGGGTCAGTCGCAGAAAGAACTCAGATGTCGGCTCCTCCGCTTTTCCGGCTCGTAGACGAGCGAAGAGTGTCGGTGGTGCGTGACGTCCACGCCGTCCGGCAGGTCCTCGACGACGACCCGGTCGCCTCCTGCATGGTGGCCGCCCGCGTGGCCGAACACGGCATCGAACCGTCGGCGATCGGCGGCGAGCTGTGGACCCGCAGGCGTGCCAACGAATCCCTGTGTTTCGCCGGGGCGAACCTGATCCCGCTGCGCGGCGGCCCCGGTGACCTGAACGCGTTCGCCGACAAGGCGATGAGCAGTGCCCGGCGGTGCTCATCGCTGGTCGGCCGGGCCGAGCTGGTGCTGCCGATGTGGCAGCGCCTGGAGCCGGTCTGGGGTCCCGCCCGCGACGTGCGCGCCCATCAGCCACTGATGGCGCTGAACACCGCGCCGGTGTGCGCCACGGACCCGGCGGTGCGGCAGGTGCGGATGGAGGAACTCGACGCGTACCTCGTCGCGGCCGTCGACATGTTCATCGGTGAGGTCGGCATCGACCCCCGTGTCGGGGACGGCGGCCGCGGTTACCGGCGCCGGGTCGCCGGGCTGATCGCCGCGGGCCGCGCCTGGGCCCGCTTCGAACGCGGTGAGGTGGTGTTCAAGGCCGAGGTGGGTTCCCAGTCGCCCGCCGTCGGCCAGATCCAGGGTGTGTGGGTGCATCCCGACCGGCGGGGCTGTGGGCTCGGCACCGCCGGAACCGCTGCGGTCGCGGCGTCCGTCGTCGCCGGCGGGCGCATCGCCAGCCTGTACGTCAACAGCTTCAACATCGTGGCGCGGGCGACCTACGCGCGCATCGGATTCGCCGAGATCGCATCGTTTGCGACCGTACTGCTCGACTGACCTCGGCACGGCCTACGCTCTCGATATGACCGAGCAGGAAGCGGATCGCCGCGCGATCGCAGACGCCCTGGTCCGCGCGCTGGAACGGCGGCACGAGGTGCTCGACGCGGTAGTGGACTCCGACGACTACGACGCCGCGATCGAGGCGATCGCCGACCTTCTCGACGCATCGCCGGAGGCCGCAGAGGCGGTGCTGCGGCTGTCTTTCGACCGGCTCACCAAGGTGTCCCGGCGCCGGATCGCCGCCGAGCTGGAGAACCTCAACAGCAAGGTGCCGACGTTCTCCCAGCCCGAGCCGACCCCCGGTTCGGCTCGGCACCTGATGCTGCGGCCGTTCTCCGCCGAGGACGACCGCGACGTCTTCGCCGCCCGTACCGCCGACGTGCGCTCGGCCGGAGACGGGACCGCCGCGCCCGCAGGCGATCTCGGTGACGAGATCCGCAGTGCGGTCACGCGGATGGCGGCCGAGGAGGCCGCGTGGCTGGTCGCCGAGGTCGGCGCGACCAAGGTCGGCATGGTGTTCGGCGAACTGGCCGGTGGCGAGGTCGACGTGCGGATCTGGATCCACCCGGACCACCGCAAGCAGGGCTACGGCACGGCGGCGCTGCGGGCCTCACGCTCGGAGATGGCCGCGTACTTCCCCGCGGTGCCACTGGTGGTGCGGGCCCCGGCCGCCGGCTCCTGACACAGATTCTGGAGAACAGGTCGGCGTGATCACGGTGCGCCTGCACCGAAACCGGATCGTGACTTCTTAACATCAGTCCCAATGGCATCACTGCTCACATCCGTAACACGCATCGCGGCGTTGGTCGCCGCGGTCGCCCTTGTCGCCCCGGTCGCGGGGTGCACGCCGCGACCCAACGGTCCGGAGCCGGTCGCCGAGGAATTCTTCGCGGCCCTGGCCACCGGTGACACCGAAGCGGCCGCGCGCCTGGCCGACCGCCCCGAGGAAGCCCGGGCCGACCTCAACGAGGCGTGGGCCGGTCTGCAGGCCAAGGGTCTCGACGCGCAGATCCTGAGCTCCAAGTACGCCGAGGACATCGGCAGCATCGCCTTCCGCTACACCTGGCACCTGCCCAAGGACCGCACCTGGACCTACGACGGCCGGCTCAACATGGTGCGTGACGAGGGACGCTGGGAGGTGCGCTGGAACGCCACCGGTCTGCATCCGCGGTTGGGGGAGAACCAGACCTTCGCGCTGCGGGCCGATTCGCCGCCGCGTGCGTCCGTGCACGAACGGACCGGCACCAACGTGCTGGTCCCGGGCTACAAGTACCACTTCGCACTGGACGCGCGCGCCGCCGGCGTCGACCTGATGTCCACCGCCCGCACGCTGGCCGGCGCCCTGCACCGGTTCGACAACACACTGGAGCCGCAGCGGCTGGCGGAGCTGGCCAGCTCCAGCAAGAGGCCGCTGGGCCTGGTGACCCTGAACAAGGCCGACCACGACGCCGTCGCCGCCGCGGTGCGCGATCTGCCCGGGGTGGTGATCACCCCGCATCCGGAGATGGTGCCGACCGACCCGGGGTTCGCCCCCGCGGTGATCAACGAGGTGAAGAAGACCGTCGCCGAGGATCTGGACGGGGAGCCGGGCTGGCGGGTGGTCACGGTCAACCAGAACGGCGTCGACGTCGACGTGCTCAACGAGGTGCCCGGTACCCCGGCGCCGTCGGTGGGCATCACGCTGGACCGTTCGGTGCAGACCGCGGCGCAGAACGCCGTCGACGTCACCGACAAGCAGGCGATGATCGTCGTGATCAAGCCGTCCACCGGCGAGGTCCTGGCGGTCGCGCAGAACACGGCCGCCGACCGTGAGGGTCCGGTGGCCACGATGGGCCTCTACCCGCCCGGGTCGACGTTCAAGATCGTGACGGCCGGTGCGGCGATCGAACGCCAGATGGCCACGCCCAACACACTTCTGGGCTGCCCCGGCACGATGGACATCGGTCACCGCACGGTGCCGAACTACGGCGGGTTCGACCTCGGCACCGTCCCGATGTCCCGGGCGTTCGCCAGTTCCTGCAACACCACCTTCGCCGAACTGGCCAGCCGGATGCCGCCGCGCGGGCTGACCCAGGCCGCCTCGCAGTACGGCCTCGGCGCCGACTTCGTGATCCCCGGGCTGCCCACGGTCACCGGCGATGTGCCGCCGACGGTCAACCTGACCGAGCGCACCGAGGACGGGTTCGGCCAGGGCAAGGTGCTGGCCAGCCCGTTCGGGATGGCGTTGGCCGCCGCCACGGTGTCGGCCGGGCAGACCCCGGTGCCGCAGCTGATCCAGGGTCGCGAGACGACGATCGACGGTGAGCGGCAACCGATCCCGCAGAGTGTGGTGGACGGGCTGCGGCCGATGATGCGGCTGGTGGTCACCAACGGCACCGCGAAGGATCTGCAGGGGGCCGGCGACGTGCGCGGCAAGACCGGTGAGGCCGAATTCGCCGGCGGTTCGCACTCGTGGTTCACCGGGTATCGCGGCGACATGGCGTTCTCGGCGCTGATCGTCGGCGGCGGAAGTTCGGAGTACGCGGTGCGCATGCTCAAGGGCATGCTCGACGCGCTGCCTCCCGACTACCAGGCTTAGCTGACATCACACCTGATCGCCGTCCGGGCGGCGGTCCCTGCCGGGGTACCGTGGAACTGCCATGACCGACATCAACCACGGGCGATCCGTCGAACCGGCCGAGATGCGGATCTCCGATGCCGACCGCAACGGCACGCTGCGCCGCCTGCACAACGCGGTCGCGCTCGGCCTGATCGACATCGGAGAGTTCGAGGAGCGCTCAGCACTGGTGTCGGCCGCGCGGCAGCGCTCCGAACTGGACCTGCTGGTCGGCGATCTGCCCGGTCCCGGCGCGATCGTGACCTCCGCCGCCGACCGTGTCGAACTGCGGGGCGTGCTGGGATCGCTGAAGCGGCAAGGGGAGTGGACGGTGCCGTCGCGGCTGGCGCTGCACCGGCGAATGGGCTCGGTCGATCTGGACCTGACTCGGGCCCGCTTCGCCGGCCCCATCGTGGTCATCGAGCTGGACATGAGGTTCGGCGGGCTGGAACTGCGCCTGCCCGACGGGGCCAGCGCGTCCATCGACGATGTCGAGGTCAACGTCGGCAGCGCCCACGACCACCGCAAAGACGCTCCGGCCGAGGGCAATCCGCACGTGATCCTGACCGGCAAGGTGGTGTGCGGCTCGGTCGACATCCGGGGCCCGCGCCGCTCGTGGCGGCCGAATCCGTTCCGGCCGACTACCTGAGCGGTTCGTCGGGCACGCCGTAGCGCTGCTGGTAGCCGCGCACCTGCTCGCGGACCTCGGCGGCATCCAGACCGGTGTCCGACCAGCGGTACCGATCGCCGCCGTGATCGCCCGGGTGGGCGGCCAGGAACTCCCGCATCCGTTGCTCGGCGAGCGGCTCCAGCTCGCGGCCCAGGCGGGCGTACAACGTGCGGATCGTGTCGAACGGATCGCGCATGAAGTCATCGAAATGCACATCCGCCACCTGATCCGGGTCCAGCGCACCGGAGTCGCGCAGCGCCATCGCCTTCTGCAGCCCGACGGCGATCTGCTCGTGGGACTGCGCGGCGCAGTCGGCGATCGAGGACTCGTCGGAGGCCAGCCGGCGCAGATGGTGGATCAATGCGCTGATCGACGAGATCACGTTCAGCGGATCCCGGTGGGTCTGCACGATCAGCGCATCCGGGTACTCGGCGATCAGCGCGTCGAGCTGCCAAAGGTGCGCAGGCGATTTCAGCAGCCATTGACAGGACGCGCCGCCGACGCCCGACTGCAGGTGCTGCAGGAACATCCGGTGATAGCGGTACGCCGGGCCGTGGTCGGCGTCGTAGAGCAACCAGCGATAGTAGTCGGGAAGCCGGTACTGGGTCGGGAAGATCATCGAGCAGAACTGGCCGGAGAAGATCCGCACGCATTCCTGCCCGACCAGCGCGCCCATCGGATGGTGCACCAGCAGCCCGGGCACGATCAGCTCGGAGGCCTCGATGTTCGCCTGGGTCTGGGCGATTCGCGGATCGGTGGTGTAGGTCTCGGGCCGGGGCACCGGCAGCGGCTCGTCGACCTCCCACGTCAACGGCGGGCGCAGCGCCGGGTCCTGGGCCAGCAGGTCGAACAGGATGGTGGTGCCGGTGCGGGGCTGGCCGACGATGAAGATCGGCCGGGGGAGCGCGGCGGTGCCGATCTCGGGGTGCTGCCTGCGCCAGTCGACGATGCGCAGCCGGTTGGTCATCGCGCGGGTGATGTCCAGCGCGGCGATCTCGACGCCGATCCCGTTGAGGCGGGCGTCGTGAACGAGACCGTGGCACAACCGGTCCAGGCCCTCGCGCCACGTGGTGTCCTCGCCGAAGTCGTCCAGTCCGGTGCTCTGGCAGGCCTGCTCGACCAGCAGGTCCGGGCGGAACCGGTCGGCGGTCAATCCGCGCTCCCGCGGACCACCTCGCAGTGCAGGGCGGGCGGTTCGGGGTTGTCCAACCAGCGCACGACGACGAACCCGCGCTGCCTGCCACCGGTGTCCAGCCAATGGCCGTGCCCGAAGTCGTTGGCTCCGATCGCGATCCGGACGCGACCGGTCGGCTCCGGACGCACCCCCTTGTTGGTCACCGAGCTGCGCCGCCGCCGCGGTTCCAGACATTCGTGCCACACGCTCTCCAGCGTGACGTTCCAGTAGCGGGTGTCCGGCGGGGTGAACTCCAGCACCAGTGACTCGTCGGGGTCGAGCTTGAACGACCCGATCATGTAGAGGTTGTCCGGCGTGCTCACGTCGCCGCCGATCTCGGCGGACTGCGCGGTGACCAGGACGTTGGGCGCCTCGAGTAGTTCGGGCTTGATGGTGCGGTGCAGCGTGGCGAGCTTCACGATCGACCATGCCATCGCGGTGAACGCCTGTGCCACCGCGTCATCCGAGAGCGGCTGCAGCCGCGCGCTGTCGAGGCATTCGATGGTCATCATCGCCGCCAGTTCGCTGTCGGCGTCGGCGATGTACTCGCGCACCACGATCGCGGACGCGTCTTCGGGAATCTGCACCCATTGCGAGGTGCCCAGCACTTCGGGCGTGGGTTCGACCGCCGACAGGATGAAGCTGAAAGTGCCGCTGTAGCAGCGTAGTTCGCGATCGCCGAGGTAGGCCGCCATGCGTCGCGGGGTCAGGCCGGTGCCGGCGAGCACCTGGAACCCGAGATAGGCGCTGTCGCCGCGGTGGCCGGTGACCCGGTAGGTGCGGTCACCGCGGATCATCGCCAGCAGATAGCGGCCGTCGGGATTGGAGCCGCCGATGAGGCGGTTGTCGGTGCACATGTCGGAGAACCGGGGATTCTCCGGGTCCGCCTCGACCGAGATCTCGGTGCACAGGGCGGTGGCCTTGGCGACCACGGTGAGCCCCTCGAGGAGTTCGCGTTCGTTGATCGAATCCTCGATCACCGTCTTGGTGAGATCGGCGAGCATCTGCTGGACCAGTTGCCACGCCTCCAGGCCGGCGGGCGCCCATCCATTGCCTTTCGCGTCCATGGTGAGACATAGTCTCACCATGGACGCAGTCTCAGGGGGGGATTTGCCGGAATCGCTGACGGCCCGTAAACAACGGGCCACCAAGGCCCGCATCGCCGCGGCGGCGGCCCAGGCGGTGGCCGATCACGGCCTGGGCGGGGCGACCGTCGATCAGATCGCCGCCGCCGCCGAGGTCGGCCGGGCGACGTTCTTCCGGTACTTCAGTGCCAAGGAGGATGCGGTCGCCGAGGGGATGACCACGCACTGGCTGGACGCGATCACGGCCGCGGTGGCGGCGCAGCCGCAGAGCCTGTCCGCGAGTGCGGCGATCGTCGCGGCGTTCGACGACCTCGGAGACGGGTTCGACGAGGCGGTCAGCGAGCAGGTGCGTGAGCTCGCGACGCTGACCCGGTCCTCGCCGGTGTTCAGCGCGTGGACCTTGCAGCTGTATCTGCGCTACGAAGCCGCCATCGCCGAGCTGGTGAGCCCGAGGATCCCGGGCGTGCAGACCGACGACCCGCGCCCACGGCTGCTGGGCGCGCTGACCATGGCGTCGGTGCGGATCGCACTCGATGACTGGCTGGTGCACGGCGGTTCGCTGCCGGGCCGGGTGCGCACGGCGCTCAGCGCGCTGCAGGTGGTCTGACCGGGCCGGTCAGCGTGGGTCGAGCACCGCGAAACTGACCGTCGCGCGCGCCGCGAGCCGGTCCCGGGACACGTCGACCACGTCCACCGCGATCACCGAGATCCGCCGCCCCGCGCGCACCACGGTGGCCTCGGCACGTGCGGGCCCCTCCAGGACCGGGGCCAGGTAGTGGATTGTCATATCGGCGGTGGTGACATCCTGTCCCGGCCCGACGTGGCGGTCGGCCAACCGCCCCGCCGCGATGTCGATCAGCGTCGCGACCAGGCCGCCCTGCAACGCGCCGCGCCGGTTCACCAGGTCGGGCCGGTTGTCCAGCTCGATCACCATGCGCTCGTCGGTGTCCTCGACGTCGCGGAAGTTCATCTGGGCGAACAAATGACCGGGGGTGACCTGCATCCGCGGAACGCTAGCATTGCTGCATGTCAGTACGGACCGCTCTCCGGCCCGGCACCGTCTCACCGATGCTGCCCGTGCCCAAGTCGATCGCCCGTCCGGAATACGTCGGTCGGCCCACCGCGCAGGAGGGCAGCGAGCCGTGGGTGCAGACGCCTGAGGTCATCGAGAAGATGCGGATCGCGGGCCGGATCGCCGCCGGCGCGCTCGCCGAAGCCGGCAAGGCCGTCGCCCCCGGTGTCACCACCGACACGCTGGACCGGATCGCCCACGAGTACATGGTCGACCACGGCGCCTACCCGTCGACGCTCGGTTACAAGGGCTTCCCGAAATCCTGCTGCACGTCGCTCAACGAGATCATCTGCCACGGCATCCCGGACTCCACCGTGATCGAGGACGGCGACATCGTCAACATCGACGTGACCGCGTACATCCACGGGGTGCACGGTGACACCAATGCGACCTTTTTGGCCGGTGACGTCTCCGAGGAGCACCGGCTGCTGGTCGAGCGCACCCATGAGGCGACCCTGCGCGCGATCAAGGCCGTCAAGCCCGGCCGCGCGCTCTCGGTCGTCGGCCGGGTCATCGAGGCGTACGCAAACCGGTTCGGCTACAACGTGGTTCGGGATTTCACCGGGCACGGGATCGGGACCACGTTCCACAACGGGCTGGTGGTGCTGCACTACGACCAGCCCGCGGTCGAGACGGTTCTCGAGCCGGGGATGACGTTCACCATCGAGCCGATGATCAACCTCGGCAGCCTGGACTACGAGATCTGGGACGACGACTGGACCGTCGCGACCAAGGACAAGAAGTGGACCGCGCAGTTCGAGCACACCCTGGTGGTCACCGAATCCGGCGCGGAGATCCTGACCCAGGTCTGAGCCTGGGTAGCCTGAGTCCATGATCAGACGGGCGCTCGCTGTGACGGCGGTGGCCTGTCTGTCGGCCTGTCTGTCGGTCGGCTGCGGCAAGCCCGTCACCGGCACCGCGACCTGGCCCGGCGCCCGCCTCGACGCGGCGCTGCTGACCGCCGCCGACTTCCCGCCCGGCGTGCAGTTCGAACGGATCATCCGGGACGGCGGGGAGCCCGACGGCGCCGAAGGCCCGCCGCCGATGCTGTCGCGGCCGGAAGGCTGCGCCGACGGGTTGACCCGTGACATCGCCCGCACCGCCGAGCGCGGGCCCGGCAGCGCGGGGGAGTACGTCGCGGCCTACGACGGTGTCCGGATGGTGGTCACCGTGCTCACCTGGCACCTCGATCTCGAGCGCCTCGCGGCCACCGCCGAACGGTGCGCCGAGTACCGCACGTTCTTCGATCCGTCCGACCCCGGAATCGCGATGACCACGACACAGATTCCGGCGCCGCGGGACGGCGCGCTGGTCTTCGAGCAGACGATGCATCTCGGGGGCGAGCAGACCAGTGTGTACTTCTCGTTCGAGAACGTCGGATCCATGGCCGTGTTCGGCATCGCGTTTCCGACGCCGGACCCGTCGATTCCGGTCAAAGGCACGCTGCCGCAGACCTTTCTGGACGTGACGGGCAAACAGGCCGAGCGCGCGCAATCGGTTTGACGCCGTCGGTGAACAGCGTGAAAAGCCCCGCACCGAAGCCGCTCCGCCCTGTAGCGTGACGCAATGCCCACTCCCATGGTCACCGTGGACGGCTTCGGCGTGCCCGTCTCGGTCGCCGGACCGGACAAGGGTTCGGTCGTGGTGATGCTGGCCGCGGCGCAGCAGAACCCCGCCGCGTACGAAGGGGTGTGCCAACGGTTGCACACCGCGTCGCTCAAGACCGTCGTCGTCGGCGCGGACCCGCGCCTGACCGCCAAGTCCGTCATCAGCGTCCTCGACAGCCTCGAGATCCGGTGGGCGCTGCTGGTCGGCGACCGGGTCGGCGGCGAGTTGGCATGGGAACTGGCCGCCACCCGGCTGGACCGGTTCATCGGCCTGGTGGCGATCGACCGCGGCCACCCGAAGGTTCCCGACCTGACCGGCGCCGTGCGTGACGAGGGCTGCCCGCCGGTGGAACTGAACACCACCGCGCTGGTCAGCAGCAGCGCGTCACGTGCGGTGGCCAAGGCGAGCCAGCGTTTCGTCTACGGCGAATACCGCATCGTCGAACTGCTCGGGCGGCGCAACGCCGCCGATTCGACCGCGCAGTTGGCCGCCGAGATCGTGATGCGGTCCAGCACGTGGTGAGCGCCGGCAGGCGCTAACCCGTCGGCGCCTCGTCCGGGGTCCAGGCCTGGGGCAGACCGGGCTGGTTCGGAAACAGAAAGTCCACGAACGCTTTTGCGGTGGGCTGGGGCTCGTGATTGGCCAGCCCCGGGCGTTCGTTGGCCTCGATGAACACATACTCGGGCTTGGTCACGTCGGGTACGAGCAGGTCGACCCCGGTGACCGGGATGCCGATCGCCGCGGCGGCGGCCACCCCCACCCGGCACAGCTCGGGATGCACCGTCGAGGTCACATCGTGGATGGTGCCGCCCTGGTGCAGGTTGGCGGTGCGGCGGACCCGGAGCCGCTCACCCTCGCCGAGCACGTCGTCCAGCGAGAACCCGGCCTCCCTGACCGTGTTCTCGGTGACCGCGTCCATCGGAATCCGCGACTCACCGCCGGTGGCGGCGGCGCGCCGACGGCTCTGCGCCTTGATCAGCTCACGGATGGTGTGCTTGCCGGTGCCGGTGACCTCGGCGGGCAGTCGCAGCGCGGCCGCGACGACCCTGCCGTCGATGACCACCAGCCGCAGATCGTCGCCGGGGGCGCGTTCCTCGATGAGCACTTCGGGGTGCTGCTCGCGGGCGCGGGCGAGGGCCGCGTCGAGTTCCCCGGGGCTGTCGATGCCGACGGTGATGCCCTTGCCCTGCTCGCCGCGGGTGGGTTTGACGACGACGTCGCCGACCTCGGCGAGGAATTCGTGGTCGGCCTCGTCGAACGTGGCCAGTCTGCCCTTCGGCACCTTGATGCCGGCCTCGGACACGATGCGCCGGGTCAGCCGTTTGTCGTCGCAGCGGGCCATCGCGACCGCCGAGGTGTACTCGGACAGTGATTCGCGGGTGACCACGCTGCGCCCGCCGTGGGACATCTTCATCTCGCCGGCCTCGGCGTCGAGGACCTCCACCCAGATACCGCGGCGCATCGCCTCGTCGGCGATGATCCGCGCATACGGGTTCAGGTCGTCGACGGTCTCCGGGGGATGGGTGAACAGCGGCTCGTTGATCGCGTTCTTGCGCTTGACCGCCATCACCGGAACGCGGGCGAACCCCAGCTTCTCGTACAGCCCGATCGCGGCCTCGTTGTCATGGGCGACGGACAGGTCCATGTACGCGCGACCACGGTCGCGGTACAGCGCGGCCAGTGCCCGGGTCAGCGCGGCGCCGACGCCGGGCACCGGTGCGGCCGGGTCCACGGCGAGCGTCCACAGGCTCGAGCCGTTCTCCGGGTCGGAGAACAGCGCGACATGGTCGACGCCGGTGACCGTGCCCAACACCGAGCCGTCCTCGTCGCTGACCGCGACCAGGTAGTCGACGGCGTTGCGGTCGCGGTGGTTGTCCCACAGCACATCGGACGGTGCGGCGACCATCCCGCAGCGGAGATAGACCCGGTTCATCTCGTCGGCATCGGTGCGGGCCTCCAGCGTGCGCACCCGGAACCCACTCGGCGCCGGGGCGTCGGCCGCGACGTCGGCGAATCGCAGCCGGTAGGTGTGGCTGGGATCGATGAACAGCTCCGAGGGCGCCTTGGCGACCAGCACATGGGGCTCGCGCGCGTAGATGCAGATGTCGCGACGGCCCTGACCCTCCTTGCGCAGTACGTCGGCGAGCCTCTCCGGGTCGGCGAACGTCTGCCCGAAAATCAGTCGCCCCCAACCGAGTTCGAGAACGACGTCGTCCGACATCGTGTCGAGCACATCCTGGCTGGCGGCCTCGTGCAGCGCCAGCGTGATGGCCTCGGGGTTGTCCGCTGTCGGGTCAGCTGTCATGCGGCCACACCGTTGATGCCATGGCGCTGCAGCCACATCTCCAGCAGCGCGATCTGCCACAACTCGTTGCCGCGCAACGGCGTCAGCCGCCCGTTCGGATCGGCCAGCAGTCGTTCCACCGCATCCGGGCGAAACAGCCCGCGCTCCTTGGCCTCCGGGGCGTAGAGCGCGTCGCGGACCATGTCCAGGTACGGCCCTTCGAGGTGGGTCAGCGCGGGCACCGGGAAGTAGCCCTTGGGCCGGTCGATCACCTCGGACGGAATCACTTGCCGGGCAGCCTGTTTGAGTACGCCCTTGCCCTCGTGCGCGGTCTTCAGGTGCGGCGGGCACGTCGCGGCGAGCTCGACGAGCTCGTGGTCGAGGAAGGGCACCCGGCCCTCCAGGCCCCACGCCATCGTCATGTTGTCGACCCGCTTGACCGGGTCGTCGACCAGCATCACCGTGGTGTCCAGCCGCAGCGCGCGGTCGACCCCGGTCTCGGCCCCGCGCCGGGCGAAGTGTTCGGTGACGAACAGCTCGCTGGGATCCTCGTCGGACAGGTAGGCCGGGGCCACCAGATCGGCGTAGCCGGCCTGGTCGCGGTCGAAGAACGCGGTGCGGTAACGCGCCACCGAACCCTGCACCGACGCGGCGTCGGGCTCACCCATCGGGGGATACCAGTGGTAGCCCGCGAAGACCTCGTCGGCGCCCTGGCCGGACTGCACCACCTTGACGTGCTTGGCGACCTCCTGGCTCAGCAGGTAGAACGCGACGCAGTCGTGGCTGACCATCGGTTCGCTCATCGCGCCGATCGCGCCGTCGAGCGCGGGCAGCATGCGTGCGGTGTCGATGCGAATCTGGTGGTGATCGGTGCCGAAACGGTCGGCGATGATGTCGGAGTACTTGAACTCGTCGCCGGCGACACCGTTGACGGATTCGAAGCCGATCGAGAACGTCTTGAGGCCGTGCTGGCCGGCCTCGGCGAGCAGTCCGACGATCAGGCTGGAGTCGACGCCGCCCGAGAGCAGGCAGCCGACCGGCACGTCGGCGACCAGCCGGCGTTTCACGGCGGTGCGCAGGGAATCGAGAACGGCGTCCTCCCAGTCCTTGTCGGACCAGTCGGCGCGGTCGGCGCGGCGGGTGAAGTCGGGCTCCCAGTACGTCGTGGTGGTGACCTTGCCGTCCGGTTCGATCGCCATCAACGACGCGGGCGGCAGTTTGGTGACACCGCGCAGGATGGTGCGCGGTGCCGGGACCACCGAATGGAACGACATGTAGTGGTGCAGCGCGACCGGGTCGATCCGGGTGTCGATTCCCCCGCCGGCCACCAGCGCGGGTAACGAGGACGCGAAGCGGATCCGGTCGGGTGTCTGCGCCAGATAGAGCGGTTTGATGCCGAGCCGGTCGCGCCCCAGCAGCACGCGTCCGCTGTCGCGTTCGACGATAGCGAACGCGAACATGCCCTTGAGGTGATCGACGAAGCGGTCACCCCAGTGGTGGTAACCCTTCAGCAGCACCTCGGTGTCGCTGTGGGAGAAGAAGCGGTAGCCGTGCCCGGCGAGTTCGTCGCGCAATTCCTCGTAGTTGTAGATGCAGCCGTTCCACGCGATCGTCAGACCGAGGTCGGAGTCGACCATCGGCTGGGCGCCGGCCTCGGACAGATCGATGATCTTCAGGCGCCGGTGGCCGAGGGCGACTCGCCCCTGCGACCAGGTGCCCGCGGCGTCGGGGCCGCGTGGGACGAGAACCTCGGCCATCGCCGAGACTGCACGGACATCGGGGTTGTTTCCGTCGAGGCGGACCTCGCCGGTGGCTCCACACACGTGACCGACCCTACCTTCGTGACGAACCGACTGGATCCTGCTGCGCTGTTCTGGCGGCCACCGACACCGGAACCGGCGGCGCCGTGTGGGGTTACCCCTGCGCAACCCCGCCAAACCCGTTGCGGCGATCAAGATCGAGACCGTCGTCACAGCGCCTGAGAGTGCACTCAAACAGCGACCCTGCTACCTTCATCGCACATTGTTGACAATCTGAAATCCTGCACTCCCGATAGGAACGACATGCCACTCCAGTTCGCCGTCCAATCCCTCACCGGTGATGCCGCCACGGTCTCGGTGGACGTGCGCCGGCTCTACAACTTCGGCTACGCGGGCCGCGACGCGGCCTCGATCCAGGAGCACATCGACGAACTCGTCGAGCTCGGGCTGCCCGCGCCCGGGTCGGTCCCCGCGCTCTTTCCGTTGCCCCCGCGCCTGGCCACCACCGACGGCGTGATCTCGGTGACCGGCACCGACAGCTACGGCGAAGTCGAGTACGCGATGATCCGCGCCGATGACGGCCAGTGGTATGTGACGGTGGCCAGCGACCATTCCGATTTCGAGATCGAGAAGCTGAGCACCTCGAAGTCGAAGACCGTCTACCCGGACGTCGTCGCCGGCACCGTCTGGCCGCTGGCCGAGGTGCGCGAGGGTTGGGACGACCTGGTGCTGACCAACCGCCGGACCGACGCCGACGGAACCGAGGTCGTCCAGCAGTCGCCGGTGGCCACGCTGCTTCCGCCGGAAGCGCTGCTGTCCGTGCTCGAAGAGCGCACCGGCGGTGAGATCCCGGTCGGGACGATCGTGCTGTCGGGGACCGTGGCGGGACTGCCGGCAACCGGTGCCCCGTCTTGGGAGGTCTCGCTGGAGGACCCGATCCGCGGTCGGAGCATCACGCTGTCCTACGCGGTGGATCAGCTGCTCGCCGAACTCGTCGGAGCCGCCGCCCGTGCGTCCTGAGCGTCGATGCGGGCTCGACCGGGCCGCGCAGCTGTTGGCCCGGGCACGTCTGGACGTCGCGGTGATCCCGGAGATCCCGGCCGACATCCGGCCGGTGGACCTCGCCGAGGCCTACCACGTCTCTGATCGCCTTGCCGAGGAGCTCGGCTGGGAGATCGGCGGATGGTACTGCGCCGCGACGAACACCAGTATTCAGCGGCTGTTGAACCTCGAAGAGCCCTACTGCGGAAGGCTTTTCGAATCCCTGATCTTCAGCAGCCCCGCGGTACTGGACCCGGCGTCGTTCCCGCCGATGATGGTCGAGATGGAGGTCGCGTTCCGCCTCGGCGCCGACCTGCCGGCCCGTCGCGCGCCGTACACGCGCGACGAGGTGGCGGACGCGGTCTCCCACGTCGCCGGGTCCATCGAGATCGTGGCGGGGCATCTCGACGACTGGATGACCCAGGACGCGTACTCGGTGATCGCCGACAACGGCACCGACGGCGCGCTGGTCGTCGGACCCGAACACGGCGACTGGCAGTCGTTCGATCTGGCGGCCGTCGAGGTGCAGGTCACCCGCAACGGAGTCGTCGAAAGGCGCGGTGCGGCAACGAATGTGCTGGGTGATCCACTGAACGCGATGACCTGGCTGGCGAATGCCCGCGCCGGCCGCGGCGACGGGCTGCGCAGCGGCCACATCCACAACACCGGGACGCTGACCAGTCCGCTGGCGGTGGCCCCGGGTGACGTCCTGGTGGCCGATTTCGGCGTGCTCGGTGACGTCCGACTGGAACTCGAATCACAGGAGGGTGCGCGATGACCGAAGGCGACCTGACCCAACTCCCGATCGGGCAGCTGTGGGCCCATCGGGTCGACACGCAGCCCGACGACGTGTTCGTCGAGTTCCGTGACCGTGCCCTGACCTATGCCGAAGTCGACGCGACGGCGAACCGGATCGCCCGCGGACTGACCGCATCCGGGGTTCGTCCGGGCGATCACGTCACGATAATGATGCCCAACTGCGCCGAGTTCGTCTACGCGGTACTGGCATTGGTGAAGCTCGCCGTCGTGGTGGTGCCGATCAACACCGCCAACCGCGGGGAGAGCCTGCGGCACGTGCTGAGCAACTCCGACTCGTCGACGCTGATCGCCGACGCGCAGTTCGGCGACCAACTGTCGGCGGTGCTACCCGGGGTCGCCGGGTTGCGGCGGGTCGTCGTGCACGGCGCCGACCCGTCGGACGCGGCGTCCGCGTTCGCCGGCACGAACCCGATCATGCTGTCGGAGCTGGTATCTCATCCGGACGATCCGGTGCTCGAACCGGCCGGCCTCTCGGACGTGCACGCGATCATGTACACCTCCGGCACCACCGGACCCGCCAAAGGTGTGCTGGTCCCGCACCGGCTGGCGCTGGCCAATGCTTCCGACGTACGCACGTTCTCAGACTGCGCGGACAAGACCATCTACTGCCCGCTGCCGCTGTTCCACGCCGCCGCGCTGTGGGACGGGCTGTTCTCGACGATCCTCGCCGGTGCCCGCATCGCGATCGTGGAGAGGTTCAGCGCATCCCGGTTCTGGGACGACGTGCGCAAGTTCGACGCCCAGGTGGTGCTCGGCGTGCCGTCGATGATCCCGATCCTGATGTCCGCACCGCCGAGCGAGCAGGACACCGACCACCCGCTGGAGGCGTTCTACACCGGCAAGTCCGCCCTCGACGACATGTTCACCCGCCGGTTCGGGGTGCGGTCGGTCGAGACCTACACCAGCACCGAGATCGGCGTCGGCACGGCCAGCCCGTTCGGCCGATGGCGATCCGGGTCGTGCGGTCAGGTCAACGGTGACCGTTTCGACGCCGCCGTGGTGGACGATTCGGACGAGTTCGTCGGCCCGGGCCAGGCAGGCGAACTGGTGTTGCGGCCGAAGCAGCAGAACGCGATGGCACTGGGTTACTACAACGCCCCCGAGGCCACCGCGAAGGCGTTCCGCAACGCGTGGTTCCACACCGGCGACCGCGTCTACCGAGATGAGGACGGCTACTTCTACTTCGTCGACCGGATGAAGGACGCGATCAGGCGCCGAGGCGAGAACATCTCGGCCTTCGACATCGAATGCGCCGTCGATCTGCATCCGGACGTCGTCGAGTGCGCCGCGATCGCGGTGCCGTCCGAGATGGAAGAGGACGAGGTGAAGCTGGTCGCCGTGCTGGCGGCGGGGGCGACGACCACGCACGAGCAGATCGTCGAGTTCTGCGAGAAGTCGCTGCCGACGTTCGCCGTACCGCGGTTCGTCGAGTTCGTCGCCGAACTCCCGAAGACCGCCAACGGCAAGGTGGCGAAGTTCCGGTTGCGCGAGGCCGGTGAGCGCGGGATCACCCCGGGAACCTGGGACCGCCAGCGGGCCTGAATCCGCTGAGACGACCGGACTTTAGAGGAGAGCAATGGACTGGCAGGACACCGCGGACGAAGCGGCGTTCCGGGCACAGGTGGCGACGTTCGTCCGCGAACGGTTCCCGCGCGACTACCGTCCGGACCCGCTCGCCGAACACAGTGTGGAGCCCGAGGACGTATGGGGCTACAACTGGCCCGTCGACCGGGTGTCCGAGGACCCCCAGCGCCGCGACGGTGCGCGGCAGTGGGCGTCCGCACTCGCGGAGAAGGGGTGGATCGCGCCGGGCTGGCCGGTGGAATTCGGTGGCGCCGGTCTGTCGGCGACCCACGAGGCGATCCTGCAGGAAGAGTTCATGCGGGCCGGAGTGCCGACGGTCAACGGCAACGGGGCGCTGCTGCTGGGTCCGACGCTGCTGCGGCACGGCAACCGCGCGCAATGGGAAGCCCATCTGCCCGGCATCGCGTCCGGAGAAGTCGTGTGGGCACAAGGCTTCTCCGAACCCGAGGCGGGCTCCGACCTCGCCGGGGTGCGCACGACAGCGGTGCGCGACGGCGACCACTACATCGTCAACGGCCAGAAGATCTGGACGTCCTTGGGGCAGTACGCGGACTGGTTGTTCCTGCTGGTACGCACCGACCCCGCAGCGCCGAAACACAAGGGGTTGTCGTTCCTGCTGGTGGACGCGACCACACCGGGGATCACGATCCGGCCGATCACCGACATCCGCGGGGCGGCACCGTTCGCGGAGATCTTCTTCGACGACGTCCGGGTGCCCGCGGGCAATCTGGTCGGCGACGAGAACGGCGGCTGGGCGGTCGCGATGACCGCGCTGAACCTCGAGCGTGCCGGCATCGGCGCGGTCGTGAAGTTCGATCGTGCGGTACACAGCCTGATCGCCCATGTCCGTGACGGCGCGGGCACCGGCTACCTGCGCGCGGACCAGACCCGGCTGCGGCAGGAGATCACCCGCCGCCACGTCGAGGTGCGCGTCCTGCACAATCTGGCCCGTCTGACCATCTCGACCGGGGGCTCGGGATACGAGGCGTCGGTCAACCAACTCTTCAGTGCCGAACTGCATCAGCGGCTGGCCCGCACCGGACACGACGCGCTCGGATCCGCGGGCCAGATCTGGCGCTCACCGACCGCCCCGGACGCGTCGCGGTTCACCCATATGCGGTTCGATGCGGTGGCGGCGACGTTTCTGGGCGGCTCCACCGAAATCCAGCGCACGATCATCGCCACCCGCGGGCTGGGGCTGACCCGATGATCCGCACCTACCGGATCGACCACATCGCCCAGGTCGTCGACAATCACGATGCGCAGGTGGAGGTGATGACCGATGTGTTCGGCTTCACCGCGACACATTCCTGGCACGGCAACGGGTTCCGCGGAACGCGGCTGGCGGTGCCGGGAAACCGCGGGCACAGCTGGGTGGTGATGCACGCCGAGGACGGCGGCACCGGCATCCACCATGTCGCGATCGAGGTTCCCGACCTCGCCGCGGCGCAGGCCGAGCTGGGCCGCCGCGGAGTCGGCGTGGAGATTCTGGAAGAGGGCCGGTGGATCGCGGCGTCGTTGTCGCCGCCCGCGCATCAGCCGGGGCTGCCGGTCTGGATCCGGGGACCGCAGGCCCCGGGCCTCCCGGGGGAAAGCCCGCTGCGGACCGAAACGCCCCACCCCGAAGGCACTGTGGGCATCACCGCGATCAACCATGTGTGTCAGGCTTTCGCCGACCGTGACGAACTCTCCTCGTGGCTCACCGATCTCGCCGGGTTCGTCGAGGTGTGGCGCACGCCGGACGGCACCTATCCCGACATGGCGGACCTCGTGCTCAGCATTCCGGGGTCGGAGATCTACTGGGAGATCATGAGTCCTGTCGGCGACGGCTCGTTCGTCGAGCGATTCCTGGGCAGGCAGGGGCCGGTAGGGCACCACGTGACCTTCGAGGTCGCCGACTGGGAGCACGCGCTGACGGTGTGCGAGCAGCGTGAGGTTCCGATCTTCGGGGTCGAGGAGGGCTTCGTCGACGACGCGCGATGGAAGCACCTGTTCATTCGCCCGCAGTACACGGCCGGGACGCTGGTGCAGCTGTTCTGGGAGAGCAGGCCCGGGGTCTGGGTCCGTTCCAAGCACGTCGCGCCCGTGGAGAAGGGGTGAGCACCGAATGGACCTGACACTGACCGAGGACCAGCGCATCCTTCAAGATGCCGCCCGGGAACTGTTGCACGACAACATCACCGACTCCGGCGCCGCCGCGGTGGTCGGCACCGACACCGGCTTCTGCGCCCGGCTCTGGGCCACCATGACCGGGCTGGGATGGCAGAGCCTGGCCATCCCCGAAGAACACGGTGGGCTCGGCGCCGGATTCGTCGAGGTGTGCCTGCTGATCGAGGAACTCGGCAGGGCGGGGATCCCGTCACCGTTCCTGGTGTCCGCCTGCGCGGCATCGGTGATCGCACGATCCGGCGACGCGCCCCACCGCGCTGAGCACCTGGATGCGATCCGCGACGGCGCGATCTACAGCTGCGTTGCCGACGGCATCACCGCGACGGCGTCGGGCGGCGAGGTCGTCCTCGAGGGGGTCGCGATGTTCGTGCCGTACGCGCGGCACGCCGACCGGCTGCTGGTCGTCACCGGCGACCGTGGCAGCGGCCGCAGGGCGGTGGTCGCGGTCGGCGACATCGGAGATCGCTGCGAGCGACTGGATGTCGTCGGTACCGAACCTCTCTACCGGGTCGACCTGAGCGGTGTGCGCGTGCCCGCGGAGCATGTGCTCGGTGGCGAGGAGTTCGCCGGCGGCTACCTCGCGCACCTCACCGTCGCGACATGCGCGGCGATGGTCGGCGGAGCTCAGGGGGTACTCGAGCGCACCGTCGGATACGCCAACGCGCGCAGCCAGTTCGGCAAGCCCATCGCCACCTTCCAAGCCGTGCAGCACCATTGCGCCGACATGGCCGTCGACGTCCTCGGCGCCCGGCTGGCCACCTACGAGGCGGCCTGGGAGCTCGGCCGCTCAACCGGCGCGGTGTCGGCGGTGTCTGTTGCGAAGGCGTGGACGACCGAGGCCTACGAACGGGTCTGCGCGCACGGACACCAGGTCCACGGTGCGATCGGCTTCACCTACGAATGCGAATTGCATTGGTATCTCAGACACTACATCGCCACCAGCCAATCGTTCGGCGATGCGGATTTCCACTACGCACTGCTTCAGGAGGAACTCGGACTGTGACGATCCATACCCAATTGGCCTACGGTGCCGCGCCGGTGATCGGCGTGATCGAACTGTCGACCAGTGTCGCGATCACCGTCGAGTCACAGCTGGTGGTGCCGGACGACATCGTGGTGGTGTCGGCGCGGCTGCGGCTGCCCGGCGGAAAGGTCAGCGCCGCGACGCTGGGGGAGATGACCTCCTCCACCGAACTGGAACGTGCCGCACAGCAGGTCGCCGATGCGGGTGCGCAGGTGATCGCATTCGCATGCACCACCGGAAGCCTGCTCGGGGGACCCGGATTCGACACCGGGCTCGCCGAGCGCATGACGGCTCAGACGGGAGTACCCGCGCTGACGACCGCCACCGCCGTGGTCCGCGCACTGCGCCGGGTCGGCGCGACGTCCATCGCCGTCGGCACCCCGTACATCGACGAGCTGAACGTCCTGGAACAGGAGTTCTTCGAAGCCGCCGGATTCGAGGTCCGCCACATCGAGGGGCTGCAGATCGGCGAGGACCGCGACATCTCGCGGCTGACCGCCGCCGAGGTGCGGGCGCTGGCCGAGTCGTCGATGCGTGACGGCGTCGACGCGCTGTTCCTGAGCTGCACCAACATGCCCACCGTGCCGCTGCTCGCCGATCTGGAGGACCAGTTCGGCGTCCCGGTGATCTCCAGCAACTCCGCGACCCTGTGGGCCGCGCTGGAGGCCATCGACGCACCGGCGCGCTCGACGCGACTCGGTGGTCTGCTCGCCGGCCTGCAGGGGGCCGCCCGATGAGCACCCGCAGCGATGCCGATGTCCTGATCGTCGGGGCCGGCGCTTCCGGAAGTGTCGCGGCGCTGGAACTCGCGTCCCGCGGGTTTCGTGTGGTGTGCCTGGAGCAGGGCGATTGGGCACTGCCCGACGACTTCCCGGCCGGCAAACCCGAGTGGGAACTCGCCCGCCTCAAACAGTGGAACTCCAGCCCGAATGTGCGGCAGGCGGCCAGCGATTATCCCGTCGACTCCGCCGAGAGCCCGATCGAACCGCTCATGTTCAACGGCGTCGGCGGCAGCACGATCCTCTACGCCGGGCACTGGGTGCGCGCGCTCCCGTCGGATTTCCGGGTCAAGACCCTCGACGGCGTCGCCGACGACTGGCCGCTGACCTATGAGGACCTGCGGCCGTTCTACGACGAACTGACCCATTTCATGGGCGTTTCCGGGCTCGCGGGCGACCCGTCGTATCCCGACGAGCACACCTTCCCGTTGCCGCCGCTGCCGATCGGCAAGTACGGCCTGGTCGCCGCGCACGGCATGGAGAAGCTCGGGTGGCACTGGTGGCCCGGCCCCAACGCCATCGCCTCGCGCGCGTTCAAGAACCGCTCGGCGTGCATGCGTTACGGCTCGTGCGAGTCCGGGTGCCCGACCGGGGCCAAGGCGAGCACGGACTTCACCCACTGGCGCGACGCCATCGCGGCCGGGGCGGTGCTCGTGACCGGCGCCCGGGTCAGCCGGTTGACGATGGACACGAAGGGCCTCGTCACCGGTGCGGAGTACATCGATCGCGACGGCAACCTCTGCCACCAGGCAGCCGGGGTGACCGTGTTGGCGGCCAACGGAATCGGCACCCCGCGGTTGTTGCTGAACTCGGCCTCGGCACAGTGTCCGGACGGCGCGTCCAACTCGTCGGGACTGGTCGGCAAGCGGTTGATGTGCCACCCGCTGGCCTCGGTGTACGGCATCTACGACGACGACCTCGGCAGCCACCTCGGACCCACCGGGCAGGCACTGCAGTCGCTGCAGTTCTACGAGACCGACACCGACCGCGGCTTCGTGCGCGGCGGCAAGTGGAACCTGATGTCGGCACCGGGTCTGCTGCGGCACAACCAGTGGGAGCCGGGCCAGGATTGGCGCGACACCATGGGGCCGGCCTTCCACGATCGCCTGGGCCGGATCGGGCGATACACCGAATGGGGTGTCACCATCGAGGACCTGCCCGAGGAGCACAACGAGGTCGTGATCGATTCGGACGTCACGGATTCCGACGGCATCCCGGCGCCGAGGATGCGCTACGTCATCGGGGAGAACAGTCGGCGCATGATCGACTACCACCTGGAGCGGATGAGCGAGGCGCACCTGGCCGCGGGTGCGGTCGCGCTCGACCCGATCCCGGTGGTCCGCGAGAGCGGCTGGCACCTGCTCGGGACCGCGCGCATGGGCTCCGATCCGGCGACGTCCGTCGTCGACCAGTACTGCAGGTCCCACGACGTGCCGAACCTGTTCGTCATCGACGGCAGCGTGTTCGTGACCTCGACCGGAGTCAACCCGACGGCGACGATCATGGCCATCGCGTTGCGCGCCATGCGTCACCTCGCCGACAACCGTTCCGCCCAAGTCACTTCGAGCTGAGGACTGACCATGACGCTCACCACGGCACAGCGGGCGGTGTTCTCCGCACTGTCCGACCTGCTGATCCCGGCCTCGGCGACGATGCCGTCGGCCACGGCGGCCGGCGTCGCCGAGGCGTTGATCGACCGGGCACTGGGCTACCGGCCTGATCTCGCCGAGGACTTCGTCGCCGCGGTCCAAGCCTGCGAAGGACGCGAGCCCGAGGCCGCCCTCGACGACCTGGCTGTCCGGGATCCGTTGCGGTTCAAGGCATTGACCCTGCTGACCGCCGGGGCCTACGCGGCCAGCCCACAGGTGCTGGCCGCGCTCGACTACGTCCCGCCTCCCGTCCCCGTCGGCGACGACACCGACACCTACATCGATCTGCTGGCCGACGTCGTCGAGCGCGGCTTCCGGATCCGCTGACCCCCAACAGAGAGAAAGGCCCCCGATGACCCAGACACAGCAGTATTTCGAGGTGACCCACTTCATCGCCGGTACGGCCACGCTCGGTGCCGGCACCCATTCCGAGCCGGTGATCAACCCCGCGACCGGTGAGGCCATCGTCGACGTGCGGTACGGAACGGCCGCCGACGTCGACGCCGCGGTCGCCGCCGCACTGTCGGCGTTCGCGACCTGGCGGCACACCACGCCGAAGGAGCGGGCGGACATCCTGCTTCGCTGCGCCACCGTCATCGACGAGCACACCGAGGAACTCGCCCGGTTGGAGTCCACCGACACCGGCAAGCCGCTCCCCGCCGCCCGCGACGATGTCGCGGCAGCCGTGGACACATTCCAGTTCATGGCCGGGGCGATCCGCGCCCAGCAGAGCCTGGCCGCAGGCGGTTACGTCGCCGACCACACCTCGACGATCCTGCGCGAGCCCGTCGGCGTCGTCGCCGCGATCACCCCGTGGAACTATCCGCTGCTCATCGCCGCGCAGAAGATCGGCCCGATCCTGGCCGCGGGCAACACCTGCGTGATGAAACCGTCCGAACACACCCCGCTGACCACGGTCCGGCTGACCGAGCTGCTGGCCACCCACCTGCCCGCCGGTGTACTCAACGTCGTCAACGGTGACGGTGCCGTCGTCGGCGCCGCGCTCGCCGCCCACCCGGACGTCGCGCTGGTCTCGGTCACCGGCAGCGTGCGCAGCGGACAGGCGGTCGCCCAGGCGGCGGCCGCGTCACTCAAACGACTGCATCTCGAACTCGGCGGCAAGGCACCGGTTCTGGTGTTCGCCGACGCGGACCTCGACGCGGTCGCCGACGGCGTCGCGATGGCCGGCTATTCCAACGCCGGGCAGGACTGCGGTGCCGCCTGCCGGGTCCTGGTGGACGAGTCGGTGGCCGACGAACTCCTCGACAAGCTCGTCCGACGTGTCGAGGCGCTCGCCGTCGGCGACCCCGCCGACGGCGACCACATCGAGATGGGCCCGCTGATCACCGAGGCGCAGTACCACCGGGTGCTGGGATTCCTCGATCGGGCAGCCGAACAGGGGATTCGGGCCGCCACCGGCGGGAACAAGCTCGAACGCCCGGGATTCTTCGTCGCCCCGACGGTGCTGGTCGACGTCCCCGACGACGCCGAATGCGTCAAGGAGGAGATCTTCGGGCCGGTGGTCACGGTGCAGACCTTCGCCGACGAGGCCGCGATGATCGCCGCCGCCAACGGCACCGACTACGGACTGTCGGCGTCGATCTGGACCGAGGACGCGCGCAGGGCCGCCGAACTGCCCCGCCACCTCGACTTCGGCACGGTCTGGGTCAACAACCACCTGGTGATGCCCGCCGAAACACCCTGGGGCGGTTTCAAATCCTCCGGCTACGGGCGGGACATGTCCATCTACGCCCTCGACGACTACTCACGCACCAAGCACGTGATGGTCAACCACGGACGCCAGACGCCGTGAGAATCGAGTGCAAAAGCGCCTTCTACGACGTGCTGCGCGCGCTGCACTGAACACCAGACAGATCAGCCCCCAGCCGCTTCGGCGGCTGGGGGCTGATGTCGTCGGTGCTCAGTGTGTTTCGCGGCGAGCGATGTTGTAGAACCGGATGGACTGGTACTCCTCGAGTCCCTCCGCGCTGCCCTCGCGGCCGAGGCCGGACTGCTTGATCCCACCGAACGGCGCCGCCGCGTTGGACGGGACACCCTGGTTGATGCCGACCAGACCGGTCTCCAGGCGATCGGCGACGTTGAGTGCACGGTCCAGGCTCTCGGTGAACACGTAGCCGGCCAGGCCCAGGTCGGTGTCGTTGGCGCGACCGATCACCTCGTCCTCGGTGCCGAATCGCTGCACCGCCGCGATCGGGCCGAAGATCTCGGTCGTCGCGACCTCCGCGTCGGCCGGGACATCGGCGAGAACCGTTGGCGTGTAGAAGTAGCCGGGCCCGTCTGGTCGCGTGCCGCCGGTGCGGATCGTCGCGCCGCGTTGGGTCGCGTCGGCGACCAGCCGGCACATCGATGCCACCGCCCGCTCGTCGATCAGCGGGCCCAACCCGACACCGTCGGCGAGGCCGTTGCCGACCGCGACACTCGCCATCTTCTCGGTCAACCCTTCGAGGAACGCGTCAGCGATCCCGTCCTGGACGAAGATGCGGTTCGCGGCGATGCAGGACTGACCGCCGTTGCGCATCTTGGCCTGGAAGGCGCCGGTGACCGCCCGGTCGAGGTCGGCGTCGTCGAACACGATCAGCGGCGCGTTGCCGCCCAGTTCCATCGACGACCGCAGGACGTTCTCGGCGGCCAGTCGCAGCAGCGTGCTGCCGACCGGGGTGGACCCGGTGAACGACACCTTGCGCACCCGCGGATCACGCAGCACGGCCTCGGAGAACTGCGGGGCCGCGTTGGTGGTGACGACGTTGACCAGCCCGTCGGGGACGCCCGCCTGCCGCGCCAGCTCGACGGCGAGGATCGTCGTCAACGGCGTCAGCGCGGCCGGTTTGATCACCACCGGGCAGCCCGCCGCGAGCGCCGGGGCGATCTTGCGGGTGGCCATCGCCAGCGGGAAATTCCACGGCGTGATGAGCACCGACAGCCCGACCGGGGCGCGGCGGGCGATCATCTGGGCTCCACCGAGAGGCAGTTCGCGCGCGTCGCCGCGCGGGCGCACCGCCTCCTCGGAATACCACCGGACGAAATCGGCGCCGTAGGTCACCTCGGCGCGGGCCTCGGCCAGCGGCTTGCCCATCTCCCGGGTGATGAGCACCGCGAGATCCTCGGCGCGTTCCAGCAGCAGCTCGTACCACCGGCGCAGCACGTCGGCGCGGGTGCGTGCGGGGGTGCGGGCCCACAGCGCGCCCGCCTCGTCGGCGGCGGCGACCGCGTCGAGGGCATCCTGCACGGCCGCGTCCGGAACAGTGGCGATCACCGCCTCGGTGGCCGGGTCGAGGACCTCGATGGCCGGGCCCGCGGCCGGGGTGGGCAGCCCGGCGAGGACGGCCTCGGACCGCGACAGGGCGTCTGTGTCGGGGACCGTCACTTCTGCTCTTCCCCGGCCAGGGTGTCGTCGATCGCCGCGACTAGTGTCCGCAGTTCGTCGTCGGTGGTGATGAACGGCGGGCTCAGCTGAAGGGTGTTGCCGCGCAACGGACGTACCACGAAACCGCGGTCGATCAGCGCGTCGGTGACCGCGACGGCGTCATACTCGTCGGTCAGCGCGATACCGGCGAGCAGACCGCACACCCGCACCTCGTCCACCGACACGCGACGAGAGGCCATGTCGCGCAGTGCCGTATCGAGCAGGCTCTCCAGGTCCTTGACGCGTTCGACGAGGCCCTCCCGTTCCAGGATGTCCAGGTTGGCCATCGCGACCGCCGCTGCGGTGGCGTGACCGGCATAGGTCGCGCCGTGCCGGAACACCGGGGTGTCGTCGCCGTCGAGGTAGAACGGCTGCCAGATGCGGGGGCTGACGAGCACGCCGCCCAGCGGCGCGTAGCCGGACGTCACACCCTTGGCTAAGGTCAGCAGGTCCGGCGTGACACCGAAGCGCTCGGCCCCGAACATCGTTCCGGTACGGCCGAATCCGGTGATCACCTCGTCGAGGATGAGCAGGATGTCGTTGTCCCGGCACAGCTCGGCGAGGCCGGTCAGGTAACCCTCCTGCGGCGGGTGGACCCCGCCGGTGCCCTGGACGGGCTCGGTGACCAGCGCCGCGATGTTCTCCGCACCGATCTCGGCGATGATCGCCGCGGTGGCGTCGAGGTCGTGCAGCGGGATCCGGGCGGTCTCGGGCACCAGGGATTCGGTGCCGTAGCCCTCGCGGTTGAAGTCGAGCCCGCCGATGCTGGTCCCGAACGCGTGCAGTCCGTGATAGGCGAATTCCCGGCTCAGGATCACGGTTTTCGTGGTGCGCCCTTCGCGCTGCCAATGCCGCCGGGCGAGCTTGCACGCCACATCGATGGCATCGGAACCACCGGAGTTGAGGATGACCTTGGGGTCGGGGATCGGGGACATCGCGGCGAGTCGCTCGGCCAGCGCGAGCGCCTGGTCGTTCGTGAACCGTCCGAAGATGTGGTAGGTCTCCAGCTTGGTCATCTGGTCGGCCGCCGCGTCCGCCAGTTCGGGACGGCTGTGCCCGATGTTGGCGTGCCACAGGCCGGCGGTCGCGTCGAACAGCTTCTTGCCGTCGGCGGTCCAGATGTAGGAACCCTGGCCGCGCTCGATGACGAGCTGACGGCCGAGAACGGACGGGACGTGTGCTTGCGCCGGCCAAAGAGCCGGTCCGGCAAGGACTGCCGGGACGGAGGTCATCATGGTCCTTTCGGATGTTCGGGGGTGACGGATCGTGGTCGGGTCGTCGTCAGGCGCCGGTGACCGCCTTGCCCCCGAAAATGCTGATGAGTTCGTAGATCAGGGTGGATGCGGCCAGGCCGGTCAGCTGCGCCCAGTCGTAGCTGGGGGAGACCTCGACGAGGTCGGCGCCGACGATGTTCAGATCGGAGAGCCCGCGCAGCATCTGGATCATCTCCCGGGACGTGAGCCCGCCCGCTTCCGGCGTGCCGGTGCCGGGGGCGTGTGACGGGTCGAGGACATCGATGTCGATCGAGATGTAGACCGGTACGTCGCCGATGCGCTGTTTCAGCCCGCCGACGACATCGGCCACACCGCGTTCGGCGACATCGATCGTCGAGATGACGCCGAAACCGAGCTCGGCATCGTTGGCCATGTCCGCTTTCTGGTGGAGGTTCGCGCGGATGCCGACGTGGGAGAGATGCTCCCTGCTGAGCAGACCTTCCTCGTGGGCACGGCGGAACGGGGTGCCGTGGGTGTAGGGCTGCCCGAAATAGGTGTCCCACGTGTCGAGGTGCGCGTCGAAGTGCAGCAGCGCCACCGGACCGTGCTTCTTCGCGACGGCACGCAGCAGCGGCAACGCGATGGTGTGGTCGCCGCCGATGGTGACCACCCGCGTGCCGTCGTCGGCGAGATCGCTGGCCCGTCGTTCGATCGACTTCAGCGCATCCTCGATGTTGAACGGGTTGGCGTTCACGTCACCCAGGTCGGCTACCTGCTGCACCTTGAACGGCGAAACATCCTGAAACTGGTTGTAGCCCTGCAGCAGACGGCTCGCCTCACGCACGGCGGACGGGCCGAACCGGGCGCCCGGGCGGTAGGTGACGCCGGCGTCGAACGGGACACCGAGAACCCCGACGTCGACGTGGGATACGTCCTCGGCGCGGGGGAGCCGGGCGAACGTGGTCAGACCGGCGAACCGCGGCATCGCCTCGGAATCGGGCGGGCCGACGAACATCGACTCGGCGTTGGTGTCTGAGCTCATTTCTCTATCTCTCATTTCTGTGGTGCGTTGACGCGCGGGTGCTGACGTCGGGGGAGGACTTTTCGGTGTGGCGCCGCAGGAACGCCTGGGTGCGGGAATGCCGCGGATTGTCGAGAACCTGCTGCGGTGGCCCCTGTTCGACTATGCGGCCGTCATCCATGAAGACCACTCGGTCGGAGACCTCGTACGCGAAACCGACTTCGTGCGTGACGATCACCATCGTCATCCCGGTGCCGGCCAGTTCTCCGATGACGGTGAGGACTTCGCCGACGAGTTCGGGGTCGAGCGCGCTGGTGGGTTCGTCGAACAGCATCAGGGTCGGATCCATCGCGAGTGCCCGTGCAATCGCCACCCGCTGCTGCTGGCCGCCTGACAGTTGTGCGGGGTACGCGTCCGCCCGCGTGGCCACGCCGACCCGGTGCAGCGCCGCGGTGGCGCGGTCACGGGCGGCGTCCGCGTCACGGCCCAGCACGGTCCGCTGGGGCATCACGACGTTCTCCAGCGCGGTGAGGTGGCCGAACAGGTTGAACTGCTGGAACACCATCCCGGTGCCGAGCCGTTGCCGGGCAACCGATCTGGCTTTGAGCCGGTGCAGCTTGCCGTTGCGGACCTGCTGTCCCTGCAGTTCTCCGTCGATGTAGATCTGACCCGCGGTGGGTGTCACGAGCTGGTTGACGCAGCGCAGCAGGGTGCTCTTCCCGCTGCCGGACGGTCCCATGAGGGCCACGATCTCGCCGTTGTGAACCGTCAGGTCGATACCTTTGAGGACCTCCGTGGTGCCGAAGGTCTTGTGCAGGCCGACGATGTCGACCTTGATCGTCGGCTCGGTCATCTCGGTGCCCGCGCCATCAGCAGTCGGGACATCGCACCCGGCCGAGCGGCGAGGGTGGTCGACGTCGACCGTCCCATCCGCCGTTCCAGCGCGGACTGGCCGAGCGTGCACACCGTCGTCAGCACGACGTACCAGATGCTGGCCACCACAAGGAGTTCCAGCGTGCGCAGGTTGACCGAGTAGATCAACTGCGCCGAGGTGAGCAGGTCCTGGTAGGTGACCACGCTGGCCAGCGCCGAGATCTTGAGCATGATGATCAGCTGGTTGCTCGTCGGCGGGATGATCTGCCGCGCGGCCTGGGGCAGCACGACCTTGCGCAGCGTCTGCAGCGGTGTCATGCCGAGGGAGGCCGCCGCCTCACGCTGACCGGGCGGCACGCCCAGCAGGCCCCCGCGGATGACCTCGGCCATATAGGCCATCTCGTTGAGCCCGAGACCCAGCAGGACCGCGACGAACGGCGTGATCATGCTGTTGGTCGATGCCGAGAACAGGGTGATCGATGTCCACGGCACCTGCACCGTCAGCGTCGGGAAGACGAGTCCGAGGTTGAACCAGAAGATCAGTTGGACGAGCACCGGCACACCGCGGAACAACCAGATGTACAGCATCGCCCCGGTGCGCAGCACCGGGTTCGCCGACAACCGGGCCAACGCGAGCAGCAGACCGCCGAAGATCCCGATCGCCTGGGCCAGCACGGTGATCACGATGGTGTTCTTCACCCCGGTCAGGATCGTGGGGTTGAACAGGTACTCCCCGACGACACCCCAGTCCAGATTCGGGTTGGTCGCGAGAACGCGGACGAACAGCACCGAGAGCAGCACCACGACGGCGCTGACCGCCCAGCGGCCGAGATGGTAGGTGCGAGCCTGGGGCAGCTTCGCGATCCCGTCGATGTCGAGGACCTTGCGGCTCTCGGTGGAACCCGCGATGGTCATCTCAGCCGGCCGTGCTGATCTTCGCCTGGGGGACGGCCAGATCGGGGACGTCGTACTTGTCGAGGATCGCGGCATAGGTGCCGTCGTCCATCAGTTCCTGCAGCGCCGTGCGAATCGCCTCGGCGAGCGCGGTGTTGCCCTTGAGGACCATCACGCCGTGTGGGCGCACGCTGTAGCGCTCGCCGGGGACGACCTCGAACTCGTCGCCCTGTGCCGCGCTGTACACCGCCACCGGCGAGTCGAGCAGGTCCGCCGCAATCCGCCCGCTGCGCACCAGCATCTGGACCTCGGAGTCCTTGCCCAGCTGCGTGATCTCGATCGGAGGTTTACCCGCCGCGACGCAGCGTGCGCTGGCCTCCTCGGCGATCGGGACCTGCACCGCGCCCGACTGCACCCCGACGCCCTTGCCGCAGAGGTCGTCGATCGTCTTGATGCCCTCGGGGTTGCCCTTGCGGACCATCATCGCGGTGCCGCTCTGGCTGTACTCGATGAAGTCGACGGCTTCCATTCGTTCGTCGGTGACCGTGGCGAACGAGAACACCATGTCGAGCCTGCGCGACTGCAACTGGGGGATCAGTGTCCCGAAGGCGGCGTTGGTGTTCTCCAGTCTGACGCCGAGCTTCTCGCTCACCGCTTCGGCGAGGTCGAGATCCACCCCGGTGAACGTGGTGCCGTCGGGCTCGGTGAATTCCAAAGGCGGATAGGTGAAGTCGGCGCCGTTACGCAACACTCCCGAACGCTGGATCTCCTCGGGGAGCTGAGCGAAGAGGGCCGGCTTGTCCTCGGAGGCCGACGATCCGGCGGGGGTCTGCGCGCCGCCGCAGGACACCGCGAACAGCACCGTGGGCAGCAGCGCCATGGTGGCCAGCCGCTTGGTTGGAGTACGGAATGAACGTCGCACGGGCCCCTCCTCGTAGATTGTCAACAATTATCAATCAACATAGACCCGGGCGAGGTACCCCGCAACCGGAGGGAATCCGGTTGCGGGTCAACCCCTCTGGGCTCTCACTTGGCGAGGAATCCGCCCTCCACCGGGATCGAGGTGCCGGTGATGTACGCCGCGCCGGGAGAAGCCAGGAAGGACACCGCCGCCGCGACATCGGCCGGCTCGGCGATCCGGCCGAGCGGGATGTTCGCGGCCTGTTCCTGGGCCACCTGTTCGGCGTTCGGAAGCGTGGCCATCCAATCCGTGTACAGCGGGGTGCGGGTCAGCCCCGGAGCGACCGCGTTCACCCGGATGTTGGACGGCGCCAGTTCGATTGCGGCCGATCGGGTCAGCGCCTCCATCGCGCCCTTGGTGGCGCTGTAGACGCCCAGGCCGGCCACGCCGGCGCGCGCCAGGCGTGAGGTGATGTTGATGATGGCGCCGCCGGTGCCGGTCGTCATCACCCGGGCCGCCGCCTGCAGCATCCGGATGGCGGCGACCACGTTGGTCTCCAGCGTCGTGCGGATCTCGTCGGCGGGCACGCTCAACAGATCGCCGGTGTGGTCGATCGCCGCGTTGTTGACCAACACGTCCACGGTCCCGAAGTGCTCCACCGCCCGGGCCGCGATCTGTTCGGGCCCTTCGGGTTCGGTGAGGTCGGCGCCGACGAACAGCGCCCGGGTGCCGAGTTCGGCGACCAGCGCGGTCCCGCGTTCCGCGGACCGGCCGACGACGACGATGTTGAGTCCGTCGGCGTGCAGGCGCCGGGCGATCTCGGCTCCGATGCCCGAGGTGGCTCCGGTGACGATGGCGACGAGTGGTTGGGCGGTCAAGGTAGAGACTCCTTCAGGCAACGGGTTTGGATTGGGGCGAGTTGGGATAGCAGATTGTCAACAATCTTAGTAGACTGTAGCCACCCTATGTATAGTTCGGATCGGCCGCACCCCCAGCGGTTCGGAATCGGGAGGGAGGTTCATGGCTACAAAGCCCGCGCTTGCGGAGGTCAGCCCGATCGAGCCGGTGGACATCACCGCCGTCATCGCGACGCGTCTGCGAGATCTGCTCGGAGAGGGCAAGTTCGCGCCCGGAGAGCAGCTCACCGAAGCCTCGATAGCGGCCGCGTTCCAGGTGTCCCGCGGCCCGGTCCGCGAAGCGCTCAAACGCCTGACCGAACAGGGGCTGCTCGTGTCGGAGCGCAACAGGGGCGTGTTCGTCCCCGTGCTCACCGACGACGACGTCCGCGACATCTACCGGCTCAGGGGCGCGGTCGAGTCGGCCGCACTGGCGGAGTTGGTGCACCGGCCGCGGCCCGAGGTCTTCTCCCATCTGTGGGGAATTCTGGGCCGCTATCGCAAGGCGCTGCAGGCCCGCGACTGGGAGACCGCGGACGAACTGGACATGATGTTCCACCGCGAGCTGGTGTACTCCTCCGAGAGCCGCAGGCTGATCCACGCCTTCGACACCGTCGTCGTCGAGACCCGGATGTGCATGCGGTACATGCTTTTCGGCCATGAAGCGCACCCCGACATGGACACCTGGCACGCGGACATCCTGGAGGCCGCCGAACGCGGCGATCTCGAAGCGGCCAACCGCGCGCTGGAGTTCCACAACGCGACGGTGATCGCGGATTTCATCAAGCGGCCGTCGGCCGAGACTCCGGAGTAACGCGTCGCGCCGATGCGACGTACGCCCGGAACCTGAACGGAGCCATAAGGAATGGGATCGTCGGTGGCCGACGTGCGTGACACGGGCATCCTCGGTGCGCTGGTACAGGCGCAACAACGCGGCGAGGTGTCGGCGGTCGAACTGACCCAGATGTCGCTGGATCGCATCGAGGCGGCATCCGGACTCAACGCCGTCATCCGCGTCGACGCGGACCGCGCGCTGCGGACGGCGGCCGACATCGACCGACGGCGCGGGCGAGGCGAGGCACTCGGCGCGCTGGCCGGCGTTCCGGCTCTCGTCAAGGACAACATGGATGTGCGTGGCCTGCCGACCACGCACGGCTCGCTGCTCTGCGCGCAGGATTCGCCGGCACTCGACGACGACGCCGCGGTGGCGCGGCTGCACGCCGCCGACGCCGTCGTCGTCGGCAAGACCAACCTGTCCGAGTTCGCGATGGAGGCGATCAGCGACAATCTCGTCTTCGGCGCCACCCACAACCCGTGGCGGACCGGGTTCTCCCCGGGCGGTTCCAGTGGAGGATCCGCGGCGGCGTTGACCGCCGGTCTCGCAGCGGTGGCCACCGGGACCGACGGCGGCGGCTCGGTACGCATCCCCGCGAGTCTGTGCGGACTGCTCGGGCTCAAGCCGACCAGCGGGGTGACCGGGGCACGGCCGGCCCGGTTGCCGATCGAACTGTCCTCGGCCGGCCCGTTGGCGACGACGGTGGCCGACCTGCGCACGCTGGCCGAGCTGACGCTCGGACCGGTCCACGGAGATCCGTCGTGCGTCTACGGCCCCGACGCGTCGATCGCCACGCAGCCGCTGGGCACGGTGTTCGCGACGACCCGCATCGCCGGCTCGCGTGGCCTCGACGCGGCGGTCGAAGCGGTGTTCGTCAGCGCGGTGGAGGCCTTCGGCCGTGCATTCGGTCGTGAGATCCATTGGCTGGCGCCGGGAGTGCTCGATGAGGACGCCGACGAGGTGTGGGCGGCGATCTACGCCCCCGAGGACGTGTTCGCCGTCGGTTCCCGGCGCCTGCGCGATGAGTACGAGCTGTTGGACCCTCGGGTCCGGGAGTGGGTGGACCGCGGACTGAGCTCCGACCTCGACGGCTACCTCGCCGCCAGGAACGCGCGCAACCGCTACGTCCTGTGCCTGGACGAGCTGCTCGACGGCGCCAACGTGCTGTTGACCCCGACGGTCACCGCGGGTCCCTATCCGGCCGCGGGCGCCGGAGAGGCCGACGGCGAACTGATGCCCATCGACCTCTTCAACACCGCTGCACTGAATCTCACCGGGCACCCCGCGTTGACCGTGCCCGCCGGGATGGTGGACGCCGTGCCGTTCGGCCTGCAGCTGGTCGGCCCGCGCGGGGCCGACCTGTGGCTCGTCGAACTCGCGGGAACCTGGGAACGCCATCAACCGTGGCCGTTGACCGCGCCCGGATTCGACGCGTTCCTGCCCGCGGCTGCGCTCACCCACGCACTCACGTTGGCGCCGAGATCGGCGACGGCGTAGCCGCCCTCCAGGATGGCCAGCACCGGGCAGCCGAGTTGCCCGAAGGCCGCTCCGATCGCGGCGTAGTCCTCGGTCGTGAGCAGTGCGTCGCCGGCCGGATCGTCGCGGTAGGTGTCGAAGCCCAGCGACACGATGACCGCATCGGGCCGCTGGGCTGAGGCCGCGGTCAGCGCCGAATCCACCAGGCCCAGGTATCCCGCGCCTTCGATCCCTTCCGGCAGAGGCAGATTCAGGTTCGCGCCGCGGCCCGCGCCGTGTCCGGTCTCGTCGGCGTACCCGGTGAAATACGGGAAGCAGCGGTCGGGGTGCCCGTGCAGGGAGGTGTAGAACACGTCCTCGCGTTCGTAGAAGATCGCCTGGGTGCCGTTGCCGTGGTGGAAGTCGATGTCGACGATCGCGACCCTGTCGGCACCCTGGTCGCGCATCCACTGTGCCGTGACCGCGGCATTGTTCAAATAGCACCCGCCGCCGAACACGTCGGTCGAGACGTGGTGTCCCGGTGGCCGGCTGAGCGCGACGGTGAGCGGCACGCCGGCCATGGTGTGCGCCGCCGCGGTCACCGCTGTGGCCACCGCGCCGAGTGCCGCGTCGAAGGTGTCGGGGCCGATGCCGGTGATGGTGTCGAAGCAGTACCGGCCGAACGCCCCGGCCTGATGGGGTTGCTTCACCGCAGACGTCGGCGCGTGCAGCCCAGGATGAGCGAACGTGTCGGCGAAGATCAACTCGACGTCGTCGCCCGGCGCGGCCTGTTCGGTCCAGGCCTTCGCCAGGAACGCGACGAGGTCGGGATCGTGGACGCGGCCGATCGCTTCGGTCACGGCCGGTTCCGCCGGGGGCTGCATCCGAACCCGGCTGTCGGCGCGCAGCGCCTCTTCGACCGCGCCCATCCGGGCCACGGTGTCGAATGCCGGGATCGGGCGGCCGCACTGCACCTCCACCTGCGGGCGGTGACCGACATGCGCGGGGCAGGTGACGACGGGAATCGAGGTGTCGGTCATTCGGTGGGCCTTGTCTCTGGGTGGGGCGGCGTCTCTGGGTGGGGTGCCGTCTCTGCGGGTGCGGGGTATCCGCGCTCCTCGGCGATCGAGTTCCCGCCGTCGACGACGAGGACCTGACCGGTGACGTAGGACGCGGCGGCGGAAGACAGAAACGCCACGACGGCGGCGACCTCGTCGGGGTGGCCGGGCCGCCCGACCGGGCAGGCCGCGCCCATCAGGCGTTCGTGGTCGGTGGCCGAACCCGTCGCGATCCAGCCTGGCGCAACTACATTCGCGGTGATGCCCTGGCGGGCGTGGTCGATCGCGACCGACCGGGTGAGCCCGACGATCGCGGCTTTGGCGGCGTGGTAGGCGGCGTCGCCACCGTAGGCCATCACCGCGCCGGACACCGAGCCGACATTCACGATCCGGCCGAAGCGTTGCGCCACCATCGGTTTCAGCGCCGCGCGGGTCACGAAGAACGTGGTGTCGAGGTTGCGGGCCAGCGCGGCGTGCCACTGGGCGGCTGTGGTCTCGTGTGCCGCCGTCTGCTCCTCGGCGCCGGTGGTCGACACCATCCCCGCGTTGTTGACCAGGACATCGAGCCGGCCGGCCCACGCCAGCGTGTCGGAGACGAGCCGTTCGGCTTCGCCGGGATCGGTCAGGTCGCCGACGAAGCCGAGGACCTGTGCGCCGGCGGCGGTCAGCTCGGCCACCCGCTCGTCGATCCGGTCGGTGGTCGCCGCGACGACCACCGCATGCGTCGCCGCCAGCGCACGCGCCGAGGCGAATCCGATGCCGGTGGGGCTGCCTGCGCCGGTGACGATCGCGACGGGCTGTGGCCCGGTGCCGCCGGGAATCCCTGTCACAGCGCGATTCTGGGGTCGGCGGCGGCCTGCAGGATGTCCACCACGGTGTTGATGACCACGTAGCCGGTGGCCAGCAGCAGCACCACCCCGGCAATCGCCGGGAAGTCGTCGACCGGGATGCTCAGCGCGACGTACTGCCCCAGCCCCGGCCACGCGAACACGCTCTCGACGACCAGGACGGCGGCGAACATCAACCCGAGCTGCAGGCCGGCCATCGACAGCGCCGGGCCGACCGAGTTGCGCACGACATGCCGCGTCACGATCGACATCTCGTTGAGCCCGACCACCCGTGCGGTCCGGATGTGATCCGAGGTCAGCGTCGTCAGGATCGACGACCGCAGCACCCGTCCGATGGCCAGCGCGGGCGCCAACGCGAGGACGGTGGCGGGCAGCAGCAGATGGGTCCAGGCGTTCGACAGCACGTCGAATCGACCGTGCACCAACGCGTCCAGGGTGAGCAGGCCGGTCGGCCCGTCCGGCGCACCGGACACGCTGCTGCGGCCCGTGGCCGGCAGCCAGCCGAGATACTTGTAGAACACGATGATCCCTGCGATGGCGACGAGGAAGGACGGGATCGCCCCACCGACGGTCAGCAGGGCCCGGAATACGCGGCCGCCCGGCCAGCGCATCGCCGATGCGACGGCGAACAGGACGGCCATGATCAGCGCGATGCCGAAAGCCGTGATCGTCAGCTCCGCGGTCGCCGGGATGAACATCGCCAGATCCGTCTGGACCGGTCGCCCAGTGCGCAGCGACACCCCGAGGTCGCCCTGCACGACGCCGGCGAGGAAGCGGCCGTACTGCACCGGCAGCGGGTCGTTGAGACCGAGCTGTTCCCGGGTCGCGTCGACGACCTCCTGACTGGCTCCCGCGCCGAGCCGGGTTCGGATCGGATCGCCGGTGGCGAACTGCTGCAACCAGAACAGCACGCCAGTGAGGATGACCATGATCAGCGCGGCGGCGCCGATGCGCTTGAGGATGAGGGCGAACATGCTGACTCCTTCTAGCGTCGCCGGACGAAGGTGTTGAGCCCGTCGCCGCTCACGGTCGCGACGAGCGAGAGCAGACCGACCGCGACACCGGGGACGACCGGGATCCACCAGTTGCTGAGCAACGACGACATCGTGCGTGCGGTGTCGGCTCCGAGTTCGGCTGCGGGGGCGGGGGCGCCGAGCCCCAGGAACGACAGTGCCGCCAGCGTCAGGATCACGTTGCCGACGTCCTGGCTCGCCGCGACGACCGAGGACGGGATGACACCGGGGACCACGTGGCGCACGACCAGCGACACCGATCCGGCGCCGGCGAGCCGCGCCGCCTCGACGTGCGGCCGCGCGGTCAGCGCGACGACCTCGCCGCGCACGATGCGCGCGTAGTACGGCCACCACACGACCGAGACCGCGATCAGCGTGTGCAGCAGTCCGGGGCCCAGCGCGGCGACGATCGCGACCGCGAGGACCGGGGCGGGCAGGGCGAGGAATCCGTCGGTGATCCGCATCAGGACGGTGTCGACGAGACCGCCCCTGGCGCCGGCGACAAGTCCGACGAGACCGCCGACGAACAGCCCGATCGCGACGATCACCAACGCCGACAGCCAGCTGGAATGGATGCCGAAAAGCGTGCGGCTCAACAGGTCCCGGCCGCTGTCGTCGGTGCCGAGCAGATGGCCGGCGCTTCCCGGAGCCAGCATCGGCGCCCCGGCGATCTCCGTCGCGGTGTAGGGCGCCAACACCGAGGCGAACACCGCGATCGCGGTGATGAGGGCGAACGCGCCGACCGCCGCGTAGGCGCCCGCCTGGTTCAGCGAGCCGATCCTGCGCCCGGTGCGGGTCCGCGCGAGCGGATTGATCACTGTGGCGACGGCCATCACATACCTCCCGGACGGATACAGGCGACGCGACGCGAATCGCCTTGGGGCAGATCGCGCCAATCGGGCGGCAGGGCGAGCCGGACCAGCAATTGCGGATCCGCGCACGCATCCTGCGCGACCGCGCAGCGCGGGTGGTACTCGCACCCCGGTGGTGGCGCGACCGGGGATGCGGGCTCACCGGTGACCGCGGGCACCGTGCGGCCGAACCCGGGGACCGACGCGATCAGGGCCTCGGTGTAGGGATGCTGCGGGGTGGCGATCAACGCCTCCGCGTCCCCGAGTTCGACGATGCGGCCCAGATACATGACGGCGATCCGATCGGCCACCACCCGTGCCACGGCAAGGTCGTGGGTGACGAACACGACGGTGATGTCGAACTCCTCGCGCAGCTGCGCGATCAGGTTCAGCACCGTCGCCGCCAGCGAGACATCCAGGGCGCTGGTCGGCTCGTCACAGAGCAGCACCGACGGTGGGACCACGGTGGCGCGGGCCAGGGCGACCCGCTGCCGCTGTCCACCGGAGAGTTCGTGCGGACGCGCGTCGAACACGCTGTCCGGCAGGCCCGATCGCTCAAGCGCCCGCAGTGCCTGTGCCTTGCGTTCGTTGGCGGCGACCCCCTGGTTGCGCAGCCGCTCGCACAGCATCGAGCCGACCGTCAGCCACGGCGTCAGCGAGGAGCCGCTGTCCTGGAACACCATCTGGGTCGGAGCCGCGATATCGCGTTCGAACGTGCCCTTGTGCGGGGTCAGCCCGGCCATCACCCGCAGCAGGGTGGACTTGCCGGAACCGGATTCGCCGACGATGGACAGGCATTCGCCGCGGCGCAGGTCCAGATCGATGCCGCGCAGCGCGCGGAAGGCGGGCTGGCGGCGGCCTTTCGCGCGGCGCTGCCGGAAGCTCACCTGGACGTCGCGCAGCGAGATGACGGTGTCGTTCTCATCGAATGCCGTTGCACGGAAGCCGGTTTCGAGGGTGGGTGCGGGGGAGGGGTCGGGCAGCAGCTGAGTCGCCACGGTCGCAGTCTCTGCGTGGCAGGCCACCAGGTGTTCGGTGCCGACGTCGGCGAGTGCCGGGATCTGGGTCCGGCACGCGTCGTGGGCCAGCACGCATCGCGGCTCGAACGAACATCCGGCCGGCATGGCGCGCGGGTCGGGCACTCCGCCTGCGAGTGCGGGGAGCGGCTGGTCGCGGCGGGTGTCCAGCGACAGCCGGGAGCGCAGCAGGCTGACCGTGTACGGGTGCGACGGGGAGTTCAGCACCTGTTGCGTCTCGCCCTGTTCGACGACCCGGCCGGCGTACATCACCGCGATCCGGTTGCTGATCTGCGCGGCCACCCCGAAGTCGTGGGTGATCAGCAGGATGCTGCAGCCGAGGTCGTCACGCAGGTGCGCCAGCAATGACAGCACCTGGGCCTGCACGGTGACGTCGAGCGCGGTCGTCGGTTCGTCGGCGATCACCAGCGACGGATTGGACGCGATGGCCATCGCGATCATCACCCGCTGCCGCAGGCCGCCGGAGAGTTCGTGCGGGTAACGGCGCATCCGGCCCTCCGGATCCGGGATCTGCACCGCCTTCAACAGCTTCAGTGCGGCCTCGCGGGAACCCGCGGCCTCGGTGACCTGCTTGCCGATCGTCATCGTCGGATCCAGCGAGGTCATCGGGTCCTGGAACACCGCACCGAGGTGCTCCCGGCGGCACTGCCGCCGCGCGCCGGGGGAGGCGGTGACCATGTCGGTACCGGCCACCTCCGCGCTTCCCGACAGGTTCGGCCGGGCCGAATCGGGGAGCAGCCCCAGCAGCGAGTTCCCGAGAACGCTCTTGCCCGAACCTGATTCGCCGACCAGGCCGAGGATCTCGCCCGGCCGGATCTCCAGGTCGATGCCCCGCAGGACCTCGGCCTCGTACCCGTTGCGGGTCAGCCGGACCCGCAGGTCACTGGTCGAGACGATCGGGGCGGCGACGGCGCCGCGCGAAACCTCGGGCGCTGCGTGCGGCCCGGACGTGAGCGCGTCCCGGGATGTCATGCCAGAGGGCACCTTTCATAGGAGAACGACGATGCGACCGGTGGTGATGGGCACCGCTGGGGGTGCCCATCACCGGAGGTCAGCCCTGACTGTCGAAGGTGAGGGTGGAGAAGTCGGTGTCCCACATCCACGCGGGCTGGTTGTGCCAGTTGGAGTAGCCCTTGCGTGCCGCGACGGTCTCGTTGACATCCGCGATGTTCACCCAGCACAACGACTTCTGGTATTCCTTCGCCGCGGCGACGTAGAGCTCTTCGGACTTGGCCGGATCCGGCTCTTCGCTGCCGGCGTCGAGCAGTTTGTCGGCTTCGGGCACCGAGCAGTCCATCAGGTTCACCGGTGCGTCGGTGTACTGGTAGATGCGCGACCAGGTGTCGGGGTGGGCGGCGTCGGGATTGAACAACGTCACCAGCAGGTCCGGGCGCTGCCCGGGTTGCTCGTTGAGCCCGAACATCTGGGACGCCGGGATGTCGCGGATGCTGGCGTTGAGCCCCGCGTTCTGCAGCACCACCTGGATCTGGTTGGTCAGGGTTCGCACGGTGTTGTCACCGGCTTGGTATCCGACGACGACGTCGCCGCCCTTCGCGCCGACCGCCGCCAGTTTCGCCGGGTCCAGCGCCGGCTTGTCCGGGACGGCGCCGTCGGGCAGCATCCCGGTCGGGTAGTACTCGGTGCTGGGTGTGCCCTTCGGGCCGAACACGTCCTCCGTCAGCGCTTCCCGGTCCAGAGCCTCGTTGAGCGCGATCCGTGCCTCGGGGGAGGAGAACACGGTCGACTCGGGATTGACGAGGATCAGCGCCTTGACGAGCGCCTTCTGCTGGATGACCTCGGTGTTCGCGCCCTGGGCCAGGGCGTCGTAGTCCGACTTGGTCAGCCCGTGCAGCACCATGTCGAGCTGGCCGTTCTCGAGTTGCAGGCGCTGCACCGAGGGGTCGGCGATGACCGGGATCTCGACCGTGGTGATCTGCGGCGCCTCGCCCCAGTAGTGCTCGTTGGCGGTCAGGGTGTACTTGCTGGACGGCACGACCGAGGTCAGCGCGTACGGGCCGGTACCCGCGGTGTGCGACGCCAGCCACGCCGTCGCGCGGTCACCGCCGGTCTCGTTCTCGGCGACCGCGGTCGGGCTCGTCATCAGCGGACCGTACGGGGAGGCCAGATAGTGCAGGAAGGCCGCGACCGGCCGGCTCAGTGTCACCACGAACGTCTGGGGATCGGGCGTCTGCATGTCGACGACGTCGGCCAGCATGTAGCTCGGCCCGGCCGCCATGTCGATGCGGCGCTGGAAGCTGGCCTTGGCAGCGGTCGAGTCGAACGGTGTCCCGTCGGAGAACTTGACTCCGTCACGCAGCGTGAAGGTGTAGGTCAGGCCGTCCTCGGAGACCTCCCAGTCGGTGGCGAGCAGACCCTCGAGTTCGGTGGACTCGTCGGCGTAGCGGAGCAGGCCCTCGTAGGCGGCCGTCATGATCAGCAGTCCGTCGGGCTGGTAGTAGACGTCCGGGTCCAGCGGCGGCGGGTCCGCGATGACGGGGGTGCGGATCAGGGTGGACGAGCCACCCGAGGCGGTGGACCCGCTGTTGGCACCGGAACAGGCCGTGCCGCCGAGGACAACGACGCCGGCCGCCAGGACCGCCGCTACGCGCATCGATTTCATTCGTGAAAGCTCCTGATTAGGACGGGAATTGAGTAAGTGGATCTCGGTCTCAAGTGATTCCGTGTGTCGCTCAACCATTCCCGGCTGTGGGCGGGATTGAGTTTTGACACAACGTGTTTCGGGGTTGTAACGTCGCCATTACGAACGCAGTCTGGTTTATCGCCGGTGGGGACGGGGTGAGCTGGGTCTCGGTGGTGATCTCCTTCACTGCGGATAAAGTTGTGTGACAGCAGATTTCATGCATTGAGCGCGACCGGCATCGATGCCGCCCACGAATGTGGCGCCGCGAAACATATGTCGCGGCGTGCCAGAAATCCTGTGGCAGACATCTCTGCGTCAGGACCGTGTGAATCTCGTCGGCGGCAGGCCCTGGGTGGCCCAACTCGCCGCGCCTGAAGTCCTCCTCACGGCCGGGTGTGCGGTCGGTCGGTCGCTCGCCGGGTCGCCGTTGGCGGCTCGCTTACGGGCACGTTAGCAGGGTTGCCGATTGTTGACAATCTGAAGTTGACCGTTTTGGGGCCGGTAGTCGGCGATGAAAGATTGAGCCCCGGCGCGAGGCCGGGCGGGATCGAATCGAGGGGCCGCATCATTCGCCTATTGGTCTGATGCCCTACCTTTGGACAGGATGGCGTGATCGTGGAATCGTGAAAGGCCCACCACCGGCGAAGGGCACGTGAACTGATGACCAAGCGCGGAATGCTGTCGAAGGCGGATCTGGAACGTAAGGTCGCCGACGGCGATATCGACACCGTCATCGTCGCGTTCTGCGACATGCAGGGCCGGCTCACCGGCAAGCGGATTTCGGCGCGGCTGTTCGTCGAGGAAGTCGCCGACCACGGCGCCGAGTGCTGTAACTACCTGCTGGCCGTCGACGTCGATATGAACACCGTCAACGGCTATGCGATCTCCAGCTGGGAGACCGGCTACGGGGACATGGTCATGACCCCGGACATGTCCACGCTGCGGCAGGTGCCGTGGCAGCCCGCCACCGCGCTGGTGATGGCGGACCTGTCCTGGACCGACGGGCGTCCGGTCGCCCAGGCGCCGCGCGGCATCCTGCGCGCCCAGCTGGACCGGCTGTCCGAACGCGGCCTCGACGCCGTCGCCGCCACCGAGCTGGAGTTCATGGTTTTCGACACCGGATTCCGCGACGCCTGGGCGGCCGGATACCGAAATCTCAGGCCCGCCACCGACTACAACATCGACTACGCCATGCACGCCTCCACGCGGATGGAACCGCTGCTGCGCGACATCCGCGTCGGGATGGACGGCGCAGGCATGTACTGCGAAGGCGTCAAGGGCGAGTGCAACCTGGGCCAGCAGGAGATCGGCTTCCGCTACGACCAGGCGCTGGTCACCTGCGACAACCACACGATCTACAAGAACGGTGCCAAGGAGATCGCCGACCAGCACGGCAAATCCCTGACGTTCATGGCCAAGTTCGACGAGAGCGAAGGCAACAGCTGCCACATCCACATCTCGTTCCGCGGGAAAGACGGCGAGGCGGTGTTCGCCGACGACGGCGACGAACTCGGGATGTCGCCGATGTTCCGCAGTTTCATCGCCGGTCAGCTGGCCACCATGCGCGACTTCACCCTGTTCTATGCGCCGAACATCAACTCCTACAAGCGGTTCGCTGAAGGAAGCTTCGCCCCGACCGCGATCGCCTGGGGCCTGGACAACCGCACCTGCGCGCTGCGGGTGGTCGGCCACGGCCAGGGCATGCGGATGGAGAACCGCGCGCCCGGCGGCGACGTCAACCAGTACCTGGCGGTGTCGGCGTTGATCGCCGGCGGGCTCTACGGCATCGAGAACGAGCTCGAGCTCGAAGACGCCCTGGAAGGCAATGCGTACACCAGTGGCGCAGACCGGCTGCCCACCACGCTGACCGAGGCCATGGAGCTGTTCGAGAACTCGACGATCGCCCGCGACGCGTTCGGCGACGACGTCGTCGACCACTACGTCAACTATGCGCAGGTCGAGCTCAACGCGTTCAACGCGGTCGTCACCGACTGGGAGAGGATCCGTGGCTTTGAACGCCTCTAGCAACCCGGTGCGGCCCGTCATCGGGCTGACCACCTATCTGCAGCGGGCGCAGACCGGGGTGTGGGATGTGAAGGCGAGCTTTCTGCCCGCCATCTACTTCGAGGGTGTCGGCATGGCGGGCGGCATCTCTACGCTGCTGCCGCCGCAGCCGGTCGACGACGCGATCGCCGGACAGATCCTCGACCGCCTCGACGGCCTGATCATCACCGGCGGACGCGACGTCGACCCGGCGACCTACGGCGCCGACCCTCACCCGGTGACCGACGTGCCCGATGCCGACACCCGCATGCGCGACGCGTTCGAGTTCGCGTTGCTTCGTGCCGCGCTGCGCCGCGGCACGCCCGTGCTCGGGATCTGCCGCGGCGCACAGGTTCTCAACGTGGCACTCGGCGGCACCCTGCATCAGCACCTGCCCGACGTCGTCGGGCACACCCGGCACCAACAGGGCAACGCGGTGTTCACCACGTCGTCGATCAGGACCGTCCCCAACACCAGGGTGGCCTCGCTCGTCGGACCCGACACGTCGGCGCAGTGCTACCACCACCAGGCCATCGACCGACTCGGCGACGGGCTGATCGTCAGCGCCTCCGACACCGACGGGGTGATCGAGGCCGTCGAGGTCGACCCAGCGCGCTACCCGGACCGCTGGGCGGTCGCGGTGCAGTGGCACCCCGAGGAGCGCCTCGACGATCTGCGACTGTTCGCGGGGCTGGTCGGCGCCGCGGCTCAGTTCGCGACCACCAAAGCGGCACAGAAAGTGAAGGTATGACCGCCTGCGATGTGATCAATCCCGCGACCGAGGAACTGCTGCGCACGGTCGAGCACACCGACGAGGCCGGCGTCGACGACGCGGTTGCCAGGGCCAAGGCGGCCCAACGCCTGTGGGCACGACAGGCACCCGCCGAAAGGGCCGCCGCGCTACGCGCGTTCGCCGCGGTCGTCGACGCGCACGTCGAGGAACTGGCACAGCTGGAGGTCGCGAACTCCGGGCACCCGATCGGGAACGCCCGGTGGGAGGCCGGCCACGTCCGCGATGTGCTGCAGTACTACGCCGGCTCCCCGGAACGGTTGTCCGGCAAGCAGATTCCGGTGGCGGGCGGCATCAACGTCACGTTCAACGAGCCGCTCGGCGTCGTCGGGGTCATCACCCCGTGGAACTTCCCGATGACGATCGCGGCGTGGGGCTTCGCGCCCGCGCTGGCCGCGGGCAACGCGGTGCTCGTCAAACCCGCCGAGTGGACCCCGCTGACCACGCTGCGGCTCGGCGAACTCGCGCTCGACGCGGGTCTGCCCGCCGACCTGCTCCAGGTGCTGCCCGGGCGGGGCTCGGTGGTCGGGGAGCGGTTCGTCAGCCACCCCGACGTCCGCAAGATCGTGTTCACCGGATCCACCGCGACCGGCACCCGGGTGATGGCGCAGGCCGCGAGCCAGGTCAAGCGCCTCACCCTCGAGCTGGGCGGCAAGAGCGCCAACATCATCTTCGACGACTGCGACCTCGAACGCGCCGCGGCGACCGCGCCGTACGGGGTGTTCGACAACTCGGGTCAGGACTGTTGTGCGCGCAGCCGGATTCTGGTGCAGCGCACTGTGTTCGACCGGTTCATGGAGCTTCTCGAACCGGCGGTCAAGGGTGTGGTGGTCGGTGATCCGCAGGCCGAGAGCACCGAGATGGGCCCGTTGGTGGCCAAGGCGCACTGGGAGAAGGTGGCGTCCTACGTGCCCGACGACGCGCCCGTCGCGTTCCGGGGATCCGCGCCGAGCGGACCCGGGTTCTGGTTCCCGCCGACGGTGCTGACGCCTCAGCGCGGCGACCGCACCGTCGTCGAGGAGATCTTCGGTCCCGTCGTCACCGTGCAAGCCTTCGACGGCGAGGCCGACGCGATCGGGCTCGCCAACGACACCGTGTACGGGCTCTCGGGATCGATCTGGACCGACAACCTGTCCCGGGCACTGCGGGTGTCGCGGGCTGTCGAAGGCGGGAACCTGTCGGTCAATTCGCACTCGTCGGTGCGCTACAGCACCCCGTTCGGCGGCTTCAAGCAGTCGGGGCTGGGGCGCGAACTCGGACCGGACGCCCCGCTGTCGTTCACCGAGACCAAGAATGTTTTCATCGCCGTAGAGGAGGCTCACTAAATGGATCTGACCCAGCGCCTGGCGGGCAAGGTCGCCGTCATCACGGGCGGCGCCAGCGGTATCGGGCTCGCGACCGCCAAGCGGATGCGCTCCGAAGGCGCCATCGTCGTCATCGGGGATCTCGACGAGAAGACCGGCAAGTCGGTCGCCAACGACCTGAACGTGACCTTCGTGCAAGTGGACGTGTCCGACCAGGTCGCGGTGGACAACTTGTTCGACACCGCGTTCGAGCTGCACGGCGGGGTGGACATCGCGTTCAACAACGCCGGCATCAGCCCGCCCGAGGATGATCTGATCGAGAACACCGGGATCGACGCGTGGGACCGGGTGCAGGACATCAACCTCAAGTCGGTGTTCTTCTGCTGCAAGGCCGCGCTGCGTCACATGGTGCCCGCGCAGAAGGGGTCGATCGTCAACACCGCGTCGTTCGTCGCCGTCAACGGTTCGGCGACGTCGCAGATCTCCTACACCGCGTCCAAGGGCGGTGTGCTGGCGATGTCACGCGAACTCGGTATCCAGTACGCGCGCCAGGGGATCCGGGTCAATGCGCTGTGCCCGGGACCGGTGAACACCCCGCTGCTGCAGGAGTTGTTCGCCAAGGATCCGGAGCGCGCCGCGCGCCGGCTGGTGCACGTGCCGATGGGGCGGTTCGCCGAGCCCGACGAACTGGCCGCCGCGGTCGCGTTCCTGGCCAGCGACGACGCGTCGTTCATCACCGGCTCGACGTTCCTGGTCGACGGCGGTATCACGGGCCACTACGTCACGCCGCTGTAGTCCTGATGGCTGCCGAGCCCGAGGCGGAGCCGACAGCTTCCGACGAGCGCTTGCGCGAGGAGCCGACGGCTTCCGACGAGCGCTTGCGCGAGGAGCCGACGGCTTCCGACGAGCGCTTGCGCGAGGAGCCGACGGCTTCCGACGAGCGCTTGCGCGAGGAGCCGACGGCTTCCGACGAGCGCTTGCGCGAGGAGCCGACGGCTTCCGACGAGCGCTTGCGCGAGGAGCCGACGGCTTCCGACGCGCTGCTGAGCCCGGTGCGGCCGCTCAACGCGTTCGAGGACACCGTCGAGAGGCTGCTGCAGACCATCCGGCTCGGGGTGCTGCGGCCGGGTGGGTCGCTGCCTCCGGAACGGGAGCTTGCGACCAGGCTCGGGGTCAGTCGCGACACGGTGCGCGAGGCCATCAAGTCGCTGTCCGACGCGGGATATCTGGTGTCACGGCGGGGCCGCTACGGCGGCACCTTTCTGGCCGACGAGCTGCCGTCGCCGCGGCCCGACCATGTCGAGTTCGACCGCGCCGACATCGACGACGTCCTGCGGCTGCGGGAGATCCTCGAGGTCGGTGCCGCGCGGATGGCGGCGGGACGCACGCTGACCGACGCGGACCGAGAAGCGTTGCGTGCGCGGTTGATCGACGTGCGCTCCGCGGCTCCCGAGGATTTCCGCCGGCTGGACTCCCGTCTTCATCTCGCGATCGCCGAGGCCGCCGGTGTGCCGTCGCTGGTGCCGCTCGTCGCGCAGAACCGAATGCGCCTCAATGAGATGCTCGACTGCATACCGCTGCTGCGGCGCAACATCACCCACTCCGACGAGCAGCACGAGGCGATCGTGTCCGCGATCCTGGCCGGCGACGCCGACTCCGCCGCAGCGATGATGACCGCCCATGTCTGGGCATCTGCGGCACTGCTGCACGGTTTCTTGGACTGACGGTCTGTCCACGCACCCGTGGGGCGAGCGGATTTGTCGGTGGTCGCACGTATGTTCGAAGTATGTCGAGGGCGGAGTTGCAGGACGCGGTCAGCGCGCTGCGCGCCGCCTTCGACACCGTGGCGGCGTGCGATCTGGACCTGCTGACTCGCGATGAACTCGTCGAGGTGATGGACGAGTTGGAGAGTTTGGGGTGTCAGCTGCCCGGGCTGGGTCATCGGTTGTTGGCGCGGTTGCAGACCGAAACCACCGCCCGGGAGATGGGCGCGAAATCGTGGAAAGACGTGCTGCGGATCCGGTGGCGCATCTCCGCGAGTGAAGCCAACCGGCGCCTGACCGAGGCTGCGGTGTTGGCGCCGCGGCCCTCGGTCACCGGGCCGACCCTGCCGCCGCTGCTACCCGCGACCGCGGTCGCCCAGTCGCGGGGATTGATCAACCCCGAGCATGTCGAGGTGATCCGCAAAGCGGTCGACAAGCTGCCGGCCTGGGTGGATGCCGTGACTCGTGAGCAGTTCGAGGTCGATCTGGTGCGTACCGCGGTCGGGGTGGGGCCGAAGGAGGTGAAGGACGCCGCGGAGCTGACCTTGTTTCTGTTGGATCAGGACGGCCCCGAACCCGATGACACCGAACGTGCCCGCAAGCGTGGGGTGACCAAACACAAGCAGCGTGCTGACGGGATGATCGACCTGACCGCCACCTTGACCCCCGAAGCCTGGGCGGTGCTGGAGGTGCTGTTCGCCAAATACGCCGCCCCAGGTATGTGCAACCCCGCCGACCCGCAACCCTGCACCAGCGGCACGCCGTCGCAGGCGCAGATCGACGGCGACGACCGCAGCCTGGCGCAGCGCCAACATGATGCGCTGATCGCCGTCGGGCGTATCGCGTTGATGAGCGGGGAACTCGGCAAGCTGAACGGGCTGCCGGTGTCGATCATCATCCGCACGACACTGCAAGACTTGGAATCGCGTGCCGGGGTCGGCACCACCGGTGGTGGCACCAGGATGCCCATCAAGGACGTGATCCGGATGGGCGGGCACGCCAACCACTACCTGGCGGTGTTCGACAAGGCCACCGGGTCGGCGTTGGATCTGTTCCGCACCAAACGCATCGCCACCCCAGAGCAGCGGATTATGTTGATCGCCCGCGACGGCGGCTGTACCAAGCCGTGTTGCCCCGTCGGCGCCTACGGCACCCAGGTCCATCACGTGGTCAGCGATTGGGCCCGCGGCGGTCTCACCAACATCAACGACCTCGGCCTGGCCTGCCCGCCGGATAACCGCAGCGTCAACAACAACGACCCCACCGCCTGGACCACCCGCATCAACGACCGCGGCGAGGTCGAATGGATCCCACCCGAGCACCTCGACACCGGACAAACCCGAATCAACACCTACCACCGCCCCGAACGGCTACTGCGCCCGCCCGAGGAGCCCGAAAATGGCAGTCCGGCAGCCGAACCCGACGACGGCGAGCCAATCCGTGACACCGAGGCCGACACCGTGCAACCGTCCGACACCCCCGGCGAACCCGGCGGCCCCGCACCACCCGAAGGCCACGCGGCCTGACGTCCACCGACGCGGGTCCGGGATCGACGGCATGGAGCGCTGCGGGTGATCGCCACGCAGCACATGTCGGCCGCCGCGCGGCCGGTGGGGACTACATTTGCCGTGTGGAGGATCAGCAGCTCGTAGATCGGGCCTCGTCGGCGCTGGCGGAAGTCGATACCTCGGGCTGGGCGCAGCGGTTCGACCTGGTGTCCGATCCGCACCGCCTGGAGATCCTGCTGTGCCTGCACCGCGCCCCCGGCATCTGCGTCAGCGACCTGGCCGCGGCGCTGGGCCGCTCGGAGAACGCCGTCTCGCAGGCGCTTCGAGTCCTGCGCCAGCAAGGCTGGGTCAACAGCACCCGCGCCGGCCGGTCGGTCACCTACCGACTGGAGGATGAGGTCGTCCACGACCTGCTGCACTGGATCGGCGCCCGGCACGGCTGATTCGTCACTGACCGCCGAAAGTGTCTTGAGCGCAACCATTTTCCCTCTCAACGGGCGCTCGCCTGCCCGCCGGATGTGGATGTGACGGCTGTGCGGAAACCTGCGGGCCGGGGCGTCGCTGCGCGTAGTGTCGAGTCCACGGGCTGGAGTCGGCGAGAGCGGGACGAACATGCGCACCATCGCACTGGAAGAGCACTTCCTCACCGCCGACCTGGCGCACTACAGCGACCCGACCCGGTCGCTGGCCCAGCCCCAGATCTGGAAGGAAGCGGAGCGCAGGCTGGCCGACCTCGCCGAGCTGCGGCTGGCCGACATGGACGCCGCAGGGGTGGACGTGGCCGTGCTGTCGCTGACCGCCCCGGGCATCCAGGCTGAACCCGATCCGCAGCTGGCGGTGGAGCGGGCCCGCGAGGTCAACGATTTCGTCGCAGGCGTCGTCGCGGCCAACCCGTCCAGGTTCCGAGGGTTCGCCGCGTTGCCCCTGCAGAACCCGGACGCCGCGGCGAAGGAACTGGAGCGTGCGGTCGAGCAACTCGGGTTGTGCGGCGCACTGGTCAATGCGCACACTCTGGGCGTCTACCTCGATGCGCCGCCGCTGCGGGTGGTGTGGGAGGCCGCCGAGCGACTGGACGTCCCGCTGTACCTGCATCCGGCGAACGGGTTCGACACTCCGCACGTCATCGCCGGTCATCCCGAGCTGATCGGCCCGATGTGGAGTTGGGGAACCGACACCGCCACCCACGCCCTGCGCATGGTGTTCGGCGGGGTCTTCGACGACTTTCCCGGTGCGAAGCTGCTGCTGGGGCATATGGGCGAAAGCCTGCCCTACTCGCTGTGGCGGCTGGACTCGCGCTGGGACTGGCATCGCCACCACGGCGTCGAGCTCGAACTGGGGCATCCATCGGAGTACCTGCGGCGCAACCTCTACGTCACCACCAGCGGCGTCTGCGACGCCGCGCCCCTGGTGTGCGCGCTGTCGGCGCTCGGGTCCGACCATGTCCTGTTCGCGACCGACTATCCCTATGAGGACATCAACACGGCGACCGCGTTCCTGGCCGGCGCCCCGATCTCCGAGGACGACCGCGCCAAGCTGAGCCACCTCAACGCTGAGCGCCTGCTGCACATCGACCAGTGAGAGCGCCCCTTCATCTGTTCAGCTAGACAGGTGTTCACATGGAGGAATAGGCTCCCGGGATGACCGTCGACTACGTCGCGATGCACATGAGCGACGGCATCATCAACGCGCCGATCTCGCTGCTGTTCGTCGCCGTCGCCGTCGTCGCGGTGGGCCTGTGCGCGTGGCGGGCCCGGGCGGAACTCGACGAGCGCACCGTGCCGCTGGCCGGCCTGGTCGCGGCGTTCATCTTCGCCGTGCAGATGGTGAACTTCCCGATCCTGCCCGGCGTCAGCGGGCACCTGCTCGGAGGTGCGCTCGCCGCGATCCTGGTAGGCCCGTACACCGGCGCGCTGTGCATCTCGATCGTGCTGATCGTGCAGGCGCTGCTGTTCGCCGACGGCGGCGTCACCGCGCTGGGCACCAACATCACCAACATGGCCGTGATCGGGGTCGCGGCGGGTTACGGCACCGCGGTCCTGCTCTACCGGTTGCTGCGGCGCGGTCGTCCCGCGGTGCCCGTCCCCGTGGTCGGTGGCATCGCGTTCGTGTCCGCTCTGATCGGAACGGTGTGCGCGGCCATGGGTTTCGTGCTGCAGTACGCCCTCGGCGGGGCGGCGACGACCTCGCTGGGCACCGTCGCGGCCTACATGTTCGGCACCCACCTGCTGATCGGCGTCGGTGAGGGTGTCATCACCGCGCTGACCGTGGTCGCGGTCGTGCGGGCCCGGCCCGACCTGGTCTACCTGTTGCGAACCCAGCGCGCCCGAGAGGTGGTCCCGGCATGACCCGGCGCTGGTGGTTCTGGGCCGCGTTCGCCGCGGCCACCCTGCTGATCGCGGGCGTGGTGTCCTCGTTCGCGAGCTCGAGCCCCGACGGGCTGGATTCGGCGACGCTGCGCGGTTGCGAGGTCGTCGAGACATCCGACGGTGAACTGCTCGACGGCGACTGCATCGCCCAGCACGCCCAGGAGCATCCGCTGGCCGAATCGCCGCTCGCCGACTACGCGGTCGACGGCCGCGACGGCACCGGAGGATGGGCGGGCATCGTCGGTGTGCTCGTCACCGTCGCCGTCGCGGGCGGCGCATTCTGGCTCATCGCCCGTGCGAAACCGAACGCTGCGAAACCGAAGTCCGCAGTGGGGGATTGACGGTGGGTGGCGGACATTCGCATCCGCTCTACCGCGACGGCGACTCCCGGGTGCACCGGCTGCCCGCCGAGGTCAAGATCGTCTGTCTGGCGGCGTTCGTGCTCGCCGTCGTGGCCACTCCGCGAGAGCTGTTCTGGCCCTTCGCGGTCTACGCGCTGATCATCCTCGCCGTCTGGCGCGCGGCGCGGATCCCGCTGCGCTGGATGCTGCCACGCATGCTGATCGAGGCGCCGTTCGTGGTGCTGGCGCTGCTGTTGCCGTTCTCCGAGGGGGGCGAGCGCGTCACGGTGGCCGGGATGCAGCTGTCCGTCGCCGGCCTGTACGCGGCGTGGGGCATCGTGGTCAAGGGCACACTCGGTGTCGCGGCATCGCTGACGGTCGCCGCGACGACCACGGCCCGTGAGCTGCCGGTCGCGCTGAGCCGGCTGCGCGTACCGGCACTGGTCGTCAGCGTGCTGACCCTGATGATCCGCTACATCGACGTGCTCACCGCCGAGGCCCGGCGCATGCGGATGGCCCGGATCTCGCGTGGCGACTCGCCGACCATGCTGCACCAGGTGGGGGCGACCGCCCGCAGCGTCGGATCGCTGTTCCTGCGGTCCTACGAACGCGGCGAACGTGTCTACCTGGCGATGCTGTCCCGCGGATTCGACGGCCACGTCCCGAATCTGGCGGTCGGCGCCGGTGGTGTCGCGACCGCGACTCCGAGACAATGGGCCGTGGCTCTGCTGCCCGCGGCGGCCGCGGTCACCGTGGCGGCGAGCGCGTGGGCGACGCTGTGAGCGTCCCCGCCATCCGCATCCGTGGGCTGCGGTACAGCTACCCGGGTGGGCACGAGGCGCTGGCCGGCATCGACCTCGACATCGACGAGGGGGAGCGCGTCGCGCTGCTCGGCCCCAACGGCGCGGGCAAGACCACACTGATGCTGCACCTCAACGGAGTGCTCACCGCGACGGCCGGCACCGTCGAGATCAGCGGGCACACCCTGTCGCGCAACACGATCCGCGACATCCGGCGCCGGGTCGGGCTGGTGTTCCAGGATCCCGACGACCAGCTGTTCATGCCGACACTGGCGCAGGATGTCGCGTTCGGCCCGGCCAACTTCGGTGTGCGCGGTGCGGAGCTGGACGCCCGGGTGGCGCACGCCCTCGCCGTCGTGTCGATGACCGAGCTCGCCGACCGCAACCCGGCACACATGTCCGGCGGCCAGCGGCGCAGAGCCGCGCTGGCCACCGTGCTGGCCTGCGAACCCGAGGTGCTGGTGCTCGACGAACCGTCGGCCAACCTGGACCCGGTCGCGCGGCGGGAGCTGGCCGAGACGCTGGCGGGTCTGGACGCGACGATGCTGATCGTCACCCATGATCTGCCCTACGCCGCGCAGCTGTGCGACCGCGCGATCGTGATGGACGGCGGCGTCATCGTCGCCGACGGGCCGGTGGGCGAGGTGCTGTCGGACGCCGACCTGCTCTCCGCGCACCGGCTCGAACTGCCGTGGGGTTTCAGCGTCGTGCCGGCACCGGCGCGGCGACCGTCGGCAGGCGGATGCTGAACGCGGTGGTGCCCGAAGCCGATCGCGCGGTGATCGTGCCGCCGTGGGATTCGACGATCGACGCCACGATGGACAGGCCGAGCCCGAAGCTGCCCGTGCGGCTCGAGCGGGACTTGTCGGCGCGGACGAACCGCTCGAACAGATGCGGCAGCAGGTCGGCCTCGATGCCCGGCCCGTCGTCGGCGACGGTGACCTCGACGTAGCCGATGCCGTCATCGCCCCTGCCGGTGCGCACCGACGTCGTCACCGTCGTGCCCTCCGGCGTGTGCACCCGGGCGTTGGACAGCAGGTTTGCCAGCGTCTGGTGCAGCCGGGCGCGGTCGCCGCGCACCCAGACGGGCTGCCCGGGAACCTGCGCCGACCACCGGTGGGTCGGTGCGGACACCGCCGCGTCGTTGACCGCGTCGGCCACCAGCTCGGCCAGGTCCACTTCGCAGCTCTGCAGATCCTGCCCCTCGTCCAGGCGGGCCAGCAGCAGCAGGTCGGCGACCAGGGCGTTCATACGTCGCGCCTCGGCCTCGATGCGCGCCAGCGAATACTCGGTCGTCTCGGGCAGCACCGCGCTGTCCTGGCGGGTCAGTTCGGCGTAGCCGTGGATCGCGGCCAGCGGCGTGCGCAGTTCGTGGCTCGCGTCGGTGATGAACTGGCGCATCCGCCGGTCGGACGCGGCGACGTCCGACAACGCCTGCTCGACATGGTCGAGGAGGCGGTTCAGAGTGTCGCCGACCAGGCCGACCTCGGTGTGCGGGTCGGTGTCGCCGGTCGGCACGCGCGGGGTGATCGAATGGTTGTCACGGTCGAGCGGCAGCGCGGCCACCTCCGCGGCCGTCGACGCCACCCGCCGCAGCGGCCGAAGCGCGAACCGGACGATCGCGACGGTGCCCAGCGCCGTCATCACCAGCGCCAACACCGTCATGCCGGACACCACGACCGTCTCGCGCACCATCGCTTCCCACGCGGGCGCCCGGGACACCCCGGTAACCAGGAACTCGTCGCCGTCACCGGGACGGCTCACCATCCGGTACCAGCCCAGCCCGGGGACCTTGACGGTGCGCACCGTCGGATCGGTCCAGTCCAGGCCGGCGATCGCGGCGACCGCATCCGGCGCCGCCTGCTGGGCGTCACCGTCGCCGAACACCGCGGAATCCACCGCCTCGCCGTTGCGGATCAGCACCACGACGTTGTCGGGTGCCTGCCCGATCAGATGGGTCAGCGGTTTCATCGTGCCCGGTGGGGGCAGCGCGCCGCCGGGACCCGGGGTGCCGCGGTACTTCGCCACCGAGGTGATCCCGCCGTCGGCCGCGGCCGCGAGCTGGGCGTCGATCATGCCCAGCACGGAGGCGCGCAGGCTCACCACCGACAGGGTGCCGACGGTGATCAGGGCGATGCCCACCACGGCCGAGACGCCGACGACCAGTTGCCGCCGCAACGTCCAGCTCTGCCAGATGCGTCTCATGGTGCGGGCCGCAACATGTACCCGACCCCGCGCACGGTGTGGATCATCGGCGCGCGGCCCGCGTCGACCTTCTTCCGCAGATACGACACGTACAGGTCGACGATGCTCGAGCGCCCGCCGAAGTCGTAGTTCCACACCTGGCGGAGAATCTCGTTGCGGTCCAGAGCCTTTCGCTGATTGCGCATCAGCAGGCGCAGCAGTTCGAATTCGGTGGAGGTCAGCGCCACCGGCGCACCGGCGCGCGTCACCTCCCGGCTGGCCGCATCCAGGACGAGGTCCCCGACCGTCAGGGCCTCGTCGTCGGCCGGGGTCAGGTAGGCCGACCGGCGCAGCAGCCCCCGCAGCCGCGCCACGAGTTCCTCCAGCGAGAACGGCTTGGTCATGTAGTCGTCGCCGCCCGCGGTCAGCCCGGTCACGCGGTCGGCGACCGAATCACGCGCGGTCAGGAACAGCGTCGGGGTGTACGTCCCGGACGCGCGCAGCTGTTCCAGCACGCCCAGGCCGTCCATGTCGGGCAGCATGATGTCCAGGACCAGCAGGTCAGGGGTGTTCTCGCGGTACTTCGCGACGGCTTCGGCGGCGTCGTGGGCGACATCGATCTCCCACCCCTCGTACGTCAGCGCCATCTTGACGAGGTTGGTCAGCGCGCGCTCGTCGTCGACGAGCAGCACACGGATGGCGGACCCGTCGGCGCGGTACATCCGGGGCAACTTGCCCAGGATCGCGCGGCGGGGTCCCTGGTCCTCGACCGGCGCGGACGTCATCAGCCCATTGTCGCCTCTTCCGGCGGGCCGCGTCAGCACCTCATAGAGATTTCATATGTGTTTGAGTTTCCTATGCACATCTGGCGTCGCGCGGTGACGTCCATACAGTTGGAACCAACGGCCAGACAGCGGCTTTGGAGGTTCCGATATGACCGAGACAGTGAAAGACCCGGTACTGCAACGCTTCGAGCGTGACGTGCTGGCATTGACCGATCAGCTCTACCGGGCGGCCCGGCGCTACACCGGTAACGCCATCGACGCCGAGGATCTGGTGCAGGAGACGATGATGAAGTCCTACAAGGCATTTCATCAGTTCGAGGACGGCACCAACGTTCGGGCGTGGCTCTTCCGGATCATGACGAACACCTGGATCAAGGCGCATCGGCGCGCCCAGTGCCGGCCCGCGGAGGTGCTCTCGGACGAGCTGACCGACGCGCAGCTGCATGCGCAGCTGAACCACACGTCGACAGGGCCGGCGTCAGCGGAGCTCACCGCGCTCGAAGCGCTCGGCGACGACGAGGTCAGGGATGCGCTCGGTGCGCTCCGCGTCGAGCAGCGCCTGGTCGTGTACTACGCCGACGTCGAGGGACTGAGCTATCAGGAGATCGCCGACGTCCTCGACATCCCGAAGGGCACGGTGATGTCGCGACTGCACCGCGGCAGGCGCGCGCTGCGCGGCCTGCTCGCCGACGTCGCGGCCGACCGAGGCTACCTGCGCCAACCGGCGGCCTGATGCCGCCGGGACGGCGGCTCCTGCCTAATGCCGCCGGGACGGCGGCCAGGGCGGCTCCCCGCACAGCGCCAGCAGCGCGTTTTCGACGACCTCGGGCAGCGCCGGATGAATCCAGTACTGCCCGCGCGCCATGTCCTGGGCGGGCAGGTCGAACGCCATCGCCTGGATCAGCGGCTGGATGATCGACGACGCCTGATGACCCATGATGTGCGCACCGAGCAGCAATCCGCTGTCGTCGTCGACGATCAGTTTCGCGAAACCGGTGGAGTCCTCCATCGCCCACCCGTAGGCGACGTCGGCGTAGTCCTGCACCTTGGACCGGATGCGGTAGCCCGCCGCGCGCGCCTCGTTCTCGGTCAGTCCGACCGATGCGATCTGGGGTTCGGTGAACACCGCCGACGGCACGAAGCGGTGATTGGCCGGCATCAGGTTCTCGGTGTCGTCCCAGTCCTGCAGCAGGTTGTGCTTGACCACCCGGGCTTCGTGGTTGGCGACGTGCTTGAGCTGGTACGGGGAGCTGACGTCGCCGAGCGCGAACACGTTGCGGGCGGTGGTGCGCTGGTACTCGTCGACGGTGACCCGGCCGTCGGTGACCTCGACCCCGCCCAGGTGCGCGTCGAGCAGGTCGCCGTTGGGCACCCGGCCGGTCGCCACCAGCAGCGCGTCGGCACGCAGCGTGGCGCCGTCGTCGAGGCGCAGCGTGACCCCGCTGCTGTCGGAACTACCCCCGACGATGTTGCGGCGGCTGCGGATCTCCCACTTCTTGCCCGCGATGTCGGTGAAGCGCTCGCAGATCGTGTCGTCACAGTGGGTGAGCATCGTCGTGCCGCGCAGCACGATCGTCACGCGGGATCCCAACGCGGAGAACACGTGCGCGAACTCCGCGGCGACGAAACCGCCGCCGACGATCACCAGATGCTCGGGCAGTTCCGAGATCCGCATGATGGTGTCGCTGGTGTGATGGGCGACGCCGCAGTCGAGGATCGCCGGCGGCACGGTCGCGCGGGCCCCGGCGGCCAGTACCACCTGCGTCGCGGTGAACTCGTCGGCGTCGTCGGTGCGCAGCCGGTAGCCGGCACCGGTGTCGGGCCCGGCGAAGCGGGTGTGGCTGTCGAACACCTCGACGTTCGGCGACGAGCGCCGGTACTGTTCGCCGCCGGCGGCCAGCGGGTCGATCCGGCCGAACACCCGGGACACGATGTCGGTCCAACGCACCCCGTCGATGCGTCCGTCGACGCCGAATCTGCTTGACTCCCTGATCTGTTCGGCCACCCCGGCCGAGTAGACGAACATCTTCGTCGGGATGCAGCCGACGTTGAGGCAGGTGCCGCCGAAGACGCCCTTCTCGCAGATCGCCACCCGCTTGTCCACATAGCGTTCGTCGAGGATCGAGTTGCCCGACCCCGTGCCGATGATGGCGATATCGAAGTCAGCCATGGTCTGTGCTCCCGTCGGATGATGTCGCGGTGGTCGGCCGGTCGGCCAGGTACCAGTCCAGCCAGGCGTCCAGCTCGGCGTAGGCGACGCGGCGCGGACCGGGCAGGGACAGGAAAACATCGTGTTTGGCGTCGACGATCGGCACCACCGTCGACCGGTTCCCGATACACCCCGCCCAGCGCGCGATCTGGGCCACGTCCAGCACCGCGTCACCGCGCTGAATCGCTTCCGGGTCGACGGCCTCGCGCACACTGTGGTCCGAACGCAGGATCAGGTTCGGCACACCGACGTCCAGTCCCCGGTGCAGCCGGGCCTGCCCGCGCCGGATCGCATGCAGCCAACCGGACGTGACCGGGAACCCGCCGACCGGCTTCCAGCGCAGGTCGTAGTCGAACTCCCCGAAGAAGTCGCGGTGCAGCGTCGCGCCGTAACCACCGCCGGGATTGGGACGCCGGATCACCGCGTTCTTGCGGAGCCTCCGGATCGCCATGATCGCCGCCGACGCCGCCGGTGTGCGCAAGATCGCATGCCCCTGCAGATCCAGCCACGGCGCGTTCAGGACCAGGCCTCCGACCCGGTCGGCGCCTGCGCCTCCGTCGACCCGGTCGGCGCCTGCGCCCGCGCGGGCGCGCAACCGGTCCAGCCACAGCGACACCACCAGCCCGCCTGCCGAATGTCCGTAGACCATCACCCGTGTGTGCGGGGACTCCGCGGCGATCTCGTCGAGGGCCAACTCGAGCTCGACGTCGTAGCGGGACAGGTCGGTGGTGAAGTGCGGGGTCTGCCCGTCCCGGTGGGATCGGCCGCATTTGTGCAGGTCGAGGGCGTAGACGGTGAAGCCGCGGGCCGCCAGGTGGTCACCGAGTTCGGTGTGGAAGAAGTAGTCGGTGTAGCCGTGCACCAGCAGCACCGCGTGCCGCGCGGCGGGGTCCGGTTCCCCTCGCCGCACCAGCGTCGCCACCAGATCGCCTTCGCCGTCCGGGTCGGGCCCGAGGGCGTAGGTGCGTTGCCGGTATCCGGGCAGCACGTCGGGCTCCCATCCAGACACGCCTGCCACCCTAATCGTGTGACCCGGTCGGCGGGTTGACCCCGACCGTGGCGGGATAACCTGAACACCGGTAAGCCGTGAGAAACGGGCAGCGACCACGAAGGACCCACGAAAAGGTGTCAGAAGCAGAGAAGACCGACGTCCTGCTCGTCGGCGCCGGCATCATGAGCGCAACCCTCAGCGCACTGTTGCGGTTGGTCGAGCCGAACTGGTCGATGACGCTGGTCGAGCGCCTCGACGGGGTCGCGGCCGAAAGCAGCGACGCGTGGAACAACGCGGGCACGGGCCACTCCGCCCTCTGCGAGCTGAACTACACGCCCGCCAAGCCCGACGGCTCGATCGACATCAGCAAGGCCATCAACGTCAACGAGCAGTTCCAGGTGTCGCGCCAGTTCTGGGCCTACGCGGTGGAGAACGGCGTGCTGCCCGAGGTGCGCAGCTTCCTGAACCCGATCCCGCACGTCAGCTTCGTCACCGGCGCCGACAACGTGCAGTACCTGCGCAAGCGCTACAACGCGCTGGTCACCAACCCGTTGTTCGCGACGATGGAGTTCATCGACGACACCGACGAGTTCGCCCGCCGGCTGCCGCTGATGGCCGAGGGCCGCGACCTGCGCGAGCCCGTCGGGCTGAACTGGACCCAGGACGGCACCGACGTCGACTTCGGGTCGCTGTCGCGTCAGCTGCTCGGATTCGGTGCCAAACAAGGACTGTCCACGCTGTTCGGTCATTCGGTGACCGACCTCGACAAGAAGTCGGACGGCACCTGGAACGTCAAGGTCGTCAACGGCCGCACCGGCCACAAGCGGGTGTTCAACGCCAAGTTCGTGTTCGTCGGCGCCGGCGGCGGAGCGCTGCCGCTGCTGCAGAAGGCGGGCATCAAGGAGGCCAAGGGATTCGGCGGGTTCCCGGTCGGCGGCCAGTGGCTGCGCACCGGCAACCCGGACCTCACCGCCCGGCACCAGGCCAAGGTCTACGGTCTGCCGCCGCTGGGTGCGCCCCCGATGTCGGTGCCGCACCTCGACACCCGCGTCATCAACGACAAATCCTGGCTGCTGTTCGGGCCGTTCGCCGGCTGGTCGCCGAAGTTCCTCAAGCAGGGCAAGATCACCGATCTGCCGTTCTCGGTACGCCCCGACAACCTGGTCTCGATGCTCGGGGTCGGCCTGACCGAGATGGGTCTGTTGAAGTACCTGATCGGCCAGCTGCTGCTCAGCGAAGCCGCGCGGGTGGAGAACCTTCGTGAATTCGCGCCGACCGCAAAGAATTCCGACTGGGAGCTGGACATCGCCGGCCAGCGCGTGCAGGTGATCCGCAAGGCCAAGGGCAAGGGCGGCGTGCTCGAGTTCGGCACCACGGTGCTCTCGGCCGCCGACGGCAGCATCGCCGGACTCCTCGGCGCGTCGCCGGGTGCGTCGACCGCGGTGCCCGCGATGTTCGACGTGATGCAGCGGTGTTTCGCCGACCGCTACCCGTCCTGGGAGCCCAAGCTCAAGGAGATGGTGCCGTCACTGGGCACCAAGCTGTCCGAGAACCCGAAGCTCTTCGACGAGGTGTGGGCACACGGCACCAAGGTGCTCAAGCTCGACAATCCCGCCTCTTCGCTGCCCGCCACGGCAGACGGCGAATCGACCGCGGGCACCGAGCACACCCCGACCGCGGCGACCGTTTGATCCGGCCGCTCATATGACAGTGCCGCTGCGCCGTAGCTGGGCCAAGGACCTCGACGCCGCGACGCTCTACGGGCTGCTCAAACTTCGGGTCGAGGTTTTCGTCGTCGAGCAGGCGACACCGTACCCGGAACTCGACGGCCGCGACCTGCTCGCAGAGACCCGCCACTTCTGGCTGGAAAACGCTGAAGGAGAAGTCATTTCGACGCTGCGCTTGATGGAGGAGCACCCCGCCGGGCAGAAGGCGTTCCGGATCGGCCGGGTCTGTACCCGGCGTAGCGACCGCGGGAAGGGCCACACCACCCGGCTGCTGCAGGCCGCGCTGGCAGAGGTCGGCGACTATCCGTGCCACATCAACGCCCAGACCTACCTCGCGGAGATGTACGGCAGGCACGGGTTCGTGCGTGACGGCGAGGAGTTCCTCGACGACGGCATCCCGCACGTGGCGATGGTCAAGCCGTGACGGCGCTTTCCGGGGCGTCGCCGGCGGTGCCGATCTACCCGTTCAGCGCGGTGATCGGGCACGATCAACTGCGGCTGGCGCTCGTGCTGTGCGCCGTGCGCCCCGACATCGGGGGCGTGCTGATCCGCGGCGAGAAGGGCACCGCGAAGTCGACGGCGGTGCGAGGTCTGGCACAGGTGCTCTCGGCGGCGTACGCGGCCGCGGGCGACGGCGGCGGCCAGTTGGTCGAGCTGCCGATCGGGGCCACCGAGGACCGCGTCGTCGGGTCACTGGACCTGCAGAAGGTGCTGCGCGACGGCGAGCACGCGTTCTCACCCGGACTGCTCGCGAAGGCGCACCGCGGCGTGCTCTACGTCGACGAGGTCAACCTGCTGCACGACCACCTCGTCGACGTGCTCCTCGACGCCGCGGCGATGGGACGCGTGCACATCGAACGCGACGGCGTCTCGCACAGCCACGACGCCCGGTTCGTGTTGATCGGGACGATGAATCCCGAAGAGGGCGAACTGCGCCCGCAGTTGCTCGACAGGTTCGGGCTCACCGTCGACGTGGCGGCCTCCCGCGATGTCGACGTGCGCGCCGAGGTGATCCGCGCCCGGCTCGCCTATGAGGCCGACCCGGCCGCGTTCGCGCAGCGCTACGCCGACGCGGATGCCGAGCTTTCCGCGCGCATCGCCGAGGCCAGGGCGCTGGTGTCGCAGGTGGTGTTGCCCGACAACGAGTTACGCCGGATCGCCGCGCTGTGTGCGGCGTTCGACGTCGACGGTATGCGCGCCGACCTGGTGGTGGCGCGCACCGCGGTGGCGCATGCCGCCTGGCGTGGCGAAACCACCGTGGACGAGGGCGATATCCGGGTGGCCGCCGAACTCGCGCTGCCGCACCGCCGGCGTCGCGACCCGTTCGACGACCCGGGTCTGGACCCCGGACAACTCGACGACGCGATGCAGCAGGCCGGTGAATCCGCCGACCGGGAGCCCGAGCCCGAGCCCGACCCCGATCCGCCCGGCGGCGGGGGTGAGCCGCAGGACCCCGCGAACGGTGATGCACCGCAACAGAATTCATCGCAGCAAGATGCGCCGCAGCGCGGCGCCGCGCCGCGCGGCGGGCACAGCGCGGCCCCGTCGCCGACGTTCAAGACCAGGACACTCGTCGTGCCCGGCGTGGGGGAGGGGGCGCCGGGGCGGCGGTCCCGGGCCCGCAACCGCACCGGTTCGGTGATCGCCGCGACCGCCGAGCCCGACTCCGGGCACGGCATGCACGTGTTCGCGACGCTGCTCGCCGCGGCGGGCCGGCAGGCCGGGCCCGGCGCGCTGCGTCCCGTTCCCGACGACGTGCACCGCGCGGTGCGCGAGGGCCGCGAGGGCAACCTGGTGATCTTCGTGGTCGATGCGTCGGGCTCGATGGCCGCCCGCGACCGGATGTCGGCGGTCAGCGGAGCGACGCTGTCGCTGCTGCGCGACGCGTACCAGCGCCGCGACAAGGTCGCGGTGATCACGTTCCGCGGCCAGGACGCCCAGGTCCTGTTGCCTCCGACCACTTCGGTGCACATCGCCAGCCGGCGGCTGAGCCGATTCGCCACCGGCGGGAAAACCCCGCTGGCGCAAGGGCTTCTGGCCGCCCGCGACATGGTGGTGCGGGAACGGGCGCGCGACCGTGCCCGCCGCAGCCTGGTGGTGGTGCTGACCGACGGACGCGCCACCGGCGGACCCGACCCACTGGGCCGGGCCAGGGCGGCCGCGGCCCGGCTGGTGGCCGAAGGCGCGGCGGGCGTCGTCGTCGACTGTGAAACCTCCTATATCCGACTCGATCTCGCGCAGGAGCTGGCCCACCGGCTCGGCGCCCCCGCCGTACGTCTGGACGAACTGCGGGCCGAGAATCTGACCGCGCTGGTGAAAGGCGCCGCGTAGAAGGGTGATGCCATGCCTCAGGGACAACCGCTGACGGTTCCCGACGATGGCCTGACGACACGAGCCCGGCGCAACGCCCCGCTGCTGGCGGTGCACACCGGACCGGGCAAGGGTAAGTCGACGGCCGCGTTCGGGATGGCGCTGCGCGCCTGGAACCAGGGTTTCGACATCGCGGTGTTCCAGTTCGTCAAGAGCGCGAAATGGAAGGTCGGCGAGGAGACCGCGCTTGTCGAACTCGGTCGCGCGCACACCGAACGCGGTGTCGGTGGACCCGTCGAATGGCACAAGATGGGCGCGGGCTGGTCGTGGACCCGCAAGCCCGGCACCGAGACCGACCACGCCGTCGCCGCCGCCGACGGGTGGGCCGAGATCTCGCGCAGGCTCGCCGAGCAGCGCCACGACTTCTACGTGCTCGACGAGTTCACCTATCCGCTGAAGTGGGGCTGGGTGGACGTCGAGGAAGTGGTCGAGACGCTGGCGAACCGCCCGGGCACCCAGCATGTGGTGATCACCGGCCGGGACGCCCCGCAGGCGCTGCTCGACGCCGCCGATCTGGTCACCGAGATGACCAAGATCAAGCACCCGATGGACGCCGGACGCAAGGGCCAGAAGGGCATCGAGTGGTGAGCGTGCGCCGCGGTCGGTGCGAGCGTGCGCAAAGTTCGGTATGTGGGCGGCGTGTCGCCCGCAGACACGCACGCTCGCGGGCTTGGGGGAAGGTGTGAGCACTGCGGCGGTGGTGATCGCCGCGCCGGCGTCGGGCAGCGGCAAGACCACCGTGGCCACCGGGCTGATGGGCGCGCTGCGCCAGGCCGGGCGCCGGGTCGCACCGTTCAAGGTCGGCCCCGACTTCATCGACCCCGGCTATCACGCGCTGGCCACCGGCAGGCCGGGCCGCAACCTGGACCCGGTGCTGGTCGGTGAGCCGCTGATCGGCCCCCTGTTCCGGCACGGCAGCGACGACGCCGACATCGCGGTCGTCGAGGGCGTGATGGGCCTGTTCGACGGCCGCATCAGCGACGCGACGACCGGGCCGGCACGCGGTTCCACCGCCCACGTCGCCGCGATGCTGGGCGCCCCGGTCGTGCTCGTCGTCGACGCCCGCGGCCAGAGCCACAGCGTCGCGGCGCTACTGCACGGGTTCGCGACCTTCGACCGCGGCGTGCGACTGGCCGGGGTGATCCTCAACCGCGTCGGATCCGCGCGCCACGACGAGGTGTTACGTCAGGCCTGCGATCACGCCGGGCTGGCGGTTCTCGGTTCGATTCCGCGCGCCGACGAACTGGCCGTGCCGTCGCGGCATCTCGGGCTGGTGACCGCGACCGAACACGGCCGGCGCGCCACCGAGGCCGTCGCCGCGATGACCGAGCTGGTCGCCCGCCACGTCGACCTGGCCGCGGTGGCCGCGGTCGCCGCGAGCCGGGTGCCCGGCGAACCGTGGACGCCGGCGCAGGTCGCCGCCACCGCCGAACCCGTCACCGTCGCGCTGGCCGCGGGCAAGGCGTTCACGTTCGGCTACGCCGAGCATCGCGAGATCCTGTGCGCGGCCGGCGCGGACGTCGTCGAGTTCGACCCACTGTGCGACCCGCTGCCCGCCGGTGCCGCCGCGCTGGTGCTGCCGGGCGGCTTCCCCGAGGAGTTCGGCACCGAACTGTCGGCCAACGACACGGTGCGCGGCCAGATCAAGGCGCTCGCCGCCGGCGGTGCGCCGGTGCACGCCGAATGCGCGGGGCTGACCTATCTGGTCGACGACCTCGACGGTCACCCGATGTGCGGTGTGCTGGCCGGGTCGGCGTCGTTCACCGACTCGCTGACGCTGGGCTACCGCGACGCCGTCGCGGTCGCCGAGTCGCCGCTGCACACCGTCGGCGAACGCGTCACCGGCCATGAATTCCACCGCACCACAGTGCGATTCGCACCCGACCGGAATCCGGCATGGCGCTACGGCGGCCGTGGCGGGCGCATCGTGGAGGACGGGGCGGTGCAGCGCGGCGTGCACGCCGGCTACCTGCACACCCACGCCGCCGCGCATCCGGGGGCCGTCGCCCGCTTCGTCGCGGCGGCGGCAAACCACTAGGCTCGGCGGGTGACTTCTGCGGACGCGAGCAGCAATGGGGCGTCGGACAACGCCTATCTGGTGGGGCTGCGCCTGGCAGGTAAGAAGGTGGTCGTCGTCGGCGGCGGAACCGTCGCTCAACGGCGGCTGCCGCTGCTGGTCGCCAGCGGCGCCGACGTCCACGTCGTGACCAAGGCCGCCACCCCGGTCGTCGAGGCCATCGACGGAATCACGTTGACGTTGCGGGAGTTTCGTGACGAAGACCTCGACGGCGCCTGGTATGTGATCGCCGCCACCGATGATCCGGAGGTCAACGCGGCCATCGTGGCCGGCGCCGAGCGGCGCCGCGTGTTCTGTGTGCGCGCCGACATCGCCGTCGAGGGCACCGCGGTCACGCCGGCCACCTTCGAGTACGAAGGCCTGGCGGTGGGAGTGCTCGCCGGCGGGGAGCACCGGCGCTCGGCAGGCATCCGCACCGCGATCCGCGAGGCGCTGCAACAGGGTGTGATCGCCGAGGACGCCGGCGAGGCGGCCGGCGTCGTCAAGGGCGGCGTCGCCCTGGTCGGCGGCGGGCCCGGCGATCCGGAGTTGATCACGGTGCGCGGCAGGCGGCTGCTCGCGCACGCCGACGTCGTCGTCGCCGACCGGCTCGCCCCGCAGGAACTGCTCGCCGAACTGTCTCCCGAGGTCGAGGTCATCGATGCGGCCAAGATCCCGTACGGCCGGGCGATGGCGCAGGACGCGATCAACAGCGTGCTCGTGGACCGGGCCAAACAGGGCAAGTTCGTGGTGCGGCTCAAGGGCGGCGATCCGTTCGTGTTCGCCCGCGGCTACGAAGAGGTGATCGCGTGCGCCGACGCCGGGATCCCGGTGACCGTGGTGCCGGGTGTGACGAGCGCCATAGCGGTGCCCGCACTCGCCGGCGTCCCCGTCACCCATCGCGGCCTCACACACGAGTTCGTGGTGGTCAGCGGGCATCTGGCGCCCGACCACCCCGAATCGTTAGTGAATTGGGACGCACTCGCCGCCATGAATGGCACCATCGTTTTGCTGATGGCGGTCGAACGGATCGAACTGTTCGTCAAGGCGTTGCTGAATGGCGGCCGACCTGCAGATACACCGGTTCTGGTGGTGCAGCACGGCACGACATCTGCGCAGCGGAGTTTGCGGGCCACCCTGGCGGAGACGCCGGAGAAGGTCCGATCGGACGGGATTCGGCCTCCGGCGATTATCGTGATCGGCGCAGTGGCGGCCTTCGGCGCTTAAAGAGTTCTTAAGATTACTGTAGGGTAACCCGGTATGACGGCTCTCAACGATGCGGAGCGTGCCGCCATCCAACGTGATGCTAAAGCTAAAGGACGACAGGGCTCGAAGGCCTCAGGCCGAGCTCTGCCCGCCCGCGTCACGGCGACGGGTGAGACGGCGGGTGGCCGCGGAGGTGGCTCGGGACCACGGGGTAAGACCCCGGCCTGGGTGCCGTCGCGCCGGTTCTTCGCCGCGGTCATCGCGATCGGCGGCATGCAGCTTCTCGCGACGATGGACAGCACCATCGCGATCGTCGCGCTCCCCAAGATCCAGGACGAACTGTCCCTGTCCGATGCCGGACGCAGCTGGGTCATCACCGCCTACGTCCTGACGTTCGGCGGTCTGATGCTTCTCGGCGGACGCCTCGGCGACACCATCGGGCGCAAGCGGACCTTCATCGTCGGCGTCACGCTGTTCACCATCGCGTCGATCCTGTGCGGTATCGCCTGGGATGAGGCGACGCTGGTGATCGCGCGGCTGCTGCAGGGCGTGGGCGCGGCGATCGCGTCGCCGACAGCGCTGGCGCTGATCGCGACGACCTTCCCGAAGGGGCCGGCCCGCAACGCCGCCACCGCGGTGTTCGCGGCGATGACCGGTGTCGGATCAGTGATGGGCCTTGTCGTCGGCGGCGCGCTGACCGAGGTGTCGTGGCGACTGGCGTTCCTGGTGAACGTGCCGATCGGCCTGATCATGATCTATCTGGCCCGGAAGACGCTGCGCGAGACCAGCCGCGAACGGCTCAAGCTCGACGCGGCGGGCGCGCTGCTGGCCACCATGGGCTGCACCGCAGCGGTGTTCGGCTTCTCGATGGGCCCGGAGGCGGGCTGGACGTCACCGGTGACCATCGGTTCCGGCGTCGCCGCGGTCGGCTGCCTGCTCGCGTTCCTGTGGGTCGAGCGCACCGCCGAGAACCCGGTGGTGCCGTTCAACCTGTTCCTCGACCGCAACCGGGTGGCCACCTTCGCCGCGGTGTTCCTGGCCGGTGGCGTGATGTTCACGCTGACCGTGACCATCGGGCTCTACGTCCAGGACATCATGGGCTACAGCGCGCTGCGGGCCGGCGTCGGCTTCATCCCGTTCGTGATCGCCCTGGGCATCGGCCTCGGCGTGTCCTCGGCGCTGGTCTCGAAGTACCCGCCGCGGGTGCTGGTGATCGGTGGCGGTGTCCTCGTGCTGGCCGCGATGATCTACGGCTCGACGCTCGACGCCGGGATCCCGTACTTCCCGAACCTGGTGCTGCCGATCACCATCGGCGGGCTGGGCATCGGCATGATCGTGGTGCCGCTGATGATCTCCGCGATCGCCGGCGTGGGCTTCGACCAGATCGGTCCTGTCTCGGCGATCGCGCTGATGCTGCAGAACCTCGGCGGCCCCGTCGTGCTGGCGATCATCCAGGCCGTCATCACCTCGCGCACGCTGTACCTCGGCGGCACCACCGGTCCGGTCAAGGACATGAACGCCGCGCAGATGCACGCGCTCGACCAGGGCTACTCGTACGGCCTGCTGTGGGTCGCGGCGGTCGCGGTGATCGTCGGCGGTGTCGCGCTGTTCATCGGGTACACCGCCGAACAGGTTGCGCACGCACAAGAGGTCAAGGACGCGATCGACGCCGGAGAGCTTTAGCTCGACCTTGGACCTGCGAGAGCTTTAGCTCGACCTTGGGCCTGCGAGAGCTTTAGCTCGACATCGGGGCCTGCGAGAGCTTTAGCTCGCCCGGTAGTCAGTAAGGTGTTCCGCTGTGATCACCCGCATGTCCGAGCTGTTCCTGCGCACCCTGCGTGACGACCCCGCCGACGCGGAGGTGCCGAGCCACAAGCTGCTCATCCGCGCCGGATACGTCCGCCCCGTCGGCCCCGGGCTCTACAGCTGGCTGCCGCTGGGCCTGAAGGTGCTCCGCAAGATCGAGAACATCGTCCGCACCGAGATGAACGCGATCGGCGGGCAGGAGATCCTGTTCCCCGCGCTGCTGCCGCGTGCGCCGTACGAGACGACCAACCGCTGGACCGAGTACGGCGACACGCTGTTCCGGCTGCAGGACCGCCGCGGCAACGACTACCTGCTCGGGCCCACCCACGAAGAGATGTTCACCCTGACCGTGAAGGGGGAGTACTCGTCGTACAAGGACTTCCCGCTGCGGCTCTACCAGATCCAGAACAAGTACCGCGACGAGGCCAGGCCGCGGGCCGGCATTCTTCGTGGACGCGAGTTCCTGATGAAGGACTCCTACTCGTTCGACGTCGACGACGACGGCCTGAAGAAGGCCTACGACGCGCATCGTGAGGCCTATCGGCGGATCTTCGACACGCTGAAGGTCCGCTACGTCATCGTGTCGGCGGTGTCCGGCGCGATGGGCGGCAGCGCGTCCGAGGAGTTCCTCGCCGAGAGCGAGGTCGGCGAGGACACCTACGTGCGCTGCCCGCAGTCCGGGTACGCCGCGAACGTCGAAGCCGTCGTCACCACCGCCCCGGACCCGATCCCGCTGGACGGGCTGCCGGAGGCGGTCGTGCACGACACCCCGGACACCCCGACCATCGCGACACTCGTGGACTGGGCCAACAGCGCGAACCTGCCCAGCTTCGACGGCCGCACCGTGACCGCGGCCGACACGCTGAAGAACGTGATGCTGAAGGTCCGGGAGCCGGGCGGGGAGTGGGAGTTGCTGGCGATCGGTGTGCCCGGCGACCGCGAGGTCGACGACAAACGCCTCGGCGCCGCGCTCGAACCGGCCGAGTACGCGCTGCTCGACGACGCCGACTTCGCCAAGCACCTGTTCCTGGTCAAGGGCTACATCGGACCGAAGGCGTTGCTGGCCAACGGGGTCCGCTATCTGGTCGACCCCCGGATCGTCGACGGCACCCGGTGGATCACCGGCGCCGACGAGAAGAACAAGCACGTCGTCGACCTGGTCGCGGGCCGCGACTTCACCCCGGACGGCACCATCGAGGCCGCCGAGGTCCGCGAAGGCGACCTGTCCCCGGACGGGGCCGGACCGCTGGTCGCCGCACGCGGCATCGAGATCGGCCACGTGTTCCAGCTGGGCCGCAAGTACGCCGACGCGTTCGGCGCCGACGTGCTCGGCGAGAACGGCAAGCCGGTGCGGCTGACCATGGGTTCCTACGGGATCGGGGTCTCGCGGCTGGTGGCCGTGATCGCCGAGCAGCAGCACGACGAGCTCGGGCTGCGCTGGCCGTCGTCGGTGTCGCCGTTCGATGTGCACGTCGTCATCGCGAACAAGGACGCCGACGCGCGCACCGGCGCGACCGAACTCGCCGCCGCGCTGGACCTGGCCGGCGCCGACGTGCTGCTCGACGACCGGACCTCCTCGCCGGGCGTGAAGTTCAAAGACGCCGAGCTGCTGGGTGTGCCGTGGATCGTCGTCGTCGGGCGGGGCTGGGCCGACGGCGTGGTCGAGCTGCGCGACCGGTTCAGCGGGGAGAAGCGCGAGATCCCCGTCGAGGGCGCCGCCGAGCAGATCCGCGCCGCGATCACTGGCTGAGCGTCACTCGGATCCGCCGGGGAACGCGACGGTCACCGTCGCGTCCCCGCGGGCGGCCCGCCACCGGGCCGCGGTGACCGCGCATTCGGTCAGCGCGGTCACCGCGAACGCGCGCACCTCCTGGTCCGCGGTCTGCTCGACCACGGCCCGCCACGCGGTCGCGGCGTCCTCCTCCATTCGTACGGCGAGGTTCTCCGCATCGGTCGGGGAGTCAATCTCCATCGGCATCGTGTAGCCCGCGGCAGGCATCGCCGCCTCGGCGCCCTGGGCTTCGATCAGCGCTATCGCGGCCTCGCGGCGTGCCCGGTGTTCGGCGATCGCGTCCGACACCAGGTAGTTCATTTCCGGGATCGAATGCGCCGAGACTACGCCGTACCCGTAGATCGTCGCGTGTTCGACGGCGATGGCGTCGAACAGCGCGCCGGTCCCGGCGTCGCCGGGTCGGGTCGGCATCGCGTCTTCGGTGGAGGCGTTCTCGGGGGAGGTCATCGGCCTCGCCCCGCTCCGGCCAGCGCGACGGTGTAGGCGGCCGTGCAGGACGCCGCGATGGACGCCAGCAGACCGGCGCGGTAGCCCGACAGCACACGGGCGGACTTCGCCGCGCTGTCGGCCGACGTCCGTAGCGCACCGATCACGTCGTCGACCGTCGGTGGGGGCACCGACGCGGGTGTCGGGGCCGACGTCGGCGCCGCGGCGGACGGCTCGGTGGTCGCGGTGGGTGCTTGGTGGCCGGTCAGGCGCACGATCTCGTCGGCCAGCGCCTGAGCGTGTGCGGCCCGCTGCGCGGCGATGTCGGTCAGCACCGCGGCCAGCTTGCCCTTCGCGCTGTCGGCGACCTCCGCGGCCAGGTCACTGTCCGAGCGGGATCGGTCCAGCGCGGTGGTCAGATCGTCGAGGTCGGCCGGTGGGGGCGGTGTTCCGCAGCCGGCGCCGGCGACCCCGAGGGCTGCCAGGACGGCCGCGCCGGCGAGAACACGTCGACGGCTCAGGGTCGGCGGTCGGCTCGGCACGTGCCACATCCTGCCATCAGTACCGCGGCGGGCCGCGAATGTGCACCCGCGGCGGGCCGCGGGCGTGCCGCCAGGCCGCGGTCCTGCTTTTCGTGATTTGTCCTGCCGACGCTGGCGTATCGTGGGGAGTCGTGTTCGCGGGGCATCCCTCGCGAACCGTGTCCGGACAACTCAAGACGAGGAGCTTCACCGTGGCGGAGCGGTCTGCGGGATTACCGTCGCAACGACAGGTGGTCGAACTGCTCGACGGGGACTTCGCGCGCGCCGGTTATGACATCGAGGACGTGGTGGTCGACACCGCCGTCCGTCCACCGCGAATCACCGTGATCGCCGATGCCGACGGTGGCTTGGACCTCGACGCGATCGCTGAGCTGTCCCGCACCGCCGCGGAGCGACTCGACGTCCTCGACACCCCGCCGTACGTGCTCGAGGTGACCTCACCGGGCGTCGACCGCCCGCTGACGACCGAGAAGCACTACCGCCGCGCACAGGGACGGCTCGCCGAGCTGACCCTCGACGACGGCTCCACGGTGACCGGACGCATCGGTCAGGTGCACGACGGCACCGTGGACGTGATCGTCCGGGAGAAGCGCGCGAATCTGACCGTCCGCGACATCACACTCACCACGGTGGTCAAAGCCGTTGTCCAGGTGGAGTTTTCGCCGCCTAATCCGCGGGAATTGGAACTGGCCGGCGTCTCCGGAGAGGAAGCCTGAACATGAACATCGACATGGCGGCCCTGCACGCGATCGAGGCCGACAAGGGAATCACGGTCGACGTCGTCGTCGACACCATCAAGTCGGCCCTGCTGACCGCCTACCGGCACACCGACGGGCACGAGCCCGACGCGCGCATCGACATCGACCGCAAGACCGGTGTCGTCAAGGTGATCGCCCGGCAGACCGACGAAGACGGCAACGTGCTGCACGAGTGGGACGACACCCCCGAGGGGTTCGGCCGGATCGCGGCGACCACCGCCCGTCAGGTCATCCTGCAGCGGCTGCGCGACGCCGAGAACGAGAAGAACTACGGCGAGTTCTCCGCCCGCGAGGGCGACATCGTCGCCGGCGTCATCCAGCGCGACGCGCGCGCGAACGCCCGCGGCCTCGTGGTGGTCCGGATGGGCAGCGAGACGAAGGGCTCCGAGGGCGTCATCCCGGCGGCCGAGCAGGTTCCCGGTGAACGCTACGAACACGGCGACCGGCTGCGCTGCTACGTCGTCGGCGTGAGCCGCGGCGCACGCGAGCCGCTGATCACGCTGTCGCGCACCCACCCCAACCTGGTGCGCAAACTGTTCTCGCTGGAGGTTCCCGAGATCGCCGACGGCTCCGTCGAGATCGTCGCCGTCGCGCGTGAAGCCGGGCACCGGTCCAAGATCGCGGTCGCGTCCCGCGCGCCCGGCCTGAACGCCAAGGGCGCCTGCATCGGCCCCATGGGCCAGCGGGTGCGCAACGTGATGAGCGAGCTGTCCGGCGAGAAGATCGACATCATCGACTACGACGAGGACCCGGCGAAGTTCGTCGCCAACGCGCTGTCGCCGGCCAAGGTGGTGTCGGTGTCCGTGATCGACGAGGCCGCGCGCGCGGCCCGGGTGATCGTGCCGGACTTCCAGTTGTCGCTGGCGATCGGCAAGGAAGGCCAGAACGCCCGGCTCGCGGCGCGGCTGACCGGCTGGCGGATCGACATCCGCAGCGACGACGCGTCCCGCGACGGCGATGACGGGAGCCCGCACCCCGGGGCGCGGCAGGCTCCGCATCCCGATGCCGCTCACGGCGCCGGCTGAGGTGGCGCGGAAACACATTGCGCACCGGTTTTCTTCTCCACGCCGCCCTGGCGGTAGACTCACCTGTGATCCAGCACGAGGCATCGGCTCGGATGCGTGAAAACACCAAGGCACCCTCCGGGGGACCGGTGCGGACATGTATCGGATGTCGGAGACGAGAGCTGGCCGTCGAACTGCTTCGGGTTGTCGCGGTCGACAGTGTCGTCACTGTCGATTCAGCGGGAAAGCTTCCGGGGCGGGGTGCCTGGTTGCATCCCGATCCGGAGTGTCTGCAGGCAGCGATGCGCCGGCGAGCGTTCGGCCGAGCGTTGCGTATCACCGGTTCACCGGACATCACCGCGGTGTCGGACCGTCTCTCCAACGGGGAGGCGCTCGACATGCCCGGTCAAGAGAACAGGTAAGCGAAGAACATGAGCACACCGTGAAGTCCCGATGACCATGCGTCATAGCTAAACCGAGGCGCGGCGCCTACCACCGCTGTCGCCTCTCAGACAGGAGATGTAGTGGCAGGTAAAGCCCGCGTGCACGAGTTGGCTAAGGAACTCGGTGTCACAAGCAAGGAAGTACTCGCCCGTCTGGGCGAGCAAGGCGAATTCGTCAAGTCCGCATCGTCGACGGTGGAAGCACCCGTCGCGCGACGTCTGCGGGAATCGTTCGGTGGCGGCAAGTCCGACAAGGTGAAGCCCGGCGCCGAGGCGTCCAACGGCGCACCCGCGAAGCCGTCCGCCCCCGAGAAGCGCCCCGGCCCGCGCCCGGGCCCCCCGGCACCCGCGCAGCCCAAGGCCGCCGAACCGGTGGCACCCGCCGCGGCCGCGCCGACCCCGGCAGCCCCGACGCCTCCGCCGGCCGCGACGCCCGCGCCTCCGCCGGCAGCACCGGCCGCACCGGCGGCATCGGCCGCACCCTCCGAGGCACCGGCCGCACGGCCCACCCCCGGACCGCGTCCCGGACCTGGTGGTCCGCGCCCCGGGGCACCCAAGCCCGCTGCGCGCACCCCGCGCGTCGGCAACAATCCGTTCTCCTCGCAGCAGCCGGTCGAGCGTCCCGCGCCCCGGCCGCAGGCCGGCCCCGGCGGTCCGCGTCCCGGCCCGGGTGCCGCAGGCCCCCGCCCCGGCGGCGGTCCGCGTCCCGGCGCAACGCCCGGCAACATGCCTCCCCGCCCGCAGGGCGCACGTCCCGGTGGCGGTCCCCGTCCCGGTGGCGGCCCGCGTCCCGGTGCCGGCCCACGGCCGACGCCCGGTGGCGCAGGACGTCCCGGCGGTGGCGGCGGCGGTAATTACCGCGGCGGCGGCGCCGGTGGTGGCGGTGGCGCCGGAGGCGCAGCAGCCGGCGGTTTCCGCGGTCGTCCCGGTGGCGGCGGTGGTCGTCCCGGTCAGCGCGGTGGCGCAGCCGGCGCGTTCGGTCGTCCCGGTGGCGCGCCCAAGCGTGGTCGCAAGTCGAAGCGCGCGAAAAGGGCCGAATACGAGAACATGCAGGCCCCGGTCGTCGGTGGTGTGCGGCTTCCGCACGGCAACGGCGAGACCATCCGGCTGGCCCGCGGCGCATCGCTGAGCGATTTCGCCGAGAAGATCAACGCCAACCCGGCCTCGCTGGTGCAGGCGCTGTTCAACCTCGGTGAGATGGTGACCGCGACGCAGTCCGTCGGCGACGAGACCCTCGAGCTGCTCGGCAGCGAGATGAACTACGTCGTGCAGGTCGTGTCCCCGGAGGACGAGGACCGCGAACTGCTGCAGTCGTTCGACCTGTCCTACGGCGAAGACGAGGGCGGCGAAGAGGACCTCGAGTTCCGTCCGCCGGTCGTCACCGTCATGGGCCACGTCGACCACGGCAAGACCCGACTGCTCGACACCATCCGTAACGCGACCGTACGTGAGGGCGAGGCCGGCGGCATCACCCAGCACATCGGTGCCTACCAGGTCACCGTCGAGCTGGACGGCAACGAGCGGCCGATCACCTTCATCGACACCCCGGGTCACGAGGCGTTCACCGCCATGCGTGCCCGCGGTGCGAAGGCCACCGACATCGCGATCCTGGTGGTCGCGGCCGACGACGGCGTCATGCCGCAGACGGTGGAGGCGGTCAACCATGCGCAGGCCGCCGACGTGCCGATCGTGGTGGCGGTCAACAAGATCGACAAGGAAGGCGCCGACCCGGCCAAGATCCGCGGTCAGCTGACCGAGTACGGCCTGGTGCCCGAGGAGTACGGCGGCGACACGATGTTCGTCGACATCTCGGCCAAGGCCGGCACCAACATCGAGCAGCTGCTCGAAGCGGTGATCCTGACCGCCGACGCATCGCTGGACCTGCGGGCCAACCCCGACATGGAGGCCCAGGGCGTCGCGATCGAGGCCCACCTCGACCGTGGCCGCGGCCCGGTGGCGACCGTGCTCATCCAGCGCGGCACGCTGCGGGTCGGCGACTCGGTGGTGGCAGGCGACGCCTACGGCCGCGTCCGTCGCATGGTCGACGAGCACGGCGAGGACGTCACCGAGGCGCTGCCGTCGCGTCCGGTGCAGGTCATCGGCTTCACGTCGGTGCCCGGCGCGGGTGACAACTTCCTCGTCGTGGACGAGGACCGCATCGCCCGCCAGATCGCCGACCGGCGCAGCGCGCGCAAGCGCAACGCGCTGGCGGCCCGCACCCGCAAGCGGATCAGCCTGGAGGACCTGGATTCGGCGCTGAAGGAAACCAGCCAGCTGAACCTGATCCTCAAGGGCGACAACGCCGGTACGGTCGAAGCCCTCGAGGAGGCCCTGCTGGGCATCCAGGTCGACGACGAGGTGCAGCTGCGCGTCATCGACCGCGGTGTCGGTGGCGTCACCGAGACCAACGTCAACCTGGCGTCGGCCTCGGATGCGATCATCATCGGCTTCAACGTCCGCGCGGAGGGCAAGGCCACCGAGCTGGCCAACCGCGAGGGCGTCGAGATCCGCTACTACTCGATCATCTACCAGGCGATCGACGAGATCGAAGCCGCGCTCAAGGGCATGCTCAAGCCGATCTACGAGGAGAAGGAACTCGGCCGCGCCGAGATCCGGGCGATCTTCCGGTCGTCCAAGGTCGGCAACATCGCCGGCTGCCTCGTGCAGTCGGGGATCATGCGCCGCAACGCCAAGGCGCGCCTGCTGCGTGACAACGTGGTGGTCGCCGAGAACCTCACCATCTCGTCGCTCAAGCGGGAGAAGGATGACGCCACCGAGGTCCGCGAGGGCTACGAGTGCGGTTTGACGCTGACCTACAACGACATCAAGGAAGGCGACGTCATCGAGACCTACGAGCTGGTCGAGAAGGCCAGGACGTAATGCCTGATCCCGCACGGGCCAAGCGGCTCGCCAAGCGGATCTCCACGCTCGTCGCCTCGGCCATCGAGTACGAGATCAAGGATCCGCGGCTGGCCGGGGTGACGATCACCGACGCCAAGGTCACCAACGACCTGCACGACGCGACGCTGTACTACACGGTGTTGGGCCGGTCCCTCGACGAGGAACCCGACTACGAGGGCGCCGCCGCCGGCCTGGAGAAGGCCAAGGGCGTGCTGCGTACCCGAGTCGGCGCCTCGTTGGGGGTCCGGTTCACCCCGACGCTGGCGTTCGCGCGCGACACCGTGCCCGATACCGCGCACCACATGGAGGCGCTCCTGGCAAAAGCCCGCGCGGCTGATGAGGATTTGGCGAGAGTTCGCGAAGGCGCCAAGCACGCGGGCGAGGCCGACCCTTACCGTGTAGTCGGGGAGGACGAGGCAATCGGGGACGCTGAGGACAAGGGTGGCGCCGACACGCTCGATAACTGATCCGACGGCTCACGCCCGCATGCCGGGCGTGAGCGTGGACGCCTGCGGTGCGGCGGAACTGCTGACCCGGGCGGAAAGCGTGAGCATCGTCTGCCACGTCTTCCCGGACGCCGACACGATCGGTGCCGGGCTGGCGCTGGCGTTGGTGCTCGACGCCGCGGGCAAGTCGGTCGACGTCAGCTTCGCCGAGCCGGACACCCTGCCCGACTCGCTGCATTCGCTGCCCGGTGGGCACCTTCTGGTGCCCCCGGCGCGGATGCGACGCGACGCCGACCTGGTTGTAACAGTCGACATCCCCAGCGTGAACCGGCTGGGCGCGCTGGCCGAGATCGCCGACGGCGCTGCCGACGTGCTCGTCATCGACCATCACGCGTCGAATCAGTTGTTCGGTACCGCCAACTTCGTCGACCCGACCGCGGATTCGACGACGATGCTGGTCGCCGAGCTGCTCGACGCATGGGGCAAGCCGATCGATCTCGCGGTGGCACACTGCCTCTACGCCGGGTTGACCACCGACACCGGATCGTTCCGCTGGGCGAGCGCGCGGGCGCACCGGCTGGCGGCCCGACTGCTCGAGGCCGGTGTCGACAACGCCGCGATCAGTCGCACGCTGCTCGACACACACCCGTTCGCATGGCTGCCGATGCTGTCGAGGGTGCTTGGCTCGGCCGAACTGGTCACCGACGCGGTCGGGGGCCGCGGGTTCGTCTACGCGGTCGTCGACCACGACGAGCTGGCGAATGCGCGGCCCGAGGAAGTCGAGAGCATCGTCGACATCGTCCGCACCACCGCGCAGGCCGAGGTGGCCGCGGTGTTCAAGGAGATCGGGCCGGCGCGCTGGTCGGTGTCCATGCGCGCCAAGACATTCGACGTCGCCGCGGTCGCGGGCACCTTCGGCGGGGGCGGGCATCGCCTGGCCGCCGGATACTCGGCGACCGGATCGGCGGCCGATGTCGTCGCGGCCCTGCGTGCGGCCCTTGGCTGACGGCGTTGCTCCGGCAACCAGCCGGCGCATCGCCGGGCTGGCGTTCCCGGCGCTGGGTGTCCTGGCCGCCGAACCGGTCTATCTGCTGTTCGACCTGGCGGTCATCGGCCGGCTCGGGGCACTGAGCCTGGCCGGCCTGGCCATCGGCGCGCTGATCATGGGTGTGCTGAGTTCCCAGCTGACCTTCCTGTCCTACGGCACGACGGCCCGCGCGGCCCGGTTCTACGGCGCCGGTGACCGCACCGCCGCCGTCGGTGAGGGCGTGCAGGCGACCTGGCTGGCGCTGGGCATCGGCACCGTGATCGTCGCCGTCGTGCAACTGACCGCGGTGCCGCTGGTGTCCGCGCTGTCGGCCGGCGGGGAGATCGCCGAGGCCGCCCTCCCGTGGGTGCGGATCGCCAGCCTCGCCGTCCCGGCCATCCTGATCGCCGCGGCGGGCAACGGGTGGATGCGCGGGGTGCAGGACACCATGCGGCCCCTGCGGTATGTGGTGGTCGGCTTCGCGCTGTCGGCGGTGCTGTGCCCGTTGCTCGTGTACGGCTGGCTGGGATTCCCGGAACTCGGGCTGCCCGGCTCGGCGGTCGCCAACGTGGTCGGGCAGTACCTGGCCGCCGTCCTGTTCTGCCGTGCGCTGGTCGTCGAGAAGGTGCCGCTGCGGCTGCGCCCCGCGGTGCTGCGCGCGCAGGTGGTGATGGGACGGGACCTGATCCTGCGCACCATGGCGTTCCAGGCCTGCTTCATCTCCGCCGGAGCCGTCGCGGCACGCTTCGGTGCGGCCAGCGTCGCAGCGCACCAGGTGGTGCTGCAACTGTGGAGTTTCCTTGCGCTGGTGCTCGATTCACTGGCCATCGCCGCGCAGTCGCTGGTCGGCGCGGCGCTCGGTGCCGGGCAGCTGGCCCATGCCAAGGCGGTGGCGTGGCGGGTGACGATCTTCTCCAGCATCGCGGGCGTGGTGCTGGCCGGGGTGTTCGCGCTGGGTTCCTCGGTGTTCCCGACGGTGTTCACCACCGATCAGTCGGTGCTCGACCAGATCGGTGTGCCGTGGTGGTTCCTGGTGGCCCAGTTGCCGGTCGCCGGGATCGTGTTCGCCATCGACGGGGTGCTGCTCGGCGCCGGCGACGCGACGTTCATGCGCAACGCGACGCTGTTCAGCGCCCTGGTCGGGTTTCTGCCGCTGATCTGGCTGTCGTTGGCGTTCGGGTGGGGCCTGCTCGGCATCTGGGCCGGGTTGAGCACCTTCATGGTGCTGCGATTGGTGTTCGTCGGGTGGCGGGTGCTGTCGGGACGCTGGCTGGTGCCGGGCACGCGCTGAGGTGGTCGCGCTCGTGGCGCGAGCGTGCGTGTCCGTCGGCGACACGCCGTGGAGTTTCAGTAGTTCGCGCACGCTCGCGCGAAGTTCACGGCCCTAGGGCCGCACCTGCGTGCGGCCGCGGTCGATCACGCTGCTGCGGCTGGCTGCGATGTCCTCGCCGCTGGTGCTCTTCATCCACTCGCGCGCCGCCGCGGCCTCCTGCCACAGCGCGCCGCCGTTCTGCGCGTCGTCGATGTCGTGGTACGACGCCAGCAGCGCACGCACGGCCTTCTGGTTGTTGCCGACGATGGACGCGGCGATCGCACGGGCGGTGTCGAGCAGCTCGGCGTGCGGAACCACCTGGGTGACCAGACCGCAGCGCAGCGCGTCCTCAGCCGACAGGTAGTCACCGGTCATGCTCATCCGGCGGGCCATCCCGACACCGACCTTCTGCGGCAGCCGCACCGACAGCCCCCACGTCGGCAGCAGACCGACCCGGGCGTGGGTGTCGGCGAACCGCGCCTGCTCCGACGCGATCAGGATGTCGCAGTACAGCGCGATCTCCAGCCCACCGGTCACCGCGGGCCCGTTGATCGCGCCGATCACCGGCTTGGTCATCGGCGGCCACTTCGGCGAGATGTCGGGCAGCTCGGTGGTGTCGCCGAGCTCCTTGAGGTCCAGGCCCGCGCAGAAGACCGGATCGGCACCGGTCAGGATCACCACGTCGACGTCGTCGTCGGCTTGGGCCTGCCGCAGCGCCGCGAACAGCTCGCTGCGCAGTGCCGCTGACAGCGCGTTGCGCGAACCGGGCCGGTTCAGCGTCAGCGTGCGGACACGGTCGGTGGTGTCGACCAGCAGGACATCGGCGGCGGAGTTGTCGGTGCTCATCGCCACACCGTAACCGGAGCGCGGACACGCGCCTATCGTGGTGTCCATGTGCCGAAACATCACCGAGCTGCGGGGCCTGGAGCCGGCCGCGACGGTCGACGAGATCGAGGCCGCCGCCCGCCAGTACGTCCGCAAGGTCAGCGGGATCACCCGGCCTTCGGGGGCCAACGTGGATGCGTTCGAGGCCGCGGTCGCCGAGGTCACCGACTCCACCCGCCGGCTACTGGCCGGCCTGCCACCTCGCAGACAGCCGCCGAAAACCGTTCCGCCGCTGCGCCGCCCCGAGGTACGCGCCCGGCTGAATCTCGCGTGACCGCGAGGCCGACCCAGCCCGCGCTCAAGGAGTGGGGCGCCGCGGTGCACGCGCTGCTCGACGGCCGACAGACCGTGCTGCTGCGCAAGGGCGGCATCCACGAGAAGCGATTCGAGGTCGCTCCCGAGGTGGCCCGGTCGCGGTTCCTGCTCTTTCCGACGGTCGCGCACAGCCATGCCGAACGGGTCCGCCCCGAACACCGCGAGCTCCTGGAGACGGCGGCATCCGACAGCACCGACGACGCCGTCGTGCTGCGGGCCGGCGCCCGGGTGGTCGCGGCGATTCCGGTGGAACGCCCTGACGGATTGGAAGAGATCGCGCCACTGCATATCTGGACGGCACAGTCGGTGCAGGAGGATCGCCTCGATTTCCGGCCGCGGCACCGGCTGACCGTGCTCGTCGTGTCGGCGGCCCCGCTCGACGAGTCGGTGCGCCTCGCGCGCACACCCGAGTACCGGGGTTGCTCGAGCTGGGTGCAACTACCCGTCAGCCCGGCGTGGGGCGAGCCGGTGCACGACGACGCGACCCTGGAGTCGATCGCGGCGCGGGTACGCGATTCAGTCGGCTGACACCGGCAGCGTGACGCGGGTCTGCGCACCCAACCGGATCGTGTGCCTCGCCGTCGCGAAACTCGTTGCGGTGGAGGCCGGTTCGCTGGTCCCGTGGTTGCGCAGGAACCTCGGATGTGACCCGCCTGCGACCAGCAGCCTGATCCGCGACCCGGCAGGAAACGTCCATCCGGTCGCGTCGAGTTCGATGCGTGCGATGCCCGACACCGGGGCCGAGGCCAGGTAACCGTCGCTGACATTGTGTGAGCTGCCGTCGGATTCGACCTGGCTGATCCGGACGAACAGATCGTTGTGCGGGTTCGGGCATTCGTGCGCCAATTCCACCACCGGTGCCCCGATGACCCGAAGATCGGTAGGCAGCGGGGCGCTCGTGAACGTCACCGTGTCGGCGCGGCGGGCCAGTTCGGTGTCGTCGCGGTAGCCGCCCACCGGGGACAACAGCCGGCCGCCGACCGTCGGCGTCGGATCGGCCGGGTTGTACACGAACGTCACCTGACCGGATTCGCCTGCGTGCGCAGCCAATCGGTGCCCGGGCAGGGGATAGAGCACCTGCTCGTCGGTGACCGGCGGCCAGTCGGGAAGTTCGCGCCATCCCGCGCCGTGGACGTGGATGCGGACCGGTGCCGGCCTGCCCTCCGGCGCCCCGGCGAGATGAGTGCCGAGCCAGTCCATCGTCTCGCGCAGCACCGTCGGTGCGGCCTTGGTCATCATGTGACCATGCGTCCACGGTCCGATGGTCAGGCCGGTGGCCACCCCGCGGGTGCGCAGCCGGCGGTACTGTTCGAGCGTCTGCTCAAGGAACAGGTCCTGCCATCCCGTCAGGAACAGCACCGGCACCTCGCTGTGGTCGAGCGCGTCGTCGGCGCGCAGCCGGGTCCAGAACGGGTCGTCGGGGGCGGGATGCTCCAGCCAGGATTCGAACCACGGTGCGCCGTCGCCGAGCAGCGCCCGGCTGGACTCGCCCAGCGGTGAGCCCAGCGCGGCCCGGGTGACCAGCCGCTGCGCCCGCAGTTGGTGCAGCAGCACCCGCAGCCGTCGCGGATCCTCCTGGCGGGAGACCAGATCGCTCCAGCCGAGGAAATCGTTCAGCGCGAACGAGCCGGTGCCCCAACGAGGTCCGCTGATGTCGTGGGGGCCGACGGTGATCACGGCCGCCTTCAACTCCGGCGGCGGATCGGACAACAGCGCCCACTGCGTCCAGCCCAGGTAGGACAGCCCGAGGGTGGCGAAGGTGCCGGTGAACCACGGTTGGGTCCGTAGCCACGCGACGGTGTCGGCGCCGTCGGCGGCCTCGTTGACGAACGGGTCGAACTCGCCGCCGGAACCGAACGTGCCACGCACGCTCTGCACCACCACGTGATAGCCGCGCGCGGCGTACACCGCGCCGAACAGCGCCGAGAACGGCCAGCCTCGCCCGTACGGGCCGCGTACCAGCAGCGTGCCCGCGGGCGTGTCGGTGTGCGGCGCGTAGTGGTCGGCGACGAGGTCGACGCCGTCGCGCATCGGCACCGGCAGATGCCGGTCCACGGTGAACTCGGTGGTTGCCGGGGGGAGCCGCAATACGCTGCTGAGCGTGGTCAGCGCGGCCTGCTGCAGGCGGGTCACGACACGAGGTTACGTGTCAGTAGACGTAATACGGGCTGAGCTCGTGGGCGCGCTGCAGATTGGTCTGCATGCAGTCGGGGTCGGGCTCGGAGTAGACCGGCGAATAGAACAGCGACTGCTGGATGACCCCGTAGCTGGTCTTGAACGCGACCATGCAGGTGATCCACCAGCGGTTGTTCCAGTCCGTGGGCTTCATGATCCAGAACTGGGCGGCCCGGTGGCCGTTGATGTCGAGTTCGACGGCGTCGGGCGGCAGCGTCTCCTCGTAGGTGCGCCACACGAAGGCCTCGACCGCCATCTGGTAGTTGCCGGCGTCGTACTTGCAGCGCAGGCTGTCCTCGTGTGCCGGCGGGGTGAAGGCCAGCCCGATTCGCTCGATCACGTCGAGCGGGATGTCACGGCAGGGGTCGAACGGATCGGGGTCGGTCAGATCGAGCACCGGCCATTTCATCGTCGTCGTCTGCAGCGGAAGCGGCGCATGCGTCGACCGCAGGTCGACGCGGTCGGGCCCGGCCGTCGCCGCGGGTTCTATCTGCCAGACCACGACCACCGCTGCGACCAGCGCGCACAGCGCCGAGAACAGTCGCAGCTTGGCGACCATGACACCTCCAGAGTCGTCGGTTCGTGATCGGGGTCGTCCCGGGAGTGTAACGGGAGGCACTCAGCGCGCGGACAGGAACTTAGAACCTGTTCTAGTTGCCGGAAGGTGCCCCGCATCCGTCCACCAGTAGGCTGACGGGTTGTGAGCACTGACGAACGACGTCCCACCTTGTGGGCGGTCAGTGACCTTCACACCGGACACACCGGCAACAAGCCGGTCACGGAGTCGCTGTACCCGGCCTCGCCCGACGACTGGCTGATCGTCGCCGGTGACGTCGCCGAGCGCACCGACGAGATCCGGTGGGCACTGGACCTGCTGCGCAAGCGCTTCGCCAAGGTGATCTGGATCCCCGGCAACCACGAGCTGTGGACCACTCAGCGCGACCCGATGCAGATCTACGGGAAATCGCGCTACGACTACCTGGTCAACATGTGCGACGAGATGGGTGTGATCACCCCCGAGCATCCCTACCCGGTGTGGACCGAGGAGGGTGGCCCGGCGACGATCGTGCCGATGTTCCTGCTCTACGACTATTCGTTCCTGCCGCAGGGCGCGGGGACGAAAGCCGAGGGGCTGGCGATCGCCAAGGAGCGCAACATCGTCGGCACCGACGAATACCTGTTGTCGTCGGAGCCGTACGCCACACGTGACGCGTGGTGCCGCGACCGGGTCAACTACACCCGCAAGCGGCTCGAGGATCTGGACTGGATGATGCCGACCGTCCAGGTCAACCATTTCCCGATGGTGCGCGAACCCTGCGACGCGATGTACTACCCGGAGTTCGCGCTGTGGTGCGGCACCACCGCCACCGCCGACTGGCACACCCGCTACAACGCGATCTGCTCCGTGTACGGGCATCTGCACATCCCGCGCACCACCTGGTACGACGGCGTGCGCTTCGAAGAGGTGTCGGTCGGCTATCCGCGAGAGTGGCGCCGGCGCAGGCCCTACCGCTGGTTGCGGCAGATCCTGCCGGACCCGAAGTACGCGCCCGGCTACCTCAACGAGTTCGGCGGGCACTTCCAGATCACCCAGGAGATGCGCGACAACGCCGCGCGGATCCAGCAGCGCATCAAGGACCGCGCGTGATCGCGGCACCCCTGCTCGCCGGCGTGCTGCCGGGTGAGGTCGACGCGCTGGCGGCGGCCGAGTTGTACACCGACCCCACCGAACTCGCACCGCTGCCGGAGGAGGAACCGCTGATCTCTCGATCGGTGGCCAAACGGCGCAACGAGTTCGTCACCGTGCGCTACTGCGCGCGCCGGGCGCTCGTCGACCTCGGCATGGAGCCGGTGCCGATCCTGAAGGGGGAGAAGGGCGAACCGCGCTGGCCCGACGGTGTCGTCGGCAGCCTGACGCACTGCGACGGGTTCCGCGGCGCGGCCGTCGGGCGCCGCGAACAGGTGCGCTCGCTCGGGATCGACGCCGAACCGCACGATGTGCTCCCCAACGGTGTGCTCGACGCGATCAGCCTGCCCGTCGAACGCCACGAACTCGGGGCGATGCCCGACGGCGTGCACTGGGACCGGGTGCTGTTCTGCGCCAAGGAGGCCACGTACAAGGCGTGGTATCCGCTGACGCACCGGTGGCTGGGCTTCGAGGACGCCCACATCACGTTTGCCGTGGACACTTCCGACGCTTCCGGGCAGGCGGGGACGTTCACGTCGCGGATCCTGATCGACCCCGCCGCGGAATTCGGCCCGCCGCTGGAGACGCTGACCGGGCGGTGGGCGGTGCGCAACGGCATCGCGTTGACCGCGATCGTGCTGTGAGCAATCCAGCCCCCGGTCTGGTGGTGGTCGACAAACCCGGCGGGATGACCAGTCACGACGTCGTCGGCCGGTGCCGGCGGCTGTTCGGCACCCGCAAGGTCGGCCACGCCGGCACGCTGGACCCGATGGCCACCGGCGTGCTGGTCATCGGTATCGAGCGCGCCACCAAGATCCTCGGACTGCTGACCGCGACCGACAAGTCCTACGACGCGACGATCCGGCTGGGTCAGACGACCTCCACCGAGGACGCCGAAGGTGAGCTCCTGCAACAGGTTTCGGCCTCGCAGGTGACCGACGCGCAGATCGAGGACGCCATCGCGCCGCTGCGGGGGAACATCGAACAGATCCCGTCGGCCGTCAGCGCGATCAAGGTGGCGGGCAAACGCGCCTACCAGATGGTGCGCGACGGCGAGCACGTCGAACTCGCCGCGCGTGCCGTGCGTATCGACCGATTCGAGGTCCTCGCGGTCCGCCGCGGGATCGAAGGGGCCGCCGACGTCGTCGACGTCGACGTGGTGGTCGACTGCTCCAGCGGGACCTACATCCGCGCGCTGGCCCGCGATGTCGGCGCCGCGCTCGGGGTCGGCGGTCATCTGACCGCGTTGCGGCGCACCCGCGTCGGCGGGTTCGGGCTCGACCAGGCCCGCACGCTGGAACAGCTCGCCGACCACGCCGAGCTCAGCTATTCACTCGACGAGGCGTGCCTGCAGGGCTTCCCGCGGCGTGACCTGTCCGAGGAGGAGGCGGTCGACGCCGCGCACGGCCGACCGCTCGCCGCCGCGGGCGTGGACGGCATCTACGCCGCGACCGCACCCGACGGTCGCGTCATGGCGCTGCTGCAGGACGCCGGGGCGCGGACCAAGTCGGTGGTGGTGATCCGCCCGGCGACGCTGTAGGCGCCCGCAGCTCGCCGACTGCACGGTTTATGACGGAAGTCGGCCCGGAACTCGTCACAAAGCGTGCACTCGACGCCCGGCGCGGCTCAAGCGTAGAGCCGCTCGAATTCTTCGATGGCCCTGTCGATGTCACCCTTGACCGCGCGGGCGGCCGCAGAGCCGATGGGCCCGAACAGCGGCGCGCCGCCGAGGTCCATCCGCACCGTGAAGGTGCAGCCTTCACCGGTCGAGTCGACCTTCATCGTCAACTTGTAGCGGGTTCCGCCGACGCCCTCACCGTGCACCGCGAGCGACGACGGCGGGGTGAACTCCTTGACCGTCCACGTCACCCGGTTACGCATCCCCTTGGCACCGGCCACCCCGACGATCGTCGTCCCGACGGTGATCTCGTCGGGGACGTCGGAGCGCCACCCCTGGTGCATCGGCATCCAGTCGCCCAGCGAGGACAGGTCCGATGCATGTGCCCAGGCGTCCTCGGCGGACATCGCCAACGATCGGGACAACTCCAGCTTGGCCACGCGACTCCTTACGCTACGACCCAGATCGCTTGTGCGGCAGGGCTTCCCAAATCAACAGTCGTCTCTGTTCCGGTGGTGGCAGGGTCCTCGATCGCCACCGAGATCATGCCCGCGAAGTCGCGCCGGGCCACCACCCGCAGCCGGGAATCCAGGCTGATGCCGACGGTGTCGAAGTAGCGCAGCATCTCCGGGTCGGCGTCGGAGATCCGTGCGACGGTGCCGGACTCGCCGTCCTGGCACGCCGAGAGCTGCCGCGCCGGGGGAGTCGGAACCCGGCCGTCGGGCGCGGGGATCGGATCGCCGTGCGGATCGCGGGTCGGATAGCCGAGCTTCGCGTCGATGCGGTCGAGCATCCGGTCCGAGACGGCATGCTCGAGGATCTCGGCCTCGTCGTGCACCTCGTCCCAGCCGTAGCCGAGCTCGTTGACGAGGAACGTCTCCATCAGCCGGTGCCGGCGCACCATCGCCAGCGCGGCGCGACGGCCCGCGTCGGTCAGCGTCACCGCACCGTACTTCTCGTGGTCCACCAGGCCCTGGTCGGCGAGCTTGCGGATCGACTCCGACGCGGTGCTGGCCGAGACGCCGATCCGGTCGGCGAGCAGCTTGGTGCTGACCTTGTCGGGGGACCACTCCTGGGCGGTCCAGATGACCTTCAGATAGTCCTGGGCGACCGTCGACAGATCGGTGGGATTGGCGGCGTCAGGACTCACGATCATTGAGTTTAGGCAATCATCACCTGATCCGGTGGTGTCGCTCGCCCGGTGTTTAGACCAGAGCCGGGCGCGGGTCGTAGGCTAGCGGGCGTGCAGCGCTGGCGGGGGCAGGACGACATCCCCACAGACTGGGGTCGATGTGTCGTCACCATCGGGGTTTTCGACGGGGTACACCGCGGCCACCAGGAGCTGATCAACCGCGCCGTGAAGGCCGGCCGCTCCCGCGGGGTGCCGACGGTGCTGATGACGTTCGACCCGCACCCGATGGAGGTCGTGTTCCCGGGCAGTCACCCGGCGCAGCTGACCACCCTGACCCGGCGCGCCGAACTGGTCGAGGAACTCGGCATCGACGTTTTCCTGGTGGTGCCGTTCACCGCCGACTTCATGAAGCTCACCCCGGAGCGCTACATCCACGAGTTGCTCGTCGAACGCCTGCACGTCGTCGAGGTCGTGGTCGGGGACAACTTCACGTTCGGTAAGAAGGCTGCCGGAAACGTCGACCTGCTGCGCAAGGCCGGCGACCGGTTCGGCTTCGCCGTCGACTCGCTGTCCCTGGTCGCCGAGCATCACCAGGACGAGACGGTGACGTTCTCGTCGACCTACATCCGCTCCTGCGTGGACGCCGGCGACATGGTCGCCGCCGCCGAGGCGTTGGGCCGCCCGCACCGCGTCGAGGGCGTGGTGGTCCGGGGCGACGGCCGCGGCCGGGTGCTGGGGTTCCCGACGGCCAACGTCGCACCGCCGATGTACTCGGCGATCCCGGCCGACGGCGTCTACGCCGCGTGGTTCACCGTGCTCGGGCACGGACCCGTCGTCGGCACGGTCATGCCGGGGGAGAGATATCAGGCCGCCGTGTCGGTCGGCACCAACCCGACGTTCTCGGGGCGCACCCGCACGGTCGAGGCGTTCGTCCTCGACACCGAGGCCGATCTGTACGGCCAGCACGTCGCCGTCGATTTCGTCGCCCGGTTGCGCGGCCAGGAGAAGTTCGACTCGGTCGACGATCTGATCGTCGCGATGGGCGTCGACACCGAACGCGCCCGCACCATCTTGTCGGCTCACTAGCTGCGCATTCGGCGATTCGTCGGCGGGTGGGGCCCGCTGCTAGACTCCCTGCCGACCCGGCGCGTGCTGCAGTTCGCGGTGGCCGCGCTTTTTCGGGGTCCGATCTGTACCGGGCCCCAACGTTCGCGGACCGAATCGATGGAGTTGTTTCGTGGCGCTCACTGCCGAACAGAAGAAAGAAATCCTTGGCCAGTACGGCCTGCACGACACCGATACCGGATCCCCGGAAGCCCAGGTCGCACTGCTGACCAAGCGGATCACGGATCTCACCGAACACCTCAAGCAGCACAAGCATGACCACCACTCGCGTCGTGGCCTGCTGCTGCTGGTCGGCCGCCGTCGCCGGCTGCTGAAGTACGTCGCCCAGGTCGACGTCGCACGCTACCGCTCGCTGATCGAGCGCCTGGGCCTGCGTCGCTGACACGGCGCTCGTCGTCTGCGATCCGCCCCGCTGCCGCACGGCAGCGGGGCGGACTCGTTTTGTGCCGAAAGGCCCGGATTAGGGGTTTCGCAGGTACCGGGATGTAGCATGAGGTTCGTTCGGCTGCCTTTGGCACGAACAGACCGGGTGCGGTCCTCGCAGACCCGCGCGCACCGTTCCCGCGTAGACACGAACATGAACCGCCTGATCGCGCGGTCTTCGGTAGTGGCTGCCGGAGAGATCTCCGACAGCTTCGATCGACGGCCGTCGACGCATCAAGGCCGGGCTGACGGGATTACCCGGGCCCGCTTTCACCTGCGCGTGTCCACGCGAAACAGCTGAATGATCAGAGAGGCCGTACGGACGTCTATGTCTGTAGTTGAAATCGAAGAGGGCGTGTTCGAGTCGACCGCCACCATCGACAACGGGAGCTTCGGCACCCGCACCATCCGTTTCGAGACCGGCCGGCTGGCCAAGCAGGCCGCCGGCGCCGTCGTCGCCTACCTCGACGACGACACCATGCTGCTGAGCGCGACCACCGCGAGCAAGCAGCCCAAGGACCATTTCGACTTCTTCCCGCTGACGATCGACGTCGAGGAGCGGATGTACGCCGCCGGGCGCATCCCCGGCTCGTTCTTCCGCCGCGAGGGTCGTCCGTCCACCGACGCGATCCTGACCTGCCGACTGATCGACCGGCCGCTGCGCCCGACGTTCATCTCGGGTCTGCGGAACGAGATCCAGGTCGTCGTCACCGTGCTGAGCCTGGATCCCAAGGATCTGTACGACGTGCTGGCCATCAACGCCGCGTCGGCGTCGACCCAGATCTCGGGCATCCCGTTCAACGGCCCGGTCGGCGGCGTGCGCGTCGCGCTGATTGACGGCCAGTGGGTCGCTTTCCCGACCGTCGAGCAGCTCGAAGGCGCCGTGTTCGACATGGTCGTCGCGGGCCGGAAGGCCGGCGACGACGTCGCGATCATGATGGTCGAGGCCGAGGCCACCGACAAGGTCATCGACCTGATCGCCGGCGGTGCGGGCGCACCGACCGAGTCGGTGGTGGCCGAGGGCCTGGAGGCCGCCAAGCCGTTCATCGCGGTGCTGTGCGATGCGCAGGCCGAGCTCGCCGGTGCCGCCGGCAAGGAGACCGCCGAGTACCCGGTGTTCCCGGACTACGCCGAGGACGTCTACTACTCCGTCGCGTCGGTCGCGACCGACGCCCTGGCCGAGGCGCTGACCATCGCGGGCAAGGAAGAGCGCGACGACCGCACCAACGAGATCAAGGCCGAGGTCGTCGAACGGCTCGCCGAGCAGTACGCGGGCCGTGAGAAGGAGATCGGCGCGGCGTACCGCTCGCTGACGAAGAAGCTTGTGCGCCAGCGCATCCTGACCGACCACTTCCGCATCGACGGCCGCGGTGTCACCGACATCCGCGCACTGTCCGCCGAGGTCGCGGTCGTCCCGCGGGCACACGGCAGCGCGCTGTTCGAGCGTGGCGAGACCCAGATCATGGGCGTCACCACCCTCGACATGGTCAAGATGGCCCAGCAGATCGACTCGCTGGGACCGGAGACCAGCAAGCGCTACATGCACCACTACAACTTCCCGCCGTTCTCGACGGGTGAGACCGGCCGCGTCGGTTCGCCGAAGCGCCGCGAGATCGGCCACGGGGCGCTCGCCGAGCGTGCGCTGATGCCGGTGCTGCCGAGTGTCGAGGAGTTCCCGTACGCGATCCGTCAGGTGTCGGAGGCGCTGAGCTCCAACGGCTCGACCTCGATGGGGTCGGTGTGTGCGTCGACGCTGTCGCTGCTGAACGCCGGTGTGCCGCTGAAGGCGCCGGTCGCGGGTATCGCGATGGGCCTGGTGTCCGACGATGTCGAGGTGGATGGCAAGACGGAGCGCCGCTTCGTCACGCTGACCGACATCCTCGGCGCCGAGGACGCGTTCGGCGACATGGACTTCAAGTGCGCGGGCACCAAGGACTTCGTCACCGCCCTGCAGTTGGACACCAAGCTCGACGGCATCCCGTCCCAGGTGCTGGCCGGTGCGCTCGCGCAGGCCAAGGACGCCCGGATCACCATCCTCGAGGTGATGGCCGAGGCCATCGACGAGCCCGACGAGATGAGCCCGTACGCGCCGCGCATCACCACGATCAAGGTGCCGGTCGACAAGATCGGCGAGGTCATCGGGCCCAAGGGCAAGATGATCAACTCGATCACCGAGGAGACCGGCGCGTCGATCTCCATCGAGGACGACGGCACCGTGTTCGTCGGCGCCTCCAACGGCGAGGCCGCGCAGGCCGCGATCGACAAGATCAACGCGATCGCGAACCCGCAGCTGCCCAAGGTCGGCGAGCGGTTCCTCGGAACGGTGGTGAAAACCACTGATTTTGGAGCCTTCGTTTCCTTACTGCCGGGCCGCGACGGCCTGGTGCACATCTCGAAGTTGGGCCGCGGCAAGCGGGTCAACAAGGTCGAGGACGTCGTGAAGGTCGGTGACAAGATCCGCGTGGAGATCGCCGACATCGACAACCGCGGCAAGATCTCGCTGGTCCTGGTCGCCGAAGACGAGGTTGCAGAGGCTCCCGCCGACGCGTCCGCACCGGTTGATGCCGCGACCGCCAGCAGCTGATTCTGGGGCGCTCCGCCGGGGACGTCGTGGCAACGACACGTCCCTGGCGGTGCGCCGCACGCGGTTACCCGGTGGCCTGCGTGTGGTCACCGAACACATCCCGTCGGTGCACTCGGCGTCGGTCGGCGTCTGGGTGAACGTGGGATCGCGCGACGAGGGCCGCAGTGTGGCCGGCGCCGCGCACTTCCTCGAACACCTGCTGTTCAAGTCGACTCCGACGCGCACCGCGGTGCAGATCGCCCAGGAGGTGGACGCGGTCGGCGGTGAGCTGAACGCGTTCACCTCGCGCGAGCACACCTGCTACTACGCGCACGTGCTCGACGCGGATCTGGCGCTGGCGGTGGACCTGGTGTCCGACGTGGTGCTCAACGGCCGCTGCGCGGTCGAGGACGTCGAGGTCGAGCGTGACGTCGTGCTCGAAGAGATCGCGATGCGTGACGACGACCCCGAGGACACCCTCGGCGACGTGTTCCTGTCGGCGATGTTCGGCGACCACCCCGTCGGCAGGCCGGTCATCGGCAGCGTCGAGTCGATCTCGGGGATGACCCGCTCGCAACTGCATTCGTTCCACGTGCGCCGCTACACCCCGGACCGGATGGTCGTCGCGGTGGCCGGAAACGTCGAGCACGACGAGGTGGTCCGGCTGGTGCGGCGGCACTTCGGTCCGCACCTGGTGCGCGGTCGCGCCCCGGTGCCCCCGCGTAAGGGCACCGGTCGCGTCACCGGGCGCCCGACGCTGGAACTGGTCAAACGCGACGCCGAGCAGACCCACCTGTCACTCGGGGTGCGCACGCCGGGCCGGCACTGGGAGCATCGGTGGGCGCTGTCGGTGCTGAACACCGCGCTCGGCGGAGGCCTGAGTTCGCGTCTGTTCCAACAGATCCGGGAGAGCAGGGGACTGGCCTACTCGGTCTATTCGACCATCGACACGTTCGCCGACAGCGGTGCGCTGTCGATCTACGCAGGGTGTCTACCGGAGCGATTCGACGAGGTGGTCCGTGTGACCACCGACGTGCTGGACGACGTCGCCCGCGACGGCATCACCGCCGACGAATGCCGGATCGCGAAGGGGTCGCTGCGGGGTGGCCTGGTGTTGGGCCTGGAGGATTCGGGCTCGCGGATGAACCGCATCGGCCGCAGCGAGCTCAACTTCGGCGAGCACCACACGATCGCCGAGACGCTGTCGCGGATCGACGCGGTGTCCCTCGACGAGGTCAACGCGGTGGCGCGCCAACTGCTCACCCGGCCGTTCGGTGCCGCGGTGCTCGGACCGGTGCGTTCGAAACGCGCGCTGCCCAGGCCACTTCAAAAGATCACCGGCTGACCGGTAGCCTGGCGGGCGATGACGGAACTCACCCGACGACACGTACTTCTCGGCGGGCTGTCCCTGTTCGCGCTGACCGCGTGTTCCACACAGACCGTTCTCGCCGAACCTGCCGGACCGCTGCCCCCGGCGCAGGACCGGATCGCTGCGCTGGGCCAGCGGCACAATGCGCAAATCGGTTTGTACGCAGCCAATCTCGATACCGGTGACAGCCTCGCGTTCGGTGACACCGAGCGATTCGCGATGTGCTCGACGTTCAAGGCCTACGCCGCGGGTGCGGTGTTGCAGCGGGTTCAGCAGGGCGCGCTGCGCCTCGGCGACACGGTGCCGATCCGGGCCGAGGACATCCGCCCGCACTCGCCGGTCACCGAACCGTGGGTCGGCACCGAGATGACGCTGGCCGAGCTTTGTCAGGCCGCGCTGCAGCAGAGCGACAACGCCGCGGCCAACGCATTGCTCGGCGTGCTCGGCGGACCGCCCGCGATCACCGAGTTCGCCCGCGGCATCGGCGACGACCAGACCCGCCTGGACCGCTGGGAAGTCGAGCTGAACTCGGCGGTGCCCGGCGATCCGCGCGACACGAGTACGCCGCGGGCGTTGGGGACGGGGTATCGCGCGCTGCTGACCGGCGACGTGCTGGAGCCCGCGGGCCGACAGCAGCTCACCGACTGGATGCTGGCCAACCAGACCTCCAGCATGCGCGCCGGCCTCCCGCAGGGATTCACGAGCGCCGACAAGACCGGCAGCGGCGACTATGGCACCACCAACGATGTCGGCGTCGTGTTCGGGCCGGACGGCCAGCGGCTGGTGGTCGCGGTGATGACCCGGTCGATCACCGACGACCCCGATGCGCCGAGCCTGCGGCCGCTGATCGGGGAGTTGGCGACGCTGGTGCTGGCCGAGCTGGACGGGCCGTCCACCGGTGCGCGCTGACGAACCGTGCCCGTGCGGCAGCGGTGAGGTGTTCGGATCCTGCTGCCGGCCGTTGCATGTCGGCGACCGGCAGGCCGAGACGGCCGAAGAGCTGATGCGCTCGCGCTACAGCGCGTACGTCGTGGGCGACTCCGAATATGTGTGGCGCACATGGCACCCCCGCACCCGTCCGGACGAGGTCTCGGACCTGACGGTCACCTGGTCGCGGCTGGAGATCCTCGACCGGGTCGGCGGCGGGCCGGCGGACGACACCGGTGAGGTCGAGTTCCGCGCGTACCACCGCGCCGGAGTGCTGCACGAGCGGTCGCGCTTCGCGCGGCGCGCCGGGCGGTGGTTCTACGTCGACGGCGATCTCTTCGACTGAGTCAGGCCAGCAGGCTCGCGGGATCGGTGTAGGGCAGGTCGAGATCGGAGGCCACCTGCTCGGACAGCAGCGCGCCCTCGTGGGTCGACAGGCCCTTCGCCAGAGCCGCGTCCGCGCGGCAGGCGTCCTGCCAGCCCTGGTTCGCGAGCTTGATCACGTAGGGCAGCGTCGCGTTGGTCAGCGCGTAGGTGGACGTGCGCGGCACGGCGCCGGGCATGTTGGCGACGCAGTAGAACACCGTGTCGTGCACCGCGAACGTCGGATCGTCGTGCGTGGTGGGGCGCGAGTCCTCGAAGCAGCCGCCTTGGTCGATCGCGATGTCGACCAGCACCGCACCCGACTTCATCGCGGCGACAGTCGAATTGGTGACCAGCTTGGGGGCCTTCGCGCCGGGCACGAGCACCGCGCCGATGACGAGGTCGGCGCCCTTGACGGCATCCTCCAGGTCGAGCGAGGACGAGTAGCGGGTCTCGATGCTGCCGTTGAACTCGTTGTCGATCTTGCGCAAGGTGTTGATGTTGACGTCGAAGACGTTGACGTGAGCGCCCATGCCCTTGGCGATGCGGGCGGCGTTGTAGCCGGCCACACCGCCGCCGATGACGACGACCTCGGCCGGGGCGACGCCGGGGACACCGCCCATCAGCACGCCGCGTCCGCCGTGGCTACGCATCAGGTGGTAGGCGCCGACCTGGGCCGACAGGCGGCCGGCGACCTCACTCATCGGGGCCAGAAGAGGAAGCGCGCCGTCAGGGGTCTGCACGGTCTCGTACGCGATCGACGTGGTGCCGGAGGCCATCAGCGCATCGGTACAGGGCTTGGACGCGGCGAGGTGGAGATAGGTGAACAGGGTCTGGCCCTTGCGCATCTTCGCGTATTCGGCCTCGATGGGCTCCTTGACCTTCAGCAGCAGGTCGGCCTCGGCCCACACCTCGTCGGCGGTGCTGATCAGCTGCGCGCCGGCGCGCTTGAAGTCGGCGTCGGAGATCGCCGATCCGTCGCCGGCGCCGACCTGGACCAGCACCTCGTGGCCGCGGTGGACCAGCTCGGCGACGCCCGACGGGGTGGCCGCGACGCGGTATTCGTTGTTCTTGATCTCGGTCGGGATACCGACGCGCATGATCGCTCCTCAGCTAGGAATGGGCTGGTTAAGAGTGTGAAGAAAAGTGAAATCCAGCGCAATATTTGCGACAAAGATTCATTATGATGCTGGAATGTCAGAAATATCATCGGCACAGGAGCCTGTTCGGTCCGTGGCGCCGAAGGATGTTCGGCCGGTTCCGATCGATGACGTCGACCGCCGCATCCTGACGGCGCTGCACGCCGACGCCCGGATCGCCAACAACGCGTTGGCCGAGCTGGTCGGCATCGCGCCGTCGACATGTCACGGCCGGGTGCGCCGCCTTCAGGAGCTCGGTGTGATCCGCGGCTTCTACACCGACATCGACCCGGCGGCGATCGGCCTGAACCTGCAGGCGATGATCTCGGTCAGCCTGCAGGCCAGTTCGCGGGGCAAGATCCGCAACTTCATCCAGACCATCCGGCGCAAGCCACAGGTGATGGACGTGTACTTCCTGGCCGGCGCCGACGACTTCATCCTGCACGTGGCGGCGCGCGACACCGACGACCTGCGGGCATTCGTCGTGGAGAACCTGAACGCCGACGCCGATGTCGCGGGCACACAGACATCGCTGATCTTCGAGCATCTGCGCGGCGCGTCGCCGCTGTAGGTCAGGCCGGCGTCAGGGTGACGTTCAGCAGTGACACCGCAACGTCGCTCGGCAGGATGTCGACGAACGTCGGGGCGTCGCGCAATGCTGCTCCGGTTGCGATGATGTTGCCCGGAAATGTTGCGGCGCAGGGGAAATTGCTGCACCGGAACCACATACCGGGCGGGCTCTGGTAGGGCTGCATGCTCGGCGACTGGTCGACCCGGTAACGGCCGGGCGGGATGAACGTCGTCGCCCAGCCGTCGCGTGCCTGGGTTGTGACGCCGAAGACGCCGTTGCTTCCGTAGGACGGTGCCGCGTGCGCGGGCGCCGCCGGCGTCGCGACGAAGACCGCGCAGCCCGCGGCTGCGGCGAGCATCGAATACCCCCGGTGTGTGCGCATTGCCAGAGGTTACCCGGCTACGGGACCTCATCATCGGTGTCTTCGTCTTCGAGGAGGTGGCGTTCGGGGTGGTGGTAGCCGTTGATGCGGTGCCGGCCGGTGTCGAGGTCGGGTGGGGGGAGCCATTCGGTGTGGTTTGTGGTGTTCTTGCCGGTGGTCCAGGCGGTGTTGTCGATCATCAGGTTGTCGGGCTGGCAGGCCAGGGTGAGGTCGTCGATGTTGGT
>NZ_MVID01000026.1 GCF_002086815.1 Mycolicibacterium parafortuitum
AACAGCCACCCCGGCACACCCCCCACCGACTCCGATGGTGACGGCTACAGCGACGACGACGAGAACGCCGCCGGCACCGACCCCTGGAACTCCGGCAACTACCCCGGCTCAGCCGACTGGTACTACGGCGACTCCGACGGCGACGGCTACACCGACGACCAGGAATACCTCGCCGGCACCGACCCCAACAACTCCTGGAACTACCCCGGCTCAGGCGGACCCAACTACACCGACTCCGACAACGACGGCTACACCGACGGCGACGAAAACACCGCCGGCACCAACCCCTACGACAACACCAACTACCCCGGATCCACCCCACCCGACAACGACGGCGACGGCTACAGCGACACCGACGAAACCCTCGCCGGAACCGACCCCAACGACTCCGGCAGCTATCCGGGCGCTCCCGACTACACGGATACCGACGGCGACGGCTACACCGACAGCGACGAGAACGGGACCGGCACCGACCCCACCGACGCGTCCAACTATCCCGGCTCTCCCCCACCCGGAAGTGACGACAACCCGACCGGCCCGGTGGCGGAAGAGCCATTGCCTGGCCCCGATCCGACGGACGGATCGAGCGATCCACCCCCGCCTGGTCCAGCCGATCCCACCAGTGCGGACCCGAGCGATAACGACGGCGTTGACGAGGTCCCGGACGGCCCAGCACCGCAGGATCCGACGGACACCCCGGCCGACCCGTCAGAGGATCCGGTCACGGCGCCGGAAGACTCCGAGGAGTCCCCGCCCAGCTTCTTCGAAAGCCTTGCCGCCTCGTTCCGGGAGGCCGTGACGCGCACCGTCGCGTGGGTTTCGAGCCTGGTGTCGATGTTCCTCAGCCTGTTCGGCATACGGTCGGGCACGGGAAGCTGGTGGAACTGACGGCACGGTGGCTCCGCGGAGCTAGGTGCGCACCCGCATCCACGGCCCGGCGAGGTCCGCGATCCAGGCTTCGGCCGCGATCGGGTCCGCCGGCGGTCCACCGAGCAGCACCAACTCGTCGATTCCGGCGTCGGCCAGCCGAACCGCGTCGGCGGGTACCGGGTCCTGCAGCGACACCGCCAGGCGAAGTTCTGTCGGATCCCGTCCGGCCTCGCGGCACAACGACCGCAGCGTCGCCGCCCGCGACGCCGCCTCTTCGACATCGGCCAGGTTGAAGCCGTACCAGCCGTCGCCCCACTGCGCGACATGACGCAGCGCGGCATCCGAATTGCCGCCCAGCACGATGGGGATCGACCGGCCGCGCGGTTTCGGGTTCACCCTGATCCGGTCGAAGGACACGAACTCCCCGTCGAATGAGGCGACGTCGTCGCGCCAGACCGTCCGCATCGCCGCGACGTACTCGGCCAGGCGGCGCCCGCGGCCCTCGAACGGCACCCCGAGCGCGTCGTACTCCTCGCGGGACCATCCCACCCCGACGCCCAACGAGAGCCGACCGCCCGTCAGGCGGTCCAGTGACGCGGCCTGTTTTGCGGTGATGACCGGATTGCGTTCAGGCAGCAGTAACACGCCCGTGGCCAGGCCGATGCGATTGGTCGCCGCCGCGGCGAAACTCAACGCGATCAGCGGATCCAGCCAATCCACCTGCGGCGAGATCGCGATCTTGCCGTCGTCGCTGTAGGGATAGTGGGACTCCACGTCGTCGACCATCACGACGTGCTCGCCCACCCACAGCGTCGCGAAACCGGAACGCTCGGCGGCTGCGGCGACGGCGTCGATCACGGTGCGCTGGGCGCCCGCGGCGATGCCGAGTCCGTGCAGACCGAGCCTGATCATCCGGCGATCATGGCAGGCCTGACGATCATCCTGAGCGACGAACGGGTTGCGGTACGGCAACGGTCCTTCGCCTCGGCGCTGGCAGGGCACAGCCTGGCCATCCCCGCAGCGTGACCAGGGACGGTGGTTAGGCTGTGCCGCATGGCTGCTGAGATCGTGCCCATCGGGCTGACGCTGACCAAGGGCGACGTCTACACGCTGTGGGCGCCGCGGTGGCGCGCGGACGGCGACGAGTGGGAGGCCTTCCTCGGTAAGGACGAGGACCTCTACGTGCTCGAATCGGTCGCTGACCTGGCCGCATTCGTCCGCACCAACAAGGACAACGACCTGGTCGACCATCCGGCGTGGGAGAAGCTGACCCAGGCCAACGCGCACCGGTTGTCCCCGACGCCGGACCACACCCACGATCTGGTGGTCCTGGAAGAGCTGCTGGCACAGAAGCCGTCGGAGGACGGTGTGCGCGCCCTCCACGGCGCGCTCGCGGTGGTGTCGTCGATCGGGTCGGTGTGCGAGCTGCCCGCGGTCACCAAGTTCTTCAACGGCAACCCGGTGCTGGGCACCGTCGGCGGCGGCGTGGAGGTGTTCTCCGGGCGGGCCGGCCGCAAGCGCTGGGCCGAGATCGAGAAGATCATCGCGAAGGGCTGGGACAACGTCATCGCGGCCCTCGACGAGGTCATCACCACCCCGGAGGTCGACAAGGCCGCGTCCGAGAAGGCCCAGGCCGAACTGGACGCCGACGCACCGGAGCTCGACGACGAGCTGGTGATCGACGACATCGTCGACACCCCGGAGGAGTCCGACGAGCTTGCCGCCCAGGCCGAGACGAAGGTGCTCGGCAGCGACAAGGACTTCTGGGAGCGGGTCGGCATCGACCCGATCCGCATCATGATGACGGGCGGCACCTACTTCACGCTGCGCTGCTATTTCGACGACCGGCCCATCTTCCTGGGCCGCAACGGCCGGGTCAGTGTGTTCCCGTCCGAGCGTGCGCTCGCCCGTTACCTCGCCGACGAGCACGACCACGACCTGTCTGATCTGGCCACCTATGACGACATCCGCACCGCCGCCACGGACGGGTCGCTGAACGTCGAGGTCACCGACGAGAACGTCTACGTGCTCACCGACATCGTCGACGACCTCGCCGAAGGCCCGGATGCGCTGGACCACGATCAGATCGAGCTCGCGGTCGAGTTGCTGCGCGACATCGGTGACTACTCCGAGGAGACCACCGTCGACACCAAGCTGGCGCCCACCACCGCGCTGGGCCGGGTCATCGGCCATGTTCTCGAACCCGACAAGGTCGCGCGTCCGAGCGCTCCGTTCGCCGAGGCGGTGGCGCAGTGGGAGTCGCTGGAGCGTTTCGTGGAGTCCCGCCTGCGCAGCGAGTCCTGACGTCAAAGCTCTCGGGTCAGCGCGGCGTGTGCAGCCGCCGCATCGAACCGAGGACCAGCCTGTCGGCGGCCAACTCGTAGGCCTGCGCCGTCGAGAGGGACTCGACCGAGTGCAGCATCCGCTTGATCTCGGTGTGTACCCGCGGCTCGGCCGCCAGCAGCGTCTGCACCTTGTCCTCGATCACGGCATCGAGTGCTGCGACATCGTCGACGACCTCGTTGAGCAGCCCGATTCGTACCGCGTCGTCACCGGAGATGCTCGCTCCGCTGGCGGTCAACCAGAACGCCGCGCGCCGGCCGACCATGTGGGGCAGCCACGCCAGCACCAGCGCCGGGGCGAGGTTGATGCGAACCTCCGGGAAGCTCAGCCGCGCCGCACGGGTGCCCACGGCGACGTCGCACAGGGCGGCCAGCCCGACGCCGAATCCTGCGGCGTCGCCCTGCACCCGGGCCACCGTGACCAGACGCGTCGCCGCGAGCGCATCGTTGACGGCGATGAGCCGGCGGACCTCACCGGGCAGGTCGTCGGGAGTTGCCGCCGTGCGCTCCCGTCCCGCGCAGAACGTGTCGCCGTCGGCGGCCAACACCATCACGTGAGCGCCGTCGGGGGGTGAGGTCAGCACCTCGGCGAGCGCATCGCACATCGCCATCGTCATCAGGTTGCCGTCTGCTCCGTCCAACGTGACTCTGAGGACGGCGCCGTCGAGGTCGAACCTCAGTCCCTCGACCCGGGATGGTTCCTGCGTGATCGTCATTCAGTTGAGCCTTTCCAGTGCGATGCCGCCGTACCAGTCCACGTCGTCGGGCGCGGTGCGCACCGTGACGGCACGTACATGGCTGAAATCGTTGAACGATTCCCAGCCGCCTTCCCGCCCGTGCCCGCTGTCGCGCACGCCGCCCCACGGCGAGCACGGATCGAGCCGGTGGTGGTCGTTGATCCAAACGATGCCGTGCTCGAGCCGCGACGCGACCCGGTGCGCCCGGGCGACGTCCCTGGTCCAGATCGACGATCCCAATCCGTAGGGCGAATCGTTGGCGATGGCGATGGCATCGGCCTCGTCGGCGAACGGAATCACCACCAGCACAGGCCCGAAGATCTCCTCGCGCGCCACCCGCATCTGGTTGGTCACGTTCGACAGCACGGTCGGCGCGACGAAATAGCCGTCCAGTCCCGGGACCTGAGGAACGGTCCCGCCGGTCGCCAGCGTCGCTCCTTCGGATACGCCGATTTCGACGTAGTTCAGGATGCGCTGTCGGGCCCGTTCGGAGATCACCGGTCCCAGCTGCGTCTCGGGCTGGCTCGGATCTCCGATGCGGATACGCTCGGCCTGAGCCGCCAGGGCAGCGACGAAGTCGTCGTAGATGTTCTCCTGCACCAGGATCCGGGTGCCGGCGATGCAGGTCTGGCCCGCACCGACGAATCCCCCGAATGCCGCACCACGCGCGGAGACCTCGACCGGCACGTCGTCGAACACCAGTACCGGCGTCTTGCCGCCCAGTTCGACGGTGGATTTGGCGAACCGCGACGCCGTCGCCACCGAGATGCTGCGCCCCACCTCGGTTCCGCCGGTGAACACCACCTTGTCGACGAGCGGGTGTTCGGCCAGACCGGCACCGGTGACAGGTCCGAGACCGGGGATGACGTTGAACACACCGGGCGGCACACCGGCCTCCAACGCGAGCTCGCCGATCAGCAGCGCCGTCAGCGGCGTCTGCTCGGATGGCTTGAGCACCACGCTGTTTCCGGTCGCCAACGCCGGCGCAACGCTCTTGGAGGCGATCATCAGCGGGTGGTTGAACGAGGACAGGGTCGCGACGACACCGAGCGGGAACCGTGAGGTGTATGCGTGGTACTGCCCTGACATCGGCACCACCGCGTCGCGGCTGGCGAGCAGCAGCGCGGCGTTGTACCGGTACCACTCCGGGAGCCGGGTGATCTGTGCCTTCGTCTCGGTGATGGGACGGCCGTTGTTGTCGGTCTCCAGGCGGTAGAGCTTGTGCATGTCACGCTCGAGCAGGTCGCCGAACCTGTTGAGTATGCGGGCCCGCTGGTGGATCGGCATGTGCGACCAGACCCCGGAATCGAACGCCGCACGCGCGGACCGGACCGCGTGGTCGGTGTCCTGCGCGTCGGCGCTGTGGCAGCGGGCGAAGACGTGACCGGTCGCCGGGTTGACCAGTTCGAGCACCTCACCGCCGCCCGCTCGTACCTCGCCGTCGATCAGCAGGCCGTGGACATGGTCGCCGTTGACGGCGAGGTTCGACCCAGCGGTGGTCACAACCGTTTCAGACATGAGACTTCTTTCGTTCAGGGCGGGATCAGGCACTTGCGGCGACGGAGTGCTGTTGTCGCGCAGTGGATTCGAGATCCTCGAAGCGACGAAGGATGGACGACTCCAGCACGGCCACCTCGGTGTTGGACGCTTTGCGCGGGCGAGGAAGGTCCACCGCGATGTCCTCGTGGATGGTGCCGCCCGGGGCGAGCATCAGGATGCGGTCCGACAGTTCGGCGGCCTCGCTGACGTCGTGGGTGACGAACACGACCGTCTTGCGGGTCTGGGCCCACAACTCCTGTAGGTGCTCCCGAAGGCCACGGGCGGTGATGGCGTCGAGATGGCTGAAGGGTTCGTCCATCAGCAGCACGTCCGGCTCGATCGACAGCGCACGGGCGATGCCGACGCGCTGCTGTTGGCCACCGGAGAGCTGGCCCGGCCACTTCTTCTCGGCGTGCCCGAGACCGACGCGCTTGAGGGCCTCGTGAACCCGGTCCGCGGCGGCGGCGTCGCGGACCTTCTGTACGTACATCAGGTTGTCGAAGATCGACCGCCACGGCAGCAGCCGGGGCTCCTGGAAGACGTAGGCGAGCTTGGCCTGCTGGCCGGGGGCGCCGACGGTCACGGTGCCCGAGGTCGCGGTCTCGATGCCGGCGATGATGTTGAGCAGCGTCGTCTTACCGCAGCCCGACGGACCGACGAGGGAGACGAACGAACGGTCGGCGATCTCGAAATTGATGTGGTTGATGACCGTCTGCGGGCCGGTGGGGGTGGTGAACACCTTGAGCAGGTCGGTCACGGTGACGTTGGCCATGAGTTCTCCTTGATTGGGTCGAGGGTCAGGCGGCGGCCGCGGCGGGATCCTTGGCAGCCGAATCGCCGTCACGCCAACGGAAGGCGCGTCGGGACAGCCGCTCGAGGAGGACCCGGTCGGTCAGCACCATGAACAGGATGAAGAAGGCGATCCACGCCACGAAGCCTGGAAGCTGATTGGCGTCATACCAGTAACGGGCGCGGTGGCCGACGCCGTCGGCGGATCCGAACCACTCCGAGAGCAGCAGTCCGTTCCAGCCCGACATCACCCCGAACCGGATGCCGGCGACGACATATCCGGTGACGGCGGGCAGGACGGTGTGCCGCAGCCGGCGCGCAGGGGACACGTCGTAGGACTCCGACATGTCGAGCAGCTCGGGCGGCACCGATCTGGCACCGGCCGCGACGTTGACGACGATGAACGGCACCGCCGAGAGCACCACCGTCACGATCGGTGCGGTGTCGGAGAAACCGAACCACATGGCGCACAACAGCGCCCAGATCACAGCGGGAATCGCCAGGCCGACGAGGTTGACGTCGCCGAACAGATTGTCGAAGATCCGCGACGAGCCGATGGCGATACCGATCGCCAGGCCGAGCACGATGGAGATCAGCATCGCGATCGCGAAGCGCTGCATGCTGATCGCGAAATTGAAGAAGAACTCCCCTCGTTCGATCTCGGCGATCGCGGCGCTGACGACGGGACCCGGCCCGGGGATGCGTTCGCTGACCATCCCGAACACCTGCCAGGCCAATAGGAACACCACGGCGGCAGCCACGCTGGCACCGAGTGGTCCTGTCAGCCAATGGGTCCCGGACCTGCGGTCACTTCCTGCGCTTTGACGATGCGTCACGGGTGCACTCATGTCAGCGCCCCCCTCTCCATGCGAAGAACCGGCGTTCCAAACCGGCGAGGAACACTCGCTCGATCAGCAGGATGAAGATCACGAAGAACCCGGTCCAGGCGAGCACACCGGCCACCGAGAACTCCTGATAGGACTGGCGGATCATGAACCCGATGCCGCTGCGTCCACCGAACACCTCGGTCAGCGCCTCGACCTTCCAGGCCATGGCGAAGCCGTACCGCAACGCGGCGAACAGGAACGGCATCACCGACGGCAGGAACACCGATCGGGTGATCTCACCACGGCCGATCCCGTAGACGGCGCTCATGTCCACCAGGCGCCGATCCACCTCTTCGACGCCCTGGGCGACGTTGAGCGCCACGTAGGGCAACGCGACGAACGCGACGACGACGACCGGACCGATGGCGCCGATGCCGAACAGGATGAGCGCGAACACCGCGAAGGCAAGTCCGGGAACGTTGCCCAGCACCAGCAGCGGCTGTTGCCAGAAGTACTTCTGGTAGCGCACCCGGCCCATCAGCAATCCCAGCGGAACACCGAACACCGTGCCGATCGCGAACCCGAGCGCGATCTTGACGATGCTGGAGCCGAATTGGACGAACGCGGTGCCGTCGGCGGCCAGGTGCCACATCTCGGCGCCCACGGTCCACGGTGCCGGCAACACGTACTCGGTGAACAACACCAGCGAGCAGAACGACCAGACGGCGAGCAGGAAGCCGTAGCCGACGAGCGGCAGACCCACCCGGCGCAGCACAGCCGAGCCGGGCCGGGCGGGCGCCACGTGGTCAGCCTGCGGAGCGCTCTCGGGGCCGGCGGGCTTGTGCGTGGTCACGGTCACGAAGCGCCACCGCCCTCAGAGGGGCGGAACTTCGGCAGGGCCTGGTCCTGCTCCATGAACCCGGTCTCCTTGAGCAGCGTGAACACCTGAGATTCGTTGTCCGCCCACGTCTGATCGAACCGGATGTCGCGGACGAACCAGTCGTGGTCACCGACGTAGTTCTGGACGAACGCGATGTCCTCGGGGGACTCGACCGCGAAGTGCTGCGGGTAGGTCTCGATGATCTTGGCGTTGTTGGCCTCCCATTCGCTGAGGCCGCGCTGCCACACGTCGAGGAAGAACTCGACCTTGTCGGGATTCTCCTGCGCCCATTCCGAACCGGCGAGGAACACGTTGATCATCGGGCCCTCGTGGTCTTCGACGACCAGCTCGCTGTACATGTCCGACGACGCCTTGCCGTCGTAGAGGACCTTCAGTTCGCCGCTGCGCAGGCCGGGGGTCGCAAACTCGGGCAGGCACACGCATGCCGCGACTTCGCCCCGTTCGACCAGATCCGCCTGTTGCTGCGGATCCGACACGATGATGTTGTAATCCCCTCCACCGGAACGGAAGTCGACGTCGTGGAGCTTCTTGGCGTATGCGCCCCACACCAGCGTCGCCGAAACGGCGGTGAACGCGGAGATGTCCTGCCCCTTGAGGTCGGCCAGGGTGTTGGCCGGGTTGTCCGCGCGGGCGATGATGACGCTGCGGTCCATGTTGTACTTGCCGATGACGACGGTGTCGCGGCCGGTCTCCTGCTCGATCACCGGAACCTCGTAGGACGCCGAGGAGACGATGTCGGCGTGCCCGCCGGCGAAGACACCGAACTCGTCCCAGGTCGAGGAGGCCTCGATCTTGATGCCGGATTCCTCCTCCATCTCGGCGAGGATCCCCTGGTCGGTGATGTAGTCCCACACCGGATCCGGGGCGAAGGTGAACCGGATGACTCCACCTTCACCGCCGCCTGAGTCGGGCCGGGAGACGCACCCGGACATCGCGACCGCGGTGGTTGCGGCGATCAATGCCGCCGTCAGCCGACGTCCCAAACCGTTCACGATTTCGTTCCCTTCACTTGGGCGCCCCGCGGCTTCGTCGCCGAGGGTGCGGGCTCTTGGTGACCGCGCTCGTGGAAACTGATGACGTCATCAGCACCGGTCGCAGTCGGGTTCTCCAGCAGGTAGGACAGGATGAAGTCGTGTGAGGTGGCCAGGTGCTCGCGCGTCAGGGACGCGGCCAGCGCCGCATCGCCGCTCTCCACCGCGCTGAGAATCGCCGCGTGTTCGGCGTGCAGATGCTCGGTCTGACCGATGACTTCCAGATGCATGTACAGGTAGCGATCGGTGAGCCGACGCAGCTGCTCGACCAACTCGATCATGCGCGGCCGGCTGGCCCGCTTGTAGACCGAGGCATGGAACTCTGCGTTGGCCGCCAGCCAGATCGGCGCTTCGTTGCTCGACTCCATCAGCTGCATCTGCTTGCGCATCGACAGGATGTCGGCCCGGCCGACGTTGGGCACGGCGATCTGGGTGGCCAACGGTTCGATGGCCTCACGCAGCTCGTAGAGCTCCTGGAGTTCGGGCACCGACATCCCGGTGACGATGGCCGTCGCCTTCGAGGTCGGATGGAGCAGACCCTCGCCCGCGAGTAGCTGGATCGCGTCGCGCACCGGGATCCTGCTCACCCCGAACCGCTCCGCGATGCTCAGCTGCGACAGCCGCGACCCGGGGGCCACCTGTCCGTGGAGGATCTCGGTCCTCAACACAGCCGCGATGCGACTCGCCGCACTTTCGTATGCCATTTGGCCTCCATGTCTACGTATGGACATGAATGTATACATTTGAATGTGTGGCGTCAATCACCAAGCGAGGTTCGTGCGAGGCAGACCACACCCGGGCTCACCGCGCGACGCGCGCGGATGCTGGTGGGTGCGGGCGTTACCGCGTCAGCCGACGAGGACCACGTAGCGCGGCTTGATCACCTCGTCGATGATCGCCAAGCGCTCGGGGAACGAGATGAAGGCCGACTTCATCGCGTTGATCGTGAACCGCTCCAGATCGCTCCATCCGTAGCCGAACGTCTCGACCAGACGCGCCATCTCCATGCTCATCGTGGTGTCGCTCATCAACCGGTTGTCGGTGTTGACGGTGACGCGGAACCGCAGCCGGGCCAGCCGGTCGAACGGGTGCGCGGCGATGCTCTCCACCGCCCCGGTCTGCACGTTGGAGCTCGGGCACATCTCGAACGGAACCCGCTTGTCCCGCAACAGGGATGCGAGCCGGCCGAGCTTGGGTTCGCCGTCGGGGCCGATCTCGATGTCGTCGACGATGCGGACCCCGTGCCCGAGCCGATCGGCGCCGCAGAACGCGATCGCCTCGTGGATCGACGGCAACCCGAACGCCTCCCCGGCGTGGATCGTGAAGCGCGCGTTGTTACTTCGCATGTACTCGAACGCATCCAGGTGCCGGGTGGGCGGGTAACCGGCCTCGGCGCCGGCGATGTCGAAGCCGACGACGCCCTTGTCCCGGAACCGGATCGCCAACTCGGCGATCTCGCGTGACCGTGCCGCATGGCGCATGGCGGTGACCAGGCAGCGCACCGTGATCGCGCGCCCGGCGGCGGCCGCGGCCTTCTCGCCGTCGGCGAACCCGGCCAGCACCGCGTCAACGACGGCGTCCAGTGACAGCCCTTCGTTGATGTGCAGTTCGGGTGCGAAGCGCACCTCGGCGTAGACGACGTTGTCGTCGGCGAGGTCTTCGACGGCCTCACGGGCCACGCGGTGCAGCGCGTCGGGGGTCTGCATGACGCCGACGGTGTGCGCGAACGGCTCCAGGTAGCGCACCAGCGACCCGCTGTGCGCGGCGGTGCGGAAGAAGGTCGCCAGCTCGTCGGCGTCATCGGCGGGCAGGTCGTCGTAGCCGTACTGCTGGGCCAGTTCGAGCACTGTGGCCGGGCGCAGCCCGCCGTCGAGGTGGTCGTGCAGCAGCGCCTTGGGCGCGCGTCGGATGTTCTCCAGCGTCAACGGCGTGGGCACGGCGCAACCTCCTACATGCTGATGCGGTCGATGATCATTGGGCGCGTGGGCGGTGGCTCGTCCCCGACGCTCCACGCGCCGTCGAGTTCTGCCGCGGCGGCGGGGAGGCGCTGCGGGGTTTCGGTGTAAAGCGTGAAGAGCGGCTCACCGGCTGCGACGGGCTCGCCGGGCTTGCGATGGATCCGGAGCCCGGCGCCGGCCTGCACCTGCTCGCCCGGCATCGTGCGGCCCGCCCCGAGTCGCCACACCGCCAGACCCACCGCCATCGCGTCGATGTCTCCCATCGTGCCACCGCGCGGTGCCCGCACGGTCTCGATGTGCGTACCGATAGGCAAACGCTCAGCCAACAGCGAGTCCACGTCCCCGCCCTGCGCGGCGACCAGGTCACGGAACCGGTCCATCGCGGTCCCGTCCCGCAGCGTCTGCGCCGGGTCCACCCCGTCCAAGCCGGCGACGTCACACATCTCGCGGGCCAGTGCCAGCGTCAGTTCGACGACGTCGTCGGGCCCCCCGCCTTCGAGCACCTCGAGGGATTCGACGACCTCGATGGCGTTGCCCACGGTGCGGCCCAGCGGCGCGTGCATGTCGGTGAGCAGCGCGCGGGTGCGCACCCCGTGTTCTTCGCCGAGTTCGACCATCGTGCGGGCCAGCTCCCGCGACTCGGCCTCGGTGTCCAGGAACGCCCCGGAGCCGACCTTCGAGTCGAGCACCAGCGCGCGGGTGCCTTCGGCGATCTTCTTGCTCATCACCGAGCTCGCGATCAGCGGCAGCGACTCCGTGGTCGCGGTCACATCGCGTAGCGCGTAGATCTTGCGGTCGGCGGGCGCGAGTTCCCCGGCGGCGAAGATCGCCGCTCCCAGGTCGCAGAGTTGTTGGCGGATCTGGGCTTTGGTGAGCTCGGCGGTGAATCCGGGGATGGACTCCAGTTTGTCCAGCGTGCCGCCGGTGTGGCCGAGTCCGCGCCCGGCCGCTTGGGGCACCGCACCGCCGCAGGCCATCACGATCGGCACCAGCGGGATGGTGATCTTGTCGCCGACGCCACCGGTGGAGTGCTTGTCCACCAGCGCGAGCGGCTTGCCATCTCGGCGCAGGTCGGTGAAGTCGAGGCGCTCCCCCGAGTCGATCATCGCCGCGGTCCACCGTGCGATCTCACCGCTGGTCATGCCGCGCAGGAAGATCGCCATCAGCAGCGCCGACATCTGCGCGTCGGCGATCCGGCCGTGGGTGTAGGCGTCGATGACCCAGTCGATGGCCTCATCGGACAGCACGCCGCCGTCGCGTTTGACCCGGATGACCGACGGAGCATCGAGATGCGACCCAGATACCGCGGCGTCGAAGCTCACGGCTTCTCCTCCACCGTGTGAGCCCGGCGGTCAAGATCATCGGGCCCGAACGCATCTGGCAGCAGTTCCCGCAGCGGGCGGGGCCCGCGCGGATGGTCGATCAGCAGGTCCCCGCCGCCGTGTTCGAGCAGCACCTGCCGGCAGCGTCCGCACGGCATCAGCACCGCCCCATCGGGGCCCACGCACGACAGTGCGACCAGGCGTCCCCCGCCGGTGGAATGTAGGGCGCAGACCACCGCGCACTCGGCACAGAGACCTAGACCATATGAGACATTTTCCACATTGCATCCGGTGATCACCCGACGGTCGTCGACGAGGGCCGCGGCCCCCACCCGGAACCTCGAATACGGCGCATAAGCGTGCCCCGAGGCATCAATCGCCTTGCGCCGCAACAAATTCCAGTCGATCTCAGTGGTCATCGGCCGCCACCCGAGTTGAGTCTGAATGCATTCCGAACACCTCGTCCCGTGACCCGAAGTCCCAGATAGGGCACCCTAACTTCTACTCTGGAAGACGGGCATACCGCCTCACGCTAGTTCGTTCAAGGGTACGAAGGGCACTAGAGTCGCCCCGAGGTTTTGGGGCTCCGGTAAGCAGGGCCGAGCTCCAGGCGTCCACCGATGGCGTTGGAGGGTCACATGAGTACGGCGACACCAGCCGATACCGATATACCGGCACCGCGATCAAAGCCGACGCGCCGCCGCACGTTCTACCGCGGCGACCCAGGCATGTGGTCGTGGCTGCTTCACCGCATCTCCGGTGCGACGATCTTCTTCTTCCTGTTCGTCCACGTGCTCGACACCGCGCTCGTCCGGGTCAGCCCGCAGGCTTACAACGAGGTCATCGAGACCTACAAGACCCCGATCGTCGGCCTGATGGAGATCGGCCTCGTCGCGGCCGTGCTCTACCACGCGCTCAACGGCATCCGGATCATCCTGATCGACTTCTGGTCGGAGGGTCCGCGGCATCAGCGCAAGATGCTGTGGGGCATCGCGGGGATCTTCATCGTTTTGTTCATCGCAGCCCTGGGAGTGATCGGCATGCACATGGCGGAGAGGTTCTTCTGATGGCAGAGAACCCCTACGACCACATCTCCGACCGCGGTGGGCCCGCGCCGGTCATGCAGCGCAGCTTCGACCGTCCGGCAGGTCTGGACAACCCGCGCGCCCCGCGCCGCGCCGGCGGGATGCCGAACTTCGAGAAGTACGCCTGGCTGTTCATGCGGTTCTCGGGCATCGTGCTGGTCTTTCTCGCACTCGGGCACCTCTTCATCATGCTGATGTGGGAAAACGGCGTGTACCGCATCGACTTCAACTACGTCGCCGAGCGCTGGTCGTCGCCGTTCTGGCAGACCTGGGATCTGCTGCTGCTGTGGCTGGCCCAGCTGCACGGCGGTAACGGGATGCGCACGATCATCGCCGACTACACGCGCAAGGACTCCACGAAGTTCTGGCTGAACACGCTGCTGGCGCTGTCGATGGCGTTCACGCTGGTCCTCGGGACCTACGTGCTCCTGACGTTCGACGCGTCGATTTCCTGAAACGGAGAAGCCCAATGATTGTTGAACACCGCTACGACGTCGTCATCGTCGGCGCAGGTGGAGCGGGCATGCGGGCGGCGGTCGAAGCCGGTCCCCGCGTCCGTACCGCGGTCCTGACCAAGCTCTACCCGACGCGCTCGCACACCGGTGCCGCGCAGGGCGGCATGTGCGCCGCGCTGGCAAACGTCGAGGAAGACAACTGGGAGTGGCACACCTTCGACACCGTCAAGGGTGGTGACTACCTCGCCGACCAGGACGCCGTCGAGATCATGGCCAAGGAGGCCATCGACGCGGTGCTCGACCTGGAGAAGATGGGGATGCCGTTCAACCGCACCCCCGAGGGCCGCATCGACCAGCGCCGTTTCGGCGGGCACACCCGCGACCACGGCAAGGCCCCGGTGCGCCGCGCGTGCTACGCCGCCGACCGCACCGGCCACATGATCCTGCAGACGCTGTACCAAAACTGCGTCAAGCACGACGTCGAGTTCTTCAACGAGTACTACGCGCTCGACATCACGCTGACCGAGACGCCCTCGGGCCCGGTCGCCACCGGCGTCGTCGCCTACGAGCTCGCCACCGGTGACATCCACATCTTCCACGCCAAGGCGATCGTGTTCGCCACCGGCGGCTCGGGCCGGATGTACAAGACCACGTCGAACGCGCACACGCTGACCGGCGACGGCCTCGGCATCATCTTCCGCAAGGGACTTCCCTTGGAGGACATGGAGTTCCACCAGTTCCACCCGACAGGCCTGGCCGGCCTCGGCATCCTGATCTCCGAGGCCGTGCGCGGCGAGGGCGGGCGTCTGCTCAACGGCGACGGCGAGCGGTTCATGGAGCGCTACGCCCCGACCATCGTCGACCTCGCGCCCCGCGACATCGTCGCCCGCTCGATGGTGCTGGAGGTCCTCGAAGGCCGCGGCGCCGGGCCGAACAAGGACTACGTCTACATCGACGTGCGCCACCTCGGCGAGGACGTGCTCGAAGCCAAGCTCCCCGACATCACCGAGTTCGCCCGCACCTACCTCGGTGTGGACCCGGTCAAGGAACTCGTGCCGGTGTACCCGACGTGCCACTACGTCATGGGCGGCATCCCGACCACCGTCAACGGTCAGGTGCTCTCGGACAACACCACCGTCGTCCCCGGCCTGTACGCCGCCGGCGAATGCGCGTGCGTGTCGGTGCACGGCGCCAACCGGCTGGGCACCAACTCGCTGCTCGACATCAACGTGTTCGGCCGCCGCGCCGGCATCGCCGCGGCGAACTACGCCCTCGGACACGACTTCGTCGACCTGCCGGAGAACCCGGCCGGGATGGTCGTCGACTGGGTCGGTGACATCCTCTCCGAGCACGGCAACGAGCGTGTCGCCGACATCCGCGGCGCGCTGCAGCAGTCGATGGACAACAACGCCGCGGTGTTCCGCACCGAGGAGACCCTCAAGCAGGCGCTGACCGACATCCACGCGCTCAAGGAGCGCTACTCGCGGATCACGGTGCAGGACAAGGGCAAGCGCTACAACAGCGACCTGCTCGAGGCCATCGAGCTGGGCTTCCTGCTCGAGCTCGCCGAGGTCACCGTCGTCGGTGCGCTCAACCGCAAGGAATCCCGCGGCGGACACGCCCGCGAGGACTACCCGAACCGCGACGACACCAACTACATGCGCCACACCATGGCCTACAAGGAAGGTTCGGACCTTCTGAGTGACATCCGCCTGGACTACAAACCCGTCGTCATGACGCGTTACGAGCCGATGGAACGGAAGTACTGATGAGCGCGCCTGTTCTGGACAAGCAAGACACTCCCCCCGTGCCCGACGGCGCGGTCATGGTCACGCTGAAGATCGCCCGGTTCAACCCGGAGTCCCCGGACGACGCGGGCTGGCAGAGCTTCCGGGTGCCGTGCCTGCCGTCGGACCGGCTGCTGAACCTGCTGCACTACGTGAAGTGGTACCTGGACGGCACGTTGACGTTCCGCCGCTCCTGCGCGCACGGCGTGTGCGGTTCGGACGCGATGCGGATCAACGGCGTGAACCGGCTGGCGTGCAAGGTGCTGATGCGCGACATGCTGCCGAAGAACCCGAACAAGCAGCTGACCATCACGATCGAACCGATCCGCGGCCTGCCCGTGGAAAAGGACCTGGTCGTGGACATGGAGCCGTTCTTCGACGCGTACCGCGCGGTCAAGCCGTACCTGATCACCAGCGGCAATCAGCCGACGCGCGAACGGATTCAGAGCCAGACCGACCGCGCCCGCTACGACGACACCACCAAGTGCATCCTGTGCGCGTGCTGCACCACGTCGTGCCCGGTGTACTGGAGCGAGGGGTCCTACTTCGGGCCGGCCGCGATCGTCAACGCCCACCGGTTCATCTTCGACTCGCGTGACGAGGCCGCCGCCGAGCGCCTCGACATCCTCAACGACGTCGACGGGGTGTGGCGCTGCCGCACCACCTTCAACTGCACCGAGGCCTGCCCGCGCGGCATCGAGGTCACCAAGGCGATCCAGGAAGTCAAGCGCGCGTTGATGTTCGCGCGCTAGAGCCCGCGGATCGTCAGGCGCCCGCCGGGCTCAGGTCCAGTTGCGCACCGACGGCGCGTAGCCGCTGGGTTTGTCACCGACCTTGATGCCGGGGTTGATGAGCTGCTCCTGGTAGCCCGGCGTAAACATCCTGTACAGCGACGTCGGAGGAATCGCGCCGGCCTCGTCGAGTGATACCCGCAGTTCCGCAGGGATCTCGACGTCCAGGGCCTGCATTGTCGATGTCAGTTGCGCCGCGCTGCTGGCACCCACGATCGCCGACGCGATACCCGGCTGGGTGGCCACCCAGTTGACCGCCACCTGGGCCATGGACACCCCGAGTTTGTCGGCGGTCTCGGCCAGCGGGGTGAGCACCTGCCAGCTGCGCTCGGTGAGTTCGAGTGCCGCCGTACCGGTCACACTCAATCGTCCCGACCCCGCGGCCCCCTGGTCGGAAGCGTGGTACTTACCGCTGAGAAAGCCCTGTGCGAGCGGACTCCACGCGGTGACACCGAGACCCAGGGTCTGCCCCATCGGCACATGCTCGGTCTCGATCGCCCGATCGATCAGTGAGTAAGGGAGCTGGACGTTGATCAAGGGCCGCAGGTGGTTGGCGGTGGCGAACGTCTGAGCTGCGGCCGCGAACCACGCCGGGGTGTCAGAGATTCCGGGATAACGGATCTTGCCGGCGCGCGCCAGATCGTCGAAGGTCTGCATCACCTCCGCGATCGGTGTCAGCCGGTCCCACGTGTGCAACAGGTAGAGGTCGACGTAATCGGTGCGCAGTCTGCGCAATGAGTCCTCCAGCGCGCGCACCATGAACTTGCGGCCGTTCCCGCCGCCGTTCGGGTCCCCCTGGTACATCGCATTGGTGAATTTCGTCGTCAGCACCACGCTGTCCCGCGCGCCGGTCTCGGCGAGCAGCTGACCGAGAATGGTCTCGCTCTCCCCGTCGGTGTAGAAGTCCGCCGTGTCGATGAAGTTTCCGCCGGCGTCCAGATAAGTCCGCAGGATCGGCCGGGACTCGTCGAGCGTCTTCCCATACGGCGCGTGGTAGCCGCGCGTGCCGAAATTCATCGTTCCCAGCGCGAGCCTGCTGACCCGCAAACCCGAACGGCCGAGAAGGTAGTACTCGTCAATCGCCATCATCAAGCTCCTTGTGTCTCGTCTGCACTGTCAACGCCTCGGCGGACGGACTCATTCACAAGTCTGCGATCGACGCCCGCTGAAGCGGCCGTGCCCGTCCGGCGTTTACAGGCGCATGGGAACCTATGTGCTCGTCCACGGAGCCAGTCATGACGGCAGCGCGTTCGACGAGGTCGTCGATCGGCTGCAGCGGCTGGGCCACAATGCTTACGCTCCAACTGTTGCCGGGCACGGCAAGAACGCAGAACGCGACGTCGGCCTCGCCGCGGCCACCGCATCGGTCGTTGAGCAGATCGTGGCGCACGAGCTCGACGACTTCGTGCTCCTCGGTCACAGCTGGGGTGGCGTTGTCATCGCCAAGGTCGCCGAAGCCCTGCCAGAGCGCATCCGTCGGTTGATCTTCTTCAGTGCCATGGTTCTTCGAGACGGTGAGTGTGCGATGGACGTGTGGCCGCCGCAGAACCGCGGTCTCATCACAGACCTCGCCGCCGCGTCGACCGACAACAGCGTGATGTTGCCGTTCCCGTTCTTCCGCGACGCGTTCATGAACGACGCCGACCTCGCCACAGCCCGCAGCGTCTACGACAAGCTGTCCCCTGAGCCGTACCGGCTGCTCTCCGAGAATGTCGATCTGAGTCGCTTCGAAACCCTCGACATCCCGCGCAGCTGGCTGATGGGTACGGAGGACATCGTCATGCCACCCGGCGAGTGGGGTTGGCATCCGCGGATGTCGAGCCGGCTCGGCCTGTACCGGCTCGTGCAGATGCCCGGCGGTCACGAGTTGATGTACACGAACCCTGCGGGACTGGCCGCGAAGATCGTCGAGGCCGGACGCGACTGAGTCGGCCGGCGAAGGAAAACCACCGCGGGCCGCGTTGTCGTCTGTACAGCTATCGAGAGGATCCCACGTGCTCACTCGTCGCGCCTTCGCCGCAGGCATCGGACTCGCCGTCGCGGCCACATCCCCCAGTGTGCCCGGGGCAGGACCTCCGCGGGCCCCGGCCGCCCCGTCGTCGTTCGCCAGTCTCAAGAACGTCGAGGCGGGTGATCTGAGTATCGGGTACGCCGAGGACGGTGCCGCCGACGGACCCGCGGTGATCCTGCTGCACGGCTGGCCCTACGACATCCACAGTTACGCCGACGTCGCCCCGCTGCTGGTCGCCAGGGGCTACCGGATCCTGGTCCCGTACCTGCGCGGATACGGCAGCACGGTGTTCCGCTCAGTGGACACGATGCGCACCGGCCAGCAGGCCGCACTGGCGCAGGACGTCGTCGACTTCATGGACGCGCTCGGAATCGACCGTGCGGTGATCGGCGGAGTCGATTGGGGGGCAAGGTCGGCCGACATCGTGGCGGCATTGTGGCCGGAGCGATGCAAGGCGCTGGTGTCGGTCAGCGGATACCTGATCGTGAATCTGTCGGCCAACCAGCGCCCCCTGCCACCGGCCGCCGAGCACGGGTGGTGGTACCAGTACTACTTCGCGACCGAACGCGGCGCGCACGGGTACACCGCGCACACCCGCGATTTCAACAAGTTGATCTGGCGGGAGGCCTCCCCGTCGTGGAATTTCAGCGACGCCACCTACGACCGGACCGCCGATGCCTTCGCCAACCCCGATCATGTCGCGGTCGTGATCCACAACTACCGCTGGCGGCTGAGCCTGGCCCCCGGCGCGCCCCGCTACGACGATCTCGAGCGCCGTCTCGCCGCCAGTCCGCCGATCACCGTCCCCGCGATCACGATCGGCAGCGACTTCGACGGTCCGAACAAGAACGGGGCCGCGTATCGATCGATGTTCACCGGACCGTATGCGCACCGGGTGCTCGACGGCATCGGGCACGATGTTCCCCAGGAAGCACCCAGGGAGTTCGCCGACGCCGTCATCGCGGCGGACCGATTGTGAAGGGGTTGATTTCGTGTCGATACTATCCCGGCCGCCGGTCGCCGACGCGATCGCCCGGTTGTTCTCTCGCGCAGTCGATCCCGCGCCACGTCCAGAGGTGACATTCCCCGACGTTCCCGGCGATCGCACCACCGGCATCGTCACCACCCGTCACGGTCCGGCACCGGTGACGGTCTACCGGCCGCCGGAGAACGTCGGCCGTGCCGCGGTGTACGTCAACGTGCACGGCGGTGGTTTCGTGGTCGGCCATCCCGAGCAGGACGATCCGTGGTGCCGGTATCTGGCCGCGCGGGCCGGGGTCGTCGTCGTCAACGTCGACTACGTGCTGGCGCCGGGACACCGGTTTCCGGCCGCAGCACAGCAGCTCCTCGACGTCGCCCGGTGGGCCGCCGACCCCGGACGGGACTGGGACGGCGGCCGGCTCTGCATCGGCGGCCAGAGCGCCGGGGGCAACCTGTCGGCCGCCGTCTGCCGGATGGCACTGGACGAGGGTGGGCCGCCGATAGCACTGCAGGTGCTGCACTACGCCCCGTTGGATCTGGTGACACCGACCTCGAGGAAGTCGTCGCCTCTGGGTAGCCGCGCGATCCTCAAACCGTGGATGGGTGAGGTGTTCGACTCGGCGTACATCCCGGCGCGCGGCGACCGCTCGCACCGGTTGGCGTCGCCCGCCTGGGGTTCGAATGCCGACGGCATCGACGGCATCGCGCCCGCCCTTGTCATCACCGCCCAGTACGACCGCTTGCGAGACGAAGGTGTGCGCTACGCGGCGAAGCTCGCCGACGCCGGTTCGCTGGTGCACCACTACGACGTCGAAGGCGTCGATCACGGCTACAACATCATGAGCGGCGACGTCGAGGTGACGCGGCGCATGTACGACGTCATCGTCGCAGCGGTACGGCGGGCCACGACGCCTGGTCCCTGAGTCTGCGGCCGGCCTCAGGTGCGAATGGATGCAGAAGGGCAGCGTTTCGCAGATGATGGAGGGATGGCCACCGACGGGCTGCTGGGCCGCCACGTCGAATGCGAGGTGCTCGACCACATTCTCGGCGATATCCGGGAAGGGCTGAGCCGCACACTGGTCCTTCATGGCGAGCCGGGCATAGGCAAGACGGCACTGCTCGGCTATTTCGGCGCTCAGGCGGCCGGTTGCCGGGTCATTTCCGTGGTGGGCGTCGAATCCGAGATGGAACTGGCCTATGCCGCATTGCAACAGCTGTGCGCGCCGATGCTCGACGGTCTCGCCTCGTTGCCGGCCCCGCAGCGCGCGGCGTTGACCACTGCCCTCGGCATCGGCGTCGGACCGGTGCCGGACCGATTGCTCCTCGGACTGGCAGTCCTGGCGTTGTTCGCCGATGCCGCCGCCGAACGACCACTGGTGCTGCTCGTCGACGATCTGCAGTGGGTGGACGAGTCTTCGGTCGCGGTACTGGCGTTCGTGGCACGCCGATTGGCCGCGGAATCCATCGCGTTGGTGATGGCCAGCAGGGTGTTGCGACCCGACACCGCTACTCTTCCGACGCTGGAGGTGCGTGGCATCAAGCCCGCAGAGGCTCGCGCACTGCTCGATTCCGCGCTGCTCGGACCGCTGGACGCCGAGGTCCGAGATCAGCTGATCGCCGAGACCCGAGGCAACCCGTTGGCCCTGCTCCAGCTACCGCAGCGGCTGTCGGTGCTGGAGTTGGCGGGCGGCTTCGGCCTGCCGGTCGCGGAACGACTCTCGGAAGCGGTGGAGGACAGCTTCCGCCGCGCCGCGGAGTCACTGCCCGAGTCCTCTCGCCGACTGCTGCTGCTTGCGGCCGCCGAACCGCGCGGAGATTCTGCGCTGCTGTGGCGCGCCGCCGCACGGCTCGGCGTTCCGCCAGACGCGGCCGCCCCGGTGATGGAGGCCGGTCTCGCCGAGTTCGGCACCCGGGTCAGGTTTCGGCACCCGCTCGTGCGCTCCGCGGTCTACAACTCCGCTGCGCTGACGCTGCGGCAGCAGGTGCATGCCGTGCTCGGCGATGTCGTTGACGCCCGATCGGACCCTGACCGGCGCGCCTGGCACCGCGCCCGCGCCACTGCCGGACCCGACGACGAGGTCGCCGAAGAGTTGGAACGGTCCGCCGAAAGAGCCTCTGCCCGTGGCGGACTCACCGCGGTAGCGGCTTTTCTGGAACGCGCCACGGCCCTGACCGCCGACCCCGGCGTCCGCACCAGACGAGCGCTCGCCGCGGCGGAGGCCAACCTTGAGGCGGGCGGCTTCCAGGCGGCGACCGAGCTCATCACCGTGGTAGAGCGCGGCGAACCCACCGCCGGCGATCGGGCTCGTGTCGATCTCATCCGCGCCCAACTCAATTACATGACCGACCGAGGACGAGACTCCCCGGCGCTACTGCTGGCGGCCGCACGGCGTTTGGAGTCCATCGACCCGGTCAGATCCCGGGCGACCTACCTGGAGGCCTTCTCGGCCGGCATGTTCGCGGGCAGGTTCGCGGAGGGATGCTCGCGCTCCGACATCGCGCGCGCTGCGCGGGCATTCGACCGGCCCCGCCTCGGCGACACCGACGATCTGCTCCTCGATGGGTTCGTCGCGCTCTATCTCGACGGAAACGCCTCCGCGACAACGCCCTTGCGTCGAGCCGTCGATGCCGCCGCGGACGAGGCAGCCCCTGACATCCGGTCGCTCTGGCTCGCGCATGTCGCGGCGGTGCAGATCTGGGACGATCGCGGCGCCGAGGAGTTGGCACTGCGGCGCCTCATGCGCGCCCGTTCCTCCGGCGCACTGGGCGGACTGCCGGCGGCACTGAATTCGGTCATCGTGTGGCGGACCTTCAGTGGTGTGCCGGCCGAAGTCCCGGCGCTCCTCCAGGAGTTCGAGGCGGCCACCGGTGACACCGGCGGTGGCCTGGCGCCGCACGGAGCGTTGATCGCGGCCGCCTTCCGCGGCGACCGAAGCGAGTTCAGCTCGTTGGCCGCCACCGCGAAAGCCGATGTCATCCGACGCGGTGAGGGTGTCGGCCTGACGATCTGCGAGTACGCGCAGGCCGTCGTGCACAACAGTGAGGGCGATTGGCCGGCGGCGATGGCGACCGTACGGGGCGCAGCCGAAACCCTCGAAGACATCGGGGCGTCGGCGTGGGCACTTGGCGAGTTCGTCGAAGCCGCAGCCCGATGCGGCGCCATCGATGCTGCCGCCCATGCGGTCGAGAAGCTGTCCGAGATGACCGGCGCCGCAGGCACGGACTGGGCGCTGGGGGCCGAGGCCCGGGCACGAGCCCTGGTCAGCGACGGTGACGACGCCGACAGCAGATATCAGGAGGCGATCGAACGCCTTGAGCGGACCACCATGCACGCCGATCTTGCGCGCACGCATCTCCTCTACGGGGAGTGGCTGCGGCGCGCGCGTCGGCGCACCGACGCGCGTACGCACCTACGTGCCGCTCACGAACGGTTCGACGCGATGGGGATGCGGGCGTTCACCGACCGGGCTGCACGGGAACTGAAAGCGGCCGGGTCCTCTACCCCAAAGCGGGTCGGCACCGTCTCGCCTGACGGGCTGACCCCGCAGGAGGCCCAGGTCGCGATGATGGCCCGCGACGGGTTGGCCAACATCGACATCGCCGCACGCCTGTTCCTCAGTCCGCGCACCGTGCAGTACCACCTGCGCAAGGTGTTCACCAAGCTCGGCATCAGTTCGCGTACCCAACTCCACAGGGTACTGCCCGACACCGGCGACTAGCCATTTGGCGGATGCGGCAGACGGCTGCGCTCAGGGATGGTCAAAAGGTTGATTCATCCCGCCCGCAGACCCGAGGAGCGCCATGCCTGAGGGCACCGACGAACTGCATGCCCGATTCCTGCGTGAAGCGGTTCCGCTGGCCGACCGTCTGGCAGCAAGGGCGCTCAGCCTCACCCGCGACCGACATGATGCCGAAGACCTGCTCCAGGAGACGATGCTGTTCGCCTACAACGGATTCCACTCTTATCAGGACGGCACCAATCTGAGGGCCTGGTTGATGCGCATCATGCACAACAGGTGGGTGAGTCAGTGCCGCAGACGCGCGAGCCGGCCCGAGACGAGCGTCGGAGACTTCACCGACGACTCGTGGGGCGATGCGGTCGCCGTCCCATCGGCCGAGACTTCAGCGATGGCAGCAATGTTCGACGGCGACCTGCACACCGCGCTGATGGGCCTGCAAGACGATACGCGCACGGTTGTCTTCTACGTGTACTTCGCGGACCTGCCGCATCAGCAGGTCGCGCGGCTGCTGGGCGTGCCCGCCGGAACGGTGATGTCGCGGGCTCACCGGGGGCGCCGCCAGTTGCGTGCCACGCTGGCGGACCTCGCGCGCAGGGTCTCCGCCGCTTAAGGCAGTCACGAAGGTCTCACCGGACTGGTCGGCGCTGTGGACGTTGGCTGCCCAGCAGATCACCCGCCGCCGAATCACATTCGCCGGGAAAGGAAGTCGCGGATCAACTCGGTCACTGCGGCCAGGTCGCTCTCCAGCAGGAAGTGGCCGCCGTCGCGCAGGTGGATCTCGGCGTCGGCCGCGTCCTCGGCGAACGCCCGCGCACCGTCGGGACCGAAGAACGGGTCCTTGTCGCCCCACACCGCAAGCACCGGAACGCCGCTCGCGCGCAGGTAGTCGTGCAGCGCCGGGTAGATCTTCGGGTTGGTCGCATAGTCGAGGAACAGCTTGAGCTGGATCCTGTCGTTGCCGGGCCGCGACAGCAGCGCGTAGTCATGGTGCCAGGTGTCGGGGCTGATGACGGACTCGTCGGGCACCCCGGTCAGGTACTGTGCGCGGGTCGCCTCCAGCGTGAGGAACTGGCGTAGCGCGGTTTCGGTCTCCGGTGTCTGCTCGCGCTGGTAGTTCCATACCGGCACCCAGCCGTCGGTGACGAAGCCGGCGTCGTAGCCGTTGCCGTTCTGCGTGATGATCGCGGTGAGGGCCTGCGGGTCGCGCAGCGCCAGCCGCCAGCCGACCGGGGCGCCGTAATCCTGCACGTAGATGGCGTACCGGGTGACGCCGAGCTGGGCCAGCAGACCCGCGACGGACTCGGCGAGTGCGTCGAAGGTGTAGTCGAACTCCTCGACACTCGGCGCGTCGGAGTACCCGAAGCCCAGAAAATCCGGGGCGATGACGCGGTAGCGGTCCGCCAGCTCGGGGATCAGGTTGCGGAACATGAACGAACTTGTCGGAAACCCGTGCAGCAGAACGACGACCGGAGCATCGGGTGCGCCCGACTCCCGGTAGAAGACCTGGCGGCCGCCCACGGTGGCGAAGCGGTGGTGCACGTCGACCATGACTAACTTCCTTTCATAGTTTTACTGGTTAGTCACAGTGAACGCCCGATCGTGTAACCTGTCAATAGCCTTTTGGAGGTTAGACATGGATGTGTGTGTGACGACCGTCGAAGACGACGCGTTCCTGCTCGACCTGCTGAACACGACGCCGGTGATCGACGGGGTGCCGACCGACCTCCTGCCCGACCGCGCGACCGCCGCCGAGTGGATGTCCGCGCACGGTCTGACGACGAGCACCAAGGAGTGGTCCGCGCTGGTCGAGGCCCGGTCGGCATTGCAGGCGGTGGTCCGCGGCGAGGAGACCGCGCAGGTGCTCCAACCGTTCGTCGCCGGTGTGCGGCTCACCCCGTCGGTGACGCCGGACGGGCTGGACTGGACGCTGGAGCACACCAGCGGCGCGGCGCGGGCGGTCCTGGCGTGGGACGGTCTGCGCATCCACAGCCCGGGACGCCTGCGGCCGTGCGCCAACACCGAATGCCAACTGTTCCTGATCGATCGCAGCAAGCCGAACACTGCGCGCTGGTGCTCGATGTCGCTATGCGGGAACCGGATGAAGGTGCGCCGTCATTACCGGCGCAGTCGCGGCTGAGGTCCGGGTCAGGGCGCGGCGGCGTTCTCCCCGGCCTGTTCGGCGACCTGCTCGCCGTAGTAGCGCAGCACCACCGCGACCGTCGCGGCGACCGGAACCGCGAGGAACGCGCCGATCACCCCGAACAACGACGCCCCCAGCATGACCGCCAGCAGCACGATCACCGCGTGCAGCTTCATCGACTTCGACTGCAGCCACGGCTGCAACACGTTGCCCTCGAGCTGCTGCACGGCGAGGATGATCGCCAGCACGATCAGCGCGTTGACCGGGCCGTTCGACACCAGGGCGATCAGCACTGCGAGACCGCCGGCGACGAACGCGCCGACGATCGGGATGAACCCGCCGATGAACGTGATGATGGCCAACGCGTACGCCAACGGCACTCCGAGGATCACCAACCCGATGCCGATCAGCACCGCATCGACCAGGCTGACCAGCGCCTGGGTCCGAATGAAGCCCCCCAGCGTGGACCAGATCCGGCCGAGTACTGAGCTCAGGTGCGGACCCGAGGGCTCTCCGACGGTGCGCCGCAGCCACGGCAGGAACCCCGGGCCGTCCTTGAGGAAGAAGAAGACCACGACGATCGTCGTGAACAACGTGACCAGCGCCGACGTCGCGGCGCTCACACCGGTGAACACCCCGGCCGCGATCTGCGCGCTGCTGGAGCTGAGCCGGTCATTGATCGCCGCGACCGCCGAATTGAGTTGTTCCTCACCGATGTTCAGCGGCGGCCCGCCGAGCCAGTCCCGCACCTGCACCACGCCGGCGGATGCCTGCTGGGCGAGTTCACCGGACTGCCCGATGATCGCGGGCGCGACAGCGGCGACCGCGCCGGCCACCACCCCGACGGCGACCAGCAGCACCAGCAGCGTCGCCGCGGCGGGCGGCACGCCTTTGTCGCGCAGCCAGCGCACCGGTGGCCACAGCACCGTACACACGACCAGACCGAGCACCAGCGGAAGAACGACCACCCACGTCTTGCCGACCACCCAGGCGAGGATCCACAGGGCCGCGGCTACCGCGACGAACTGCACCGCCACCACCGCAGACGAGCGCAGGTGGGCGGCGAAGATCGTCCCGCGGCGGGGTTTCGACTCGGGATTCGACTCGGAATCTGACCTGGTCTGGGCGTCCACTCCCCCTTGATACCCGTCGCCGACCGATTCCACTGTCACGTTTCGTCGGCGCGTCTCGTCTTGATGACATGACGACGACAACACGTATCGAGCCCGTATCCCCACAGCGCGCCTCACTGATGACCCGGTTGATGTGGCGCTACGCCAAGCGCCGCTTCGGCGAGGTGCCCGAGCCGTTCGCGATCTACGCCCATCATTCGGGCGTGATGCTCGCCGGCGCGATGCACGAAGGTGTGCTGGAGAAGGCCTCCACCACGCTGCCGGCGAGCGTCCGCGAGCTCGCGGTGTACTGGACCGCCCGCCAGATCGGCTGCTCGTGGTGTGTCGACTTCGGCGCCATGCTGATGCGGCTGGAGGGTCTGGACATGGCGCGGCTCAGGGACATTGACGACTACGCGTCATCGCCGAGGTTCTCCGACGACGAGCGCGCCGCGATCGCCTACGCCGAGGCGATGACCACCGACCCGCACACCGTCACCGACGACCAGGTCGCCGATCTGCGCCGGCGCTTCGGCGACAAGGGTGTCATCGAGTTGACCTATCAGATCGGCGTGGAGAACATGCGGGCCCGCGTGAACGCCGCGCTGGGGATCACCGAGCAGGGCTTCAGCTCCGGCGACGCGTGCCGGGTGCCCTGGGCATGACTTTGACCGCGCGAGCGTGCGGGAAGTCCGACGTCGGCGCGGCGTGTTGCCCGCCGACACGCACGCTCGCGGACAAGGGGGGTCAAGGGGCGAGCGGCGACGCGGTGAACTTGTCCGGGTTGGCGATGTCGTAGATCGCGACCACCTTCCCGTCCCGCACGCTCAACGCCTGGATGCGGGGCATGATCGGGGGCGCGCCGTCGGTCGCGTCCGCACCCGGCGAGTACACCCCGAGTTCGCCGTTGACCAGACCGAGGGTGCCGCTGGCGAGCAGCCGTTGCGCGCCGTACTTGGCGCCGAGGCCGAGCAGGAAGCGCGCGACCTTGTCGGCGCCGTGGATGACCCGTGCCGCCGTCGGGGCCCGGCGGTTCGAGTCGCCGGTGAACGTGACGTCGGGGTGCAGCAGGGCCACCACCGCCGACAGGTCACCGGAAGCCATGGCGGACAACAGCTTTCCGACGACCTCGGCGTGATCCTCGGCCGGTGGCGGCGCGTCCGACACCGCGCGGCGGGCCCGGGAGGCCAGTTGCCGCGCCGCCTGCGGCGTCGCCCCGAGGACGTCAGCGATCTCGGAGAACGGCACCCCGAAACCGTCGTGCAGCACGAACGCGACCCGCTGATCCGGTGTCAGGTTCTCCAGCACCACCATCGCGGCGAACCGGGCGTCCTCGTCGGCGACCAACGCTGCCAACGGGTCAGCGCCGTCGAGGCCGGTCACCACCGGTTCGGGCAGCCACTCCCCGACGTAGGTCTCGCGCCGATGCGCCGCCGAACGCAGCCTGTCCAGCGCCAGTCGGCTCACCACCGTCGTCAGCCATGCCTTGAGATCACGGACCCCGGTCGCGCGGTTGGTCTCCCACCGCAGCCACGCGTCCTGGACGATGTCCTCGGCGTCGGTGACGGTGCCGGTGAGACGGTAGGCAACCGACAGCAGATACGGACGCATCTGCTCGAACTCCTCGACACGCGTGCTCGCGGTCATGGGTCGAGTGTAGATTCCGCCGTGCCGCGCCGGACGGAACCGTATATTGCGCAAATGGCGATCAAGGGGGACCCACCGGCGCCCGCCGTTGGCGGAAAAGGCCTGCAGGCGGGTGCGCTGGGCCTGGTCGGCAACGTGGTCATCGGCCTCGGCGCGGTGGCGCCGGCATACAGCCTGGCCGCGACCCTCGGCTATGTCGTCCTCGCCGTCGGGGATAAGGCGCCGTCGATGTTCGTGCTGGCGTTCATCCCGATGCTGCTGGTGGCGTTCGCGTACAAGGAACTGTCGCAGGACACCCCCGACTGTGGCACCACCTTCACGTGGGGAACGAAGGCCTTCGGCCCGTGGATCGGCTGGATCGGCGGGTGGGGGCTGGCGGTGTCGGCGATCATCGTGCTGGCCAACGTCTCTGAGATCGCCGCGATCTATCTGTACAACTTCTTCGGGTTGCACGACCTCGCCGAGAGCGTGCCCGCCACGGTGGCGCTGGGATGCTTCTTCATCGTCGCGATGACGCTGGTGTCCGCGCGCGGAATCGTGGTCAGCGAGCGGGTGCAGAACGTGTTGATCGCCATCCAGTTCGGCGTGCTGATCACCGTCAGCGTGATCGCGCTGATCCGGGTGTTCACCGGCACCGCCGGCGCCCAGGCCGTCACCCCGCAATGGTCCTGGCTGTGGCCCAGCGGGCTGGACGTGTCGTCGATCGCCGCTGCGGTGATCCTGTGCATCTTCATCTACTGGGGCTGGGACGCCTGCCTGGCCGTCGGTGAGGAGACCAAGGATCCGGGCAAGACGCCCGGTATCGCCGCGCTGGTCACCACCGTCATCCTGGTGTGCACGTATGTGCTGGTCGCCTACGCGTTGCAGTCCTTCGCCGGATTCGGTTACGTGGGGATCGGGTTGAACAACCCGAACAACACCGACGACGTCCTGACGGTGCTTGGAGAGCCGGTGGCCGGGGCGATCGCGGCGTCGGCGCTGCTGTTGACGGTGTCGGTGTCGGCGCTGTCGTCGACGCAGACGACGATCCTGCCGACTGCTCGCGGCACGCTGTCGATGGCGGTGTACGAGGCGATTCCGAAGCGGTTCGCCAGCGTGCATCCCCGGTACATGACGCCGGCGTTCGGCACGATCGTGATGGGGCTGTCGGCGCTGTTCTTCTATCTGGTGCTGAAGATGTTGTCGGAGAACGCGTTGCTCGACTCGGTGGCCTCGCTCGGGTTGGCGGTGGCGTTCTACTACGGCATCACCGCGTTCGCGTGTGTGTGGTACTTCCGCAGGACGCTGTTCAGCTCGGTGCGCAACCTGTTCTTCCGCGGGATCTTCCCGCTGCTCGGTGGCCTGTCCATGGTCGCCGCGTTCGGGATCAGCGCCAAGGACATGCTCCAGCCCGACTACGGGTACACCGCCTTCGGGCCGATCGGCGGAGTGTTCGTCCTCGGCGTGGGGATGCTGGTCCTGGGTATCCCGTTGATGCTGGCGTGCTTCGCGTTCGGGACCAAGCGGTTCTTCCGCGGTGAGACGTTGAACGCCGAAACCGAAGTCAAGGTGCCTGATACGTTCTAAAGGGAGAGTGCGGCAATGCATTTCACAGTCGGCTACCTCGCCACCCCGACCGGCGACGACGGGATCGCGCTGGCCAGCGCACTGGCCAAGACCTTCGGAGCCAGCGTGGACGTCGTGCTCGTCGTGCGGGAGGAGCTGCCCGACGGGCATCCCGGCCACTTGCAGTACCAGCAGATGCTTGTACGCCGCGGCGAGGAGTGGGTCGCCAAGGCGGTGGAGACGCTGGCCGTCGACGGAGTCAGCGCCGGGTCTGCGGTGATCGTCGGGGAGTCGTTCGCGCAGACACTGGTCGAATTCGCCGAGTCCAAGTCCTCGGATCTGATCGTGGTCGGCGGCGCCCGCGACGGGTTCTTCGGCAGGCACACCATCGGGCCGGTAACCGGTGCGCTGCTGCACATTTCGCCGATCCCGGTGGCGCTGGCGCCGCGCGGATACGCCGAGGATCCCGACGACAAGATCGAGGCACTGACCGCGGCCATCCCGACGCGGCCCGGCGACGACAACCCGCTGCCGTTCACGATCCGATTGGCAGCGCTGGCGGCGCTGCGGGTGCGGATGCTGTCGCTCGTGTCGGCGGAGAACCTGGCCGAGGCGAGCAGTGCGCGTGAAGTTCGGGGGCTGCAGCGTGCGGCCGCCGAAGAGAACCTGGCGGTGGCGGCGCGGGCGCTGCCGGACGCGCCCGAGATCGAGTCGTTGGTGGCCGACGGGATGACGCTGGAGTCGGCGTTGAAGAAGCTCAAGTGGGACGACGGGGACCTACTCGTGGTCGGCTCGTCGCGGTTCGCGGCACCGAAGCGGATCTTTCTCGGATCGACCGCGTCGAGGATCCTGGCGGGGGTGGATGTGCCGGTGATTGTGGTGCCGCGGGAGGGATAATTTTGTTTGTTACTGCAAACACCTGACCCACATCCACCGTCGTCCGAACGTATGAATTTGCATTCTCTAGCCGTAAACCTGCAGGTCAATGCGCCAGAACAATTTACGTTCGAGATAATTGAGGTATCGATCCGGCCAGTATGGACTGTTGCTCCCTGTTAACGTCTGCCCCGAATTGACCGCGGTGGGTCACGTCAATGGGGGGCATTGGCCATGGGTTATGCGAAGTATGTCGGCCGGGTTGGGGCATTGGCGCTGGCGTTGGGTATCGGGACTGCGGTCGCCACGCCGGCATGGGCCGAGTCGCCCAACAGCAACGAATCGACCGCCGCGGAGAGCAAGTCTCCACAGAAGCCACTCCAGCGGCGCGGCGGCACGGCTCCGGACTCCAGCGCGCCTGCGGATGATCGCTCCGACACAGCCGGGACCTCCGACAGTTCTGGCACTTCGGATGCCGACGACTCCGCGGGATCGGACAACGAATCCGCCGACGTCGAGACCGAGCTCGATGACATCGACGAGCTGGTGGACGAACCGGACGAGGTCCTCGTCGAGGAGTTCGACGAATCCACCGGAGCACGCCCCGAATCATCCTCGACCGACGTAGAAGCGGGCGCAGAGACACCCTCCGAGACCGCGGAAGCGACGGCATCCACCTCGCCGGATCCCGAACCCACCCCGCCGGCCGACGCCGCCGGCAACCACAACGACGGCGACGGCGACGGCGACGGCGACGGCGACGGCGACGACGAAGCCTCCGCCGTTGCCTACGCAGTCACGGGCGCCACCCCGCCGGCAGTCGTCCCCGCCCCCACCTACCTAGCGCCACAGCCCAAGACGCCCGTCGGCGTCATCCTTGGCGGGCCTGTCGCGCTGCTGGACATCGCCGCAAAAGCGATCAACATGCTGTTCAACCCCGACCCAACGCTTCCCGGTGACTCCCCTATCCTGCTGGGCGTACTCGCGTTCGTCCGCCGCGAGATCCAACGCACGTTCTTCAACAGCTCCCCCACCGCCGCCGACGACACCGCCACCACCACCGAAACAGTCCCTACCCGGATCACGGTGCTCGACAACGACACCGACCCGAACCCGGGCGATATTCTCACCATCACCAGCCACACCCAAGCCGCCAACGGCGCCGTCACCCTCAATCCCGACGGCAGCTTCACCTACACCCCCAACACCGGCTTCAGCGGCACCGACACCTTCACCTACACCCTTTCCGACGAAGCCAGCGCATGGCACGTCCACGGACTGGCCAGCCTCCTCAAAGGCCACAAGTCGATCGCGACCGTCACCATCACCGTCACCGCAGCCCCGGTGAACGAATCACCCTCAGCCACCGATGATTCCGCTATCACCGCCGAAGATGCCGTCGTAGTGATCGATGCGGTGGCCAACGACGCCGATCCCGACGGCGATGACATCTCGATCTCCGATGTCGGCACGCCGGCGCACGGAACCGTCGCCATCCTTGACGGCAAGATCACCTATACCCCCGAGCCGGACTTTCACGGCACGGACAGCTTCACCTACACCATCACCGACGGCAGCCTCACCGACACCGCTACCGTGACCGTCACCGTCACACCGGTCAACGATGCCCCGGTCGCGGTCAGCGACACCGTCACCGTCGCGGGCAACTCCAGCGGCAACGCCATCAACGTGCTCGGCAACGACACCGACCCCGACACCACCGACTCGCTGACCGTGACCGTGCTGGGAGCTCCCAGTCAGGGCGGGACCGTCGCGATCAACCCCGACAAAACGATCGCTTACACCCCCGCCACCGGCTTCTCCGGAACCGAGACGTTCACCTACACGGTCTCCGACGGCACCGCAGTCTCCGTCGGGACCGTCACCGTTACCGTCACTCCGGTGGTACCGGTCAACAAACCACCGGTCGCCAAAGACGACACCTTCACCATGCCGCCCGGAGCTGCCTCGGCCACGGTCAACGTGGTCGCCAACGACACCGATGCTGACGGCGACACCCTGTCGGTCACCGCAGTCACGGGCGCGACCAACGGCGCCACCAGCTTCGCCGGCGGCACCATCACCTACACCCCCACCGAAGGCTTCGCCGGCGCCGAGGTGCTGACTTACACGGTGTCCGACGGAACCGCCACCACCACTGCGACCCTGACGATCACCGTCCCCGCCGTTACCCCGATCAACCAAGCGCCGATCGCGGTCGACGACACCGCCACCACAGTCGAGGCCACCCCGGTGGTGATCGCGGTCCTGGCCAACGACACCGACCCGGACGGCGACACGTTGACGATCACCGAAGTCTCTATCCCGAACCACGGCGCCGCCAACATCGCTGACGGCACCATCACCTACATACCCGCGGCGGGCTTCTCCGGCACCGACACCTTTACCTACACCGTCACCGACGGCGTACTCACCAGCACCAGCACCGTGGCCGTTTCCGTCCTCGAACTGCCTCCCACATCGTCGGAGGTGACACCCGTCGGCCTCGTTACCACGGTTGAGGCAGCCGGCCTCTCCGGTATTTATGGGATCGCGGGTGCGCCGGACGGCTCGCTGTTCGTGACGGCCATCGACACCGACGGGAATTTCATTCTGGGACGGGTAGCGACGGACGGGACAGTCACCAAGTTAGTGGACCTGCCCGGGATGTCGATCGGCATAGAGATCGGACCTGACGGCCGTGTCTACATCGCCGGCCTGACGAGTAAGACAGTGACAGCGTTCGATCCCGACAGTTTCGAATCCGAGCAAGTTGCCGAATTCGACGGTTACACGGTCGGACTCGCGTTCGACACTATAGGCAATCTTTACGTCAGTACGGCGAGAGTCGATGAGACCACCTCAGACACAACGGACAGTTCGCTTGTCATTATCAGGACAAACGGTTCACGGGAAACGATTGGAATACAGGGGCTATCCCCGGATGTGCACGTAGGTGCCGACGGACAGGTATACGCCAGCTACGTCAGCGGCTCCAACCCCAGCGCAGATGACTTCGTTGCTGGTGTCCTCACCGTCAATAGCGACGGCACCTTTGAACTAACACCACTACCCGGCTTCGGAATCCTTTACGGCGTTCAGTCTGGCCCAGACGGAACGCTGTTCATCGGCGACAGCAACAACAGCCTAAACATTCTGTACCCCAATGGAATCACCCGCGCCCTCTATCTTGGCACCCCAACGTACGGAATGACGTTTGGACGAGACGGCTGGCTGAACATTGCGAGCCCAACAACAAACGTCATCACGAAACTGCAGCCCGTCTATAACCCGACCAACAGTCACGCCCCCGTGATCCTGCACTCGGAATGGGAAGACTCTGACGAAGGCGGTCAGTCTGGTTTCGTCACCGCTGAGGACGCCGACGGCGACGTCCTCACCTATACAGTTGTGTCAGATATCGATCCGGCTATCGGCACGGTCGAAATCGAATGGGCACAGCACGTCGATCAGTCCACGACGGCTGGCGTATGGCGCTTCACGCCCACCCGGCAAGCGCGCATCGACGCATGGGCGGCACGCAACGACTCTGACGCCGAGAACCTCACGGTCACTTTCACGATCGCCGTCTCTGACGGAGAACTGAGCGACGAAATCTCGGTCACGGTGGAGATCAGCCCGTATGAACCGTTCCAGCTTTCGGACCCCGCCTATACCGTCTATTTCGATACCGAGACAGGGACCTTCACCGGAACAGTGAACGTCATCGCCGACGACAGCTATGGCGTTCGGTACGTACTGCGCGATACCCCTAGTTCCGCATCCGGCCAGGTGGTAGTCGATTCTTCCACTGGTTCGTGGGATTTCACTCCGAGCACAGCAGCATTGGTAGCCGCTTACAGCAACGCAGCACCAGTGGTGGCAGAGTTCACCATCGAGGTGACCGACGGCAGAACAACTATACCGGTACGCGTGCCCGTGTCCGTGCCCGTACCCGTGTCTGCCGATGCCCTGGTAGGGCTGCTCGCGCAGGACGGCAGCCGGCCCTCTGGTGTGGCCGTCGCTGCTGACGGCACCGTTTACATCATCAACTCCGGCGCGAACACGCTCTCGGTTCTCAGTTCAGACCGCTCAGCGATCGCCTCGACCATCCACGTCGGCGCCTCGCCAAGTGCTGTCAGCGTGGCACCCGACGGCCGAGTCTGGGTCGCCAACGGCGCCGACGGTACCGTCATGGTGCTGGACCGTACGGGCACCGTCGTCCTTACCACGATCGACGTGGGTTCGGCCCCAACAGCTCTCACTCACGGTCTAGAAGGCGCGGTGTACGTGGCGAATGCCGGCGACGGCACCGTCAGCGTTATCGACTCGACCACTGACCAGCTCGAGCGCACAATTACTGTTGGGGGCACACCGATCAGCATCGCTGCCGGACCAGATGGACGCATTTACATTGCCGATTTCAGCGGATCGGTAGTCACGGTAGTTAACCCCGCCCATGCGGATGCTGCACTCACATCGATCGACACGGCAGATGCGAACCCTTTCGGCATCGCTGTGGCCGCTGACGGCACTGTCTACGTCACCCATCCGCTCGACGGCACTGTCAGGGTGCTCACACCAAGCGCTGGAGGTTATATCGCCCGGACTCTCACGGTGGGAGCCGTTCCCTCAGCGATCGCGCTCGGCGTCGACGGTTTCATCTACGTGATCGACCAAGAGACCAACGCCGTCACCGCAATCGACCCTCGAACCTTCGCCACCACGGTCATCACCACAGGCATCGAACCGAATGGTATTGCAGTCGGGCCCAACGGAGACCTGTACGTCACCACGGGGACGTCGAACACCTTGGACATCATCACCGTCCAAGATTTTTCAAGGGCAAGTGTCCCCGTAGAGGTAAGTCCCAACACAGTAGAGATCGACGCCTACGGCAACATCAGCGTCACCAACAACTACGACAACACCGTCTCGGTAATCATCCACCCAACCACCGGTACCGCTACCTCCGCCGCATGGCTCCCTGCGCACTTAAGCACGACAACCGGAACAGTAATCGCGGGCGAGCCCATCAACGTGACCGCCACAGCTACCGGCTACACGCTCACCAATTGGGACATCAACCGCGTCATTTCCAGCCCAGATAGCCAATACGCCTACTTCGACTCATACGAGGGCTGGGTTACGGCCATTCACCTCGCCACCGGTACTGGAGCGACATTCGCCGGCTGGCGCACGGAATCGATCGTGCTGATCAGCCCCGACGGCAGCTACGCGTACCTCCAGAACGATGACGGCGACGTGCTCGTAATCAACCCTGCCTCCGGCACCGGGTTGACCTTCGACGCCGGCCTTGTCGACATCAAGCGGCTTCATGTCAGCCCCGACGGCAGCTACGCCTTAATCATGAATCTATGGAATGACATGCTGATGATAGACGTCGCCTCCGGCACCGCAACGACCTTCAGGTTCCAGCAACCCGTCTATACCCTTTTCGGAGACATGGCGATCAGTCCCGATAGCCGCTACGCCTACGTTCGTACGGATTACGAAATTCTTCTCGTTGACACCGCATCTGGCACCGCGGCGACCATCGAAGATCCGGATCTCGTCGGGAGTTATACCGTCGGGGGGAGCTGGAAAACCATGGCTATGATCAGCCCCGACAGCCGCTACGCCTACGTCGCTTCATCTGGTGGGGTTATGGTCATCAACCCCACCACCGGCACTCACACCAAAATCCCCACCGATTCATATCCGGGAAGGATTGTGGTCAGCCCTGACAGCCGCTACGCCTACGCCCTTCTCGACAACGGTGGGGTTACCGTCATCAACCCCACCGCCGGCACCGCCGTCACAATCCCCACCATCGGCAATCGCTGGGATACGTCCCTCGTGATCAGCCCCGACAGCCGCTACGCCTACATCGCTTCACCTGGTGGGGTTACTGTCATCAACCCCACCACCGGCACTCACAGCAGAATCACCGAATACTCAGGGTCAGTCGTGGTCAGCCCCGACAGCCGTTACGCCTACGTCCGTTCACCCGAGGGCGTTATTGTCTTCAACCAAACCACCGGCACTCACACCAAAATCCCCACCGATTCATATCCGGGAAGGATTGTGGTCAGCCCCGACAGCCGCTACGCCTACGCCGTTTCGGGCAATGGGGTTACTGTCATCAACCCCACCACCGGCACCGCCCTCACAATCCCCACCGGCTCAAAACCGTTCAGCCTCGTGGTCAGCCCCGACGGGCCCGACAGCCGCTACGCCAGCCGCTACGCCTACGTTCGCTTGGAAAACGGATCGGTCATTGTTATCAACCCTATCGCCGGGACCCATACCACAATCTCAAACACTTACCACCGCTTTCCGTGGGCCGTCGAGATCAGCCCCGACGGCCACTGGGCCTACGTCAATACGCAGTGGGGCGTAAAGGTCTTCAACCCGTTCAGCGACTCAGCGGACGTAATCTATCTTCCCGATTCCGCAGGATCGGCGAGTGACCTCCAATCATACGTGCTCAGTGTTCAAGACAGCCGCTACGCAATTGTCATAGCGAGGTGGAACGGCGGGTGGAACGAGGGAGCAGCAATCGTGGACCCCGTCCGAGGGGTCACCGTCAAATTACCCGGCGAAGATAATGCCCGACAGTGGACACTGGTAAGCCCGGACGCTCGGTACGTCTACAGCTTCGTGGCCGATCGGCCCGCTGGTATTTCTGGCACGTTGCATGTGATCGATGTCGAGAAAACGCTTTTCCCGGAAGGAGTAATTGCCCCGTCTTATGGAACGTATACCACTGTAGATACCTCGATCGCCTTTGACCCCACAGAAGACGCCTTGGGCGGTTCCTACCATACGCATCCGGACTCGACGGTCATAGCCATATCCGCACCCAGTAACGGTACCGCCGTTCTCAACGGCTCTGAAATCACGTACACGCCTAACGCTGGCTACATCGGAAAGGACAGCTTCACCTACACCGCCGCATACGGGCCTACTACCGAGACCTCCACTATTTCCATAGACGTCAGGCCGAAGTATGACCCCCCCGTCTACGAGTCATACGATCGCGGACCGACCGGAATGGAGGACCTCTACACCAGATTGCGGGAAGCGATGGACGGAAAGAATGGCAAATCGCTCACGCACGGTATCTACACCGAACATGTTGTCGTTGATGGCCAGAAAGCCCTCATTGTGTACATCGCCGGCACCAAAGAGCGCTGGTTTGAGGGCGACCAGTCCAAAATAAGGAACCTGTCATCCGCATTGGGCATTGTGGACTGGGATCAGGTTGACGTCATTACCGCTGCGATGACAAGTCCAACGGAACCAATTCTGCTGGTGGGCTATAGCCAAGGCGGCATGGACGCCCAGAACATTGCGTTTAATGCAAGGGTGCTCGGCCTCAACCTGAAGGATCAGATCAAGGCAGTCGTCACTTTCGGGTCACCAGTTATCCAATACACCGGATACGGATACCCGACAGTACATCTGAGGGACCTGCTAGACCCCGTCCCCGCGATGGTTCCCCCCGTAGGGGCCTCGCTCCTACCAAACATTTTCACCTTGTTCAAGAGAGACGTCTATATCGCCACCAGCACAAATACTTTCGACTGGGGAGTTATTACCAACCTCGGCACTATCGGCGTCCACGGGGAGCTAAACACATATCAAGAAATCGGGAGGCAATTCGACTTCGATAAGTCATCACACTGGAATAAGCTGCGTAAAGCTTTAAGCGCCTTTCTTGACGGTCGAATCGCTTCCTGAGGACAGGGCGCTGCTGCCGATCGTGGACGCGACGGACCGCACCTACGGATTGCTGGACCCGTAGACATGCCAGATCGTGCAGCAGAAACAGGCGCCGCGGGAGGGGTTCGAGGTCTCTGAGCGCCGCACCTGCACGGTTGTAGACCCGTAGCGTTCCACGAGGTGCCTGCAGCTACCCGGCCGTCGCAACGACCGTTGTCAATTCGACCAGGGACTGTTCATGTTCACGCCCTCACGGGCCGTGCGCGACGCAGCCAGCACTACAACCGAATTCACGTTCGTCATCGACGCGGGTGACGATGATCCAGGTCACCGTCACTGCGCTGGCGGACGTCGCCTACGCCTAGCGCTTGGTGAAAATCGTCCTGTGCCAGTCCTTGTCGACCACGCCGGTGATGTCGCTCATCACGTGTTTGATCGACAGGTACTCCTCCAGCGAGTACTGGCTCATGTCCTTGCCGAAGCCCGACGCGCCGAAACCACCGTGCGGCATCTCCGAGATGATCGGAATGTGGTCGTTGATCCACACACAGCCGGCGTGGATCTCGCGTGAAGCCCGTTGCGCGCGATACACATCCCGCGTCCACGCCGACGCCGCCAACCCGTACTTGGTGTCGTTCGCCTGCCGGATCGCATCGTCATCATCGGTGAACGCTCGCACCGTCAACACCGGCCCGAAGATCTCGTCACGCCAAACCTCAGACGTCTCAGCCACATCCGCAATCAGCGTCGGCCGGTAGAACGACCCCGGGCCCTCCGGCGCGACGCCGCCAGTCACCACACGCCCGCCCTCCCCCGGCGCGCGCTCTACCATCCCGGCCACCTTCGCCCGATGCACAGCAGAGATCAGCGGACCCAGATCGGTGTCCGGATCGGCAGGGTCTCCGAGGACGATCTTCGACATCACCTCGGCGACGCCCGCCACGAAGTCGTCGTACAAACCCTGGGCGACGATCGCCCGCGTCGCCGCCGTGCAGTCCTGCCCGGTGTTGATCAACGCTCCGGCCACGGCCCCTTGGATCGCGGCGTCGAGGTCCGCGTCGTCGAACACCACGAACGGTGCCTTGCCGCCGAGTTCCAGCTGCGTGCGGTGCCCGTGCTGCGCCGCCGCCAGCATCACCCGCCGCCCCACCGGGGTCGACCCGGTGAACGTCACCATGTCCACGTCCGCGTGCCCGGCCAGCGCGGCGCCGACGTCGGCACCCGAACCGGTCACCACGTTCAGTACCCCGTCGGGCAGGCCGGCGTCGGCCGCCAGGCGCGCCAGCGTCAGCGTTGTCAACGGTGTGATCTCGGCAGGCTTGATCACCACCGAACAGCCCGCCGCCAGCGCCGGGATCACCTTCCACACCGCCATCTGCAGGGGATAGTTCCACGGCGTGATCGTCGCGACGACGCCGACGGCCTCGCGGCGGATCGACGACGTGTGGTCAGCGGAGTACTCCGCCGACGCCTTCCCCTCCAGGTGCCGGGCCGCGCCCGCGAAGAAGTCGATGTTGTCCACGCTGCCCGGGACGTCGAACTCGGTGGCCAGCCGCACCGGCTTGCCGGTCTGGCTGACCTCCTCGGCCACCAGCTCCGAGGTCGCGTCGTCGGCGAGTTTCGCCAGTTTGGCCAGCACCGCCGAGCGCTCGGCCGGGGTCGCCCGCTTCCACCCGGGCAGGGCCGCGCGCGCTGACGCGACGGCCCGGTCCACGTCACCCGGCTGTGCCAGCGCGAACTCGGCGACGGCCTCGCCGGTCGCGGGGTTGATCACGGTGTGTTGGGCGCCGCCGGTCTTCACCAGGGCGCCGTCGATCCAGCTGCTTGCGACAGTCATGCGCCAAACCTATCGCGCCTCGCCGCCGGAGGCTACGCATTACGGCACCGTCAGCGACCCCGAACAAGTGATTTCGCTGTCATGGTTGCCTGCCACGACGAATTCCGTGCACAATCTCTGCATGGCCAACCCCGGGTTACCGCATGCCGTCGGTCCCGTCTCCTTCCGCGTCAACGAGTCCCGCCCGGGCGCCGCGTTCCAGCTCGACGAACTGTCGAAGGCGATCATCGAGAAGCTCCAGCAGGACGGTCGCCGCTCCTACGCCGGTATCGGCAAGGCCGTCGGGCTGTCGGAGGCCGCGGTGCGCCAACGCGTCCAGCGCATGGTCGACGCCGGGGTCATGCAGATCGTCGCGGTCACCGATCCGATGCAGCTCGGGTTCGCCCGCCAGGCGATGATCGGCATCAAATGCACCGGCGACACCACCAAGGTCGCGCAGAAGCTCGCCGAGCTGCCGTCGGTCGACTACGTCGTGCTGACCGCGGGCTCGTTCGACGCGATCATCGAGGTTGTCTGCGAGGACGACGACAGCCTGCTCGAACTTCTCAACACCCAGATCCGCGCGCTACCGGGAGTGATATCCACCGAAACCCTTGTCTATCTGAAACTTGTTAAGCAGCAATACAATTGGGGTACACGATGACCATCATTTCCGAAACCGATCAGACCACCGCGTCCGATCTCGGCGCCAAGGCCAATCGCCACCTGTGGGGCCACTTCGCCCGCCACGGCGCCGGCATCACTCCGCCGATCATCACCCGCGGCGAGGGCGTGCACATCTACGACGACAAGGGCAAGCAGTACATCGACGGACTCTCCGGTCTGTTCGTCGTGCAGGTCGGCCACGGCCGTAAGGAGCTCGCCGAGGCCGCCGCCAAGCAGGCCGAGCAGCTGGCGTTCTTCCCGCTGTGGTCCTACGCCACCCCGACCGCGGTCGAGCTGGCCGAGCGCATCGCCGGCTACGCCCCCGGCGACCTGAACCGGGTGTTCTTCACCACCGGCGGCGGCGAGGCCGTCGAGAGTGCCTGGAAGCTGGCCAAGCAGTACTTCAAGCTGACCGGCAAGCCGGGTAAGCACAAGGTGGTGTCCCGCTCGATCGCCTACCACGGCACCCCGCAGGGCGCCCTGTCGATCACCGGCATCCCGGCGTTCAAGGCCCCGTTCGAGCCGCTGGTGCCGGGCGGCTTCCGCGCCCCGAACACCAACTTCTACCGGGCCCCCGCCGAATACGCCCACGACGAGAAGGTTTTCGGCCGCTACTGCGCCGATCGCATCGCCGAGGCCATCGAGTTCGAAGGTCCCGAGACGGTCGCCGCCGTCTTCCTGGAGCCGGTGCAGAACGCCGGCGGCTGCTTCCCGCCGCCGCCCGGATACTTCGAGCGGGTCCGCGAGATCTGCGACGAGTACGACGTGCTGCTGGTCTCCGACGAGGTGATCTGCGCCTACGGCCGGATCGGATCGATGTTCGCGTGCAACGACTTCAACTACGTGCCCGACATCATCACCTGCGCCAAGGGCCTGACCTCGGGCTACTCCCCGATCGGCGCGATGGTCGCCAGTGACCGGCTCTTCGAGCCGTTCAACGACGGGTCCACGGTGTTCGGTCACGGCTACACCTTCGGCGGGCACCCGGTGTCCTCCGCGGTCGCGCTGGCCAACCTCGACATCTTCGAGCGCGAGGGCCTCAACGACCGGGTCAAGCAGAACGCCCCGGCGTTCCGCGCGACGCTGGAGCAGCTGCTGGACCTGCCGATCGTCGGCGACGTCCGAGGTGAGGGCTACTTCTACGGCATCGAGCTGGTCAAGGACAAGACCACCAAGGAGACGTTCAACGACGAGGAGTCCGAGCGGTTGCTGCGCGGGTTCCTGACCCCTGCGCTGTGGGACGCCGGCCTGTACTGCCGCGCCGACGACCGTGGCGACCCAGTCGTGCAGCTGGCCCCGCCGCTGATCAGCGGGCAGGCCGAGTTCGACGCGATCTACGACATCCTGCGCAACGTGCTCACCGAGGCCTCGGCCCGGATGTAGGTGTCGAAACGACCCGTCGACCCGGTGCGCTGGCACGCACCGCCCGTCGACCCGCTCCCTGAATTCAGCGCAGCCGCACTGACATTGGTGCCGATACCGGGCGGTGAACCCGAGGACGTCGTCGTCGACGCCGACGGCTACCTGTGGGCCGGGGCGCTCGACGGGTCGATCGTGCGGTTGCGTCCCGACGGCACCGCACCCGAGATCGTCGCCAACACCGGCGGCCGGCCGCTGGGCCTGGGCTTCGCCCGGGACGGCCGGCTGCTGGTGTGCGACAGCCCGCGCGGACTGCTGGCGCTGGACACCGCCACCGGCAGGTTCGAGACGCTGGTGGCCTCGATCGACGGGCGGCCGCTGCTGTTCTGCTCGAACGTCACCGAAACCGCCGACGGCACGGTGTATTTCACCGAGTCGACGAGCGCGTTCACCATCGACCAGTACCTCGGCGCGATCCTGGAGGCCCGCGGCCGCGGCGCGCTGCACCGGCTCGACACCGACGGCCGGGTCACCACCGTGCTGGACGGGCTGTACTTCGCCAACGGGGTCACGCCCACCGTCGACGGGTCGGCGCTGGTGTTCGCCGAGACGCAGGGGCGCCGGCTGTCGAAGTACTGGCTGACCGGTCCCCGGGCCGGCACGGTGACGCCGCTCGCGGTGAACCTGCCCGCGATGCCCGACAACCTGTCCACCGGTGCGGACGGCCGGATCTGGTGTGCGATGGTCACCCCGGCCAACCCGCTCGCCGACCGGCTGGCGGCCGGACCGCCGGTGCTGCGCAAGGTGATCTGGCGGCTGCCCGCACGGCTGCAGCCCAAACCCGAGGCCGTCGTCTGGGCGGTCGCGTTCGACCCCGACAGCGGCGCGGCCGTCGCCGGCGTGCGGATGACGCATCCGGAGTTCAGCATGGCGACCGGGCTCGTCGAGGCCGGCGGCCGACTCTGGCTCGGCAGCATCGGAAGCCCGCACCTCGGGTCGGTAAATCTGGCCGCGACCGCGTTGTAGGCCCGTTCGCCGAGATTGCGTCCGCGCAGCGGAATGTCGAGAGAAGCCCTGCTGGAATGCAATTTCGGCGAGTGGCCGGGGGTTAACCCCCGGAGCGATTTCTGCCATCCGGCGATCAATTTCTGCCACGCGAAATCAATCTGCCGTGTGAAGGGTTTAACCCAGCAGGATCGCAACAGGGAAGAGCCGAAAATGAAGAACATCACCATCGCCACCACCGCCGCCGCGGCTTTCGCCGCCGGACTGTTCGGACTCGCCGCACCCGCCGCCGCAGCCCCCACCGGCGGCGACGCCCAGGACACCATCGCCGCGCTGGAAGCCGAAGGCCACCGGGTCATCGTGCACCGGCTGTCGGATACGCCGCTGTCCCAGGCGACGGTCGTGGGTGTGAACCCCGGCGCCGACATCCGCTCGACGGTGCAGGACTACGCCAACAACCGCACGTATCAGAACACGGTCACGGGCAAGATCTACTACGTCAACGTCCGCTAAGCGGTAACCCCGAAGACGTCCGCTTCCCCCGGCGGACCGTGTGGAACCCGAAGGGGCACCTCCTATCCCCCCGCTGGAGGTGCCCCTTCGCCATGTTCAGGGGATGAGACGCAGCCGGCGCGCCTTCGACACCGACTCGTAGCGGGTGTGGGTGCCCAGTTTGGTTGCCGCACTGCGCAGGTAGCTCTTGACGGTCTCGGTTTTGAGCGAAAGGCGCTGCGCGGCTTCGGTGTTGGTGCAGCCGAGTGCGACCTGGCCCAGTACGTCGAGTTCCCGCGGTGTCAGCACCGGGGTTTCGGCGTCGTCGGTGGCACCGATCAGGGTGTCGGCCAGCGCCCGCAGCCGGTCCTGCAGCTCCGGCGGGGCGGTGACCGCGAGCAACCTCAGCTCTGCGTGCACCTCCCGGATCTGCTCTGCGCCGACCTGCCCCGCGTTGACCTGATGGGCTTCGCGCAGCCGCAGCCGACGATCCACCTCGTCGCGGATGCGGAACTCCTCGCTGAGCCGGCGCGCCGATTCGACCACCAGATCGGCGGCGCGCCCACCGAACGGCGCGCCGGTGCGGTAGGCGCCGTAGAGCATCGCCCGGGCCCGGCCGTCGACGAGCACCGGCACCGCCAGCACCGACTGGATGCCTTCCGAGAGCACCGGGCCGTCGTAGTCGTGGGTGATCGACGCGGCGTTGCGGTAGTCGGCGACCGCCAGTGGCCGGCCCGCGACCATGCTGGCGCCGCCGAGACCGGAGTTCGACCGCACCGCCAGCCCGCGCAATCCCCCGGTCCTCAGACCGTGGTACTCGCTGATCAGCAGCGTGTCCTCGTGCACCTCGCCGCCGAACAGCACCGGAACGCCGCCGAGGGCCGCCACCCGCCGCAGTTCCGCGCGTAACGCATCCCCGTCGCGGGGTCGCAGCAGCGGCGATACGGCGGACATCGGGCGGTACCCACTTTCGGGGGTAGTGGACGGACGAGTGTGACCTAGATCCTATTAGGCATGGCGAGCAACACCGATCTCCTCGACACCCTCCGCAGCGCCCGCGACCACCTGGTCACCGTCATGGCCGACTACGACAAGGCCGTGGAGACCTTCGAGTGGCCGCGGGTCACCGGCCCGTTCAACTGGGCCACCGACTGGTTCGACGCGATCGCCCGCGGCAACGACGGCGTCGCGCTGTGGATCGTCGAGGAGGACGGCCGCGAACTGAAGGTCACCTTCGACGAGATGGCCCGCCGCTCGGACCAGGTCGCGACCTGGCTGGGCGGCCTCGGCGTCGGCAAGGGCGACCGGGTCATCCTGATGCTCGGCAACCAGGTCGAGCTGTGGGAGTCGATGCTCGCGGTCGCCAAGCTGGGCGCGGTCATCATGCCGACGACCGGCGCGCTGGGCCCGGCGGATCTGGCCGACCGGATCCGCCGCGGCGGGGCCGGGTTCGTGATCGCCAACGCCACCGACGCGCCGAAGTTCGCCGAGGTGGACGGCGACTACGTCCGCATCGCCGTCGGCGCCCCGGTCGACGGCTGGCGTCCCTACAGCGACGCCGACGCCGCCGAGGCCCGCCCCCACGCTCCGCAGACCTGCACCGACGACCCGCTGCTGGTGTACTTCACCTCCGGCACCACCAGCAAGCCCAAGCTCGTCGAGCACTCCCAGATCAGTTATCCCGTCGGCCATCTGACGACGATGGCGTGGATCGGCGTGCGGCCCGGTGACGTGCACCTGGCGATCAGCGCTCCGGGGTGGGCCAAGCATGCCTGGAGCTGCTTCTTCACACCGTGGATCGCCGAGGCGACGATCTTCGTCTACAACTACGCGCGCTTCGACGCGGCCGCGCTGCTCGGGCAGCTGCGCCGGGCCGGGGTCAACACGTTCTGCGCGCCGCCGACGGTGTGGCGCATGCTGATCCAAGCCGACCTCGGGGAGCGGCCCGCCGGGCTGCGTGAAGTGCTCGGTGCGGGCGAACCGCTCAACCCCGAGGTGATCAGCGCGGTGGAACGTGCGTGGGGGCTGACCATCCGCGACGGTTTCGGCCAGACCGAGACAACGCTGCAGATCGGCAATACCCCGGGCCAGCCGGTCAAAGCCGGTTCGATGGGCCGCCCGATGCCCGGGGTGCCGGTGGTGCTGGTGGACCCGCTGACCGGTGAGCTCGCCGACGAGGGCGAGATCTGCCTCGATCTCAGTCGCAAACCGCTGAACCTGATGACCGGTTATCTCGGTGACGACGAACGCAACGCGCAGGTGATGCACGGCGGCTACTACCACACCGGCGACGTCGCGAGCCGCGACGCCGACGGCTACATCACCTACATCGGCCGCACCGACGACGTGTTCAAATCCTCGGACTACAAGGTGTCGCCGTTCGAGCTGGAAAGCGTGCTGATCGAGCATCCCGCGGTGGTCGAGGCCGCGGTGGTCCCCCAGCCCGACGACACCCGGCTGGCCGTTCCGAAGGCCTACGTCGCGCTGGCCGACGGCTGGTCGGCCGACCGGGACACCGCGAAAGCGATCCTGGAGTACGCCCGCGACCACCTCGCCCCGTATCTGAAGGTGCGCCGTGTCGAATTCTTCGACCTGCCCAAGACCATTTCGGGCAAGATCCGTCGTGTCGAGCTCCGTGAGCGCGAGGAATCCGCGCATCGGACCGGCCAGGGCATCGACACCGAATACCGCTACGAGGACCTGGTCTGAGTAAGGAGACACCGTGACCGAGTCCTACGACGCAGGCCCGACCGACATCCCGATCCTCGAGGAGACGATCGGGGCGAACTTCGAGCGCATCGCGCGCACCCACCCCGACCTCGACGCGCTCGTCGACGTCGCCACCGGCAGACGCTGGACCTACGCCGAACTCGACGCCGAGATCGACGCGGTGGCCAAGGGTTTGATCGCCCTCGGGGTCGACCGCGGCGACCGGGTCGGCATCTGGTCACCGAACTGCCCCGAATGGGCGCTCGCGCAGTACGCGACGGCGAAGATCGGGGCGATCCTGGTCAACATCAACCCGGCCTACCGCACCCACGAACTGCGCTACGTGCTGGAGCAGTCCGGCGTCTCGACGCTGATCTCGGCGACGCAGTTCAAAACCTCCGACTACGTCGCGATGGTCGACGAGGTCCGCCCTGACGTCGACACCTTGGCGACGGTGTTGTTCATCGGCACCGAGGACTGGGACACGCTGCGCGCGCGGGGATCCGACGTCGACGACGCCGAGTTGCGGCGCCGCGGTGCCGCGCTGTCCAACGACGACCCGATCAACATCCAGTACACCTCCGGCACAACGGGATTCCCCAAGGGCGCGACGCTGTCGCACCGCAACATCCTCAACAACGGGTTCTTCGTCACCGAACAGATCCGCCTGCGGGCCGGGGACAAGCTGTGCATCCCGGTGCCGTTCTACCACTGCTTCGGCATGGTGATGGGCAACCTCGGGTGCACGACGCACGGCGCGACGATCGTGATCCCGGCACCGGCCTTCGACGCCGGACTGACCCTGGACGCGATCGAGAAGGAAAGGTGCGCGGGGGTTTACGGCGTGCCGACGATGTTCATCGCGATGCAGAACCATCCCGATTTCGCCGATCGGGATCTGTCGTCGCTGCGCACCGGCATCATGGCCGGCGCGGTGTGCCCGGTCGAGGTGATGAAACGCTGCGTCGAGGACATGAACATGGCGGAGGTGTCGATCGCCTACGGGATGACCGAGACGTCCCCGGTGTCATGCCAGACGCTGTTCGACGACGACCTCGAACGCCGCACCTCCTCGATCGGGCGGGTACATCCGCACGTCGAGATCAAGATCGTCGACCCGGAGACCGGGGACGTCGTCGAGCGCGGCACCCCCGGGGAGTTCTGCACCCGGGGCTATTCGGTGATGCTGGGTTACTGGCGCGACGAGGAGAAGACCGCCGAGGCCGTCGACGCGGACGGGTGGATGCACACCGGAGATCTGGCGGTGATGCGCTCGGACGGTTACTGCAACATCGTCGGCCGGATCAAGGATCTGGTGATCCGCGGCGGCGAGAACATCTACCCCCGCGAGATCGAGGAGTTCCTGTACACCCATCCCGACATCGAGGACGCCCAGGTGGTCGGCGTGCCCGATGAGAGGTACGGCGAAGAGCTGTGCGCGTGGTTACGGATGCGGCCGGGTCGGCGCCCGCTGGATGCGGCCGCGGTGCGCGAGTTCGCGACCGGCAAGCTCGCGCACTACAAGATCCCGCGCTACGTGCACATCGTCGACGAATTCCCGATGACGGTGACCGGCAAGATCCGCAAGGTCGAGATGCGCGAGGAGAGCGCCCGGCTGTTCGGGTGAGGACACACAAGAGGGGCGCCCCCACCACCAGGAGCGCCCCCCGTGCCGCGCGGCTACACCACCTGAAGAGGCGGCGTCATCACGCGGGATTGGTAGGACGGGTGCCGGCGCATGGCTTCTTCGAACTCTCGCGAACGGCGGTCCGGCGCATGGAAGGCCGGATGGGTGTCGAGTCGAATAACAACGGCGCCTGTATTCGTCGTCATCATCAACGCCCCTCTCATGAACCGAATGTGTTCTTCAAGAGTCCTGCCCGCGCCTGAGCGTGGAGCTCAGCGCAGTCCGTGAAGTTGCTGAGAAAATGCCCACCCGGAAGCGCGGCTAAACGTCGATCGCCGGTTTCAGCGACAACACACTGATATCGGGCGGCGCACCGATCCGCAGCGGCGGACCCCAGAACCCCGCGCCGCGCGTGACGTACAGCTGGGTGTCCCTGACCTGCGACAATCCCCCGAGCGACGGTTGTGCGAGCTCGACGAGGTAGTGGAACGGCCACATCTGGCCGCCGTGGGTGTGACCCGACAACTGCAGATCCACCCCGCGGTCGGCGGCGTCGGCGACCTGGATCGGCTGATGGGCGAGCAGGACGGTCGCGCTGGTGGGGTCCACCCCGGCGAGTGCGGCGTCGAAGTCGGGTGGATCCGAGCGCGACGCACCCGCGACGTCGTTGACGCCGGCCAGATCGAACGCGGCGCCGCCGCGGGAGATCCGGGTGTTCTCGTTGCGCAGCACGTTCAGCCCGAAGCGGTCCAGTTCACGCAGCCACTCCGCGGTGTCGCCGACGAAGTACTCGTGGTTGCCGGTGACGAAGAAGGAGCCCTCGCGCGACACCAGGTCCTTCAGCGGTTCGGCGGCCGAGCCGAGTTCCTCGACGGTGCCGTCGACCAGATCCCCGACCACGGCGACGAGGTCGGGCTCGGTTTCGTTGATCATCCGCACGATCCGCTCGGTGTGCGCGCGGCCGAGCAGCGGTCCGAGGTGGATGTCGGACACCACCGCGATACGGAACCCGTCGAACGCCGGGTGAAGTCGCGGCATCCGCACCGGAACCCGCAGCACGTCCGGTGCGCCCAGCGCCCGCGCGGCCCCGAAGCCGGTCAACCCGACGGCGGCCGCGCCGGCTGTCACCGCCGCGGTGCGCGCCAGGAACAACCGGCGGTCCGGCGCGGGTGGGTCCACCGGCGGCTCGTCCGCCGGCGGTCCATCTACCGGCGGCTCGTCGGCCGGTATCCGCCTGCGCAGTATCAGCCGCACCGGTTCGAGCACGAGCAGCGCCAGGACCAGGTAGAACAGCAGGCCGAACCACAGGTAGCCGGGCCACGCCACCCAGCGCGATGCGGTGACGTCGGCGACGCGTGGCACCACCAGCGCCGCGATCAGCAGGAGCAACAGCGCGACGAGCAGACCCGATGCCAGCAGGCGGGCCCGGCCCCGGGTGGTGTCCTTGACGGTCCGCTTCCAGACGTACAGATGCATCAGCGCGAGGATCGAACCGAGAACAAGGAAGAACATTCCAGTCCTAACGCCGGGAGGGACCCAGCCTAGCCAGTCCAGCCGAGTCACAGCTGAAACTCTGACCCCAGCTGTCACCGCGTGGCTCCCCGCCCCGACCCGTTCGATCGCTTAATCTGCGCAGATCATGGCGACCATACGCACAGCCCTTCTGCGCGCATCTGCGCTGGTCACATCGTCGATGCTGGTTCTGGCCCCGGTCGCGGCCGCCCAGCCCGACCCCGCCGTGGCCCCCTGCCCGTACCGGGTCACGACGCCACCCGCGGTCGACGCGTCAGAGGTGCCGAAGCCGGGTGACCCGACGCCCGGACCGCTGCCCGTGCCCGCCAAGCCGATGGGCGGCGACGCGTTGTCCGGCTGCGGCGTCATCACCGCGCCCGGCGCCCCGCCGGTCCCCGGGGACGTCTCGGCGGAGGCCTGGCTGGTCGCCGACCTCGACACCGGCGACGTGATCGCCGCCCGCGATCCGCACGGCAGGCACCGGCCCGCGAGCATCATCAAGGTCCTGACCGCGATGCAGGCGATCCGCGACCTGCCGCTGATGAAGACCGTGCCCGGCACCCCCGAGGACGCGGCGCAGGAGGGCACCAAGGTCGGTGTCGGCGAGGGCGGCGTCTACACCGTCAACGACCTGCTGCACGGTCTGATGATGTACTCGGGCAACGACGCGGCCCACGCGCTGGCGATGCAGATGGGCGGCATGGACACCGCCCTGAACAAGATCAACTCACTGGCCGGCAAGCTCGGCGCACGCGACACCCGCGTCGCCACCCCGTCGGGTCTCGACGGCCCGGGAATGAGCACATCGGCCTACGACATCGGGCTGTTCTACCGCTACGCGTGGCAGAACCCGGTGTTCGCCGACATCGTCGCGACCCGATCGACGCAGTTCCCCGGCCGCGACGGCGCCGGATACCCGATCGAGAACGACAACAAGCTGCTGGCCAACTATCCGGGCGCGCTCGGCGGCAAGACGGGCTTCACCGACGACGCCGGGCAGACGTTCGTCGGCGCGGCCGAGCGCGACGGCAGGCGTCTGGTCGCGGTGCTGCTGCGCGGTACGCGGCAGCCGATCGCGCCATGGGAGCAGGCCGCGCGACTGCTCGACTACGGGTTCACCACCGCGCCGGGCACCAAGGTCGGCTCTCTGGTGGAACCGGATCCGTCGCTCGGGGGCACCGTCGAGGACCCCGCGGCCGCGACCCTGTCGAAGAACAATGCGAGCGCGGTGCTGCCCGACGTCGACGCGATGCCGGTACGGGTCGGGGTCGGGGTGATCGGCGCCGTCATCGTGTTCAGCCTGATCATGGGCGCCCGGGCACTGAACCGCAGGCCGGTGCGTTAGCGGCGGCGCCGCGAGAAGCTCAGCGCGCCAAGTGCTCCCGCCGTCGCCGCCGCGACCACCTGCCAGATCTGCAGTCCCGGACGGGCGATCACGCGGTTGTTGATGACCGCCGGTGGCGGAGCGGGGATCTCCTCCTCGCGCATGTTCTCCGGAACCGTCGCCGCCCAGCACGTCGAGAACAGGATGAGCCGAGACGTGATGTACGCGAACACCATCAGGCCGAGCACCGGACCGAACGTGGCCCCCGCCGGCCCGGTCAGCACCGAACGCAGGTAGATCGAACCGACCAGCTTGAACACCTCGAACGCGACCGCCGCGATCAGCCCCGCGCGCACACTGCTGCGGAAGCTGAGCGACTCGCGCGGAAGCCGGGCGATGATCCAGGTGAACAGCAGCCACGACACCAGCACCGACACCGTGATCGACGACAATCGCAGCACCACCGTCAGCACCGGCGAATCGGGAAAACCCATCCAGTTCAACACGTTCTCCAGCACCGAGGAGTTCCCCAGCGCCGACAGCACGAGCGTGACGAGGATCGCGGCGAACGTCGTCACCAGGGCCACCAGATCCGACAGCTTGGTCTTGACGAAGCCGTCGGCCTCCTCGCGGAACAGCCCCCACATCTGGCTCAGCGCCTCACGCAGATTCGCCATCCAGCCCAGCCCGGCCCATGCCGCGGTCGCCAACCCGATGATGCCGACGGCGCCGCGCGACTCGATCGCCGAATCCATCAGGGTGACGAGCTGCTGACCCAGCTCACTGCTGAACGTCGACCTGATCCGGTCCTCCACCTGCTGCAGCAGCTCGGGCTCGTTGGCCAGCACGAAACCGCCCACCGAGAACCCGAGCATCAACAGCGGGAACAGCGCGAAGATCGTGAAGTACGTGATGCCCGCGGCGTAGAAGTCGCCCTTGGCGTCGTTGTAGCGCTGCTGGGCGCGCATCACATGGTCGAACCACGGCATCCGGGCCCGTAACCGGTCCACGAAGCCCGGTTTCTCCTCGGGGTCGGCGGTGGCGGGCTGCGCTGTCATCCGACCCCCTTATGTGGCTGTTCCTATGGAGCTATCGAGACGCAGCTATTGAGACGCTAGGAACCCTAACCGGTCGTATACCCGGCGCAACGTTTTCCCAGACACCTCGCGGGCACGTTCGGCGCCGCGGGCCAGCACCCGCTCCAGTTCCGCCGGATCGGCGAGCAACTCGTCGACCCGGGTCTTGATCGGGGTGACGAACTCGACCACCGCCTCGGCGGTCTCCTTCTTCAGGTCCCCGTAGCCGCGCCCGGCGTACCCGTCGACGAGCGTGGCGATGTCGGTGCCCGTCACCGCCGACTGGATGGTCAGCAGGTTCGACACCCCGGGCTTGGCCTCCCGGTCGAAGCGGATCTCGCGCTCGCTGTCGGTGACCGCCGAGCGAATCTTCTTGGCCGTCTTGGCCGGTTCGTCGAGCAGGCTGATCAGCCCGGCGTCGGATTCGGCGGACTTGCTCATCTTCGCCGTCGGGTCCTGCAGGTCGAAGATCTTCGCGGTGGCCTTCGGGATCATCGCCTCCGGGATCACGAAGGTGTCCGGGAACCGGGCGTTGATGCGCTGCGCGACGTCGCGCGCGAGCTCGAGGTGCTGCCGCTGGTCCTCCCCGACCGGCACCAGTTCGGTGTCGTAGAGCAGTACGTCGGCGGCCATCAGCACCGGGTAGGTGAACAACCCGACCGTCGTCGAGTCCGCACCCTGCTTCTGCGATTTGTCCTTGAACTGCGTCATCCGCGACGCCTGCCCGAATCCGGTGAAACACCCCAGCACCCATGCCAACTCGGAGTGGCTCGGCACATGGCTCTGCACGAACACCGTCGCCCGGTCCGGATCGATCCCCAGCGCCAGGTACTGCGCGGCGGTGACGAGCGTGCGCTTACGCAACGTGGCGGGATCCTGCGGGACCGTGATCGCGTGCAGATCGACGACGCAGAAGTAGGCGTCGTAACCGTCCTGCAGGCTCACCCACTGGCTGACCGCTCCCAGGGCGTTGCCCAGGTGCAGCGAGTCGGAGGTGGGTTGCGCGCCCGAGAAGACGACGGGCCTGGCTGAGTTGCTCATGGTGACACCCATCTTCTCAAAGCCTCAATCCCGGGTGTTCGCGTGCCGCCCGGCTACCATTCCGGCGAGTCATTGATCTTGATCAGGGGGTCCCGTGCGCTACTCGCCCGTCGGTGCCATCGTCCTCGCCGGCGCGATGCTGGCGTCCATGGTCGGCGCCGGAACCGCCCACAGTGCACCGCAACCCGCGGGCCGCGCGGTGGTCGTCGTGTCCGGAGGCAATGCGACCAGCCCGTTCACCACCCCGGAGCAGTCGTGCGCGTCGGGGCTGGCCGCCGGTAACACCGACACCGCGCTGCGCCGGGATCTGCTCGACCACGGCTACCGGGTCTTCACCTCCCCGGCGATGGCCGGCCGCGGCCCCGTCGTGGACCAGGACGGCTTCGGCGCGTTCGGCGACTGCCCGGTCACATTGCCGGAGAACATGACCGTGAACTCGACCGGCAGCATCGACACCGCCGGTGAGCACCTCGCCCGATTCCTCACCTATCTGCGCGACACCCACGGCGTCACCGACATCGACGTAGTCGGCCACTCGATGGGCGGGCTCTACTCCCGGGCGGCGTTCCGCGTGCTGCAGAGCCTGGGCTCGCCGCTGCGGATCCGGTCGCTGACGACGGTCGGCACCCCCTGGCAGGGCTCCTACCTGTCCGATTACGCCAACGGCATCACCCCGAAGTCGGACTGCCTCGGCGACCGGTTCTGCGAGGTCGCGATGGACGGGATGAAGGCCGAAGTGACCCGGCTGATGTCCGGCTCGGGGCGCGAGGTCAACCAGGCCTACCTGATGGGACCCGACGGCTGGAACGAATACCAGGCCGGCGTGCTGGACGGGATCCCGGTGACCCTGATCGCCGGTGACCGGTTCAGCGCACCCGCGGCCGGGGCGAACCCGACCGTGTGGCCCAACGACGGCATCGTCGCCGCGACCAGCGCGCTGGCGGTCGACGTCAGCGACCGGGTGCTGCCGCACCGGCAGTGCTTCACATTCGCCGACACCCACAGCATCTACGTCTCCAACGAGGCCGGACTGCCCTGGGAGACCGGCCTGACCTGGGATCCGCGCGTGCACGACGTGGTCCGCGGCGCGATCGACGGCGCCGCCGATGGCGCCCCGAACCGGCAGGGCTGCTAGCCGTAGCAGACCGTGACCGGGCAGTGGTCCGACCAGCGCAACGCGTAGGCGGCGGGGCGCTCGGTGAATACCGACGAGGCACGGGCGGCCAGGCCGGGTGTGGCCAGGTGGTAGTCGATGCGCCAGCCGGCGTCGTTGTCGAACGCCTTGCCGCGCCAGGACCACCACGCGTACGGACCCGCCTGGTCGGGATGGGCGCGGCGCACCACGTCCACCCAGCCGGTGCCCAGCAGCTCGGTCAGCCACTGCCGTTCCTGCGGCAGGAACCCGGCCTTCTTGACGTTGCCCTTCCAGTTCTTGATGTCGTTCTCGGTGTGGGCGATGTTCCAGTCGCCGCACAGCACCGCCTCGACACCGTCGGTGGACGCGCGGCCCAGCAGCGTCGCCATCCGGTTCGAGACCGCGACCATGAACCGTTCCTTCTCCAGCTGGCGTTCGGTCTCGGCCTCGCCGGTCGGGAAGTAGACGCTGGCCACCGTGATCCCGGCGGTGTCGACCTCGACGTAGCGGCCGTGGGTGGCGAACTCGTCTGCCCCGCAACCGATCCGGACGTCCTCGAGCGGGAATCGGGACAGCACCGCGACCCCGTTGCGGCCCTTCATCGACGGCTCGGCCGACGCCAGCTGCCAGCCGTCGGCGAGCACGGGCGCCAGCGCGTCACGCAACTGCTCGTCGTCGGCGCGGGTCTCCTGCAGGCACACCACATCCGCGGCGGTCTCCTTGAACCACGGCAGCATCCCGAGGTTCTCCGGGGAGCGCTGCTTGACCGCGGCGCGGATGCCGTTGACGTTGATGGTGCTAACCGTTACGGGACGCGTCACGTCCGCAGACCCTAACGGAGCCGGGTGACTCGTTCCTTGCGGTACCGGCGGTATCGCCTTATCGTCGGCGGGATGGCACCACGAGAGCCGATCCACGCCGGTTCCGGCGAACCCGTCCTTTTGCTGCACCCGTTCCTGTGCTCACAGAACGTGTGGCGTTCGGTGGCCGCCCAGCTGGCCGGCACCGGCCGCTTCGAGGTGTACGCGCCCACGATGCTCGGCCACCATGGCGGGCCCAAGTCCCCGACCTGGATGCTGCACACCCAGATGCTCGTCGACGACATCGAGCAGCGCATGGACCAGCTGGGATGGGAGACCGCGCACATCGTCGGCAACTCGCTCGGCGGGTGGGTCGCCTTCGAGCTGGAACGCCGCGGACGGGCCCGCACCCTGACCGCGATCGCGCCGGCCGGAGGGTGGGGCCATCACTCGGTGTCGAAGTACGAGACCGTGCTGAAGTTCGTGATGGGCGGTCCCGCGCTGATCGCCGCACGGTTGCTGGGACCGCGCATCCTGCGTCTACCCGGCGCCCGGCGGCTGGCCACCCTGCCGGTCAGCGGACCGGCCGACGGGCCGACCGACGCCGACCTGGAGCTCCTCGTCGAAGACGCCACCCACTGCAGCGCCTACGTGCAACTGCTGGTCAAGACCCTGCGGCTGCCCGGACTCCTGGAGCTCGCCCGCCTCGGCGCCCCGACCCAGCTCGTGCTCTGCGAGAAGGACCGGGTGTTCCCGACCCCGCGCGGCAACCGCTACTTCCTGACCCACCTGCCGAAAGACACCCGGGTGGTGCGGCTCGACGGGGTCGGCCACATCCCGATGCTGGAGACCCCGGACACCATCAGCGAGTTGATCGCCGGGTTCGTCGACCAGCACGCCTCGAAGCCTGGTGGCAGCGTCGGCGCTGGGTGAGATACAGTTCGTTGCGGTCATGAGTGCCAGCGACAAGCCCCGGCTAGCTGGCCGGCAACCCTCCAACCGCGGTGGGGTGCCCCGGGAGACGACCAGGTTGAGTAGCCGACGACGGCTATAAGGCAAGCGCGGGTCCGCCGTGAAACGGGCCCCAGTTTCATGGAGGAGCACGTCGATGACCGAACCCGACCGCAGTGCCGCATGGGCTTTCGAGACCAAACAGGTGCACGCCGGGCAGACCCCTGACATCGCGACCAACGCTCGGGCCCTGCCCATCTACCAGACCACGAGCTACACGTTCAACAGCACCGACCATGCCGCCGCACTGTTCGGGCTGGCCGAACCCGGCAACATCTACACCCGGATCATGAACCCGACCACAGACGTCGTCGAGCAGCGCATCGCCGCGCTCGAAGGCGGTGTGGCAGCGCTGTTCCTGGCCTCCGGGCAGGCCGCCGAGACGTTCGCGATCCTCAACATCGCCAACAACGGCGATCACATCGTGTCCTCACCGCGGCTCTACGGCGGCACCTACAACCTGTTCCACTACACGCTGCCCAAGCTCGGCATCGAGGTCTCGTTCGTCGAGAACCCCGACGACCTGGACTCGTGGCGCGCCGCGGCCCGGCCGAACACCAAGGCGTTCTTCGCCGAGACGATCTCGAATCCCCAAATCGACATCCTCGACATTCCCGGTGTCGCAGGCGTCGCGCACGAGGTCGGCGTCCCGCTGATCGTCGACAACACCATCGCCACGCCGTATCTGATCCAGCCGCTGAGCCACGGTGCCGACATCGTCGTGCACTCGGCCACCAAGTATCTGGGTGGGCACGGGTCCGCGATCGCCGGCGTGATCGTCGACGGCGGCACCTTCGACTGGACCAACGGCCGCTTCCCCGGCTTCACCGAGCCGGATCCGAGCTACCACGGTGTGGTGTTCGCCGAGTTGGGCCCGCCGGCGTACGCGCTCAAGGCCCGCGTGCAGCTGCTGCGCGACCTCGGTTCGGCCGCAGCACCTTTCAACGCGTTCCTGATCGCCCAAGGCCTGGAGACGCTGAGCCTGCGCATCGAACGCCACGTGCAGAACGCCCAGCGGGTCGCGGAGTTCCTGGAGGCCCATCCGGACGTGGTGTCGGTGAACTACGCAGGCTTGCCGTCGTCTCCGTGGTACGAGCTCGGAAAGAAGCTGGCCCCCAAGGGGACCGGTGCGGTGCTGGCGTTCGAGCTGAGCGGAGGCATCGAAGCGGGCAAAGCGTTCGTCGACGCCCTGAGCCTGCACAGCCACGTCGCCAACATCGGCGACGTGCGCTCGCTGGTGATCCATCCGGCATCGACGACCCATCAGCAGCTCTCCCCGGACGAGCAGCTCGCCACCGGTGTCACCCCGGGCCTGATCCGTCTGGCGGTCGGCATCGAAGGCATCGACGACATCCTCGCCGACCTCGAGCAGGGCTTTGCCGCGGCGAAACCCTTTGCCGCCAAAGCGGACCCGAGCGCCGTTGCGTCGTTCTAGGGATAGCGTTCGTGACCATTGTGGATCTGATTCATAGCGACCGTGTGGCGCTGCCGCCCGAAGGGCAGATCGGCATCGTCGAGATCGGTCGGTTGACCCTCGAAAACGGAGAGGTCATCGAGGACGCGTTCATCGCGGTGCAGCGCTGGGGTGAACTGTCGCCCGAGCGCGACAACGTCGTCGTCGTGCTGCACGCCCTCACCGGCGACTCGCACGTCACCGGGCCTGCCGGACCGGATCACCCGACCCCCGGCTGGTGGGACGGCGTCGCGGGCCCGGGGGCGCCGATCGACACCGACAAGTGGTGCGCGATCTCGACCAACGTGCTCGGCGGCTGCCGCGGATCGATCGGCCCCAGCTCCATCGCGCCGGACGGGAAGCCGTGGGGCTCAAGATTTCCCGCCATCTCGGTACGCGACCAGGTGGCCGCCGACGTCGCCGCGCTGGAACGCCTCGGCATCACCGAGGTGGCCGCGGTGATCGGCGGGTCGATGGGCGGTGCACGGGCACTGGAGTGGGCGGTGACCTACCCGGACAAGGTGCGCGCGGCGCTGGTGCTTGCGGTCGGGGCCCGCGCGACCGCCGACCAGATCGGCACGCAGAGCACCCAGGTGGCCGCGATCAAGGCCGACCCGAACTGGTGCGGCGGCGACTACCACGGCACCGGACGCTCCCCCGGCACCGGACTCGAGATCGCCAGGCGCTTCGCGCATCTGACCTACCGCGGCGAGGCCGAACTCGACGAGCGGTTCAGCAACGACGCCCAGCCCGGCGAGGACCCGGTCACCGGCGGGCGCTACGCGGTGCAGAGCTATCTGGAATACCAGGGCCGAAAGCTGTTGGCGCGCTTCGACGCGGGCACCTACGTCGCGCTCACCGACGCGCTGTCACGCCACGACGTCGGTCGCGGACGCGGGGGTGTCGCGGCCGCATTGCAGGGTTGCCCGGTGCCGACGGTGGTCGGCGGGATCACCTCCGACCGGTTGTATCCGCTGCGCCTGCAGGCCGAGCTCGCCGAGTTGCTGCCCGGCTGCGACGGCCTGGACGTAGTGGACTCGGAGTTCGGCCACGACGGCTTCCTGGTCGAGACCGACGCCGTTGGCAAGCTGATCCGCCGGACGCTGGAGCTGGCAGGCAAGTGAGCGAGGCGGTGAACGGCCAGCCCGACCGGCGCTCACTGTCGTTCGGCGCGGAGGCGGCGGCCTACGAGCGGGGCCGGCCGTCGTACCCGCCGGAGGCGATCAACTGGCTGCTGCCCGACGGCGCCCGCGATGTGCTCGACCTCGGTGCGGGCACCGGCAAGCTGACCACCCGGCTCGTCGAGCGCGGACTCGCCGTCGTCGCGGTCGACCCGATCCCGGAGATGCTGGAGCTCCTGAGCTCATCGCTGCCCGACACCCCGGCGCTGCTGGGCACCGCCGAGGACATCCCGCTGCCCGACAACAGCGTGGACGCGGTGCTGGTGGCCCAGGCCTGGCACTGGTTCGACGAGTCCCGCGCGGTCAAGGAGATCGCCCGGGTGCTGCGGCCCGGCGGCCGGCTCGGCCTGGTGTGGAACAACCGCGACGAAAGATCCGGCTGGGTCAAGGATCTCGGCAACATCATCGGCCACGAGGTCGATCCGTGGAGCCAGTCGGTGCAGCTGCCCGCCCCGTTCGCCGACGTCGAACGCCACCAGGTGGAGTGGACGAGCTACCTGACCCCGCAGGCGCTGATCGACCTGGTCGCGTCGCGCTCCTACTGCATCACCTCACCGGAGCGGGTGCGCACCCGCACGCTGGATCGGGTCCGCGAGCTGCTGGCCACCCACCCGGCGCTGGCCAACAGCAGCGGGCTCGCGCTGCCGTACGTGACGGTGTGCGTGCGGGCCACGCTGGCCTGACAGCGGCAGTTCGTCGCGAAAGTGCGCTCACGGTCGCGAACGCGGGGATTTCACGACCCTGGATGCACTTTCGCGAGCACGCGGGTCAGCCAACGCGAAGAGCCGTGCCCAGTGCGCCGCCGTGAGGTCCTTGGGCAGCCACCAGGCCATCGTGGCCGATCGAGTATCGCGGATCCACTGAATTTCTCGCGAGAGTGCAGTCAGGGTCGCGATCGCACGAATTCCACGACCCTGGAAGCACTTTCGCGAGACGGCAGCGCCGCTCAGCTGGTGCCGAGCGGGTCGATCGTCCACGCGATGTAGAGCATCGCCGCGCTGACCGATGCGGTGGTGACGACGTCGACGGTGCGGGTGCGCACCGCGAGCAGCCCGACCCGGTCGTCGGGCAGGGACAGCCGCAGACCCGCCGCGACGGCCACCCCGATCGCCATGACCAGCGCCCCGCGCCGCCAGTACCCCGCGGCGACCAGTGCGAACGCCGCGAGCAGGAACAGCCCGACCACCAGGATCGGCCACTGCGCGCTGAGCAGCCTGCGCGCGAACGCGCTCATCGGCTCGCTTCGGCCCGCTCGACGACGTTGGTCAGCAGGAACGCCCGGGTCAGCGGCCCGACCCCGCCGGGGTTCGGCGACACATGCCCGGCCACCTCCCACACGCCGGGGTGCACGTCGCCGACGAGCTTGCCCGCCTCGTCACGGCTCACGCCGACGTCGACCACGGCCGCACCGGGTCGCACCATGTCGGCGGTGACCATGTGCGGCACCCCCGCCGCGGCGATGATGATGTCGGCTTCGCGGGTGATCTCCGGCAGATGCCGCGTCGCGGTGTGGCACAGCGTCACCGTCGCGTTCTCGGAGCGGCGGGTCAGCAGCAGCCCGAGCGGACGCCCGACGGTGACACCGCGGCCGATCACGGCGACGTGCGCGCCGGCGATCTCGACCTCGTAGCGGCGCAGCAGGTGCACGATGCCGCGCGGGGTGCACGGCAGCGGCGCGGGCTCGTTGAGCACCAAGCGGCCCAGGTTGGTCGGGTGCAGTCCGTCGGCGTCCTTGCCCGGGTCGATGCGCTCGAGCGCGGCGTTCTCGTTCAGGTGCTTGGGCAGCGGCAGCTGCACGATGTAGCCGGTGCAGTCGGGGTTCGCGTTGAGCTCGTCGATGGTGTCCTCGAGCTGGGCCTGGGTGATGTCGACGGGCAGGTCACGCCGGATCGAGTTGATGCCGACCTTCGCGCAGTCGGCGTGCTTGCCACGGACGTAGGCCTGCGACCCCGGATCGTCGCCGACCAGCACCGTTCCGAGCCCGGGCGTGCGGCCCGCGTCGGTCAGACGCGCGACACGCTCTTTGAGGTCGACGAAGATCTCGTCGCGCGTGGCCTTGCCGTCCAAAGTAATCGCACCCACGCGCATCATTCTGTCAGCAACCGTGGCAAGCTCTGCGACATGACAGTCCCGCATGATGTGTTCAGTCCGGCCAAGCTGGGTCCGCTGACGCTGCGCAACCGCATCATCAAGGCCGCCACGTTCGAAGCCTCGACCCCCAACGCGCTGGTCACCGAGGATCTGATCACCTATCACCGACTGCCCGCCGCGGGCGGAGTGGGCATGACGACGGTCGCCTACTGTGCGGTGGCGCCGGGTGGCCGCACCGACGGCTGGCAGCTGTGGATGCGCCCGGAAGCCGTGCCGGGACTGCGCCGGCTCACCGACGCCGTGCACGCCGAAGGCGCGGCGATCAGCGCGCAGATCGGCCACGCGGGCCCGGTCGCCAACGCCAGGACCAACAAGGCCACGGCGCTGGCGCCGGTGCGGTTCTTCAACCCGCTGTCGATGCGGTTCGCGAAGAAGGCGACCGCGGACGACATCCGCGAGGTGACCGAGGCCCACGCGAACGCGGCGCGGCTGGCCATCGACTCCGGCTTCGATGCGGTCGAGATCCATCTCGGCCACAACTACCTCGCTAGTTCGTTCCTGTCCCCGCTGATCAACCGGCGCACCGACGAGTTCGGCGGGTCGCTGTACAACCGTGCCAAGGTGGCCCGCGGGGCGGTGCTGGCGGTCAAGGAGGCGGTCGGCGACCAGATCGCGGTCACCGCGAAGCTGAACATGTCCGATGGCGTGCGCGGCGGCATCCCGATCGAGGAGTCGCTGCAGACCGCGAAGTGGCTGGAGGAGGACGGCGGCCTCGACGCGATCGAGTTGACGGCAGGCAGCTCACTGCTCAACCCGATGTTCCTGTTCCGCGGCGACGCGCCGATCAAGGAGTTCGCCCGCAACTTCAAGCCCCCGCTGTCGTGGGGCATGCGGATGACCGGCAAGAAGTTCATGCGGGAGTACCCGTACGAAGAGGCCTACCTGATGCGCGACGCGAAGAAGTTCCGCGAGGAGCTGACGCTGCCGATCATCCTGCTCGGCGGTATCACCAACCGCGAGACCATGGACCGCGCGATGGCCGAGGGCTTCGACTTCGTCGCGATGGGACGCGCACTGCTCGCCGAACCCGACCTGCTGAACCGGATCAAGGCCGACAGCAGCGTGAAGTCGATCTGCGACCACTGCAACCTGTGCATGCCGACGATCTACAACCACACCTACTGTGTGCGCACCGGGATGCCGGGAACCCAGAAGCCGGTTAGTTCGGGCTTATGAGTGCCCTGGCGCAGTCGACGACGATGTCGTCGGCGCCGGCCGGGATGGCCTGACGCGCCCGGAAGTGGCGCCGCGCGATCGCCGTGGGCACATCCATGATCGCGGCGGTGACCCGGCCGTTGTCGTCGGACAGGTCGGAGAGCACCTTGCGCAACTTGCGCTGCAAGCGTTTCCGGCGTGCGGCGATGGAGTCGGGCCACTCCCCCATCCCGAGTTCGTGCGGGCCGGCGAGCAGCACGTGCGCTTCGACCGGGTTCTCGCGGCACCATTGCAGGACGCGCAAAGCCCCGTCGACACAGCGTTGCTGCGGGTCGCCGTCGCTGGACAGCGCGTCGAGCACCTTCTCCTGGAATCGTTCCTCGGTGCGCACCCACAGCTCACCGCAGAGCGCCGCGCGCGTCGGGAACCGGTGATAGACCGAGCCGCTGGGCGCACCGGTGTTGCGAGCCACCGCCGACATCGTCACGGCCGCAGGCCCTTCGGCGGCGAGCAGTTCCGCGGCGGTATCAAGCAGGACATCGACGGTGTATCGGGCAGGCCGCGGCATTTCTCCACCATAAAATAGAGAAATTCATCTAAAATGCGTCGCCCCCGCCGACCGGCCGCCGAACACCGTGCCCACCGATGCCAGCGGCACGCGATATCCGGTGCTCTCGCAGTCTTTTTCGACGTCACCACAGGCACACGCGCAACCTGGTCACCGGCACCGGTACAGCATGGGCGTGTCGCACCGTGAAGCACAGCCAGATAACGGCGGCGCAACAGATCGCCTACACCATCAGGCGGCGACGTCACGGAAACCCGGCTACCGTTAGAGTTGGGCGCGATGTTTAATGTCGCCGCCGGAGCGGCTCCGTGACCCGCCCAGGATCCCCTGCCCTGACCGTTCGCTACGACGGATCCACCCACACGTTCGCGGCAGGCAACGACGTCGTCGTCGGCCGGGATCTGCGGGCCGACGTCCGGATCGCCCACCCGTTGATCTCGCGCGCGCACCTCGTGCTGCGCTTCGATCAGGGCCGGTGGATCGCGATCGACAACGGCAGCCTCAACGGCATGTACGTCAACGGCAGGCGGGTGCCTGCCGTTGACATCAACGACGGCGGGCAACTGCACATCGGTAATCCCGACGGACCGCTGCTGACCTTCGAGGTGGGCCGCCACCAGGGATCGGCGGGCACCCCGCCGACGACCGCGATGCCCGCGGCGCCCCGCCCGACCGGGCGTCCCCCGGTCCAGCGCCCGCAGACCGGACCGTCCAGCGGCCCGTACCAGCGGCCGCACACGTCGGCGACGTACCCGGCGCCGCCGGTGCCCCCGCCGCCGGTCGCGCCGCCGCACACCGCTCCGTCGCGGCCCGCCCCGGCCCCGCAGCCCATCTCGTCGCCGTCGATGGATCCGGTCACCGTGATGGGGCCCGCGGCCGCGCCCCGCTCGGGCGGCGGCGACAACATCGCGACGAGCATGTTGCGCATCCTGCGACCCGGCAAGCCCGCCGACGCGCCCGCCGGATCCATCAAGATCGGTCGCGCCAGCGACAACGACATCGTCATCCCCGACGTGCTGGCCTCACGCCACCACGCGACACTGATCCCGACGCCCGCCGGCGCCGAGATCCGCGACAACCGCAGCATCAACGGCACGTTCGTCAACGGGTCGCGGGTCGACAGCGCGATGCTCAACGAGGGTGACACCGTCACGATCGGCAACGTCGACCTGCTGTTCCGCGACGGAACGCTGGTGCGCCGCACCGAGACCGCGGCGGCGACCGCGACCGGCGGCCTCGACGTGCACGGCGTCACGTGGACCATCGAGAACAACAAGACGCTGCTCGACAACATCTCGATGTCGGCGCGGCCCGGCACGCTGACCGCGGTGATCGGCCCGTCGGGCGCGGGCAAGTCGACGTTCGCCCGGCTGGTCGCCGGCTACACCCACCCCACCACGGGGCAGGTGTCGTTCGAGGGCCACGACGTGCATGCCGAGTACGCGTCGCTGCGCTCCCGGATCGGGATGGTGCCGCAGGACGACGTGGTGCACGGCCAGCTGACGGTGCGCCAGGCGCTGATGTACGCCGCCGAGCTGCGGCTGCCGCCGGACACCACCAAGGCCGACCGTGAGAAGGTCGTCAACGAGGTGCTCGAAGAGCTCGAGATGACCAAGCACCTCGACACCCGCGTCGACAAGCTCTCCGGTGGTCAGCGCAAGCGCGCCTCGGTCGCCCTCGAGCTTCTGACCGGCCCGTCGCTGCTGATCCTCGACGAGCCCACCTCGGGTCTGGACCCGGCGCTGGACCGGCAGGTCATGACGATGCTGCGCCAGCTCGCCGACGCGGGCCGCGTCGTGCTCGTGGTGACCCACTCACTGACCTACCTCGACGTGTGCGACCAGGTGCTGCTGCTGGCGCCGGGCGGTAAGACCGCGTTCTACGGCCCGCCCAGCCAGATCGGCCCGGCGATGGGCACCACGAACTGGGCCGACATCTTCAGCTCCGTCGCCGGCGATCCCGAGGCGGCGGCTGCGCGGTACCTGGCCCAGCACGGGCCGCCGCCGCCCCAGCCCGCAGCGCTCACCCCGTCCGAACTCGGCAACCCGACCCGGACCAGCCTGCGACGGCAGCTCTCGACGATCGCGCGCCGCCAGATCCGGCTGGTCATCTCCGACCGCGGGTACTTCGCGTTCCTGATGCTGCTGCCGTTCATCATGGGCGTGCTGTCGCTGTCGGTGCCCGGCGATGTCGGATTCGGCGTCCCGAAGACCGCGATGGAGGGCGGCGAGGCACCCAACGAACCGGGCCAGATCCTGGTCATGCTCAACGTCGGCGCGATCTTCATGGGCACCGCGCTGACGATCCGTGCCCTGATCAGCGAGCGCGCGATCTTCCGCCGGGAACAGGCCGTCGGCCTGTCCACGTCGGCCTACCTGCTGGCCAAGGTGGTGGTGTTCACCGCGTTCGCGATCGTGCAGGCCGCGATCGTCACGTCGATCGCGATCCTTGGCAAGGGCTGGGGGCCGGGCGCGGTCGACAGCGGCGCGGTGCTCGGCAACCGCAGCATCGAGTTGTTCCTCGATATCGCGGTGACGTGTGTGGCCGCGGCGATGGTCGGTCTCGCACTGTCGGCGCTGGCCAAGTCCGCTGAGCAGATCATGCCGCTGCTCGTGGTCGCGATCATGAGCCAGTTGGTGTTCTCCGGCGGCATGATCCCGGTGACCGACCGCATTGTGCTGGACCAGATGTCGTGGTTCACCCCGGCCCGCTGGGGCTTCGCCGCGTCGGCGTCGACCGTCGACCTGATCCGGCTGGTGCCCGGACCGCTGACCCCGCAGGACCGGCACTGGGAGCACACCTCCGGGGCCTGGCTGTTCGACATGGGGATGCTGGTGTTGATCAGCGTGGCCTACCTCGGCTTCGTGCGCTGGCGGATCCGGCTTAAATCAGCTGGCTGAAATGGCTGATTCCGTCGGCAGTTTCCGCTGACTTCCGTACGCTCGGCCCTCGGGGATGTAGGGGGGATCGAGTTGTCGGACACCGACGGGTCGCAGCGCGCAGCCGCCATCGAAGCGGCGCTGGAGGAAGTGCAGCACTGGGGCGTGGACCGCTTCCGCCTCGAAGGGGTGGCGCTGCGCGCCAAGCTCAGTCCCGACTACCTCCGTCAGACATGGGGCAGCGAAGAGGAACTGATCGCCGAAGCGCTGATGAGCTACAGCCGGACGATGATCGAATTGCCCGACACCGGTTCCCTGCACGGCGACCTGACCGCTCTCGCGCTGGCTCTGGCCGGGTACCTGAACGAGCCGATGGGGCGGCGCATCTCGCGCATGCTGGTGATCGACAGCAAGGCCGAGGCCGTCGATCCGAGCACCCGGGGCCGGTTCTGGACGGTGCGGCGGGAGATGGTCGAAGCGATCTTCCGCCGCGCCGCCGAACGGGGTGAGCTGCGCGACGATGTGAAACCCGTCGTCGCGCTGCAGCTGCTCACCTCGCCGCTGCACACCTACGCGCTGTACTCCAACGACACGATCGGTCCCGAGTACTGCCGCATCATCGCGAATCTGGTGACGCGTGCGGTCGGTACGGGCGTGCCCTGACCGCCGGTCAGCCCAGCAGCCAGTCGTTGGGCGAGAACAGCTCGCAATGCACCCGCTCGGCGGGCACGCCCCGCTCGGCGAGCTGAGCCCGCACCGCCTGCGCGAAACCGTTGCTGCCGCACAGGTACACGTGCCCGTCGGCGGGCAGCGCGATGCCTGCGAGGTTCATCAGGCCGGCGTGCGCACCGGACAGCCCGGCGGTCACCCCGTCCTCGTACCAGAGGTCCAGACGCGCGTTGGGCATCGCCTCGGTCAGCTCGGCCTGACGCTCCCGCAGCGGATGCGCCTGATCGCTGCGGTCGGCGTGCAGCACGTGCACGACCGTCTGGGGCGCCGCCGCGGCCAGGTGCTCCAGGATGCCGACCATCGGGGTGACGCCGATGCCCGCCGAGATCAGCACCACCGGGGCGCCGCCGTCGGGAGCCGGCAGATCACCGAACGGCACCGTGACGTCGAGGATGTCGCCGACGCACAGGTTGGCCGCGATCCACGACGACACCTCACCGGCGGGTTGGTCGGTGCCCGCGGCGACGGGCTTGACCGCGAATGTGAGCTCGTCGGACCCGGGAACGTTGACGAGGCTGTACTGGCGCAGCTGGCGGGCGCCGTCGGGCAGCGTCACGCCCACCGAGACGTACTGGGCGGGAAGCACGTTGACGAACGGCTTACCCTCGGGACGCACGGTGATCAACACCGCGCCGGACGGGTCGTCGACCCGGGACACCACGGTGGCCCGCCGGTACACGTCACCGTCGGCGACGCCGGCCGCGCGGTACAGGTCACGCTCCAGCGCGATCAGCGTGTCGGCCATGATCCAGAACACCCGGTCCCACGCGGCCGCCACGTCGGCGGTCACGGTGTCGGCACCGAGCACCTCCACGATCGCGGCGAACAGATGCTCGTGCACGATCGGGTACTGGTCAGCGGTGACACCGAGCGACGCGTGCTTGTGCCCGATACGCGAGAGCAGTTCGGCCGGGTGCGGCAACTGCGGGTCCACGAGGTGGGCGGCGAACGTCGCGATCGACGCCGCGAGCGCGCGCTGCTGGGCGCCCTGGGCCTGGTTGCCGCGGTTGAACAGGTTGCGCAGCAGTTCGGGGTGCGCGCCGAACATGCGGCGGTAGAACTCCGTGGTGATCTCGTCGATGTGGGCACCGACCAACGGCAGTGTCGCGGAGATCGTCTGTGCGTAGGCCGGTTCCAGTTCGGCGGGGGCTGCGGCGACGGTGGCGGTCATCGAGGGTCCTTTCATTTGACGGCTGCCACCGACGCTAATTTTTTGCGCATCGACAAAGCGACTTTTCCGGCTATGCGGTCAAACACCCTTCCCCGTGCGGTTTTTTGACCAGCGCCGACGCGTTTTCAGCCGCCGATATCGAGGCCGTGGGCGGCGGCGAACCTGATGGCCTGCTCGATGTCGACCTTGGCTGCGCGCAGCTTCGCGGTCGTCCAGAACGTCGGGTCGACCCGCGCGCCGCGCAGGTCGGCGCCGTCGAATCGGGCGTTCTGCACACGGGCACCGGACAGGTCGGCCCGCGCCAGCACCGCCTCGCGCAGATCCGCGCCCACCAGGCTGGTCTCCCGCAACCGGCAATCCGACAGGTCGGTCTTGCGCAGGTCCATACCGCCGAGCACCGCGAGGGTGAAGTCCACCTCGACCAGCGTCAGCGGCCGCATCCGGCACTCGACGAACGTCGAGCCGAGGAAACTGCAGTGCCGGAAAGTGCTGTGCCACAACGATGTCCGACGGAACGTACAGTTGCGGAACGCCGAGCCGGTGTGCTCGGAGTCGGACAGGTCGGCACCGGTGAAGTCGCACTCGGTGTAGACCACCCGCTCGGTGCGCAGCCCGCTCAGATCCTCGTCGCGGAAATCGTGACCGTGGAACTCCCGGTCGGCCTCATGGGCGTGTTCGACGGTCACCGTTATCCCGTCGGCGCCAGCCGGCTCAGCGCGTACTCGGTGACGGCGATCAGCGCCGTCTTGGCCGACTCGCGGTCGCGGGCGTCGACGGCGATCAGCGGCACGTGCTGCGGCAGTGCCAGCGCGCTGCGCACCGATCCCAGCGGATACCGCGGCGCGCCGTCGAAGTCGTTGACCGCGACCACGAACGGCAGCCCGCGCGCCTCGAAGAAGTCGACGGTGGCGAAGCTGTCCTCCAACCGGCGCACGTCGACGAGGATGACCGCGCCGATCGCACCGCGGATCAGGTCGTCCCACATGAACCAGAACCGGCGCTGTCCGGGTGTACCGAACAGGTACAGCACCAGATCGTCGGCCAGGCTGATGCGCCCGAAGTCCATCGCGACGGTCGTGGTCGTCTTGTCCGGAGTCGCGTGGAGGCCGTCGACGCCGGCCGAGGCTCCGGTGACCAACGCCTCGGTGCGCAGCGGAACGATCTCTGACACCGCCCCGACGAAGGTCGTCTTGCCGGCGCCGAACCCGCCGGAGATCACGATCTTCGTCGACGCCCGCCCGTCAGAGTGCCCTGAGGCCACGCAGTGTCCTTCCGATCAGTTCTCGTCGTTCGTCGGCTGTCGCGGCCGCGCCCAGGGTCGCATGCACCCGCAGATAACCCTGCACCACCAGGTCCCCGACGAGTACCCGCGCCACGCCGAGCGGAACACCGAGATGCGCCGCAATCTCGGCCACCGAGGGGCGCCGGTCACACAACACCAGGATCCGGGCGCGCATGTCGTGGCCCGGCCAGTTCGCCGCGGGCGCGGTCGCCGCGACACCGACAGGCGCCTCCCACGGCAACGCCACCTCGGTGTCGGTGCGCCCGGCGGTAAGCGTGTACGGGCGTACCAGCGGCGGTGTCACGGATGCCCGGCGGTGCGCCGCGGCGACTGCACGACCGCGCCGACGCGTTCCACGAGGACGGCCATCTCGTAACCGATCTGCCCGATGTCGCAGTTGCGGGCCGCCAGGGTCGCGAGGTTGGACCCGTCGCCGACGCGCATCAGCACTAGATAGCCACCCTCCATCTCCACGACGCACTGCAGCACGTGGCCGCCGTCGAGCAGCTGCGCGGCCCCGATCGACAGGCTCGCCAGCCCCGACGCGACGGCGGCGAGTTGGTCGGCCCGCTCTCCCGGGAGGTGCTCGCTGGCGGCCATCAGCAGCCCGTCGGCCGACACCAGGATCGCGTGCGACACCCCCGGGACCTCCCGGGCGAACTTCGCCACCAGCCAGTCCAGCGACGAGCGCTGATTCGGTGTCGTCATGGCGCGTCCGGGGCCGCGTCCTGGGCCCGGCGCCGGCCGGCGTACACACCGCCGAAGTGGCCACCGAGGCTGGCGCGGACGGCGTCGGGGTCACGCGCCGGGATCGGATGGCCGTCGGTCGGCTCCACCGTCCGGTCGGCGTGGCCGGGGATCAGGCGCGCACCGGGCTGGCGGACCGGCAGACCGTCGCTGGTGTGGGTGCGCACCGGGGCCGACTGCGCGGCCTCTGCCGCCGACCAGCCGTGATCCCACACCGACTTCCAGTTCAGGTCGGTGCTGTGCGCGATCTCGTGCGGATCGACCAGCCACTCGGAGAGCATCTTCTGGTAGATCGCATCGTCGTCATGGTCGACGGTGGCGCGCCCGTGCCGAACCGGCGCGGGCTCGGGAGCCGGCGCGGGCTCGGGTGCCGGCGCGGGAGCCGGTGCCGGCCGGGGTTCCGGAACCGGCGCGGGCGCGGGTTCCGGTGCCGGCGGCGATGTTTCGGGCCAGCGGTGACGCAGCAGCCGCGCCGGGATGTACACCCCGGCGGTGGTGCCGGAGTCGGGCTTGCCGGCCACCGTGCTGCGCAGCCGCACCACCAGGCCGTGCTGGGCGGCCAGCCGGCTCACCACGAACAGGCCCATGTGGCGCGCGGTGTACGGGGTGACCTCACCGCCGGATTCCATCCGGGTGTTGGCCACCCGCAGATCCGATTCGGTCATGCCGAGGCCGGTGTCGGCGACTTCGACGACGAGGCCGTTGTTGCCGGTGGGCACCGCGGACACCCGGACCTCGGTGCTCGGCGGCGAGTACCGCAACGCGTTGTCGAGCAGTTCGGCCAGCAGGTGCACCAGGTCTGCGGCGACACCGCCGGCGACCTCGGTGCCGGGTACTTCGCCGGTGGCGACGCGGGCGTAGTCCTCGACCTCGGACGCGGCGGCCCCGACGATGTCGGCGACGCTCATCGGTTCGGCGCGATCCCGCGCCGTCTGCGCCCCCGCCAGCACCATCAGATTGGCGCCGTTGCGGCGCATCCGGGCCGCGAGATGGTCCAGGCGGAACAGGCTCTCCAGCCGGTCGGGGTCCTCCTCGTCGCGCTCCAGCCCGTCGATGAGGGCCAGCTGCTGGTCGACCAGCGACCGGTTGCGCCGCGACAGCGTCTCGAACATGTCGCTGACCTGCAGCTGCAGCCGGGCCTGCGCACCGGCCAGCACGAGGGCCTGCTGGTGCAGTTCGTCGACGGCGTGAGCGACCTGGCCGACCTCCTCGGTGGTCTGCACCGGCACCGGGGCCACCGTGAACTCCTTGCCGTCGGCACGCACCTGTTCGACCTCCTGGGCGAGGTCTTCGTGGGCGACCTTGAGCGCGGTGTCGCGCAGGGTGCGCAGCGGCCGCACCAGCGACCGGGCCACCCAGAAGGCGAGCAGGCCGGCCAGCAGGATCGCCGCGGCGACGAGCGCGGAGTCGCGGATGGCCGCGGTGCGGGCCTGCGCGGCGTGCTCGGCCACCGTGGCCGGCACGGTCTTGGCGATCCGGTTGCTCACCGCCAGCGCGATGTCGGCGGTGACCTGTTGGGACGCAAGCAGTTCAGGGTTGCCGACCAACGGGGTCGCCGGTTCGCTCAGCAGCGACATACGCCGCACCATGTGGGAGCGCAGCGCCGAGGCCTGGTCGCTCATACCGCCGAGGAAGGTGCCCAGCGCGGTGACGGTGGCGGGTTCGGTGCCGGCCAGGGTGACCATCGCCGAGCGCAGCAACGGTTCCGGGAGGTCGGCTCCGCGGTTGACCAGGATCCGCTGCATCGCCATCTGGCCGCGGGCGCCGACGGCCCGGGCCAGCACGTCGGCATGCTCGCGCACCTGGTCCTCCCCGGGGCCGACCAGACCGGTGATGGCCGTCTGCGCGGTGATCAGCAGCGGACCGAACGTCATCACACGGGTGCGCAGATCCATCGCGCCCGCGTCGATCTTGTCGAGCAGGTCCTGCCCGTAGTCGAGGAGGGTGTTGGTCGCCAGCCGGACGTTGTCGTCGACCTCGGTGGCGTTCAGCAGCCGGGCCAACTCCCTCTTGCGCGAATCGAATTCGGTCACCACGTACCGGGTGTCGCCACCCTCGGTGGTGACGACGAGCGCTTCCTGCAGTGCGGACATGTAGTCGACGACCGCGGGCACCAGCGTCGCGCGGTCGGCGGCGCGGTCGAGTTCGCGGGCTTCGCCGACGGCCGAGGACACCCGCAGGCCTCCGAACACACACGCCAGCACCAGCGGGACCACGGCGATGGCCAGCACCTTGACCCGGACCGGCCAGTTGGCGGGCGCCCATCGGGACGGCCGAGCGGTCGGGTGCGCGCGCATCACTGATCGAGGATCGTTCATAGGACTTCCTGCGGAAGGGCAGCGACCCGACGAGTATGCCAGCCACCGTGCACCGTTTCCACCGCTTCGTACCGTGGACCGATCGTTACCCCATCGACGCGTTCGCGTGCCTGGATCGTCGAACTTCCTAAGGAAGAATTAAGGCCAGATGCCGGCGATTTCGCGGCGTCTCGATGGGTAACCAGCCCGCACAACGGAGGTGCGAAGATGGTTCGAAACGGTGTCGAAATGGGCCTGCTGGCCGATGCCTGCGAGATCGGCGACTCCCCCTTGATGAGGGCCATGAGCGGCGAGATCGTGGATCTCGACACGCTCGACGGCCTGATCTCCATCGCCGCGTACGAAACCTGCCTGGACTGACGCCGCCTGCGCGCACGCCGATAAGGTGACGTGCGTGTTCAGGGTGCTGTTCTACTCGCCTCGAATCGCACCCAACACGGGCAACGCGATCCGCATGGTGGCCGGTTCGGGGTGCGAGCTGCATCTGGTCGAACCACTCGGGTTCGACCTGTCCGAACCCAAGCTGCGGCGCGCCGGGCTCGACTACCACGACCTTGCCTCGGTCACCGTCCATCCCGACCTCGACGCGGCGTGGTCGGCGGTGATGCCGGCACGGGTGTTCGCCTTCACCGCGCACGCGCGCACGTCGTTCGCCGAGATCGCCTATCAGCCCGGCGACGTGCTGATGTTCGGCCCCGAACCGACCGGCCTGGACTCCGATACCCTGGCCGATCCGCATATCACCGAGCAGGTGCGGATCCCGATGCTGGCCGGGCGGCGCTCGCTGAACCTGTCGAACGCCGCGGCCGTCGCCGTGTACGAGGCGTGGCGCCAGCACGGCTTCGCCGGCGCCGTCTGACTCCTACCAGGTGTCCCAGTGGGTGAGCTGCTCGGCGGGCAGCCGCCGCGCCTTCTTGAAATCGGTGCCCTTGGTGTACGCGATCGGGAACAGGCCGGCCTGGCTGTAGTCGTCGAACGGGATACCGAGAAGTTCGGCGGCTTGGCGTTCACCGTCGCCGAGCAGATGCAGCGTCGTCCACGCCGAACCGAGGCCGCGGTTGCGCAGCGCGAGCATGAAGCTCCACACCGCCGGCAGCAGGGAACCCCAGTAGCCGGCGCTGGCGCCCGACACGGTGTCCTGCGGCTTGCCCTGCAGGCACGGGATCAGCATCACCGGCACCTTGTCGAGGTGGTCGTTGAGGTAGCGCGCGGAGTCCTCGACCCGGGGGCGCTGCTCGTCACGCAGGTCGCCCAGGCTCGGCTTGGGCGCGTTCAGGTACGGCGTCGCGTTGGTCCGGTAGATCTCGGCGAGCGCCTTCTTCTTCTCCGGGTCGCTGACGAAAACCCACTGCCAGCCCTGGTTGTTCGATCCGGTGGGCGCCTGCAGTGCGATGTCGAGGCATTCCATCAGGACCTCGCGCGGCACGGGCCGGTCGAAATCCAGCCGCTTGCGTACCGAGCGGGTGGTGGTGAGGACTTCGTCGGCGGAAAGGTTGAGCGTCATCTCCCCGAGGGTACTCAGCGGAAGTCGCGGGACTTCGACCCGATCTTCATGTTGATCGGGCCCATCCGGTCGGCCACCACGGTGACGGCCCCGGTGGCGTTCTGCACGATGCCGCGGATCACCAGCGCCGACGCGGTCTGGGCGAGCTTGCGGTGTCGCGCCCAGACCCCTTGGGAGCACAGCACATTGACCATTCCGGTCTCGTCCTCGAGGTTAAGGAACGTCACCCCCTGCGCGGTGGCGGGCCGCTGGCGGTGCGTCACCGCACCGGCCACCAGCACCCGGGTACCGTCGCGCACCGACAGCAGCCGGTCGGCGGGCACCACGCCGATCGCGTCGAGATCCTCACGCAGGAACTCCGTCGGGTAGCGGTCCGGTGACACCCCGGTCGCCCACACGTCGGCCGCGGTCAGCTCCAGCTCGGTCATGCCCGGCAGTGACGGCACATGCGAGGCCGAACCCACCCCCGGCAGCCGGTCGGGACGTTCGGCGGCGGCCGCCCCGGCCGCCCACAGCCCTTCCCGGCGGGTGATCCCGAAACATCCCAGCGCGCCCGCGGTGGCCAGCGCCTCGGTCTGCGGCACCGACAGCTGTACCCGCCGGGTCAGATCGGTCAGGGACACGAACGGCCCGTGGGCTTTTCGTTCGGCGACCAGCTTCTCGGCCAGTTCGTCGCCGATGTGCCGGACACTACCGAGCCCGAGCCGCACCTCCAGGCCCCGGTTCTCCAGCGTGGCGTGGGCCAGGGCGGCGTTCACGTCGGGTCCATGCACGGTGACGCCGTGCCTGCGGGCGTCGGCGACCAGTGTCTGCGGGGAGTAGAAGCCCATCGGCTGGGCCCGCAGCAGCGCCGCGCAGAACGCGGCGGGATGGTGCAGCTTGAACCAGGACGAGTAGAAGACCAGCGACGCGAAGCTCAGAGAGTGGCTCTCCGGAAAACCGAAGTTGGCGAAGGCCTCCAGCTTCTCGTAGATCCTCCTCGCCACGTCCCCGGTGATGCCGTGCAGTTCGGCCATGCCGTCGAAGAACCGTCCCCGCAGCCGGCGCATCTTCTCCGTCGAGCGCTTCGACCCCATGGCCCGGCGCAGCTGGTCGGCCTCGGCGGGCGAGAACCCGGCGCAGTCGACCGCCAACTGCATCAGTTGTTCCTGGAACAGCGGCACCCCCAAGGTTTTTCGCAGTGCGCGCTCCATCGACGGATGGTCGTAGGTGACCGGCTCCTGGCCGTTGCGCCGCTTGATGTACGGGTGCACCGAGCCGCCCTGGATCGGGCCGGGGCGGATCAGTGCGACCTCGACCACCAGGTCGTAGAACATCCGCGGCTTGAGCCGGGGCAGGGTGGCCATCTGCGCGCGGGACTCCACCTGGAACACCCCGACCGAGTCGGCGCGCTGCAGCATCTCGTAGACGGCCGGCTCGGACAGGTCGAGTTTGGCCAGATCCACCTCGATGCCCTTGTGCTCGGCCACCAGGTCGATCGCGTAGTGCAGCGCCGAGAGCATGCCGAGGCCAAGCAGGTCGAACTTCACCAAACCGATTGCCGCGCAGTCGTCTTTGTCCCACTGCAGCACGCTGCGGTTCTCCATCCGCGCCCACTCGACCGGGCACACGTCGGCGATCGGCCGGTCGCAGATCACCATGCCGCCGGAGTGGATGCCCATGTGCCGGGGCAGGTTGGAGATCTGTTTGGCCAGGTCGATGACCGGCTCGGGGATGTCCTCGACGTGGGTGGCGTCGGCGAGATTGCCCCACTGGCTGATCTGCTTGCTCCACGCGTCCTGCTGGCCCTGCGAGAACCCCAGCGCCCGGGCCATGTCGCGCACCGCGCTGCGACCCCGGTAGGTGATCACATTGGCCACCTGCGCGGCGTACTCCCGGCCGTAGCGTTCGTAGACGTACTGGATCGCCTTCTCCCGCAGGTCGGATTCGATGTCGATGTCGATGTCGGGCGGCCCGTCGCGGGCCGGTGACAGGAAACGTTCGAACAACAGCTCGTTGGCGATCGGGTCGACGTTGGTGACCTTCAACGCGTAACAGACCGCAGAGTTGGCCGCCGACCCCCGGCCCTGCGACAGGATGCCGCTCTCCCGGCAGAACCGGGTGATGTCGTGCACCACCAGGAAGTAGCCGGGGAAGTTCAGCTCCTCGATGATGCGCAACTCGCGCTCGATCTGGTGGTAGGCGCGCGGCGCATGCTCGGGCGGGCCGTAGCGTTCCCGCGCGCCCAGCATCACCAGATGCCTCAGCCAGCTGTCCTCGGTGTGACCGGCGGGCACCTCGAACGGCGGCAGCTGCGGGGCGATCAACGCCAGCCCGAACGCGCACTGCTCCCCCAACTCGGCCGCGGCTGTCACCACCTCCGGGCAGTGCGCGAACACCCGCGCCATCTCCTCCCCCGAGCGCAGGTGCGAACCACCCAGCGGCGCAAGATAACCCGCCGCCTCGTCGATGGAGTGCCGGGCCCGGATCGCGCCCATCGCCATCGCCAGCCTGCCCCGCGACGGTTCGGCGAAATGCGCCGCGGTGGTGGCGATGACACCGAGCCCGAAGCGGGGCGCCAGCGCGGCCAGCGCCGCGTTGCGTTCGTCATCGAGCGGGTGGCCGTGGTGGGTGAGCTCGACGGTGACCCGGTCGCGGCCGAACCGGTCCACCAGATCCGCCAGCGCCGCCTCGGCGGCCTCGGGACCGCCCGTCGACAGCGCCCGCCGGACATGACCTTTGCGGCACCCGGTCAGGATCTGCCAGTGCCCGTCTGCGGTCTCGGTCAGCGCGTCGTAGTCGTAGCGCAGCACCCCTTTCTCGCCGCCGGCCAGATGCGCCGCCGCCAGCTGCCGCGACAGCCGGCGGTAGCCCTCCGGCCCGCGCGCGAGCACCAGCAGGTGCGGGCCGGGCGGGTCGGCGACGTCGGTGCGGCTGCCCCCGCCCAGGGACAACTCGGCACCGAACACCGTGGCCATGTCGAGTTCCCTGGCCGCCTCGGCGAACCGCACCACCCCGTAGAGGCCGTCGTGGTCGGTCAGCGCGATGGCGCGCAGATCCAGCCGGGCCGCCTCCTCCACGAGCTCCTCCGGCGTACTGGCGCCGTCGAGGAAGCTGTAGGCCGAATGGGCGTGCAGTTCGGCGTAGGGCACCGCGGCCCCCGGCCGGGTCAGCTCGGGAGCGCGGTACTGTCCTCGCTTGCTCGACCAGGCCGGACTGTCCCCGCCGTCACCGACCTGCGCGTCGATGGGCCAGCCCGCGCGGCGCGGCTTTCCCTCCAGGACGCGCCGCATCTCGCCCCAACTCGGCGGACCGGTGTGCCAACCCATCCCGGCAGTTTATCGAACATCCGTTCGACTGTCAGGCGGTCCTGCCGTCGCCGTCCTCACCGTCTTCCAGCGTCGGGCGCACCACGTAGCGGACCTGGTTTCCCCCCGCCATCCGGGCCTGCTCGATGGCCTGCTGGGCGATCCCGATCAACTTGTCGAGCACCTCGTCCGGCGGCTCGGCGGCCAGCGGGGGCAGTGGCGTGACCACGACCCCGATGCTGGCCGTCAACCGCTGCGGGGTCGCGGCAATGGACCCGCGGACCCGTTCCACCAACGGTGACGCGTCCGCGGTGGTGAACGTGTCCGCGATGACGAAATCGTCGTCCGAGACGTGCGCGACGATCGCGTTGTGCCGCACCGTCTCCCGCAGGGCCTGGCCGACCGTGACCCGCGCGCGGTTGCCGCCGCCGGAACCGGACAGCCCGAGCAGCAGCGAGAAGCTGTCGATGTTCACCGCGACGACGACCAGGAACTTGTCGTCGCTGCGGCTGCGCGAGGCCAGCAGTGTGGCCACCGAGCTGTAGAACGCATCGCGGTGCAGCAAGCCGGTCAGCTGTTCGATGTCCCCGTGATGGGCCTGCGGTTGGAGCAGCTTGATCAACCCGCGGCACGAGATCGCGACGAACACATTGAGCAGCACCGCGATCAGCAGGCAGGTGATCGCGACGGCCAGGTCGGTCGAGGCCATCTCGACCACCAGCACAACCAGCGCCGCCGCGCCGACCGTCCAGGTCAGCGCCAGCAGCCGGGCGGCGTGGAAGCAGACGACGTACACGGTGAGCACCACGTAGGTCGCCGTGCCGAGAAAGCCGACCAGCGGATTCGCGACGAGGAGCGAGGCCACCCCGACACCGATCGATCCGGCCAGCACGCAGACCAGAGACTGCGCGCGGCTGGGCCAGTGGTCGCGCAGCCACAGGGTCGCCATGGCCAGCGAAGCGACGACGATCACCGCCGCGGCGATGCGGGCACCGATCGACTGCTGGCCGAACAACCCGGCGACGAGCCCGACCGGCAATAACGCGAACGCGGCGATACACGCGGCAACCAGGCGACACGCGGCGGTCTGCAGGCCGCGCGAGGCGAGCAGCGCAGTGAACCAGTAGTACTGATCGACCCGCCACAGCCCAGGCACGACGGCACCAGCGGACAGGGACCGCAAACCTCTGAACAACTATCCACCCCCGTCCCACGTACCAAGGTCCAGATCAATAGCCCAGCGCATGGCGAAGGCTACCAGCCCAGCAAACAATTGCCCAGCGCCGGGCCGGCCGGCGATCTATCCCGGCCACCCGGTCATTCACCGAACTCCACATCGCCGTCGTCGAGCACCAGCCGGGACTCCGACCCGTCCGGGTTCGCCGCCTCGGTGCGGAACACCGCCCGGCCAGATCCCAGCCGCCAGATGGAGGTCGTCAGCGTGTCGCCGGGCAGCACCGGCGATGTGAAGCGCGCGGAGATCGCGGTGATCTTGGTGGCGTCACCGCCGGCGAGTTCGGCGATCAACGCCCGCCCGGCCACCCCGTAGGTACACAGCCCGTGCAGGATCGGCCGCGGGAATCCGGCGAGTTGAGCAAACCACGGATCGCTGTGCAAGGGGTTGCGGTCTCCGGACAGGCGGTAGATCAACGCCTGGTCTTCGCGGGTCGGCAGCGCGGCCCGCGCGTCGGGGTCGCGGTCCGGGATCGCCGGGGCCTGCGGGCGTTGGCCGGGCTGCCCGCCGAACCCGCCCTCGCCGCGCAGCACCAGGGTGGTGAGCGTCTCGGCGACCACCTGCCCGGTGTCGGGGTCGGCACCCGTCCCCTTCAGCATCACCACGGCGTTCTTGCCTTCGCCCTTGTCCTGCAGGTCGGCCACCTCGGACGTGACGCGCAGTGCGCCGGCGGGCGGTAGCGGCGAGAACAGCCGGATGCTCTGCGACCCGTGCAGCAGCCTGCTGAAATCGAACGAGCCGATCTCGGTGATCGCGCCGAACGGTGAGCACGCGATGACGGCGTACGTCGGCAGCACCTGCTGGGCGACGTCGTGACTGTTCTCGGTGGTGAACGCGAGGTCGGCGGTGCCCGCGCCGACACCGAGCGCGTAGAGCAACGTCTCGCGGTCGGTCCAGGTGAACAGCTGCGGCGGGGTGGTCGCGCCGATGGCGCCGGGATCGAGCGGCATGAGCGTGAGGGTAACCGTATTGACTGACACCCGGAGCGACGCGAGCATGTCCGCATGCGCTATGTCGTTACCGGCGGTACCGGGTTCATCGGCAGCCGGCTGGTCACCCGATTGCTGGCCCGCCCGGACACCGCCGCGGTGCACGTGCTGGTGCGCCGCGACTCCGCCGGCCGGTTCGAACGCCTCGCGCAGCACTGGGACGAGCGGGTGCAGCCGGTCGTCGGTGACCTCACTCGTCCTGACCTCGGGCTTACCGACACCACCGTCGCCGACCTCGGGCACATCGACCATGTGGTGCACTGCGCCGCGGTCTACGACCTCACCGCCGCCGAGAACCGGCAGCGTGCCGCCAACGTCGACGGCACCCGTGCGGTGATCGCGTTGACCCGCCGCCTCGGTGCGACGCTGCACCACATCTCGTCGATCGCGGTGGCCGGGGACTTCGGCGGCGTGTACACCGAGGACCACTTCGACGTCGGCCAGAACCTGCCGACGCCGTATCACCGCACCAAGTTCGAGGCGGAGGCGCTGGTGCGGGCGGCCGACGGTCTGCCGTTCCGCATCTACCGTCCCGCCGTGGTGGTCGGCGACTCCCGCACCGGTGAGATCGACAAGGTCGACGGGCCTTATTACTTCTTCCCGGTCCTGGCGGCGCTGGCGGCACTGCCCCGGTTCACGCCGATGATGCTGCCCGATGTCGGGCGCACCAACATCGTGCCGGTGGATTTCGTCGTCGACGCGGTCGCCGGTCTCATCCATCTCCCGGACCGGGACGGCCAGACGTTCCACCTGACCGCGCCGAAGTCGGTCGGTCTGCGCGGTATCTACCGCGCCGTGGCGTCCACGGCGGGCCTGCCGCCGCTGATCGGCTCGCTGCCCCGGGTGACCGCCGCGCCGCTGCTGCAGGCGCGCGGCAGCGCGCGGGTGATCCGTAACATGGCCGCCACCCAGTTGGGCATCCCCGGCGAGATCCTCGACGTCGTCGACCTTGCGCCGACGTTCACCTCCGAACCCACCGACGTGGCACTGCACGGGCTCGGGATCCGGGTCCCGGACTTCGCGTCCTACGCGCCGCGGCTGTGGCGCTACTGGGCCGACCACCTCGACCCGAACCGGGCCCGCCGCGACGACCCGGCGGGACCGCTGGTGGGCAAGCATGTCGTCATCACCGGGGCCTCCAGCGGGATCGGCCGGGCGTCGGCGATCGCGGTCGCCGGGCGCGGCGCGACGGTGTTCGCGCTCGCGCGCAACGCCGAGGCGCTCGACGGGCTGATCGCCGAGATCCGCGCCGCCGGTGGGGACGCGCACGCGTTCACCTGTGACGTCACCGATTCGTCGGCGGTCGAGCACACCGTCAAGGACATCCTCGGCCGGTTCGGCCACGTCGACTATCTGGTCAACAACGCGGGCCGCTCGATCCGGCGTTCCGTGATGGCCTCGACCGACCGGCTGCACGACTACGAACGGGTGATGGCGGTCAACTACTTCGGCGCGGTGCGAATGGTGCTGGCGCTGCTGCCGCACTGGCGGGAGCGCCGGTTCGGGCACGTCGTCAATGTCTCCAGCGCCGGTGTGCAGGCCCACAACCCGCGCTACAGCGCCTACATCCCGTCCAAGGCGGCGCTGGATGCGTTCGCCGGAATCGTCGGCACCGAGACGCTTTCGGACCACATCACCTTCACCAATATCCATATGCCGCTGGTGAAGACGCCGATGATCGCGCCGTCGGGCCGGCTCAATCCGGCGCCGGCGATCTCGGCCGAACACGCCGCGGCGATGGTGGTCCGCGCGTTGGTCGACAAACCCGCCCGCATCGACACCCCGATCGGCACGTTCGCCGACTTCGGGATGTACCTCACCCCGAAGCTCGCCCGCCGGTTCCTGCACCAGCTGTATCTGGGCTACCCCGATTCGGCTGCGGCGCGGGGGATCACCGAGGATGACACGGTGCAGTCCCCCAGGCAGTCCCCCACCACGCAGTTCCCGGTCCCGTCCGTGCGCATCCCCGGTCCGGTCAAGCGAGCCGTGCGGCTCCTGCCCGGCGTGCACTGGTGAGCGGCGCGCGTCACCCCGTCTTCGTCGACGTCGACACCGGCGTGGACGACGCGATGGCCCTGGTATACCTGTTCGCCAGCCCCGAGGCCGATCTGGTCGGTATCGCGTCGACGGCGGGAAACGTTGGCGTGCACGACGTATGCCGTAACAACCTGGCCCTGCTGGAGTTGTGCGGCATCACCGGGGTCCCGGTGTCGCGGGGGTCGGAGACCCCACTCGTCGCACCGCTGCGCACCGCCGAGGACACCCACGGTCCGGAAGGGATGGGCTACGCGCGGTTGCGGGTGCCACGCACCGAGCTCACCGGATACGACGCCGCGCAGGCCTGGGTGCGGGCGGCGCACGCCCATCCCGGTGAGCTGATCGGGATCGCGACGGGCCCGCTGACCAACCTGGCGCTGGCGCTGCGGGCCGAACCCGCGCTGCCCCGGCTGTTGAAGCGTCTGGTGATCATGGGCGGCGCGTTCGACTACCGCGGCAACACCACACCGGTGGCGGAGTGGAACACCCACGTCGACCCGGAGTCAGCCGCCGAGGTGTTCGCCGCATGGACCCTGTCCGGCGCCGAGCATCTGCCGATCGTGTTGGGGCTCAACCTGACCGAGCACGCGGTGATGACACCGGAGCTGCTGGGCCGGCTCGCCGAGGCTGCCGGGTCCACCCCCGCCGGGTCCACCCCCGCCGGGTCCTCCTCGACCCCGATGTCGGCGCTCGATCCACGCGGCACCGCCTCGACGGCGTCCAACCCGCTGATCCGGGTGCTCGAGGACGCGATGCGGTTCTACTTCGAGTTCCACCACGACCAGGGCGAGGGATACCTGGCTCATCTGCACGATCCACTGGCCGCCGCGGTCGCGCTCGACACCACCCTGGTGCGGTACCGTCCCGCACCGGTGGACGTGGAGTTGACCGGCACGCTGACACGCGGGATGACGATCGCCGACTGGAGCGGGCACTGGGGCAGGCAGCCCAATGCACTCATCGGCACCGAAGTCGATCCCGCCGCATTCTTCGACCGGTTCATCGCGCGGGTGGGCAGATTCGCCCGGCAGCTGGATCATTCGTAGACCCCTTCCAGATACCACCTCCTCTGTCGGTAGCACAGCAGCAGGGCCTTCTGGGAATCCAGCAGCACCTGCGCCCTGGCCGTCCTACCGCTCTTCGACGACGGATCCCACCAGCGTTCGTCGACCGGCCACGGACCGGCCCACCACGACAACTGTCCCGACCGCCCGGGCGCCTGCAGCCGGAACGGTGCGGTGCTGAACAGCCCACGACCGGTGACCCGCACCGGGGCGCCGTCGGCGTCGAACAGTTCGACCGGGTCGTCGAGCAGTACGGTCGGTGACGGCTCGGGCAGTCGCCCCGGCCACGGTTGCTCCGGATTCGCCTGGGGCACAAGCTCGTCTCCGAACGGCGTGAAGGTGATGCGCTCGGCGGGACCGCGGCCACCGCTGAGCACCGGAACCTTGACGGCGTCCGGCCCCAGCAGGCCCTGCACGCGCACCAGCGCCCGTCGCGCCCGCAGCCTGTCCTCCTCCCCGATGCCACCCCACAGCGGCAACTGCATGGCCTCTGCCGAGACCACCTCCACAGGGCGCAGGCGCAGCACGGTGATCGGGGCGGACGGCCGGTCTCCCGGGTTGCGCCGGTTCAGCCAGCCGTCCAGCTGCCAGCGCACCCGGTCGGCGGTGGCGTCCTCGGTCAGCGGTTCGGCGCACCGCCAGACCCGTTCCAGCTCTTGCCCATTGGCTGTCACCGCGTGGATCGCCAACCGGGTGCAACCCACCCCGGCCGCCTCCAGGCTGCGGTGCAGCACGCCGGCCAGCGAGCGTCCCGCGAAGGCCGCCGCATCTACCCGTTCGATGGGCGGATCGCAGTTCATCACCGCGTCGAGTTCTGCTTCCGGCTCCCGCCCGGACGGGCCGCGCGCGGGCTCCCCGCGCGCGATGCGGTGCGCGGCGACCGCATCGGCGCCGAACCGGGACGCGACGTCGCTGCGGGACAACTCGGCGAACTGGCCGATCGTGCGGATTCCCATGCGCCACAGCAGATCCACCAGCTCTTCGCGCGTGACGCCGGCCAGACTCGGTTCGGACGCCAACTGCCGGATGGACAGCGTCGACAGGAACGGTGCGTCCCGACCGGCGTCGATGATTCTGCCCGCCCGCGCCGCGAAGACGGCCGTGGGCAGTTGGTCGGCGATACCGACCTGACATTCGGCGCCCACGGCGGCCACCGCGTCGACCAGTCGTTCCGCAGCGGCCTGCTCGGAACCGAAGTACCTGGCCGCTCCGCGGATCGACAGTGCCAGCAGGCCGGGGCGCAGCACCTCAGCGCGCGGTACCAGATCGTCCACGGCGAGCGTGACGTTCTCGAAATGCCGGGCGTCACGTGCCGGGTCGGCGGCGGCGACGTGCAGCTCCGGACACCGGGCCTGCGACTCCCGCCGGCGCAGCCCCCGCCGCACCCCCGCGGCCCGCGCCGCCGCCGAGCATGCGATGACCCGGTTGGCCAGCGTGACCGCGACCGGCACCGTCGGCGGCAGACCGACTGCCGCCGCGGCGGCGACGGCGGGCCAGTCCATGCACCAGAGGGCAAGCACCCTGCCCGCCATCTCACCCGCCCACGGCGCGGGCGGGATGCCCAACCGAGCGGCCCCTGGCCCGCATGGCCAACCGCACCCTGCTGATCCGGCCGCATCCCGGGGTGGGTTTCCCGCCCCGGCCGCCGGCGATCTCGTAGCCGCTGACGCGGGCGTCCAACCGCGCAGAGGCCCCCTGCCAGTCGCCGTCGGTGACCAGCAGTGTGCAGCCGCGCTGCCGAGCCCTGGCCACCACCGCCCTGGCCCTTCCCGCAGGCACCGTCCGCCCTCCGAGGCCCAGGACCACCAGGTCCATCCCGTCCATCAGCACCGCGGCCACCTCCACCGGATCGGCCCCCGGTTCCGGGATCACCGCGATCCGGCTCAGGTCGGCGCCCATCTCCACCGCGGCCAGCAGACCGACATCCGGCTGACCGATGATCGCGGCATGACCCCCGGCCGCTGTCACGGCCGCCACCATGCTCAGCTGTAGCGAACGCGCCCCGGATACCACTGCCACGGTGCCGCGCGGCAACGAATCCGGAAGCACCTCAGCCAGCAAATCGGGCATCGGCAGCAAACTATCCGGAGGCTCAGATGGCGCCACCGGCGCCGCCACCGGAGCGGCGGCCCGACGGTTCGCACCCACCCTGCCGGAGATCGACGCGATCTGTTTGCGAAGCCGTTCTACCTGCTCAGCGCGCGTAGCGGGACACCGGTTCACGCTCTGCGGTGTCGTCACAGCTGCACCTTTCACACCATCCGACCCATACGTTCTTCGAAACTTTGTTCGATGCCGCCAGTAAACACCTCACCACCGACAAGCGTCAACAAGACCAGCGCGCCCCGACCGTGTCACCGACAAATAGTGACATTGACAAATGTCACCATTGAGAGTTGCATCCGAGGATGGCGATCGACATGGACGCGATGCTGGCCAAGATCAAGGACCGGCAGTGGGCACTGGCCGACATCGACTGGGATGCTCCCGGCGCGGAACTGATCACCGAGGAGCAGCGTCCGAAGCTCAAGGCCTTCATGGCCGACCTGTGCTGGATCGAGAACATCGGCGCCCGCGGTTTCGCGGCGCTCGCCAAGAAGGCGCCCACCCCGACGATCGCCGAGATCTACCGCTATTTCCACGCCGAGGAGCAACGCCACGCCAACGCCGAACTGGCGCTGATGAAACGGTGGGGAATGCTCGACGACAGCGAGATGCCCGAACCGAACGTGAACATCCGGTTGGCGATGGACTGGCTGGACACCTACGCCGACGACATGTCGCTGTCGGTGCTCGGCACCGTCATCCCGATGCTTGAGGTCGCCCTCGACGGCGCCCTGCTGAAGTTCCTCCTCGAGGAGGTCGACGACCCGGTCTGCCATCAGGTGTTCGAGAAGATCAACAACGACGAATCCCGGCACATCGCCGTCGATTTCGAGGTGCTGAACATGGTCGGCCATACCGACCTGCGCCGCCTGGCGATCGAGTTCGTCGCCACCGTCGCGAGCCCCGGGCTGATCATCGGGGCGATCATGTACATCCCGCTGCTCAACCGGATCCGCAACGAGATCGTCGGCATGGGCCTGGAACCCGAACGCCTCTACAACGCGGTGAAACGCTTCCAAACCCTGGGTGAGCGAGGTGAATTCACCCACCGGGTGCCCACCTACCAGGTGCTCAAGCGGCACGCCGCCGCCGTGGTGAACCCCGGCCACCCCTACCATCTGCTCGCCAACTCCCTGGTCTGGGTCTCCGAGCGCTATCCCAGGAAACTGCTCAGGCCGATCCCCAGCTGGTTCAACGAACTCACCCACGAACCGGCGGCCTGACATGACCGCGTCGGACCTGCGCGGCGTCGACACCTACCGGGGCGACCGGATCCACGTCGAATCCTGGCACCAGGGCTATGATTTCGCCGACAAGCGGGTCGCGGTCATCGGTACCGATTCCCGCACCGTGCGGATCGTCCCCGAACTGGCAGGCATCGCCGCGTTCGTCAAGGTCTTCCAGTGCGCGCCGCGCTGGATCTTCCCCTATGCGGTCCCCGGACAGTTCACCGAAGGGCCGGTGCGGCAGTGGGTTGTCGCGCGCCTGGCCCGGGCACATCTGCGCACTCAGGTCGAGGACCCGTGGCTTCGCCGCCAGCTGACCCCGGACCATCCGCCCGAGGCGACCCGGGTGCTGGTGGCCGGCGACTACTACCGTGCCCTACAACAACCCAACTGCAAGCTGATCGACTGGCCGATCGCCACGTTCAGCCCGGTCGGTGTCCGCACCAGCGACGGTGTGGAGCACCATGTGGACGCCATCGTCTTCGGCGATGCCCGCGGCCGCGATGGGCAGTATCTTCGCTGATATGTCCGGCCCGATCCAGACCATCCTGCGCCGGCTGCGCCGCGGCTCCCGCGATGTGGTCGAGAGCGCGGTGTCGCAGTTGTTCGACGCCGCGGCCAAGCCGCACGGTGGCGTCGAATCCGGCGAATACCGGATCGAGGAGCTGGCGCGGCTCGCGGGCACCACGACCCGCAACATCCGGGTGTACCGGGACCGCGGGCTGCTGCATCCGCCACTGAGGGTGGGGCGGATCGCGTTGTTCAACGACACGCATGTGACCCGGCTGCGGCTCATCACCTCGATGCTCGACCGGGGCTACAACATCGCGCACGTCAAGGAGATGCTGACCGCGTGGGAGCAGGGCAAGGATCTCGGCGACATGCTCGGCCTGGAGTCCGCGATCGCGGGCAGCTGGGCCACCGAGAAACCGCAGCGGATGCTGATCTCCCAGGCGCACAGGCTGATCGACGACCCGGCCGGCTTCGACCGGCTGGTCGCCCTCGGGATCATCCGGCTCGACGACGACCATGCCACCATCGTGCGGCCCACCCTGGTGGAGGCGTTCATCGAGATCCGGCAGTACGGCATGGCTCTCGACAAGGTGATCGACGTCCACGAACAGGTGAGCCCGCTGCTGGATCAGATCAGTGCGATCCTTGTGCAGGCAGGCCTCGACGAGGTGGTGGACAAGATCAACCCGGGTGCGGCGATGCCCGATGACGTCGAAGTCGCCGAGCTGATAACGACTTTGGTGCGCTTCCGCACCCAGGCGGTCTCTGCTGTCGGCGCCACACTGGCGTTTTCGATCGAGTCCGCCGTCGAATCGGTGGTCGCCCGGCTCCTCGGGGACCTGATCACCAGGGATGCCGAAGCCGCCGGCGAGTAGTCACTCCCACTCGATGGTGCCCGGCGGCTTACTCGTGACGTCCAGCACGACCCGATTGACCTCGGGCACCTCGTTGGTGATCCGGGTCGAAATCCGTTCCAGCACTTCGTAGGGCACCCGGGTCCAATCCGCGGTCATGGCGTCCTCGCTGGACACCGGCCGCAGCACGATGGGGTGCCCGTAGGTGCGTCCGTCACCTTGCACACCGACCGACCTGACGTCGGCCAGAAGGACCACCGGGCACTGCCAGATCTGGTGATCCAGACCCGCCGAGGTGAGCTCTTCACGGGCGATCGCGTCGGCGCGGCGCAGAGTGTCGAGCCGATCGGCGGTCACCTCCCCGATGATCCGGATACCCAGCCCGGGCCCCGGGAAGGGTTGCCGCGCAACGATTTCCTCCGGCAGACCGAGTTCCCGGCCGACCGCACGGACCTCGTCCTTGAACAGCAGCCGCAGCGGTTCGACGAGGGAGAACTTCAAGTCGTCGGGCAGTCCGCCGACGTTGTGATGGCTCTTGATGTTCGCCGTGCCGCTTCCACCGCCGGACTCCACCACATCCGGGTACAGAGTGCCCTGCACGAGGAACTCCACCTCACCGTCAGCCGCGCCGAGGGTGTCGCGTACCGCGCCCTCGAAGGCACGGATGAACTCCCGGCCGATGATCTTGCGCTTGCCTTCGGGGTTGGTCACCCCTGACAGGGCTTCCAGGAACCGGTCGGCGACATCGACGGTCACCAGGTTGGCGCCGGTGGCCGCGACGAAATCGCGCTGCACCTGTGCCCGCTCACCGGCACGCAGGAGCCCGTGATCGACGAACACGCAGGTGAGCCTGTCGCCGATGGCGCGCTGCACCAACGCTGCCGCCACCGCGGAGTCGACACCTCCGGACAGCCCGCAGATCGCGCGCCCGTCGCCGATCTGCGTGCGCACCTGCTCGACGAGGGCCTCGGCGATGTTGGCCGGAGTCCAGGTCGCGTCGATGCCGGCGAAGTCGTGCAGGAAGCGGCTCAGCACCTGCTGTCCGTGCGGGCTGTGCAGAACCTCCGGGTGGTACTGCACACCGGCCAGCCGCCGGGCGCGGTTCTCGAACGCGGCGACCGGCGCGCCACTGCTGGTGGCCACCACGTCGAAACCCTCGGGAGCCGCGGTGACCGCGTCGCCGTGGCTCATCCAGACCGGCTGGACGGCAGGCAGGTCGGCATGCAGTTCTCCACCGGCGACGTTCAGCTCGGTGCGGCCGTACTCGCTGGTCCCGGTGCGTGCCACTGTGCCGCCGAGCGCCTGCGCCATCGCCTGGAAGCCGTAGCAGATACCGAACACCGGGATGTCGAGATCGAACAGCGCCGGGTCGAGTTGCGGCGCCCCGTCGGCGTACACGCTGGACGGCCCGCCGGACAGCACGATGGCCCGCGGGTTGCGCGCTTTGATCTCGTCGACTCCGGCGGTGTGCGGGACGACCTCGGAGAAGACTCTCGCCTCCCGGACGCGTCGGGCGATGAGCTGCGCGTACTGCGCGCCGAAGTCGACGATCAACACAGGGCGGGGAGCTGCAGAATCCACCGGGACAGTCTAGTGAGGTGTCGGCCTCGGTGACGTCGGTGGGCGATGTGGTCGCCGGAGCGCCCGGTGGTTCGGCGCACCCCCTGCCCGCCCAACCACCCGAGCGCACCCGGCAACCACATCGGCTCCCCCGAGCACAGCAGATGCTATGGGCCGCGCCGCGCCGGCGTCTGTCGGCCGAACGGACGATTTCGCTAGTAGAGGTCCTTCAGGCTCAGGATCCCGTCTTCGATGGCGCGTGCGAGCAGCGCGGACTTGGTCGACGCCGGCCGCCCGGCTGCGGCGTACTTGGCCCTGGCCCGTTGCAGGTGGGTGCGGACGGTCGTCGGCGCGATGTACAGCCGCTCGGCGACGAGGTCCTTGCTCTCGGTCTGGAACCACGCGACGAGCACCTGCTTCTCGCGCTCGGTCAGCTTGATCCGGCCGACGCTGCTGTCGTTCAGCATCGCCTTGCCCATCCGCGGGCCGACGTAGGGCGTGGCGGCGTGTGCCGAGTGGATGGCATCGATGAGGTGGCGTTTTCCCTCGGACTTCACCAGATAGGTCACCGCGCCGAGTTCCAGACAGGTCAGGATGACCTCGTCGGTCGTGATGTGCGAGTAGACGATCACGCGTCGACCCGCCGCGGCGAGTTCGGCCAGCGCGTCGAAGTCCGGCCGGTTGCCCTCGATCTGCAGATCCAGCAACACCACGTCGATGTCGTCGGCCTCACCGGAGTATGTGATGAAGAACTCCGCGGGTCGCATGAAGCTCTCCACGAGTTCGATCGGCGGGTCCGCCTCCGCACACCATGCCTGGATCCCGGCGTGCACCACGTCGTGGTCGTCGATGGTCACGATGCGGACCGACTTCTGCGCTTCGCCCTCGCGGGACATCCTCCGATGCCTCCCCCGTCAGATCTCTTCGGCAGATACCTGCCCCCCGCCCGGTATTTAATCTCAGCCCGGAACACGGCGCGACAGAAAGCCCGCGCATCGTTGCTGAATATGTCAATTCGTGATCGATGGACGCCGCCGGCCGAGAATTCATACGTTCGACCGACGTCAGCCAGCCTCGCGCCGACACCGGTCCCGACTACGTTGACTTGCACGAGGTTCGCTGGGGAGGGCCGTGGCGACAAGCGGGGGCGGCCGGGAACCGGCGGCACGGCATCAGTTGATGACCCGGGCCGCCCACATCGGCCTGTTGATGCGCAACACCGCCAACCTCGGTGTGTCGCTGGTCGCGCTCGCCGATCCGCTCTCCGGCGCGCTGCCGGCAGGCAGGTGCCTGTTGGCCGTGCTGGCGATGTGGTCGCTGTACCGCCTCGTGACACGCTCGCACTCCCCCGCGCTGTTGGCCGCCGACTTCGGGGCGGTGCTGGCGGTCTGCCTGGCCATCCCGGTGCTGACCCCCGCCGCGGACTTCTACACGTTCAACACCGCACCGCAGGCGATCGCGGGAACGGCCGTGGTGAGCCTGTCGGTGTCGGTGTCGGTGCTCGCGAGCATCCCGATGACGCTCGCGATCGCGGCCGCCTACGCGGCCGGTGCCGCCCAACTCACGGGCTGGGAGTACGTCTCGTCGGTCCCTGCGCTGTACTACTTCGCCGTCCAGTGCGCCACCGCCTCGATCATCCGGTTCATGCTGTTGCACGTCGCGGGCGCGGTGGACCGCGCGCGCGACGAGCGCGCGGAAGCCGAAGTCGCCGAAAGGGTCACGCATGCGGTCCGCGATTACGAACGCGAACAACTCGCACTGCTGCACGACACCGCCGCCTCGACGCTGCTGATGGTCGGCCAGGGCACCTCGCTCCCCGCCGAGCGACTCGCTGCCCAGGCGCGGCGAGATCTGGACCTGCTCAACGAGAATCACTGGGAAGCTCCGCTGCCGCGGATGGAACTCGTTGCGGCGCTGCGCGAATGCGCCCGCCACCTGTCGACTGCGGTCACCTTCGACGGAGTCGACCGGTTGTGGCTGCCGGGCGCGACCGCATACCCGGTGATCGCCGCGGCACGCGAGGCGATGACCAACGTCGACCGGCACGCCGATGCCACCACGCTGCAGGTCACCGTGTCCGGCAACGGGATACGGCTCGTTGATGACGGTGTCGGATTCGACCCCGACGCGCCACGTCGCGGCCACGGCGTCGACGAGTCGATCGTCGGCCGGATGACTCGCGCCGGGGGCGAGGCCCGCATCACTTCGGCACCCGGCGCAGGCACCGTCGTCGAACTGACCTGGACGGCGACGCCGCCGCCGAGCGTGTCCGACACCGCCGACCCCGACCGGCTCATCGATCGGACCCGGATCCGGTTCGGCCTGGCCCTCACCGTCTACGCGGTGGTGAACCTCGCCATCACCGTGCCGCAGGCAGACGCCGCCCTCGGCGGCCTCGCCGCCCTCGGCGCGCTCGCCGCGATCCCCGGAATCGTGTGGCGGCGTTGGGGCTTCGCATGGCCCGCCGCCGCGGCGGTATTGGCCGTCGCGATCATCCAACCCGCGCTGCTGCCCACCGACCAGGTCATCGGCTACGCGCACTGGGCACAGGGCGCGATCGGATGGTGCGTCGTCCCACTGCTGCTCGCACTGCCCACCCGCACGGGCGCGGCGATCGTCACCGGATACTGGCTCGTCAACAGCGCGGTGCTCGTCATCCGCGACCCGTCTGCCGAGACGCTTGTCAACATCGGCCTCGGGACCGCGAGCATCCTCGCCGTGCAGGTGTTCGCGCTGGTGTTCAACGGGCTGATGCGCGATGCCGCCACCGTCGTCGCCGTCGAGAACCAGACCCGCCAGCGGCTTCTGACCCGGGAACGCGTCTCACAGGCGCTGCGCGCCGAATATCAACGCCGATACGCCGACATCGTCGCCAACGTCGTTCCCCTGCTGGAGGAGCTGACCCGCGGCGAACCGGTGACTGCGGACATGCAGTTGCGTGCCCGCGCCGAATGCCGGCGGCTGCGCACGTTGTTCGATCAGGCCGGCACTTTCGACCATCCGTTGATGCAGCAGATCCGCCCGTTGATCGACGCCGCCGAGGACCGCCGCATCGATGTGGTCATCGACGTCTGCGGCACGCTCCCGGACCTCACGGAGCCGCAGATCGCTGCGCTCGCAACGCCACTGGGCGATGTGCTGCGCCGCGCGTCGAACTCGGCGCGCATCGTGGTGACTGCGGCGGACAGCGAGGTCGAGGTCAGCGCGGTGGTCGACACCGCGGGCGACGACGCCGCACCGGCAAGGCTGGACGGCGCCGAGGTGATCGTCAGCGGCCGCGAACTCTGGTGCCTGATCGTCAGCGGGGCGCGGTGACGACGAGCTCGTGGCCCCCGGTGGCCCACGCCGTCGTGAAGGTGTCGATGCTGACCTGCTCGCCGCGGGTGTCGTCGGCTCCGCTGTCGCCGAGGTAGACGATGTCGTTGTCGAAGTCGATGGCCGCCACCGTCACCATGTGGTCACACTCGGTACGGTCGTCGTCGGTGTCCCAGATGGTTGCGGCGTTCACGCACACCAGCGCTTGCCGACCGTCGCCCAGATAGCCCGCCAGCGCGTCGATTCCGGTGGCCTGTCCCCCGCTGCCCGCTTCGTCGTCGTTGGTGTAGTCGGCATTGACCCCGTAGTGCCTGAGCAGCAGGACGAGATCGTCGGTGCAGGTACCGTGGCCGGTTCCACCGTCGGACGGGTCGATGCTCTCGTCGTAGACCGGTTGTCCCGGAGTGCATTCGCTCGGGGTGCTGGTGGCCAGGTCGATGATCTCGCGTTCGGTCGGCGGCGCCCCGGTGAGTTCACCGATCACCGTCCGGGCGGCCAGCAGACCGCAGTCGCTTTCGGTTTGGGGTTCCCAATAGCGGGTCGCCGCCTCCGGATCTCCGTACAGGCCGTCGGTCACCGGCGCGGCGGAACTGGGAGCCGCACCGAACACCGACGCCGCCACGACGACGACCGCACCGAGCGACGCTGCCACCACACGGCTGTTCACAGCCCGAAGCTGATAGGCTCCCAGCGACCTGGGAGCCTGTTCGCGGCAATCTATCCCGTGGAGCTGACCGGTTCGATCGGGATCCTGCGCAGCGCCGCGGGTGCGTCGGCCGGAACCACCGGGTGCTTGGGCGCGACCGGATCCAGCCGCCGGTACGGCTGCCCCTGCGCCGGCCGCAGGTCGTCCTCCCCCTTGTTCGGCCACAGCGCCGCCGCCCGCTCGGCCTGCGCGGTGATCGAAAGCGACGGGTTCACACCGAGGTTCGCCGAGATCGCGGCACCGTCCATCACCGAGAGCGTCGGGTAGTTCCACACCCGCTGGTACGCGTCGATGACGCCACGCTCGGGCGAGTCCGCGATCGCGGCACCGCCGAGGAAGTGCGCGGTGAGCGGGATGTTGAACAGCTCCCCCCACGTGCCACCGGCGACCCCGTCGATCTTCTTCGCGATGCGCCGGGTGACCTCGTTGCCGGCCGGGATCCAGCTCGGGTTGGGTTCACCGTGGCCCTGCTTGCTGTCGAGCATCCGGAACCCGAATCTGGTCTTGCGGGTGTAGGTGGTGATCGAGTTGTCCAGGTGCTGCATGACCAGCGCGATCATGGTGCGTTCGCTCCATCGGCGCGGGTTGAGCAGTCGCAGTGTGCCCTTCGGGTCCTCGCGCGCGGTCTCGACGAGCTGGCGCCACCGCGGGGTGTCGGTGCCACCCGGCCCGGTGCCGTCGGTCATCAGGGTCTGCAGCAGCCCCATCGCATTCGAGCCCTTGCCGTAGCGCACCGGCTCGACATGGGTGTCCTCGGTCGGGTGGATCGACGAGGTGATCGCGACGCCGTGGGTCAGATCGAGGTCGTCTCCGACCTTCAAACGCCCTGCGCCGACGATGGATTCGGAGTTGGTGCGGGTCAGCACGCCGAGCCGGTCGGACAGCTTGGGGAGTTTGCCGCGGTCGCGCATCTTGAACAGCAGCTTCTGGGTGCCGTAGGTGCCGGCGGCCAGGATCAGGTGTTCGGCCGTGAAGGTCTTGCGCCGGCGCCGCAGCTTGCCGCCGGTGCGCACGGTGTGCACTTCCCACAGTCCGTCGGGGCGCTGCTCGAACCCGGTCACCATCGTCAGCGAATGCACCTGGGCGCCGGCACGTTCGGCGAGGCCGAGATAGTTCTTCAGCAGCGTGTTCTTGGCGCCGTACCGGCATCCGGTCATACAGGACCCGCACTCGATGCAGCCGGTGCGGTCAGGGCCCGCGCCGCCGAAGTACGGGTCCGCCACGGTCTTCCCGGGCGCCTTCTCGCCGTCCGGGCCGAAGAACACGCCGACCGGCGTGGGGACGAACGTGTCGCCGACGCCCATGTCCTCGGCGACCTCCTTCATGATGCGGTCGGCGTCGGTGAACGTCGGGTTGGTCACCACACCGAGCATCCGCTGCGCCTGGTCGTAGTGCGACATCAACTCGGCGCGCCAGTCGGTGATGTCGCGCCACTGCGCATCGTTGAAGAACGGCTCCGGCGGCACGTACAGGGTGTTCGCATAGTTCAGCGATCCGCCCCCGACACCCGCGCCGGCGAGGATCATCACGTTGCGCAGCAGGTGGATGCGCTGGATGCCGTACATACCGAACTGCGGCGCCCACAGGAACTTGCGCAGGTTCCACGACGTCTTGGCGAACTCGTCGTCGGCGTAGCGGCGGCCGGCCTCCAGCACACCGACGCGGTAGCCCTTCTCGGTCAGCCGCAGCGCGCTCACGCTGCCGCCGAACCCCGAGCCGATGATCAGCACGTCATAGTCAGGCGTCATCAATCCAGTATGAACTTACCCGTCGGTAACTTGCTAGGGAGGCGACCCTAACGTGAGATTTTCGTCCTCGTCTACTGTCATCGGCGTGGCGGACGGGATCACGGCGCGCGAGGCGAAGCGGCTGCAGACCAGGGAACGGCTGTTGGGCGCCGCCATCGCCGAGTTCAAACGGGCCGGCATGGCCGACGCCGACGTCGGCGCGATCGTCGCCGCCGCGGGCGTTGCTCACGGGACGTTCTTCTTCCACTTCCCGACCAAGGAGCACGTGCTCCTTGAGCTCGAGCGCCGTGAGGAGGACCGCATCGCCAAGCGGTTCGCGACATTCGCCAAGACCCACCACGATCTGGCGTCCACGCTGCGCGAGGCGGCGGATCTGGTGATGGGGCTGGAACGCCGGCTCGGGGCGGTGTTGTTCAAGGACTTCCTGGCGCTGCACTTCTCGCCCACCCGGCCGCCGGCCGCGGCGAGCCGCGCAAACGACACCGAGCACGGCGGCGATCATCCGGTGATCGTGCTGGTCGCCGCCCAGATCGAAAACGCCCGGCAGCGCGGCGAGATCGCCGATGACGTGCAGCCGATGAACAGCGCGATCTATTTCTTGCTCGGCCTGTACGCGTTGCTGATCACCACCGACAAGTCCACCGGCCGGTCGGGGCTCGTGGACGACTACCTGGTCCGGACGCTGCGCAGCCTGCGGTGACCGTCAGCGGCCGACGGTGAGCCCGACCTTCTGGAATTCCTTGAGGTCGCAGTAGCCGGCCTTGGCCATCGAGCGGGCCAGCCCGCCCACCAGGTTCAGCGATCCGAACGGGTCGTCGGACGGCCCGTTGAGCACCTGCGCCAGCGACGGCCGGTCCTCGTCGACCACCTGCAGCAGGGAGCCGCGCGGCAGCGACGGGTGCGCGGCGGCGGCCGGCCAGAACCAGCCTCCGCCCAGCGCCTCGGCCGAGATGGCCAGCGGGGTGCCGAGCACGACGGCATCGGCACCGCACGCGATCGCCTTGGCGAGGTCTCCGGAGGTGTGGATGTCGCCGTCGGCGAGGACGTGGACGTACCGCCCGCCCGTCTCGTCGAGGTACTCCCGGCGGGCGGCGGCGGCGTCGGCGATCGCGGTGGCCATCGGCACGCTGATCCCGAGCACCTCGTCGGAGGTGGTGACGCCTTCGGTCGACCCGTAGCCGACGATGACGCCTGCCGCCCCGGTCCGCATCAGGTGCAGCGCGGTGCGGTGGTCGAGCACGCCGCCGGCGACCACCGGCACGTCGAGCTCGGAGATGAACGTCTTCAGGTTCAGCGGCTCGCCCGCGCCGTCGTGGTCCTTGGCGACCCGCTCGGCGGAGATGATGGTGCCTTGGATGACCAGCAGGTCGATACCGGCCTGGACCAGCGTCGGCGTCAATGCCTGCGCGTTCTGCGGGCTGACGCGCACCGCGGTGGTGACGCCGGCCTCACGGATCCGCGCGACCGCGGCACCGAGCAGTTCCGGGTCCAGCGGTGCGGCGTGCAGCCGCTGCAGCAGGCGGGTGGCCGCGGCGGGGTCGGGATCCTTGTCGGCGACCTCGGTGACCTGCGCGATCTTGTCCTCGACGTCGGCGTGCCTGCCGATCAGGCCCTCACCGTTGAGCACGCCGAGCCCGCCGAGCCGGCCGAGCTCGATCGCGAACTCGACCGACACCAGCGCGTCGGTCGGATGCGCTACGACCGGGATCTCGAACCGGTACGCGTCGAGCTGCCATGCGGTCGACACGTCCTTGGACGAACGTGTCCGCCGCGACGGCACGATGTTGATGTCGCTGAGCTCGTAGGTGCGACGGGCGGTCCGGCCCATGCCGATTTCCACCATGTCTCGCATGTTGACTCCCCTGTTCGGCCCCGTAGACCCTAGCGGGTGGTGTAGTTCGGCGCCTCGACGGTCATCGTGATGTCGTGGGGATGGCTCTCCTTGAGCCCGGCCGCGGTGATCTGGACGAACTGCGCCTGCTGCAGCGCTTCGATGGTGGCGGAGCCGGTGTAGCCCATCGCGGCGCGCAGACCACCGACCAGCTGGTGGATCACGGTGGACAGTGGGCCGCGGAACGGCACCCGTCCCTCGATACCCTCGGGCACCAGCTTGTCCTCGGACAGTACGTCGTCCTGGAAGTAGCGGTCCTTCGAGAAGGAGCCACGCAGGTTCCCCGTGGCACCCCGGCCCTGCATCGCGCCGAGCGACCCCATTCCGCGGTAGCTCTTGAACTGCTTGCCATTGACGAAGATCAGATCGCCGGGCGATTCCGCGGTGCCCGCCAGCAGCGAGCCCAGCATCGCGGTCGACGCGCCCGCGGCCAGCGCCTTGGCGATGTCACCGGAGTACTGCAGCCCGCCGTCGGCGATCACCGGAACTCCGTGCGGCGCGCACGCCGCCACAGCTTCCAGGATCGCGGTGATCTGCGGGGCGCCGACACCGGCGACCACGCGGGTGGTGCAGATCGAGCCGGGGCCGACCCCGACCTTGACCGCGTCGGCGCCGGCCTCCACGAGGGCGGCGGCCGCGGCGCGGGTCGCGACGTTGCCGCCGACCACCTCGACGCGGTCCCCGACGGCACGCTTGAGCCGCGCCACCATGTCGAGCACGCCGCGGTTGTGCGCGTGCGCGGTGTCGACGATGAGCACGTCGGCACCCGCGTCGGCGAGCGTCATCGCCCGCGTCCACGCGTCCTCGCCGACGCCGACGGCCGCGCCGACGAGCAGCCGGCCGTCACTGTCCTTGGTGGAGAGCGGGAACTGCTCGGTCTTGACGAAGTCCTTGACCGTGATCAGGCCGGTCAGCTTGCCGTGCCCGTCGACGATCGGGAGCTTCTCGATCTTGTTGCGGCGCAACAGTCCCAGTGCGGCTTCCGCGGACACCCCCTCCTGGGCGGTGATCAGCGGGGCCTTGGTCATCACCTCGGAGACCGGCTTGGACTGGTCGACCTCGAACCGCATGTCGCGGTTGGTGATGATTCCCACCAGAGAGCCCGAGTTGTCCACCACCGGCAGCCCGGAGATCCGGAACCGTGCGCACATCGCGTCGACCTCGGCGAGGCTGTTGTCCGGGGAGCAGGTGACCGGGTCGGTGACCATGCCGGCCTCGGAGCGCTTCACGGTCTCGACCTGGGCGGCCTGTTCGGCGACAGGAAGGTTGCGGTGCAGGACGCCCATGCCGCCGGCGCGGGCCATCGCGATGGCCATGCGTGATTCGGTGACGGTGTCCATCGCCGAGCTGACCAACGGCACCTTCAGACGGATCCGCCGGGTCAGCTGACTGGAGGTATCGGCTGTCGCCGGAATCACATCCGACGCGGCGGGCAGCAGCAGGACGTCGTCGAAGGTGAGGCCGAGCATCGCGATCTTGGTGGGGTCATCGCCGCCCGTGGGCACCGGCACCGCGATGGGGATGCTGCTTTCGGCGATCGACATGTAATGAGCCTTCCGTAACACCTGGAAAATTCCATCTTATCGGCACGGCGACCTGCCCGATGAGCGCTGGCGCGATACCTGGGGGGCTGCGTAGTCTGGGGACGTGCGAGACCACCTGCCACCAGGACTGCCGCCTGACCCGTTCGCCGACGATCCGAGCGATCCGTCGGCGGCGCTCGACGCCCTGGAACCAGGGCAGCCGCTGGATCCCCAGGAACGCATCGCCGTCGAGGCCGATCTGGCCGACCTCGCGGTCTACGAGGCCCTGTTGGCCCACAAGGGAATTCGCGGTCTCGTCGTCTGCTGTGACGAATGTCAGCAGGATCACTACCACGACTGGGACATGCTGCGCGCCAACCTGCTGCAGCTGCTGGTCGACGGCACCGTCCGTCCGCACGAACCCGCTTACGACCCCGAGCCTGACTCCTACGTCACATGGGACTACTGCCGGGGTTATGCCGATGCGTCGCTCAACGAAGCCGCGTCGGAATCCGACGGCTATCGCTGACAGCCGAATTCGACTTCTCTCCTACTCGCCCACTCCCGGGAGCAACAGCGGCGTCGTTGTCGTCGGAACCACAGTCGTCGGGACCGCTGCCGTCGGTGACGGTGCGGGCTCCTCGGCCGGAGCCGGTGCGCTGGTCTCCGCAGATGCGGTCGCGGCAGACGTCGTCGCAGGCGCCTGAGCAGTCGTCGTCGGCGCCTGAACAGTCGTGGTCGGTGGCGGCGTGCTCGGTGATGACACGGTCGTCGACTGACGCACCACCGTGGTCGACGTCGGCACGCTTGTCGGCGGCACGGTCGTCGAGGTCGGCGGCACGCTTGTCGGCGGCACGCTTGTCGAGGACCGGGTCGCACCCACCGACGACGACGGTGTGGCCGACGAAGGCGCGGTCGTCACCGACGAAGGTGCCGTCGTCCCCGACGAAGGTGCCGTCGTCTCGGAGGAAGGCGCGGTCGTCTCGGAGGAAGGCGCGGTCGTCGTCTCCGACGAAGGTGCCGTCGTCTCCGACGAAGGCGCGGTCGTCTCCGACGAGGTCGTGCCGGGTTCGAGCAGCACCGCCGGCAGTTCGGGGAACGTGGGCAGCGGGGCGCCGGGCGGCACCGTCGCGACCGGGTCCTGGGCTTCGACCTTGACCGTCAGCTCCTGCCACTGAGCGATCAGCTCTTCTTTCTGGTCGACGTCACCAACGGTCGCGACCGTCGTGGTGACCGCCTCCAGCTTGGCCTGCGCGCCCTGCCAGTCGCCCTGCTCGATGAGCTGCTGTACCTGCTGCATCTCGGTCTGGGCGGCCAGTATCACCGCGTCGTCACGGGTCTGGGTCTGCTCACCGAACAGCATCGTGCGCATCCCGTACAGCGCGTCGCCCGGGCCGGAGCCCGCGACCACGGCACCGAACCCGCCGATGGCCAGCACCGCTGCCGCGGCCGAGCCGACGAGGGCGAGTGAGAACCGTCGGCCGGGACCGGACGGCTTCGCCGTCGGCGTGCGGTACAGCGCCGCCTCGGCCTGCTGCGGCGTCGCGACGTGCCCCATCGGGGTCTCGCGCACGTCGTCCCGCCAGCCGGCCAGCAGCTGGGCCAGCTCGGCCTCGGCGTGGTCGGTGACGTACGGCTGCTGCTGGGCACCCAGTGCGTCGAGCATCTGGTCGATGCGGTTGATCTCGTGGAGCGACGGATCGCCGCCGCTGTTCCCACGTCCGAATTCAGGTCGTCCGAAGTCAGGCATAGTCGCGCCCCTGCCCCGTCGCCGTGATCTCCGCCTTCAACCGGGACAGCGCGCGGTGCTGCGCCACGCGGACCGCACCGGCGGTACTGCCCACCGCAACGGCCGTCTCCTCCGCGCTCATGCCGACGACGACACGCAGGATCAGGATCTCGCGCTGTTTCTCGGGGAGCACCTGGAGCAGTTCGGCCATCCGCGCCGAGGACTCGGAGTCGATGGCCATCTGCTCGGGCCCGGCTTCACCGGAGTATCGCTCCGGGACCACATCCATCGGATCGGCCCGGTTGCGACCAGCTGCCCGGTGCGCGTCAGCAACCTTATGCGCTGCGATCCCGTACACGAAGGCCAGAAACGGTCGTCCCTGGTCCCTGTAACGCGGCAGCGCCGTTATGGCGGCCAAGCACACCTCCTGAGCTACGTCATCAGCTGAGAGACCGCTTCGTTCCGCGGTTCCCACCCGCGCCCGGCAGTACCGGACGACGAGGGGGCGGATGGTCTCCAGCACCTCCCGGAGTGCATCCCGATCGCCGGCCACTGCTGCAGCAACGACATCATCGAGACGTTCTCCCGAAATTGTCATCGTGAGCAGGCTCTCCAGCGTTACGTCGGGGACACACACCCGGAGGGGAGGTGGCCGTATCTGCCGGTACCAGTCGGTGCCGGCTCAGCTAAACAATAACGACAGACATGGGCACAACCCGGTTAGCGCGGACGCCACACGCCGCCCCATCTCACGACGGTCTGTGCACAGCCGTCCCGAACGGCCCGGATTTCGGCCTCCGGGCGGGTCTCGGACCCGATGTCGGCGAGCATCGACGCGATCGCCCACTGCAGCGGCACGAGACCGTACCGCTGCGTATCGGCCAAGGCCGCGTCACCTTCACGCCGGGCCGCGGCGAGGTCGCCGCTGCTGCACAGCGCGGCGGCCAGCACGATCTGCGACTTCACTCGGTGTCGCACCGATACGACGTCTGCGGCCAACCGGACCGCCCGCTCGGCATGACCGACCGCGGTGGCCCCGTTCCCGAGGAACATCGCCAACTCCGCCGACACCCAGGCCAGTCTGACCTCCTGCCGGGGCGAGCCGGCCGCACCGACCGACTCCGCCGCGCGCTCGAGCGCCCGCTCGGATGCGTCATACCGGCCGACGCCCAACGCGTCGGCGGCCAACCCGACGAGTGCGTCGCCGGCCGCCTCGGCGGTGTCAGCCGCGGCGGCGGCGCGCCCGTCCCAGGCCCTCGCGAGGTCGTGCCAGCCGAGCTGCCGCAGGAACGACGCGCGGGTGCTGAGCATCATCGACGAGATAGCTGCCGGACGGGGGGTGCGGGCCAGCCGGTCGAGGTCGACGATGGCACAGGCGTAGCGGCCCTGACCGCCGGCGGCGACCGCACGCAGCCAGAGCGCCTCGGCGCCGGTGGCCGCCGGGAGTGGCCACCGGCCGGGGTCGGAGCCGAAGGCCGCATCGGCGAGTTCGTTTGCGGAAATCGCAGCAGTGGTGTCCATCGGAGGGCGACGGTATCAATTCCGGCCTGATTTGAATATTGCGTCAGTTAACAGTTCGTGCACCCCGTGTTACCGCCATGTCAACGACGGGGTGGACAAAGGTGCGCCGTTGTCAGCGTTTACTGAGAATTCCACGCCGAAATGCCGGGTCACCGACCGGGGAGCCGGGCCGCTTTATCACCAGTTCCGTTGAGCAAAAGTCACTTTGATGAACGGGATGTAAATTCTCGGCCCGCGGGTATGCACTTGCGCACAGCGCGGGGCTATTGACGGAAATTCTCAAGCCCTTCTACGTTGTGTGCACGAGTGGTCATCGGCGACTGTGCTCGGATTGGTTCCACGACTCACGCATCCGACGCGACGCGTACCGAGTCCGAGGGAAAGGTTCTCCATTGCCGCAGCCGCAACAACTTCCGGGTCCCAATGCTGACATCTGGGATTGGCAGATGCAGGGTGTTTGCCGGGGCGTCGACTCCGCGATGTTCTTCCATCCCGACGGCGAGCGTGGACGGGCTCGCGCACAGCGTGAGATGCGCGCCAAGGAGATGTGCCGCCGGTGCCCCGTGATCGCACAGTGCCGCTCGCATGCACTGGCCGTAGGTGAGCCCTACGGCATCTGGGGCGGATTGAGCGAGTCCGAACGCGAACTCCTGCTCAAGCGCGGTATCCGCCGCAGCGCCTGAACACAGCCAGGCCGGATCCACCGGCCACCAGGCCGTGATCTTGATCGTCGGCCGCTCACCCGTATCCCGTTGGCCCGCCTTGTGTTTGCAACGGCATCGACGCACCGCACCAGGGTGGCCGCCAGACCCGCAGCGGCTATTGCCGCCGTCTGATTCGCGGTGCTAGCCTCGAAACGTTCGGCGCCTCGATCTCGACGAGCGCACTGCAGTGCTGTGGAGCGTGGGGGGCTTCGTTCTCAGAACGAAAAGTGCTGTTGCACTGGCTTTCCGCAGCAGCGTGAGTGGGCAGCCAGCAGCGGTCCGGTTGCCGTCGACGCTTGAGAACCGCGCGTCTCCCGCGATAGCTGGAAAGGCCTTCCAATGGCCGGTAGCGCACCACAACTCCGATCATGAGCGCGTCATCCGAGCGTGCCGAACAGTTGCACCTGGTATCCCGCCTGCGATCGGCGTTCCCCGAACTGCCCGACGCGCCGACAGCGGACATGCTCGACCATCCGCGTATCAAGGCCTACCTCAAGCCCGTCCACGACGTCGTCGGCGAACCGGACGCCCCACTCAAGTACGAGAACAAGCAGTACGAGCAGTGGGAAGAACTGACGTACATCATGTGCGAGGTCCTGGGGGCGCGCGGCATCTGGATGTCCGAGGAACGCCGCCGGATCGGCAACGTCGACGTCGGGCGTGCCCAATATCTGGGGCTGCCGTACTACGCACGGTGGTTGATCGCGGTGGCGCGGGTGCTGGTGGAAAAGCACCTCATCACTTTGGGCGAGCTCAGCGAGCGAATGGCCGAGGTGCAGGCGCGCTACGACGGCGGCCTGGACGGCAAGAAGCTCGAAGCGCAACCGAAATCGGTGGGAGACGGTTCGGAGGTTCCTCGCAATTCCCACCACACTCGGGCCCAGGGCATCGGTGATCCACAGATCTATGCGGGCAAAGCCGGAGACCCTGCCTTCGCCGTGGGCGACAGCGTCGTGGTCCGCGACATCCCGGTCATCTTCTACACCCGCACGCCGGAGTACGTCCGCGGGGCGACCGGACGCATCGCCTCGGTGGCCTACGAGAGCCCTGCCGCCGAGGACGAGACGTGGGGCCTGACCGACGCACCGGCCGAATGGTTCTACATCGTCGAGTTCGATATGCCGAAGCTCTGGTACGGCTACACGGGAGCACCCGAAGACAAGCTCCGGACCGAGATCCCGCAGCGCTGGCTCGCCCCGGCCTGACTGAAACTTCCTGCCGCAGAAAGGGGCTCGACGATGAGCCACCACGATCATGACCACGACCATGACCGCACGGTGAAGCCGATGGTCGACGAGATCACCGACTTCGAGGTTCTGGAGATCGCGCTGCGCGAACTGTGCATCGAGAAGGGCCTGTTCACCGCGGAGGATCACCGTCACTTCACGGAGTTCTCCGAGCAGATCGGCCCCACGCCTGCGGCGCGCCTGGTCGCGAAGTCCTGGCTGGACCCCGATTTCAAGCAGCTGGCCCTGACGGACGCGCTGGCCGCCAGCAAGGAGGTCGGCGTGGACTGGCTGGAGCCCACGGGTTTCGGCACACCGAGCGACTTCACGGCCTTCACGGTTCTCGAGGACACCCCGACGCTGCACAACGTCATCGTCTGCGGACTGTGTTCGTGCTACCCGCGCCCGATCCTGGGCAATTCGCCGGAGTGGTACCGCACGCCCAACTACCGTCGGCGCCTCCCCCGGTGGCCGCGCGAGGTCCTCGCCGAGTTCGGCCTCTACCTGCCCGCCGAAGTCGCTGTGCGGGTGGAGGATTCCAATCAGAAGCACCGGTTCATGGTGATGCCCATGCGACCGGAAGGCACCGACGGGTGGAGCGAGGACCAGCTCACCGAGATCCTCACCCGGGACTGCCTGATCGGCGTGGCGTTGCCGAAACCCGGGGTCACCTCCAACGTCATCACCGACACCCGCCCGGCCGTCCATCCGTAGGGAAACGTCATGACCACCAGAGACCCGTCGCCGCCGGTTGAGTCGGTCGAAAGCCCGACACTGAATGCGATCGTCGAACGCAACCACGTTTGGCCGGTGATGGCGGCGAAATACGGCGTGGAGAACCCGGTTCCGCCCTGGAAGACCAGCCTGGACGGACTCTGCGACGCGCTGGACCGCGCCGCCTGCGAGGCCGATGTGCCCGACTTCAAGCGGCGCCGGGACGAGGAGGACCTCCTGTCGGCGACACGCTATGCCGACCTCCCCTATCCGGAGAACCAACTGGTCGCGCTCGCGCACTCTCTGCTGGCGCGCGGAGTGATCAGCGAGGACGACCTGCGCCGCCGGATGGCCGGCATCCGCACCCGCTTGGAGGCGTGAGCCCGCGCGGACGGCTCAGCCGCGCGTACCGGCTTTCCGGTCCCCGACCGCCGCCGCGAGCTCCCGCAGCACCCGATCCGAGGCGTCCCAATCCATGCACTTGTCGGTGACCGACTGGCCGTAGGTGAGCGGACGAGCCTCCGGCGCCTGCGCACCACCGACGAGGAAGCTCTCCAGCATCACGCCGCTGACGGGCAGTCCGTCGCGCACCAGCTGTGCGACCTCGGCGCCGACCTGGGCTTGGCGCACGTGGTCCTTGCCGGAGTTCGCATGGCTGCAATCGATCACCACCCGTCCCGGCAGACCGGCCTTGACGAGCTTGTCGGCGGTTCCGGCGACGGAGTCCGCGTCGCAGTTGGGTCCGTCGGTGCCGCCGCGCAGGATCACGTGGCAGTCCTCGTTACCGAGTGTGCTGACGAGGGCCCCGCGGCCGAGGTCGTTCATCCCGAAGAAGACGTGCGGCGCGGCGGCGGCCTTCACACCGTCGACCGCCACCTGGATGTTGCCGTCGGTGCCGTTCTTGAAGCCGACGGGCATCGACAGTCCGGACGCGAGCTGACGGTGCACCTGCGACTCCGTGGTGCGGGCCCCGATGGCCCCCCACGCGACGGCGTCGGCGATGTACTGCGGGCTGGTGGGCTCGAGGAATTCGCACCCGACCGGCAAACCGATGTCGATGATGTCGAGCAGCAGTTGACGCGCGAGACGCAGACCGCGGGCCACATCGAACGTGCCGTCCATCCCCGGATCGTTGATCAGGCCTTTCCAGCCGATCGTGGTGCGCGGCTTCTCGAAGTACACCCGCATGACGATCTTGAGGCGGTCGCTGAGCTGATCGGCCACCTTGACGAGCCTGCTGGCGTAGTCGAGCGCGGCAGCCGGGTCGTGCACGGAGCACGGGCCCACCACGACCAGCAGCCGATCGTCGCGTCCGGCGAGGATGTCGGCGATCTCGTCGCGGTCGCGGGCGACACGGTCGGCCCGGCGGGCGCCCAGCGGGAACTCGCTGAGCACATCGTGCGGGCTGGGGATGTCGCTGAAGCGTAGGACGCGCCGGTCAGAGGTGTTCTGAGAGGCGATCTGCGCCATGTTCACGGTGGTGCCTTTCTGGTACGGGCACCTGGGTGAAGGTCCGGCGCCCTTTAATGACGAAAGGCAGCGACCTTGTGGTCACTGCCTGGGCTCCGGGTGGATGCGTGCTTAACGCTGCGCTTTATCGGCTCCGCCCGGAGCCTCGATAAAGCGCCAGTAGCCGGCACGCTGGATGTTCACGCCGACGAGGGTATACCGGCTCCGTCGTCCGGGCAAACCCCGCCTAGGGAACACGCACCCAGGGTGCGCAGTTCCGCGACTCGAAGGCCTTCACCGTCGAGTTGATGTTCGCGTACATCGGCCCCATCGAGATGTTCGTCGAGACGACGTTGTCCTTGTTCGCGTCCGGGGTGCTGTAGGTGAACCACAGGCACATCGAGTCCTGGGTCGGCACGTCGTTGATCCAGACACCGAAGACCGATGCCGTCCCGTCCGTCCGATAGAGCCCGGGGCTGATATCCGGGCCCACGAGGAAGAACCCGCTACCCGGAATCGGATCGATCGGGTCGGCACCGGCCTGCGGCACGGGTCCACCCACGACCGCGACGGCGCACAGAGAAGCGATTGCGTGACAGCGTCGCGATCCGGTCATGCCTGCTCACCTGCCTGTGCGATCTCACAGGCAGGTTAGGCGTTTCGGCGGCTAGATACAGACGAATCCGCTGACCAGACCACTGGGATCGGTCGCGGTGACGCATGCGTCGACATTGCGGTTGAAGTCCGCTCCCGCCCACTTGCCGACGGGTCCCTTTCCGGGGCCGCGCCCCCAGTGCTTCCAATCGTCGTGATGAGGCTTGTCGGTGCTGATGTCGATACCCGGAGTAATGGGCGCCGCGTTCGCCACAGCCGCTCCTACCCCGCTACCCAGCCCGAGTCCGATTGCCAGCACGGCTCCAGCAAAAAGCCGACCCTGATTCGTGATCCTCTTTTCTCCCATAATGATTCAGACTACTGCTTAAGCAAGTTAATTTCATCGACCACTAATTGACGTGTGCGGCAATGGAATTGGCGACATTGCCTGCTGGACATCAATTCTGTTGTCATACAAGGATTCCCGGAAGGAAGTTCCTCACCCCCATGACGCTGAGGCCCGACGCGCGGAAGGCCGAGCCTCACCTCAACGAAAACACCCCCGGCCTGTACAGGCCGGGGGTGTTTCGATATTTCGGTGTATCGATCAGTGGTGGTGATGACCGTGGCCGTGGCCGTGGCCGTCATCCTCCGGCTCCGCCGGCTTGTCGACGATCGCGGTCTCGGTGGTGAGCACCATGCGTGCCACCGATGCCGCGTTGACGACCGCGGAGCGGGTGACCTTGACCGGGTCGATGACGCCGTCGGCGATCAGATCGCCGTACTCCAGCGTCGCGGCGTTGAAGCCCTGTCCCGCCGGCAGCTCGGAGACCTTGTTCACCACGACCGAGCCGTCCAGGCCGGCGTTGGTGGCGATCCAGTACAGCGGCGACGACAGCGCGGACGCGAACACCTCGACGCCGAGCAGCTCGTCGCCCTTGAGCTCCGAACGCAGCTTGTCCAGTGCGGTACGGGCCTGCACGAGGGCTGCGCCACCACCGACGACGATGCCCTCCTCGACCGCTGCCTTGGCAGCGGCCACGGCGTCCTCGACGGCTTCCTTGCGCTTCTTCAGGTCCGTCTCGGTGGCAGCGCCGACCTTGATCACGGCAACGCCACCGGCCAGCTTGGCCAGGCGCTCTTCGAGCTTCTCGCGATCCCAGTCGGAGTCGGAGACCTCGATCTCGGCACGCAGCTGGGCCTTGCGGGCCTCGATCGCATCCCGGGTTCCGCCGCCGTCGACGATCACGGTGCTGTCCTTGTCGACCACGACGCGACGCGCCGTGCCGAGCACATCCAGACCCGCCTCACGCAGCAGCAGGCCCACGTCGGGGTTGACGACCTGCCCGCCGGTAACGACCGCGAGGTCGTCCAGGAACGCCTTGCGACGGTCGCCGAAGAACGGCGCCTTGACGGCGACGGCCTTGAGCGTCTTGCGGATGGCGTTGACGACCAGCGTCGAAAGCGCCTCACCCTCAACGTCTTCGGCCACGATCAGCAGCGGCTTGCCGGCCTCGGCGACCTTCTCCAGCAGCGGGAGCAGGTCGGGCAGGGAGCTGATCTTCTCGCGATGCAGCAGCACCAGCGCGTCTTCGAGCACCGCTTCCTGCGAATCGAAGTCGGTGACGAAGTAGGCCGAAAGGTAGCCCTTGTCGAAGCCGACGCCCTCGGTGACCTCCAGGTAGGTCTCCAGCGTCGACGATTCCTCGACCGTCACGACGCCGTCGTTGCCGACCTTGGTCATCGCCTCGCCGACGAGCTCGCCGACCAGCTCGTCACGCGACGAGACGGTGGCGACCTGGCCGATGGCGTTCGCATCCTTGACCGGGGTGGCCGAGGCCAGCAGGGCCTCCGACACGGCGTCGGCGGCCTTGGAGATGCCCGCGCCCAGCGCGATCGGGTTCGCCCCGGCGGCGACGTTGCGCAGGCCGGCCTTGACGAGCGCCTGGGCCAGCACGGTGGCGGTCGTGGTGCCGTCGCCGGCGACGTCGTTGGTCTTGGTCGCGACGGACTTGACCAGCTGTGCGCCGAGGTTCTCGAAAGGATCCTCGAGGTCGATGTCGCGCGCGATGGTCACGCCGTCGTTGGTGACGGTCGGCCCGCCCCAGGACTTGGCGAGCACCACATGGCGGCCACGGGGACCCAGCGTCACCTTGACCGCGTCGGCGAGCTTGTCGACACCGACCTCCATGGCGCGACGCGCGGTTTCGTTGAATTCGATCTGCTTACTCATGAATGTCTTTCCCTAGGGACGGGTGGGTGGAACGCGCACCGCCCCGGACATCACCCGCATGTACGGGAACGTCCGGGGCGGAACACGATTCGCTCTACTTGGAGACGACAGCCAGCACGTCGCGGGCCGACAGGATCAGGTACTCCTCGCCGTTGTACTTGATCTCGGTGCCGCCGTACTTGCTGTAGATGACCACGTCGCCCTCCGACACGTCCAGAGGAATCCGCTTCTCGCCATCCTCATCCCAGCGGCCGGGGCCAACTGCGACGACGGTGCCTTCCTGCGGCTTCTCCTTGGCGGTGTCGGGGATGACCAGACCGGACGCGGTCGTGGTCTCGGCCTCGTTGGCCTGAACGAGGATCTTGTCCTCGAGTGGCTTGATGTTCACGCTCGCCACGATGGAGCCCCTTCACTCGATTTAGGTGTGTGTACTCGGTGGCCGGCTCTTCCCTCGCGCCGTCGTCGCGGGTGCCGACACGGGGGTGGACCGACCTGCCGCCTAGCACTCTATACAGGAGAGTGCTAGCACTCAAGGCTGGGGTGGCACACTTCTTCCGTCAGCGAACATTCCCGGTGGCTATCCGCGGAGCGAATCTCAGGCTCAATTCGCGCGCCTATCCCCAGTGTGCGAGGTCGGACGCGGTCGACGCCAGGAAATCGCCAGCTTTGGGGCGTTTATCCACAAAGCCGATTCCATCCCCAATCAGGGCTTTCGGGCCCTGACTTGTCACCCCACGCCGGTAGACTCGCACACATGTTCGAAGTGTCGGTGGCCGATCCCGGAGCGCTTGGCGGGCTCTCCGATGCCGACCTGATCGATGCGGCCCGGGCGGCGAGCCGGG
>NZ_MVID01000027.1 GCF_002086815.1 Mycolicibacterium parafortuitum
GCTCGGGGGCAGGCGTCGGCTCGGGGGCGGGCTGCTGCGGGAACGGGCGCGGCTGCGGTGCGGGCGCCACGGGTTCGACCGGTGCGCCGGGCGCACCCGGTTCGGGGCCTTCGGCGGGCATCTGCGGGATCGCGCCGGGAGGCATACCCGGGATGGCCCCGGGCGGCATGCCGGGGATGGCCCCCGGTGGCATGCCGGGGACGGCGCCCGGAGGCAGCTCGCCCGGCAGGAGGCCGTCGGGCTGGGTGTTCTCCTGTCCCGGCTGGACCGCCGGGATCGCGTGGACCACCGGGCGGATGTACAGCCGGGCGGTCTGGCCCAGGCTGCGGGCTTCGCTGGTGTCGTCGCCGGGCACCGTGATCACGAGGTTGTTGCCGTCGATGATCACCTCGGACCCGGACACGCCGAGACCGTCGACGCGGGCGCCGATGATCTGCTGGGCCTGGATCAGCGCATCGCGCGACGGCTCCGAACCGTCAGGCGTACGCGCGGTCAGGGTGACGCGCGTGCCACCTTGCAGGTCGATGCCCAGCTTGGGGTCGGGCTTCTTGTCCCCGGTGAGGAACACCAGCAGGTAGGCGCCGATGAGCAACACCAGGAACAGGCCCAGGTAGCGGGCAGGGTGAACCGTCGAAGACGATGCCACGTTTCAGGGTCTCCTCGAGATCAGGTCGTCAGCACCGCAAAGAGTACGTGCTGCCGCTGAGATTTCAGCCGTCAGTCTTTGTTCAAGTTCGGACGATCCGTGATCTCGGTGCCGGTCGACTCCAGGTCGGTGCCGGCGGCGTCGATGTCCTCGACGTCGTCGACGATGCGGTCACGCACCGCGAGCTTCATCCAGGTGGTGACGACACCGGGTGCGATCTCCACGTCGACGTAGTCGTCACCGATGCCGGTGATGGTGCCCTGCAGGCCCGACGTGGTGTGGATGCGGTCACCGATCTGCAGCGAGTTGTGCAGGTCGATCGTGGCCTGCATCGCCTTCTTCTGCCGCCGGGATGCGAAGTACATGAAGGCGCCCATGATGATGAGCAGGGGCAGGAATACGACCAGATCCATGGCGACAGCGTCTCTCTACGTTTCAGATTCTTCTTGGGGCGATGTTGTCTCTGCGAGCTCCCTGACCGCCCGCGGCGGAAGCCCGTCCCGAAGGACTCAGGTATCCAGTGTGCCATTGCGGCACGTTCCGGCGATGCCCCCGGGTCGACTCCGGACCGGACCGCCCCGCGGCCGGGGTCCGTGGGGCGAGCCCCGGCGCACACCCGGACGCCCATATCGCAACGAATTTCGTTGCCATCATGCGCCAGTAGTGACGATTCCGACATGAATTGCCACGGCCATCTACGGATCGGTGGCCGAAGCGGCTAGGCTCGGACCGCACACGGCAATCGTCGAACTCCATTCTCTACGGGTCCGTAGGAGGTTCCCTGTGAGCGCTCTCGAACAGAGCCGCCACCTCGCCACCGCAATCCCCGGGCCCCGTTCCGCGGCGCTGAGCGAACGCAAGAATGCCGCCGTGTCGCGCGGGGTCGGGACCACGATGCCCGTCTACGCGGCACGGGCGTTCGGCGGCATCGTCGAGGACGTCGACGGCAACCGGCTGATCGATCTCGGGTCGGGCATCGCGGTCACGACCGTCGGCAACGCCTCCCCGCTCGTGGTGGAGGCAGTCGCCGCCCAAGCGGCCGAGTTCACCCACACCTGCTTCATGGTCACCCCGTACGAGGGATATGTGGCGGTGGCAGAGGCGCTGAACCGGCTGACCCCCGGCGACGGCGACAAGCGCTCGGCGTTGTTCAACTCGGGATCCGAGGCGGTGGAGAACGCGGTCAAGATCGCCCGCGCCTTCACCCGCAAGCAGGCGGTCGTGTCGTTCGACCACGCCTACCACGGCCGCACCAACCTGACGATGGCGCTGACCGCGAAGTCGATGCCCTACAAGCACGGGTTCGGCCCGTTCGCGCCGGAGGTCTACCGGGCGCCGCTGTCGTATCCCTTCCGCGACGCCGAGTTCGGCGGCAAGGAGATCGCCACCGACGGCGAGCTGGCGGCGCGCCGCGCGATCACCGTGATCGACAAACAGGTCGGCGCGGACAACCTCGCCGCGGTGATCATCGAACCGATCCAGGGTGAGGGCGGCTTCATCGTTCCCGCCGAGGGTTTCCTGCCGACGCTGCTGGACTGGTGTCGCGCCAACGACGTCGTGTTCATCGCCGACGAGGTGCAGACCGGCTTTGCGCGCACCGGGGCGATGTTCGCCTGCGAGCACGAGCGCATCGTGCCCGACCTGATCGTCACGGCGAAGGGCATCGCCGGCGGCATGCCGCTGTCGGCGGTGACCGGCCGCGCCGAGATCATGGACGCCCCGCACGTGTCCGGGCTCGGCGGAACGTACGGCGGTAACCCGGTGGCGTGTGCGGCGGCGCTGGCCACCATCGAGACCATCGAGTCCGAGAACTTGGTCGCGCGCGCCGGGCAGATCGAGTCGCTGATGAAGGACAAGCTGCACCGGCTGCAGGCCGAGAACGACCGCATCGGCGACGTGCGCGGGCGCGGCGCGATGATCGCCGTCGAACTGGTCAAGCCGGGCACCACCGAACCCGACGCCGAGCTGGCCAAGAAGCTCAGCACCGCCGCGCACCAGGCCGGTGTGATCGTGCTGACGTGCGGGACGTACGGCAACGTGCTGCGTTTCCTGCCGCCGCTGGCGATCAGCGACGAACTGCTGCTCGAAGGCCTCGACATCCTCGAACTGATCCTGCGCGACCTGTAAGAAGGAGCTGATCCATGACCACCGTCAAGAACTTCATCGGCGGCGAGCTCGTCGACTCGACCAGCGGGGCGACCATGCCGCTGATCGACCCGAGCACCGGCGAGAAGTACGGCACCGCCCCGGTCTCCAATGAGCAGGACATCGACAACGCGTACGCGGCCGCCTCCGACGCGTTCAAGGAGTGGAAGAAGACCACCCCGTCGCAACGGCAGAAGGCGCTGCTCGGCTTCGCCGACGAGGTGGAACGCAACGCCGACGCGCTCGTCGCGGCCGAGGGCCGCAACACCGGCAAGCCCAACCATGTCACCGCCGTCGAGGAGATCCCCCCGATGGTGGACCAGATCCGGTTCTTCGCCGGGGCGGCCCGGGTGCTGGAGGGCAAGTCGGCCGGCGAGTACATGGCCGACCACACGTCGTGGATCCGGCGCGAACCCGTCGGCGTCATCGGCCAGGTGGCACCGTGGAACTACCCGATGATGATGGCGATCTGGAAGATCTGCCCGGCGCTGGCCGCGGGCAACACCGTGGTGATCAAGCCGAGCGACACCACCCCCGTCACCACGGTGATGCTGGCCGAGCTGGCCGCCAAGCACTTTCCGGCGGGCGTGCTCAACGTGGTGACCGGCGACCGGGTCACCGGCGCCAACCTCGTCGCGCACCCGACCCCGGAGATGGTCGCGATCACCGGTTCGGTGGCCGCGGGCAAGGCCGTCGCGGTCAGCGCCGGCGGCAACCTCAAGCGCACCCATCTCGAACTCGGCGGCAAGGCACCGGTGATCGTGTTCGACGACGCCGACCTGTCCGCCGCGGCGGAGGGCATCGCGACGGCGGGATACTTCAACGCCGGCCAGGACTGCACGGCAGCCACCCGGGTGCTGGCGTCGGCGTCGATCGCCGCGGATCTCACGGCCGCGCTGGCCGAGCAGGCCAAGGGTGCCACGACGACGTTCGGGCGTGCCGCCGACGACGAGGACGCCTGGGTGCCGCCGGTCAACAACGCCAACCAGCTGGAGCGGGTGCTGTCCTTCCTGTCCGACGTGCCGTCGCACGCGGACGTCGCCGCCGGCGGAAACCGTCAGGGCGACAAGGGTTTCTACGTGGAGCCGACGGTGATCGGCGGATTGCGCCAGGACGACCGGCTGATCCAGCAGGAGATCTTCGGCCCGGTGATCACGGTGCAGACGTTCACCGACGAGGAGCAGGCGATCGGATACGCCAACGGCGTCGAATACGGCCTGGCGTCCTCGGTGTGGACGAAGGATGTGTCACGTGCGCTGCGGGTGTCCAATGCGCTGGACTTCGGCTGCGTGTGGATCAACACCCACATCCCACTGGTCGCCGAGATGCCGCACGGCGGGTTCAAATCGTCCGGCCACGGTAAAGACCTGTCGATGTACGGCCTGGAGGACTACACCCGCATCAAGCACGTGATGGCCTACACGGGCTGAGCGGCCGCTCGGACGAAATCGACGAGGACGACCCGGATCTCGTCGGCGGTCAGACCGCCGCCGTCGAGATTGTGGTCGATCAGATCGGATACCAGGTCGTCACCGGGGCGCACGCAACGCTGCGCCACCAGCACGTCGAAGTAGGCGCCCAGCGCCTCGAGCACGGCCGGGTCGTCGAGGCGTTCGATCCACCGCGAGAGCCGCCACCAGTCCCGCACCGGCGCCCCGACGGCGGCCCACATCGCACTCAGTCGGGGACCGAGAACGACAGCCGCCACGTCTTCTTCTCGTGACCCGTCGTTTCGGGGAGCGTCCGTCCGTGAGCGCGACATGCGCGCCGCGAACAGATCGACGATCGCCGATGGTCGCGGTTCCACGAAAATCCAGGCTAGCCAGCGGTTTCGCCAAATCGCCTGTCCGGCCGCGGGATTGTGGCGCGAGTAACGCGCCGACGGTAGGTGTGACGTCCAACCTGGGCCTTCAGCGCGGGCGAAGCACACCCACAGTCGATTGGCAGCCCGCGACGGCCTCAGCACGGAATACATTTAGTTCGACTAACGTAGTTCGCGGTAGACGCAACGTCGCGCCGTCCCTCATCCGAATGCCTTTTCTCGAGGACGCGAAATGTCTACCGATACCCGTGAACAGCGGTTCGAACGCCGCACCGCCGATCTGCTCGCCCACGACCCCCAGTTCGCCGCGGCGGCACCGTCACCGGCCGTCACCGCAGCGATCGAAGAGCCCGGAATCCGGCTGCCCGAGGTCATCCAGACCGTATTGGACGGCTACGCGGACCGTCCCGCGCTGGCACAGCGCGCCGTCCGCTACGTCACCGACCCGCTCGACGGGCGGACCACCACCGAGCTGCTGCCCGAATTCGAGACGCTGACCTACGGCGAGCTGTCACGCCGCGTGCACGCCGTCGCCGCGGCCCTGACCGAGGTGGCACCCGGGGACCGTGTCGCGGTGCTCGGTTTCACCAGCGTCGACTACGCGATCATCGACATCGCCCAGCCGGTACGCGGCGCCGTCGCGGTCCCGCTGCAGACCGCGGCGCCGGTCACCTCACTGACGCCGATCCTCGCCGAGACCGAACCGGTGGTGATCTTCTCCGCGGTCGACTACCTCGACGACGCCGTCGAACTCGCGCTGGGTGCGCCCTGGGTGCGCCGCCTGGTCGTATTCGACCTGCTGCCCCGCGTCGACGCCCACCGCGACGCGCTGGACGCCGCACGGCGGCGCCTCCAGAACGCGGGCAGCCCGATCAGTGTGGTGACACTGGCTGAGCTCATCGACGCCGGCACCGCCGAACCCGCGGGGCCGACGTACGTATCCCCCGACCCCGACCCGCTGTCGCTGTTGATCTACACCTCGGGCAGCACCGGTGCGCCCAAAGGGGCGATGTACACCGAGCGCCTGGTGGCCAACGCGTGGCGGCCGTCCAACCGGATGAACTGGGGCGAACGCGGTAGCCACCCGTCGATCACCCTGAACTTCATGCCGATGAGCCACGTGATGGGGCGCATGCTGCTCTACGGCACGCTCGGCTCCGGCGGCACCGCGTATTTCGCGGCCAGGAGCGATCTTTCGACGTTCCTGGAGGATCTGGCGCTGGTCCGGCCGACGCAGCTGTCGTTCGTACCGCGGATCTGGGACACGATCGTCGCCGAGGTCACCAAGGAACTCGACCGTCGCCCCGGCGAGCGGGAGGCGGTGTTCGCCGAGCTTCGGCACCGCATGCTCGGTGGCCGCTACCTGTTGGCGATGACGGGATCGGCACCGCTGTCACCGGAGTTGCGCGCGTTCGTCGAGGAATTCCTCGACCTGCACCTGACCGACGGCTACGGCTCGACCGAGGCCGGCGCGGTGTTCGTCGACGGCCAGGTGCAGCGTCCGCCGGTACTCGACTACAAACTCGTCGACGTCCCGGATCTCGGATACTTCCGCACTGACCGCCCGCATCCGCGCGGCGAGCTTCTCGTCAAGTCCGACACCCTGTTCCCCGGGTACTACAAGCGGCCGGAGATCACCGCCGAGATGTTCGACGAGGACGGGTACTACCGCACCGGAGACGTGGTCGCCGAGCTCGCTCCCGATCAGCTGGCCTATCTGGACCGGCGCAACAACGTGCTCAAGCTGTCGCAGGGCGAGTTCGTCACCGTCTCCAAGCTCGAAGCGGTGTTCGGTGACAGCCCCGTCGTCCGCCAGATCTTCCTGTACGGCAACAGCGCCCGGTCCTACCTGCTGGCGGTGGTCGTGCCGACCGAGGCGGCACTGTCCGGCGGGGATGTGAAAAGCGTTGTCGCAGAATCGCTCCAGGACATCGCGAAGGCCGCGAATCTGCAGTCCTATGAGATCCCGCGGGACTTCCTGATCGAGACCACACCGTTCACGCTGGAGAACGGACTGCTCACCGGCATCCGCAAGCTGGCCCGGCCGCGACTCAAGGACCACTACGGGGCACGCCTGGAGGCGCTGTACTCCGAACTGGCCGACGGACAGGAAGACGAGTTGCGCGCACTGCGGCGCGACGGTGCCCGGCGCCCGACCCTGGAGACGGTGAGCCGTGCCGCGGCCGCACTGCTCGGCACGGCCGCAGGGGATCTACGGTCCGATGCGCACTTCACCGACCTCGGCGGGGATTCGCTGTCCGCGCTGACCTACGCGAACCTGCTGCACGACATCTTCGACGTCGACGTCCCGGTCGGGGTGATCGTCAGCCCGGCCACCGATCTGGCCGCCGTGGCATCGTTCATCGACACCGAGCGGGAAACCGCCTCCGGGCGGCCCACCTTCGCGTCGGTGCACGGCCGCGACGCATCCCAGGTACACGCGCGCGACCTGACGCTGGACAAGTTCCTCGACGCGACGACCCTGGCGCAGGCATCCGGTATTCCCGGCCCGAGGCCGGAGGTGCGGACCGTGCTGCTCACCGGCGCGACCGGCTTCCTGGGCCGCTACCTGGCGCTGGAGTGGCTGCAGCGACTGGCGCTGGTCGGTGGCACGCTGATCTGTCTAGTCCGCGCGAAAGACGATGCCGCAGCGCGGGATCGGCTGGACAGCACCTTCGACAGCGGCGACCCGGCACTGACGGAGCACTACCGCCGGCTGGCCGCCGATCACCTGCAGGTCATCGCCGGCGACAAGGGCGAACCCGACCTCGGGCTCGACCGCGACACCTGGCAGCGCCTCGCCGACACCGTCGACCTCATCGTCGACCCCGCCGCGCTGGTCAACCATGTGCTGCCCTACAGCCAGCTGTTCGGGCCGAACGCGGTCGGCACCGCAGAACTGATCCGCGTGGCGCTGACCACCCGGCAGAAGCCCTACCTCTACGTCTCCACGATCGGGGTCGGCGCGGGCGTCGCACCGGACCGGTTCACCGAGGACGGCGACATCCGCGAGATCAGCCCGACCCGGCAGGTCGACGACACGTACGCCAACGGGTACGGCAACAGCAAGTGGGCCGGTGAGGTGCTGCTGCGGGAGGCCCACGACCTGTGTGGGCTGCCGGTGGCGGTGTTCCGCTGCGACATGATCCTGGCCGACACGAGCTATGCCGGTCAGCTCAACGTGCCCGACATGTTCACCCGGCTGATCCTCAGCCTGGTCGCCACCGGTGTCGCACCGAATTCGTTCTATCTGCTCGACCCCGCTGGACACCGCCAACGAGCCCATTACGACGGTCTCCCGGTCGAATTCATCGCCGAGGCGATCTCGACGCTCGGGGCCGACGTGGCAAGCGAATCCCCGACCGGATTCGAGACCTACCACGTGATGAATCCGTATGACGACGGCATCGGGCTCGACGAATACGTCGACTGGTTGATCGAGTCCGGCTACCCGGTGCACCGGGTCGGTGACTACGACACCTGGTTGCAGCGGTTCACCGCGGCGATCAACGCGCTGCCGGAACGCCAGCGGCAGGCGTCACTGTTGCCACTGCTGCACAACTACCAGCACCCGGAAACCCCACTGCGGGGTTCGCTCGCACCGACGGAACATTTCCGTAAGGCGGTGCAGGACGCGAAGATCGGCCCGGACAAGGACATCCCGCACGTGAGCCGGCAAATCATCGTGAAGTACGTGACGGACCTGGAGCTGCTCGGGATTCTGTAGCGGACGCTCAGACCGGAAGCGTGTTGTGCGTCTCGCGGCGTCGCCGCCCGAACAGCGACGGGCGGCGACGGCGCACGGGCTCGGTCACCGCATCGGAATTCTCCCACGGCCGGGCGTCGGTCGCGACGGGCGCCGGGTCGGCGACGGCCTGCGGATCCCGGTGGGCTTCGCGGTAGGCGATGTCGCGGGCGGTGCGCACCGACAAGCGGCCGGCGGCCAGCGCAGCCAGGAAGATGATCAGCGCGCCGAGCCCGGAGAAGTAGGTCAGTTCCAGCCACACCCGTTGCGCCTCGGTGGCCGCGACGGGCTCCCCCGCGCTGCCGAGACCGAGCGGTCCGGCCACGGCGCGTCCGACGACGAACCAGGCGCCGGCGGCGAGCGCCATCCAGCTGCCGAGCATCGCGGTAGCCCGGTTACGGGAAACGAACAGCAGCAGGCCGCCGACGATTGCCACCAGGCCGGGCAGCACCTGCAGCCAGCCCCGCCCGGTGGTCCACGCCCACGGCCGGTCCGGGCTGAACGCGAAGTCGAAGAACGGTCCCACGAACGGCACCAAGGCACCCCAGACGCCCAGGGCCACGATGAGTAGGCCGCTGACGGCGCCCCGGCTGCGTGGAATCTGCATCGTGCCCCGGCGAGTCCGGGTCGTCGTATCGTCCATCGGTCCTCCTCGGTCGATACCCAGCGCATACCCAGACTGTGGCGCCGGTAACCCGGGGACCGGGGCCGGACGCTAGACCGCGAGGGCGAGCAGGAGCAGCACGATCGCGAGGAACGGGAACAGTCCCTGGGACACCGCGGCGCGGGCCTTGTCGCGTGCCGACACGACCAGCACGACCGCCGCGGCCAGCATCGATCCGACACCGGCGAACACCAGCGCGAGCCCGACCGCGGTCGCCCCGCTGAACGCGGCGACCACACCGATGAGCGTGACGATGCCGAGGAACAGGTTGTAGAACCCCTGGTTGAAAGCCAGCAACCGGGTGCTCTCCGCCTCCTCGGCGGTCATCCCGAACACCTCCCGGGTGCGGCTGGAGGTCCAGGTCATCGACTCCATCACGAAGATGTAGCCGTGCAGGACGGCGGCCAGTACCGCCACGATCAGACCCGCTGTCAGCATGTGCCCACCTCTGTCAGTCGAACTGTCAGTCGAACAGGCCCGTCTGTCCGAGGCCCACGGCCCCGGCCGGCGGGGTCATCCCGAGATGTTTCCATGCCAGCGCCGTCGCGACCCGGCCGCGCGGGGTTCGCGCGATCATCCCGGCGCGCACCAGGAACGGCTCGCACACCTCCTCGACGGTGGTCGCCTCCTCACCGACGGCCACCGCGAGCGTCGACACCCCGACCGGTCCGCCGCCGAAGCTGCGGGTCAGCGCCAACAACACCGCGCGGTCGAGGCGGTCGAGCCCGAGTTCGTCGACGTCGTAGACCTCCAGTGCGGCCTTGGCGATGTCGCGGGTGATGACCCCGTCCGCGCGCACCTCGGCGTAGTCGCGGACGCGGCGCAACAGCCGGTTCGCGATGCGCGGCGTGCCCCGGGACCGACGGGCGATCTCCGCACCAGCCTCGGCGCCGAGTTCGATGCCGAGGATGCCTGCCGAACGGGCCAGCACACGCTCCAGCTCGGCGGGATCGTAGAAATCCATGTGGGCGGTGAAGCCGAAACGATCCCGCAGCGGGCCGGTCAGCGCCCCTGACCGGGTGGTCGCCCCGACCAGGGTGAACGGCGCCACCTCCAGCGGGATCGACGTCGCCCCTGGGCCTTTGCCGACGACGACGTCGACCCGGAAGTCCTCCATCGCCAGGTAGAGCATCTCTTCGGCGGGCCGCGCGATGCGGTGGATCTCGTCGATGAACAGCACGTCGCCCTCGATCAGGTTCGACAGCATCGCGGCCAGATCTCCGGCGCGTTCCAGCGCCGGACCCGAGGTGACCCGCAAGGACGAACCGAGTTCGGCGGCGATGATCATCGCCAGCGACGTCTTGCCCAGCCCGGGCGGACCGGACAACAGGATGTGATCGGGTGTACCGCCGCGGTTCTTGGCACCCTCGAGGACCAGCTGCAACTGCTCGCGCACCCGCGGTTGCCCGATGAACTCGCCCAGCGACCGCGGGCGCAGGCTGGCGTCGACGTCGCCTTCGCCGACGGTCAGCGCCGGCGACACCTCGCGCTCTTCGGGTTCCTCCGCCGAATCCCCTGGAAAACGGCCCACGCTCCTACTTCTTCCCCAATATCGACAGCGCCGCGCGCAGCGTCGCGGACGTGCTGGCATCCGGATCGCCGGCCAGCACCTTGTCGGTGGCCTCCTCGGCCTGCTTCTGCGCGAAGCCGAGCCCGATCAGCGCCTCGACGACCGGACCACGGACACCGTGCCCGCCGACCGCGGCCGATCCGGCGGCGGTGCTCGACCCGACCTTGTCCCGCAGCGTGAGCACCAGCAACTCCGCGGTCTTCTTGCCCACCTTCGGGATTCGCGTCAGAGCGGCGACGTCGCCGCCACCGATCGCCTGGCGCAGCGTCGGGCCGTCATACATGGCCAGCGCGCCCAGCGCGATGCTCGGTCCGATCCCGGAGACCCCGAGCAGGGTCAGGAACAGGTCGCGGGCATCGGTGTCGGCAAAGCCGTAGAGGGTCTGCGAATCCTCTCGCACGATCATCGCGGTGATCAGCTTGGCCTCGCTGCCACGGCGCAACGTCGCGAGCGTGGCCGGGGTGGCCATCACCTTGTAGCCGACGCCGGCCGCCTCGATCACGACGTGATCGAGCGCGATGTCGGTGACCTCACCGCGCACCGACGCGATCACCGTGCGCTCCGGGCACTCCGGCGGGCCTCCGCTTTCAACGTGTGAGCCTTCAGGGTGGCCTGGTACTTGCGGCGCTGCTCGGCCGCCAGTTCCTCGGCCGCGGCCATCCGCGAGATCATCGGTGCGCGCCAGCAGTGACAGATCGCGAGCGCGAGCGCGTCGGCGGCATCGGCCGGCGTGGGTTTCTGCTGCAGCGCAAGGATTCTGGTGACCATCTCGGTGACCTGGGCCTTGTCGGCGCGGCCGTTGCCGGTCACCGCGGCTTTCACCTCGCTCGGCGTGTGGAAGTGCACATCGATGTCGCGGCGCGCGGCCGCAAGCGCGATCACCCCGCCCGCCTGAGCGGTGCCCATCGCCGTGTTGGCGTTCTGGTTGGCGAACACCCGCTCGACCGCGAGGACGTCGGGCCGGTGCGTGTCGAGCCAGTGCTCGACGGCGTCGCTGATCGCCAGGAGCCGGTGCGCCAGCGGGTGGTCGGCCGGCGTGCGCACCACGTCGACGTCGAGCGCGGTCACCTGGCGGCCGCGCCCGCTCTCGATGACCGACAGCCCGCACCGCGTCAGCCCGGGATCGACTCCCATCACCCGCACGCCGACTCCTCCTTTGTGAACATTTGTTCGAGAGCTTAACGGCTGGGACCGACGGCGCCGGGTAGGACACGCTCAGCGGGCGTCGACGGCGACGCGCGTTCCGGTGCGGGGCGCGAGCGCGATCCCGCGGTACTGCGGAGCCATCGTCGCGCCGGTGGCCAGTAGTGGCGCGACGTCGCGCATCGCGCGGGCCAGCAGGAACGCCCCCTCCAGCCCGGCGATCAGCGCCGTCGTGACCTGACGCGCCAGGGGTTCGTCGAGTCCGCGGGACGCGAAGTATGCCGCCCCTCCGTCGATCCACGCGGTGAAGACGTCGCACGTCGCCGAGCGCAACTCCTCGACCGTGTCGGCCACCTCGCCGGCGACGCTGGCCACCGGGCACATGTTGGCGAAGCCGGTATCGGCCATATCGTGCGCCGCCTGGGTGAAGACGCCGTCGATCGCGGCGCCGAGGTCGGTGTAACCGTCGACGACCGTGGGGATCAGCAGGCCGTAGGCGAGGCCGGCGTTGGCCAGTGCCTCGCGGGCGATCTGCACCTTCCCGCCGCGGAAATGGTGATACAGCGAGCCGATCGGCGCGCCCGCAGCCTCGGCGAGGTCCTTCATGCTCACCCCCGCGTAGCCCTTGCGGCGCATCAGCTCCGCGGCCGCCGTCACGATCGATTCCCGCGTCGACCTTGCCATGCCCACCTCCGCGTGTCAGGCTAGAGCATACATTCTAGAACGATCATTCTATTGGAGGCGCCATGAAGACGGTGCAGGTCACGGCAGGCGCTCTGGAGTACCGCGAGGAGGGTGACCCCAGCGGTCGGCCGGTGGTCCTCCTGCACGGCCTGCTGATGAACGACGCGCAGTGGAACCTCGCGCTGCCACACCTGCCGCCCGGGTTCCGCTACCTGCTGCCGGTGCTGCCGCTGGGTGGACACCGCGTCCCGATGCGCGACGACGCGGACCTGACGCTGGGCGGCATGGTCGGCGTCGTCGCCGACTTCCTCGACGCGTTGGACCTCGACGACGTCACGCTGGTCGTCAGCGACTGGGGCGGGCCGCTGTTCCTCACCGACCTCGGCCGCGACCACCGGGTGTGCGCGCTGGTGGTGTGCCCGTCGGAGGCGTTCGACAACTTCCCACCGGGCCTGCCCGGCAAGGTCGCCTGGTTGGCCTCCCGCACCACGGGCACGGTGCGGCTGGCGCTGCGCCAACTCAGGATCGGATGGTTGCGCCGCCGGCGCCTGATCTTCGGGATGATGGCGAAACGCGATGTCGCGCAACCGATCGTCGATTCGTGGACGCGGGGCGGTCTCGCCTCGGCGGGGGTGCGCCGCGACCTGGTCAAGTACTGCCGCACAAGGTTCGACAGCACGGACCTGATCCGGGCCACCGAGCGGCTCGCCGCGTTCGACCGGCCGGCGCTGGTGCTGTGGAGCGACAACCCCGTGATGCCCGCCGAGCACGGCCGGCGGCTCGCAGACCTGTTACCCCAGGGCCGGTTGCAGAAGATCGACGACGCCTACGTGCTGGTGATGCTCGACCAGCCCGAGCGCACGGCCCATGCGATCGGCCAGTTCCTGACGGTCACTGCGAATCGCTGAGCTGCAACCTCTGCGCCAGCGTGCCGGCCTCGGCCTCGGCGGCGAGTTCGGCGATGCGCTCCCCCGACTTGCGCCATCCGCGCACCCGCTCGCGGCCCACCTTCTCGCCCTCGCGCAGGATCTGCACCGTCCAGGACACGCCCAGCCACTTGGCCGCCAGCCACAACGGCCACATCAGCATGAACGGCAGCATGATCAGGAAGAACACCGCGTCCAGCGTCGCAAAGCCCGACTCCCACGGCAACGTCCGCCACCACCAGCGCCGGATCGTCCACGTCCAACCGTCATCGTCGACGACTCTCTTCATGGGGCGTGGCATCTTTCGGTCGGCGGGGCGGTCGAACGGATTATGCCCCGCACACCCGCCCGGATGTCAGCCGAATGACGCGCGCGGCGCCCCGATTCCCCGGTCGATGGTGACCGGCCCGGCAGCCGACGGCGTCACCGGGAAGTCGAAGATCGCGGTCGGGATGTACACCGTGGCACACGCGTTCGGAATGTCGACGACACCCGACAGCCGGCCTTCGATCGGCGCCGCGCCCAGCAGCAGGTAGGCCTGCTCGGGGCTGTACCCGAACTTCGTCAGGTAGTCGATCGCGTGCAGGCACGCCCGCTGGTAGGACAGATGCGAGTCCAGATAACGCTGTTCGCCGTCGAGGGTGACCGACGTGCCGGAGAAGGCCAGCCATTCGGAGTACTGCGGGTCGGTGTTGCCGGGCATGAAGATCGCGTTCTCGGTGACGCCGTAGGTCTCCATCCCGCCGGGGATGACGTCGACCCGCAGATCGATGAACCCGCCCATCTCGATGGCGCCGCAGAACGTGATCTCACCGTCGCCCTGGGAGAAGTGCAGGTCTCCGACCGACAGGTTCGCCCCGTCGACGAACACCGGGTAGAACACCCGGCTGCCCTTGGTCAGGTTCTTGATGTCCTGGTTGCCGCCGTTCTCGCGCGGCGGCGCGGTGCGGGCGGCCTCGGCGGCGGCCTTGGTGAACGCGTCGCCGGTCAGTGCGCCGAGGATCGCGTCCTGCGGCTCGGGCGGCAGCGCCAGCGGCGGCACCCGGTCCGGGTCGGTGGCGATCAGTGCGGCCTCGCGGGTGTTCCATGTCGCCAGCAGACCGGCCGACGGCGCTGTGCCCATCAGACCGGGGTGCACGATGCCGGTGAACTCGACATGCGGGACGTGGCGCGAGGTGGCCTTCTGGCCGGAGAAATCCCAAATCGCCTTGTAGGCATCGGGGAACTGCTCGGTGAGGAATCCGCCGCCGTTCTGCGTCGGGAAGATGCCGGTGTAGCCCCAGCCCTGGCCGGCGAGCGGACCCGAATCCTCCTGCGGGATCGGTCCCACGTCGAGGATGTCCACGATCAGCAGGTCGCCGGGCTTGGCACCCTCGACCGCGATCGGACCGGACAGCACGTGGACGGTGGTCAGCGGCGCGTTGAGGATGTCCTCGGCCGAGTCGTCGTTGTGGATCGCCCCGTCGAACCACTCCCGGCAGTGCACCCGGAACGAATCCCCCTTTTTGACCGTGACGGCGGCCGGGATGTCGGGGTGCCAGCGGTTGTGGCCGAGCTTCTGCTGCTCGGTGAACTTTTTCGTGGAGTCGAGCGGAAAGACGATGTCCGGCATGGTTTTCCCTTCAGGGTCGTGGGAGTTTGCGGTGCAGTGGGTTGGTCGTGACCTTGCGCCCGGGCGCCTTCCGCGGCGGTGCGGAGACGACCCCGGGAGTGTCGGCCGTGCTTCGGGTGGCGTCGTGCAACGCCATCGCCGTTCCTGCGGAACGGCCCAGGTTGGGAGCGGCGATCATCCGGCGGGCCCGCCCCTGACACGTCGGGCAGGTGATCTCGTCGGGCCGGCTCTGCATCGGATGCATCTGTTGTATGACGGCACAGCCTGATCGACAACGAAATGCGTAGAGGATCAAAGCATTTCCCTCGGCGGTCGCAGGGGTGGAGCGGGAGTGAAAGCCACCCTACCCAGGGTCACCGGTATGCGCGGGGCGGATGGACAACCCCACAGGAAATGGGTGCGGTGGTGTATCCGGCTACAGGGCGGAGGCCGTCACCCGTCGCGGTGGGGCGAACGCGGAGGCCGCATTGGCCCGGTAAAACCCTTGTCCTGGACTACTTTTGGGGCATGACGAGCGCCCGCGGGCTGGGCCCGCTCCCCCATACCCATATTGCGCGCCGCCCACAGGGCGATCCGGAAATTGATGCGGTCGCCCTCGTCGAGGGGGTTGGCCCCGGTCAGCTCGGCGATCTTCGCCAGCCTGTTGCGCAAGGTGTTGACATGCACGTAGAGCTGGCTGGCCGCCGCTGAGATGTCATTGCCCGGCGCCAGGAATGCTTCCAAAGACGACACCAGAAAGGCATTGGCCGTCTTGTCGTGTTCGACCAGTGGCACCAGCAGCCGCTGGACGAAGGGCACCAGCCGAACCTTCGGGACCGCCGCCAGCAGGCCTTCGACCGTGGCTATCTCGTCGATGTGCACCACCCGGCGGCGTCTGGCCGCCTCCTGCAGCGCCTCCAGCGCTTCCGGGATCGCCCGCGCCATCGACTGTGGGTCGGCGCCCAGCGCCACGCCGCAGACCAGCTCCGAAGCGGCCAACTCGGCCTGGAACTCCGGCGTGTGCGGGCACAGCGCCACGATGCGCTCGCCGAGCAGGGCCACCGCCGCGCGGTGACGGTCGACCAGGGCGTGCACGCGGGTGTGGAGTTCAGCGGGAAACGCGCAGACCGCCACCGGCGCGCCGCTCAGGCCGTGCCGGGCGAGCGCGGCCTCCACCGGCCCCACCCCCAGCGTGCCGGCCATGAACCACCGCAGCATCGATCCGAGATCGCGTTCACCGGCCTCGACGTCCCGATCGGCCGCCCGCCGGGAGTCGACCCAGTCGATGATGCGGCGAAACGGCACCCCGGGACGCTGTATCAGCAGGGGCAGCCGGCGCTTGGTACACGACTGGACGAGCGGGGCCGGCAGATCGTCGAAGACATCGCCGATGCCGATCACCAGGCCGGTGACCCGGCGCTCGGCGAGGATCGACACGTACCGGTCGATCGCGGCCTCCGGCTGGCCGAGGACGGGCACGCCCACACTGAGGATGAGCTCCTCACCCATCAGGTACGGGGACGGGTCGGCCAGCTCGGTCGGATAGACGAACCTGATGGGCCGGGCCAGATCCGCGGTCGGGACGACGATCTCGACGTGCAGACTCGGTTCGGTGAGCATCTCCCCGATGCTGGCCGTGCCGCTGTGGGGTCCCGCGGCCACGGTCACGCCGTCGTCGACCTCCTGACCACCGATGGTCATCGCGACGCTCGTACTGCCATGTCAGCGAAGTCTAAGCGGCCGGGTGCCGGGTTCCATCACAGATCGAGTGTGAGCTTCGCTCCGCGTTCGGCACGTGAGACACAGATCATCATCGACGCGTTGGCGCGCCGCTCGTCGTCGCTGAGGAGATCGTCGCGATGGTCGACCCGACCGGAGAGCACCTTCGTCTCACATGTTCCGCAGAAACCGCTGGTGCAGGAGAAGGGCGTGTCGGGTGCCACCGCGAGTACCGCGTCGAGCACGCTCTGGTCCGCCGGCACCGTGACGGTGACGCCGGTGCGCGCGAGTTCGACCTCGAACGCCCCGTCCTCGGCGGCGGCCGTCGCGGCGGGGGTGGCCGCGGTGAACTGTTCGATGTGTAGCGGCAGGTCAGGATAGCGAGCCGCGATCTCCCGGACCGCTGACAGCATGGCCGGCGGTCCGCAGCAGTACACCGCGGTGCCGGCCGGGCTCTCGGCGAATGCCCCCTCGAGGTCGGGCAGCCCGACCTCGTCCTGGGGGTGGAGGGCGACCGCGTCGAGGCCGGCGAGCCGGTCGGTGAACGCCATCGCGGTGCGACTGCGCCCGCCGTAGAGCAGCGTCACCGCCGGTGGCTGCGGTCGCGACCGCAGCTCCTCGACCATCGCCAGGATCGGGGTGATCCCGATCCCCCCGGCCAGCAGCAGGTACCTCGGCGCGTCGACCAGCGCGAAATCGTTTCGCGGCTCCCCCACTTCCAGCACGTCACCGAGGCGTATCCGGTCGTGCACTTCCCGTGAGCCGCCCCGGCCGTCGTCGACCTTCAGCACCGCGATGGTGTAGCTGTGCGGGTCGCCGGGCGACCCGCACAGCGAGTACTGACGCACCGTCCCCGACGGGAGCGTGACGGGGATGTGGGCCCCGGCGCTCCAGTCCGGGAGCCGGTCCCCGGTCGGGCTGCGCAACTCGACGGAGATGACGGCGTCGGCTTCCAGTCGCAGTTGGGTGACGCGCAGCCTCATTGGGGTACGTGGCCGTTGGGTGCCACCGACTCCGGGACGCGGGCCTGCTGGATGGTCTGCACGGCGAACTGCGTCGCACGGCGGTAGTTCAGCGTGTAGATGTCCGCGGGCGCCGAAACCTCGACCGCCTGGCCGGCCAGCGGCACCTCCTTGGGGTCGAGACCCTCCAGGACGGGCGTGTCCTCGTTGAAGACCTTGGTCTCGATCTCCAGGATCTCGTCGACGCTGCCGCCGCGGAAGTCCTTGTCGGTGGCCACACCCCAGAAGATGATGCACTTGTCGTAGCTGACCGGCGACGGAAAGTCGACGAGGTAGCGCTTGCCGGTCTCGGGACCGAAGTAGTACAGGATGGTCGCCATACCCGGCGCGTACGAGTGATAGTGCATCCACGCGTCACCGACGTCGGAGAAGTCCGAGTCCGGCACCTGGCGGTAGAAGTAGGACGCCCACACCTCGCGACCCTCGCGCTTGACGTCCAGGTCGGTGACGACCGGGTCCACATCACCCATCGACGGTTCGTGCACGAACGGGAAGTGCGCCATGTCGCGGAAGTTCTCCGTGGCGGCCATGAACCCGCATTCGGCATGGATCGGTTCTGCTGCACGCCAAGACAATTCGAGACCCTCGATCTCCGGCGGGTTGGGGATGTCGAAGACCGGGTCGCCCAGGCAGGTCCACACGTGCTCGAACCGCTCGATCACCGGGTAGGACTTGATCGCGGCCTTGGGCGGGATGCGGCCGTCCGCGGGCAGGGACGGGATGCGGTTGCAGACACCGGTGCTGCCGTCGAACTCCCAGCCGTGGTACGGACACGCGATGCTGTCGCCGACCACCTTGCCGTCGGCGAGATTGCCACCGCGGTGGATGCACCGGCGGTCGGTGACCCGCGCGGTACCGGTCGAGTCGCGGAACACCACCAGGTTGTGGTCCAACAGCGTGGCCGACTGCGGGGTGTCGATGTCTTCGGACCGTGCCACCACGAACCAGACGTGCTGGTAGGCCTCGCGCAGTTTCCCGGGGGTCAGTGCATCCTGATTCATCGTTGCTCTCCTGTCGATGGGGCTGTCACGGGTTCGAAGTCGGGACGGGTCAACGTGCGCGGTGTCAGCTGCTGGGTCCGCACGTGGTCGGCGATCTCGGCCATTCCCGCCACCCATACGTCGTCCATGCCGCACACCTCGGCGATGAACTCCCGCAGCGCCGCCGCCCGGCCGGGCCGGCCGCTGAGGAACGGATGATTGGTCAGAATCCAGGCACCGCCGATGTCGCGCATCGCGTCGAGTTCGCTTCGCCACAGCTCCATCGCCTTGGCCGGCGTCTCGATCAGCCCGGTGCCGGAGAAGTCCGGGACGAAGCAATACTGCAGCCAGTCGTCGAGTGCCCAACTGACCGGCAGCTCCACCAGAGACCCCGCACCGGCAACGGCCAGCTCGTAGGGATGGTCGGAGTCCATCAGCGTCGAGTCGTAGGTGAAGCCGAAGTCCGCCAGCACCTTCGGGGTGTGCCAGTTCATCTCCCACATCGGGGCGCGGTACCCCGTCGGCCGGACTCCGGCGACCTCGTCGAGTGCCGTCAGCCCGCGCTCCATGATCGCGCGCTCGGTGTCCTCGTCGACACCGACCAGGGACTCGTGCAGGTAGCCGTGGTGGGCGATCTCGTGACCGGCACGCGCGATGGACCGGATGGCCTCAGGATGGCGCTCGGCGGTGTACCCCGGGACGAAAAAGGTTCCGGGAACCGAGAACTCGTCGAGGATGCCGAGCAGGCGCGGGACTCCCACCAGGGGGCCGTAGGCCTGGTGGGACATCGTGCCCATCCGGTCGGCGTAGGCGGAATCGGTGCTCAGCAGCGGGGATTCGGCATCGACGTCGAAGGTGAACGCGACGGCGCAGCGCTTCCCATTTGGCCAGGACACAGGTTGCGCGGGGGTCAGGGCGGTCATTTGCGTGCCTTTCTTCCGAACACGGACAGGAACTCCCAGGTGACGTTGGCCGCCGCGACGGCGGTGATCTCGGCGTGGTCGTAGGCCGGTGACACCTCGACGACGTCGACGCCGACCAGGTTCACCCCGTCGAAGCCGCGCACGACCTCCAGGAGTTCGCGGCTGGTCATCCCGCCGGCCTCCGGCGTCCCGGTGCCCGGCGCATGGGCCGGGTCGAGCACGTCGATATCGACCGACACGTATACCGGTGCATCACCGACCCTTTCGCGAATGCGGTCGATGATTCCGTCGCTGCCGAGCGTGCCGATGTCGCGACAGGTGATGCAGGAGAATCCGAAGTTCGCGTCGTCGACGAGATCCTGCTTGTCGTAGATGGACCCGCGGACCCCGACGTGCAGGCTCTTGTCGAGCAGCAGCCCCTCCTCGAAGGCGCGCCGGAACGGCGACCCGTGGGTGATGTCGGCGCCGTAGTAGCTGTCCCAGGTGTCGAGGTGGGCATCGAAGTGCACCAGTGCCACCGGACCGTGGACGGCGTGCACGGCGCGCAGCGACGGCAGCGCCACCGAGTGGTCACCGCCGAGGATCACCGCCCGGGTGCCGTTCTCCAGCAGGGCGGTCAGCTCCGCGGCGGTCTGGTCGACGGCCGCGACGATGTCGAACGGATTGCACGCGATGTCACCGGCGTCGGCGAACTGGCACACCTCGAAGGGTTTGATGTCCAGTTCCGGGTTGTAGCCGCGGATCAGCCGGGAGGCCTGGCGAATCGCGTTGGGGCCGAAGCGCGCTCCAGGCCGGTAGGTGACCGCGCTGTCGAACGGCACGCCCACGACGACGACGTCGGCGCGCGCCACGTCCTCGAGCCTGGGCAGCCGCGCGAAGGTGGTCCACCCGGCGTATCGCGGTTGGACCTGAGGGTCGACCGCGCCCACGATCGGCGGACGTCCTGTGTCGTTGTTCATCAATGTGCCTTTCCTAGACGCGATTACGAGAGAGTCCACCGTCGACGTTGACCACCTGGCCGACCGCCGCACCCAGCCGGCGCTGGCAGAGCAGGCCGATGGTCCGGGCCACCTCGGTGACGCTGCCCCGACGCCCGACGGGAGGCAGGCCGGCGCCTCCGGCCACGTCGCACACCGCCCATTCGGACTCCACGGCGCCGACGGCGACGGCGTTGACGCCGATCCCGAACCGACCGAAGTCGCGGGTCAGCGATTTGGTCAGGGCCGCGATGCCGCCCGCCGCCGTGGCGACCGCGGCCAATTCCGGCCCGCCGACGTGCCAGCGCGAGGTCGTCAGCACCATCCGTCCGCCGTCGCCCGCGTCGCGCATGTGCTCGGCGGTGGCCTGGGCGAACAGGAAGGTACCGGTGAGAGTGGCATCGACGTGCGCCCAGAAGTCGTCCATGGACTGTGCGGTGAGCGCGGCGACGTGGGGCAGCGCGTGCGCGGTGACCAGCGTGTCGAGGCCACCCATCGCCTCGGCAGCCTGTGCGACGGCGGCGCGTACGGCCGTGCTGTCGGCGGGGTCGGCGACGATCGTCAGCGCCTCCGCCGACGTTCCGGCAGGCGATCCGCAGGTGCCGACGGTGCTCGCGCCGCCCGCGCGAAAGTGATCCCGCACCGCCGCGCCGAGCTCGGTGTCCACACCCGTGATCAGGACGCGCTGTTGTTCGACCATGCTCAGATCACCGTTCCGCTGTTGACCGACAAGACTTCTCCGCACAGGAAGAGGTCTTCTTCGAGCAGGGCCCGCACCAGTTCGGCCACCTCTTCCGGCGTGGCGATACGACGCGCGGGCAACGTCTCGAGGAACTTCTCGGCGCGCTCCCACGAATCGGCGGGCAGCAGTGGCGTGTCACACGGCCCGGGTGCCACGGCGTTGACGATCACGCCGTCGGCCGCCACCTCGGCGGCGACGCTGCGCAACAACGACAGCGCGGCAGCCTTGGCGGCGGCGTAGTGGGCGTCGTTGCTGCCCCCGCCGATGGCCCGTTCGGAGGCGATCCCGACGATCCGGCCCTGTTTGCGGGACTGCATCTGCGGCAGCACCGCCCGGCACACGTGGGCCAGCCCGCCGACGTGCACCCTCAGCATCCGCTGCCAGGACGCCGGATCGATGTCCAGCGCCGGGATCTCCTCGTAGTGACCCGCACAGATCACGGCGGCGTCGATCTGCCCGAGGGCGGCCTCGATCTGTGCCACCGCCCCGAGCACCGCCTGCTCGTCGGCGACGTCGGCGGTGAGCCACATGTCGGTGTCGGGCGCGGGTTCGCGGGAGATCGATGCGACGGTCCACCCGCATTCGGCGAGCCGGGCGGCGATGGCGGCACCGATGCCGCTGCCGGCGCCGGTCACCACGGCGACCGGGGCGCTCATACGAGTTCGGCTTCCGACGCCGACCGCGGTTCGCCGTCCAGTGCGCCCGGCGGCTGCTGGCCGACCTTGCGGACCTTCACGATCACAAGGCCCAGTGCGAGGATCGCGCCCATCGCCACGAAGAACGCCCAGTTGATGAACCACGCGTCGGACACTGTGCGGGGCCAGACGATGTTGACGAACGCGAATCCCGCCCACAGGACCGCCATCAGCGCCACCGGGAGGCTGAGCTTACCCAGATGCCAGGGTCCCGGCACCCACGTACCACGCAGGCGCGCAACCAATCCCGTGACCAACGGGAACAGGAAGGCGAGGTAGTAACCCCCGGCGGTGAAGGTGACCAGCACCGAGTAGACGTCGGTGGCCGAGATCAGATAGACCACGGCGCCGATCACGGTGGTGACCAGGATCGCGGTGACCGGCTGGGCTTCCGCCTTGGACAGTTTCGACAGCACCCGGGAGCCCGGCAGCACCCTGTCCCGGGCGAAGGCCCAGATGACCCGCGACGCCGAGGCCTGCAGGGCCAGGAAGCTCGCCAGGAAGCCGATCACGAAGGCGAGCAGGATCGGCTTGACCCAGGATTCGCCCAGCGCGGTCCCGAGGACGTAGGTGACCGGATCGGAGACCTCACCGGAGGTGATCTTGTCGAAGTCCGGCACGGCCAGCGTGACCGCAAGCGACGCGTAGGCGATGACGATGGCGATGAACGACACCGAGAACAGCATCGCTTTGGGGACGTTGCGCTGCGGCTCCTTGACCTCTTCGGCGATCGCTCCAGCACTTTCGAAGCCGAGGATCGACCAGCTGGTGAACGCCAGGGCCGCCAGGAACGGTCCGGAAAGATAGGCCCACGACCATCCGCTGCTGAGGTCGATCCCCTGCACGATGACGTCGAGGCCGTGGTGGCGGTGGAAGATCAGCAGGTAGGTGCCGAGCCCGACCGAGGCCACGATCTCGGCGATGATGCTGCCCAGCATCAGGGTTTTCAGGAAGACGCGGCCGGCGATGTTCGCGGCGGTACCCGCCAGCAGGATCAACAGCGCGATGATGCTCTGCTGCACCGCGGTCGGGCTGGCGATTCCGACCAGCTCCGCCAGGAAGCCTGCGCCGCCGTAGGCGACCGTGGCCATGATGATGACCAGGGCCCACATGTACACCCAGCCGGCGAACCAGCCGGTCACCTCTCCGGCGAGCCGTTTGGTCCACTGGTAGATCGACCCTTCGAACGGCCACCGTGACACCAGCTCCGCGAATGCCAGCGCGACGATGAACTGTCCCGTCCCGACGATGACGAAGGTCCACCAGAAGCCGGGGCCCGCTGTCGCCAGCGACAGCCCGTAGATGCCGTACATCGCCACGATCGGCGAGATGAACGCGAAAGCGAACGCGAAGGCCGACCACAACGAGAACTCACGCTTCAGTTCTGTTGGTGCCGAACCATTTTCACTACTTTCCACCATCTGGTGTCCCTTTCGCCGCCTCAAGTTCAGGAAAGTATGTGCACGACGGCAACCGTCCGGCATCCTCAGCGGGCAAGCGCGGTTTGGGCGCACAGTCGCCAGGTGCCCGGGTGTAGGGATCTACAGCGTTTCCCCCGGGAGTGGCCCAACCGGCGCACGCGGACGGCACCGCTGCCCATACACTCGCCGCGCCGGGATGCTCGGAAAGGGGGGCTTCAGAAAGCGAGGACGAAGTGACCGACGACGCCGTGAAGGTGTTCCTCGCAACCCTGGAGGAGCGGCTGGAATCCGCCGTGACCTCGACCGTCGGGGCACCGCTGAAAGGCGTCGACGCCGGCCTGGCACCGTTCGCGGACCTGTGCCTGTCGGCGGTGAAGTCCGGCGGTAAACGTCTGCGACCCCGATTCGCGTTCTGGGCGTGGCGCGCGGTGGCGCCGGCCGGTGCATCCCCCGAACCACTGGTGCACCTGGCCGCGGCGGTCGAACTGCTGCACGCCGCGATCCTGGTGCACGACGACGTCATCGACGATTCGGACGTCCGCCGCGGCCAACCGTCGGTGCGTGCCGCGCTGGCCGCCCGGCACCGCGACCGCCGGGGATCCGGTGACGCGCGACAATTCGGCGACCACATGGCACTTCTCGTCGGGGACCTGTTGTGGTCTGCCGTGCACGACACCGTCGACCTCGCGGTGGAGCCCCTGGCACCCGAGGCACGCCGGCGCGTGCGCTCTGCGTTCGCCGCCATGCGGGTCGAGGTACTCGCCGGCCAGTTCCTCGAGCTCCAGGCCCAGGCGGACCGGGACTACGCCGCCGCCACCGCCGGCAAGATCCAGCGGTACAAGACCAGCAGCTACACCGTGCTGCGACCGGTGCACCTCGGCCTCGAGCTGGCCGGGACACCGCACGGCGCGGCCCCGGACGCCCTTCAGCGGTACGCCGTCGCAGTCGGCCGGGCCTTCCAGCTGCGCGACGACCTGTCCGATCTGTTCAGCACGACCGCCGACAGCGGCAAGCGCGTCGGCGACGACATCCGCGGCGGGAAACCGACCGAGTTGCTGGGAGCCGCCCTCGAACTCGCCGGCGCGGCCGACCGGGCCATCCTGACGGAGGTCGTCGGCGACGAGACCGCTGACGAGATCGCCATCGCCGATGTCCGGAGCGTGATGATGCGGACGGGCGCCGCGGCCCGCATCCACGACCACATCGACGAGTTGGTCGGCTCGGCGCGTCGGGCGATCGAGGAACTGCGCCCGCACACCGACGCCGCGGTGTGCACGGGGCTCAGCGGCATGCTCGCCGAATGCACCGACCTGTCGTTCCTGCCCGACGCCAGGTGAGCTCCCGGGTCAGTCCTCGTCGAGCTGTGCGGCGACGTCGTCCGGGATGTCGAGGTTGGTGAAGACGTTCTGCACGTCGTCACTGTCCTCCAAAGCGTCGACCAGCTTGAGCACCTTGCGCGCGCCGTCGAGATCGACGGGCACCGTCACCGACGGCTGGAAGCTCGCCTCTGCGGAGTCGTACTCGATGCCGGCGTCCTGCAGCGCGGTCCGCACAGCGACGAGATCCGTTGGCTCGGAGATGATCTCGAAGCTCTCCCCCAGGTCGTTGACGTCCTCGGCGCCGGCGTCGAGCACCGCGGTCAGCACGTCGTCCTCGGTGAGGCCGTTCTTTTCCAGCGTGACCACACCTTTGCGGGTGAACAGGTAGGACACCGAGCCGGGATCGGCCATGTTGCCGCCGTTGCGGGTCATCGCCACGCGCACCTCGCCGGCCGCACGGTTCTTGTTGTCGGTGAGGCACTCCACGAGGATCGCGACACCGTTGGGGCCGTAGCCCTCGTAGGTGATGTTCTGCCAGTCGGCGCCGCCGGCCTCTTCACCCGCGCCGCGCTTGCGCGCGCGCTCGATGTTGTCGTTGGGGACCGAGTTCTTCTTGGCCTTCTGGATGGCGTCGTAGAGCGTCGGGTTTCCGCCGGGGTCGCCGCCCCCGGTCCTGGCCGCCACCTCGATGTTCTTGATCAGCTTGGCGAAGTTCTTGCCGCGGCGCGCGTCGATCACGGCCTTCTTGTGCTTGGTGGTGGCCCACTTGGAATGGCCGCTCATGCAGGTACTACCTTCTTCGTCTGATCGTCGGGGCGTGCTACATCAAAGTCCGATCGATCAGTCTACGTGGGCGTTCGCCCGGATTCCGAACGTGTTCACCCCGAAATCGCCGGGATTCGCCGCTCGGAGACCGCCGGCGCCCCCTGTGAGCGGTGTTACATGGGCCACAAATGGTGCGCAGCTTATCTTACTCAGGAGTAAGATCTCCTGTCATGACCTTCTCTCTCGAGCTGTCCCCGGACCTGGTCGACGTCCAGAAGTGGGTGCACGAGTTCGCCGCCGACGTCGTCCGCCCCGCCGCCGCCGAATGGGACGAGCGGGAGGAGACGCCGTGGCCGGTCATCCAGGAGGCCGCCAAAGTCGGCCTCTACTCGATGGAGCTGTTCGCCGAGCAGGCCGCAGAACCGTCCGGCCTGGGCATGATCGTCGTCTTCGAGGAGATGTTCTGGGGTGACGCCGGCATCGCGCTGGCGATCCTCGGAACCGGCCTCGCGGCGGCCTCGCTGGCCGCCAACGGCACTCCGGAGCAGGTCGGCGAATGGGTGCCGCAGATGTTCGGCACCATCGACGAACCCAAGGTCGCGGCGTTCTGTTCCTCCGAGCCCGGCGCGGGCTCCGACGTCGGCGCCATCCTGACCCGCGCCCGCTACGACGAGGCGACCGACGAGTGGGTGCTCAACGGCACCAAGACGTGGGCGACCAACGGCGGCATCGCCAACGTGCACGTCGTCGTCGCGTCGGTGCACCCGGAACTGGGCGCGCGCGGTCAGGCGTCGTTCATCATCCCGCCCGGCACCAAGGGCCTGAGCCAGGGCCAGAAGTTCCGCAAGCACGGCATCCGCGCCTCGCACACCGCCGAGGTGGTGCTCGAGGACGTCCGCATCCCGGGCCGGATGATCATCGGCGGCAAGGAGAAGTTCGACGCCCGCATCGCCAGGGTCCGCGAGGGCAAGAAGGCCGCAGGCCAGGCCGCGATGGCCACGTTCGAACGCACCCGCCCCACTGTCGGCGCGATGGCCGTCGGCGTGGCCCGGGCCGCCTACGAGTACGCCCGGGACTACTCGCTGGAACGCGAGCAGTTCGGCCGCAAGATCGGCGAGTTCCAGGCCGTCGCGTTCAAGCTGGCCGACATGAAAGCGCGCATCGACGCCGCCCGCCTGCTCGTGTACCGGGCCGGCTGGATGGCCCGCAACGGCAAACCCTTCGAGAACGCCGAGGGGTCGATGGCCAAGCTCGTCGCCAGCGAGACCGCCGTGCACGTGACCGACGAGGCCATCCAGATCCTCGGCGGCAACGGCTACACCCGCGACTACCCCGTCGAGCGGATGCACCGCGACGCGAAGATCTTCACGATCTTCGAGGGCACCAGCGAGATCCAGCGGCTGGTGATGGCCCGCGCGATCACCGGGCTGCCCATCCGCTGAGCGTGGCTACGCCAGCGAGCTGACGAACAGCTTGTGTACCCGGCGGTCGCCGGTCACCTCCGGATGGAACGCCGTGGCCAGCATCCTGCCCTGGCGCACCGCGACCGGATGTCCGGCGGCCCGGGCCAGCACCTCGACATCCGGACCGACCCGCTCCACCCACGGCGCCCGGATGAACACCGCGTGCACCGGCCCGTCGAGCCCGGTGAACTCGATGTCCTCCTCGAACGAGTCCACCTGACGACCGAACGCGTTGCGGCGCACCGTCATATCGATTCCGCGCAGCGGCAGCGCCTCGCGCCCGGGCACACCCGCGTCGGCGATCTCGGTGGCCAGCAGGATCATCCCCGCACACGACCCGTAGGCCGGCATCCCGCCGGCCAGCCGGGCCCGCAGAGGCTCCAGCAGATCGAATTCACGCAACAGATGGCTCATCGCCGTCGACTCGCCGCCGGGGATCACCAGCCCGTCCACCGCCGCGAGCTCGGCCGCGCGGCGCACCGTGATCGCGTCCGCGCCCGCCTCGCGCAGCGCTGCCAGATGTTCGCGGGTGTCGCCCTGCAGCGCGAGCACCCCGACCCGCGGCGCGTTCACCCTTGGCGCGGCGTGAAGTCGCGGGTGAAGCGGGTCAGCCCCTCCTGCATCACCGCGGCGACCATCTCGCCGTAGCGGTTGTAGATCTTGCCCTGGGTCAGCGAGCGGCCCCCGCACGCCGACGGCGACGACTGGTCGTAGAGCAGCCACTCGTCGGCACGGAACGGCCGCATGAACCACATCGCGTGGTCCAGGGAAGCCACCATCAGGTGCTTGCGCTCCTCGACGTGATTGACCTGGGCCGAGCCCAGCAGGGTCAGGTCACTCATGTAGGCGAGCGCGCAGATGTGCAGCACGTGGTCGTCGGGCAGCGGATCACGATGCCGGAACCACACCTGCTGCTGGGAGGCCTTGCCCTCGCGCACGCCGAGGCGCTCGCGCGGCACGATCCGGACGTCCCACTCGTCGAACTGTTTGAAGCTGGCGTCGTCGAACACCTTGCTGACCGACTTGAAGTCGGGGATGTCGTCGGGCGGCACCGCGTGCGGCATCGCGTCCTGGTGCTCGATACCGCTCTGGTCGGTCTGGAACGACGCCGACATCGAGAAGATGGTCTCGCCGTGCTGGATCGCGCTGACCCGGCGGGTGCAGAACGATCCGCCGTCGCGGATCCGCTCGACGGTGTAGACCGTCGGAGACCGGGCGTCGCCGCCGCGCAGGAAGTAGCCGTGCAGGGAGTGCACCTGGAACTTCGGGTCGACGGTGCGCACCGCGGAGACCAGGGACTGACCGGCGACGTGCCCGCCGAAGGTGCGCTGCAGGAAGCCCGACTCGGGGCTGAAGACGCCACCCCGATAGATGTTGACCTCGATCTGCTCCAGATCGAGGATCTTTTCGATCGCCATTAGTCAGGGTGCCTGGTCTACCAGCCGCGCTCGGCCAGGCGGTGCGGGACCGGGATGTCGTCGACGTTGATGCCGACCATCGCCTCGCCCAGCCCGCGCGACACCTTGGCCAGCACGTCGGGATCGTCGTAGAAGGTGGTGGCCTTGACGATGGCCGCGGCCCGCTCGGCCGGGTTGCCGGACTTGAAGATGCCCGAGCCGACGAAGACGCCCTCGGCGCCGAGCTGCATCATCATCGCCGCGTCGGCCGGGGTCGCGATTCCGCCGGCGGTGAACAGTGTCACCGGCAGCTTGCCGGCCTGGGCGACCTCGACGACCAGATCGTAGGGCGCCTGCAATTCCTTTGCCGCGACGTACAACTCGTCCTCCGACAGCGAGGACAACCGACGGATCTCGCCGCCGATCTTGCGCATGTGGGTGGTGGCGTTGGACACATCCCCGGTGCCGGCCTCGCCCTTGGAGCGGATCATCGCCGCGCCCTCGGTGATGCGGCGCAGCGCCTCACCCAGGTTGGTGGCACCGCAGACGAACGGGACGGTGAACTTCCACTTGTCGATGTGGTTGGTGTAGTCCGCGGGGGTCAGCACCTCGGACTCGTCGATGTAGTCCACCCCGAGGCTCTGCAGGATCTGAGCCTCGACGAAGTGCCCGATGCGCACCTTGGCCATCACCGGGATCGTGACGGCGTCGATGATGCCCTCGATCATGTCGGGGTCGCTCATGCGCGACACCCCGCCCTGGGCCCGGATGTCGGCGGGCACGCGCTCGAGCGCCATCACCGCGACGGCGCCGGCACCTTCGGCGATGCGCGCCTGCTCCGGCGTGACGACGTCCATGATGACCCCGCCCTTGAGCATCTCTGCCATGCCGCGCTTGACCCGGGCGGTTCCGCGAGCGGGAGTCCCCACACCTTCGGATTCCACTGCATTCTCCTTTAATCGCTACTGATCGAGTCTAGAGCCGGCCGCAAATCAATTCGATCCGCAGATCATTTGATCGACGGCAACGGCTCGGGCAGATGCGCACCCCGCGCGTCGGCGAGCATGTTGGCCTCGTCGAGGAGCTCACCCAACTGCCGGGGGTACACGGCCTCACCGCCGGCGACCAGCTTTTGGATCATTGTCGCATCGCACCACCGGTGGCCATGGATGTAGGTGCGCTCCAGCCCCGAGCGGCCCGCGTCGGACGGTTCGAACCGCCCGGTGCGGTGCACGAAGTAATGCTCCTCGCTGCGCATCACCGACCCGTTGAAGTGGATGACCGCGTCGCGGCGCCACACCGGGCCGACGAGAACCTGCGGGGACACCACCAGCCCGGTCTCCTCCTCGAGTTCGCGCGCCGCCGCCTGCGCCAGGGACTCCCCCAGCTGCGCCGCACCACCGATGGTGAACCACCACCGCGGCGGTGGTGACGTGCCACCCAGCGCCGCCGGATCAGATCCGCACAGCAACAACACGGCACCGCCCTCGTCGAGCAGCACGATGCGCGCCGAGGTCCTCCTTCGCGCCGGCGCCGGCTCCCGCGCCGACGCCTCGCCACCCTCGGCGATCTCGAAATAGGTTGGCAGGGCGGCAGTTCCACCCAGACGCAGCACGCGCACCAGTGGACGCTCACGCAACGCCAGCGTGTCGCGCACCGCGTCGTTGTGGAACCGGCGGGCCAGCAGCACCCGCGCCTCGGCATCGGCCAACTCGGCGACCAGTGCCGGTGCCAACGACGACGGGTTCACCCGCGCCAGCGCCGCCGACAGCTCGTTCTCGGCCACCTCCCGAGACGCCCGCGGGGCCCGCTCGGCGGCGTCGGCCAACGCCGCGAGCCGCTTACCCTCCGGACCACCGCCGTAGGCCTCCACCGCCACGGCGCGCGCCACCACTGCCCGGCGGGCCAGCGCGCCGTCGAGCGCCTGCCAGGACAGGTCGTAGCGCACGTGCAGCCGGTCCAGCCGCGTCGCGGTCTGATACGCCCACCCCAGCACCAGCAGCACCGCCGCCACCGCCACGGCGATGACGACCGCCATGATCCACGGGATCACGATTCGACCTGCACCTTCACGCCGGAGCCGGCGACCGTCTCATACACCCGCAGGATCTGCTTGGCGACCACCGACCAGTCGTACCGCTGTACCGCGACCTGGGCGCGTTCCACGTAGCCGCGGCGCGCGGCGTCGTCGGAGAGCATCTCGACCAGCCCTTCGGCGAGGGCCCCGGAGTCGTCCACCGCCACCAATCTGCCCGCCTCGCCGTCCTTGAGGACCCGCCGGAAGGCATCCAGGTCGCTGGCCACCACCGCCGTGCCCGCGGCCATCGCCTCCACGAGCACGATGCCGAAGCTCTCGCCGCCGGTGTTGGGCGCGACGTACACGTCGGCGCTGCGCATCGCCGACGCCTTCGCGGCGTCGTCGACCTGGCCGAGGAAGCGCAGATGCGGCGCCAGCGGGCCGGCGTCGGCGCGCAACTGGTCCTCGTCGCCGCGGCCCACGACGAGGATCTCGACGTCAGGGAATGCGTGCACCACCGGCGGCAGCGCGCCGAGCAGCACCGACATCCCCTTGCGCGGTTCGTCGAAGCGGCCCAGGAACAGCACCGTCCGCCCCGAACGCGGATAGCCGGGCAGCAGCGGTGCGGACGCGAAACTTCCGACGTCCACCCCGTTGGGGATCTCGACGGCATCGCTGCCGAGGGCCTCCATCTGCCAGCGCCGCGCCAGGTCGGACACCGCGATGCGGCCGACGATCTTCTCGTGCATCGGCCGCAGGATCGGCTCGAACACCGACAGCGTCAGCGATTTCGTCGTCGACGTGTGGAACGTCGCGACGATCGGGCCCTCGGCGATGTTCAGCGCCAGCATCGACAGGCTCGGGGCGTTGGGCTCGTGCAAATGCAGCACGTCGAAGCTGCCCTGCTGCAGCCACCGCTTGACCCGGCGGTGGGTGGCCGGGCCGAACCGCAGTCGTGCCACCGAGCCGTTGTACGGGATCGGCACCGCCCTGCCGCCGGAGACCACGTAGTCGGGCAGCGTGCCCTCGGCCTCCGGCGAGGACGGCGCGAGCACGCTGACGTAGTGACCGTCGGCGCGCATCACCTCGGCGAGCTGCAGCACGTGCGACTGCACCCCGCCGGGCACGTCGAACGAGTACGGGCAGACCATGCCGATCCGCATCAGGTCAGTCGCTTCTTCGCGCAAGCGCTCATCAGGTCCCCTCCAGGCGGGCCCTGCGCTCGTCCGACAGGTCCGCCACCCACTGCGGCTGCATCATGTGCCAGTCCTCGGGGTGGGCGGCGATGTTGACGGCGAACCGGTCGGCCAGCGCCTGGGTGATCGCCGGGATGTCGCCGGACGCGGTGTCGAGCTCCGGGTAGACCTGGAAACCCCAGCCGTCGCCGTCGAACCAGCAGTGCACCGGGAACAGCGCTGCCCCGGTCTCGATCGCGAGTTTCGCCGGCCCGGCGGGCAGGCGGCTGAGCTCGCCGAAGAAGTCGACCTCGACACCGCGCCGGCTCAGGTCCCGATCGGCCATCAGGCACACGATGCCGTTGTCCAGGAGCCAGTCGCGCACCACGTCGTAGGCGGGCCGCTCGCCGCCGGTGGCGGGCACCACCCGGAAGCCGAGGCTCTCTCGGTAGGCCAGGAAGCGGTTGTACAGCGACTCCGGTTTGAGCCGTTCGGCGACGGTCGCGAACGGGCCGTGGTTCTGCACCAGGTACACCCCGGCCATGTCCCAGTTCCCGCTGTGCGGCAGCGCCAGCACCACGCCTCGGCCGCGCTCGAGCGCCTCCCACACCAGGCCGATGTCCTCGACCCACAGCTCGGCGCCCAGCCGGGTGTGGTCCATCGCGGGCAGCCGGAACGCCTCACGCCAGTAGCGCGCGTAGGACGCCAGCGACGCCCGCATCAGCGAAGCCGGGACCTGCTGCGGGGTGGTGCCGATCACCCGCGCCAGGTTCTTGCGCAACTGTTCGGGCCCGCCGTTGCGCGATGCCCACCGCGCCCCGGCCTGAAACGTGTTGCGCGCGACGACCTCCGGCGCCGCCCGGACCAGCCGCCAACCGGCGGCGTATCCGAGGTCGCTGAGCTGACCGGCCAGTGCCGACGGCAGCGACAACAGCCCCGTGCCACCGTGCCCGGACCCACCGGTGTCCGCGGTCATTGCTCCGTGGTTTCGGGCTTCGCGCCGGAATCGGGCACCACCAGCGGATCCATCGCCGCCTCGGATGTCCGCACGCTGTGCAGCCGCTGGCCGACGGTCACCAGGCTGGCCACCGCGAGCACCCACATCGCGACATGCAGCAGCCACGGCACCGGAAACAGCGGGAAGCCGGACAGGCCGGCGCCGGTCAGCACGATGACCAGCCGTTCGGGCCGTTCGATCAGACCGCCGTCCCCGGAGAGGCCGCTGGCCTCCGCGCGCGCCTTGATGTACGAGATGACCTGCGACGACACCAGACAGATCATGGTGGCGACGACCAGTTCGGGGCTGTGCAGCCCAAACGCCGCCCACCACAGCAGGCCGCAGAACACCGCACCGTCGCTGATCCGGTCGCACGTCGCGTCCAGTACCGCCCCGAAGCGGGTGCCGCCGCCACGCTCGCGCGCCATCGCGCCGTCGAGCATGTCGGCGAGTACGAAGACGAAGACCGCGACCGCGCCCCACCACAGCTGCCCGATCGGGAACAGGGTCAGCGCGGCGAGCACTGATCCCGCGGTCCCCAGGATCGTGACGCTGTCCGGGGTCAAACCCACCTTCAGCGCACCCTTGGCCACCGGGCGCGACAGCTTCGTGTACGCCGCCCGGGTCATCAGGTAGAAGTTGCTCACTTCTGGTTTTCCCACTCGGTCGCCAGGAGCAGCCGCGTGTCGCGCAGCAGCTGCGGGATGACCTTGGAATCGCCGATCACGGTGATGAAGTTGGCGTCCCCGCCCCAGCGAGGCACGACGTGCATGTGCAGGTGCTCCGACAGCGAACCGCCCGCGGAGGTCCCGAGGTTGAGGCCGACGTTGAAACCGTGCGGCCGTGAGACGGCCTTCATCACGCGAATGGCCTTCTGCGTGAACGCCATCAGTTCGGCGCTCTCGGCCTCGGTGAGGTTCTCCAGCTCGGCGACACGGCGGTACGGCACCACCATCAGGTGCCCCGGGTTGTACGGGTAGAGGTTGAGCACCGCGTACACCAGGTCGCCGCGGGCGACGACCAGGCCGTCCTCGTCGGACATGTTCGGGATGTCGGTGAACGGCTCCGACGAGGCCGCCGATCCGGGCTTGACCGCATCGACGATGTAGGTCATCCGGTGCGGCGTCCAGAGCCGCTGTAAACGATCTGGATCGCCGACGCCGCGGTCTACGATCGTATCCTCCGGATCCACGTCACCCCCGCTCTGCACGATCGCCGACGTCGACGAGTTCGGCTGTGGGCACGGCGTTCTCGCGGCGTCGCACCCAGTCGGCGATCACCTCGACGGCCACCTCGCGCGGCACCCCGTTGATCTGGGTGCGGTCGCCGAACCGGAACGACACGGCCCCCGCTTCGACGTCGCGGTCGCCCGCGAGCAGCATGAACGGGATCTTCTGGTTGGTGTGGTTGACGATCTTCTTGGCCATCCGGTCGTCGCTGGTGTCGACCTCGGCGCGCAGACCCGCCGCCCGCAGCTGCCCGACCACGTCCTCCAGATACGGGATGTGGTTGTCGGCCACCGGGATCCCGACCACCTGAACCGGCGCGAGCCAGGCCGGGAACGCCCCCGCGTAGTGCTCGGTGAGCACTCCGAAGAACCGTTCGATCGACCCGAACAGCGCGCGGTGGATCAAAACGGGGCGCTTGCGGGTTCCGTCGGCCGCGGTGTATTCGAGCTCGAAGCGGTCGGGCATGTTGAAGTCGAGCTGGATGGTCGACATCTGCCAGTTGCGGCCCAGCGCGTCACGCACCTGCACCGAGATCTTCGGCCCGTAGAACGCCGCGCCGCCCGGATCGGGCACCAGCTGCAGACCCGACGATTCGGCCACCTCCCGCAGGGTCTCGGTGGCCTCGTCCCAGATCTCGTCGGAGCCGACGTACTTGTCCGGATCCTTGGTCGACAACTCCAGGTAGTAGTCGTCGAGACCGTAGTCCGCGAGCAGGTCGAGCACGAACTGCAGCAGCCGGGTCAGCTCGTCGCGCATCTCCTCGCGCGTGCAGTAGATGTGCGCATCGTCTTGCGTCATGCCGCGCACCCGGGTCAGGCCGTGCACCACGCCGGACTTCTCGTACCGGTACACGCTGCCGAACTCGAAGAGCCGCAACGGAAGTTCGCGGTAGGACCGGCCCCGCGACCGGAAGATCAGATGGTGCATCGGGCAGTTCATCGGCTTCAGGTAGTAGTCCTGGCCGGGTTTGCGCACCGTGCCGTCGTCGTTGAGCTCCGCGTCGATGTGCATCGGCGGGTACATGCCGTCGGCGTACCACTCCAAGTGCCCCGAGGTGATGTAGAGCTGCTCTTTGGTGATGTGCGGGGTGTTGACGAACTCGTAGCCGGCCTCGATGTGCTTGCGGCGCGAGTACTCCTCCAACTCGCGGCGCACCACTCCACCCTTGGGATGGAAAACCGGTAGGCCCGAACCCAACTCGTCGGGGAAGCTGAACAGGTCGAGTTCCACCCCGAGCTTGCGGTGGTCGCGGCGCTGCGCCTCCTCGATCAGCTCGAGGTGACGGTCGAGGGCCTCCTGCGATTCCCATGCCGTGCCGTAGATGCGCTGCAGGCTGGCGTTGCGCTGATCACCGCGCCAGTACGCCGCCGAACTGCGGGTCAGTTTGAACGCCGGGATGAACCGCGTGGTCGGGATGTGCGGTCCGCGGCACAGGTCGCCCCACACCCGCTCGCGGGTGCGCGGGTTCAGGTTGTCGTAGGCGGTGAGCTCGTCGCCGCCGACCTCCATGACCTCGGGGTCGTCGGCTCCGGACTTGTCGTCGATCAGCTCGAGCTTGTACGGCTCGTTCGCCAGTTCGTGGCGGGCCTCGTCCTTGGACGCGTAGACCCGGCGCTCGAAGAGCTGGCCGTCCTTGACGATCTTGCGCATCCTCTTCTCGAGCGCCTCGAGGTGCTCGGGAGTGAACGGTTCGGCGACGTCGAAGTCGTAGTAGAAGCCGTCGGTGATCGGCGGCCCGATGCCGAGCTTGGCCTCGGGGAACATCTCCTGCACCGCCTGCGCGAGCACGTGCGCGGTGGAGTGCCGGATCACGCTGCGGCCCTCGTCGGTGTCGGCGGCGACCGGGACCACGTCGACGTCGGCGTCGGGCACCCAGGACAGATCCCGTAGGCGGCCGTCGGGGTCCTTGACCACGACGACGGCGTCGGAAGCGCCGCGCGAGGGCAAGCCGGCGTCGCGCACCGCCTGCCCGGCGGTCGTCCCGGCTGCGACCCGGATCGGGGCTGCCGGGGCGGGGCGGGCTGGGGCGCTCATCGGGGCTCTCCAAACTGTCGGTACACCGGTCATGGTCGCGAACGACCGCGACCATGCTATCGGGGCTCCGGGTCAGCCCCCGATACCAATGGGGCTATCCAGCCAGCTGTGCTCGATGCCGAACAGCCTGCCCACGAAAGCGAGCCCACCCAGCAACCACAGTGTGCCCACCACCACTGCACAGGTGAACAGCGCCCCGAGCAGCTGCACCCACAGACCCTGGCGTTTGAACCAGTCCATCATCGCGTCGTAGCGCCGCCGCGCGTAGTGCAGCAACCGCTTGGCCCATTCGAACTCGGTGGCCAGGATCGCCAGCCCGACGAACACGATGGCCCAGCCCGGGCCCGGATACGGGATGGCGACGATGCCGACGGCGAGGACGGCCAGCCCGACGACTCCGACGGCGGTGCGGTACACGAGATCGGCGGTGCGCCGCGCGCGCAGGCGGTCGCGCCAGCGCGCCCACCGCCGGGCGAATCCGGGCCGGTCGATCATGGTTGTCCGGGCTTGAGCTTCACGAACAGCGAGTGTGCGTCGGCGAGGACGTGCTCACCGTCGAGGAGTCGTCCGGAGACGAAGATCTTGCGGTCGACGATGTCGTCGATGCGGGCCTCGACCTGAAGCGGCGCCCCGATCAGCGCGATCTTGCGGTAGTCGACGTGCAGGAACGCGGTGCGCTGGGCCTTGCTGCCGCTGAGCTTGAACGCGGTGAAGCCGAGCAGCGAGTCGAACAGGTGCGCCACCGCGCCGCCGTGCGCGGCGCCGTTGCGGCCGAGGTGGTAGCGGCGGAACCGGGCGGTGCCGGCGATGCGGCCGTCGTCGGTCACATGCAGCTCGATCGGCGGACTCAGGATGTTGCCGCGGTTGGGCAGATCCATTCGCCGGCCCGACGGCGACGACCATTCGTCGGCGTCGTACGGCGCCAACAGCGCGCAAGCCTTCTCGATCAGGTCGGCGGCCTCGGTGATCACGGCGTCCGGGGCGTCGGCGCCACGGGCGTGGTCCTGCAGTGTGCGGACCGCCTCGACGAACCTGCCGTAGTCCGGTCCGCCACGGTTGGTCGGCTCGGGCGGGTTGAATCCCCCACCCGGGTGCACGTCGGCGGCGGCGGCATTGTCGGTGCTCACCCGCCCACCGTATTGGGTGTCCGCGCGGCCGGCCTGCTCACCCTTGGGCAGCACCGGCTTCGCTCAAGGTGTCGAACTCGGCATCGGTGAGTTCGATCCGCGCAGCGGCCACGTTCTCCTCCAGATGCGCGACCCGCGAAGTGCCCGGGATCGGCACCATCACCGGGGACCGCTTGAGCAGCCAGGCCAGCGCGAGCTGTGACGGGCTGGCGTCGTGCTCGGCCGCGATGCGCTGCAGCGGACCGTCCGGTGCGGCCAGCGGCCCGGCCGCCAGCGGGAACCACGGGATGAACGCGATGCCGTCGGCCTCGCACACGTCGAGCACCGGTTCGGCGGCGCGCATCGTCAGGTTGAACATGTTCTGCACCGACGCGACCGGGGTGATCGCCCGCACGGCGGCCAGCTGCTCGACCGTCACCTCCGAGACACCGATGTGACGGATCTTGCCTTCCTGCTGCAGCGCGACGAGCTCCCCGATCTGGTCTTCGAGGGGGAACTTCGCGTCGATGCGGTGCAACTGGAACAGGTCGATGGTGTCGACGCCGAGCCTGCGCAGGCTCATCTCGCACTCCTGGCGCAGGTAGGCCGGGAACCCGAGGGGCTCCCAGACGTCCGGGGCGGTCCGCAGCAGTCCGGCCTTGGTCGCGATGACGACGCCGTCGTACGGGTAGAGCGCCTCGCGGATCAGTTCCTCGGAGATGTAGGGACCGTAGGAGTCCGCGGTGTCGATGAAATCGACGCCGAGCTCGACGGCGCGGCGCAGCACGCGAAGACACTCGTCGCGGTCTGCCGGCGGGCCCCAGACACCGGTTCCGGTGATCCGCATCGCCCCGAAACCGAGCCGGTGGACGGCCAGGTCGCCGCCGAGGGTGAGGGTGTCAGATGTCGCGGAGGTCACCGCAGCGACGGTACGCCGCTGGTGACAAGCTGACACCGTGAAGCTTGCCGACCTCTCCGCCCGATCGCTGACGTACCGGGAGGTCGGAGCGACCGCGGGCGCCTTGCCCGCCGGATACCACCACGTGCGCAAGTCCGCGGTGATCGGGCGCGGGCGCACCCGCTTCGAACAGGCCGCGGCCGAGGGCCTGCGGTGGGGCATGCTGCGCGGCGCGGGCCTTCGGGTGGAGGCCACCGCCCCGGCCGCACAGGTCGGCGCCGACGTGCTGGTGCACCTGGGACCGGTGGTGGCACCGTGCCGGGTGGTCTATGTCGTCGACGAGCAGCACCGGCGCGGTTTCGCCTACGGCACGCTGCCCGGGCACGCCGAATGCGGCGAGGAGTTGTTCCTGGTGCGCTTCGACCCCGGCACCGAGGAGGTGCACGCCGAGGTGGCGGCGTTCTCCCGGCACGCGACGTGGTGGAGCCGGCTGGGTTCGCCGGTGACCTCGCTCGTGCAGCGTGTGGTCACCGACCGCTATCTGCGGGCGTTGTGAGCGCTGCCGCAGGTCAGCGATTGGCGTTCACGTGCCCCGGACGGTCACAATCTGGAGGTCTCCGACGCGCACGTAGATGACGGCGCCCAGCGGTAGCCTGTAGACCCTTATTGACGCAAGAATCGGACGGTGACGGTGAGCGATCGAGCCGATGTGGAGGCCACGCATCTGCGGGTGGCCGAACTGGTCCAGGGTCTGCACAACCGGCCCGAGGCCGATTCGGACACGGTGGTCGCCGAGCTGGCCGAGCACGCGGCCATGGAGATCCCGGGCGCGATGTACGCCGGAATCACGTTGACCCGCAGTGCCAAACGTGTCGAGACCCCGGCCACCACTCATCACTGGCCGCTGCTGCTGGACAAGATCCAGCAGCGCCACCTGGAAGGCCCGTGCCTGACCGCGGCGTGGGAGGAGAAGACGGTCCACGTCCGCGACCTGGAAACCGAGACTCGTTTCCCGAACTACCGGCGTGACGCGCTCGCCGAGACTCCGATCCGGTCGATCATGGCGTTCCAGTTGTTCATCGCCGACGAGACGCTCGGGGCGCTGAACATCTACTCCGAGGAACCGGACGCGTTCAGCCAGGAGGCCCGCACGCTGGGCTTGATCTTCGCCGCACACTCCTCGGTCGCGTGGAATTCGGCGCGCCGCGAGGACCAGTTCCGCAATGCCCTGGCCAGCCGCGATGTGATCGGTCAGGCCAAGGGCATGATCATGGAGCGCTACCGGGTCGACGCGGTGCGCGCGTTCGAGCTGCTGCGCAAGCTCTCGCAGAACTCCAATGTCCCGTTGGGCAAGGTGGCCGCCGATCTGGTCGCCCAGGCTCAGACGCCCGTCGCCGACGGGGCCTGAGCCCCGCCGACGACCGACCGCATCGGGTGCCCGACCCGGCAGCGTCTGAGTTGGTCGCCGTCTCAGACGCCGCCGGGTCGGGTCGTCCCGAGCCGCGCTACTGGGTGTCCCAGCGGTCGCGGCGGTCGCCGGCCGGTGCGCCGCCGGTCGTCACGCGCCGCGGGATCTCGACATTGCCCGGCGTGGCGGCCGAATCCCCTTGCGACGCCGACCAATCCGTGCCGACACAGAGCAGATCGGACGGAACCGGCACCTCGTTGGGCAGCGGGACCGGCAGACCTGGGATCGACGGGATCGTCAGCGACGGCGGCGAGATCAGGTTCGACAGGCTCGTCGCGGCCAGCGGCGCGATCGGGCTGGGGACCCCGGGAACCGAGACGCTCACCGCGCCGGAACCGCCCGGCACCGGCGGCGTGCCCGGAGGCACGATGCCCATCACCGACGACGCGGTGTTCTGCACGGTCCGGGCCAGACCCGGAGGCGTCAGCAGATCCGACAGGGTCAGCGTGTTGCCCGCGGTGCCGGGGAACGGCTGGCCCGGTGCGCCTGCCGTGACCGACGTCGAGTTCGGCGGGGTCGGCGGCACCGGCGGCGCCGGGTAGTTGATGTAGGTGTTGGTCGACCCGGGCGGCAGAGCCGGCGTCGGGGGCGTGCCCGCGCCGCCGGGAACCGTCGTCGAGCCGCCGGGAACACCCGGGGTCGGCGGGGTCACCACACCGGCCTCACCGAAGACCGGCGCACCGGGAATGCCTGGGGCGGGCGGGGTTCCGGCGCCCGCGGGCACCGCGTCCACCCCACCGGGAACACCCGGCAACGGCGGCGTCACCGCACCCGCGTCACCGACCACCGGCACACCCGGAACACCGGGGGCCGGAGGCGTCACCACACCGGCGGGCACCGCATCGACGCCACCGGGAACACCCGGAGCCGGAGGCGTCACCACACCGGCAGGCACCGCACCCGCACCGCCCGGAACACCCGGAGCCGGAGGCGTCACCACACCGGCGGGCACCGCACCCGCACCCCCGGGGACGCCGGGAGCCGGCGGCGTCACCGCACCGGCCTCACCGAAGACCGGTGCGCCCGGGGCGGGCGCACCGCCCGGCCCACCGGCCGGGACTCCCGCGGCGGCCGGACCTGCGTCCCCCGCGGCGGCACCACCGGCCGCGGCGAGCGGAGCGCCCTCACCGCCGGCACCGCCGGCGGCACCACCGGCGCCACCGCCGGCACCCGCGCCACCACCTGCGCCCGCGGCACCCTCGATCACGGCACCACCCGCCGGCGCAACCGCACCGGCCTCACCGAACACCGGTACACCGCCGGGAGCCACGGCACCCGCGGCGGCATCCAGCGGCGCGCCCACCGGCGCTGCCGCGGGAGGAGCGGCCAGTCCTGCCTCGTCGACGATCGGGGCGCCGGGCAGACCCGGAGCGGGCGGCGTCGCGACGCCGGCCTCACCCACCACCGGAGCACCGGGAACACCCGGCGCCGGCGGCGTCACCACGGCACCGTCACCCACCACCGGGACACCGGGAGCACCCGGCGCCGGCGGGGTCACGACAGCACCGTCACCACCAGCGGGCACCCCAGGAACACCCGGCGCAGGAGGCGTCGACACACCCGCCTCACCCACCACGGGCGCACCGGGACCACCCGGTGCCGGCGGCGTCACCACAGCACCGTCTCCGCTACCTGGCACCCCGGGGACGCCCGGTGCAGGAGGCGTCGACGCACCGGCCTCACCCACCACCGGAGCACCCGGAGTACCCGGAGCGCCGGGGTGCACGATGTCGGTCCCGCCCTCGGCCGGGGTGCCCGGCGTGCCCGGGGCACCGGGCGTCGGGATCTCGATGCCGGTCTCCACCGGTGCGCCGGGGGCACCCGGCGCACCCGGGGTCGCCACGTCGACCGCGGTCTCGACCGGCGCGCCCGGCCCACCCGGGGTGCCCGGGGTCGTGATGGTCATCGAGCGCTCGATCGGCGCCGCGGGAATCTCGATGGCGCCCTCGTTCGCGACGTCGACCGAGGAGGTCACCGGGGTTCCCGGTACCCCGGGAACGCCCGGGGTGGTGAAGTTCGCGCTGGCCTCCAGCGGCGCGCCGGGGGCACCCGGGGCCGGCGGGGTGCCGATGTCGATGCCCGCGTTGGACGGATTGAACGTGATCTCCGGGGTCGGCGGGGTCGTGTAGGTCGTCGACCCCTCCGACGGGATACCCGGCACACTCGGCGGCGGCGGGGTCGAGATCTCGACCACGGAGTCCGTCCCGGTGCCCGGCGACGGCGGCGCGGGCGGTGAGAACGTCTCGATCGAACTCGACGACGGGGTTCCCGGGGCGGGCGGGGCCGGCGGCGAGAACGTCTCCACCGTGTTGACCGTGGGGGTGCCGGGGGCACCCGGTGCCGGAGGCGTCACCACAGACCCGTCTCCACCGGTCGGCACACCCGGAGCGCCGGGCGTACCGGGCGGCACCACGCCGGCCTCGTCGCTCACGGGGGCGCCCGGAGCGCCCGGTCCCGGAGGCGTCACCACACCACCGTCATCAACGGTCGGCACACCCGGCCCACCCGGCGCGGGCGGGGTCACCACACCACCGTCGCCGACCACCGGAACACCTGGGGCGCCCGGTCCCGGAGGCGTCACCACACCACCGTCACCGACAGTCGGCACACCCGGCCCACCCGGCGCGGGCGGGGTCACCACACCACCGTCGCCGACCACCGGAACACCTGGGGCGCCCGGTCCCGGAGGCGTCACCACACCACCGTCACCGACAGTCGGCACACCCGGCCCACCCGGCGCGGGCGGGGTCACCACACCACCGTCGCCGACCACCGGAACACCTGGGGCACCGGGAGCCGGGGGCGGCAGGACGCCGCCCTGGCCGTCGACCGGCAGACCGGGGACGGGCGGGGCCGGCGGCGGCACGATTCCGGCGTCACCGAACACCGGCGCACCGGGAGCAGGGGCAGGCGGCAGCGCCTCACCGGCAGCCGCGGCGACCGGCGCACCGCCCGGAGGCACCGCGCCCGCGGCACCCTCGACCGGCGCACCGCCGCCGACACCCGGGCCACCGGCTCCGCCGCCACCGCCTGCTCCGGCGCCCACGGGGGCGCCGGCCTCGGGGCCACCGGGAACCGGCGCAACCGCACCGGCCTCACCGAACACCGGGGCGCCGGGCGCGCCGGCGGGAGGAGCGGGCAGCGCGGCGCCCGCGGGCACGGCGGCCGGGCCACCGGGAACCGGTGGGGCGGGCGGGCCGCCGGCACCGACGGGCACACCGGCGGGAACGGCGGGAGCCGGCGGAAGCGGCGGCAACGCGGCGCCGCCGTCACCGAACACGGGCGCACCCGGAACCGGCGGGGTGGGCACGCCAGGGTTGCCGACCGGAGTTCCGGCCGGAGCGCCGGGAACCGGCGGAACCGGTGGTGTGCCGCCGCCGGAGTTGGTCACCACTGGAGTTCCGGGTGACGGCGGGACGGGCGGGGTGGAACCCGACGACGGGACGACCGTCGAACTCGGAGGCCGACCCGGCACCGGCGGCGTCCCGGCCGACACCGGCCCTCCGGCAGGCGGCCTCACCACCGGCGGAGCGGGCTCACCGGGGGTGGTCAGCGAACGGGCGGTATCGGTCAGTGCCTGCGGAATCTCGCCGGGGCGGGACACGATCTGCTGCAGGATCCCGACGCAGGGCACGCCGCCGCGGGCCGGTTGCGCATTTGCCGCGGGACCCATCAGGGGGGCGCTCAAGAACAATCCCGCGCTGCCCATCATGACAACGACGATGCTCTTTTTCGTCCGAGACATGTGCTCCCAGTCCTTCTGCGGTCGAGCCGCGAATTACACGCGCGTAGTTACTGGGGCTTACTGAACCGACAATTCGCAGATTCGCCGACGCGACAGATGGGGTGTTATCCAACCGTTGCCAAGGAGAAGCGGTCCCGTCACCGGCCCCCGCGGCCGACCACACCCCGAGCTCGGGCCGTCGAACTGGGAAGATCGCGCGCGGTCATCCGGTCAGCGAAGAAAAGCCCGCCGCGGGTCACCGCAGCGGCGCGGGTCACGGCAGCGGTGCGCGCCACGACAACGTCGTCCCGCCGCCGTCGGCGCTTCGCACCGAGAAGCTGCCGCCGACCTCGTCGGCGCGGCGCGCAAGGTTGACCAATCCGCTGCCGGTGACATCGGCGGGCATCCCGCTGCCGTTGTCGGTGACCTCGATCGACAGGTCGTCGTCGACGGTGACGGTCACGGTGACCGCGCCGGCGCCGGCGTGCCGGACGACGTTGCTGATCGCCTCGCGGACCACCGCCTCGGCGTGGTCGGCCAGCGTCGCGTCGACCACCGACAGCGGGCCGACGTACTGCACCGACGTGCGCACCCCGGAACCGGGGAACGCGTTGACCGCCTCATCGAGACGCTGTCGCAGCCGCGTGACCCCCGCCGAGCCGCCGTGCAGGTCGAAGATCGAGGTGCGGATCTCCTGGATGACCTCCTGCAGATCGTCCACGCAGTCGGACAGCCGCTGCTGCACCTCCCCCGACCGCGCCCGCGCGATGGTGCCCTGCAGAGACAGCCCGACGGCGAAGAGCCGCTGGATCACGTGATCGTGCAGATCACGGGCGATGCGGTCGCGGTCGGTCAGGATGCTCAGCTCCCGCATCCGGTGCTGCGCGCTGGCCAGCTGCCACGCCAGCGCCGCCTGGTCGGCGAACGCCGCCATCATGTCCAGATCGTCGTCGCGGAACGGTTGCCCGCCAACGGGTCTCAGCGCGATCAACACCCCGGCGACGGTGTCGGGGGTGCGCAGCGGCAGGACCAGCGCCGGGCCCACCACCGCGCCGGTGCCGATGTCGCGACCGAAGTACTTACCCGGCGTCCGACGGACGAACGCGTCCCCGATCGCGGTGCCGGACACCGCGATCGGCGCGAGCGGGTCGGCCGGCGCCGCTCCGGCGGTCGCGACGACGGACAGCTCGGCCACCTCGGCGTCGGGCCCGTCGTGTTCGCCGGCGATCGCGACGAGCGTGGTCGCCGCGCCGCTGAGCTTCTGCACCTCGTCGGCCACCCGCCGGAACACCCCGGCGGGGTCGATCCCCGACAGCAACTCGGTGCCGATGTCGCGGGTCGCCGCGATCCAGGATTCCCGTGCCCTCGCCTGCTGGTAGAGCCGGGCGTTGTCGATCGCGATACCGGCCGCCGCGGCCAGCGCCTGCACCAGCGCCTCGTCGTCCTCGCTGAACGGCTGCCCACCGATCTTGTCGGTCAGGTATAGGTTGCCGAACACCTCGTCGCGGATGCGCACCGGGACACCGAGGAACGTGCGCATCGGTGGATGGTTCGGCGGGAACCCCACCGACGCGGGATGGCGCGAGATATCTTCCAGCCGAATCGGTTTCGGGTCGTCGATCAGAACACCGAGCACGCCGCGACCCTCGGGGAGATGACCGATCAGCTCGCGGGTGGCCTCGTCGATGCCCTCGTAGACGAACTCGACCAGTTCGTGTTCGTAGCCGCGCACGCCGAGCGCGCCGTACCGCGCGTCGACCAGATCGATCGCGGTGTGCACGATCGTGCGCAGGGTGTCGTCGAGCTCCAGCCCGGAGGTCACCGACAACATCGCCTCGACCAGTCCGTCCAGCCGGTCGCCGCCCTTGATGATCTGCTCGACCCGGTCCTGCACCTCGGTGAGCAGTTCTCGCAGCCGCAGCTGCGACAGAGTGTCCCGCAGCGGGGTCGTGCCGTCGCCGGCGTCGGGCGGATCGGTAGGGGTCACGCCACCATCGTGCCCGAACCACCGGCGCGATCCGCGACATACTGAGGACTATTGGCCCTGTCGCGCGCAAGCCCTCGGAGAGGATCGTCGGAAGCGAACAGACGGAGGTCAGGATGCCCGAGCAGCAGCTCCCCACCGCGACGATCGTCGACGCGGTGACGATCGCATGCCGGGCACCGTCCCTGCACAACAGCCAGCCATGGCGGTGGGTCGCCACCGAGTCCACCATCGAGCTCTACGCCGATCCCGACCGGACGATCCGCGCGGCCGATTCCACCGGACGCGAGGCGCTGATCAGCTGCGGTGCCGTCCTCGACCATTTCCGGGTCGCGATGGCCGCCGCCGGATGGGCCACCTCGGTGCGGCGCCTGCCCGAACCGTCCGACCCGCGCCACATCGCCAGCATCGAGTTCTCCCCCGCCCCGGAGGTCTCCGCCGAGCACCGCCGCCGCGCCGACGCGATCCTGCTGCGCCGCACCGACCGACTGCCGCTGAACGCCCCCGACGACGAGGAATTCGACGACATCCTCGGCAGCCCGAGCGAACATGTGACGGTCCAGATCGACACCGTCGCCGAAGACCAACGCGACCTGCTGGCCGAGACCTCCCATCTGGCCGAGGCGCTACGCCTCTACGACACCGAGTATCATTCCGAACTTCGTTGGTGGACATCAGATTTCGTAGCCGACGGGGGGATACCGCGGAGCGCACTGGTGTCGGCCGCCGAGAGTGACCGGGTGGGCGTCGGTCGCATGTTCCCGGTGACCAGCCAGCCCGAGCGCCGCGACCACGTCGCCGTGGACCGCGCCGGGATCGTGGTGCTGTGCACCGCCGACGACACCGCCGAGAGCGTACTGCGGTGCGGCGAGGCGCTGTCTGCACTGCTCCTGGACGCGACCGCGACCGGGATGGCGACCTGCACCGTCACCCACATCACCGAGATCCCCGAGGGCCGCGACGTCGTCGCGGCGGCGATCTCGACCGCGGGTATCCCGCAGGTGCTCGTCCGCGTCGGCAGGGCCCCCGCGCTCGACGCGGCCCCACCGCCGACCCCGCGCCGGCCGGTCTCCGAAGTGCTCGAAATACGCAGAGGTGCACCATGTTGAACGTTTCGGGCTCCCCCCGCATCGTCGTCGGCATCGACGGCTCCCCCGCGGCGGTCGACGCCGCGCTGTGGGCGGTCGACCAGGCAGCCGACCACAACCTGACGCTGCGACTGGTCTACGTCGTCGACACACACGACCAGCAGAACGTGGACCCGCAGCAGCAGGCCCGGCGACTGGCCACCGCGGATCTCGCGATGCGCTACGCGCTGACCGCGGTCGAGTCCACCGAGAAACCGGTGACCATCGAGATGGAGATCCTGCAGGGCAGACCCGTCGAGAAGCTGCTGGAAGCGGCAGGCGGCGCGACGCTGCTGTGCGTCGGGGCGCGCGGGCTCCGGCATTCGACACAGGGCAGGATCGGCTCGACGGCCGCGGCGCTGTCGGCGGCCGCGCACTGCCCGGTCGCGATCGTGCGGGCACACCGGCCCCACAGCTGCTCGGACCGTGCCGTGGTCATCGAGATCGCCGGCCCCGCTTCGAGCGACACCGTGCTGCAGCGCGGGCTCGACGAGGCGCGACGCAGGCATGCCCCGGTCCGGGTCCTCACCCCGGCCCGCAGGCACGGTGACGCCGCGGCACGCTGGGAACGCCGGCTCGACGAATGGCGGCGCCGCTACCCGGATCTCGACATCAGCGCGGTACCCACCGGCGCCGACACCCTGGACTACCTCGCCGCCCACGGCGCGTCACTGCAACTGCTGGTCGCGGGCCGGCAACGCCCCGGCGGGGTCACGCCGCTTGTCGGCGCGCCGGGCAACACCGCCCTGCGCGACACCGATTGCTCGATACTGTTGTGCGAGGCGCCGCGCGCGCTGTGAACGAACGGTGCCGAGCAGTGGAGAGCAGGACGTCGCGACATGGTGAAGGTGTTCCTGGTAGACGACCATGAGGTGGTCCGGCGTGGCCTGATCGACCTGCTCGGCAGCGATCCCGAACTCGACGTCGTCGGCGAGGCCGGTTCGGTCGCCGAGGCGATGACCCGCATCCCTGTGCTGCAACCGGACGTCGCGGTGCTCGACGTGCGGTTGCCCGACGGCAACGGTATCGAACTGTGCCGGGACCTGCTGTCCCAGATGCCCGATCTGCGCTGCCTGATGCTGACGTCCTTCACCTCCGACGAGGCGATGCTGGATGCGATCCTGGCGGGCGCCAGCGGCTATGTGGTCAAGGACATCAAGGGCATGGAGCTGGCCCGCGCGATCAAAGAGGTCGGCGCCGGACGCTCCCTGCTCGACAACCGGGCCGCGGCGGCATTGATGGCCAAGTTGCGCGGCAAGGGCGAACGCACCGATCCGCTGTCCGGGTTGACCGAACAGGAGCGCGTGCTGCTCGACCTGCTCGGTGAAGGGCTGACCAACAAGCAGATCGCGGCCCGGATGTTCCTGGCCGAGAAGACCGTCAAGAACTACGTATCGCGCCTGCTGGCCAAGCTCGGGATGGAACGCCGGACGCAGGCGGCCGTGTTCGTCTCGAAGCTCGACCGTCACTCCGACTAGAAAAGCGGCGACTAGAAAAGCGGCGACCCGTCCAGTGCCGTAACGACTTCCGCCAGATCACGGCGCGGTGTCGACGGCAGCGGATCGGCGTTGACCGGAGCCCAGCCGACCCGCAGCAGCATCTGCGGATACCCATCGGCGCCGAACACGTCGCGCCGCACCACCTCCCGCGTGTCGGCGACCTCCAGCGGCTCGGTGACCGGGCAGCTCGCCAACCCCAGCGCGGTCGCGGTCAGCAGCACCACGCTGGTCGCCTCACCGGCCCGCAGCCAGGACATGCGGTCGTCGCCCACCGTGCCCAGGGCCAGCACCGCGGCCTTGTCGTCGTCCGGTGCGGTGTTCGGCGTCTGATGCAGCACCCCGCCGGCGAACGCCCTGGCCGGGACCGCCCCCGCTGTACCGGCAGGCACGCTCTTGGCCGGCACCCCGGCCGTCGCGGCGTACCGCCCGCTCCAGGTGGCCAACTCGGCGAGATAGCCGTGGTCGGCCCGGTGCTGGAACGCGGCCTCGTTGACCAGCCGGGTCAGGCCGGCGAGGTCGTCGACGCGGCGCAGCGCGACACCGGCACGGGCAGCGCGCGCACCCATCAGCGCGATATCGCCTTTCGGGACCGGCCACGCGCTGTAGTAGCGGCGGTCGGTCCGCCGCCGCGGGATCGCGGCCGCCAGCGTGACGTCGAGATCGGCTGCCGGATAGGGCCGCAGCTCCAGCGAAGCCAGATGGTCCGGATCGGCCGGGTTCGGCAACCGGTGCACCTTGGGCTGCCACCCCAGCGCCGACAGCGCCACCACACAGTGATGCAGGGCCGCACCGCAACTGAGCATCAGGTCACGCGCGTCGGGGTCGGTGTGGGGCAGCAACAGATCCCGGTTCGCGTACAGATGCACGCGCTGCGATCCCAGCCGCCACTGCCACGGCTGCGAGTTGTGCACCGACGGCGCGCGATTGGCCAGCGACAGCGCCGACCGCAGCGTCTCGGTGTCCGGGAAGTGGGCGTTCATACCCCCAGAGTGCGCCGCGACGGCCCCGTTGTTGAGGGCATAAAGACCTCTATCCAGCGGTGCGCAACCACACCGCGGTGTCCGGCGGCAGCACCGTGTCCACGCCCGGCCACGACGCCAGCGCCACCGAGGTGCCGGCCGGGAGGTCCACCGACTCGGTGCCGGTGTTGACCCAGCACTGCGCCCCACCGCGTTCGAACGCCGCCACGCCCGCGCCCGCGTCGAGCCACTTGACCTCACCGGCGTCGCGCCACAGCGCGGGACGCAGCTTCAGGGCGGCGCGGTACAGGTTCAGCGTCGAGTCGGGATCGCGGTCCTGCGCCTCGACGCTGTGCTGCGCCCAGTGTCCCGGTTGCGGCAGCCACGTCACCGCGGCCGGATCGGCCGCGAACCCGTAGGTCCTGTCGTCGTCGTTCCACGGCAGCGGGATACGACAGCCGTCGCGCCCGACATCGGTGAATCCGGACTGCGCCCAGGTCGGGTCCTGACGCACCTCGGCGGGGAGATCCTCGATCTCCTCAAGGGCCAGTTCCTCACCCTGGTACACGTATGCGGTGCCCGGCAGCGCCAATTGGATCAGCGCGGCCGCGCGGGCACGGCGGCGGCCCAGCGCGTGATCCGGCTCCTCGCCGGCCCAGCGGGCGCGCTCCCAGTCGGTCTCGATCAGATGCTCGGGCTGGCTGCGGGAGAACCGCGTCACCGTCCGGGTCACGTCGTGGTTGGACAGCACCCATGTCGGCGGTGCCCCGACCGACGCGGCGGAGCCGATCGCGTCGTCGATGACCGAGCGCAGCGCGTCGGCCCGCCATGGCGAGCGCAGGAAGTCGAACTGGAACGCGGTGTGCAGTTCGTCGGGCCGCAGATACCGGGCCAGCCGCTCGTTGCTGGGCACCCACGCCTCGGCGATGAAGATCCGCTCCGGGCTGTACCGGTCTGCGACCCGGCGCCAGCCCCGGTAGATCTCGTGCACGCCGTCCTGATCCCACGCCGGGTGTGCGCCCTCGACCTGCAGCATGGTCTGCGCGGTGTCGGCCTGCGCCCCATCCGGCAGGCCCGGCGCCTTGATCAACCCGTGGGCCACGTCGATGCGGAACCCGTCGACACCCCTGTCGAACCAGAACGCCAGGATGTCCTCGAACTCGTCCCGCACCTCGCCGTTGTCCCAGTTCAGGTCCGGCTGACCGGGGGCGAACAGGTGCAGGTACCACTGGCCTTTCAGCGGTCCCGTCGCGACCCGCGTCCATGCGGGGCCGCCGAACACGCTCTGCCAGTCGTTGGGCGGCAGATCGCCGTGTGCGCCCCGGCCCGGACGGAAGTGATAGCGCTCGGCGGCCGCCGGGTCACCCTCGAGCGCCGCGCGGAACCACGCGTGGCGGTCGGAGGTGTGGTTGGGCACGATGTCGAGGATCACCCGGATGCCGAGCCCGTGCGCCTCGGCGATCAGCGCCTGCGCCTCGTCGAGGGTGCCGTAGGCCGGTTCGATGTCGCGGTAGTCGGCGACGTCGTAGCCGGCGTCGGCCATCGGGGACGGATACCACGGGTTGATCCAGATCGCGTCGACGCCGAGCGCGGCGAGATACGGCAGCCGGACCGCCAGACCCTTGATGTCGCCGATCCCGTCACCGTCGCCGTCGGCGAAGCTGCGGATGTAGACCTGGTAGACGACGGCGGTCTGCCACCACGACGACTCGGGTGCCACGGGAACTCCTCGGCGGGATGCGTAAACGTTTACGGCACCAGACTCGGCCTTGTAGGCCGAAGTGTCAATCGTCGATCGCGTCACGTAAATAATTACGTTACTGTCGTCGTCTGATGATCCCGAAGCAGACGGTCAACATGACCGACGTCGCGGCGCGCTGCGGTGTGTCGATCGCCTCGGTGTCGCGCGCACTGCGCGGCGAACCGGGCGTATCCCCGGCGACCAGGGACCGCATCCTGTCCGCGGCGCGCGAGCTGTCCTACGTGATCTCCCCGGAGGCGTCGCGGCTGTCCGGCGGACCCACCGGCCGCGTCGGCGTGGTGGTCCCCCGGGTGGACGCGTGGTTCTACTCGACGATCGTGGCCGGGATCGCCGACGAATTCGACACCGTCGGCATCGATCTGGTGTTGTGCACGCTGCCGGACCCGGCCGCGCGGCACCGGTTCTTCGAGGCATTGCCGTTGCGCCGCAAGGTCGACGCGGTCATCGTGGTGTCCCTGCCGCTGTCGAGCCGGGAGCGCACCCGCATCGATCAGCTCGGGGTGCCCGCGGTGTTCGTCGGTGGCCACCGGGACGTCGGCGCGCGGGTGTGGATCGGTATCGACGACGAACTCGCGGCCAGACAGGCCGTCGGGCACCTGCTGCGGATCGGCCACCGCGACATCGCGATGATCCAGGCCGGCCCGGCGGACCCCGACGACACCGACACCCCGTGGGCGACCGACCAGGCCCGCATCGACGGGTTCCACGGGCAGATGCGCGAGGCCGGGCTCGCCGACCCCACCGTGGTCACGGTGAAGTGGAGCATCGACGGCGGCTCCCGGGGCATGGAGGAGTTGCTGAGCCGCACCGAGCCGCCGACCGCGGTGTTCTGCCACTCCGACGAGATCGCCCTCGGTGCGCTGCGGACCTTGCGTCGTGCGGGAGTCGCTGTCCCACACCAGATCTCGGTGATCGGGGTAGACGATCACCCGTCCGCGGACGTCAACGATCTGACCACCGTCGCGCAACCCGTTCGCGATCAGGGCCGCATCGCCGCACAGGCGGTGCTGACCCAACTCGGCGGGGCGGCTACCGTTTCGGCGTCCGCGCAGCGGGTAAACGCTGCGACCACCCTGCCCACCCGACTGGTCATCCGAGGATCCACTGCCCCGCCGCGCTGAGACCGCTCCCCCACCGAGCTTGTGAGGTGTGACACACTCTCACGGTACCGAATGTGCTGCCCGTGGCCCTCATCGGAGACCACAACTTCATAGACGAGGACGTGATGAAACGAAATCTGTTCGCCCGCGGGCGACGACGTCGCGCAATCGCGCTGGCCAGTGCGCCCCTTGTGGCGGCGTCGTTGTTGTCCGCCTGTGGCAGTCAGGGTGGTCCCCCGACGCTGACCTGGTACATCCTTCCCGACAACGGTGGCTCGGTCGCCCGCGCCCAGGAGTGCGCCGACGCGTCCGGCGGGGCCTATCAGGTCCGCATCGAGTCGCTGCCGAGCACCGCGACCGCGCAGCGCGAGCAGATGGTTCGCCGCCTCGCCGCCGGCGATTCGTCGATCGACCTGGTCAGCATGGACGTGGTGTTCACCGCCGAGTTCGCCAACGCCGGCTTCCTCCGCCCCTACACCGACGAGGAGGCCGCGCGATTGACCGCCGGGATGCTGCCCGCCCCGATCGAGACCGGGATCTGGGAGGACACGCTCTACGGCACGCCCTACAAGACCAACGCCCAGCTGCTCTGGTACCGCAAGTCGGCCGCCGCGGCTGCCGGCGTCGACCCGACCTCGCCGACGTTCACGTGGGACGAGATGCTCAAAGCCGCTGTGGGGCAGAAGAAGAAGATCGCCGTGCAGGCGCAGCGCTACGAGGGCTACACGGTGTTGATCAACGCACTGGTGCTCTCCGGCGGCGGCGCGCTGCTGGAGGACGTGGAGGCCGGCCGCAACGCCAAGCCCTCGTTGAACACCCCGCCCGGGCTGAAGGCCGCCGAGATCGTCGGCAACCTCGGCCGGTCCCCGGCCGCGCCGACCGATCTGTCCAACGCGTCAGAGGAACAGGCGCGCGCCAACTTCCAATCCGAGCAGGGCATGTTCATGGTCAACTGGCCCTACGTGCTGGCCGCCGCCCGCAGCGCCGCCGAGGAGGGCACGCTGCCGCAGGAGGTCGTCGACGACATCGGCTGGGCCCGCTATCCGCGGGTCTCGGCGGACCGTCCGAGCGCGCCGCCGCTGGGCGGGGCCAACCTCGGCATCGGCGCCTACACCAAGTACCCCGAGCAGGCGGTCGCGTTGGTCGAGTGCATCAACGCCGAGCCGAAGGCGACCCAGTACATGCTCGACGAGAGCGAACCCTCGCCGTACGCCGCGTCCTACGACAACCCGGAGATCCGGGCCACCTACGACAACGCCGACCTGATCCGCGAATCCATCGGTGACGGCGGCCCGCGCCCGCCGACCCCGTTCTACACCGACATCTCGGGGGCCATCCAGCAGACCTGGCACCCGCCCGCTTCGGTGACCTCCGAGACTCCGGAAAGGACAGACCAATTCATGGCTGACGTGCTGGCGGGGAGGCGGCTGCTGTGACCGCCCTGGCTGATGCCCCCATCCAGAAGGACCCCGGTAAACCCGCGGTCAGTGAACGCGCGAAGGGCGAGCGCAAGCTCGGCATCTACCTGACGCTGCCCTCGTATGTGGTGATGCTGCTCGTCACCGCGTACCCGCTGGGCTACGCACTGGTGTTGTCGCTGTACAACTTCCGGCTCACCGACCCCGAGGGCCGCAGCTTCGTCGGGCTGAGCAACTACCTGGTGATCCTCACCGATCCGATCTGGTGGAACGACTTCGTCACCACGCTCGCGATCACCGTCGTCACCGTGGCCATCGAGTTGGTCCTCGGGTTCTGGTTCGCGTTCGTGATGCTGCGCATCGTGCGCGGCCGCGGGCCGCTGCGCACGGCGATCCTGATCCCGTACGGCATCGTCACCGTGGTCTCGGCGTTCATCTGGCGCTATGCCTTCGCCATCGACTCCGGGTTCGTCAACCAGTGGCTGAACCTGACCGACTTCGACTGGTTCGGCGACCGCTGGTCGGCGATCTTCGTGATCTGCCTGTCCGAGATCTGGAAGACCACACCGTTCATCTCGCTGCTGCTGCTCGCCGGCCTGGTGCAGGTCCCCGAGGACATGCAGGAGGCCGCCAAGGTCGACGGTGCCACGGCGTGGCAGCGGCTGTGGAAGATCACGCTGCCGAACATGAAGGCCGCGATCATGGTCGCGCTGCTGTTCCGCACGCTGGACGCATGGCGCATCTTCGACAACCCGTACGTGATGACCGCGGGCGCCAACAACACCGAGACGATCTCGTTCTTGGCCTACCGCCAGAACGTCACTCTGGTGAACCTCGGTATGGGATCGGCGGTCTCGGTGCTGCTGTTCCTGTCCGTCGTCGCGATCGCGTGGATATTCATCAAGGTCTTCAAAACCGACCTCTCGCAAGTCAGGGGTGACCAGTGACCAAGAACACCAAGTGGTGGACGATCGCCGGCATCGTCATCGTCATCTACAGCTTCGTGCCGATGCTGTGGATGATCAGCCTGGCGTTCAAACCGCCGTCGGACATCGTGTCGGGAAATCCGACGTTCCTGCCCAGCAAGTTCACCCTCGACAACTTCAGCGTGATCTTCAGCAACCCGCTGTTCACCCGGGCGCTGATCAACTCGATCGGCATCGCGATCATCGCCACCGTGATCTCGGTGATCATCGCGATGTTCGCCGCCTACGCCATTGCCCGCCTTGAGTTCCCGGGCAAGAAGGTGTTGCTGTCGCTGGCGCTGGGCATCGCGATGTTCCCGCAGGCCGCTCTGGTGGGCCCGCTGTTCGACATGTGGCGCGGCCTCGGGATCTACGACACGTGGCTCGGCCTGATCATCCCGTACCTGACGTTCGCGCTGCCGCTGTCGATCTGGACGATGTCGGCGTTCTTCCGTCAGATCCCGTGGGAGATGGAGCACGCCGCGCAGGTCGACGGCGCCACCCAGTGGCAGGCGTTCCGGAAGGTGATCGTGCCGCTGGCGGCGCCGGGGGTGTTCACCACCGCGATCCTGACGTTCTTCTTCTGCTGGAACGACTTCCTGTTCGCGATCTCGTTGACGTCCACCGACAACGCCCGCACGGTACCGGCGGCGCTGGCGTTCTTCCAGGGCGCGTCGTATTTCGAATCCCCCGTCCCGTACATCATGGCCGCGTCGGTGATCGTGACGATCCCCGTCGTGATCCTGGTCCTCATCTTCCAGCGGCGCATCGTCGCCGGCCTCACCTCCGGAGCAGTGAAGGGATAACCCCATGGCAGCAATCACGATGCGCAATATCGTCAAGAAGTACGGGGACGGCTATCCGGCCGTCAACGACGTCAGCCTGGAGATCGCCGACGGCGAGTTCGTGATCCTGGTCGGTCCGTCCGGGTGCGGCAAGTCCACGCTGTTGCGGATGATCGTCGGCCTGGAGGACATCACCTCCGGCGACATGCTGATCGGCGACAAGCGGGTCAACGACATGGCGCCCCGCGACCGCAACCTGGCGATGGTGTTCCAGAACTACGCGCTGTACCCGCACCTGACGGTGTTCGAGAACATCGCGTTCCCGCTCCGGCTGGCGGGCAAGCTCTCCGACGAGGAGATCCGCGCGCGGGTCACCGAGGCGGCGAAGACGCTCGAACTCGAGGAACATCTGGACCGTAAGCCGGCCAACCTGTCCGGCGGCCAGCGCCAGCGCGTCGCGATGGGCCGGGCGATCGTGCGTGAGGCCGACGCGTTCCTGTTCGACGAGCCGCTGTCCAATCTCGACGCCAAGCTGCGCGGTCAGATGCGCACCGAGATCCTGCGCCTGCAGCGCAAACTCGGGGTCACGACCGTCTACGTCACCCACGACCAGACCGAGGCGATGACCCTCGGCGACCGGGTCGCAGTGCTGAAAAAGGGTGTGCTGCAACAGGTTGCGAGTCCACGCGAACTCTACGACCAGCCGGTCAACCTGTTCGTGGCCGGCTTCATCGGTTCCCCGCCGATGAACTTCGTGCCGGCGCGGATCAAGGGCAACGAGATCGAATTGCCGTTCACGACCGTCCCACTGCGCGACGAGTGGCGGGGCACCGTGGAGGACGGGAAGGTATACATCGCCGGGATCCGGCCGGGTGCGTTCGAGGATGCCGAGTTCGTCGACAGCGACAAGGCTTCGCGCGGAGTCACCTTCGAGGTGGAGATCGACGTGACCGAATGGCTGGGCAACGAGCAGTACGCATTCGTGCCGTTCGAGGCGACCCCGGAGATCTCGGGTCAACTGGCCGAGCTGGCAAGCGAACTCGACAGCGAGCAGCTGCGCACGCAGATCTGCGTGGAGCTCGACCCGCTGAGCCGGGTGCGGTCCGGCGACAAGGCGACGCTGTGGCTGGACTCGGAGCGGTTGCACCTGTTCGACCCGCAGTCCGGTGACAACCTGACCAAGGTCACTCAGTCGCAGGGGCGCCACGCGGCGACCGCCGGCTGAGCCGACGGCGGCTTCCACCGATGGCCGCTCCCGAATTACGGCTGCGGGCCCCGTACCCCGGCCTCGTCGCGCTGCCGTGGGACCGGCCACTGGAGCAGTGGTCGGCCCCCGGCGTCGCACTGCGTGATCTGGCGGTCGGACCCAGCCGTCACCTGGTGCGGTTCGTCGAATCCGACGGCGCGCTGTGGGCGCTCAAGGAACTCCCGCCGCGCATCGCCGCCCGGGAGTATCGGGTGCTCAGCCGTCTCGAGGAGATGTCCCTCAATGCCGTGCTGCCCGCGGGACTGGTGTTCCAGCCCGAGTTCGACACCGCGATCCTGCTGACCCGCTACCTCGCCGGGTCGTGGCAGTACCGCCGGCTGTTCATGCGGCTGTCCCCCGATGTGCCCAAGCACCGGGCCCGGCTGTACGACGCGATGGCCACCATGCTCGTCGAACTACACCGGCACGGGGTGTTCTGGGGCGACTGTTCGCTGGCCAACACGCTGTTCGTCCGCGACGGGCAGGTGCTGCAGGCGTTCCTGGTCGACGCCGAGACCAGCGAGGTGCATCCCACCCTGTCCGACGGGCAGCGCACCCACGACATCGACATCACCGTCGAGAACGTCGCCGCGGGACTGCTCGACATCGCGGCCCGGCTGGACAGACCGGATCTGCAGCCGGGTTTCATCCAGGAGGCGCTGGAGATCCGCACCACCTACAACCAACTGTGGGACCTGCTGCACTCGAAACCGACGTTCGGGTTCTCCGACCGCTACCGCGTCGAGGGCACCATCCGCAGGCTCAACGATCTCGGCTTCGCCGTCGACGAGGTGTCGATGGAGCCGGTCGCCGCGGGCGCCGACGAACTGCGCCTGCACGTCGCGGTCGGCGATCGCCGTTTCCACGCCACCGAACTGCGCCGGCTGACCGGCCTCGACGTCGGCGAGGGGCAGGCCCGCATCCTGCTCGGCGACCTGCACGCGTATCAGGCGCAGCTGTGCCGGGAATCGGGGCAGGACGTCGACGAGCGCACGGCCGCCCAGCTGTGGGTGATGGAGGTGGCGACGCCGATGATGCACCGCGCGCACACCGCTGTCGGCCGGACCGGCACCCCGATCCAGGCCTACTGCGACCTGCTCGAGGTGCGCTGGCTGCTGTCCGAACGAGCCGGGCGCGACGTGGGCACCGAGCATGCGCTGCAGGCGTTGGCACGCAAGAGCGTTCCGTCCGAATCGGCCGCGCAACTGGTGGTCGTCGAGGAACCGACCCAGCCGTTCTCGGTGCTGGACGACCTCGATGACGATTAGGGTCATCGGCCGGCGACGCGGGGTGCGATCATCGCAACCATGAACGTCCGCGCCAAGAACAGCGTCCGCGAGGTCGGGCGTCCGGACGGACGTCCCGTGATGCTGGCCCACGGCTTCGGATGCGACCAGAACCTGTGGCGGCTGGTCGTGCCATTGCTCACCGACAGATTCCGGGTCGTGCTGTTCGACCACGTCGGATCGGGGTCCTCCGACGCCGACGCGTGGGATGCCGAGCGGTACGCCGACCTGCAGCAGTACGCGGACGACATCGTCGAGGAGCTGGGATTGGCCGACGTCGTGTTCGTCGGCCACTCGGTGGCCGCGATGATGGGTGTGCTGGCTGCGGCCGCGAAGCCGGAACGCTTCGCCGGGCTGGTGCTGCTGACCCCGTCGCCGCGCTACCTCGACGACGACGGCTATCGGGGCGGTTTCTCCCGGCCGGACATCGACGAGCTGCTGGAGTCCATCGAGAGCAATTACCTCGGCTGGTCGCGTGTCATGGCGCCGGTGATCATGGGCACCCCGGAGCGTCCGGAACTGGAAACCGAACTAGGAGATGCGTTCTGCCGCACCGACCCGGCCCGGGCGCTGGCGTTCGCGCGCACCACGTTCCTGTCCGACAACCGGGCGGATCTGGCGCGCGTCGGTGTGCCGACGGTGGTGGTCGAGTGTGCCCGGGACACGCTGGCCCCGCGAGGGGTCGGCGCCTTCTGCCATGAACAGATCCCGGGAAGCACCCTGGTGACGCTGGACGCGAGCGGACACTGCCCGCACCTGAGCGCGCCGCAGGCGACGGCGGCCGCCATCACGGACTTCGCCTCGACGCTGTGACGCACAGCGCGAACCCGCCCGACCCGGTCGACGACTTCTTCGACGACGCGCCGTGCGGCCTGTTGCTGACCACACCCGACGGCGACATCGTCTGCTGCAACCGGACTTTCGGGGCGTGGGTCGGACACCGCCCGGGTGATCTCACCGGCCGCGCGTTCTCGGACCTGCTCAGCGCGGGCAGCCGGATCAACTACGAGACGCATTTCGTCTCGGTGCTGCACATGACCGGGTCGCTCGACGGTGTCACCGCGGATCTGCTGACCGCAGACGGGACGCGGCTGCCGGTGTTCGTCACCGCGAACGTCAAGCGCGATGCGGCCGGTGCGGTCACCGCGTTGCGGATCGCGGTCCAGGATGCGCGCGAACGTCGTTCGTATGAACGCGAACTGCTCGAAGCGCGGCGCAGCGCGGAGCTTCAGCGCGAGCGCGCGCAGGTGCTGGCCGCCACCCTGCAGCGGTCATTGATCCCGCCGACCCTGTCCCCGCCCTCCGGGCTGACCGCGGCCGCGCACTACCACACCGCCTCACCCGACGACGTCGGCGGCGATTTCTACGATCTGTTCCCGATGGCCGAGGACCGGTGGGGCATGTTCCTCGGCGACGTGTCGGGCAAGGGGGCGGGCGCGGCCGCAGTCACGTCGCTGACCCGGTACACCCTGCGCGCCGCGGCGGTCAACGACCGCGACCCGGTCGCGGTGCTGCACACCCTCGACGCGGTGCTCAGTCACGAGTTCCACAGCGACGACCCCCGGTTCTGCACGGTGATCTTCGGTGTCATCACCGTGGTGGCCAACGGTTTCGAGGTTCAGATCGCCACCGGCGGGCATCCGCCCGCACTGCTGCTGCCGGCCGACGGTCCCGCGCGCTACCTGTCGACCGAGGGCGGGCAGGCGGTAGGTCTGATCAGGAATCCGCGGTTCGTGTCGACCTCGGTGCTGCTGCGCCCCGGGGACACGCTGGTGATGTACACCGACGGCCTCACCGAGGCCAGGACGGGGCGCACCCGGCGCTTCGACGACGATGACGCGCTGCTGGACTTCGCCCGCACGCACACGCCCACCGACGCCGGCGCGTTCGTGCACGCGATCCGCGGTCTGCTGGACAGCTTCGGCGCCGGGCTGGAGGACGACGCCGCGGTGATCGCGCTGAGCGTCCCGCGCTGAGATCCGCTGCTGCGGATGCTTCGGGCGCAGTGTTCCGCAGACATGGTTTGATTGACCCGAATGCTCCGCAAATGCGGACAAGACGGGAGGCGATCTGTGCCGGCGATCAAGGTCAGAGACGCCGCGGCGCTGCTCGGTGTCAGCGACGACACCGTGCGGCGCTGGATCGACAGCGGGAGCCTGGCCTCCTTCAAGGACGAGTCGGGACGCAAGGTCATCGACGGCCGAGTCCTCGCCGACTTCGCCCGCGACCACGCCTCACCGCCACCGGATCCCCTCGGCGGCGGAAGTTCGGCGCGCAACAGGCTCGTCGGGCTGGTCACCAAGGTCACCGCCGACACCGTGATGAGCGAGGTGCAGATGCAGTGCGGTCCGTTCACCGTCGTGTCGCTGATGAGCACCGAATCCGTGCGCCAACTCGGGCTCGAACCCGGGGTGGTCGCGGTCGCGGTGGTCAAGGCGACGACGGTGATCGTCGAGACCCCGGGGGCCGGCGCGTGAGACTGCGCCCGCTCGGCGCCACTGCGCTGGCAGCCCTGCTCGTGGCGGGCTGCGCGACCTCGGAGCCGACAGCATCGGAGCCGACGGGATCGCAGCACCGCACCCTGACGGTGTTCGCCGCCGCATCACTGAAGACGGTGTTCACCGAACTCGGGGCCCGATACGAGAACGACCACCCCACAACCACGGTCGCGTTCAACTTCGCCGGCTCCTCCGACCTCGCCGCCCAGATCGGCCAGGGCGCCCCGGCCGATGTGTTCGCCTCGGCGGACACCGCCAACATGGGCAAGGTGGTCGATGCCGGCCTGGTATCCGGCGTTCCCGTCGACTTCGCCGCGAACACCCTGACCATCGTGACGCAGCCCGGGAACCCCGGCAACGTCGCATCGTTCGCCGACCTCGCCCGGCCAGGGGCGCTGGTGGTGGTCTGCGCGCCGCAGGTGCCGTGCGGGGCGGCGACCGAAAAGGTCGAAGAGCTCGCCGGGGTCGAACTCGCCCCGGTGAGTGAGGAATCCGCGGTCACCGATGTGCTCGGCAAGGTCACCTCCGGTCAGGCCGACGCCGGGGTGGTCTATGTGACCGACGCCGCGGCCGCCGGGGACCGCGTCACGACGGTGGCGTTCCCCGAAGCCGCGGGCGCGGTGAACACCTATCCGATCGCCGCGCTGGCCGGTGCGGCCGACCCGGAGGCGGCACAGGCGTTCGTCGACCTGGTGACCGGCCCGGCGGGCCGGCAGGCGCTGGCCGCGGCGGGTTTCGCGGCCCCGTGAGGATTGCGTGGCACGGCGGCCCCACCCGGGTCGGAATGCCCACCTGGATCTACCTCCCCGCGGCGGTCGGCGCGATGTTCGTCGTCGTGCCGCTGGTGGCGATCCTGCTGCGGATCGACTGGGCCCGGTTCATCCCGCTGATCACGTCGGAGTCGTCGCGAGCGGCGCTGCTACTCAGCGTGAGGACCGCGACGATCAGCACCCTGGTGTGCGTGGCGCTCGGTGTCCCGATGGCGCTGGTGCTGGCACGGAGCCGGTTCCCGGGCCAGAAGGTGTTGCGGGCCCTGGTGCTGCTGCCGCTGGTGCTGCCGCCGGTCGTCGGGGGCATCGCGCTGCTCTACACGTTCGGCAGGCAGGGCCTGCTCGGGCGGGAGCTCGACGTGCTGGGGCTGCGGATCGCGTTCTCGACCACCGCCGTCGTGCTCGCGCAGTCCTTCGTATCGCTGCCGTTCCTGGTGGTCAGCCTCGAAGGCGCGCTGCGCTCGGCCGGTGCCGGCTACGAGCACATCGCGGCGACCCTCGGCGCCGGCCCGACGACCGTGCTCAGGACGGTGACCCTGCCGCTGGTCCTGCCGGGCCTGATCTCGGGCGCGGTGCTGGCGTTCGCGCGGTCCCTCGGCGAGTTCGGCGCGACGCTGACGTTCGCCGGATCGTTGCAGGGGGTCACCAGGACGCTTCCGCTGGAGATCTATCTGCAACGCGAGACCGACGCCGACGCCGCGGTCGCGCTGTCGCTGCTGTTGATCGTCGTGGCCGCGCTGATCGTGGTCGCGTCGGCGAGCAGGCGGCTGGCGGGGCCCCTATGAGGAGGGCCCTGTGAGCGCGGCGCGGGTGCGGGCCCGCCTGCAGCAGCGCGGCGTCGAGTTCGACCTGCACGTCGACGACGGTGAGGTGGTCGCCGTGCTCGGGCCCAACGGCGCGGGCAAGTCCACCCTGCTGCAGCTGGTCGCGGGTCTGTTGCGCCCCGACGACGGGCGCGTCGAGGTGGCCGGACGGGTGGTCACCGACACCGCGACCGGCGTGTTCACCCCGCCGCATGCCCGCGGGGTCGCGATGCTCGGCCAGCAGGCGATGCTGTTCCCCCACATGTCGGTATCCGCCAATGTCGGCTACGCCCCGCGCTGCCGCGGGCAGTCCCGCAGGCATGCGCGGGCCACCGCGCAACGCTGGCTGGCCGCGGTCGGCGCGGCCGACCTGGCCGACCGCAGGCCCGCCCAGCTGTCGGGCGGGCAGGCGCAGCGGGTCGCGGTCGCCCGCGCCCTGGCCGCCGAACCGCGGCTGCTCCTGCTGGACGAACCGATGGCGGCACTCGACGTCGCCGCCGCGCCCGGGCTGCGCCGGCTGCTGTGCGATGTGCTGCGCGAACGGGCGGCGGTCATCGTGACCCACGACCTGCTCGACGCGCTGGCCATCGCGGACCGGGTGGTGGTCGTCGAGGACGGCCGGATCGTCGAGAACGGCCCGGCGCGGGCGGTGCTGACCGCGCCGCGCAGCGGTTTCGCCGCGCGCATCGCGGGCGTCAACCTGATCCCGGGCACCGTGGTCGGGCCCGGGGTGCTGCGGACGAGCTGGAACACCCACATCCACGGGACCGGTGACGTCGAGGCCGGGGCGCCCGCGGTCGCGCTGTTCGCACCGAACGCGGTCGCAGTGCACCTGGACGCACCGCACGCGAGCCCCCGGAACGTGATCGCTGTGCAGATCGCCGAGATCGAGATGCACGGCGCACTGGTGCGGGTGCGCAGCGTCGACCTGCCCGACGGCGGCGCCGGGCCGGCGGCCGACATCACCGCCGCCGCGGCCGCCGACCTCGAACTCGCGCCCGGTCAGACGGTCCATTTCGTCGTCAAGGCCCAGGAGGTGGGGTTGCATCCCGCCGTGCCGGGGGGTGGGTGAAGCGCTCCCGGCGGGTATCCCGGCTGCCGGACCGTCGAACCACGACCGAGGAGCATCCATGCACGAGTGTGCGGGCAGCGGCCGCGAACTGCCGGGAGATCCGCCGCCGGACCGGGCGGCCACCTGCCCGGTGTGCGGACGCGAAACCCCGATCGAACCGAAGCACGGAACCAGGGAGGACGGCGGGCTGTCCTTCGTCGTCGCACCCCATGACAACGTCGGCGGCTAGCCTCACCCGCCGACACAGCGGCGCCGCCGAATAGGCACATCGCGGCCGAATCGGTAAATTACTGCCCAACATCGGCCGGTGACGCTGACCCGGCGCGTGTGTCGATTGGAATCAGTGAGGCGGTGACGGTGTCGGGCGGGTTGGCTACTGCGACCTCGACTGTCCGCCGCCGCCGCGATGACCTCGACGGATTGCGCGGGGTCGCGATCGCACTGGTCGCGGTCTTCCACATCTGGTTCGGCCGCGTCTCCGGCGGGGTGGACGTCTTCCTGGTGCTGTCCGGGTACTTCTTCGGCGGCATGGTGCTCAACCGGGCACTGTCGCCCGAGGCGTCGCTGTCGCCGCTGCCGATGCTGCGACGGCTGGCGCGGCGGTTGTTACCCGCGCTGATCGTGGTGCTCGGCGGCGCCGCGGTGTTGACCGTGACGCTGCAGCCGGAGACCCGCTGGGAGTCGTTCGCCGATCAGAGCCTGGCCAGCCTCGGCTACTACCAGAACTGGTACCTCGCCGATGCGGCAGCCGACTACACCAGGGCCGGCGAGGCCGTCAGCTCGCTGCAACACCTGTGGTCGATGTCGGTGCAAGGGCAGTTCTACATCGCGATGCTGGCCGCCACGCTCGGCCTGGCGTTCGTGCTGCGCCGGCTCGTCGGCACCCATCTGAAGGCCGTGCTCGGCGTGGTGTTCGCCGCGCTGACCGTCGCGTCGTTCTGGTACGCGACCGTCGCGCACGGGCAGAACCAGGCATCGGCGTACTACGACAGCTTCGCGCGGGCCTGGGAACTGCTCGCCGGAGTGCTTGCCGCGCTCGTGTTCTCCCGACTGGTCATGCCGACGTGGCTGCGCACCGTCGCCGCGGTGGTCGGCGTCGCGGCGATCCTGTCGTGTGGCGTGCTGATCGACGGCGCACAGGAGTTCCCCGGCCCGTGGGCGTTGGTGCCTGTCGGGGCGACCCTGCTGGTGATCGCGGCAGGTGCCGGGCGGCCGGCGGCCGAATCGCCGGTGCTGCGGGCGTTGGGGTCGCGCCCGCTCGTGGTGCTCGGTGCGATGGCCTATTCGCTGTACCTGTGGCATTGGCCGCTGCTGATCTTCTGGCTGGTGCACACCGGCAAACCCCACGTCGGCGTCCTCGACGGGCTCGGCGTGCTGGCCGTGTCGCTGATCCTGGCCTACCTGACCTACCGGCTCATCGAGAATCCGCTGCGGCACGTCGACGAGCCGGCCGAGCGGGCCGTCCGGGACTGGGGCTGGATGCGCCGTCCGACGGTCGCGCTCGGATCGTCGGTGGTGCTGCTCGCCGTCGCGCTGACGGTCACGTCGTTCGGGTGGCGCGAGCATGTCGTGCTGCAGCGCGCGAGCGGCGACGAACTCGCGAAGCTTCCCGAACGCGACTATCCGGGCGCGCGTGCGCTGACCGGCCAGATGCGGGTGCCCGAACTGCCCATCCGGCCGACGGTGCTGGAAGCCGCCGACGACATCCCGGCCACCACCAAGGACGGTTGCATCAGCGATTTCGTCACCGCGGAGCTGATCAACTGCATCTACGGCGATCCGGATGCCGCCCGGACCATCGCCCTGGCCGGCGGCTCGCACGCCGAACACTGGATCACCGCGCTCGACATCCTCGGCATGCAACACGGTTTCCGGGTGGTCACCTACCTGAAGATGGGTTGCCCGCTGACCACCGAGATGGTGCCCACGATCGCGTTGTCGGACAAGGACTATCCGCAGTGTCACGAGTGGAACCAGCACGCGATGGAGAAGCTGATCACCGATCGCCCCGACTACGTGTTCACCACGACGACGCGGCCGAATGTGAGCGGGCCCGGCGATCTGGTACCGGAGAGCTACCTGGGCGTGTGGGATGCGTTGTCCAGCAACGGGATCAGCATTCTCGGCATGCGGGACACCCCGTGGCTGATCCGCAACGGCTGGCTCAAGGACCCGACGGACTGCCTGTCCCGGGGCGGCGACTCGGTGAGCTGCGGTGTGGACCGGTCCTGGGCGCTGTCGGAGATCAATCCGACGCTGGAGGCCGCGGCGGACTATCCGTTGCTGCACCCGCTGGACATGACCGACGCGGTGTGCGACGCCGAGCACTGCCGGGTCACCGAGGGCAACATCCTGGTTTACCACGACTCGCATCACCTCTCGGCGACCTATGTGCGCACGATGACCGAGGAACTCGGCCGCCAGATCGCCGCGGCCACCGGGTGGTGGTGACGCGGGCGGTCACCAGCGTCCGCGGTGAACCACCTCGTCGAACGGCCTGCGGTCGGGTTTGTTGATCGGCTTCAGCGGGCGGTCGGCCGGATAGCCGACACCGAGCAGGTATGCGACGAAATGGTCGTCCGGCACACCGAGAATCGCCCTGGCCCTGTCCTGCTCCCCCACCGACGAGTGCGCGGTGCCGATACCGAGATCGGCGGCGGTGATCGCCATCGCCATCGTGGCCTGGCCCAGGTCGTACTGGTCGACGACGCGACGGCGCTCGTCGGGCGGTTCCGGGGCCACGATCGCGATGGCCGCGGGTGCCGCCGCGATATGGCGGGCACCCTGCCACACCGTCGAGAGGTCCTGCAGTTGCGCGCGATCGGTGACGATCACGAAATCCCAGGGCTGGCGGTTCTTCGCCGACGGCGCCCGCCAGCCCGCCTCGACGATGCGGAGCAGGTCGGCCTCGGCCACCGGGTCGTCGCGGTAGGTCCGTATGTTGCGCCGGGCACGGACCGCATCCCAGGTTTGCACAGATCTCTCCTCTACAGTTCGAGCACCAGCCGCGGTGTGCGCGACCGCGATACACAGATCATCATGCAGTCGCCGGCGCTGCGCTGCGCCGCGGTCAGCACCGAGTCGCGATGCTCGGGCTCACCGTCGAGCACCACGGTCTCACAGCTGCCGCAGGTACCCTCCGCGCAGGAGTAGAGCGGGTCGACGCCGGCGTCGATGGCGACGTCGAGGATCGACCGGTCCGGAGGGACCGTCAGGGTCACGCCGGACAAGCGAAGCTCCACCTCGAACGCCTCGGACCGGACAGGTTCGGCCGCCGCCCGGGCGGTGAAACGCTCCACCTGTAGTGCACCCGACGGCCAAGCCGCACAACGCTGTTCGACCGCCACCAGCAGAGGCTCGGGGCCACAGCAGTAGACCAGCGTGCCGGGTCTCGGCGCGGCCAGCAGCGCGTCGAGATCCAGCAGACCGGTCTCGTCCTGCGGGTGCACCGACACCCGGTCGCCGTACCCCGCGAGTTCGTCGAGGAAGGCCATCGAGGCGCGCCGCCGCCCGCCGTAGACCAGCCTCCAGTCCGCACCGGCGGCCTGCGCCGCGCTGATCATCGGCAGGATCGGGGTGATGCCGATCCCGCCGGCGATGAACAGATAGGACGGTGCCTCGACCAGTTCGAAGTTGTTGCGCGGGCCCCGGATCCGCACCGGGTCGCCGACGGCGAGGCTGTCGTGCACGTACCGCGAGCCGCCGCGGCTGTCGGGGTCGCGCAGGATGCCCAGCCGCCAGGTGTCCTCGTCGTCGGCGTCGCCGCACAGCGAGTACTGCCGGGTCGGCGCACCGTCGAGGATCAGGTCGACGTGCGCACCCGGCGTCCAACGTGGCAGTGGCTGCCCGTCGGCCCTGCGCAAGGTCAGCGTGACGACGCCGTCGGCCCGCGCGGCCTTGTCCACGACCGTGACGTCGGCCTCGAACTCGGCGGGGCGGCTCACGGGGCGGACGGGGCCAGCAGCAGCTTGCCGACCGTGGACCGGGATTCCAGCGCGTCCCATGCGGCGCCTGCTTCGCTCAGTGAGAACTGGGCACCGACAACGGGATTGAGCACACCCTGGGCGGCGAGGCCGAGCAGCACCGCGGAGCGCTCGGCGACGGCCGCCGGCTCGCCGAGGTAGTCCCGGCCCGCCGCACGGGTCAAGAAGTACGAGCCCGCGACGAGGTTCGCGGCGGTGATGTCGGCTTCCCGGCCGGATGCCGCGCCGTAGAGCACCATCGCCCCGCGCGGACGCAGGGTGCCCAGCAGCGGTTCGGCGACCCCGGCACCGACGGCGTCGTAGACCACCGCGGCACCGTTGGGGGCCAGCGCCCGGACCTCACCGGTGAGGTCGTCGCTGTAGGTCAGCACCGTCGCGGCGCCGGCCCGGATGGCGGTGTCGGCCTTTTCCGGTTTCGACACCACCCCGATCACCCGCACACCCCGGGCCACCAGCAACTGGGTCAGCAGCACACCGACGCCACCCGCGGCGGCCGTGACGATCGCGGTGTCGCCGCGGCCGGCCTGCCACGCGTCCTGGCACAGGTAGTGCGCGGTGAGCCCCTGGAACAGCAGCGCGGCGGCGGTGTCGTCGGACACCGCGTCCGGCACCGCGACGAACGAGACCGCGGGGCCCGCGACGACGTCGGCATAGCTGCCGGGCACCTTCGACCATGCGACACGCTGGCCCGGTGCCAGACCGGTGACGCCTGCGCCGACCTCGTCGACCACGCCGACGCCTTCGAGGCCAGGCACCCGGTGTTCCGGCAGCGGGACACGGCCGTGGCGCTGCATCACTTCCCAGAAGTTGACGCCGGCACGGGACACCCGCACCCGCACCTGGCCTTCACCGGCGGGCGGAAGGTCGGTCTCGCGGATGCGCACGGCCCGCGTGTCGTCCAGAATCACCTGTCGCACCATGGGTTTTCCTCGATTCATTCGGGGATGCCGATGTCGAACACCGCCATCAGTTGCGCCAGGGTCCGGTAGTAACCGACCAGGGTGGTCAGCTCGATGACCGCCTCGACGCCGAGAACGTCGCGATAGCGGGCGTAGTCGTCGTCGGCCACGGCCGCACCGGAGATCAGCGTGCGGCACAGATCCGCGGCGGCCTGCTCCTGTTGATCGCGGCTGTCGAAACCCCCGGCCGACAGCTGCTCAAGTTCGTCGTCGGTGAAACCGACCGCGCGCGCCACCCGTTCGTGGGCCCACCACTCGTACTCCGAACCCATCGCGGCACCCACCAGCAGGATCGCGATCTCGCGCACCCGCGCCGTCAGCCCGGTGCGGTAACGGATCGCGGCGCCGAGCTGCTGCAGCACGTCGCCGACACCGGGGGCGTGCAGCATGATGCCGAACGGACCGGTCAGCGAACCGTCCTGCGCCACAACGGGAAAATGCTGGGTGCCTTTGAGCCGGTCACCGCCGGTGATGCCGTCGTAGACGGCGCGCTGGGCTTCGGTGAGTTCACCGGGTGTCAGATTGTGCAGCCGCCGGCTCACTGAGGACCCTGCGGATACGGGTAAGGCAGGTAGGGATACCGCGGCGTCTTGTTCACCTTGCGGCCGAACACCAACCAGCTCAACACGAATCCGAGCACTCCGCCGATCAACGCCTGCCCGTAGCGTTCCTTGACCATCGGCAGGATGAACTCCATCGGGTTCATGCTGGCCTCGCCGGCCGGCGCGGGCGTGAACGCCGGAGCCGACGGCGCGGTGCCGTTCGCCGATACCGGCGGCGCGCCCGCCGCCGGGGCCGCCGGTTGGGTCAGCAGACCGGAGATGTTGGAGACGAACTGCCCGATCAGCCGGTTGCTCACGTCGGCGATCGCGCCGCGGCCGAATTGCGCCATCCGGCCGCTGATGTCGAGGTCGGTGTCGATCAGCACCCGGGTGCGCGTCGGGCTGACCGGCTCCAGCCACGCATGCAGTTTCGCGTTCGCGGCCGCCTGCCCTTTGGGATCCTTGCCCGACGCCGAGATCACCGCGCTGTAGGTGGCGTCGTCCTTCTGCAGGAACCGCGCTGTCCCGCGGAAGTGCGCGCCGATCGGACCGACCTTGATCTTGACGTTGCCGAGGAAGTCCTCCCCGTCCACGCCGTCCAGGGCGGCCCCCGGCATGCAGGGCATGATCCGTTCCAGATCGGTGAGCAGATTCCAGGTCTGGTCCAGGTCGGCGTCGATCTCGAACTGGTTCTTCAGCTGCATTGCCATTGGGGGCCTTCCTGATCGGTCCGGGGCTGGGCTCAGCCCGCGAAACCCTCGATGACTTCGTCCTCGCCGCAGTCGAAGAACGCCATGATGCGGCACGGGCAGGCCTCGCCGCCCTCGATCTTCCACGGGAACGCACCGATGATGGCGCGCTGGTTCAGCACCGTCTTGAGGTCGCCGCCGACGTTCTCGGCATGGATGCAGCCGTCCTGGAACGCCAGGTGGTGCATCGGGAAGATGTCGGACTTGACCTCGCGACCCGACAGGTGATGGGTGTATTCGTACTCACCGCCGAAGAACTCCGAGTACGTCATGCCGACGTGCTCTTCGAACTTCTTCAGCAGATCCGGGCGCATGTTGCGGATCGTGGTGTTCATCGGGTGATCGCCCGAGCCGGCATCGATTCCCCACCAACGGATCTCCATCTCGGCCATCCAGCGGGCCAGTCGCACACTGCCGCCCGGGTGCATGGTGAAGTAGCGCACCAGATCCTGCTTCGGCATGCCCTGGTAGTAGTCGATCCAGCCGGTGTGGATGATCAGGATGTCACCCTTTTTCACCTCGACCTTGGAGGTGATGTGCTCGGGCTCGATCAGATCCCAGTCGCTGACCACGTCCGAGACGTCCACGATCGCACCCGGATGGATCAGGTAGTCCAGCGGCAGCGAGGCCATGTCGAGACCGCCGTCGGTGCCGTGCATCGGGCCGTCGAGGTGGGTGCCGGAGTGCAGCGAGGCCTCGATGCGCTGCGAGACGATCTGGTTGGTCTGCAGGTTCTGGGTGTAGTACATCTTGTTGCCCGGATAGCCCACCCAGCCCGGGGTGTGCAGGCCCCACGGATGGGTCAGATCGACGATGCGCATGTATTTCTCCGCTCAAACCGAATCAACTGTATTGAAGTTGATTCTATGTCACTGAAATTGATTTCGCCAGACGACGCACCAGATCCGGCCGGATCGGCACCGACACAATGGAATCCGGTATCCGCAGGGCGTCGTCGACGGCCGACGCGATCGCGGCGCCGACGGCCGTGGTGCCGCCCTCGCCGGCGCCCTTGACCCCGAGCGGGTTGATCGGGCTCGGCGCGTCCTCGGTGATCAACGTCTCGACGTCGGGCACCTCGAGCAGTGTCGGGATCAGATAGTCCATGAACGTGGTGCACTGCGGGGTGCCGTCCTCGCCGTACAGGAACTCCTCGTAGACCGCTCCCCCGAGCCCCTGGGCGACGCCTCCGGCGATCTGGCCTTCCACCAGAGTCGGATTCAGCGCGCGACCGACGTCGTAACCGACGATGAACCGTTCCACGGCCAGGTTGCCGGTGCCGCGGTCGATCGACACCACCGCGGCGTGCAGGCCGTACGGGTAGGTCATGTGGTCGGACCGGAACCAGCCGTCGGCCGACAGCCCCGGGTCCTCCTTCATCTCGCCCGCGTTGACGGGTTCGAGCAGCCGGGCGACCTCGCCGAAGGTCAGTACCCGCGACGGGTCCGACACGACGGCGACCGCGCCGTCGGCGATGTCGACCTCTTCCGTGCTGACCTTGAAGTGGTGGGCGGCCACCCGGATGGCCTTGTCGGCCAGAGCGTCTGCGGCATGTTTGGCCGCCGATCCGGCCATCACCGCCAGCCGCGTCGCGAACGCTCCCCGACCGTACTCGAACTGGTCGGTGCGGCCCCGGACCACCCGGATCGTGTCGTGCGGGATCCGCAGCCTCTCGGCGACCACCTGCGCGAGCACGGTGTCGACCCCCTGCCCCACCGAGGACGCGCCGCAGCTGATGGTGACCTTGCCGCTGACGTCGACCGAGACGCGGGCGCCCTCGAACGGACCGATACCGCTCTTCTCGACGAAGAACCCGAATCCGAAGCCGACGAGTTCCCCTGCCGCGCGCCGCTTCTCGACATCGGCGCGGATGCCTGCGAAATCGAACTCCGTTGCCACCTTGTCCAGCAGCAGCTCGTAGTCGCCCGAATCGTGCACCAGGTGGGTGCCCATCGCCTGGATGGGACGTTCGTAGGGCATCTGCGCCGCCGGGATGAAGTTGCTGCGGCGCATCTCGGCGGGGTCGAGCCCGAGCTCCCTGCAGATCTTGTCGACCAGACGTTCGCGGGCGAACGTGCCCTCGTACCGACCCGGCGACCGGTAGGTGCCCGCCGGCGTCTTGTGTGTCAGGCGCACGTGCGCGGTGGCCCGGAAGTGCGGGATCACGTACGGCCCGGGCAGCATCGACGCGGTCAGCGACGCGACGGTGGCACCGTGGGTGCGCACGTAGGCGCCCTGGTCGAGGATGAAGTCGGCCTCCATGGCCTCGATCCACCCGTCCGAGACCCGCACCAGGGCACGCAGCCGATGGTGCTGTCCCCGTGAGTGATTGGTGGCGACGAGATGTTCCTGACGGTCCTCGATCCACTTGACCGGCCTGCGCAATCGCATCGCCGCGACGGCGACCAGCACGTCCTCGGGATAGAGCTCGCCGCGGGGGCCGAACCCGCCGCCGACGTGGGTCTCGCGGACCACCACCTGATGCGGCGGCAGCCCGGTGATCGCCGCGATGGCCTCGCGGTTCCAGAACGGCACCTTCGCCGCGCCGTCGATGACCAGCTGCTGGTCGGCGTCGTCGAACCGGGCCACCAGACCTCGGCATTCCATCGGCACACCCGTGTGCCGCCCGATTCGCGCGTCCATCTCGACGATGCGGTGTGTGCCCGCCGCGACCAGCGCCGCCGCGGCCGCGAACGCGGCGTCCACGTCGCCGTACTCCTCGACGAAACACGTCGCCTCGGAATCCTGTTCGCCCAGTTGCGCGCCCGTTCCCGCGGCCCAGCTGGCCTGCTCGCCGTCGACCCAGGTGATCGGGTCCAGATCCGCGTCGATGCGCGCGGGCAGCGCCTCGATGTCGAGTTCGACGAGCTCGGCGGCGTCCTCGGCCAGGTACGCCGAGGTGGCGAACACCACCGCGACCGGTTCGCCGACGTAACGCACGAACCGCCGGGCCAGCACGGGCTGGCGGTACGGCAGCAGTTCGTCGCGCGGGGTGAGCCGGAACGCGATCGCGGGCAGGCCGGAGATGTCCTCGTGTGACCACGCCGCGACGACCCCGTCGAGCAGCAGCGCCGCGGACACGTCGACCGACACGATGCGGCCGTGCGCGATCGGCGATCTCACCACCCGCATGTGCAGTTCGCCGCTGTGGCTGGTGTCGGCCGCGAACCGGCCCGCCCCGCGGAGCAGCACCGGATCCTCGATGCGCCTGGCGCGGGCCCCGATCATGCGGAGGTCTCGGCGTCGGCCGGTTCGTCACCGCGCATCGCGCGCTGCGCGCACAGCGTGGACTTGAGGATGTTCTGGTATCCGGTGCAGCGGCACAGGTTCGACGACAGCACGTCGCGCAACTCGTCCTCGCCCGCGTCGGGGTGCTCCTCCAGGTAGCCGGCGATCAGGGTCAGGAATCCCGGTGTGCAGAAACCACATTGGAGCCCGTGGTTGTCCCAGAACGCCTGCTGCACCGGATGCAGGGCGGTGTCGTCGGGGGCCAGTCCCTCGACGGTGCGGATCGAGGCACCCTCGGCCTGCACCGCGAACATCAGGCACGCGCGGATCGGCTGGCCGTCCAGCAGCACGGTGCACGCACCGCACACGCCGTGCTCGCAGCCCAGGTGGGTACCGGTCAGGCCGCAGTCGTCGCGCAGCGCATCGGCCAGCGTCCGGCGCGGTTCGACGTCGATGTCGTAGCGGTCGCCGTTGACGTAGAGGCGAAGTGACGTCATGTGCTCTCCTACTGCTGGGGCGCCGGGACGGCAGCATCGGACGGATGGGGCGCCGGTCGGATGTCGCGACCCTCTCGGATCGCCGACCGGATCCGGTGCGGGGTCGCGGGCAGGTGGAACACCCCGACACCGAGCGGACTCAGGGCGTCGCTGATCGCGTTCGCGATGGCGGCAGGCGCACCGATGGTGCCGCCCTCGCCGACGCCCTTGGCCCCGGTCAGCGACGCCGGGGACAGCGTGTACAGATGGGAGATCTCGATGTCGGGGACCTCGGCGGCCGTCGGCGGCAGGAAGTCCATCAGCGAGGTCGTCACCAGCACGCCGCGGTCGTCGTAGATCAGTTCCTCGAACAGTGCGTTGGCGATGCCCTGGACCACGCCGCCGTGGATCTGCCCGTCGACGATCGCCGGGTTGATCAACCTGCCGGCATCCTCGGCGACGAGGAACCGGGTGACCCGGACCTGACCGGTCTGCGGGTCGACCTCGACCTCGGCGACGTGACACGCGTTGGCGAAGGTGCCCGACGGGTCGTAGGTGCCGACCGCTTCGAGCGCGGGCTGGCCCTTGTCCGGGATCAGATGGCTGGAATGGTAGGTGTCGCGGGCGATCACGGCGAGCTCGACCGCCTCCGTGCCGCCGCGCAGCCGCGCCGTCCCGTCCTCCAGCACGATGTCGTCGGGCAGGCCGCCGAGCCGGTCGGCTGCCAGCCCGCGGATGCGTTCGGCGAGTTCGCGCGCCGCGATCAGCGACGCGCCTCCGGCGATCACCATCGCCCGGCTCGCGTAGCTGCCCCAACCGTACGGGGTCGCGTCGGTATCGCTGGCGATCACCCTGACCTGGTCCGGGCGCATCCCGAGCTCGTCGCAGACCACCTGCGCCAGTGTCGTTTTCAACCCCTGTCCGTGCGGCGATGCGCCGATGCGCAGGGTGAGGCCGCCGGACGGGTCCATGTTCAGGATGACGCGTTCGAAGCCGGGAGTGATGACCGGCGCCGGTTTGGTCGGGTCCAGGCCGAACGGCTGCGAGCGCGCCGCGAAGGCGGGTGTGCCGTAGCCGGTGCGTTCGGCGAAGCAGGAGAACCCGATTCCGAGATAGCGACCCTGCCTACGGGCCTGTTCCTGCCGCACCGCGAAATCGTCGAGGTCGGCCAGGCGCGCCGCCTCGGCGAGCGTCTCGCGGTGCGACGCCGCGTCGAGGACCAGCCCGGTCGGGGCGCGGTGCGGAAACTCCGAGATCAGGTTCTTGTCCCGGATCTCGACCCGGTCGATGCCGAGGTGCGCCGCGGCGCGGTCCATCAGCCGTTCCATGGCCAGCACCTGCATCGGCCGCGACACGCCGCGGTATGGGGCGATCGGGCATTTGTTGGTGGCGACGGCGCGCGAGCGCACGTCGTACTCGGCCACCTTGTACGGTCCGGGCAGTTCGGCCAGTGCCATCAGCGGCTCCACCGCCCAGGTCACCGGGTAGCAGCAGTAGGCTCCGACGTCGCAGATGAGATCGCCACGCAGGGCCAGCAATTCACCGTCGGCGGTGAAGGCGCCCTCGATGTCGTAGACCTGTTCGCGACTGTGCCAGGCCGCCAGGAAGTTCTCCTCCCTGGTCTCGATCCAGGCCAGGTCGCGGCGCAGCGTGCGGGCCGCCCACACCAGCGCGACGTCCTCGCGGGCCAGCGTCATCTTCGCGCCGAATCCGCCGCCGACGTCGGGCGCGACCACCCGCAGATCGTCTTCGGCCATTCCGACGCAGTCGGCGATGCCGGTGCGCGTGATGTGCGGCATCTGCAGCGTCGAATGCAGGGTGATGCGACCGTCGGCGCGGTCATAGGCCGCGTGCGACGCCCTGGCCTCCAGCGGCATCGCGCTCTGCCGTCCGGAGCTGACCCGCACCGGCACGATCGCGTCGGCGCGGGTGAACGCCTCCGCTGCGCCGGGTGTGGTGACGCGGCCGTCGACCATCGTGTTCGGTGCGTTCTGGTGATCGGCGGGTACCGAATCGTGCACCAGCGGTGCGCCTTCGGCCAGCGCGTCGGGCGCCGACAGGACCGCGGGCAGCGGCTCGATGTCGACGTCGACGAGTTCGGCGGCGTCCTCGGCGGCGGCATCGCTGTCGGCGACCACGAACGCGACCGGCTCGCCGACGAAGCGGACGACGTCGGTGGCCAGAATCGGGGTACCGACCGCGACGAAGTCGGGGCGGTGCAGCGCGGCCTCGATGGGCGCGACGTCCGCGAGGTCGCGGCCGGTGAACACCGTGACGCCAGGCGGTGCGGTGATCGACAGGATGCGGCCCGAGGCCACGGTGCTGCGGACAAAGCGCACATAGGCGCAACCGGCGTTGCGGGACGCGATGTCGGCGACGTAGGTACCCCAGCCGCGCACGATGGCGGGATCCTCCAGCCGCGGCAGGGCCCGCCCGGTCCAGGTGCCCGGTTCGGTGGGGGCGGCCATCATGCCCCGACCGTCGTCGCCTCGCCGAGTGCGCGCGGGAGCAGCGCACGCACCAGATCGCGGCGATACGCGGCATCGCCGTGCGTGTCGCTCGGCGGGTCCACCTCCTCGGCGGCGGCGTCGGCGGCCGCCACCAGCGCCTCCTCGGTCAGCGGCCGGCCCAGCAGCGTGCGTTCCGCCGCCTCGCTGCGGAACGGCACCTCACTGACCCCGCCCAGGCTGACCCGGGCCTCGGTCACCACGTCGTCGACGACACGGACTGCCGCGGTCGCGGTCACGACACCGAAATCGCCTGCCCGCCTGGCAAATTCGGCGATTCCCGTGCGCCAGGTGTCATCGAGGGCGGGCAGCGACACCGACAGCAGGATCTCGTCGGGTTCCAGCGCGGTGGTGAAGATCGACTGGAAGAAGTCGGCGGCGGCGATGGTGCGTTGTCCGCGCGCCAGGCTCACCGCGGTCATCTCGGCGTCCAGCAGCGACGCGACCAGACACCACTCGGACGCCGCGTCGCAGTGCGCGATGGAGCCGCCGAACGTGCCGCGGGTGCGGATCGGCAGGTGCCCGACATGCGCGGCCGCCCGCCGCAGCAGCGAGCCCAGCGGGCCGGGCACCGCGTTGTTCTGGACCTTGATGTGCCGGGTCCGCGTCGAGATCACCACACGGTCGCCGACGGTCTCGATTCCGTCGAGCCCGGGCACCCGGTTGATGTCGACCAGCTGCGCGGGGCTGGCCAACCGGAAATTCATCATCGGCACCAGGCTCTGCCCGCCGGCGAGCACCTTGGCGTCGTCGGGATCGGCGGCCAGGATGCCCAGTGCCTCTTCCAGATCCGTCGGCGCGTGGTAGGTGAAGGACCGCGGTTTCACCAGGCATCCCCTCCGTAGTTCAGGGCGTAGACGTCAGTACGCCGGTCGTCGCGGGGACGGATCCGCTCGCCGCGCACTCGCGCGGCACGGACCGCCTCGATGTCGATGACGGCGGTCGCCGAATCCGCCGCGGTACGCGACAGCGGACCGGTGAGCAGTTCACCGTAGGCGTCACAGGCCACCGAGCCGCCGAGGGTGGCGGGCCCACCGCGTGCGGCACCGGCCACCTGGGACACCGCGACCACCGCGACCTGGTCGAGATTCGCTTGCGCGAGAACCGAATCCACGTGTCTGGTGCCACCTGTCACCGGTACGGTGCGGTCGAAGCCGCCGACCCACGCCGCCGGTGCCAGCACCAGGTCCGCGCCGCGCAGCGACAGCGCGCGCAACACCTCGACGAAGCGCAGGTCGTAGCAGATGCACACCCCGATGCGCCCGAAGGCCGTGTCCGCCACCGGAAGTCCGAGATCACCCGGGGTGTAGACATCCTTCTCCCGGTCGAACAGATGGAGCTTGCGGTAGTGCAGCACCGGCCCCGATCCGTCGACGACCACGACGGTGTTGTACAGCTCCGTGCCCGCCCGTTCGCAGAACCCGTAGGTCACCAAACCGTCGAATTCGCCTGCCAGACCGATGAACTGGGCCGCAGTGGGACCGTCGAGCGGTTCGGCGACCTCGGCGGCGAGGTCTCGGTCGACGACGTAGCCGCTGATCGCGAGTTCCGGAAGCACCACCAGATCGGCGCCGCCGGTGAACGCGGCGCGCGCCCGGTTCAGCGCGGTGCCACGATTGCCCTCGACGGCGCCGACGGCGACATCGATCTGTTCGAGCGCGACCGTGAGCGAGCCCTGCTCACGCCGTGAGTGCGTCCGTCGATCCGTCACACGGCGAGCGTAACATTCAATACAGTCGAAGTCATTAAGTGGAGTTGAAAGTCACGTCAGTTGTCGTCGAGGTTCACCCACACCGCGACCGCGGGCTCGTCGCCGGTGTTGGCGATGCGGTGCGGGCGATCCGACGAATAGGCGATGACGTCGCCGGGCTCCAGCACATGGCTCTGCCCGTCGAGCTCGACCGTGAGCTGCCCGGAGATCAGCACGCCGAACTCGCGTCCGTCGTGATGGGTGGCCGACGGCCCGCTGGCGCCGCCGATGTCGTACTGGTTGATCGCCAACTCCAGCCCTGCCGCGGCGTCGTTGTGGGCGACGCGGCGTGTGGTCCCCTCGCCCATCCGCACCACGGTCTGCTCGGACAACCGGGTCACCGGCGACCCGTCGGCGCCGTCCTTGTGGGCGAACAGGTCGTACATGTGCACGCCGAGCGCCGACGCGACCGCGACGAGGGTGCCCACCGACGCGGTGGACACGCCGCGCTCCAGCATGCTCAGCATCGAGACGCTGACCCCGGTGCGTTCGGCGACGTCGCGCAGCGTCAACTGCTGGCGCAACCGCATCGCACGGATCCGCGCCCCGACGAGCAGCATCGTCTGCTCGGCGGCGTCGGAATCACGCTCGGGCGCTGCCGCGCCCGCCGCGGCACCGTTCCCGTTGTGCTTGACCGGCCGGTCGGATTTGCCCGCCGGTTTGTCCGACTTCCCCGCTTTTCGCACGCCGGGGTTCCCCGCGGCGCTGCGCCTGCCGGCCGGTGCAGCGGATCGAGAAGGAGTCATGGGCTCTCCGATGGGCTTCGTGGCGAGAACGGGCGGTTTCAGCGTGTTTCAGCGTACGTGAAAGAGCCGGTATTGCCTGCAAGTCACGCAGGCAAAATACGGAAAAATTCCGTCGCCGGGCCCCGCCTCAGGCGGGTTTCGCCGCGAGACCAGCCCGAATTCGGGCCCGCGAACGGGCCCGACCGGCTCACGCGCCGTACGGCCCGAACGCCTCGACCTTGGCCAGCGAAGCCAGCCGCTGCCGGTACAACAGGCTGGCGGCATCGGGAACCTTGATATGTAGTTCCTCACGCAAGGATTCGGGGAGCTTCTCCGGCCGCTGACTCTCCACGATGGTGCGGTCCTGCTCCATGATCGTGGTGGTGAAATCACCGAACTTGCTGTCCGGCTCGTCGTGAGAGTGGTTACGCGCGATCACGACGAAGAGCTCGGTCGTCGATTCGGTCATCGGCAGCGTGAACTGCGTGATGACGGTTTCCCGCCCGGTGCCGATCTCGATCTTCTTGAGATGGATGGTGAACGGCACCACCAACGTGTACTCGTAGCGGACCTTCTGCGTGCCGCCCGCCCCGTAGAGATCGCTCGGCTCTTCCTGTTCGAGCCAGTAATGCAGTCCGTTGTCGCGCTTCTCGACCGTGTACGGGGCGATCTCCGCGGTCTCCTCGGTGCCCAGCAGGCCCTCGTGCACGTAGGGGAAGTGGGAGAAGTCCATGAAGTTCTCGACCGCGCGCGCCGCGGAGGTCTTCCACACCTCTCGGTAGGACAGGAAGTACTTCCACGACGGGGTGTCGACATCGTCGGGGAACGCCGGAAACTCGGCGCGCGGCTCGTCCATCGCCACCCAGACCAGACCGTACTTCTCCTGCACCCGATAGGCCTTCGCGCGGGCCGTCGACGGGATCGGTGCATCGGCCGGGCGCGACGGGATCCGCACACACGCCCCCGAGCGGTCGTATTGCCAGCCGTGGTACGGGCACACCAGCGTGCCGTTGCGGACCCAGCCGAGCGACAGGGCCGCGCCGCGATGGACGCAGAGATCGCGGAATGCCGCGACACCGCCTTCATCGCGGAAGGCGACGACGTAGTCGTCGAGCAGGGTGAAACGCTTCGGCTGGTCGGTGATGTCGTCGACGGTGGCGATCGGGTGCCAGAAGCCGGCGAGCGCGGACTGTGACATGGACTGAACTCCTGTGGGCGAGAGAAGGGGTGGGCCGGGTCATCGCGCGGCCGGAACGCGGCCGCCGCCCGGTATCAACCGCCAATCGCCGCCGTCGACCAGACCCCGGCGGAACAGCGCGGAACGCGGGACACCCTGCATCACTTCACCTCCGGCAGAACACCGAATCAGCAGTGTCGAGTTTCAGTGTGGTTACAGCTGAGCTGCAGCTAGGGGGTGAAACACCCCCAATACTTCAACGAGTTTGAAGTTTATGCCAGCGGCCGGGGGCTCGCAAGCTATCCGAAGCGCAATTCACCGAGCCCGCGCACGATCGCGTACCCGGTCGGCGCAGGCCGGTCGGGACCGTAGCGGTCCAGCAGCACCGCCGGGAGTCCCGCGGCCCGCGCCCCCTCGATGTCGTTGACCAGCGAATCCCCCACCATCAGGCACTGTCCGGTGCTGACACCCATTGCACGACAGGAGAACTCGAACGCGCGGGGATCGGGTTTGGCGCCGGGCAGCTCCGACGACGCGAACACCGGCAGTGCGAAGCCGGCCAGCGTGGTGGCCTCGACCTTGCGTCGCTGGTCACGGGCGTCGCCGTTGGTCAGGATCCCGACCCGTAGACCGGCCTCCAGCGCACGGCTCACCGCGTGCTCGGCGTCGGGGAACGGACGCCACGCCGCCCGGTAGAAGCCCCAGTACGCCTCGAACAGCGCGTCGGCGGCGCCGTCGGTCAGCTCGCGCGGGCTCAGCAGTGCCCGCACCCTGGCCCGCCGCTGTTCAGTCCTGCTGAGCTGCCCGCGCTGATACATGTCGTAGTACTGCCACTCGAGTACCTGCCAGGTCGTGACCAGCTCGCCGTAGGGCATCGCGAGCCCAGCGTGAACGCCCCACGCGCGCAAGGCGTCCGCGGCCGCACCGCGATGGTCGAGCAGGGTGTCGTCGAGGTCGAACAGAACCGCCTGCAGTCCGGGGTCGCCCCCGCTCATCTCTCCGACGCCAGCGCCAGGAACGGGGCCAGCGCGTCGGGGTCCTGCAGGGCCTCGCGACTGACGGCCTTCTCGGGGTCGACGCCGGAGAGGATCTTCTTCACCGGCACCTCGCACTTCTTACCGCTGAGGGTTTTCGGCACCGCGGTGATCTCGATGAACCGGTCCGGTACATGCCTCGGAGACAGTTCCCGCCGCAGCGCGGTCCGCAGCGCCGGCTCGACGGCCTGCAGCGCCGCGTCGGCGGCGAGCACCACGAAGCACAGCAGTTCGCCCTCGGACTCGTCGCCGAGTTCGGTCGTGTCGATCACCAGCGAGTCCGCGACCTCGGCGAAACCCTCGACCACCGCGTAGAAGTCGGCGGTCCCCATCCGTACCCCGCCGCGGTTGAGAGTCGAGTCGGAGCGGCCCTGGATCACGTACGAGCCGCGCTCTGTGGCGATCACCCAGTCCCCGTGCCGCCAGTATCCCGGATAGTCCTCGAAGTACGCCGCGCGCAGCCGCTCGCCGTCGGGGTCGTTCCAGAACATCACCGGCATCGACGGCATCGGCTGGGTCAGCACCAGCTCCCCCACCTCACCGTGCAGATCGGCGCCGTTCTCGTCGAAGGAGCGCACGTCGGCGCCGAGCGCGGCACAGGACAGCTCGCCCAGCCACACCGGCACGGTCGGCGCCGCACCGAGGAACGCGGTGCACACATCGGTCCCGCCCGAGATCGAGGAGATCTGGACGTGTTCCCCGACGTGTTCGGCGATCCACCGGAACCCGTTGACCGACAACGGGGAACCGGTCGAGCCGAGCGCCCGCATGGCCGACAGGTCGAAGTCGCGGCGTGGGCTGATCCCGGCATCCATGCATGCGTGGACGAACGGCGCCGACACCCCGAACAGGCGCACCTTGTGCTTCTCGGCCAGCGCCCACAGCACCGTCATGTCCGGGTGGCCGGGGTTGCCGTCGTAGAGCACGATCGTCGCGCCGACCAGCAGTCCGCCGACGAGGAAGTTCCACATCATCCAGCCGGTGGTGGTGAACCAGAAGAACCGGTCGCCGGGTCCCAGATCATTCTGCAGACGCAGCGCCTTGAGGTGCTCGACCACGATTCCGCCATGCCCCTGGACGATGCCCTTGGGCAGGCCTGTGGTGCCCGACGAGTACAGCACCCACAGCGGGTGGTCGAACGGCACCGGATCGAACTCCAGCGCGCCCGCCGCGGCGGTGAAATCCGCCCAGCTCGTCGCCCCGGCCAGTTCGGCGGCGGGGTCGAGGTAGGGCACCAGCACCGTGGTGCGCACCGTCGGCAGTTGCTCACGCAACGCGTCAAGCCGGTCCCGGATGTCGAACCTCTTGCCGCCGTAGCAGTAACCGTCCACGGCGAGCAGCACCGCGGGTTCGATCTGGGCGAACCGGTCGAGAACCGCACGCGCGCCGAAGTCCGGCGAGCACGACGACCAGATCGCGCCGAGGGAAGCCGCCGCCAGGAACATCACCAGCGTCTCGACACAGTTCGGCGCCAGCGCCACCACCCGGTCCCCGCGGCCGACGCCTGCGGCGATCAGGCCGGCGCGGGCCCGCCCGACCAGATCGCGCAGTTCGCCGTAGCTGACCGTGCGTTCGACTCCGTCCTCGCGGGAGAACTCGACGGCGGTGTCGAAGTCGTGCCGGCCCGGCGCGTCGGTCAACGCGTGCTCGGCGTAGTTGAGGGTGGCCCCGGGGAACCACTGCGCCCCGGGCATCTCCGTGCCGCCGAGGGCGCGCTGCGGCGCATCGTGGAACACGACCTCGCAGAAGCCGGCGACCGCGGACCAGAAACCCTCCGGATCACGCACCGACCATGCGTGCAACGCGCCGTAATCCAACTCGTCGGTGATCTGGGTGTCACGGCACATGTTGGCCCACCGGGTGAAGCGGACCAGCGCGGTGTCGCGCACCGTGTCAGGGTCGGGACGCCAGAGCACCGCAGGTTCCGATCCGGGAGTGCTGGACGAGTCCATGGGGGCGTTCTCCTTCATGGCCGGGCGCGGTCGCAGTAAGTGCTATGAAACAGGATTCAATCTAGATGAACTGATGCGGCCCCCGGTAGCACCGAACTGCCCGGCTCCGGCGAAGCTCGGCGTGACAATGCCGCGGTGCGGTGGCACGCCGCGCGGTTTCCGCGCGCGACCGCTCCCGCCGGCACCGGCACACCGTCCACCAAGGCACACTGACCTTTTCGACGTGGGCCCCTCGGCGAGGTGGTGCCGGCGCGGACGGCGAACACAGTGAAGTTCAGCACTCCAGAAACTTATTTGATCCTATTGAAACCGATGTTACGCTTACGCCGTGGCTGAACAGCAGAGTGCACCTGCGGGAATGAGGGTCATCACCCGCGAGCAATGGGGTCCCGACCAGGGCTTACTCGTCGGCGGAACGTGGCGCGAGATCGTCGGTCCGCGCGCGGGCGCCGAATGCCGGGGCCTCTATGACGTCCAGTTCGTCGAGGACGGCGAAACCACGCAGCTCACGCACACCTCCGAGGCCGCGTATTACGTCGTCGGTGGCGTCGGCGCCGTCATCCATGGCAGCGACAGCAGTTCCCAGGACCTCGTCGAGGGATCCATGGTGCACGTGCGCCCGGGAACCCCGTACCGCTTGAGCGGGCTGGCAGGCACGCGGATCGTCGGCGGACCGTGCCCGTCCGGGTCGCCGATCACCGGCGCACCGGTCGTCGCGTCCGAGTCGGCGGAGGTGTGGCCCGAGATCTCGGTGCATCATCGCGACTCCCCCGGCCTGCTGGTGCCGTTCATCTCCCAGGACGCCCGCCTGGTGGTGTGGCTCGGGATCGGCGCCGTGGCGGCCAACATGAACTACGTCGTGCTGCAGCCCGGCGAGCGCAACAGGGAACACGTGCACGCCTACTCCGAGGACACCATCCACATCCTGGAGGGCCACGGCACCGCCGAGAACGTCACCACCGGAGAGAAACTGCAGTTCGGGCCCGGCGACACCATCCACATCGAGATCGGCTTCTGGCATGCGGTGGCCGCTGACCGCGGCGAGCGGGTGGTCAGTGTGGGCGGGCCGTGCCCGGCCGACGTCGACATGCTGCGCGCCGCGGGTGTCGATGTGGACGGGATCGAATTGCCGCCGGGGACATCACTTCCGGCGCCCGGCCTGGCACGGTAGGCGGCAGCCGAGTACAGCCCGCGTACGACACGTTAGGGCCGCCCGTCGAATTCCGACGGGCGGCCCTTTCGTTGTCGGGGTACCGGCTCAGTGCGCGACGCCGAAGAACAGCTCCTCGAGTGCACCTTCTTCGAGCAGCGCACTCGCATCGACGGCGGGTGCGAGTGTGCCGTCGGACATGAAGTGCACCCGGTCGACCGCGGGCAGGCAGATCCGGGGGTGCTCCTCGATGATCCAGAGCACGCCCGCTCCACGATCACGCAGCCGCTGGATGTCGGCGATACGCTCGCGCACGATCAGCGGTGCGAGCCCGGTGGTCGGCTCGTCGAGCATCAGTAGCGACGGCGAGCTCACCAGCGCGCAGGCGATCGCGAGCATCTGCCGCTCACCGCCGGACAGCGTCGCCGCCGCCTGCTTGATGCGCTCGTTGAGCCGGGGGAACTGCGCCAGCACCTCTTTGGTGGTCGCGCGTGCCTCGGACAGACTTCCGCGACACGACACCTGCAGGTTCTCCTGCACGGAGAGCTCGGGAAACACGTTGCCCTGCTGGGGAACATAGCCGATACCGAGATCGGCGATGTGGTTCTGCGGCACCGACGCGAGGTCCTTGCCGTCGAATCGCAGGGTGCCGCCCATCACCGGCAGCGACCGGGCGATGCACTTCATCAGCGAGGACTTGCCGGCACCGTTGGGCCCGACGATCGCGACGATTTCGCCCGCCGCGACCCGCAGCGTCGCGTCGCGGACCACCGTCAGCGGGCCGTACCCGGTACTCAATCCGTCCGTTTCAAGCAACATCGGATTCCTCCGCTCCGCCGAGATAGATACGTTTGACGTTGGGATCGCTGCCGATCTGCTCGGGGGTGCCCGACGCGATCACCGCACCGGTCTCCAGCACGTGCACCTTGGCGGCCAGTTCCAGCACGAAGCTCAGATTGTGATCGATGACCAGGACGCCGATGCCGCGTGCCGCGATCCCCCGGATGATTCCGGACAGCACCTCGATCTGGTTGACCGTCATCGCGGCGGCCGGCTCGTCGAGCAGCAGCATGCGCGGTGCGAGCGCGAGCTGACGCAGGATCTCGACGAGTTTGGCGTCTCCCGGCGAAAGATCGCTCATCGCACGGTCTCCGAGGTGCGCGGCGTCGGCCTGCTCGAGTTGAGCCCAGGCCGCGTCGTGTGCCTCCCGGCGACGCTTGCGGTCTTTCGTCCAGCTCACGAACGGCGACCAGGGGTGATCCAGCGCGTTTCCGGTCAGCGCCAGCGCGACGTTCTCGACCACCGTCATCGAGGCGAAGCCGACCGGTGTCTGGAACGTACGGACCAGTCCCGCGCGCGCGACCTTGTGGGCGGGCAGGCCGGTCAGCTCGGTGCCGCCGAACACGACCCGCCCGGTGTAGGGCGTGCCGAACCCCGAGATCACGTTGAACAGGGTGGTCTTGCCCGCGCCGTTGGGTCCGATCAGCGCGGTGATCTCCGCGCTTGAGATCGTGATGTCGACGTCGCGCAGCGCCTGGACACCACCGAAGGTCTTGTTGACACCGATGACCTGAAGGTCAGGCGTTTTGGTCATTCGCACTCCCGGTCAGAATCGGTGTGAACACTGCGGCCGCGTCGGCCCGTACTGCGGCCGGAGCGGGACCCGGTCTGGTGTGGCGCCGCCGCAGCCGCGCGAATGTCCCGCCCTCGCTGAGCAATCCGTCGGGACGCCAGCGCAGGACCGCGATCAGCAGCAGACCCACCAGCAGCGGGTGCGCCGCCGCGTGCAGATTGGACAGCTCCGGCGGCACACTGACCAGCCGGACCATCTCGCTGGCGCCGGTCAGCAGCAGCGCGCCGACGATGGGACCGAACCGGCTGCCCAGCCCGCCGATGACCAATCCGGCCCACAGGGTGAACGTCAGGTGCGAACTGAACACCGACGGCACCAGGGCGCCCAGGATCCACGAGTAGGCCGGACCGACGAACAGCCCGCACATCAGGCCCACGGTCGCGTAGGTGGACAGCCGCAGCGACTTGATGTTCTTGCCCATCGCCATCGCCAGCGGCTCGTTGTCCCGCGCGGCGCGCAGGGTCGCGCCGTAGGACGACGTGGCGATCCTGGAGCAGATCAACCAGACCACCGCGGTCAGCAACACCGTGATCGCCAGGCGCACATAGGGATAGCCGTCGATGGTGAACTCGAACTCGAACGGCCTGACGATCGTCGTGAGGCCGAATGTGCCGCCGGTGATGTCGCGCCGGATGACGATGATCTGGCGCAGGATCTCCGCGAACGCGAAGGTGGTGATCAGGAAGTACTCACCGCGCAGCCGCAGTGCGGGCCAGCCGATCACGATCGCGATCGCGGCGGTGATGAGCCCCGCGCCGAGCATGCCCAGCGGCCACGCCAGCCCGAGCCCGGGCACCAGCGCATCCGGCGAGGTGGTCAGCAGCACGTAGGAGTACGCGCCGACCCCGATCAGCCCGGCGATGCCGAGATCCCACATACCGCCCCAGGCGGCTTCGAGGTTCAGCAGTTGGGCGGCCATCGCGAACACAAAGGCCAGGGTCGCGATGGTGACGAGAAACTCGATCGAGATCATGCCGCCGCCTCCTTACGGGACTGGAACGAGAACAGGCCCTGCGGGCGGATCAGCAGCACGCCGATCAGGATCGCGAACGCGACGATCGGCCGGTAGGCGGTGTCGATGACCAGCGAGCTCATGTCCATCACGATGCCGAGCACCAGTGCGGCGGCGATGACGCCGAGGATGTTGCCGGTGCCGCCGAGCACGGCGGCGGCAAGGACCAGAAGGATGTAGCCCCAACCGGATTCGGTGGACACCGAGCCGAGGATGCCGGTCATGATGCCGGCGACGGCGGCCAGCGCACCGGAGATCGCCCACACGGTGGTACTCACCCGGCCGATCGCCACGCCCCGGATCTGGGCCAGTTCCCGGTTGGACGCCACCGCGCGGATGTCGCGGCCCACCCCCGTGCGGCCGAGCAGTAGCCAGAGCCCGCCGATCACGACGACGGCCACCATCAGCATCACGATCTCGCCGGGCGCGACGTTGAACGGCCCGACCTGGCGCGCGGCGCCGAGTTCGATCGAGAAGACCCGGAGGTCGGTGCCGAACACGGCGATCATCAGGCCGTACGTGACGAACGCCAGACCCACCGAGGTGAACAGCAGGACGTTCCCGCCCCGGTGCTTCACCGGGTCGAAGAACACCTTGCCCGATACGACGGCCAGTGCGGAGGTGATCGCGATCGCCGCCGCGATGCCGCCGACGACCCCGAGGGCTTCGCCGAGCGCGACCGCGAGCAGGGCGCCGAGGGCCATGAACTGTCCGTGCGCGATGTGCAGGAAGCGCTCGGTGTTGCGCAGCAGCGCGAAGCCCGATGTCGCCACCGCCAGCATGCTGCCGGTCAGTAACCCAAATAGCAGGTTGTCCAACGAATTACCTTTCCAAGGGTGGACGGAGCCGGGGCGGTTGGGGGTGGGGGCACCGCCCCGGCGCCGTGGTCATTCTGGGCGCAGCGCCGGATCGACCTCGACCTGCTCACCCGGCGTCCAAACGCCGTCCTTGACCTTCAGGACCGCGAGGATCGGCGACTCCAGGTTGCCGAACTCGTTCATGTCGAGAGTGCTTGAGGCGCCGTCGAAGTCGATGTCCTCACCGTTGGCGAGAGCTTCCTTGCCCTCGGCGAACGAGTACACCTTCTTGCCCGGTGCGCTGGCCACGTCGACGATGCGGGCGGCCACGTCGGCACCGTTGGTGCTCTGTGCGGCCTCCATGGCCAGCGCGAACAGCACGTACTGGTCGTAGTTGTTCGCGTCGTACATGCCGGGTTCCGGGTCTCCGCCGGTCGCGGCGCGGAACCGCTCCGCGTAGGACTTGTAGGCAGGGCTGTCGACGTCGAACGCCGTCAGCGCGGCGGTGAGCTGCCCGGCGTTGGGCAGTGCGGCGACCTCGTCGGTGATCAGATCCGGTGAGACATAGATCGGGATGTCGTAGCCGCGCCGGTTGATCTCACGCAGGATCGGGATTCCCGCCTCCACGCCGGCAGCCAGATACAGTGCGTCCGGCTGAGATTCGAGCGCCTTGGCCACCTCGCTGTTGTACGACGAGGCGCCCGGTTCGATGGTCACCGCGTTCACGGTGCCGCCGGCCTTCTCGAAGGCCTCGGTCGCGACTTCGGCGGGGCCGGAGGCGCCTTCGGTGTTCTGCACGATCATCGCGAGCTTCTTGACCCCCGCATCGCGCGCCACCTGGGCGACGATGATGCCGGCGTCGCTGTCGGACGCGGTGACACGGAAGGAGAACTTGCCGCCGCGCTCGTCGAGGAAGGTGGTGCCGCAGGAGGAGCAGATGTTGGGCAGTTGGCGCTGCTGGATCTGGTCGAAGAGCGCGACCTGCCCGTCCGATTCGAGGCTGCCCATGACCATGGCCTTGTCGACGGTGGTCAGCTTCGAAAAGCCGGCGACGGCTCCGTCGACGGTCGAGCGGTTGTCCTCGGTGACGAGCACGACCTTGCGGTCCATCACGCCGCCCGCGTCGTTGATCTCGTCGACGGCGATCTTCGCGGCAGAGATCGCCGGCGGGGTGAACGGCGCGTAGTCGCCCGTGACACCGATGAGCTGCCCGAAGACGATGTCACCGCTGGAGGATCCGCCGGAGGACTGGCTACCGCGGTCGTCTCCGTCGGCGCAGGAAGTCAGGACGAGGCTCAACGCGGCCCCGACTCCGATGACGCGACAGCAAGATTTCAACTTCACTTCATGACCTCCGACGCTGGTTCGTGGAACACGGCTGGACCGAACGGGGCCCGCTGTGATGTTGCTGAGCGTACAATGTGATTGAAACTCGCGCAGGATTTCGAGCATCAATCGAACCGAGAAAAACGCGACCTGCACACCCGCAACTTCAAGCCGGTTGAAAGAATAGGTCAGTGTGACGCAGATCGCAAGGCTCCCCGCCCGGCGCGTCGGCCAGCCGTTTTAGCAGGTCGCAGACACCCACCGAACATCGAACGCCACGCATTCGCGGCGTGCACGGGCGGGCATCGCCACGCGGCGAACCGTGCGCGCCCAACTTCATCCGAACTGAAATGGTTACACATTTTTTACGTCAGAGCGGACGTCCCGGCCGCTTCGGCATGACCGGGGTGCCTCGTCGGACATCCGCAACTCGCCCGGTCAGCGACCCACGGATCCCGATACCGGTGGAATCGACTGGAAACAGCTGTCAAAGCAGCGTCGAATCTCGTCCCGCCGTTTTCTCCCGCAGGGGTGACACGGTCGGTCGCACCACACCCGCAACCGTGCCGACCGGTCCGGGACTTCGGTTGCCGACCGGGATGACCCACAACGCCGGACCGGCTGGTGGATTGAGTCGCACTGAAGGTAGTGCGGCCGTCTGTCACCGGCTACTGCGCCGGACGGCCGACACCGGCCGCCCGGGGCCGTCAGGCCGGACGAGTGGCCCGCGGCGGCGTGCCGGATGGATCCGAGTCCCGGGTCGGCGGGTAGCAGGACTGCACTCCCACTGAAGGCGCCTTGTGTCTGGCTGCGGGGGCATCGACATCAGTCCTATTGAATCTTGTCGGCGGGATCGCAGCGCAGAAGTGTCCGTGAAACCTCGCCCGCGCCTTCGCCCGGACACGGCGACAGCGCCAGAGCTTCTCAGCTACAGTGAAACTCTGCTAGATAAATTCAGCCTCGGTAAACAGCGCGGGAGACATATGAGCGTGCCTGACGAGAGCGCGTTCCTCGACATCCAGACCGCCTCGGAAATGACGAACCGTCGCCTGGGTGCCGAGATCCGGCGTATCCGGATGGAATCGGGTCTCACGCTCGTGGACATCGCAGCGGCGACCGGTTTGAGCGCATCGATGTTGTCGATGCTCGAACGGGGCAAGACCGGCGTGTCCGTCGGTTCGCTCGTCGCGGTGGCCTCGGCACTCGACGTGGCAATCGGAGACCTCTTCCATCCCGCCAAAGGTCCGGAGCTGTCGCTCGTTCGCTATGCCGATCAACAGGAACTCACCCTCGGGCCCGGGGTCACCCGGCGGGTGATCCAGCGCAGCAGAAAGCACGGCCTCGAAGTGGCGGCGTTGAAGCTCGCGGTCGGAGCGCACACCGGCACGGAACTCGTCCGGCACGAGGGCCAGGAGATCGTGGTGGTCCAAGCCGGGCGCCTGACCGTCCAGAGTGGCACCGCGCGCCACGACCTGGACGCCGGCGATTCGATCCGGCTCGACGCCGACTGCCCGCATCGGTTCGCCAACGATGGCGCCGAACCCGCGGAGGCGCTGTTGATCGCGCAGGTGTCGGTATCGAACAGTCACGGCCACTGACCGCCGGATGCCGGTCGGGCCAACCCGTTTCATTCAGTGGAGAGGTATGAGATGACTCAGACAGTGCGTGGTGTGATTTCGCGGGCCAAGGGCCAGCCGGTCGAGG
>NZ_MVID01000028.1 GCF_002086815.1 Mycolicibacterium parafortuitum
GGCTCTACCAAAACACCATCACCGGACACATCTACTACGTGAAGGTCCGTTGACCCCCCAGAACAAACAGGGCCACCTCCCACAAGGAGGTGGCCCTGTTTTCTATGTACTCAGCCGAGCAAATCCGAGATCGGCGCTTTGGCAGCGATTTTCGCGCGGGTCTTCATGACCTTGCCGGGGAATCCGCCGCCGACCACCGCGACCACCACGCCGTCGCGCTCGTAGTAGGCGAGGAACTTGCGCCCGTCGTCCTCGACGATGTGCACGGTGTCGGTGGCCTCCGGCTCGCCCAGCGCCTGGATCTTGACGTCGTACTGATCGCTCCAGAAGTACGGAACCGACACCGCCGCAGGCGGTTCCTGACCCAGCATCGCCGGCACCAGCACCCGCGCCTGGTCGGCGACGTTGCTCCAATGCTCAACGCGCACTTGATCTCCGACATGGTCTCGCCACGACGCGACGTCACCGATCGCCCAGACGTGCGGTGCGCTGGCACGTCCGGTCTCGTCACACACCACACCGTTGTCCAGTTCGAGGCCGCTGCCCTCCAGCCATCCCGTGCCGGGATGGCTACCGATACCGACGATCACGATGTCCGTGTCGAGTTCAGTACCGTCGCTCAGTGTCACCTTGCGCACCCGGTCGTCACCGCCGACCTCGGAAACGCCGACGCCGCAACGGACGTCGACACCCTCGGCACGATGCAACCGGGTGACCAAATCGCCGATCTGCTGACCCAGGATCGACGCGAGCGGAGCGGGCTGCGGTTCCACGAGGGTGACCTCGACGCCCAGTTTGCGCAGGCTCGCCGCGACCTCGCAGCCGATGAACCCGGCGCCGACCACCACCGCGTGGCGCGCCGACTTCGCATCCTGGCGCAGCGCGAGGCTCTCGTCGAAGTTACGCAGGACGTGGATGCCCGGCAGGTCCGGGAACGACGGGATGCGCTTGGGCACCAGGCCGGTAGCGATGACGAGTTCGTCGTACGAAAGCTGGGATCCGTCGGCCAGTGTCAGGGTCCTGGAGTCGGTGTCGACCGACTTCGCGCCGTTGCCGAGCAGCACCGTGATGTTGTTCTCGGCATAGAACTCGGCCGGCTTCAGGGTGACGTCGTCGGTCTCGGCGCGCAGCACTTCCTTCGACAGCGGCGGCCGGTCGTACGGCAGATGGTCCTCGTCGCTGACGATGGTGATCGCGCCGGGGTACTCGGCGCGGCGCAACTGCTCGGCCGTCCGCGCGGCGGCCAGGCCGCCGCCCACGATGACGACGCCGGGCCCGGAAACCTCTGATGTGGTCACGTGGGCTTTCTACACGATCCCGCAGTGAGAGTGTGCGCCACCCCGCGGGTACGCGCTCAGCCCGGAGCGCGCTCGATGAGGTTCGAGAGCACGACGATGCTCTCGCTGCGTTCGACGTCGGCGCTCGCCCGGATCCGCTCCAGCGCTTCCTCCAGGTGACGCATGTCGCGCGCCAGCACATGCAGCATCGCGTCGGCGGTCCCCGTCACGGTCGCGGCGCTGACCACCTCCGGGATGTCACGCCAGGCGGCTCTCAACTCGGCGGGGGCGATCGTGCCGTGGCAGAAGACCTGCACGTAGGCCTCGGTGGTCCACCCCAGCGCGCTGCGGTCGATGACCGTGGTGAATCCCCTGATCACACCGCTGTCGAGCATCCGGTCGACCCGCCTCTTCACCGCGGGCGCCGACAGGTTCACGGCCAGCCCGATCTCGGCGAATGTGGCCCGCGCATTGTCGGCCAGTTCGGCGAGAATCCGCTCGTCGGTCTCGTCCAGACGCTCCATACCTCTCCTCGCGCAATAAAACGCTGCCAAACAGCAGATAGCGCAATATACCTAGCGTAGACACGCATGAAACGTCGATTGATTGCGCGAGAGGCCGTTCCTATCGTGGGCTTATGACGATGGACATCGCCGCGACCGAACCGCGGGCCGGCTTCGCCCCGATCCGCACCGCCCGGCCCCGGCGTTACCTCATGACGGCACCGACGTTCTTCACCGTCGAGTACGTCATCAACCCGTGGATGGACGCCTCCTCTCCCGTCGACACCGCCCGCGCCGTCACCCAGTGGGAGACGCTTCGGCAGACCTACCTCGCCCTCGGTCACAGCGTCGAGGTCATCGACCCGATTCCGGGGCTGCCCGACATGGTCTACGCGGCCAACGGCGGGACCGTCGTCAACGGCAGGGCCGCGGTCGCACGGTTCGCGCATGCCGAGCGCGCCGGCGAAGCCGTCGCCTACGCCGACTGGATGCGCCGCAACGGCTACGAACCGTTCGAGACGCGGCACGTCAACGAAGGCCAGGGCGACTTCCTGACCGTCGGCGACGTACTTCTGGCGGGGTACGGCTTCCGCACGGACCGGCGCGCCCACGACGAGGTCGCCGCGCACGTCGGGCTGCCGGTGGCCAGCCTGCAACTCGTGGACCCGCGGTTCTACCACCTCGACACCGCGCTCGCCGTGCTCGACGACGCCACCGTCGCGTACTACCCGCCCGCATTCTCGGAGGAATCCCGCGCGGCGCTCGCGCGGATGTTCCCCGGCGCGATCCAGGTCGCCAGCGCCGACGCGTACGTCCTCGGTCTCAACGTCGTCTCGGACGGCCTCAACGTGGTGCTGCCCGCCGCGGCGACGGGCTTCGCCGAAGAACTGACGCGCGCGGGTTTCCGGCCCGTCGGGGTCGACCTCTCCGAACTGCTCAAAGGTGGCGGTTCGGTGAAATGTTGCACGCTGGAGGTGTTCTCATGACAGCAATGCACACGATGGCCGACGCACTGATCGCCACCGAGAACCGGTATGTCGCACACAACTACGCCCCGCTGCCCGTCGTGGCCGCCAGTGCCCAGGGCGCGTGGATCACCGATGTCGAGGGCCGGCGCTATCTCGACTGCCTCGCCGCGTACTCGGCGGTCAACTTCGGGCACCGCCACCCGGAGATCATCGCGACGGCGCACGCTCAGCTCGATGCGGTGACGCTGGTCAGCCGCGCGTTCCACTCCGATCAGCTCGCACCGTTCTGCGAGGCGCTCGCCGGCTTGTGCGGCAAGGACATGGTGCTGCCGATGAACTCCGGCGCCGAGGCCGTGGAGAGCGGGATCAAGGTCGCCCGGAAGTGGGGTGCCGACGTCAAGGGAGTCGACGGCCCACGCATCCCCAACATCATCGTGGCGCACAACAACTTCCACGGCCGCACCACGACGATCATCAGCTTCTCCGACGACGACACCGCGCGGCGCGGCTTCGGCCCCTACACGCCCGGATTCCGGTCGGTCCCGTTCGGCGACGCCGATGCGCTGGCGCGCGCGATCGACGACGACACCGTCGCCGTTCTGCTGGAACCGATCCAGGGTGAGGCCGGCATCATCGTGCCGCCCGACGACTACCTGCCTCGGGTCCGAGCGCTGTGCACCGAGCGCAATGTGCTGATGATCGCCGACGAGATCCAGTCCGGACTGGCCCGCACCGGCCGAACCTTCGCGTGCGACCACTGGGGTGTGGTGCCCGACGTCTACCTGCTGGGCAAGGCGCTCGGCGGCGGCGTGATACCGGTCTCCGCGGTGGTCGCCGACCGTGACGTCCTCGGGGTGTTGCATCCCGGCGAACACGGCTCGACGTTCGGCGGCAATCCGTTGGCCTCCGCGATCGGGCGCACCGTCGTCGGGATCCTGGAACGCGGCGAATTCCAGAGGCGCTCAGCCGAACTCGGTGCGCACCTGCACGCCAGGCTGACCGCTCTGACCGGCAATGGTGTCCTCGCGGTGCGCGGCCGAGGTCTGTGGGCCGGCGTCGACGTCGACCCCGCGCTGGGCACCGGTAAGCAGGTCGGCCTGCGCCTGGCCGAACGAGGCGTACTCGTCAAGGACACCCACGGATCGACGTTGCGATTCGCGCCGCCGCTGGTGATCACCGCCGACGAAATAGACTGGGCTGTAGACCGATTCGCCGAAGTGCTGAGCTAGTACTTCATGGTGCCGCGGTCCACGGCGATCTGGGATCCCGAGATCGTCATCGACGAATCCCCTGCCAGCCAGGCCACCACGTCGGCGACCTCCTCGACTGTCATGAACTCCTGAAGCCCCGGCTTCCCGTCGCGGGCAACGGGTTTGAACGGCATCGGCGCGAAGCTGTGCAGGTACGTCGGGTATTTCGAGAAGATCTCCATCATCGCGTCCTTCTCGATCATCGGGGTGTCGATCGAGTACGGGTGGATGGAGTTGACGCGGATCCCGAACTCGCCGGCCTCCAGCGCCAGCGCGTTGGTCAGCGCGACCAGGCCGTGCTTGGACGCCGCGTAATGCGCGTTGCCGGGAGTCGCCTTCAGGCCGGCCGAGGAGCTGACGATGACGATCGAGCCGCCGTTGCCCGCCTCGATCATCGCGGGCACCGCGGCGCGAATCGTGCGCCAGGTGCCGTTGAGGTTGACGTCGACGACGGTGTCCCACTGCTCTTCGGACATCTCCCAGATGCGGCCCCAGCTCAGCACCCCGGCATTGGCGACGACGATGTCGAGGCGGCCGAACTGCTCGACGCCGTCGGCGACCACCTGCTGCTGAGCGGCCAGGTCACGGATGTCGACCTCGCGGGCGAGCACCTTGCGGCCCGTCGCCTCGACCTGGCGCACCGTTTCGGCCAGGTCTTCCGAAGTCGGCATCGGGTAGGTGATCGACTCGGCGACCGGGTTGCACACGTCGATCGCGATGATGTCCGCTCCGTCGGCGGCCAGCCGGACCGCGTGGGCACGCCCCTGGCCCCGGGCGGCTCCGGTGATCAATGCGACGCGGCCTTCGAGGGGTGCACCAGAGGACATGGGCACCAGGCTAACAGCAGAACTAGAACGCGTTCTAGATATTCGTCCCGTCCACCGGGTCACGAATGATCGGGCACGTCATGCAGTGGCCGCCCCCGCGGCCCCGCCCGAGTTCGGCACCGACGATGGTGATGACCTCGATTCCGGCCTTGCGGAGCAGCGAGTTCGTGTGGGTGTTGCGGTCGTAGGCAAAGACCACCCCCGGTTCGACCGCGACGAGGTTGTTCCCACTGTCCCACTGCTGACGCTCGGAGTCGTACCGGGATCCCCCGGTCTCCACGACGCGCAGTTCCGCCAGCCCCAGCGCATGCGCGACGACCTCGACGAACGGCTTGGTGTCCTCGACCACCTCCACGCCGACCGGATTGTCCGCCGGCAGCAAGGTGAAAGGCGCGATGCCGTCGACGATCTCGGGATAGACGGTGACGACATCACGGTCGGCGAAGGTGAACACGGTATCGAGATGCATGGCCGACCGCAGTTTGGGCATGCCCGCGACGATGACCTTCTCGGCACCGCCATTTCGGAACAGTTCCGCGGCGACCTGCGTAATCGCCTGGCGCGACGTGCGCTCGCTCATCCCGATGAGCACCACGCCGTCACCGGGAACCAGCACATCGCCGCCCTCGATGGTGGCCAGACCCCACGACCGCTCGGGGTCGCCCCACCACACCGTCGACCCCACGAAGTCCGGATGGAACTCATAGATCGCCTTCATCAACAGCGTCTCGTCGTGGCGGGCCGGCCAGAACAACGGATTCAGGGTCAGGCCGCCGTAGATCCAGCAGGTGGTGTCGCGGGTGTACAGGGTGTTGGGCAGCGGCGGCATCAGATACTCGGTGACACCGTTGTCCTCGCGCGCGAGCGCCCGGTAACCGGCGCCGAGGTCGCCCGGCAGGTCCAGGATCGACATGCCCCCGATCAGCAGTTCGGTCAGGCGCCCGGAGGGCAGCGAGTCCAGGAACCCGCGCGTCTCGTCGACCAGACCCGGCCCCACCTCGTTGGCCACGATCTTGCGGTCGAGCAGCCAGGCCTTGGCCTCGGGGATCTCCATGGTCTCGCCGAGCAGGGCGTGCAGTTCCACCACCTCCACTCCGCGGTCGCGCATCTTGTCGACGAAGTCGAAGTGATCACGACGCGCGTTCTGGACCCACAGCACGTCGTCGAACAACAGATCGTCACAGTTCGACGGCGTCAACCGCTCGTGAGCGAGGCCGGGTGAGCACACCAGCACCTTGCGTAGCCTGCCGACCTCCGAGTGGACGCCGTAGCCGGCTGATGTTCTCGACACGTGGAGTTCCTTCCGTCAGATCTGGATCGAGCCCGTCAGCAGCGACACGACGGCGGCAACCGCCCCGAGGACGACGGCGCCGAACAACGCGGCTTCGGCCGGCCGGAAGACCCGCAGGCCCCGCTCGCGGCGAGCCTTCACGTACAGCGCTGCAGCGGGGGCGTAGAGCAGGCAGGACAACAGCAGCTTGTCCAACCCGGCGGCGAAGACCAGAAAGACCGTGTACGCCGTTGCCACCCCGGCGATGACCATATCGGCGCGGAGTGACCTTCGGTCGTCGTAGGTTTCGCGTGTCACCGTCAACTTCAGCGCATAGGCGGCCGCGAGGAGATACGGGATCAGGGACAGCGCCGCGGTCAGATCGAGCATGAAATCCAGTGCGTTGGCTGCGAAAAGCAAGGCGACGAGCAGAAGCGATGTCAGGCACGCCGCCATCACCAACGCCACCACCGGCGCGTCGTGGCGGTTCGTGCGAGCCAGGAAACGCGGCATATCCTCGGATTTGGCCGGGATGAACAGGACCTCCGCAGCCATCAGCGTCCACGCGAGGTAGGCGCCCAGCACCGAGATGATCACGCCCACCTTGATGAAGATCGAACCCCACGGTCCGACAATCGATTCGAGGACCGCCGCCATCGAGGGCTGCGACACTCCGGCGAGCTCGTCCTGCGGCATCGCCCCGTAGGACACCAACGTGACCAGCGCGAACACACCGAGCACCCCGAGAAAGCCCATCACGGTCGCGCGCCCGACGTCCTCGCGCCTGCGGGCCATCCGCGAGTACACCGCCGCACCCTCGATACCGAGGAAGACGAACACCGTGATCAACATGGTGCCGGTGGCCTGATCCCACACCGCCGCGAACGAGTAACCGCCACCGCCCCAAAGGTTGTCGGTGAACACATCGGCCTGGAAGGCGATGATCGCGATCAGGATGAACACCAGGATCGGCACCACTTTGGCAATGGTGACGATGTAGTTGATCACCGCCGCGTCCTTGACGCCGCGCATCACCAGAAACGCGAACAACCATGCCCCGACGACAGATGCGGCCACCGCGGCACCAGTGTCGCCGTCCCCGAACGCCGGGAAGATCGCCCCCAGCGTCGCGGTGATCAGCACCCAGTACGACACGTTGCCCGCACAAACCGACGCCCAGTACCCGATCGCGGAGTTGAATCCGACATAGTCGCCGAATCCCGCCCTGGCGTAGGTGAAGATGCCCGCGTTGAGGTCGGGCTTGCGGATCGCCAGTCGCTGAAAGACGAAGGCCAACATCAACATTCCGGCGCCGGCGATCGTCCAGGCGATGACCGCGCCCACGACGCCGGTCTCGGTGCCGAACCGGCGCGGCAACAGGAACACCCCGGAGCCGATCATCGATCCGACCACCATCGCGGTCAGGGTGGGCAGGCTGACCGTCTGGTCGGCCTGTCCGGCACGGGCTTCGGTCGCCGTCACGTCCACCCGAACTGGAGAACAGCGGCAGGTATCCGCGGGCCCCGAGCCGCCGGCTGCGCTCGTCCGTCCGTCATCGCAACACGCCGTTTCCGGCTGTGACGCGGCACCCAACGACGGTAACACCGTCGCACGGCCGCTACCAGGATTCAGAGATCGGCGATGATCTCCTGGCGTTTGGCGGCGTACTCGGCGTCGGTGATCGAACCGGTAGCCCGAAGCGTGTCCAGCTGTTGAAGGCGTTGCGCAGCGGTGGGTTCCGTCGCCGGCACCAGCGGCGGATCCTGCGCGGCGGCGCGCCGGACGACGGCCTGCACCTGCTGGCGGGCGGCCGGGTGGGAGTGCAGGTCGATCATGCCGTTCAGGCCGATCCCATGGGTCTTGAGCACCTGCAGGATCTCCATCAGCGGCTCGGCCTGACCCGTCAGATCGTAGGACCGGCCGTCCTCGGCGATGGTGAACGTGGCCGGCATCATTCCGCTCACCAAAGCGCTTCGCTCCCAATCGATCTGGTAGTCGTTGGTGACCGGGTCGACCAGGGCAGCGAGCGTACGGTTCGTGATCATCGGCAGCCGGCTCACCGACGCCACGACCTGATCCTGCGTCGCGAACGGCGTGATCCCGGGCCCGGACACCTGCAGGTCGAGCTTCACCAGCGGTTGATCGTTGATCCGGGTGTTCGTCTCGTGGATACCGACGACCCTGGCCAGCGCCAGTACACCGGTGGCCTCCAGCGCCTGCTTCTTGGCCGCCGAGCGGGCACCGAAGCCCGTGATCAGCAGCGCGATCAGGACGTCGGCCGCGGTGATCAGCAGGCCCGTCCAGAACATCCACTTCATCGTCGGGTCGGCACCCAGCGCGAAGTAGGCGACCAGGAAAATCGGACCGACGAGGCCGCACAGCAGCACGAAGAGCTGAATCTTCACATAGCGCCAGAAGGTGGCCATGCGGTGATTATGGCCGACAGGCGGCCTACGGACCGGCGGTTACCTGCAGCGGAAGCGCGGGATTGGGCGCGGAACGCTGCGTGACGAGCTGGTACAGCGGCGGGGTCCACGCATCCATCGCAGCGACCTTGCGGGCGTAGCTGGTGTGCACGGCCACTGCCGCCGGGTTCATCTCGTCCTCGGCGTCCGGGTCGTAGTCGCACACCGCGTCCCCGATATTGCAGACGCTGATCGTGCGAACACCCATCGTCACCGGCAACGGCGCGGGTGCGTGCGCGAGGATCGGCCAGTCCTGGGCGACGCCCTTGCCGGCGCCCGGCACGTTGACGACCGAGCCGATGTTGATGGTCGGGTCCTGTGGCAACCGGTCGCCGTCGGCGATCAGCAGCGCCGCGGCGAGGTTGGGGCTGGGATCGAGCGCGTGCAGGTTCCGGTGGACGACCATCGCGCCCTGCGAATAGCCGGCGAGCACGACTTGCGAGGTCGGGCACTGCGCGACGAACGCCTGATACTGCTGACCGAGCGCGGCGGCACCGGTGTCGACGCTGCTCATGAAGCCCGCCCAGTCCAGGATTCCGCCGTCTTCGGGGACCTCCACGGCCGGGTAGTTCACGGCCTCTGCGGTGATGGTGCGCCCACTCTGCTGGATCAGCGCGGCGAAGTCGCTGTAGGACTTGGCGACCACACGGCCCATCCCGCCGTCCGCGGCGGACGCAACCGTCCGCTCGCCGGAACCGGCGGCACCGATCCAGTGCACATCCGGGCAGCCGGGTTGCGCAGGCTGCGCCGTCGCGACCCCGGCGGACAGGCCGAGCATTGCCGCGCCGCCCGTCAGAACCGACGCCGCGAGCGCGGCCGCGCCCTTCGCAATAACACTGGTGATGCTTCTCAAAACGTGAACCTTTACTTCCCGGCCGACCCCTCGACAGCCGTCGCCAGGTACATCGCGGCCCTTCCCGAGGCCGTTACAGGGCCGGAAAACGAAAGTGGCGCCCACCCTTTCGGGTGAGCGCCACTTCCTGGCTGAGTACCTAGATCACTTGATGATCTTGGTGACGCGGCCGGCGCCGACGGTACGGCCGCCCTCGCGGATCGCGAAGCGCAGGCCCTCGTCCATGGCGACGGGCTGGATCAGCTTGACGGCGATGTCGGTGTTGTCACCGGGCATCACCATCTCGGTGCCCTCGGGGAGGGTCACCACGCCGGTCACGTCCGTGGTACGGAAGTAGAACTGCGGACGGTAGTTGTTGAAGAACGGCGTGTGGCGGCCACCCTCGTCCTTGGACAGGATGTAGACGCTGCCCTCGAACTCGGTGTGCGGCGTGGTGGTGCCGGGCTTGACCACAACCTGGCCACGCTCGACGTCCTCACGCTTGATGCCACGGACCAGCAGACCGACGTTGTCGCCCGCCTGGCCCTGATCGAGCAGCTTGCGGAACATCTCGACACCGGTGACCGTGGTCTTGGTGACGGTCGGACGGATGCCGACGATCTCGACTTCCTCGTTCACGTTGATCACGCCACGCTCGACGCGACCGGTGACCACGGTGCCGCGGCCGGTGATCGTGAAGACGTCCTCGACGGGCATCAGGAACGGCTTGTCGGTCTCGCGGACCGGGTCCGGGATGGACTCGTCGACAGCAGCCATGAGCTCCTGGACCGACTTGACCCACTTCTCGTCACCCTCAAGCGCCTTCAGGGCCGAAACCTTGACGACCGGGGCGTCCTCGTCGAAGTCCTGGGCGGCCAGCAGTTCGCGGACCTCCATCTCGACGAGCTCGATGAGCTCTTCGTCGTCGACCATGTCGGCCTTGTTCAGCGCGACCAGGATGTAGGGCACGCCGACCTGGCGGGCCAGCAGCACGTGCTCGCGGGTCTGCGGCATCGGGCCGTCAGTGGCGGCGACCACGAGGATTGCGCCGTCCATCTGGGCGGCACCGGTGATCATGTTCTTGATGTAGTCAGCGTGACCGGGGGCGTCGACGTGCGCGTAGTGACGCTTCTCGGTCTGGTACTCCACGTGGGAGATGTTGATCGTGATACCGCGCTGACGCTCCTCGGGCGCATTGTCGATCTGGTCGAATGCGCGCGACTCGTTCAAATCGGGGTACTGGTCATGCAGCACCTTGGTGATTGCTGCAGTGAGAGTGGTCTTGCCGTGGTCAACGTGACCGATGGTCCCGATGTTGACGTGCGGCTTCGTCCGCTCGAACTTCGCCTTCGCCACTTCTGTGTCCTCCTGGACTTGTTGGTGCTTTTACTTAAGCAGGTGTGTTGATGTGTTCAGTTGTGCAGTCTGCGAACTTACCGGTTACTGACCCGTCGCCTTCGCGTCGCTCGTTGCTCGGCTCCGGCTCAGTGGCGCGCCTCGGCCGCAAGCGGCCTTCGATGCTCTACTGACCCGTCGCCTTCGCGATGATCTCCTTCGACACGTTCGCCGGAACTTCTGCGTACGAGTCGAACACCATGGAGTAGTTGGCCCGGCCCTGGGTCTTCGACCGAAGGTCTCCGACGTAGCCGAACATCTCCGACAGCGGAACCTGCGCCTTCACGACACGGGCACCACTGCGCTCCTCCATGGCCTGGATCTGACCACGGCGGGAGTTCAGGTCGCCGATCACGTCACCCATGTAGTCCTCAGGGGTGGTGACCTCGACGGCCATGATGGGCTCCAGGATGACAGGCTGGGCGGCCTGAGCGGCCTTCTTCAGCACCTGAGAGCCGGCCACCTTGAACGCCATTTCCGAGGAGTCGACCTCGTGGAAGGCGCCGTCGAGCAGGGTGACCTTGAGGTTCACCAGCGGGTAGCCCGCCAGCACGCCGTACTGCATCGCGTCCTGGCAGCCCGCATCCACCGACGGGATGTACTCGCGCGGGATGCGGCCACCGGTGACCTTGTTCTCGAACTCGTAGGTCGCACCGTCTTCGCCGATGAACGGCTCGAGGTCGATGAGAACCTTCGCGAACTGGCCGGAGCCACCCGTCTGCTTCTTGTGGGTGAACTCGACCTTCTCGACCTTGCGCTTGATGGTCTCGCGGTAGGCGACCTGCGGCTTGCCGACGTTGGCCTCGACCTTGAACTCGCGGCGCATGCGGTCGACCAGGATGTCCAGGTGGAGCTCGCCCATGCCGCCGATGACGGTCTGGCCGGTCTCCTGATCCAGGTGCACCTTGAAGGTCGGGTCCTCTTCGGCGAGCTTCTGGATCGCGGTGCCCAGCTTCTCCTGGTCGCTCTTGGTCTTGGGCTCGATGGCGACCTCGATGACCGGATCCGGGAACGTCATCGACTCGAGGACGATCTGATCGTTCGCATCCGACAGGGTGTCACCGGTCGTGGTGTCCTTCAGACCGATCACGGCGTAGATGTGGCCGGCCGACGCACGCTCGACAGGGTTCTCCTTGTTGGCGTGCATCTGGAACAGCTTGCCGAGGCGCTCCTTCTTGCCCTTGGTCGAGTTCACGACCTGCGAGCCGGACTCCACGGTGCCCGAGTACACGCGCACGTAGGTCAGCTTGCCGAAGAACGGGTGCACCGCGATCTTGAACGCCAGCGCCGAGAAGGGCTCGTCGGTCGACGGCTTGCGGGTGATGATCTCGTCTTCTTTGTTGGGCACGTGGCCCTGCACGGACTCGACGTCCAGCGGCGACGGGAGGTAGTCGATGACCGCGTCGAGCATGGGCTGCACGCCCTTGTTCTTGAACGCGCTGCCGCACAGCACCGGGTAGAGCTCGCTGGACACGGTCAGCTTGCGGATCGCGCCCTTGATCTCGTCGATCGAGAGTTCCTCGCCACCGAAGTACTTCTCGAGCAGCGCCTCGTCGGTCTCGGCGACGGTCTCGATGAGCTTGGTGCGGTACTCCTCGGCCTTCTCGGCGAGGTCGGCCGGAATCTCCTCGACCTCGTACTTCTCGCCGAGGGCGGTCTCGCCACGCCACACCTTGGCCTTCATCTCGACCAGGTCGATGATGCCGATGAAGTCGTTTTCGGCGCCGATCGGCAGCTGGATGACCAGCGGCCGGGCTCCGAGGCGCTCCTCGATGGTGCGCACGGTGAAGTAGAAGTCCGCACCGAGCTTGTCCATCTTGTTGACGAAGCAGATGCGCGGCACGTCGTACTTGTCGGCCTGGCGCCAGACCTGCTCGGACTGCGGCTCCACGCCCTCTTTGCCGTCGAACACCGCAACGGCACCGTCGAGAACGCGCAGCGAACGCTCCACCTCGACGGTGAAGTCGACGTGGCCCGGGGTGTCGATGATGTTGATCTGGTTCTGGTTCCAGAAACAGGTCACCGCAGCCGAGGTGATCGTGATACCCCGCTCCTGCTCCTGCTCCATCCAGTCCGTCGTGGAGGCACCGTCGTGCGTCTCACCGATCTTGTAGTTCACACCGGTGTAGTAGAGGATGCGCTCGGTCGTCGTCGTCTTGCCGGCATCGATGTGCGCCATGATGCCGATGTTGCGGACCTTGCTCAGGTCGGTAAGCACGTCCTGTGCCACGGCTAGTTTCCCACTCTTTCGCTTGCTTGGTTGGTTTGTTCGGACGCCGGCGCAGCTACTTCACGAACGCCGGCGCCTGTGATCACCAGCGGTAGTGCGCGAAGGCGCGGTTCGCCTCGGCCATCTTGTGGGTGTCTTCGCGCCGCTTGACGGCGGCACCGAGACCGTTGCTCGCATCGAGGATCTCGTTCGCGAGGCGCTCGATCATCGTCTTTTCACGACGCTGCTTCGAGAAGCTGACCAGCCAACGCAGCGCCAGGGTCACCGAACGGTCCGGGCGGACCTCGACGGGAACCTGGTAGGTCGCGCCACCCACGCGGCGGCTACGCACCTCGAGCGACGGCTTGACGTTGTCCATGGCCCGCTTGAGGGTGACCACCGGATCGGTGCCCGTCTTCTCACGAGCCTGCTCGAGCGCGCCATAAACAATGCGCTCCGCCAGCGATTTCTTCCCGTCAAGCAGAACTTTGTTGACCAGCTGGGTGACCAGCTGCGACCCGTAGACCGGGTCGTTGACCAACGGACGCTTGGGCGCGGGTCCCTTGCGCGGCATCAGCTCTTCTCCTTCTTCGCGCCGTAACGGCTGCGGGCTTGCTTACGGTTCTTGACGCCCTGCGTGTCCAGAGACCCGCGGATGATCTTGTAGCGCACACCGGGGAGGTCCTTCACACGACCACCGCGCACCAGCACCATCGAGTGCTCCTGCAGGTTGTGGCCCTCACCCGGGATGTAGGCGGTGACCTCGACCGCGCTGGTCAGGCGCACGCGCGCGACCTTACGAAGCGCCGAGTTCGGCTTCTTCGGGGTCGTGGTGTACACGCGAGTGCACACGCCGCGACGCTGCGGGCTGCCCTTGAGGGCCGCCGTCTTCACCTTGGCGATCTTGTCGCGGCGACCCTTGCGGACCAGCTGGTTGATGGTTGGCATGTACCGGCTTTCTGTGTTCCTCGTCAGTCTGTCGACTGTGGTGCTGCTTGCTTCTTAAGTTCTCTGTACTGCTGTTATGCCCTCGACGGTTCCCCCGCGTCCGGGCGTGTCGCACGCGGCCGCCGCGGTTTCTCGGATAATTTCCAAGGCACCCCACGAGGGCGGGACATGCGAATCAGCCCGGCGTGCAGGCATGCTGATGCCCCGCGAAGGACACAAGCGCCCTATTTGCCAGGCACGAACGTCCACAATACCAGGGCTGCATACCTCAACAAAACCCGCTGACCTGCGGATCCCCGAAAAGTTCAGCGCGAGCGCATGCCGGTGGCAAGTCGCATGACCATATCGGAGAACACCGCATCGGTGTCGATCCCGGCCATCGCGCCCGTCATCTCCAGCAGGACGAATCCGTGCATCGCCGACCAGAACTCCAGCGCGGCGTAGAAGCCGGCTTCCTCATCGAGGCCGTAGCTGGCCAGCACGGCGATGATCGGCGCGGCCGCCGCCCTGGTCGCCTCGGTGAACTCGGGGTCGTCGCCACCCAGCGGCATCCGGGTGAACGCGGAGTACCGCCCGGGGTGGTGATGGGCGTAGCTGCGATACGCCCCGGCCATGACCATCACCGCGTCGTCGGGGCTGCGGCCCTGCCCGACCGTGTTGAGCATGTTGATGATGTCGCCGACGACGCGCATGCGCACCGTGCGGCGCAGGTCGTCGAGGCTGTGCACGTGGTTGTAGAGCGACGGGCCCTTGGTGCCGAGCTGGTTGGCCAGCGCGTTGATCGTCAGCGCGTCCCAGCCTTCGCGGTCGAGGAACGTCAGCGCGGCGTTGACGATCGAGTCACGGCTCAGCTTCGCCGTCCGCGGCGGCCGAGCTGCCATGTATCCGCCCCCCGATCGATGGTGACCCGGTGGCGGGTCAGCGAGTGACTCTAGTTCACGCGGTCCTGGCTGAGCCGTGCCAGTTGCTCGATCATCGGGCACAGGTCGGGCATCGTCTCGGAGTTCATGGTCTGCACCGACCAGGTGATCACGTCCCCGCCCTTGGCGACATAGATGCTGCAGGCGGTGTCGTCGTAGGCCTTGAAGCCCTGGTTGTCATCCATCGACAACTCGACGAGCGTACGGCCGGCGAGCTCCTCGAGTCCGCGCTCGGTGGCCATGTCGCTGCCGCGGTACCACCACGTGGAGATGCCCATCCCGGCGCCGAAGTCGTCGATCATGGTGTCCTCCTGCCAGAAGCAACCGGCGTCGCTGACCACCGCGGACCGGTACAACCCCGGCCCGGCGACATCGGTGATGTCGGCGTCGGTGACCCCGTTGCAGTCCACGCTCCGGAAGCCCTCCCCCGTGGCGCCCGGCCCCGGTGTCGCCGACTCCTCGGCGGTCTCGCCGTCCTCGGCGCACCCGGAGAGCAGCACACCGAAGGCCAGCACCGCGGCGAGGCGGGCGGTGAATCTCGCGGGCATGTCTACAGATCCGAGCGCAACGTGGCCGCGAGAAGTTTCTGGGCTTCGGCACACGGGTCCCCGGCCGCCTGGCCGCGGTACTGCACCCACCAGCTCAGCACGCCGGTGCCTGCGGCGGCGCTGGCCGAGCAGGCCGCTCCGGTGACGTCGCGGCGGGCCAGGAACGCCGGATGGCGCTCGACGACGACGTCGGTGACGACGGCGCCGCGCGCGACGGCGACGTCACGCTCGCGGTCCAGCGCGCCCATGTCGAACCACGAGTAGACGACGTCGACGGTCGCGGCCGGGGATTTACGGGACAGCACGTACTGGCAGACCGCTCCGCTGTAGGGCCGTGTCACCGACTCGGCGCCGATCAACTCCTGCACGGTGGTGTTCTCCAGCAGCCCGCACCGGTCGTCGACGTAGCCGTAGCTGCGGTCCGGATCGGGGACTCCGGCATCGGCCCGCTGCGCGGCCCCGGAGACGGTCTGCGCGCAGCCGGCAGCGGTCGCCGTCACCATGACCGCCACCATGAGGATCCGCATGCGATCCCGTACCACACGTTGACGCATCGACGCTCACGGTACTCGTCCGCGTGATCCCCGACAGCGCGAGCGAGCGACGTCGTAGGCTTCCGGTGTGACTGCTACCGCCGCGAGACGAGTACTGGCCGTGAGCGCATTGGCGGCCTCTGCCGCGCTGATGTCCACGTCACCGGTGGCGCAGGCCGAGAACGGCGACACCCACATCACCGGCGTGGGCGTGGTGCGCACGGTCGACTGCAAGGGCTCGACACTTTTCGTCAACGGTAACGGAAATCAGGTCTTCGCCCTCGGCGACTGCTATGCGGTCACGGTGCAGGGCTCGTCGAACCTGGTCGTCGCCGACAACGTCGTCAACGACATCACCGTCTACGGCTGGGATCAGAAGGTGCTGTACAAGAACGGCACGCCGTTCGTCTGGGACCGCGGGCGCGAGCTGGGGATGACAAACCAGGTGAACCGGGTACCCGCCTAGGCATGACAGCCCGCCCCATCGCCTGTGCCTGCGCAGTGGTCGCATTCACGCTCGCCGGATGCGGTGCGGGCGGTGGCGGCGACAACCCGTCCGCGACGATGGGGACGTCCGGTGCACAGGTCGAGATCGGCAACACGATCAACTACGGGTCGTTGGGCACGACCGCGGAGATCGACTGCGCCGACGGCAAGGCACTGAACATCGGCGGCTCGAACAACGACCTGACGGTGACCGGGACGTGTTCGAACGTCAACGTCGGTGGCGCCGACAACAAGATCTCCATCGAACGTGTCGACGGACAGCTGTCCGTCGTCGGCCTCAACAACACCGTCACCTACCGCGACGGCGACCCCGCGATCAACGACACCGGGACCAACAACAGCGTCACCAAGGGGTAGCGCCCTCTCGTCAGGCCCCGCGTCAGGCCCTGCCGCCGTGTCGCCCCGCGCCCGCGCTGAAGCGCGCCGCGCCTTCGAGCGACTCGGCCGCGACCCGGGACAGGCTGCCGAACTCGACGTCCATCGCATCGGCCTCCGCCATCCCCCACTGGGTCAACGCCGACACCCGGTCCGAGCGCAGGCACTGCTGGGGCAGCTCCGCCAGCTCGGCTGCGAGTTCCTCGGCCTTCTGCCGCCCCTGCCCGGTCGGCACCACCCGGTTGGCCAGGCCGATCGCCAGCGCCTCGTCGGCGTCGACGGCGCGGCCGGTCAGGATCAGGTCCATCGCCCGGCTGTGCCCGATCAGCCGCGGCAACCGCACGGTGCCGCCGTCAATCAGCGGCACCCCCCAGCGCCGGCAGAACACGCCCAACACGGCGTCCTGTTCGACGACCCGCAGATCGCACCACAACGCCAGCTCGAGACCGCCCGCGACCGCGTATCCGCTGATCGCCGCGATCACCGGTTTCGACAGCACCATCCGGCTCGGCCCCATCGGCGCGGGCCCGGTGCGGTGCAGGGGATTCGTCCGGTCGGTGCCCATCGCCTTGAGATCGGCGCCCGCGCAGAAGGTTCCGTTGTCCCCGCACAGCACCGCCACCGATGCGGTGTCGTCGGAGTCGAACTCGTCGAACGCCTCGTAGAGCTCGAGCGCGGTCGGCCCGTCGACGGCGTTGCGCGCCTCGGGCCGGTTCATCACGACCGTGGTCACCGCACCGTTGCGCTCCACCCTGATGCTCATCCGGCCTCCGTCAGCTCGATACCGTCACGCCGCGCGATCATCTCGGCGGCGAAGTCGTGGTAGGCGGCCCGCAACGCCGCCCCGGGCCAGCCGGCGGGCAGCAGCTCACCGGGCAGTACCGGATCGGTCAGCAGGTGCCGCACGATCGCCGCGGCGACGACGAACCGTCCGGGCACGTCCTGCGCGGCGGCCATCTCCGCCAGCATGCGCCGGCCTTTCTCCGCCCACCCGGCCAGGTCCCACAGCGTGGCCGCGAGTTCGGCCGGCGCGACGTCGCGCGACGACAGGACGCGCACCCGGGTGGCGATCTCCTCGCCGAGTTCGACGTCGACGTTGGCCGGCCGCAGCCAGACTCCTTCGCGGAGCTCTCCGAAACGCTTTTCCTGCAGGGCGTTCCGCAGTGCGGACCGGGTGCGTGCATCGCCGCCGACGCTGGTGACGATCAGCGTCGTCCAGCTGCCGTCCCAGTCGCGCGACCGTGGGCTGATGGCGTTGTCCTGGCGGCGCTGCCGGGCCAGCAGGCGCTCCGAGAGCCGGTAGCCGCCCTCGGAGCGCACCAGGTCCCCGGCGGCGACCATCCTGGTCAGCGCGACCCGCACCGTCGGCTCCCGGATACCGAAATCCGCGGTGAGCCTGATCAATTCGGCGGCGGTTGCGCAGGCCGGGTGTGCGCCGAGCATGACACTGAGCACCACCGACCGCGCGGTCATGCGCATGCGATCAGGCCTTGACGAGGGCGCGCTCGATGATCGGGGCGAGATCGAGGCCGGTCGGCAGGGTGCCGAACGCACCACCCCACTGGCCGCCGAGCCTGCTGGCGAGGAACGCCTCCGCCACCGCCGGGTGGCCGTGGCGCACCAGCAGCGAGCCCTGCAGCGCGAGCGAGATGTCCTCGGCGACCTGACGCGCGCGGTACTGGATCGACTCCGGATCGCCGAGCTGCGGCCGGAGGCCGGCGACGTGGCGGTCCAGCCGCGGGTCGTGGCCCGCGGTGGTCTCCAACTCGTCGAACAACACGTCGATGCAGGCGGGGCGAGTGGCCATGGCGCGCAACGTGTCCAGCGCGCTGACGTTCCCGGAGCCCTCCCAGATGCCCATCAGCGGGGCCTCCCGGTACAGCCGGGGCATTCCGGAGTCCTCCACGTAGCCGTTGCCGCCGAGGCATTCCATCGCCTCGGCCGCGTGCGGGGTGGCCCGCTTGCAGATCCAGTACTTCGCGGCGGCCAAACCGATTCTGCGCAGCAGGGTTTCCCGCTCGTCGCCGCGGACCGCGTGGTCGGTGGCACCGGCCATCCGCATCGCCAGCATGGTGGCCGCCTCGGCCTCGACGGCCAGGTCCGCGAGCACGTTACGCATCAGCGGCTGGTCGATCAGATAGGCGCCGAAGGCCGTCCGGTGCTGGGCGTGGTGCACGGCGCGCATCAGGCCGTTGCGCATGCTGGTGGCGCTGCCCAGTGTGCAGTCGAGGCGGGTCAGGTTGACCATCTCGATGATGGTCGGGACGCCGCGCCCCTCCTCGCCGACCAGCCACGCGGTCGCGCCGTCGTATTCGACCTCGCTGGACGCGTTCGCGTGATTGCCCAGCTTGTTCTTGAGGCGCTGCAGAAACATGCGGTTGCGGGTGCCGTCGGGAAGCACCCGCGGCAGGAAGAAACAGCTCAGCCCGCCTGGCGCCTGGGCCAGCACCAGGAACACATCGCACATCGGGGCCGAGGTGAACCACTTGTGGCCCCGCAGCGAGTACGTGCCGTCCCCGTTGGGGGTCGCCTCGGTGGTGCCCGCGCGCACGTCGGAGCCGCCCTGCTTCTCGGTCATCGACATACCCGCGGTGATGCCGGCCTTGGTGGCCGGCACCGTGAGTTCGGGGTCGTAGACGCGGCTGGTCAGCAGCGGCTCGTAGATGGCAGCCAGGTCCTGGTTGTGCCGCAGCGCGGGCACGACGGCGTACGTCATCGAGATCGGGCAGATGTGGCCGGGTTCGGGGGTCCACACCGACGTCTTGGCCGCGCGCACCACGTGCGCACCGGGACGGTCGTCGGCCCACGGCGCGGCGTGCAGGCCATGGCCCACCGCCACCGACATCAACTGGTGGTAGGCCGGGTCGTACTCGACCTCGTCGATGCGGTGCCCGTAACGGTCGTGGGTGTGCAGCACGGGCTGGTTACGGTCGGCGAGTTCGCCCCAGCGCTGGGCGGCGACGCTGCCGCCGAGCGCTCCGAGCTCGGCGACCTCGTCGACCCCCCACTCCCCGCCCTCGCGGATCAGCGCCTCGGCCAGCACCGGGGATGCGGCGAGGTTGAAGTCCTCCAGCGGCGGGACCTGATTGGTGACGACATGCGTGTCCGGCATGCCTCCACTGTTACATCAAACGAACAATCGCACAAGAACTGTAATACGCGAAGCCGCCCGTTATCGGCAGATGTTGGCCAGATCCTTCTGGGCCGCCTCAGCGTCGCGCATCCGGCCGGACTGCAGTTCGTCGTCGTTGGTCGCGCCGGCCAGCGCGTTCACACCGATGAGTTGCAGTGTCGTACCGAACTTGCGGGCCGCTTCGGCGAGCTCCTGCGGGGTGTCGTCGCTGATCTGCCCGAGCAGGTACTCGCCACCGCCGAGCATTGCTAGCCTCGCGTTGGCCGCGACCGCTTCGACCGCCGCCGGTTCCGGGCCCAGATTCGCGTTGGTCTGAAGCTGCACACCCATCGACACGGCGTGGGCGGCGGTGCAGACGCGCTCTTTCGCGTCGCCGGTCAGGGGCGCTCCGGCGGCCGACACCGACTGCTGCTCCGGAATGCTGAGCAGTGCCCACACGGCGAGCCCGACCGCAATCAGCGCAACCAGCAACGCGATTGGGGTAAGCGGGGAAGCCGTACGGGTGACCTTCTGAGGCGTACGCGACACCTTCAGTTCGTCATGGGTATCGGATGTCTGCGCTCTGTGATCGGTCACGACGCGAATGGTAGAGCCATGACCGCGACGGCACGCCGGTACGGCTGAATTGACGGCAGATCGACGACCTGGCCGTCACGTCGACTTTTTATCCCTTTGCAAAGGCTCCGTTGTGTATCCTCAGCCGGCGGGGGCTTTTTCATTCTTACTGGGGGTATTCACATGTCGATCGACACGGCCTACATGCGCGATGCGCTGACGCGGAGACTACTGCGCCGCGGGGTCTCTGGCGGGACGATCACTTTGCCGGCGGTACCGGCCATGGTCGACGAATATGTTTCCATGTGCAACAAGATTTTTGCCGCACTGGGACGCAAGTTCAACAACGACGAGCTCGCTCACCTGCGCACGTTGCTCGCCAAAGAGCTGGCTAATGCATTCGACGGATCGAACCGGTCCAACATCATCATCACCTACGACGCGCCGGTCGGAACGGTGCTGAACTACCACATTCAGCCGCAGTGGACTTCGCTCGCGGACGCCTACGACAATTGGGTCGCCACCCGCAAACCGCCGCTGTTCGGCACCCATCCCGACGCGAGGGTCACGGCGCTGTCCGCCCAGATTGCCGATCCCTCGACGGCCCGAGTGCTCGACATCGGTGCCGGAACCGGACGAAATGCACTGGCGCTGGCCCGTGCCGGCCATCCGGTCGACGCGGTCGAGCTGACACCGAAATTCGCCGAGATCCTCCGCGAGGACGCCTACAAGCAGCTGCTGAACGTGCGGGTCATCGACCGAGACATCTTCGAGACGCTCGACGACCTACAGAAGGATTACCAGCTGATCGTCCTGTCGGAGGTCACCCCGGATTTCCGCAGCCCCGACCAGATCCGTGCTGTCTTCGAGCTGGCCGCCGAATGCCTCGCTCCGGGTGGACAACTGGTGTTCAACGTCTTCATGCCGAAGCCGTTCTACATGTCCGACGACGCGGTGAACGCGCTGGCACAGTCGGCGCGAGAACTGGCCCAACAGTTGTATGCCGCGATCTTCACCGGCGAGGAGATCGACACCGCATCCGCGGGGCTGCCGCTGCGACTGATGACCAACGACTCGGTCTACGACTTCGAGAAGGAGAACCTCCCGGCTGGTGCGTGGCCGCACACCGGTTGGTATGCAGACTGGGTCAGTGGCCGGGATGTATTCGACCTGCCGCGTGAGCAGTGCCCTGTCGAGATGCGTTGGCTGGTCTACCAGAAGACGGCGTAGCCTTTCATGTCTGACCGCCGGCCCACGATCTGCCTGAACATGATCGTGCGCAACGAAGCACACGTCGTCCACGAAGTCCTCGATTCGGTCGCCCCGTACATCTCCTCGTGGGTGATCGTCGACACCGGTTCGAATGACGGCACCCAGGACAAGATCCGGAACCACATGGCGGCTCTGGGCATTCCCGGCGAGCTACATGAGCGCCCGTGGCGGAACTTCGGCCACAACAGGTCCGAAGCGCTCGAGCTCGCTCGCGCTCGCGCCGACTACATCTGGGTGATGGACGCCGATGACATCGTGGTCGGCACACCGGACTTCGGCGACTTGACCGCGGACGTCTATCAGCTTCACTACGGCCCTGGAGTCTTCTACTGGCGGCGGCAACTCTTCCGCGACGGTATGCCGTGGCGCTACGTCGGCGTGCTGCACGAGTACGCCGACTGCGACGCGCCTTTCAATGAGCTACGGCTCGACGGGGACTACTACATCGAGTCACGCCGCCTGGGCGGGCGGAATCTCGATCCGGAGAAGTACGCACGCGACGCCGAAATCCTGTTGGCTGAGGTGAACCGCAATCCCGAGGACGCACGGTCGGTGTTCTACCTCGCCCAGAGCTATTTCGACTACGGCGATGTCGAGAGCGCACGCCATTGGTATTCGCGCCGGGCCGAGATGACCGGCTACGACGAAGAGACGTACTACTCCCTTGCCCGTGTGGCGGAATGCATGCTGCGACTCGGCGAGCCCTGGCCGGAGGTACAGGATGCCTACCTGCGCGCGTGGGAGTACCGGCCGACGCGGGCCGAGCCGCTCTATTCGATTGCAAGTTGGTACCGAGGCCAACAGCGATACCAGCTGGGGTATCTCTTCGCCAAGCGTGCGGCCGCCATCCCTGTTCCAGAGGCCGACGCGCTGTTCGTCGCCACCAATGTGTATACCTGGCGCGCGGCCGACGAGCTTGCCGTCTGCGGTTCGTGGGTCGGCGAGCACGAGGAGTCCTTTGCCCTCTGCCGAACAATGCTCGCGCGCGACGACATCCCCGAGGAGGACCGCCAACGGATCGCCGGAAATCGGGACGTTTCAGTGCCGGCACTGGTGGACAATTTCGTCACCTATCCCGAGAACCGGATCTCAGAACTGGGTTCTGCCCCGTTCGGCGCGGATGTCACTGTCACAGTCGTGGCCGGGCCAGACCGCAGCGCGGTCGAGCGCACACTGAACTCGTTCATACGGTGCGCCTCGGACATTTCACGGATCACACGGATTCTTGTCGCCGATATGGGGTTGTGGCCAGAAGACAGGTCCGCGTTACGTGAACTCTACCCGGCCATTGAGTTCCGACCGGTCCCGCCGGGCGCACGTCCGATGCAGATTCGCTCCGAGGTGTCGACGCGATACTGGCTGTATCTGGGTATGGGTTACCGGTTCTTCGCCGCGGACGACTACATCAGGCGACTCAGCTCGATCCTCGATGCCGAACCCGACGTGCAGCAGGTCGGTATCAACTTCCGCGACGCCAGCAAGCCTGAAGGAGCTGTCGCCGCGCTGGATTCCGTGCGCCGCAGCGAAGGAACCGGCCGCTATGTGCTGGCGGAGTCGCCGGTGGAAGGCCCCGCGATGTTCGACTGCGCGCGGTGGCCAGGCCCTCAGACTCCCCGGAGCGCCGCGACATTGGACGAAGTCCTCTGCGTCCTGCAAGGCTGAGGTGATGTCGGAACACACTGGTTCGGTCCTGCACGGACCGAAAGACATCGGCCGGCTGCTGCTGCGGTGCGCCGACCGGCCCGGACTCGTCGCGGCCGTCAGCACCTTCCTCGCCGACGTCGGCGCCAACATCGTGTCCCTCGACCAGCACTCCACTGAGCGCACCGGTGGAACGTTCATGCAGCGCACAATCTTTCACCTTCCTGGCCTCAGCGCAGCCCGCGACAACCTGGAACGCGACTTCACCGAGCGTGTCGCCGATCCATTCGAGATGCATTTCCGTCTCACCGAGGCGGCGAAGCCGAAACGTGTCGCGATCATGGCCTCGAAGGAAGACCACTGCCTGCTCGATCTGTTGTGGCGCAACCGCCGTGGGGAATTGGATATGTCGGTGGTGATGGTCATCGCGAATCATCCCGACCTGGCCGATGCGGTCCGCCCGTTCGGGGTTCCGTTCCTTCATGTGCCGGCGCGCAAGGACATCCGTGACGAGGCCGAACGGCGGCAACTCGATCTGCTGCGTGGCAATGTCGACCTGGTGGTCCTCGCCCGCTACATGCAGATCCTGACGCCGGGATTCATCGAGGAGGTGGGCTGCCCGATGATCAACATTCACCACTCGTTCCTGCCGGCCTTCATCGGCGCGTCACCGTACCGGCGGGCCAAGGAGCGCGGCGTCAAACTCGTCGGTGCGACAGCGCATTACGTCACAGACGATTTGGACGAGGGCCCGATCATCGAACAGGACGTGGTGCGGGTCGACCACCGGCACAGCGTCGATGATCTGGTCAGGCTGGGGGCCGACGTCGAGCGCGCCGTTCTGTCGCGAGCGGTGTTGTGGCACTGCGAGGACCGTGTGATCCGGCACGGCAACCAGACCATCTGCCTCTAACCTCGATTCGCCGACGACTCGCCGGCTTTTCCGCGTGTATCGCGCGCCTCACAAGGGGAAGGCCCCCCTCCCGAAGGAGGGGGGCCAACCCGATCGGTTGTCGGACTAATCGTCGGTCGAGCCGCCGCTGCCGCCGGCACCGCCGGCACCACCGCCGCCGCCGGACCCGCCGGACCCACCGGACCCGCCGGACCCGCCGCTCGAGCCTGAAGCGCCACCGCCTGAGGCACCTGCCGAACCGGCCCCGCCGGACTTGCCGGAGCTACCGGCGCTTCCGGTCTTGCCTCCGGCACCGGACGCACCGGTCGCGCCGGTCGCGCCCGCCTTACCGTCGGCGCCGGTCGCACCGACCGCGCCCGTGGCGCCCACGGTGGTCCCTGCCTTACCGGTCGCACCGGTAATGCCCTGAGCTCCGGTTGCACCCTTGGCGCCTGTCGCACCCTTGGCGCCGCTTGCACCCGCAGCACCGCTGGCGCCTGTCGCACCCGCCTTACCGTCGGTGCCGGAGCCTCCGACCGAACCGAGGATGCCGCCGCTGCCAGCGGATCCGGCCTTGCCGCCGGCGCCGCCTGCACCACCGGCGCTACCACCGGGGCCGCCCTTGCCGCCTTCGCCGCCTTCGCCGCCTGCGCCGCCGTCACCGCCGAGGCCACCGGGGCCGCCGTCACCACCGGGGCCGGGATCGCCGCCCTCGCCGCCGACACCGCCGGTGCCACCTGCGCCGCCCGGGCCACCTTCGCCACCGGGTCCACCGGTGCCACCCGCACCTGCAGCGCCACCCGTGCCGCCCGTGCCGCCCGTGCCGCCCGTGCCGCCCGTGCCGCCCGTGCCGCCCTGGCCGCCTGGGCCCTGCGCGCCAACACCGAGGTCGCCGACGCCACCCGGGCCGCCAACGCCACCGGTACCACCCGTGCCACCCGTGCCGCCAACGCCACCGGCGCCGCCGGTGCCGCCCGTGCCACCCGTGCCACCCGTGCCACCCGTGCCACCGGTACCGCCGGCGCCACCCGTGCCACCCGTGCCACCCGTGCCACCCGTGCCGCCCGTGCCACCGACGCCACCGGTACCGCCGGTGGCGCCGTTTCCGCCCGTGCCGCCCGTGCCGCCCGTGCCACCCGTGCCACCCGTGCCACCCGTGCCACCCGTGCCACCAGCGCCGCCGTTACCGCCGTTGCCGCCGTTGCCGGCATTACCGCCCCTACCGAACAGGCCGCCGCTGCCACCGTTTCCACCGTTGCCGGCATTGCCGCCGGTGCCGCCGGTGCCGCCGATGCTCGTCGAGTCGCCACCCTTGCCGCCGGTGGTACCCGGAGTGCCGGTGCCGCCCTGGCCACCGGACAGACCCGTGAGGCCCTTCAGACCTGTAAGGCCTTTGAGCCCGGTATTGCCGGTCGCGCCATCACCGCCCTGACCTCCGGCGGTGCCGGCCCCACCGCTGGCGCCCGCGCCGCCGGTGGCACCAGTGCCGCCGACTTCACCGGCCCCACCGGCTTCACCGGCTCCACCGACACCACCGATGCCGCCGATACCGCCGGTACCACCCACGCCGGTGCCGCCCGCGGCCCCTGGCTGACCCGTCTGGCCGACTTCGCCTTCTGCGCCTGCCTTGCCGGCTGCGCCTGTGGCCCCTGCGTCGCCGGCCTTGCCCGCTTCGCCGGCCTTACCGGCGTCGCCGGCCTTGCCTGTTTCGCCCACGGTGCCCGGATCAGCCGCATCCGGGTAGTCCGGCAGGTCCGGGAGTCCGGTCTGAGGCCCAACCTTGCCGAAGGCGTTCGCGCCCTGATCGCCGATTCCGCCGGCGCCGCCGATCGACCCTGCCTGACCCGGGGTACCGATGGCGCCGATCGCGCCGGTGGCGCCGTTGCCACCGTTACCGCCGTTGCCGCCACGACCGAACAGGGCGAACGTGCCGGCGTTACCACCGTGGCCGCCGTCCGCACCGAGCCCGCCGTTACCACCGTTGCCGCCGTTGCCGCTGAAGAGGCCGCCGTTGCCGCCGCTACCACCGGCGACACCAGCGACCGTGCTGTTCCAGCCGTTGCCGCCGTTGCCGAACAGGATGCCGCCGGCCTGGCCGTTCGGGTTGTCGGCGGTGCCGTCGGCGCCGTTGCAGATCAGGCCGCAGGCGCGGCTGTAGTCGACCGCGTTGGCCAGTGCGTTGGTGGTCGGGGTCGCCCCGCCACCGAGGTTGAGCAGGTACCAGGGATCGGCCGAGTCCGTCGACGTCAACTGAATGGCGGCGGTCACGGGACCCGGGCCCCCTGGAGGCGCCAGGAACATCATCCCGGCGGCCAACATGCCCGCACCGGCGAGGCCGGTGGTGATTACTGGGCGGACCACACTCTTGGTACCGCCAGACTTTTGCTTACGTCGATTGGACAAGGCGAACAACCCCCTACTGAGAAACCCGATCGGTGCCTGCAGGAGCGCAGACGCTGGGAAATTAGCATTGGGAAATGCCTGCTAGAAGGTTTTCAGACCGGTCAATCCGGGAGCTTTTGCATAGGCAAAAAGATTGCCTCCGCCAGTTTGTGCATATGCAAATATTTTCTCCTGCGTAAGTTTGCTAGGTCGCCTCTGCATCCGTAGAGAACGGGCAGGTCACAAGCTATGGACAACCGGAGGGCGGCGTGCATTGTCTGGACAACCCCCACTCCCGGACGCCCCCGTTTGACAGAGTGTCAAGAAGTTCCGGATGGGCAAATTCGTTTGGCGTTGCGAACCGGCGCTGAGCCGCCCTTCTCGCACACGTTCCTTCGGATGCCCGGCCGTGACCGCAGGCGCGCCCCGTTTCCGCCGAAATCCCCCGTGCGACAACGCTGTCCATAATCCGAAACGACGTCAGCCGTTTGGATGACGATAGCGAACAGCAAACGCAGGAATACTTCATGCAAGGTTGCCTACCGGCCGTGAGTCACCCTGGAACGTCCAGGAAACGAACCGTGGTGAAGCATGATTCCGCGCGCTTTCTGCGCGGCGCGATAGATTCGTCGCGCACCGCCACCGTTCTGCATCACCGCATGAAGGCGAATCCCACAATGAGCACCACACAATGAGCACTGCGTTCCGCGATCTCTTGTCACCCGAGCGGCTCACCGACGTGGTCGACATCGGCGCCAACCCGATCGACGGTCAGCCCCCGTACCTGCCGATGTTGACCGCCGGACTGTGCCGGGTGACCGGCTTCGAACCCCAACCGGACGCGCTGCGAGTCCTCCAGGACAAGAAGGGTCCCTACGAGCGCTATCTCCCGCACGCGGTCGGTGACGGAGACCAACACACGCTCAACATCTGCCGCGGCTCAGGGATGACCAGCCTGTTCGAACCCGACCCGGCCACCCTTGCGCTGTTCGACGTGCTCCAGCCCTACGCCGAGGTGCTCGACCGGGTGCCGCTGGACACCCGCCGTCTCGACGACATCGACGAGATCGAGCACCTGGACTACCTCAAGATCGACATCCAGGGCGGCGAGCTCGCGGTGTTCAGCAGCGGCAGCGGCAAGCTCGCCGAGGCCGTCACGATCCAGACCGAGGTCTCCTTCGTGCCGCTGTACAAGGACCAACCGACGATGGGTGACATCGACGTCGAACTGCGCCGCCAGGGCTTCATCCCGCACTGCTTCGCCGCCATCAAACGGTGGCCCATCGCGCCGTATGTCGTCAACGACGATCCCCGGTGGGCGCTCAACCAGCTCCTGGAGGCCGACATCGTCTATGTACGAGACTTCTCCAGGCCGGACTCGTTGAGCGATGAGCAGCTCAAGCATCTCGCGCTCATCGCCCACCACTGCTATGGCTCGTTCGATCTGGCGACGCGGTGCGTACTGCTGCTCGAAGAGCGCGGAGCCCTGGAACCCGGTGCCCGGCAACGGTTTTCACAGATCCTGGCCGGCTGACTCAGCGGCCGAGATGTTCGCGCAGGAACGCGATGTCGTCCTTGCGCCCCTCGTCGGACGTCTCGCAGATGACCGGTGCGCCGGCGGCCTCGACCACGGCGACCAGCAGCTGCGGATCGATCTGTCCGGTGCCGAAATTGGCGTGCCGGTCCGCACCTGAGCCCGCCGCGTCCCGGGAGTCGTTGCAGTGCACCAGGTCGATGCGCCCGGTGATGCCCTTGATCCGTTCGACGGAGTCGATCAGCGCCTCCCCCGCGGCCCAGGCATGGCAGGTGTCCAGGCAGAAGCCGATGCCGGTGTCGCCGATGTGGTCCCACAACCGGGCGATCGTGTCGAAATGCCGGGCCATCGCATGGTCGCCGCCCGCGGTGTTCTCCAGGTAGACCGGGACATCGGTGTTCAAGCTGGCGAGAGCTTTCACCCAGCGTTCGAAGCCGGCGTCCATGTCGTTGTCGTCGGCGTGGCCGCCGTGCACGATGACCGCGGTGGCGCCGATCGCCGACGCGGCATCGCAGGTGTCCTGCAGGATCTTGCGGGACGGGATGCGCACCCGGTTGTTGGCCGATGCGACGTTGATCAGATACGGCGCGTGCACGTAGATCGGCAGCGACGACGCTTTGAGTACCTCCGCGTCGTCGCGCGGCGGCGGCTTCTTCCAGCTCTGCGGATTGCCGAGGAAGAACTGCACCACGTCGGCGCCGTCTGCCTCCGCCGCGGCCAGGGGATCGTCGCCGTGGACATGCGAACCAATGAGCACGCCGTCGAGTCTAGGCGGGACTCAGAGGGTCATCGACAGGGTGACCGTCGGCCGCGGCATGAAGCTGTCGAACAACGTCGTCGCGATCGCCGCGACATCATCGGACAGCGGGTACATATGCCGGTACTGCAGCACCTGCTTGCCGATCAGGCCGAGACGCTCAGTGAACGTCGGCATCCGGCCCGGGTCGAGCAGCGGGTTGTTGAACGGCGCGCGGTCGCCGCGCTGGAACTCGAACGCGGCGCTGATCCGCGGTGCGGTACCCAGGCGGCTGCCCCGGCTCCCCCAGTGCAGGACCGCCTGGTTCCACGCGAGCAGGCTGCCCGCGGCGGCAGGCAGCGCACGGATGTCCTGCGGGTTGAGCACGACGTTGTTGCCGTCACCGTCCCAGCGACGCTCCATGAATCGCGGGTCATGGTGCGCCGGAAGCACATACATGCATCCGTTGAGCGGCGTCGCGTCGGTGAACGGAAGCCAGACGGTCAGCGTATGCGGGGAGTTGTCGGGCTCAAGCGTCGGCTGCACACGGTCGCGGTGCGGCCCCCAGCCGGCGGCGTTCTCGTTGGGCTGCACGTACCAGACCCAGAAGTCGGGCAGCGCCCGATAGTCCTCACCGAGCACCGTGGTCAGGAACGCCGCCAGACCCTGGAACGCCAGCCACAGCTCGTCGTAGACGAACGCGAACGGCAACGGGATCCCGCGCTGCGCCAGCGTCGTCACCGCCTGGCTGATCGGGGCGGTGCTGAGCTCGGAGAACGCATCCGGGACCTGGATGTAGCCCTCGCGCTTCAGGATCGACATCAGCGCGTCGGTGTCGCCGACGGCCGCGGGTCTCGCCGCGCCGCCGCCGTCGATCGTCATGTGCGAGCAGAGTCCGTGCCAGAACTCGCGCCGCTGCACCTCATCTGCGGAAAATGCGCTGAACATCCCGATACGGTATCGCAATCCATTTGCTGGGGGGGCGACCTTTGCAGCAGCGAGCAGGCACCTCCGCAGCGGTGCTCGCAGTTCAGCGTTACTTGCGAATGCAACCAACTCTAAGCCGAAACGTTTGCCAGCCTAACTCTGGGTGGTCAGCACGAACACCAGATACGACAGGTAGGCGCCGACCATGAAGGTGCCCTCGGCACGGCTCACCCGCCGCCCCGACAGGAAGATCGGGATGCACAGTGCCGCAACGGCGACCATGATCGGGATGTCGACCCGGACCAGGCTGTCCGGCAGCGCGAGACCGTTCGCGGGCACCAGACAGGTGACGCCGAGGATCAGCACGATGTTGTAGATGCTGCTGCCGATCAGGTTCCCGATCGCGATGTCACGGTCTCCCCGGATGGTGGACACCACCGTCGTCACCAACTCCGGCGCCGACGTCCCGATCGCGACCACGGTCAGCCCGATCAACGCGTCGCCGACCCCGAACCCGCGCGCCAGTCCCACCGCGCCGTCGACGAGCCACTCGGCCCCGATGACCACCACCGCGATCCCACCGACGGTCATCACGACGTGCAACCAGGTGCGCGACGGCTCGGGAGCGGAGAACTCATCGGCGAATTCCGCGGCGATCTGCCGTGATTCGCGTCGCGCCGTCCAGAGCACGCCGGCGGTATAGACGACCGCACACGCGACCAGGATCGCTCCGTCCGTCCGGGACAGCACGCCGTCGACAGACAACAACCACATCAGCAGCGCCGCCAGCGCCATGAAGGGCAGCTCGAACCGGATCGTCCGCATCTGCAGAGCGAGCGGCACGAGCACCGCGCTCAGCCCGAGGATCAGCAGGATGTTGACGATGTTGGTGCCGGCGATGTTTCCGACCGCCAGAGCGCCGCTGCCCTCGGCCGCCGACACGACGCCGATCGCCAGTTCGGGCATGCTCGTGCCGATCGACACGAAGGTCAGCCCGATGACGATCGGGCTGACCCCCAACCGCGCCGCGAGCTGGGAACCACCGCGGACCATCACCTCGGCACCGACGACCAGCGCTGCCAGTCCTGCCAGGAACCACAGCGCATTCGTCATCATCGAGGTCAGACTACGAAAAAGCCCCCGGGACCGAAGTCCCAGGGGCAGTTTCGTTTCGACTTACCGGTAGTCGGAGTAGCCGTAATCGTCCAGCGGCACCGCAGCGCCGGTGGCCTGGCCGAAGTCCGGGCTGTAGTACTGATCCTCGTAGGACGGGATCGTGTACGCCGCGGCGCGGGCCTCTTCGGTCGGCTGAACCTGGATGTTGCGGTACCGGTTGATGCCGGTACCGGCCGGGATCAGCTTGCCGATGATCACGTTCTCCTTCAGACCCTGCAGCTTGTCGCTGCGGCAGTTGATTGCCGCATCGGTCAGCACGCGGGTGGTCTCCTGGAACGACGCCGCCGACAGCCACGAATCGGTGGCCAGCGACGCCTTCGTGATACCCATCAGCACCGGGCGGCCCGCCGCGGGCTCGCCGCCCTCGGCGACGACCCGACGGTTCTCGGTCTCGAACTCGCCGCGCTCGGTCAGCGAGCCGGGCAGGAACTCCGTCGCACCCGAATCGATGATCGTGACGCGACGCAGCATCTGCCGGACGATGACCTCGATGTGCTTGTCGTGGATCGACACACCCTGGGCGCGGTAGACCTCCTGGACCTCCTTGACGAGGTGGATCTGCACCTCGCGGGGACCCTGGATGCGCAGCACCTCGTGCGGGTCGGCCGAGCCTTCCAGCAGCTGCTGTCCGACCTCGACGTGGTCGCCGTCGGTCAGCAGACGCTCCGAGCCGTCCTCGTGCTTGAACACCTTCAGGCGCTGACGACGCGAGAGCTTGTCGTACACGACCTCCTCGCCGCCGTCGTCGGGAACGATGGTGATCTTGTAGAACTTGTCGCTCTCCTCCAGCCGGACCCGGCCGGACACGTCGGCGATCGGGGCACGGTTCCGCGGAACACGCGCCTCGAACAACTCCTGCACGCGGGGCAGACCACCGACGATGTCGGCACCGCCGGTCACACCACCCTGGTGGAAGGTACGCATGGTCAGCTGCGTGCCGGGCTCACCGATGGACTGGGCGGCGACGATGCCGACGGCCTCGCCGATGTCGACCAGCTTGCCGGTGGCCATCGAACGGCCGTAGCACATCGCGCACACGCCGGTACCGGTGCCGCAGGTCAGCACGGAGCGGACCTTGACCTCGGTGATGCCGGCGGCCAACAGCGCATCGATCGCCGGGTCGCCGAGATCGTGTCCACGCTCGACGACAACGTTGCCGTCGGCGTCGACCGCGTCGGTGGCCAACGTCCGCGCGTAGGCGGAGGTCTCGATGTGCTGATCGCGCACCAAGGCATCACCCTGCAGCTCGGCCAGCGTGACGGTGATGCCGCGCTCGGTCTCACAGTCGGTCTCGCGGACGATGACGTCCTGCGACACGTCGACCAGACGACGGGTCAGGTAGCCCGAGTCGGCGGTACGAAGCGCCGTGTCGGCCAGACCCTTACGAGCACCGTGGGTGTTGATGAAGTACTCCAGCACCGTCAGGCCCTCGCGGAACGAGGACTTGATCGGACGCGGGATGAACTCACCCTTCGGGTTGGTCACCAGACCCTTCATGCCCGCGAGCGTGCGGGTCTGGGTGAAGTTACCCGTGGCGCCGGACTTCACGATCGTGATGATCGGGTTGTCGGCCGGGTAGTGAGCCTCCAGCGCCTTACCGACCTCTTCGGTCGCGTCCTGCCAGATCTTCACCAGCGCTTCGTTGCGCTCGTCCTTGTTGAGCTTGCCGCGCTGGTACTGCTTCTCGATGCTGTCGGCTTCGCTCTCGTAGCGCTCGAGGATCTCCTGCTTCTGCGGGGGAACCAGCACGTCGGCCATCGACACGGTGACACCCGAACGGGTGGCCCAGTAGAAGCCGGCGTCCTTGAGCTTGTCGACGGTCTGCGCGACGACGATCATCGGGTAGCGCTCGGCCAGATCGTTGATGATCCGGGCCTGCACCTTCTTGTGCATCTGCTCGTTGACGAACGGATAGCCCTTGGGCAGCAGTTCGTTGAACAGCACACGGCCCAGCGTGGTCTCGGCGGTCCAGGCGTCGCCCGGGTTCCAGCCGTCCGGGAACCGCTCGGCCTCGATGTCGGCGGGCGGACGCTGGTTGGTCAGCCGCACCTTGATCTTGGCCCGCACACTCAGCGCGCCGCGGTCCATCGCCATGATGGCCTCGGCCGGGCTGCTGTACACACCCGTCTCCGCCTGATCCTTGCCGGCAGGAGCGAATTCGCCCTTGTCGCCGTCGATCTCGGTGGTCAGGAAGTACAGACCGGTGACCATGTCCAGACGCGGCATGGCCAGCGGGCGGCCCGACGCCGGCGACAGGATGTTGTTCGAGGACAGCATCAGGATGCGGGCCTCGGCCTGCGCCTCCGCCGACAGCGGAAGGTGCACGGCCATCTGGTCGCCGTCGAAGTCGGCGTTGAACGCCTCACACACCAGCGGGTGCAGCTGGATGGCCTTGCCCTCCACCAGCTGCGGCTCGAAGGCCTGGATTCCGAGGCGGTGCAGCGTGGGTGCGCGGTTCAGCAGCACCGGGTGCTCGGCGATGACCTCTTCGAGGACATCCCACACCTGGGGACGCTGACGTTCGACCATCCGCTTGGCGCTCTTGATGTTCTGCGCGTGGTTCAGGTCGACCAGACGCTTCATCACGAACGGCTTGAACAGCTCGAGAGCCATCAGCTTCGGCAGACCGCACTGGTGCAGCTTCAGCTGCGGGCCTACGACAATAACGGAGCGACCGGAATAATCGACGCGCTTGCCGAGCAGGTTCTGACGGAACCGGCCCTGCTTGCCCTTGAGCAGATCCGACAGCGACTTGAGCGGACGGTTACCCGGCCCGGTGACCGGGCGGCCGCGGCGGCCGTTGTCGAACAGCGCGTCCACCGACTCCTGAAGCATGCGCTTCTCGTTGTTGACGATGATCTCGGGGGCGCCGAGGTCGATCAGTCGCTTGAGGCGGTTGTTGCGGTTGATGACGCGGCGGTACAGGTCGTTCAGATCGGAGGTCGCGAAGCGGCCACCGTCGAGCTGAACCATCGGGCGCAGCTCCGGCGGGATCACCGGAACGGCGTCGAGGACCATGCCCATCGGCGAGTTCCGGTTGGTCTGGAACGCCGCGACGACCTTGAGTCGCTTGAGCGCACGCAGCTTCTTCTGGCCCTTGCCGTTCTTGATCGTGTCGCGCAGCGAGTCGGCCTCGGCGTCGATGTCGAAGGTCTCGATGAGCTTCTTGATCGACTCGGCACCCATGGCGCCCTCGAAGTACTCGCCGTAGCGGTCCTGCAGCTCGCGGTAGAGCATCTCGTCGACGATCAGCTGCTTGGGAGCGAGCTTGGTGAACGTCGTCCAGATCTCGTCGAGCCGGTCCAGCTCGCGCTGGGCCCGGTCACGCAGCTGCCGCATCTCGCGCTCGCCGCCGTCGCGGACCTTGCGCTTGACGTCGGACTTGGCGCCCTCTTCCTCGAGCTCCTTCATGTCGGCTTCGAGCTTCTGGGCCCGGGCCTCCAGGTCGGCGTCGCGCTGATCCTCGATCGCCTTGCGCTCGACGGCCATCTCGGCCTCCAGCGTGGAGAGCTCGTTGTGGCGCATCTCGTCGTCGACGGAGGTGATCACGTAGGCCGCGAAGTAGATGATCTTCTCGAGATCCTTCGGCGCCAGGTCGAGCAGGTAGCCCAACCGGGACGGCACGCCCTTGAAGTACCAGATGTGCGTGACGGGTGCGGCCAGTTCGATATGGCCCATCCGCTCACGGCGCACCTTGGCGCGAGTCACCTCGACGCCGCAGCGCTCACAGATGATGCCCTTGAACCGGACACGCTTGTACTTGCCGCAGTAGCACTCCCAGTCGCGAGTCGGTCCGAAGATCTTCTCGCAGAACAGGCCGTCCTTCTCGGGCTTGAGCGTGCGGTAGTTGATGGTCTCCGGCTTCTTGACCTCACCGAAGGACCAGTTGCGGATGTCGTCCGCGGTCGCGAGACCGATGCGGAGTTCATCGAAGAAGTTGACGTCGAGCACGTAACTCCCTTTCCCCTTGCGGGTGTTGAAACTTAACTATCAGGCCAGGTCTTCGACAGATGCGGATTCGTTGCGGGACAGGTTGATTCCGAGGTTGGCAGCGGCACGCTCCAGGTCCTCGTCGTCACCGTCACGCATTTCGATCGCCGCACCGTCCGAAGACAGGACCTCGACGTTGAGGCACAGCGACTGCAGTTCCTTGAGAAGCACCTTGAACGACTCCGGGATGCCCGGCTCGGGGATGTTCTCGCCCTTGACGATGGCCTCGTAGACCTTCACGCGACCGACCGTGTCGTCGGACTTGATGGTGAGCAGCTCCTGCAGCGTGTACGCCGCGCCGTAGGCCTGCATGGCCCAGCACTCCATCTCGCCGAATCGCTGACCACCGAACTGCGCCTTACCACCGAGCGGCTGCTGGGTGATCATCGAGTACGGACCGGTCGAGCGGGCGTGGATCTTGTCGTCCACCAGGTGGTGCAGCTTCAGGATGTACATGTAGCCGACCGTCACCGGGTACGGGAACGGTTCACCACTGCGGCCGTCGAACAACGTCGCCTTGCCGTCGGCGTTGACCATGACCTCACCGTCGCGGTTCGGCAGGGTCGAGCCGAGCAGGCCGGCGAGTTCGCCTTCCTGCGCACCGTCGAACACGGGGGTCGCGACCGTGCTGTTCGACGGAGCCGCGTACAGCTCCTCGGGCAGCTTGGACGCCCAGTCCGGTACACCGGCGGCGACGTCGATGTTCCAGCCCGCCTTGGCCACCCACCCGAGGTGGGTCTCCAGGATCTGGCCGATGTTCATACGACGCGGCACACCGTGGGTGTTCAGGATGATGTCCACCGGGGTGCCGTCAGGCAGGAACGGCATGTCCTCGACGGGCAGGATCTTGCCGATGACGCCCTTGTTGCCGTGGCGTCCGGCGAGCTTGTCGCCGTCGGAGATCTTGCGCTTCTGGGCCACGTAGACGCGGACCAACTCGTTGACACCGGCCGGCAGCTCGTCGTCGTCCTCACGGGAGAACACGCGGATGCCGATGACCTTGCCGGACTCACCGTGAGGCACCTTCAGCGACGTGTCGCGGACCTCGCGGGCCTTCTCACCGAAGATGGCGCGCAGCAGGCGCTCCTCGGGGGTCAGCTCGGTCTCGCCCTTCGGGGTGACCTTGCCGACCAGGATGTCGCCGTCGCGGACCTCGGCGCCGATGCGGATGATGCCGCGCTCGTCGAGATCGGCCAGCACCTCATCGGAGACGTTCGGGATGTCCCGGGTGATCTCCTCGGCGCCCAGCTTGGTGTCGCGGGCATCGATCTCGTGCTCTTCGATGTGAATCGAGGTGAGCACGTCCTCTTCAACCAGACGGTTGGAGAGGATGATCGCGTCCTCGTAGTTGTGGCCTTCCCACGGCATGATCGCCACGAGCAGGTTCTTGCCGAGCGCCATCTCACCGTTCTCGGTGCACGGGCCGTCGGCGAGGACCTGGCCGGCCTCGACACGCTGGCCGGCGTCCACGATCGGACGCTGGTTGGCGCAGGTGCCGTGGTTGGAGCGGGCGAACTTGCGCATCCGGTAGGTGTGCCGGGTGCCGTCGTCGGCCATCACGGTGATGTAGTCGGCCGAGACCTCTTCGACCACACCGGCCTTCTCGGTGACGACCACGTCGCCGGCGTCGATCGCGGCACGCAACTCCATGCCGGTGCCGACGAGCGGGGCCTCGCTGCGGACCAGCGGGACCGCCTGACGCTGCATGTTCGCACCCATCAGGGCGCGGTTCGCGTCGTCGTGCTCGAGGAACGGGATCATCGCCGTCGCGACCGACACCATCTGGCGCGGCGAGACGTCCATGTAGTCGACCTCGGAGGCCGAGACGAACTCGACCTCGCCACCCTTACGGCGGACCAGGATCTTCGCCTCGGTGAACCGATTGTCGGCGTCGATCGGCGAGTTGGCCTGCGCCACGACGTGGCGGTCCTCCTCGTCGGCGGTCAGGTACTCGATCTCATCCGTGACCACACCGTCGATGACCTTGCGGTACGGCGTCTCGATGAAGCCGAACGGGTTGACCCGGGCATACACCGACAGCGAGCCGATCAGGCCGATGTTCGGACCCTCAGGGGTCTCGATCGGGCACATCCGGCCGTAGTGGCTGGAGTGCACGTCGCGGACCTCCAGGCCGGCGCGCTCACGGGACAGACCGCCGGGGCCCAGCGCCGACAGACGGCGCTTGTGGGTCAGACCCGACAGCGGGTTGTTCTGGTCCATGAACTGCGACAGCTGGCTGGTGCCGAAGAACTCCTTGATCGCCGCCACGACGGGACGGATGTTGATCAGGGTCTGCGGCGTGATCGCCTCGACGTCCTGGGTGGTCATGCGCTCACGCACGACGCGCTCCATACGCGACAGGCCGACCCGGATCTGGTTCTGGATCAGCTCGCCGACGGTACGCAGGCGGCGGTTGCCGAAGTGGTCGATATCGTCCACCTCGACGGGAACCTCGACCCCGCCGGGCGCGGTCATGACCGTGTCGCCCTGGTGCAGACGCACCAGGTACTCGATGGTCGCGACGACGTCCTCTTCGGTCAGCGTCGAGCTGGTGATCGGCTGGCCGGCGTTGAGGCCGAGCTTCTTGTTGACCTTGTAGCGGCCGACGCGAGCCAGGTCGTAGCGCTTCTCCTTGAAGAACAGGTTCTCCAGCAGGGTCTGCGCGGACTCCTTGGTCGGCGGCTCGCCCGGGCGCAGCTTCCGGTAGATGTCCAGCAGCGCCTCGTCGGTGCCGGCGGTGTTGTCCTTCTCCAGCGTGCTCATCATGATCTCGGAGAAGCCGAAGCGCTCCGTGATCTGCTCGTTGGTCCAGCCGAGCGCCTTGAGCAGCACGGTGACGGGCTGGCGGCGCTTGCGGTCGATGCGGACGCCGACGGTGTCGCGCTTGTCGACGTCGAACTCCAGCCATGCACCGCGGCCGGGGATCACCTTGACGCTGTGCAGCGTCTTCTCGGTGGACTTGTCGATGGTCTCGTCGAAGTACACACCGGGCGAACGGACGAGCTGGCTCACGACGACGCGCTCGGTGCCGTTGATGATGAAGGTGCCCTTTTCGGTCATCATCGGGAAGTCGCCCATGAAGACCGTCTGGCTCTTGATCTCGCCGGTGTTGTTGTTGATGAACTCGGCCGTGACGAACAGCGGAGCCGCGTACGTCATGTCCTTGTCTTTGCACTCGTCAACCGGCGCCTTGACCTCGTCGAAGCGCGGATCGGAGAACGACAGCGACATCGAGCCGGAGAAGTCCTCGATCGGCGACAGCTCTTCGAGAACCTCCTGCAGCCCACCCTTGGGGTCAACGTCCCCGCGGTCGACCGCGCGCTGGAACCAATCCTCGGAACCGATCAGCCATTCGAACGACTCGGTCTGAACGTCGAGAAGCCCCGGAACCTCAAGAGGCTCACGGAGCTTGGCGAAGGAAATTCGATTTGGTGCTCCGGGAACGGAGTTGTTAGTGGTTGACTCGATCTGGCGGGACCCTGCCAAGATGCATCCTTCCAGCACCTCACGCGACTCTGCCGGAAGCCATTCGGGATCCGCTTCGTCGCTTATCTGCGTCGGTTCGGCTGGCTTTGGCCAGCCACCCGGACGCACGGCACACGACTAGATCGCTGAGCAGGACTCAGAGACGATCAGGCGGTTGATGCGGATGAGGATGGGCAGGGCGCAGCCAGCGCAACGTCCAACGATAGCGCAAGACGGCGCATTCCTCAACCTTGGAGGCAGCCCTGTGTGCCAGGGAACCGTGGGCGCTGGCTGGCGTCCGCTTTCATCACTGTCACCCGTGCACACATTGCTGGCCAATAGATTGGCCCGCTTTCGCCCTTCCGTCAAGAGATAGGAGCGTGTCTCGCGCAGAAAATGCGGACTTTTCTGTGAGCAAATCGACGGTTTGACCGGTGCAGGTGGCGAAGTCGATCCCGAACAGGATCTTGGCCCCGAAGGTGAACACCCAGTCGATCAGCGTCGGGCGGGTGACCGGCACCGGAAGCACGTAGGCGCTCGCGGTCCCTTTGCTGGTCTCGATCCGCAGCGTCTCATCCGGCTGGCCGTAGAACCCGGACGCGGCCGTGCCGGTGAACATGTCGTCGAGCCAGCCGGCGCTGATCATCTCGGCGGCCCTGGCGTTCGCGGGCTTCGGCCACCCGGTGACGAGATTCATCGAGGCCTGCACGAGTGGGTTGCCGCCGGTCATCGCGTCGCCGTGCGAGCTGTCGGTCAGCATCACGCCGTTGAAGCCGTCCGGCCGCCAGGTCTGCAGCGCGGTGTTGGTCGTCCCGGACAGGTTCCAGTAGTAGGCCCGCGCGGCGAGGTTGTAGATCGGGAAGTCGCGCGGCAGCTTGGCCAGCGCGTCGGGGGTGACGGCGCCGAATCCGACACCGTCGAGCATCACCACTCCGGCGAGCCGGTCGAAGGAGCCGTTGGCGGTCATGTGCCCGGCCGCGCCGGCGGACAGGCCGCCGCCTGCGGAGTGCCCGATCAGTGCGACCTTCTCGACGCCGTCGAGCAGGGTCGCGCTGTAGCCCGCGGCGAGCGCACTGCGCGCGAGCGCGCCGTTGCCGTCGACGAACAGGTCGGCGACGGCCTTGTGCATCGGGTCGCCGCCGACCCAGCATCCGTCGCAGGCCAGGAAGTTCGACGTCAGCGTGGTCGCGACGACGATGCTGTGGGTGGCTTCGGCCAGCCGGGCGGCGGTGTAGCTGTAGAACGGCCCGGTCGCCATGAACCCGTGCTGGAAGTAGATCAGCCGGGTCGGGGTGACGCCTTCGGGCACATACCAGTCGGCGGGCACCTGGTAGCCGTCTCCGCAATCGATCAGCAGCTTCGAGCTTCGGACGGTGACGGTGCTGTTGGCCGGCAGGATCGCCGGTCCGCCGAGCACGCGGATCGCGACCGAGTAGATGTTGAAGATCACCGTGCCGATGACGCTGAGCAGCGTCTGGCGGCGCGGGGCGGCGAGCGCCTCGTAGGGGACGGAAACGGAGGGGACGGACACAGAGGGGACGGCCACGGCCGCGACGACGGGGTGGGCGAGGACGGGTTCGGGCGCCGCGGTGGGCACGGTGTCGGGGGTGGGCTGGACCTCGGTCTCGGCGGCCGTTTCCTCGGCGGCCGTTTCCTCGGCTGCCGCTTCCTCGACCGCGTCGACTTCCGGGGCGTCCTCGTCCGCTACCGCATCAGCAGGGTCCGAGTCGGCGGTGTCGGTGTCGGTGTCTGCGTCTGCGTCCGCGTCTGCGTCTGCGTCTGCGTCTGCGTCGACTGTGTCTTCGGCGGGCGCTTCAGCGGTGCTGTCGTCGGTCCTGGTGGCACGCGGGTTGTCCGGCTTCGACGGTGTGTCGGCAGACCGGGTCTCCCCCGCCGACGTCGGCGCGCCGGCGTCGTCGGACGAAGCAAGGGCCACACCGGCACCCGCCAGCATCGCGGCCGAAACCCCGGCCGTGACCATCCCGGCACCCACCCACACCGACCACCGGTCGTGCATCACAGACCCTTTCGCCGAAACCTGGCAAACGGTATCTCAGCAGCGGAGCACCCGGGACCGATCGCCGGAATCGACCCTAAAGACGACTGTGGGGCCTATGCACGCGAATCCGGTGAATCACGTACATAGGCCCCACAGTCGAAGTCGAGCTAACTCAGCGCTCCTCGCTGACCGGAATGCGGCCGGTCGGCGTCTCGTCGTCGTGGCGCACCGAGCGGTTGCTGGTCCCATCGAGGTCAGCGCGGATCGCTTCCTGCGCGGCCGGCGGCAGCGTGTGCATGATCTCGCGCACGCGGGCCTGACGGCGGGCGACGGCCTTGCGCTCGGGCATCCCGGGCGTGGCCGCGACCTGCGGCGGCACACCCTCGATCTCCTCGGTGCCGCCGTCGTGGTGGCCGGCGTCGACCATGGCCTGTTCCTCGGCCATCGTCGACTCGTCCTTCTCCTCGGACATACCGATCGGGCCGATGCGGCGGCCGTTGAGGAACTGCTTGACGACCGGCTCGTCGGAGGTCAGCAGCACCTCACGGGGGCCGAACATGACCAGGTGCTTGCGGAACAGCATGCCCATGTTGTCGGGCACGGTGCGGGCGATGTTGATGTTGTGCGTGACGATCAGGATCGTGCAGTCGATCTGCGCGTTGATGTCGATCAGCAGCTGTGACAGGTAGGCGGTACGGACCGGGTCCAGACCGGAGTCGGGCTCGTCGCAGAGGATGATCTGCGGATCGAGCACCAGCGAGCGGGCCAGACCGGCGCGCTTGCGCATACCGCCGGAGATCTCGCCGGGGAACTTCGTCTCGTCTCCACCCAGACCGACCAGGTCGAGCTTCTCCATGACGATCTTGCGGATCTCGGATTCCTTCTTCTTCGTGTGCTCACGAAGCGGGAACGCCGTGTTGTCGTAGAGGTTCATCGAGCCGAACAGCGCGCCGTCCTGGAACATGACGCCGAACAGCGTGCGGATCTCGTAGAGCTCCTTGGCCGAGCACTCGATGATGTTGGTGCCGTCGACGATGATCTTGCCGCGCTCGGGGCGCAGCAGACCGATCAGCGACTTCAGGAACACGGACTTGCCGGTACCGGACGGCCCCAGCAGAACGCTCACCTCACCTGCAGGAAGATCGAAGGTGACGTCCTCCCAGATTCGCTGGGACCCGAAGGACTTGGTCAGTCCCTCAACTTGAATACCGATGCCCACGCGATTCCTTCCGCTGGTGCCGAACAGTCATCACCACACGCATCCCGCCTGTGGCTTGAGTCACTGTAACCTACTCCCCTTCGGCCCCACACTCGGTCCGCCGGAAACGACTGTGGGGCCGGTCTGTTTGCCAGACCAGCCCCACAGCTGACGTGCCGGTTGGTACCGGCGTCGATACGTCTTACTTGACGGTCACCGAAGCGCCGGCGGCCTCGAGCTTGGCCTTGGCGTCCTCGGCGGCTTCCTTGTTGACCTTCTCCAGCAGCGGCTTGGGGGCGCTGTCGACGAGGTCCTTGGCTTCCTTGAGACCCAGGCCGGCGACGATCTCGCGGACGACCTTGATGACGCCGATCTTCTTGTCGCCGGCGCCTTCGAGGATGACGTCGAACTCCGACTGCTCCTCGGCGGCCTCGGCAGCGCCACCACCGGCGGCGGGGCCGGCAGCGGCCACGGCGACCGGAGCGGCCGCGGTGACGTCGAAGGTCTCCTCGAACTGCTTCACGAACTCAGAGAGCTCGAGCAGGGTCATTTCCTTGAACGCGTCGAGCAGTTCGTCGGTGGACAACTTGGCCATGGTGATTCCTTATCTGTTTTCGGGTTGGTGGTCTGGTTACGCGGCGTCGGAGTTTTCCGAAGCCTTCTTTTCCTGCAGAGCTGCGGCCAGGCGGGCAACCTGGGACGCGGGCGCAACGAACAGCGCCGCGGCCTGGGACTGCTTTGCCTTGAGTGCGCCGGCCAACTTGGACAGCAGCACCTCGCGCGATTCGAGATCGGCGATCTTGTCGACCTCGGACACGGACAGCGCCTTGCCGTCCATGTAGCCGCCCTTGACGACGAGCGCCTTGTTCTCCTTGGCGAACTTCTTCAGCGCCTTGGCGGCGTCGACCGGCTCACCCTCGATGAACGCGATGGCGGTCGGGCCGGTGAAGAGCTCGTCGAGCCCCTCGATGCCCGCTTCCGCCGCGGCACGCTTCACCAGGGTGTTCTTGGCGACGGTGTAGGTCGTGGACGAACCCAGCGACCTGCGCAGCTCGGCAAGATGGGACACCGTCAGGCCGCGGTACTCGGTGACGACGGTGGCCGTCGCCTCCTTGAACTTCTCGGCGATGTCGGCGACCGCGGTGGCCTTGTCAGCCTTGGCCATGCTTGCCTCCTCGTGATGGTTGGATGCCCACCAACCGACGCTCGCGAGGGGCCGGAAAACACGAACGCCCCGACACAGAAAGGTCGGGGCGCACTTCTCTCTAAGTACTGAGCACATCATCTGTGCTGGCCTCGTCCTCCTGCGTGGGCCGCCGGGATCTGATGAGCCGCTTGCGCGAAGAACAACAGATGTATCCGGACCTTCAACCGATACGAGTGCTCATCGCGCGAGCGCTCATCGGTGACCGACGGTCTTCGGTGAACCGAGCAAGAATAGCCTGCCGCACCCCGGTCAGCCAAAACGCGGCATCACCAAGGCCGCGGCACCGACCAACCCGGCGTCCCCGCCGAGCTCGGCGGGGACCACCTGGAGCCCGGCCAGGAAGTCGAGGCCGGCGTACGTCGCCAGCGCCGCGCGCAGCGGATCGAACAGCAGCGCCCCGGCTTTGGCGACGCCGCCCCCGATCACGACGAGGTCGAGGTCGCAGACCGCCGCGACCGACGCGATCATCCGCGCGATCGCATCGGCCCCGTGGCCGAACGCCCGCAGCGCGACCTCGTCGCCGCGGCCGGCGGCGTCGGCGAGTTCCCGGGCGTCGGCGCCGCGCCAGCCGTGCGCCCGCGCCCACGCGGCGATGTGCGGTCCCGAGGCGACGGTCTCCACGCAGCCGCGGCCACCGCAGGTGCACGGGGCACCGCCGGGTTCGACGACGACGTGGCCGACGTGGCCGGCGTTGCCGGTCCTGCCGTGAAACGGTTCGCCGTCGAGGATCAGCCCGCCCCCGATCCCGGTCGACACGACGATCCCGAGCAGGAACGGCGCCCCTCGGCCCGCGCCGCGCCACCACTCCCCCAGCGCCATGCACAGGCCGTCGCCGCCGAGGCGCACCGGCAGCCCGGTGGCGGCCGCGACCCGTTCGACGATCGGGAAGCGCTGCCACGCGGTGATGTTGATCGGGCTCACGGTGCCCCCGGGTACGTCGACCGGCCCGGCCGACCCGATCCCGACGGCGGTGACCTGCGCGTCGGCCGTCGACAACGTGTCCGACAGCAGTGCCGCGACGGCGTCCCACACCGCGTCTGCGTCGCCGGTCGGGGTCGGGGTCTGCGCGCGGTGGACCAGGGTGCCGTCGGCGTCGACGAGTCCCGCGGCGAGCTTGGTGCCGCCGATGTCGAGGGCCAGGGTCACATCACTCATCATCAGTGCCTCAGTGCCGGTGCACATTGCACGTTCAGTGCCGGTGCACATTGTCGGGCTGCCTCGGATCCCCGGGATGCTCGTATCCCGGGGCGAGCGTGACGAGTTCGGCGCACCGCGCGTCCAGCCACCGCCGGTACTCCCGGCGGCGGGCCGCGGCCAGCAGGTGCGCGGCGACGTCGGCAGGCCGCGCGAACCAGTTCGGGTTGCGGCGCCGATAGTCGGCGACGGTGTCGTCGGAGATCTCGACGTGGGCGGTGACCTCTGCATAGACCGCCCGGCCGTGCGCGGTGGCCAGGGTCGCCGCGGCGACGCTGCCGAGTTCCAGCCGTGCGACGGTGTCGGGCAGCACCTCGACCTCGGCGGGCACGGCTGCACCGCTGCCCGGGGTCGCGGCCACCACGCGTTCGGCGACCAGCACCTGGGTCAGCCACCGGCGCAGCTGCCTGCCCTCGCTGGTGCCCGGCCGGGGCAGCGCGTCCCTGCGGTCGCCCGCCCGGACGGCCCGTTCCCGCGCGTCGACCTCGGCGACGGACACCACGTCCGCGCCGACCGTCGCCGCCCACCCGCTCATCGCACCGTCACCCGCACCGACGGGGAGTACAGCAGCTCCCCCGCGCCCGCGACGCGGACCAGCGCCCACCACCGGCCGGGTCCGGTGCCCACCGGCGGGGCCACCTCGAAGGTCAGCTCGACGCTGTCGCGGGCCGGCGCGATTCCGCCGATGACGTTGGGGCGCAACCATTCCCAAGTTCCCCATGGTGAGATCACGTGCGCCTCGATCGTCAGGTCGGTGTGGCTGCCGTTGCCGATCGCGACCCGCAGCGACGCGCTGTCGCCCGCGGCGACCTCGATGTCGTGCGGCTCGGTGACCCACCGCAGCAGTGCGTCGTCGTGGGCACCGACCGAGATCACCGCGACGTCCTCGACCGTCTGGTGCCACGCCGCCGGGATCGCCGCGCCCGTCACGGCGAGCTCGGCGAGCACGGGGTACAGGCCGGGGGCCGTCTGCGCGGGAATGCGCACCTCGACCGTCGAGTCCAGGTGCTCGCCGGGCGGCAGCACGAACGGCAGCTCGTCGGTGTCCGGCGCCCATCCCGGCGGCACGATCAGCCGGACCCTGCCGTGCAGGGTGGTGTCGGTGGCATCGCTGGCGGCGGTGAGCCTCAGCGCGACGACGTCTCCGCCCGCGGCCTCGGCCCGGTGCGGATGCAGGTGGGCCACCGCGGGCAGCCCGCCCAGTGGCGCGGGGCCCCGGTTGTGCAGCCAGTAGCGGGCGTAGAGCGGCTGTACGGCCTCGGCGTCGGGCGCCAGCGGCGTCCGGTCGGCGTCCAGGATTCGCGGGAAGTTCAATTCTGTTCGCAGCGTGGCGATCTCGTATCCCTGCAGCCGGGTGCTGCGACTGTCGGCGGGCAGCGGTTCCTCGATCAGGTTCAGGTGCTGCGGCGCCGCGAGGTGCCGCAGCCCGGACTGCACCGACACGTCGGTGCCGCGGCCCAGGGTCTCGACGAGGCGCAGCGCCACACCGTCGGCCGGATCGGCCCGCCGTGCACTGCCTTGCGGCGTGGGGTTACCCAGCGATTTCAGCGCCGCCACCCGCACCGCCCGTTCGGGCTGTACCTCCAGCAGCGAACCCCACGGCGGCAGGCCACCCCGACCGGGAGCGTGCCCGGCCGTCGACGGCAGCAGGGGCTGGTTGAATTCCGCGCCGCGCGCGGGCATCTGGAGGTCCCGCCAGTCCCCGGCGCCGGATACCACCGCGTAGTCGAAGGTGTGGGTCCAGTGCTGCAGCTGGAAGTTCGAGCCGTCCGGTGCGGTGCGCCGCGGCGGGTCGATCCAGGTACCGGACGGCCACCCCGTGCACGAGCGCATCAGCGACGCGTTCAGCGTGCCGTCGGCCTCGACCGCGAAACCCGGGATGCCGCGGGTGATCAGCGCGACGGTGTGTGCGTCGAACGGTTCGGAGGTTTCCTGGCCGACATCCTGGTCGATGTAGACCTCGGCGTCGGCGAGCCCGGCGATCAACCCGGCGATCGGCTCCTCGCCGCTTCCGTCCGCGCCGACCAGCAGCACCGGCAGCGCCGCCGGGTCGCGCAGGTCGGCACCGGGCACCCAGACCTCACGCAGCGGCCGCGAGGCCGGGATCCAGGTCAGCGGGCGTGCCGGCGCCCCGGCGAGAACTGTTGCGGTGAAGGCGTTGTCAGCGACACTGCCGATACTGATCCGAAGGTCGGGCAGGTTCGAGTCGACGGCCAGGTCGCCGTAGCGCGGTGCGCCGGCGGCGCTGCACGTCGCGGTGACCCCGGCGCGGGCCAGCGCGGCGACGAGCTCACGTACCGCAGGCTCGGCCCCGGTGGGCGAGATGACCTCGGCGACCGAGACCGCGCGCGCGGCGCCGCCGCGGAAGCGCACCCGCAGCGCGCTCGACAGCCCGAACCAGCCGTAGGCGGGGTTGTCGAGGGTGTACGGGTGCACCGCGCTGTCGACGGAGTCCGGGCCCGGGCCCGGTTCGGTCAGCAGTGCGAAGCCCCGTCCGATCACGGCGTCACCGACCTCGCTGACCGGCATCGCCCCGGCGACCGGGCAGGGCCAGCGCAGCCGCACCAGTCGGTCGGCGCCGGTGAACTCGTCGACGACGGTTCGGCAGTCGAGCCGGTCGACGCCGTCCCAGAGAGTGAGCGTCTGGGTGTAGCGCAGCACGCCGGGGATCTCACCGGTGACGACCAGCCGTTCACCGACTGCGCTGCGGTATCGGTTCACCGCGGTAGCCGGGTGCTGTGACGACGTGACCACCGGCCCCTTCGGGAGCAGGTGCCAGGGACCTTCGCCGGCGGTGGGATGCGCGGGGTACTCGTCGAACACGGCGAGTTCATTGCCGACCCGGCCGGCGGCGATCAGCTCGCGGCCGCCGGCGAGCAGGGACGCGACCCCGCCGCCGCGGTCGGGGTCCACCGCGGCGCGCAGATGCGAGTTCGCGATCTCAGTGCCCGGTACCGCTTCCCACCGCGAGGCCGGCTCGCCGGGCACCAGGCGGTAGGACTGCCAGCCCAGCGACGGGACGTCGCGGGCCGCCCAGGTGAGGCAGTGCCCGCCGTGTTCGGTCAGCGCGGGCACGGCGGCGCCGTGGCAGTCGACGACCTGCCCGGCGAACGGCTCGTCGAGCCGCACGGTGACGATGTCGCAACGGTTGTGCGCCAACGGGTTCCACACCACCACCGACGCGTCGACGCTGCCGGACAACAGGGCCAGCGCGGTGTCGCGGGCAGTGACGCCCAGCTGCCAGGCGTCGCGCCAGCCGGTGAGCAGGTCGAGGTACACCTGGTCGGATTCCGATCCGGTGATGGCGTCGTGGTGGGCGCCGTAGGCCAGTTGCACCCAGGCCTTGGCCAGCGCGGCCTCCGGGTAGGTGGCGCCGGTCAGCACCGCGGCGAACACCGCGAACGTCTCGGCTTCCAGCGTCGCGTTCTCCGCGCCGCGGTTGGCCTGCTTGGTGTCGATGTAGGAGACGTCCTTGCCCGTGTATATCGGGTTCATGTCGCGGGTCTGCGGTGACGGCGCCGCGCCGCGACCCTCGAGTTCGGCGCGCACCGCCGCGAAGAACTCGCGGGGCAGCGCGCAGACGAACCGGGGCCAGGTGTAGCGGCTGTTCCAGTCGCGGTGGATGTCGGTGACCCACTTGTTCGGCGGGGTGTAGTCGGTGCCGACCGGCAGCAGCACGTTGCGGGTCAGCGCGACCTTCTTGAGCGCGGTGAACAGCTCGTAGGTCGCGGCCTCGGCCTCCTGCAGGGTCGCCGCCGAGTCCATCCACCAGCCGGCCGCGTAGTGGGCGGGCATGTAATGGGTCAGCAGTCCGCGGCCGGACGGCGCCATCCATTCGAACTCGCTGGCGAACTGCATGCGCGCGGGGTCGCCCTGATCGGCCATCGGACCCCACTGGTGGTGCGGTCCGCGCGCCCACGAACTCGACGTCAGCCCCGCGTCGGCCGCCATTCCCGGGAACTGCGGGTCGTGTCCGAACACGTCGAGTTGCCACGCGGTCGCCGGTTCGGCTCCGAGGATGTTGCGCTGGAATCCGATGCCGTGGACGAAGTTGCGGATCGCGGTCTCGGGGCTGGTCAGGTTCGTGTTGGGTTCGTTGTACGTGCCGCCCATGATCTCCACGCGACCCTCGGCGATCATCCTGCGCAGGTCGGCGCGCTCCCACGGATGGGTGTCCCAGAACGGTTTGAGGTAGTCAACCTCGGCGAGCACGAACTTGTATTCCGGCTCCCGCCGAGCCATCTCCAGGTGCGCGCTGACCAGGTCGAAACCGTTGGTCTGGCGGCAGCGTCCCGGCGGATCCTCGGTCCATGCGCTGGTGTAGGCCCCCTGGGTGTTCCACCACACCGGGTCGTAGTGGAAGTGGCTGACCATGTACATCGTCCAGCCGGTCTCGGCGACGGTGAACCGGAACGGCACCGAACTCTCGCCCGCGGCGGCCGTCGCATCACGTTGCTGACCAGGGACGGGATCGGTGACGTCGACGGCGACCTCGACCGATTCCCGACCCGGTTGCGCGACCGCGTCGCCGACGGTGTGCAGTCCGGGACCCTCGATCCGCACCGGCGCGGGGGCGGTGCAGTCCCGGTAGAACACCCGCACGACCTGCAGCGGCGCATCCGAAGGCCCACTGAACAGCTCCGTCGATTCGGCGGAGGTGACCTGCACGGAGTCAACCCTACGGCGTGGGCGGCGGGAAGTGTGGCGATCCGGACCAGCTAGGGTGGGGTGGACTCCCAGCGAATTCCCAGCAACGCACCCGCGGGCGAGTTTGCTGTGCAATGATCGTCGGACCAGCAGCCAGAGCACGAAACCCAGCCGAAGGAGATCTGATGACCGCCCGCTCCCGCATCCTCGCACGCTCTGCGAAGGTGCTCGGAATCGCCAGCATCGGCGCGTTCGGCGCCGTCGCGTTCATCAGTGTCGGCGCAGGTACGGCCACCGCGGACGTCAAGCGCATGGCCCCCACGCCCAACGTGACCAGCCGTCAGGCGTCGCAGAACTCGGTCATCCGGATCAACGACATGGGCGTGGCCCGCGGTATCTCGGAGGCCCGCCTCGGCGATGCCGGCGTCGTGCACGCCCAGGGCGAGATCCGTGACAGCGTCAAGGCCGTCCAGGGCACCAAGTCCCGTCCGTTCCGCGGGGGCTTCCCGTCGGGTCCGGCCATCGGCGACTGGTGACCCGGGGGTAATCCCCGCTCACGGGCGCCCACTTCACGGACGCACCGCCCGCCCGATCCGGTCGGCGACCACCTTCACCGCGTCGACGACCTCGGGCGGTTCCAGCACCTCGAAATCGCATCCCGGCATCGCCAGCCACGGGATCATCCGTTCCGGGTCGTCCGCACCGACGGTGACCAGGCACGCGTCGGGGCCGTCCGGTTCGATGTCCGCCGACGCGGCCGAGAACGTCTGCGCGACGACGTCGTGGGGCGCGAAGTACCGCACCTTCGCCACATAGGGATACGGCGACGACGTGATCGCGCGCCGGACGTACGATGCGGCGTCCGGGGTGTCGCGCGGCACGAACGTCGTGCCCACCGCGCGCACCTCCGACATCCGGTCCAGCCGCAGGCTGCGCCAGTCGTCGCGGTCGCGGTCGAAGCACATCAGGTACCAGCGCCTGCCGGTGGTGACCAGCTGGTAGGGCTCGAGGCGGCGCTCGGTCGCGGTCCCACGGATGTCGACGTAGCCGGCGGTGACGTGCTCGTGGTCGCGGCACGCCCGTGCCAGCGTCATCAGGACCTCGGGTTCGACCGGGGTGGCGGTGGCCGCCCCGAGGGTCACCGTCGCGTCGTGTACCGCGGCGACCTGAGACCGAAGCCGCGCCGGCATCACCTGATCGAGCTTGCTCAACGCCCGCAATGCGGATTCCCCGACGCCGGCGACGCTGCCGCCGGCCGCGACCCGCAGGCAGACGGCCATCGCGACGGCCTCGTCGGGGTCGAGCAGCAGCGGCGGCAGCGCGGCGCCCGCCCCGAGCTGGTAGCCGCCGCCGTGCCCGGTGCTGGCGTGCACCGGATAGCCCAGCTCGCGCAGCCGGTCGACGTCGCGGCGCACGCTGCGGGTCGTGACCCCGAGCCGCTCGGCGAGTTCCTCACCGCTCCACACCCGGCGGGACTGCAGCAGGCCGAGAAGCTGCAGGACTCGGCTTGTCGTTTCGGACATACCCGAAGTCTGCCGCACTTCTAGGACAGAAACTGTCCTAAAGAGGTGCGAGAGTCGGAGTCATGAGCACCGACCTCGTCTCCCTCCTCACCGATCAACTCGACTGGCACTGGACCCATCAGTTGCGGCCGCGGCTGGCTGGGCTCACCGATGACGAGTACTTCTGGGAGCCCGTCGCGAACTGCTGGACGCTGCACCGCGACGGCACCGTCGACTTCGCCTATCCCCCACCGCAACCCGAGCCGGTGACCACGATCGCGTGGCGGCTCGCGCACGTGATCGTCGGCGTCCTCGCGGCGCGCACCCACTCGCATTTCGGTGGACCTCCCGCCGACTACGAGAGCTGGGATTACGCGCTGGACGCCGAGACTGCCCTGACCCAGCTCGACGCTGCCTACGCGGCGTGGACGACCGGTGTGCGCGGCCTCAACGATGCCGGACTGGCGCGGCCGTGCGGCCCTGCCGAGGGACCGTACGCCGCCGAACCGATGGCGGTGCTGGTCTTGCACATCAATCGGGAAGTGATCCACCACGGCGCCGAGATCGCTTTGCTCCGTGACCTTTACATCCACCAGAAGGAGAACTGAACCATGCCCGCCATGCCCCCACCCATCGCCGACGAACGTGCCGGACTCAAGGAGTACCTGGCCGCGCAGCAGTATGCGTTCCACGCGATCGCATACGGGCTCACCGACGAGCAGGCGCGCTCGACGCCGTCGGTCAGCGCGCTGTCGATCGGCGGTCTGATCAAGCACGTCACCCAGTGCCAGCAGGGCTGGATGGAGCGTGTCGCCGCCGCCCCCGAGTTGTGTGAGCGGGACAAACGCCCGATGGCTGATCAGGCGCAGGAGTACGGCGACCAGTTCGTGATGCGCGACGACGAGACGCTGGCCGACATCCTGGCCGCGTTCGAGCGGCAGAACGCCGAGACGATCCGGTTGGTGGAGACCGTCGATCTGGCTGCGGCGGTGCCGGTACCGCCGGGGGTGCCGTGGTTCCCGCAGGATGTGCCGGCCTGGTCGGTGCGATGGGTGCTGTTCCACCTGATCGAAGAACTCGCCCGGCACGCCGGCCAGGGCGATGTCATCCGCGAAAGCATCGACGGGGCAACGCTTTACGAGCTTCTCGCGGGACTGGAGGGGTGGCCGGCCACCGAATGGCTCACCCCGTTCACCCCAGCGGCCGGTTGACGCGGGACGTCAGCGCAGGACGAGCCTCAGCGCGTGGTCGACGACGGCGTCGAGGTCGTCGCCGAGGTGGCCGGCCAGCCACTGCTGGGCCAGTTCTGCCATCGCGCCGGTGTACATCGCCGCGCCGGTCGCCGCCGCGATCGGGTCGGTGTCGGGCTGTAGCCGCCACCCCTCGGTGAGCACCGCCTCGCGCAGCAGGTCCTGCGTCGCGGCGCGCCGTTCGGTGAGCACCGGATTGGACCGGGCGTCGGTGAACAGCACCCGGCCCCGGCGGGGGTCGGCGGAGCTGTAGTGCAGGACCGCGGCCATTCCGGCCCGGGTCCGCGCCCGCAGCGAGTCTCCGGCGCCGGCCATCGCCTCCTCGACGACGGCGGCGAGTTCGGCGCTCACCCGGTCGTAGACGGCGCCGAGGAGATCGTCGGTGCCGTCGAAGCTCTCGTAGAAGTAGCGGGTGTTCAACCCGCACTCGCGGGACACCGAGCGCACCGACACCGCGGACTCGCCGCCGTCCCCGAACAGCCGGTACGCGGCGTCGACCAGCAGGGCGCGGCGTTCGGCGCGGCGATCCGTCAGCGGCACACCCGCCCACCTGGTCGGATTCGACGCCGCACCGGACATCGCTACAGCGTAAGTCGTCCAGGAGATGTTCTGGCCACATCCGTAGCCAAAGGAGTTATTCTGGCTACAGCCGTAACCACTCCTTGGAGGTTTCGATGCTTCTGCCGCACCAGATCCTCGGTGACCAGCTCAACAAGCAGTTCGACGCGCGGGTACGCACGCAGTTCTTCCGCGGCATGGATTTCGCGAACCCGGTCGGCGACCCGGGGTGGTTCGGTCCCGGCAGCGCCGTCTGGCACGTGCACTCCCACATGCCTGCGCTGGTGTTCGGGCTGCAGTGCGCCGCGTTCATCGAACGGCTCGACCCGTCCATCTACTGGATGGGCGTGCATCACTCGCGGCTGGTCAAACAGGACACCAAGAACAAGCCGATGCCCGAGATCGACCCCGCGGGATTCTGGGCGCGGCTGGGCCATTCGGTGGCGTTCTTCACCGGAACCGCGTACGGACCCACCCCGACCGCGGAGAAGCTCGCGCTGACCGTGCGCTCGATGCACCACACCATCAAGGGCACCCGGCCCGACGGCGCGCGCTACGACGCCGACGACCCCGAGTGGCTGCGCTGGAACTACGCCACCGTGGTGTGGGGCATCGCGACCGCGCACGAGCTCTACCACCCGCAGCCGCTGCGCGGGAAGAAGCTCGACCGCTACTACGCCGAATTCGTCAGGGTCGGCCACGCGCTGGGCGGCACGGATCTGCCCGCCACCAAACAGGACACGCTGGACTGCCTGAAGTCCTATCTGCCGAAGCTCGCCGTCACCTACGGCGCGGCGATGGCGACCGGGCCCGACCTGCCGCTGCCGTTGGCCGCGCTGAACTGGGCTGTGCGCGACACCATGCCGCCCTGGGCGAAGGGCCTGATCCAGCACCGCGACCCGAACATCGTCGAACGCACCGCCCGGCGCGCGACGGTGTGGTCGGTGCTCAACGGCTGGCACGCCGCGATCGGGCCCCTGCCGGAGTTCGTCGAGGCCCGCAAGCGTGTCGCGGGCGGCGTCGACCCCACGCTGGCTCCGCACACCCTGCCGACCCACCGGCCGGGCACCGATCCGGTCCGCAGCCGCTCCGAGCTCGAAGACGCGTTCGGGTAGCGGTGTTGTGACCCGGTGCACAGCTTTTCCCACAGCCCTCGGCTTTTGACACACTGCATTACATGAGTTCCACCCAGAAAAACCAGCGAACACCACACCGCGCGGTTGCCAGGTTGGACCGTGTCCCCCTTCCGGTCGAGGCAGCGCGCGTCGGCGCGACCGGCTGGCAGATCACCCGCACCGGCGCCCGCGTCGCCGCAGCCCTCGGCACGCGCGGCTCCCTGCAGCAGAAGATCGTCAAGCAGATCCCCCAGACCTTCGCCGACCTCGGGCCCACCTATGTGAAGTTCGGCCAGATCATCGCGTCGAGTCCCGGCGCGTTCGGCGAACCGCTGAGCCGCGAGTTCCGCGGCCTGCTCGACCGGGTTCCGCCCGCCGACACCGATGCGGTGCACAAACTCTTCCGCGAGGACCTCGGCGACGAACCGCAGAACCTGTTCAAGTCGTTCGACGAGAAACCGTTCGCGTCGGCGTCGATCGCACAGGTGCACTACGCGACGCTGCACTCGGGCGAGGAGGTCGTGGTCAAGATCCAGCGCCCGGGCATCCGGCGCCGGGTCGCCGCGGACCTGCAGATCCTCAAGCGCGGTGCGCGCCTGGTCGAGTTCGCCAAGCTCGGGCAGCGGCTGTCCGCCCAGGACGTGGTCGCCGACTTCGCCGACAACCTCGCCGAGGAACTCGACTTCCGGCTCGAAGCCCAGTCAATGGACGCGTGGGTGTCGCACATGCACGCGTCGCCGCTGGGCCGCAACATCCGGGTGCCGCAGGTGTACTGGGACCTGACCAGTGAACGCGTGCTGACGATGGAGCGGGTGACCGGCGTGCGCATCGACGACGTCGCCGCGATCCGCAAGAAGGGGTTCGACGGCACCGAGCTGGTCAAGGCGCTGCTGTTCAGCCTGTTCGAGGGCGGTCTGCGGCACGGCCTGTTCCACGGCGACCTGCACGCGGGCAACCTGTACGTCGACGACGACGGCAAGATCGTGTTCTTCGACTTCGGCATCATGGGCCGCATCGACCCGCGCACACGGTGGCTGCTGCGTGAGCTCGTCTACGCGCTGCTGGTGAAGAAGGACCACGCGGCCGCGGGCAAGATCGTGGTGCTGATGGGCGCCGTCGGCACCGTGCGGCCCGAGGCCGAGGCGGCCAGGGATCTGGAGAAGTTCGCGACGCCGCTGACGCTGAAGTCGTTGGGAGACTTGAGCTATGCCGAGATCGGCAAGCAGCTCTCGGCGCTGGCCGACGCCTACGACGTGAAGCTGCCGCGCGAGCTGGTGCTGATCGGCAAGCAGTTCCTCTACGTCGAGCGCTACATGAAGTTGCTGGCGCCCAATTGGCAGATGATGAGCGACCCGTCCCTGACCGGGTACTTCGCGAACTTCATGGTGGAAGTGTCGCGCGAACATGGCACCGGTACCGAGCAGCTGGATTCGTAGTGCAGATCCGCCACGGCACCGCGCGCTCCGGTGAGCTGGAGATCCACTACGAGGAGATGGGCGAGCCCGACGATCCGGCGGTGCTGTTGATCATGGGTCTCGGCGCGCAGTTGCTGTTGTGGCGCACGGCTTTCTGCGAAAAGCTGGTCGATCAGGGATTGCGCGTGATCCGGTTCGACAACCGCGACGTCGGGCTGTCGTCCAAGCTGGCCGGCAGGCACGCGGGCGCTGCGCTGCTGCCCCGGATGGCGCGGTCGTTCGTCGGACTGCCCAGCCCGGCTCCGTACACCCTCGAGGACATGGCCGAGGATGCGGCGGCGCTGCTGGACCATCTCGGCATCGACACCGCCCATGTGGTCGGCGCGTCGATGGGCGGGATGATCGCGCAGGTCTTCGCGGCCAGGCACCATCCCCGCACCAAGACCCTCGGGGTGATCTTCTCCAGCAACAACCAGGCGGCCCTGCCTCCGCCCGGGCTGCGCCAGCTCTCGGCGATCCTGCAGCGCCCCGACGGTTCGTCGCGCGAGGCGATCATCGACAACGCGGTGCGCGTCGCCCGCATCATCGGCAGCCCCGGCTACCCGGCCGACGAGCAGCGTCTGCGCGCCGACGCGATCGAGGGTTATGACCGTAGTTATTACCCGGCCGGGGTCGGCAGGCACTTCGCCGCGATCCTGGGCACCGGCAGCCTGCGCCGGTACGACCGCCAGATCACCGCGCCGACCGTGGTCCTGCACGGCAAGGCCGACAAGCTGATGCGGCCGTCCGGAGGGCGCGCGATCGCCCGGGCCATTCCCGGTGCGCGCCTGGTGCTGTTCGACGGTATGGGCCACGAACTGCCCGAGCCGCTGTGGGACGACATCGTCGGCGAGCTCAAGACCACCTTCGCCGAAGCCCCCTGACCCGGAAAACTCCTACTCCGGCGTCAATTCACAGGGTCACAAACCCACGTAGCATCGCCGGAGTCGGGCACTTTTCGCCGCCGTTTCAGGAGAACCTCTTCGGGCTGTGCCCAACGGGAAGGCCGCCATGGCCTCGACGAAAAAACGCGATCTCAAACCCCACTTCCAGGACGTCCAGGCGCACTACGACCTGTCGGACGACTTCTTCCGGCTCTTCCTCGACCCGTCCCAGACCTACAGTTGCGCCTACTTCGAGCAGGACGAGATGTCCCTTGAGCAGGCCCAGCTCGCCAAGGTCGACCTGGCGCTGGGCAAGCTCGGCCTGCAACCGGGCATGACCCTGCTCGACGTCGGCTGCGGGTGGGGGTCGACGATGTTGCGCGCGCAGGAGAAATACGACGTCAACGTCATCGGCCTGACACTGAGCGAGAACCAGAAAGCCCATGTGGAGCGCGTCTTCGCCGAATCGGCGAGCCCGCGGGACAAGCGCGTGCTGCTGCGCGGCTGGGAACAGTTCGACGAGCCCGTCGACCGCATCGTGTCGATCGGGGCGTTCGAGCATTTCGGCAGGGACCGGTGGGACGACTTCTTCGCCATGGCGTATCGGGCGCTCCCCGACGACGGGGTGATGCTGCTGCACACCATCACCGCGCTCACCGTGCCGCAGATGGCGGAACGGGGAATGCCGCTGACGTTCTCGGTGGCCAGGTTCGTCAAATTCATCCTCACCGAGATCTTCCCGGGCGGATATCTGCCGACGATCGAACTGGTCGGCGAGCATGCCGCGATACCGGGGTTCGAGTTGACGCGCACCCAGTCGCTCCAGCCCCACTACGCGCGCACCCTGGACTGCTGGGCGCAGGCTCTGGAGTCTCGCCGCGACGACGCGATCAGGATCCAGTCCGAGCAGGTGTACGACCGGTACATGCACTATCTGACCGGCTGCGCCGCCGGATTCCGGGTCGGCTACATCGACGTCAACCAGTTCACGCTGGCGAAGTGACCGATCGGCAGGATTGGATCGGGCAGGTCGCCGAACGCTACGCTGAGGCCTTCGAGACGCGTGTTTGCAGAAGGCCGAACCGTGTCTTAGGTAACGTCTCGTTCGTCTTGACAACGATGGCGTATTGACCCAAAAGCGCGAAGCAGAGGAAACATGTCTGACAACTCCGCCGGCACGAAGGACCTGACTCCTCATTTCGAGGACATCCAGGCCCACTACGACCTGTCTGACGATTTCTTCGGCGTCTTCCAGGATCCGACCCGCAAGTACAGCTGCGCGTACTTCACCGGCCCGAACGTCACGCTGTCGGAGGCGCAGGTCGCCAACGTCGACCAGCACCTCGACAAACTGGACCTCAAGCCCGGGATGACGCTGCTGGAGGTCGGTTGCGGCTGGGGTCTGACGCTGCAGCGTGCGATGGAGAAGTACGACGTCAACGTCATCGGCCTCACGCTGTCGAAGAACCAGAAGGCGTACTGCGATCAGCTGCTCGGCAAGCTCGACACCGAGCGCACGTTCGATGTCCGGTTGGAGGGCTGGGAGCAGTTCGGATCCCCCGTCGACCGCATCGTGTCGATCGAGGCGTTCGAGCATTTCGGGTTCGAGCGCTACGACGACTTCTTCAAGATGTGTTTCGACGTGCTGCCCGAGGACGGCCGGATGACCATCCAGAGCAGCGTCGGGTACCACCCGTACGACCTCGCCGAGCGCGGCAAGAAGCTGACGTTCGAGCTGGCCCGCTTCATCAAGTTCATGATCACCGAGATCTTCCCCGGCGGCCGACTGCCCACCACCGGAATGATGGTCGAGCACGGTGAGAAGGCCGGCTTCGTGGTGCCGGAAGCGGTCTCGCTGCGCAACCACTACATCAAGACGCTCGGTATCTGGGCCGACCGGCTCGAAGCCAGCAAGGATGCGGCGATCGCGGCGACCGACGAGGAGAACTACGAGCGCTACATGCGCTACCTCAAGGGCTGCCAGTACTACTTCATCGACGAGGCCATCGACGTCAGCCTGGTCACCTACCTGAAGCCGGCCGTCTCCGCCTGACCCAGCTGAAACGAAGAATCCCCCGCACGCCTGAATGCGGGGGATTCTCCATGTCGGCCCGAAGGCCGCGGCTCTTCGGTGATGCCTCCACAGTCAGTATCGCCTCCGATCGGCGCTCGGCTGCGGCTTTTCGCACATGTGCCGCGGCGGCGGTCGCCGCGCGATGTGGTTGACGCGATTCGCCTCTGGCGCAGCCTGATCGGTGTTACGTTCAGCCCGAGGGTGCTCTTCGGCCGCCGCATCACGGTTCACCAGGGGGATACCGGAGACCTCTGACCAGCGCGCCGGGTCCACCGCTCGTGGGGGACGGTGTTCCAGGCGGGTCGGAGGCGGCGACCGAGGGGCACTCTCAAAATCCCCAGATCCGCAAAGTGCTTGTCAGACAAGAAAACCCCGCCCGGGTGGGCGGGGTTTTCTCGTAGCGTGCTTCGGGCTAGGCCGGCTCCTCCGCGAAGTTGCGGGTCACGGCCGGGTCCACCGGGATGCCCGGGCCCGTGGTGGTCGAGACGACGACCTTCTTCAGGTAGCGGCCCTTCGACGAGGACGGCTTGGCGCGCAGGATCTCGTCGAGCGCGGCACCGTAGTTCTCGGCGAGCGCCTTCTCGTCGAACGACGCCTTGCCGATCACGAAGTGCAGGTTGGCCTGCTTGTCGACGCGGAAGTTGATCTTGCCGCCCTTGATGTCGTTGACGGCCTTGGTGACGTCGGGGGTCACGGTGCCGGTCTTCGGGTTCGGCATCAGGCCACGCGGGCCGAGGATGCGGGCGATGCGGCCGACCTTGGCCATCTGGTCCGGGGTGGCGATCGCGGCGTCGAAGTCGAGGAAGCCGCCCTGGATCTTCTCGATCAGGTCGTCGCTGCCGACCACGTCGGCGCCCGCGGCGAGGGCCTGCTCGGCCTTCTCGCCGACGGCGAAGACGGCCACGCGGGCGGTCTTACCGGTGCCGTGCGGCAGGTTCACGGTGCCGCGCACCATCTGGTCGGCCTTACGCGGGTCGACGCCCAACCGGATCGCGACCTCGACGGTGGCGTCCTGCTTCTTCGACGACGTCTCCTTGGCCAGCTTCGCGGCCTCCAGCGGCGTGTAGAGCTTGCTGCGGTCCACCTTCTCGGCGGCTTCGCGGTAGGCCTTGCTGTTCTTGCTCATTGATGTCTCCAGTTCAGAGTTGTGGTCGGCGGGCCGTAGCTGGCCCTCCCACGCTTCGTACTTCTACTCGACGGTGATGCCCATGGAGCGGGCGGTGCCCGCGATGATCTTCGCCGCGGCGTCGATGTCGTTGGCGTTCAGATCGGACTTCTTGGTCTCGGCGATCTCGCGGACCTGATCCCAGGTGACCTTCGCGACCTTCGTCTTGTGCGGCTCGCCGGAACCCTTCTGCACACCGGCTGCCTTGAGCAGCAGCTTGGCGGCGGGCGGGGTCTTCAGGGCGAACGTGAAGCTGCGGTCCTCGTAGACGGTGATCTCCACGGGGATGACGTTGCCGCGCTGCGACTCGGTCGCGGCGTTGTACGCCTTGCAGAACTCCATGATGTTCACGCCGTGCTGGCCGAGCGCGGGACCGACCGGCGGGGCGGGGTTGGCCTGCCCGGCCTGGATCTGCAGCTTGATCAGCCCGACGACCTTCTTCTTCGGGGGCATGGCTGTGCTTTCCTTCTTTTCTCTCGCCGGGCGGGTGCCCGGTTAAATCTTGGCGACCTGGTTGAAGGTCAGTTCGACCGGCGTCTCACGTCCGAAGATCGACACCAGCACCTTGAGCTTCTGCTGCTCGGCGTTGACCTCGCTGATGGACGCGGGCAGCGTCGCGAACGGGCCGTCCATGACGGTGACCGACTCGCCGACCTCGAAGTCGACCTCGATGACGGGGCGGTCGATGCCACCGGCCTCCGAGGCCGCAGACGCCGCAGACGAGGCGGCGGCCTTGCCCGGCTTCTTCGCCGCGGCGGGCGGCAGCAGGAACTTGACGACGTCGTCCAGCGACAGCGGGGACGGACGCGACGTCGCGCCGACGAATCCGGTCACACCGGGGGTGTTGCGCACGGCGCCCCACGATTCGTCGTTGAGCTCCATGCGCACCAGGATGTAACCCGGCAGCACCTTGCGGTTGACCTGCTTGCGCTGGCCGTTCTTGATCTCGGTGACCTCTTCGGTCGGCACCTCGACCTGGAAGATGTAGTCGCCGACGTCGAGGTTCTGCACGCGGGTCTCGAGGTTGGCCTTCACCTTGTTCTCGTAACCGGCATACGAGTGGATCACGTACCAGTCGCCGGGCTTGAGGCGCAGTTCCTTCTTCAGCGCAACCGCGGGATCCTCGTCCTCTTCGGGAGCGTCCTCTTCGGGAGCGGCCTCTGCGGCGGCGTCCTGGTCGGCACTCTCGCCGGCGTCGGCACCTTCGATGACATCGGTGACCTCGGCGGGCGCGGCGTCCTCGTCGCTGCGCACAGCGTCGGAACCGGCCTCGGCGTTGGTGTCGTCAATGGTGTCGACGGTGTCGCCCGTGGGCGCATCGCCGTCGAAGCTAGTCACGTGTCAGTCCTCTCTCAGTTTCTTTCCTGGCGTCCCGCTCGGGGATCAGGCGAAGACCCAGGTCACAAGCCTCGCAAGGCCGAGGTCCACCCCGCCGATCAGCGCCACCATGAAAATCAGGAAGAACAGCACCACGGTCGTGTAGCTGATCATCTGCTTGCGGTTCGGCCAGATGACCTTCTTGAGCTCACCGACAACTTCCTTGAGGTAGTTGACGATGTAGGTGATCGGGTTGCGGGACGGGCCGTCCTTGGGCTTCTTGGCCGTCTTCTTCTTGGCCTTGGGCCCGCGGCCGTCGTCGTCCTTCGATCCCGAGCTCTCGGTCTCCGGCTTCTCGTCGGCGCCTGCCTCGGCATCGACGGCACGTCGTGACCGCTTGCCGGTGGGTCGCAGGGGCCGCGTCACCACCGCGGTCTGACCGCCGGTGTCGCCATCGCCGGTCTCCGTGCCGCTGTCGGTGTCCGCGGAGCTGACACCGTCGCGCTCGTCGCTCACCGCATGCTTCCCGTCTGTTCGTCCTTAGTGATCCACTCTCCAGTATCCAGAACCGGAATGTGTCCACTCTGTCGAGTATTCAGTTGCGCAGGGGCGACAGGACTTGAACCTGCAACCTGCGGTTTTGGAGACCGCTGCTCTGCCAGTTGAGCTACGCCCCTTCAGGGGATCCCTGCAGGGCCCACACAGATCGCGCGCTCTCCGTTCGCTCGATCAGAGCCTACGGACAGCGCGCTTAACTGGGAAAACCCCGAAGCCCGAGTGTAGCGCGCCGTGGGTCCGAGTTGCTAATCCGCACCATCTCGGGTTCTCGGCGACGCGCGATTGCCGGTGGCGGCGGGTCGCCCGCCGAGCCACGGGTGGACCTGACCGCCTGTGCCACAACGAAATCTACTGCGCGACCTCGAGCTCGTCGTGGGTCACCGGCTTGCGCACGACCTGGCCGGTCTCGGGATCCCAGCCGGCGGAGATGGAGTTGTCGCCCTCATGGCCCATCAGCGTCGTGAACGCCTCCATCACGACCTTGCCGTCGTCGTCGGTGAGCTCGTTGCGGGTGGTCACGATGTCGGCACCGAAACGCTCGTCGACGCTCTCGATGAACATCGTGGCGTGCAGGACGTCGCCCTCCTTGATGGGGCGGTGGAACAGGAACTTCTGGTCCACCTGCACGATCTGCATGGTCTCGAAGCCGATGTCGACGTTCTGGAAGAAATGCCGCTGGGTCATCACCGCGAGGATCGACATGAACGTCGGGCCCGCGACCAGACCGGGGTGGCCCTGCGCCTGGGCCGCCTCCAGGTCGAGTGACGCCGGATCGGTGGCCTTGACGGCGTTCGCGTACTGCCGGATCTGCTCGCGGCCGACGACGAAGGCATCGGGATACTTGTAGACCATCCCGCGGATGTCGGTTTTGAGTGCCATCGGTACCTCCTTACGCGAGCGTCGCGACCGCGATGGCGCGCCCGAAGATCTTCTTGCCGCCGGAGGTGGCCGTCAGCGCGATGGTCACGTCCTTCGATTCGGGGTCGACGGATTTCACCCGGCCGTTGAACACGATCTCGGCGCCCTTGCCGTCGTTGGGGACGGGCACGACGGCGGTGAACCGCACGTTGTACTCCTTGACCGCGGCCGGGTCACCGACCCAGGACGTGATGTAGCCGCCGCCGACGCCCATGGTCAGCATGCCGTGGGCGATCGCGGTGTCCAGCCCGACCTGCTTGGCGATCTCGTCGTCCCAGTGGATCGGGTTCAGGTCGCCCGACACACCCGCGTAGTTGACGAGGTCGGCCCGCGTCAGCGGGATGACCTTTTCCGGCAGCTTGTCGCCGACCTTGACCGAACTGAATTCACGCAGTGCCATCTGTGAAGCCACTCTCTCCGTCTTCTTCGCTACGACCCGCCAGCGTGGTGTAGCACTCCTGCACGACTTCGCCGTCTTCTGTGCTGACGATGTTCTTGGTCACGATGAGGTCCGTGCCGTGCGCTTTGCGGACCGAGTCGATCCATACGTCGCAATAGAGCCTGTCGCCCGCCTTGATCGGCCGGACGAAGCGGATGGCCTGATCGACCTGGACGATCTGCGCGTCGGCGATGCCGATACCGGCGGCGTCGAACATCGCCAACTGCGCCTGGTATCCGAACACCGAGATGAAGGTCAGCGGCGCCGGCAGCGAGTCGTGGCCCAACTCGGCGGCAGCCTCTTCCGCGAAGTACGCGGGATCGTCGTTCTTGACCGCCACGGCGTACTCGCGGATCTTCTCGCGGCCGACCGTGTAGAAATCGGGGTAGCGGAAGTGCGTTCCGACGTATGCAGCCAGCGACGACACGACAGTGAACCTACCTGGTCGACCTCGGCGACCGCGATACGACGGTGTCGGGCCGGATCCGGGTCGCTAGCGCGACTCTTTGTGGGCCTGGTGCTTACCGCAGTTCGGGCAGAACTTCTTGATCTCGAGGCGATCGGGATCGTTGCGGCGGTTCTTCTTGGTGATGTAGTTGCGGTGCTTGCACACCTCGCAGGCCAAGGTGATCTTGGGCCGCACGTCAGTACTGGAGGCCACTGTCGTCTCTTTCTTCTACGGTCGTGTGTTGTAGCGGTGGGGGGGCTCGATCCCCCGACCTCACGATTATGAGTCGTGCGCTCTAACCAGCTGAGCTACACCGCCCCGGACGGATCCGAGCTCAAGCGAACTGACCGCCACCCGGTTCCCACCGAGCCCCCTAACGGAATCGAACCGTTGACCTTTTCCTTACCATGGAAACGCTCTACCGACTGAGCTAAGGGGGCCTGCACTCGCGCCACAGCGGCGAGCCTTAAAGAGGGTACAGTCTCACCGATTCCGACACCAAACCGCAGGTCAAAGTGTGCGTTTTCGGGTGGTTCCCGCCGATTGGGGCTCGGATGCCTACGCTGTGCGCATGCCCGCCACGGATGACACCGCCACAGAAGAGAACGACCGCCTCTACTTCAAGCAGCTGCTGTCCGGGCGCGATTTCGCCGCCGGCGACATGATCGCCCAGCAGATGCGCAACTTCGCCTATCTGATCGGCGACCGCGAGACCGGCGACACCGTCGTCGTCGACCCCGCCTACGCCGCGGGGGATCTGGTGGACGCGCTGGAGGCCGACGGCATGCACCTGTCCGGGGTGCTGGTCACCCACCACCACCCCGACCATGTCGGCGGCTCGATGATGGGGTTCACCCTCAAGGGCCTCGCCGAGCTGCTGGAGCGGGTCAGCGTCCCGGTGCACGTGAACGCCCACGAGGCCGACTGGGTCGCGAATGTCACCGGGATCGCGGGCAGCGAGCTGACCGCTCACCAGCACGGCGACAAGGTCTCGGTCGGCGCCATCGACATCGAGCTGCTGCACACCCCCGGCCACACGCCGGGCAGCCAGTGCTTCCTGCTCGACGGCCGTCTCGTCGCGGGCGACACCCTGTTCCTGGAAGGCTGCGGGCGCACCGACTTCCCCGGCGGCAATGTCGACGACATGTTCCGCAGCCTGCAGGCGCTGGCCAAGCTTCCCGGCGATCCGACGGTGTTCCCCGGCCACTGGTACTCCGCCGAGCCGAGCGCGCCGTTGTCGGATGTGCGCGGCAGCAACTACGTCTACCGGGCCCGCGATCTGGACCAGTGGCGGATGCTGATGGGCGGCTGACGGGCCGCTCCGCGTACCCCGGAGTTCGGCGTTCCGGCCCCGCCGGCACCCGGTTCTGGCAAACTCGATCCCAGCGCTGTCGCCCAACCCGCGCCGGGGGTCCTCGTGAAGAACATCGCGCTGTGCTTCGACCGTGACCGCGATCTCGACGGTGCCGAGAATCCCACCAACGCCGCGCTGCTGGCGCAACTGCTGCTGCGCACCGACGACCAGCTCGTCTGGTCCGCCGGCCCCCGCCGCGGCGACGTGGACGACGCCCGCGCGGCCATCGCCGATGCGTACGGGTTCCTCGTCGACCACTGGCGGCCCGACGACCGGATCTTCCTGTTCGGCGCCGGCCACGGCGCGGCCTGTGCGCACTCGCTGGCCCGGCTGCTCGGCGCCGTCGGGGTGCTGGGTGACGACGACGTGGCGGGCTGGTCGGCCGAGGACTTCCGCGGCTACGCGCTGTCCACCTACGCGCTACCCCGTACCTGGCGCGATGCGGCCGACTGGGAGCACATCGCCGGGTTGACGGCCGCACTGTCCGGCCGCTCGGAGGCCGGCGCCGACGTCCATTTCCTCGGCATGTTCGACGCCGCGGGCTACCCCGGGACTGTCCTCGGGCGGGAGCCGTCGCGGCTACCCCGCGTGCGGGCGGCGCGGCACGCCCTGGCGCTGGACGGCGCACCGCGACCGCGGGCGCCGCGGCTGCCGGACGGCCCGGACGACGTGCGCGAGGTCTGGTTCCGGGGCGGGCACCGCGACCTCGTCGGCGGCCACCGCGCGTGCCCACCGCTGGCCGGCATCGCGTTGGACTGGGTGCTCGACGGCGCGGTCGCCGCCGGGGCGATCGTGCGGTGCGGCGTCGACGGCCACCCCGCTCCGATGGCCGCCGACGCCTTGGCCGGGCACGCGCACACCGTGGCCGTCCGCAAAGTTCGCGACGGCGCTGCGGTGCATGCGAGCGTGCAGACCCAGCTGCGGGCGCATCCGTCCTATTGGCGGCGCCTGCCCGCGAGGGTGGTGTGGGCGGATCCGGACTGGACGGCCCGCGCTGAACGACTCGTGCCGGGCTCCGTGACGCCCCCGTCCGTCACGGAAAGCCCGGCACTTGTCGCGGCTTCCTGAACCCCCACGTTCCAGGAAACCGGTTGGCTGCGGTGACCGCGTCTTTCGCATCCCCCGGGATCCGAATCGCGGTAACCCCTCGTGTACCGCGCGAATCTGACGCTATGCAGTCGCCCGGTGACCGTCCTGAGTAGTGCACTACTTCTTCTGCGCAGTATTCGGCCCGGACCACTTACGTAGTGCCGGCGAGACCGCTGTTACGTTTCCCCCATGACCGACTCCGTCTCGTATGAGTTCGCCGACTCCGTGGCCACGATCACCCTCGACGACGGCAAGGTGAACGTGCTCGGGCCCACCATGCAGACCGCGATCAACGGGGCTCTCGACCGCGCCGAGGCGGATAAGGCCAAGGCCGTCGTGCTGGCCGGCAACGCGCGGGTGTTCAGCGGCGGTTTCGATCTCTCGGTGTTCCAGTCCGGCGATGCCGCCGCCGCGCTGGGCATGCTCTCCGGCGGCTTCGAGCTGTCGCTGAGGACGCTGACGTTCCCGGCGCCGGTGATCATCGCCGCCACCGGGCCCGCGATCGCGATGGGTTCGTTCCTGCTGCTCTCCGGCGATCACCGGATCGGCCAGCCGAAGTCGCGGTGCCAGGCCATCGAGGTCGCGATCGGCATGACGATCCCGATCTCCGCGCTGGAGATCATGCGCGCCCGATTGACCCCGGCGGCGTTCGAGCGGGCCGCCGCGCTGGCGACGACGTTCGCCGGTGCCGACGCGGTGGCCGCCGGCTGGCTCGACGAGATCGTCGACGCCGATCAGGTGCTCCCCCGGGCACAGCAGGTGGCGGCCGAAGCGGCGGCCACCCTGCACCCCGGCGCCCACCTGGCCACCAAGCTGAAGGCCCGCAAGGGTGCACTCGAGGCGATCCAGGCCGGGATCGACGGGCTGGCAGAGGAATTCACCCTCGGCACCTAGATCTGCCTGTCGCGAAATACAATTCCGGGCTGCGGCCTGGGCGATATGCACAGCCGTGGGTCAACTCTCGGAACATCGCGCAACTCTCGCGCCCCGGGTGTTTCCGCCGTGTTTCCCCGGTGAACTCCCCCTAACGAATTCGTAGTCCATCGGCAACCAGTGCGCAATCGCACAGGCCTGTACTTGAAGCGGCCGCCGATACTGGGCCCTCGGGCATCGTCGCCGCGAGAACCGTACCGCTACGAACCCCGGGAGCCTTTATGCCTTTTGACGCGACGATCGCGGAGAACATCACGACCTCACTCGCCGAGATCCCCCACCCGTCACTGCCCAAGGGCTCCAACATCTACGGCGGCACCAAGATCTTCCCCGACTACAAGGCCGAGAACGGGGAAAGCTACTTCACGCTCGTCCACGGCATCGCCCACGAGTCGTCGGTCAGCTTCGTCGCGGTGCTGCAGGCCACCCGCGCACTTCGGAAGGGCTTCGAGTCGGCGATCTACTTCTACGGCCCGGGAGCGATCAATTGCCTTGCCACCCGTGGCTTTCCGACCACAGGCGACTCCGGCTTCCCGGGTGAGCAGAACATCAACGACGCACTCGGGACGTTCATCGGCGAGGGCGGCACGGTGTTCTGCTGCCGCTTCGGACTTGCCCTGCACGGCGGCCGCGAAGAGGACCTCATCGAAGGCGTCATCCCCGCGCACCCACTGGACGTGCAGGACGCGTTGATCCACTATGCCCGTAAGGGCGCCATCATCAACTCCACCTACATGGTCTGAAGCGGGATGGAGCGCGACCATGACGAAACTCGCGGCAGTCTCGGCGAACTTCACTCGCGACCTTGAGCAGAACTACGCGCTGATCGCCGACCTGGTCGGCGAGGCCAACGCCCGGGGGGTGGACTATCTGGCGTTGCCCGAGGCCGCGATCGGTGGCTACCTGTCCTCACTCGGCAACCACGGCGACACGGTCAGGACCGCACAGCAGTCCCTGCCGCCGGCGATCACGCTCGACGGCCCCGAGATCACCCGGGTGCAGCAGATCGTGGGTGACCTGGTGGTCGCGATCGGTTTCTGCGAACTCGCCGAGGACGGACGTACGCGGTACAACGCCGCCGCGGTACTCGACGGCGGAACCATCTACGGCTCCTACCGCAAGGTGCACCAACCGCTGGGTGAGGGCATGTCGTACTCGGCAGGTTCCGGCTACCGGGTGTTCGACACCCCCGTCGGCCGGATCGGTCTGCAGATCTGTTACGACAAGGCGTTTCCCGAGGCAGCCCGGATCATGGCATTGCAAGGGGCCCAGGTGATCACCAGCCTCTCGGCGTGGCCCGCAGCGCGCACCGCAGCCGCCGCGAACCTGCAGGAGGATCGCTGGACCTACCGTTTCAACCTGTTCGACACCGCCCGGGCACTCGACAATCAGGTCTTCTGGGTGGCGTCCAACCAGAGCGGCACCTTCGGCTCACTGCGCTACGTGGGCAACGCGAAGATCGTCGACCCCGGTGGGAACATCCTGGCGACAACGCATCTCGGCAGCGGTATGGCGGTGGCCGACGTCGACATCGACGAAACCTTCCGCGCGATGCGGGCCGGGATGTTCCACCTGCGCGACCGCAGGCCCGACGTCTACGGTCCGGTGACCGAAGCCGCGACGGCGGCGGCATGGCAGGCATTCGAGCATGCCTGAGATGACATTCCAGGTTCGCTGGCCGGACGGCGTTGAGCAACAGTGCTACTCACCGAGCCTGGTGGTACACGACTACCTCAGCGTCGGGGCCACCTACGATGTGGCCGAGTTCGTGGCCCGCACCACCCGTGCGATGGCAGAGGCCGACGACCGCGTCCGCGCCCGATACGGGTTCGCCTGCACCGCAGCGGCGGCCACCACCCGGGAGATCAGGCGCACAGCGGCCCGCTACCCCGCCGACGCCGCCATCCGGGTCGTCGCCATGCACCCCGACAAGGAGTCCTGATGACCACCGCCGCGGCACACACCCCGGTCGCCGTGATCGGGGGCGGCCAGGCCGGTCTGTCGGTCAGCTGGTACCTGAGCCGCGCCGGCATCGACCATGTGGTGCTGGAGGCCGACACCCCCGTGCATGCGTGGACCGACAGCCGTTGGGACAACTTCACTCTCGTGACGCCGAACTGGCACTGCCGGTTGCCGGGCTACGTTTACGACGGACCCGACCCGGACGGCTTCATGACCCGCGACGAGGTGGTCGACTGGCTCAGCGGCTGGCTCTCCACCTTCGAGGCACCCGTCCGTCCGCACACTCGCGTCACCCGATTGCGCCACGGCGCCGAGCGCGGCTTCGAGCTGACCCTGCAGACCGATGCCGGGGAACAGACACTGGCCTGCGAGCACGCCGTGATCGCCACCGGCGGCTATCCGGTCCCGGTAGTGCCGCCTTTCGCCGGTGCGCTGTCCCCTGCGATCTGCCAGATCCATTCCGAGCAGTACCGCAACGCAGACCAGCTCCCCGACGGCGCCGTGCTCGTCGTCGGCACCGGCCAGTCCGGCACCCAGATCGCCGAAGATCTCCACCTGGCAGGCCGGCAGGTGCACCTCGCGGTCGGGAACGCCCCCCGGGTGGCCCGGTTCTACCGCGGCAGGGATTGCATGACATGGCTTTCCGACATGGGGCTCTACGACAAACCGGCGGCCGAGTACCCGGGCGGTAAGGCGGCCATCGAGAAGACGAACCACTACGTCACCGGACGCGACGGCGGCCGCGACATCGATCTGCGCCGCTTCGCCACCGAAGGCATGAAGCTCTACGGCACACTCACCGACGGGCACGGCAGCTCGCTGCGGTTCGCACCGACCCTGCGGCGCGCGCTCGATCACGCCGACTCGGTGTACAACTCGATCTGCGCGGACATCGACGCCCACATCGCGAGAACGGGCGCCGATGCCCCGCCTCCGAGCCGCTACGTGCCCGTGTGGCAGCCCGAGACCGAGCCCACCGCACTGGATCTCACGGCGGAGCAGGTCAACACAATCGTCTGGGCGATCGGCTACCGGCCCGACTACCGGTGGATCGAGGCGAGCGCCTTCGACGGGGGCGGCCGCCCGATGCAGAACCGGGGCGTGACGACGGTGCCGGGCCTGTCCTTCGTCGGGCTGCCGTGGATGCACACCTGGGGATCCGGGCGGTTCCTCGGCATCGACCGCGACGCCCGGCACGTCGCCGCGGCGATCATCGACAGTGAGAACGGCAAGGTTCGCCGCAGCGCCTTGCGTACCCCCAGATACGCAGAGACCGCCTAGGAGAACCGTGGCCCTGTCCCCCAATTCCACGTCCCCCAATTCCACGTCCCCCAATTCCACGTCCCCCAGTTCCACTCGCGTCGACCTCGCCCTCCTCGGCATCCGCGGCCGGCCCCCGCTACACCGCACCGCGGGCGCCGGGCCCAGCGACGACGGCCACCTCGTCATCGACGGTCTCAACGCCGCGATTCCCCGCAACCCGCAGAGTCCGTACTCGTTCGACGGGCAGAAGATCCTGTTCGACGGCCACGAGACCGGTCTGGACGTCGAGGTGATCGAGCGCCCGAAGTTCTACGACCTCGTCACCGTCGACGGTGTGCCCTACGAGAAGCTGGCCCGGCTGCACGGCCGCAACGTGCTGGCCACCACCGTGGTCCAGACGTGCATCCGCTACTCCCCCGACCAGCGCTGCCGATTCTGCAGCATCGAGGAGTCCCTGCGCGCGGGCGCGACAACCGCGGTGAAGCGGCCCGGCGAGCTTGCCGAGGTGGCCCGTGCCGCGGTGCGCCTCGACGGCGTCACCCAGATGGTGATGACCACCGGCACCTCGGCAGGCCCCGATCGCGGCGCCCGCCACCTGGCCCGCTGTGTGCGGGCCGTGAAGGAGGCGGTTCCGGACCTTCCGATTCAGGTGCAGTGCGAACCCCCGGCCGAGCTGTCCGTGATCTCCGAGTTACGCGAGGCCGGCGCGGACGCGATCGGCATCCACGTCGAGTCCCTCGACGACGAGGTGCGTCGCCGGTGGATGCCGGGCAAGGCGACGGTGCCGCTGCACCAGTATCGGGCGGCCTGGCGTGAAGCGGTGAAAGTCTTCGGCCGAAACCAGGTGTCGACATATCTTCTGGTCGGTCTCGGCGAGGACGCCGAGGAGCTGATCGCCGGTGCCGGCGACCTCATCGAGATGGGTGTGTACCCGTTCGTGGTGCCGTTCCGTCCGCATCCCGGAACCCTGGCCGTCGACGTCGACGGGGCACACGCTCCGGACGCCGCGGTCGTGGAGAAGGTGTCGCGCGAGGTCGCGCACAAACTGCGGCTGGCGGGCATGGCGGGCGTGGACCAGAAGGCGGGGTGTACGGCATGCGGCGCCTGCGGGGTGCTGCAGAACATGGGCGGGTGAAAGCGATGCTCTTCCAGGCTGTCTCACCCCATCAAGGCGAGCTGTCGATCTTGTCCGGGCCACGCCCCGCCGCTCACGGTCAGTTCCTGATCCATCAGGCAGACGGCGAGGAGTTGGCACAGTACCTGCGGCTGCGCCGTGCGTCGTTCGTGATCGAGCAGGGGATGTTCGCGGGCTCGGACCGCGACGACGTCGACGACGACCCGCGCACCGTCGTGCTCGTCGCCACGAGCGCCGAGGGCACGGTGCTCGGCGGCGTCCGCCTGGCCCCGGCCTGCTCACCCGACATCGGCTGGTGGACCGGAAGCCGTCTGGTGGTCGACCGGTCCTCTCGCGCAACAGGTCTCGGCCCGGCGCTGATCCGCGCCGCGTGTGCCCAGGTCGAATCCGTGGGAGCGCTGCGCTTCGAAGCGACCGTGCAGCGCCGGTACGCGGCGATGTTCGCCGGGCTCGGCTGGACCGAGCACGGCGCGTGCACGGTCGCCGGCCGACCGCACGCGGTGATGCGATGGTCACCGGATCCGATCGCCCGCACCGTCGCGGCGACGAAGGCGTTTCTCGGCGAGATCCTGGATCCGCTGCGCGCCGTGCCCAACGGCCTGGGGCCCGCGGGTTTCGTCGGCGACGACGGAGTCCCGGTGCCGGGCAGTGACGTGGTGGCCGCCTGCGACGCGATCATCCCGTCGATGGTCGAACGCGATCCCGAGTGGGCGGGCTGGTGTTCGGTGCTCGTCAACGTCAACGACCTGTCGGCCATGGGTGCGACGCCGACGGGTCTGCTCGACGCGGTCGGCGCCCCGAACCGCTCTGTGCTGACCCGGATCGTGCGCGGCGTGGCCGACGCGTCGCAGGCGTGGCGGCTCCCGGTTCTCGGCGGCCACACCCAGCTCGGGGTGCCCGCATCGCTGGCGGTCACGGCCTTCGGGCGCACCACCGACCCGGTCCCGGCCGGTGGCGGATCCGCCGGCGACGCGCTGCGTCTCACCGTCGACCTGGCCGGCGGCTGGCGGCCCGGCTATCACGGCCGCCAATGGGATTCCACCAGCCACCGCAGCGCCGACGAACTCGCGCAGATGGCGTCGTTCGTGGCCGCGACACGTCCTCACGCGGCCAAGGACGTCAGCATGGCGGGGATCGCGGGGACGGCCGGCATGCTCGCCGAGGCCGGTGGTGTCGGCGCCGAGATCGACGTCGCGGCAGTGCCCCGGCCGCCCGCCGCCGAGATGGGTTCGTGGCTCACCTGTTTCCCCGGATTCGGCATGCTGACCGCGGGGGCGGCGCGCTCAGCGGCGCTGCCCGGCGGCGTCGCCGATCGGGTGTGCGGCCGGCTCACCCCGGAACCGGGGGTGCGGTTGCGCTGGCCGGACGGCGTCGCGACGACGGTCGTCGCGGGCGGGGTGACCGGTCTGGGAACCGCATGTCCCCAGTCACGGTAGGTGCTGTCGCCGCGCATTTCGGACGCGACGTGGACCGCGCCGTCGCCAAGGTGACCGGCATCATCGAGGCCGCCGCCCGCGACGGCATGGATCTTCTGGTGTTCCCCGACGCGTGTCTGGGCGGCTACATCGGCGATCTGCGGTCGCCCGACCCGGCCGATCCGCCACCGGCGCTGGATCCGGACGGACCCGAGATCGGCGCGGTGATCGCCGCCGCCGGGGCGATGACGGTGTGTGTCGGCTACGCCGAGGCCGCCCCGGGCGGTTCTCGCTACAACTCGGCGATCTGCGTGTCGGGGGACGGGGTCCTCGGCACCCACCGCAAGGTGCACCAGCCGGCCGGTGAGTCGTTGGCATATCTCGCGGGAGACACGTTCACCGCGTTCGACACCCCGGTCGGGCGCCTCGGCATGCTGATCGATTACGACAAGACGTTCCCCGAGTCCGCGCGTGCGCTCGCCCTCGACGGTGCGCAGATCATCGCGGCGCTGTCGGCGTGGCCGGCCAGTGTCACCGACCGCGCGTCGTCGTTGCCCGCCGACCGCCAGTCGCGGTTGTTCGACCTCTACGACTGTGCCCGCGCCGCCGAGAATCAGGTGGTGGTGCTGTCGGCCAATCACACCGGCGTCATGGGGTCGCTGCGATTCCTCGGGCAGGCCAAAGTGGTGGGACCCGGCGGCGAGGTGCTGGCGACCACGCGCTCCAAGGGTGGGCTGGCGTGCGTCCAGATCGATGTCGAAGCAGAAATCGCCCGCGCCCGAAAGGTGTTGAACCATCTGGCGGAGCGCAGGGTGGACACCTACTCGGTGACCTCGCGGAGCTGATGTGCGGGTAGCGCTGATCACCTATTCGACGAAGCCCCGCGGCGGGGTCGTGCACACCCTCAACCTGGCCGAGGCGCTGGCGGCCCAGGGCGCTGAGGTCACCGTGTGGTCGCTGGCCCGCCAGGGCGACACCGGCTTCTTCCGGGACGTGGACCCTGCCGTGGCGGTGCGGTTGCTCGACTTCCCGGACCGCCCGGCGGAGACGGTCACCGACCGCATCGTCCGCTCCATCGACACGCTGCGCAGCGGTTTCACCCCCGATGCGTACGACATCGTGCACGCCCAGGACTGCATCAGCGCCAACGCGGTCGGCACTTGCATCCGCACCATCCACCACCTCGACGAGTTCACCACCCCGGTGCTCGCCGCATGCCACGAGAAGGCCGTCGTGTCGCCCTACGCCCGCATCTGCGTGTCCGCCGCGGTGGCCGCGGAGGTGGCGGCCGGCTGGGGTCTGCACCCGACCGTGATCCCCAACGGGGTGCGCGCCGACCGCTTCGCCGCGGCAGCCGACGACGACGCCGGAGTGAGACGGTGGCGTGGCCGGCTGGGCCGCTACGTGCTGGCGGTCGGTGGCATCGAGCCGCGAAAGGGCACCATCGACCTGGTCGAGGCGTATGCCCTGGTGCGGCGGCGCCGACCCGATCTGGCGCTGGTGATCGCCGGTGGCGAGACGCTGTTCGACTATCGCGACTACCGGGCCCGCTTCGAGCAGTGCTGCAGCCGCCTCGACGTGGAGCCGGTGATCCTCGGAGCGGTCCCCGACGAGGACCTGCCGACGCTGGTGGCCGCCGCCGAGGTGTTCGCGTTCCCGTCGGTCAAGGAGGGGTTCGGGCTGGCCGCGATGGAGGCACTTGCGGCCGGCAGACCGGTCGTGACCCGCGAACTACCGGTCCTTCGCGAGGTATTCGGCGACACCGTGCGATATGCCCGTGACGTCCCGGGATTGGCGGCCGCCGTCGAGGACGCGCTCGGCGACACCGGCCGGGTCGACGCCGGCCGCGCCTTGGCGGAGTCGATGACGTGGGAGGCCGCGGCGCGGGCCCATCTCGGGTTCTACGCCGCGCACCCGATGCGGGCAGCCGCGGTGCCATGATGGTCCCGTGACGCGTGTCCAGGGTCGTGTTTGGCGCGACGGCAAACCGGCCGAGGATTTCGTCTTCGCCTCGATGTCGGACTACCTCGCCGACGAGCGCACCTTGGTGTGGTGTGACATCTACGACCCCGACCACGAAACGTTCAACGCCCTCGCGCGGGAACTCGGCCTCAACGAGTGGGCCGTCGAAGACGCCGTCGCCGAATCCGAGCGCACCAAGGCGGTGGTCTACAAGACCCATGCGTTCTTCACCGTCTACAGCGTCGAGGTCAAGGACCCGCCGCCGACCGACGTCTCGGAATCCACGCTGGAAGTCCATCGGATATCCGGTTTCGTCCTGCCTCGGGCCCTGATCACCGTGCGCCTGTCCGCGCATTTCGACATGGACAGGGTGTCCCGGAACTTCGACGATCTCGGCGGCCAGGAGCGCGGCGTCGGATCACTGGTGCACGGTCTGCTCGACGTGGTGGTGGACAGCCACTTCACCGCCGTCCAGGCGCTCGACGACGGCATCGAGGCCCTGGAGGACGATCTGTTCGCCGAGCATCCGTTGCGAGGCAAGCTGCAGCGCAAGATGTTTCAGCTGCGCAAGGATCTGGTCGCGCTGCGGCGCGTGGTACTGCCGATGAGAGAGATCGTCAGTGCGGTCCAGCACCGCCGGGCGGGGGCCGGAGCGTCCGTCGAGCTCGACGCTGTCTACGCCGATCTCTACGACCACGTGCTGCGGGCCGCGGAATGGACGGAGTCGTTGCGGGACATGGTGACAACGGTGTTCGAGACGAACCTGTCGTTACAGGACGCTCGGTTGAACACCGTGATGAAAAAGCTCAGCGGGTGGGCCGCGATCATCGCCGTGCCGACGGCGATCACCGGTTTCTACGGACAGAATGTCGACTATCCCGGCATCGGCACCGTGACCGGCTTCGTGACCAGTACCTCGATCATCGTCGTCCTCGTCCTCATTCTCTACTGGCTGTTCAAGGCACGGGATTGGCTGTGACGTCCAGCCTCCCGACCGTGCGGCCGCCCAAGCGGTAGGCGACGACGAATCCGTCGGCCCGCTCGGCCAGGACCGACGCATCGTAGCCGTCGCCCCAGCCGCGGTATGTGAGGGTGAATCCGCCGATCCTGCAGCTGAATCCGGGCACGCTGTCCCATACCGCGGTCGCACCCGCGGCGGTCAATCCGGCGACGCGGCCCTGCTGCGCGGCGTCGCGCCAGTGTTCGGCGACCACCCGGCGACCCGCGGCGGCGTTGTATGCCAGCGCGACATCGCCCGCGGCGTAGACGTTCTGGGCGCCGGTGCGCATGTGTTCGTCGACGACGACCCGGCCGCGTTCGGTCGCAAGCCCCGCGTCGGCGGCCAGCCTGATGTCGGGCCGCACCCCGGTGGCAGCGATGACGACGTCACCGCGCACGGACTCCCCGGTGGCCAGCGCGACACGGTCGTCGGCGATCCCGGTCACCGTCGTCGAGGTCACCACATGCACCCCGGCGTCGGCGAGTATCTCGGCGACCCGCTTGCCGACCTCCGCGCCGAACCGGCGGTGCAGCGGCGCGGTCTCGGGTACGACGAGCGTGGTCGACACGCCGAGTCCTGCCAGGGCACCCGCGGTCTCACAGCCGATCAGCCCGCCACCGATCACGACGGCGGTCTCGGCGAAGCGCGCGGCCATCTTCAGCGCGACCGCGTCCCCGAGCGAGCGCAGCGGCTGCGCGGACTCGCCGCCGGGCACGGTCAACGGCACCGCGACCGAACCCGGCGCGAGCACCAGGTGCCAGTAGCGGTAGCGCACCCCGGCGGCGGTGACGACCTCCTGGGCGTCGAGGTCGATGTGTTCGACGGCGATGCCGAGGTTCAGCTCGATGTCGTTTCGGGCGAACCATCCCGCGCTGTGCAGCTCCAGGTGGGTGTCGTCGCCGCCGAGGAACTCCTTGTTCAGCGGCGGCTTCCAATACGGAAGCGCGGGATCCGAGGACAGGATCCGGACCGGGATGGTCCGGTGCCTGCGCCGGAACGTCTCCGCGGCGCTGACCCCCGCGGGGCCGCTGCCGATGGCGACGAAGCCCGGTGCCGACACGGGTCTGGGATACCCACGTTCGCGAGCCCCCCAATCGCGTCCGATCCGAATCCGTTGAGCGCTGTGACCAGGTGTGCAACCATCTGCGCATGGAACCGGACGGGGATCCTGAGGCCCGCATCAGGGACCTCGAGCGGCCGCTCGCCGACCGCGCCCGCGCGAACGAACTCGGCACCCAGCCCTACCGTCTCGACAGTTCCCCGCCGACGTACCGGTACGTGCCGCCGAGCGAGTCCGAGGGCACCTACCCGGTGCCACCGCCCCTGCCGCCGCCGCTGTCCGAATACCCGTCCCCGTACTCGTCCCCCTACTACGCGCCCCCGCAACGCGTCGTGCACAAAAAGCACAGCGTGGCGGTGTGGCTGATCCCGGTGGCGGTGCTGGTGTGCGTCGTGACCGCGGCGATCGGTATCGCGGTGTACTTCAACACCGGGAGCCCCGCCGTGTCCGGCTACACCCCGCCGGCCCCGCCGCCTCAGGTCGAGACCCGGATCGACTCGACCGAGCAGGTCATCACGGCCGACGCGGGCGGGCTGGTCAGTATCGGCGGTGTCGGTAAAACCCAGACGATCGTGTGCGATCAGGGCACGGTGAGCATCAGCGGTGTGGACAACGTCATCGAGGTGACCGGCCACTGCGCGCTGGTGAACGTGTCGGGCGTCGAGAACCGCATCACCGTCGAATCCTCCGACGTGCTCAACGCCTCGGGCTTCGACAACCGGATCACCTTCCGCGACGGCGACCCCGAGATCACGACGTCGGGCTCGGGCAACGTCATCGAACGCGGCTGACGCACAGTCCGTAGTCCGCGAGGACCACGCACCTTCCAGGGTTCGCGGAACCCCGTACCTCTCCAGACTGGACTCGTAGGGCCTCGAGGGCCCGGAGGAAGGTCGACGATCGTGGACGTTTACGACGCGGTGACGAGCCGGCGGGCGGTGCGTGGCTTCACCGACGAACCCGTGTCGCCGCAGGTGCTGCACAGGGTGCTGGAAGCGGCGGCCTGGGCACCGTCGGGATCCAACCTGCAGCCCTGGCACATCTACGTGGTGACCGGCACCCCGCTCACGCGGATGAAGACGCTCGCCACCGACCGGGTCGCCGCCGGCGACCCGTGGGACGAACGCGAGTACGTGATGTATCCGCCGGAGCTGAAGTCCCCGTACCGCGACCGGCGCTCCCAGTTCGGCCGGGAACGCTACAGCGCGTTGGGAATCGAGCGGGAGGATTGGGAGGCGCGGCAGCGGGCGGCGATCGCGAACTGGGACTGCTTCGGCGCGCCCGCGGCGCTGTTCTGCTACGTCGACCGCGACATGGGTCTGCCGCAGTGGTCGGATCTCGGCATGTACCTGCAGACCGTGATGTTGCTGCTGCGCGCCGAGGGCCTGCACAGCTGTCCGCAGATGGCGTGGTCGCAGGTGCGTGCGACGGTCGCCGAGGTGCTGTCACCGCCCGAGAACCTGATCCTGTTCTGCGGTATGTCGATCGGCTACGAGGACCCGTCCGTGAACGTCATCCGCACGGGACGCTGCCCGCTGCGGGAGACGGTCTCGTTTGTCGGACAGTGCCAGTAGCTTCCGAACGATGCGCCCCGGCACCGTAGTCTGAGCGCCGATGGCGCTCCACCTCCATCGGGCCGACCGCACCGATCTGCTCGCCGACGGTCTCGGCGCGATGCTGGCCACCCCGCCCGCCGACCCGTTCGCCGAGGACCTGGTGCTGGTGTCGGCGCGCGGCACCGAACGCTGGCTCAGCCAGCGGCTGTCCCATGCGCTCGGCGCGGGACGCGGCCAGGACGGCATCTGCGCGGGGGTGACGTTCCGCCATCCGCGCTCGCTGATCGCCGAGCTCACCGGAACCCGCGACCATGATCCGTGGGCTCCGGACGCGATGGTGTGGCCACTGCTCACGGTCATCGACGAGTGCCTCGGGCTGCCGTGGTGCACCGCGCTGGCCGCCCACCTCGGACACGACGCCGACGGTGAGGAGAAGGAGTTGCGCCGGGGGCGTCGCTACGCGGTGGCCCGCCGGCTCGCGGGGGTGTTCGCGTCGTACGCCGCGCAGCGTCCGCAGCTGCTCGAGGAGTGGGTCGCGGGCGGCACCGGCGACCTCGACGACGACCTGCACTGGCAGCCCGAGCTGTACCGCGCGTTGATCGCCCGCGTCGACGCCGACCCGCCGCATGTCCGGCACGCCAAGACCGTTGCCCGCCTGCACGAGTCGCCAGCCGATCTGCCGGAGCGGTTGTCGCTGTTCGGGCACACCCGGTTGCCGGTCACCGAGATCGAACTGCTGGCCGCCCTGTCCACCCACCACGAGCTGCACCTGTGGCTTCCGCACCCCAGCGATGTGCTGTGGTCGGCCCTGACAGATCTGCATGCGGCGGTGCCGCGGCGCGAGGACACCTCGCACCGCGAGGTGACCCATCCGCTGCTCGCGACGCTGGGCCGGGACCTGCGCGAACTCCAGCGCGCGCTGCCTTCGGCGGTGCGGACCGACGAATGTGTGGGTTCCGCGCGGCGCCCCGAGACCCTGCTGGGCTGGCTGCAGTCCGACATCGGCGCCGACGCGGTGCGCCCGGACGGTCGGGTGCACGATCCGGCGGACCGCTCGGTGCAGGTGCACAGCTGCCACGGGGCGGCCCGCCAGGTCGACGTGCTGCGCGAGGTGCTGCTCGGGATGCTGGAGGACGACCCGACCCTGGAGCCGCGCGACATCCTCGTCATGTGCCCCGACATCGAGACCTATGCGCCGCTGATCGTGGCGGGTTTCGGACTCGGCGACGTGGTTTCGGGCGCGCATCCGGCCCACCGGTTGCGGGTCAAACTCGCCGATCGTGCGCTGACCCAGACGAATCCGTTGCTCGGCGTCGCCCGTCAGCTGCTCGCGTTGTGCGGGGGCCGGGCCACCGCGAGCGAGGTGCTCAACCTCGCCGAGGCGCCGCCGGTGCGGTACCGGTTCAACTTCTCCGACGACGATCTCGACGCGATCGGCGACTGGGTCCGCGAGGCCAACATCCGGTGGGGCTTCGACCGTGAGCACCGCCGCCCGTTCGGGGTGGACTTCGTGCAGAACACCTGGCGTTTCGGCATCGACCGGGTGCTGGCCGGCGTCGCGATGTCCGACGACTCCCGCGCGTGGCTGGACACCACACTGCCGCTCGACGACGTCAGCAGCAACCGGGTCGAGCTGGCCGGGCGGCTCGCCGATTTCGTCGAGAAGATTTCCGCCGCAGTCGGATCCCTGACCGGTAGGGCACCGCTGGACGCCTGGCTGAGCAGGGTGCTGACCGGTGTCTCGGAGCTGACCGATGTGCCGGACAGCGAACTGTGGCAGCGCAGCCAGATGGAACGCGAACTCAACGACATCCGCGCCGACGCCGGGGTGCACGCACGCACCGAGTTGCGGCTGCCCGACGTGCGCGCGCTGCTGGACCGCCACCTCGCGGGCCGCCCGACGCGCGCCAACTTCCGCACCGGCACGCTGACGGTGTGCACGATGGTGCCGATGCGGTCGGTGCCACACCGGGTGGTGTGCCTGGTGGGCCTCGACGACGGCGTCTTCCCCCGGATCGGGGTCGTCGACGGCGACGACGCGCTGGCGCGCGAGCCCAGGACCGGTGAGCGCGACATCCGTTCGGAGGACCGGCAGTTGCTGCTCGACGCGATCGGCGCGGCGACCGAGAAGCTGGTGATCACCTACACCGGCGCCAACGAGTACAGCGGGCAGCGCAGACCGCCCGCGGTGCCGGTCGTCGAACTGCTCGATACCCTGGACGTGACCACGTCGGCCCCGGTGCGTAAGCGCGTGCACATCGCACATCCGTTGCAGCCGTTCGACATCGACAACGTCACCCCAGGGAAGCTCGGTATGCCCCCGGGCGTCCCGTTCACGTTCGACCCGACCGCCAAGACCGCCGCGCGTGCGGCGACGGGGAAACGCGAACCACGCCCGTCGCTGCTCGGCGCGCCGCTGCCCGCGCCCGCACCCGCCGATGTCGCCCTCGACGACCTGATCGGCTTCTTCAAGGATCCGGTGAAGGGTTTCTTCCGCGCACTCGACTACACGCTGCCGTGGGACGTCGACGGGGTCGAGGACGCGATGCCGGTGGACGTCGATGCGTTGCAGGAGTGGAAGATCGGCCAGCGCATGCTCGACGACATGCAGCGCGGTATGACACCGGCGGACGCGCAGCAGGCGGAGTGGCGGCGCGGGTCGCTCCCGCCGGGGCGGCTGGGCTGGCGCAGGGCCCAGGAGATCACCGGACGTTCGGCGGCGCTGGCCGCGGCCGCCCAGCAGTACCGCACCACGGACCCCAGCGCCGTCGACGTGGACGTCGAGATCGGCCCCGGCCGCAGGCTCGTCGGCACCGTGCCGCGGCTGTACGGGCAGCGGTCGGTGTCGGTCACCTACTCCAAGCTCGACGGCAGGCACCTGTTGGAGTCGTGGATCCGGTTGGTGGCGTTGACCGCTCAGCACCCGGGCACCGGCTGGGGCGCGGTGTGCATCGGCAGGGGCGGCCGGTCCAAGGGCAAGGGGCACGACATCCGCGCACGCATGCTCGGCGCACCCGACTCCGCCGCGGAGGTGCTCGCTGACCTCGTCGCGATGTACGACGCGGGCCGGCGGGCACCGATCCCGTTGCCGCTCAAGACGTCCTATGCGTGGGCGGAGACGGACTTCCACCGTGGCACGCCGATGCGGGAGGCCGGCTGGAAGTGGCGGACCGGCCGCTACCCCGGCGAGGACGCCGAACCCGCGCACGTCCGGGTGTGGGGGCCGCGCCTGCCGCTGGAGGATCTCGTCACCGCCGGCCTCCCCGACTTCGCCGCCCGGCTGTGGCTGCCGATGCTTCGCGCCGAGAGGGACGTGCACTGATGGAGCCGTTCGATCTGCTCGGCCCGCTGCCCGCCGAGCGCAGCACCACCGTGCTGGAGGCCAGCGCCGGCACCGGGAAGACGTTCGCGCTGGCCGGCCTGGTCGCCCGGTACGTCGCCGAGGGCGTCGCGACGCTGGACCAGATGCTGCTCATCACGTTCGGCCGGGCCGCGAGCCAGGAGTTGCGGGAACGGGTGCGCGGCCAGATCCTGGACGCGCTCACCGCTTTCGACGAACCGGACGGCGCCGGCGACAACGAGATCGTCCGGCATCTGCTGGACTGCCCCGCCGACGAGCGCATGTGTCGCAGGCAGCGGCTGCGCGACGCACTGGCGGGTTTCGACGCGGCGACGATCGCGACCACCCATCAGTTCTGCCAGCTGGTGCTGCGCTCGCTCGGGGTGGCGGGCGACTCCGATTCCGGTGTGCAGCTCGTCGAGAGCCTCGACGATGTGGTCACCGAGATCGTCGACGACCTCTACCTGGCGCACTTCGGCCAGGACCGCGAGGAGCCTCTGCTGTCCTACGACGCGGCGCTGCGCCTCGCCCACGCTGTGGTCGGCAACGCGCACACCGAGCTGCGCCCCGTCGATCCGGCCCCGGGGTTCGACCCCGAGGTCCGGGTGCGGTTCGCGACGGCGGTCTGCGCCGAATTGGAGACGCGCAAGCGCAGACTCGGGATCCTGCACTACGACGACCTGCTCTCCCGGCTGGCCGCCGCGCTCGAAGCGCCGGACTCTCCCGCCCGGGCGCGGATGCGGCGCCGCTGGTCGATCGTGATGGTCGACGAGTTCCAGGACACCGATCCGGTGCAGTGGCAGGTGATCGACCGGGCGTTCAGCGGGCACAGCACGGTGATCCTGATCGGCGACCCGAAGCAGGCGATCTACGCGTTCCGCGGCGGCGACATCGTGACCTACCTGCACGCCGCGTCGACGGCGGGCACGCAGAAGACGCTGGGCACCAACTACCGCAGCGACGGCCCGCTCGTCGAGAGCCTGCAGGCGGTGATGCGCGACGCGCAGCTCGGCGACCCGCGCATCGTGGTGCGCCCGGTGGCCGCGCACCACCGCGAACACCGCCTGCGGGGCGCCCCGCACAATGCGCCGTTCCGGCTGCGGGTCGCCACCCGCGACCAGTTCGGCACCCGGCCCAACAAGGTCGTCCCGATCGACGTTCTGCGCAGGCACATCCCGGCGGACATGGCCTCCGACATCGCGGCCCTGCTGGCGAGCGGGGCGACGTTCTGCGGCGAGAAACTGCAGCGGGGGCAGATCGCGGTCATCGTCGAAAGCCATCGCGACGGCACCGCGTGCTTCGCCGCGCTGACCCAGGCCGGGATCCCCGCGGTCTACACCGGGGACTCCGACGTGTTCGCGTCCCCGGCCGCCGAGGACTGGATGTGCCTGCTCGAAGCGTTCGACCAACCGCACCGCTCGGGGCTGGTGCGGGCCGCGGCCACCACGATGTTCTTCGGCGAGACCGCCGAAACCCTCGCCACCCAGGGTGATGCGCTGACCGACCGGATCTCCGAGACCCTGCGCCAGTGGGCCGACTTCGCCAGGGAGCGCGGGGTGGCCGCGGTGTTCGAGGCAGCGCAGCTGGCGGGCATGGGTGAGCGGGTGCTCGGCTGGGACGACGGCGAACGGCACATGACCGACCTCGCGCACCTGACCCAGCTGCTGCACGACACCGCGAACCGCGAGCATTTCAGCCTGCCCGCGCTACGCGACTGGCTGCGCACCCAGCGCGACGAACGCGGCGGCACCGTCGAACGCAACCGCCGTCTCGACAGCGACGCGGCCGCGGTGCAGATCATGACGGTGTGGGTCAGCAAGGGCCTGCAGTTCCCGGTGGTCTACCTGCCGTTCGCGTTCAACCGCAACATCCAGAGCCGCGACGTGGTGCTCTTCCACGACGGCGACACCCGCTGCCTGCACATCGGCGGCGAGCAGAGCCCGGATTTCATCGCGGCCCAGCAGCAGGGCAGGCGCGAGGCGGCCGGCGACGACGTCCGGCTCACCTATGTCGCGCTGACCCGCGCCCAATCGCAGGTGGTGGCGTGGTGGGCGCCGTCGTCCGACGAGCCCAACGGCGGCCTGTCGCGGCTGCTGCGCGGCCGCGCCCCGGGTGAGTCGGCGGTGCCCGATGCGTGCGATCCGCCCCGTATCGACGACGCCGACGCGATGGCGCTGCTGCGGGCGTGGTCCGACGCCGGCGGCCCGGTGCTCGAGGAGTCGGTCGTCGCGCCGACGGTCGACGTGCCGCTGCCCGCCCCGCCGGACGATCTCGACATCCGCCACTTCCATCGCCGCATCGACCCGGCGTGGCGGCGCACGTCCTACTCGGGGTTGATCCGCGCCGCCGAACAGGAGTCCGGCGTCACCAGCGAACCGGAGGTGGTCGAACTCGACGACGAGGCGGGCGAGCTGCCGCTGCCCGAAACCGGCCCGCCCGCACCGGAAGCCGCGCAGATGCCGTCTCCGATGGCCACGCTGCCGATGGGCGCGAAGTTCGGCACGCTGGTGCACGCGGTACTGGAGACCGCGGATCCGTTCGCCGTCGACCTGGCCGCCGAGCTGGAGGCCAGGATCGTGGAGCACTCGCTGTGGTGGCCCGTCGACGTCCCGCCCGGTGAGCTGGCCGCGGCGCTGGTGCCGATGCACGACACCCCGCTCGGGCCGCTGGCACCGGGGCTGACGCTGCGCGATATCGGCCTGCGGGACCGGCTGCGCGAGTTGGAGTTCGAGTTCCCGCTGGCCGGCGGCGACCTGCGCCGGGATGCCCCGCGGATCACGCTCGCCGACGTCGGGCGGCTGTTGCGCGTTCACCTGCCCGCCGGCGACCCGCTGGCCCCGTACGCCGAGCGGCTGACCTCGGGCGCGCTGGCGGCGCAGCCGCTGAAGGGCTACCTGAACGGGTCGCTGGACGCGGTGCTGCGCGTCGGTGAGCACTACCTGGTGGTCGACTACAAGACCAACTGGCTCGGCGACCCGGCCGGCGCGCTGACCGCCGCCGACTACGCCCAGGACCGGCTGGCCGAGGCCATGCTGCACTCGGACTACCCGTTGCAGGCGTTGCTGTACTGCGTGGTGCTGCACCGGTTCCTGCGCTGGCGCCAGCCGGGCTACGACGCCGGGCGGCACATCGGCGGGGTGCTGTATCTGTTCGTGCGCGGAATGTGCGGGCCGGACACCCCGGTCGTCGACGGGCATCCGGCCGGCGTGTTCAGCTGGCAGCCGCCCGCCGCTGTGGTTGAGGCGCTGTCGGATCTGCTGGACGCGGGGGTGCCCGCATGAGCATCGACGCGTTCACCGAACTGTTCGAACCTGCCGACATCCATGTGGCGCAACGGCTCACCGCGCTGGGCAAGGACGACGACGCCCGCGTCGCGCTCGCGGTCGCGCTGGCGGTGCGCGCGCTGCGCAGCGGATCGGTGTGCGTGGATCTGCGCGCGGTCGCCGACCAGATCGCCGTGCCCGGCCTGCCGTGGCCGGACCCGCAGGAGTGGCTCGCCGCGGTGGCGGCCAGCCCGCTGACCGACGCGAAGGTGCTGCGGCTGTACTCGGACTCCTCGGCGGATCTGCTCTACCTCGACCGCTACTGGCGCGAGGAGGAGCAGGTGTGCGACGACGTCACCGCGCTCCTGGCGGCGCCGCCGCGCACCGCGGTGCCCAGCATCGCCCGGCTGTTCCCGGCCGGCTGGGAGGAGCAGCGGGCCGCCGCCGAGGCCGCGCTGACGCAGTCGCTGACCGTACTGACCGGCGGCCCCGGTACCGGTAAGACCACCACCGTCGCGCGGCTGCTGGCGGCGATCGCCGAGCAGGCCGACATGACCGGCCGGCCCGCGCCCCGGATGGCGCTGGCCGCGCCGACCGGCAAGGCCGCCGCGCGGCTGCAGGACGCGGTCGCGGCCGAGGTCGCGAAGCTCACCGAGGTCGACCGGGGCCGGCTGTCCGGCCTGCGCGCGACCACGCTGCACCGGCTGCTGGGCAGCCGGCCCGGCACGTCGTCGCGGTTCCGCCACCATCGCGGCAACCGGTTGCCGCACGACGTCATCGTCGTCGACGAGACCTCGATGGTGTCGCTGACGATGATGGCGCGGCTTCTCGAGGCGGTCCGCCCGGATGCCCGGCTGCTGTTCGTCGGCGACCCCGACCAGCTGGCATCGGTGGACGCCGGGGCGGTGCTCGCCGACCTGGTGGACGGACTCGGCAGCGCCGGGGTGGTGGAGCTGAAGACGTCGCACCGGTTCGGCGAGACGATCGGTGCGCTGGCCGTCGCGATCCGCGGCGGCGATGCCGACGCGGTGATGGAGGTGCTGCGCGGCGGCGGCGACTCGATCGGGTGGCTGGACACCGATGATCCGGCGGGCGCGCTGCGCACCCCGCTGGTGGACCGGGCCGCCGACCTGCGGCAGGCGGCTCTGCTCGGCGACGCGGCCGCCGCACTCGACGTCCTCGACGGGCACCGGCTGCTGTGCGCGCACCGGCGCGGGCCGTTCGGGGTCACGCACTGGAACCGGCAGATCGAACGCTGGCTGGCCGAGCGGACCGGGCAGTCGGTCTGGTCACCAGCCTTGATGCCGTGGTATCCGGGCCGCCCGCTGCTGGTGACGGCCAACGACTACGGGTTCGGGGTGTACAACGGCGACACCGGCGTCGTCGTCGCGGCGCCGGACGGGCTTCGCGCCCACATCGGGTCGGCCTCCTCCTCGCGGCAGCTGGCGCCTGGCCGGCTCGGCGAGGTCGAGACGATGTTCGCGATGACCATCCACAAGAGCCAGGGCAGCCAGGCCGACGAGGTCACCGTGCTGATGCCGCCGCAGGACTCGCGGCTGCTGACCCGTGAGCTGTTCTACACCGCGGTCACCCGCGCGAAGAAGCGCGTCCTCGTCGCCGGGACGGAGACCTCGGTGCGCGCCGCGGTGGACCGGCGCGCGGTCCGCGCCTCCGGGCTGGCCCGCCGGCTCACCAGCCGCTGACGGGACGCCGGGGCCGCGCCGAAGTTGCATTCCGGCAGGCGTCTACTCGCTCAGACTCAATCGGTCGCTGCAACACCTGATTCGTCGAGGGGTGTTGTTCGATG
>NZ_MVID01000029.1 GCF_002086815.1 Mycolicibacterium parafortuitum
GACATGCCCTAAGTCTCAGCCGCAACATCCGAAACATTTGTCAGACACGCCCTAGACGATCCGGCCCGCTATCTGGCCCGCCCACGGCAGGATCGACACCCGCACCGTGATGGTCAGCGTCTCCTGGTACTGGTCGAGCACCGTGACCACGAAGGCGTCCGCCTTGTCCTCATCGGTGGCGTCCGGCGCCGCGGCGCGCTGGCGTGCGGCGTCGGTCGGCGTATAGACGAACTGGCCGTCGCGCTCGACGACCACGGTTCCGCCCTTGGTGGTCGGCCCCGACCCGAGGAAGTAGATCTCGTCGCGTTCGGGGTCGGTCGCCGACGCGGTGCCGGTGACCTTCCCGTTGACCGGATTCGGTTCTGCGACGGTGTAATCGCCGTTGGTCGGGCCCTGATTGACGTGGCCGGTCGGGGCGATGTCGACGCGGACAGTGACCGAGGTGGTGCCGCCGTGGCCGTCATCGACGGTCACCCGGAACCGGTCGGTCTTGGTCCAGGACGGCGCGAACGGGTTGGCCGCGGCCCGGCGTGCCGCGTCGGTGGGCACGTAGACGAACGACCCGTCCTCGCCGACGGTGACGACGCCCTTGCCGGTGGACGATGTGACCCGGTAGGTGAAGGTGTCGCCGTCGGCGTCGACCGCGGTGATGGTTCCCCGGGTGAGCCCGGTGTTCGGGTTGGTGTAGACCCCGGCCGCCGACCCGCCCGTGGGCGCGGCGTTCGCGGGCCTGATCCGCACGGTGACCGCGACAGTGGTGACTCCGCCATGCCCGTCGTCGACGACGATGTCGAAGGTGTCTTTCTTGTCCGCGGCGGTGGCGCCCTTGGCCGCGGCGGCGTGCCGGGCGGCCTGGTCGGGCGTGTAGGTGAATCGTCCACGCGAATCGATCACGATGACACCGTTTTTCGCGGTCGACGATGCCGTGTAGGTCAGGCCGTCCTTGTCCCCGTCGCGGGCGATGACTCTGCCGGACACGGTGGGGCTGAACCACGACGCGTTGGTGATGACGCGCGCCTTCGGCGCGGCGTTGCCGGGCTTGACCTTCACCGTGACGGTGAGGGTGGTCAGTCCGCCGTGGCCGTCGCTGATCGTGACGTCGAAGGTGTCCTGCTTGTCGGCCGCGGTCGCGCCTGCCTTGGCCGCGGCATGCCGCGCGGCCGCGGTGGGCACGTAGGTGAACTTGCCGTCGGCGCCGATCGTCACCGACCCGCCCTTGGCCGTCGGTGACGCGACGTAGGTCAGCGTGTCCTTGTCGGCATCCTTGGCGGTGATGGTGCCGAACACCTTGGCGCTCAACCACGACACGCTCGACCGCACGGTCGCGGTCGGGGCGGCGTTGGCCGGGGCGATCTGAACGGTGATCGGCACCGACACCACGCCACGCCTGCCGTCGGTGAAGGTGATCGTGAAGGTGTCCTGCTTGAGTTCGGCGGAGGCACCGACTGCCGCCGCCGCGTGCCGGGCCGCCGGGGTGGCCTTGTAGGTGAACACGAACTGACCGCCGGTGCCGCGGGTGACCGTGACCGTGCCCCGGTCCGGCGTGCTGACCTCGTAGGTCAACGAGTTGCCCTCGGGGTCGGTCACGATCACCGAGCCCGTCACGTCACCAGAAGCGTTGGGCGCGTTGACGACCGGGGTCTGGGCCACCGGGGCGGCGTTGGGGGCGACCAGAGCGATGACGTGCAGCCGGTTGCCCCCGAACTCGGTCCAGTAGAGCTGGGTGCCGTCGGGGCTGACACTGATCAGCGGCGGGCCGTCGACCTCGTACGGGTTCGCGATGACCGATTTCACCTCGGTCTTGGTCGCGATGTCGAACACCGACAGCTTGCCGTCGTCGCTGCGGGCGACGAACAGCGTGGTGCCGTCCGGGCTCACCGCGATGTCGAACGGGTCGCCCGCGCTGACGGTGATGCTGTCGACCAGTCGGCGCGAGGTGGCGTCGAAGATCTTGACCGACCCGGCGAGGTCGGCGACGAACACCCGCGACCCGTCGGCGCTGAACGTGATGCCGGCCGAGCCGGTGGAGACGCTGTCGATGACCGTGGCCACCAGCGCCGTGGACGTGAACTGCGTGATCACACCGGTGGTGCTGCTGAGGGTGTAGACGGTGGAACCGTCGGGGCTGACGGCGATCTCGGAGACGCCCTCGGAGACGCCGTAGACCTTGCCGACCACGGAGTTGGTCAGGGTGCTGATCTTCGACACCGTGCCGTCGTCACTGTTGACGACGTAGACCCGGGTTCCGTTGGCGTTCACCGCGATCGCGGTCGGGGCCTTACCGACCCGGATGGTCCTGATCACGGTGTCGGTGGCGGTGTCGAGAACCGAGACGGTGCCCGCGGCGCTGTTGGAGATGTAGAGGCGGCCGCCGTCGGGGGCCACCGCGAGGGATGTCGGTGCGGTGCGCAACGAGATGGTCCGCACGACGGTGCCGGTGAGGGTGTCGATCACGGTGATCGACTTTCCGGCGTTGTGGGCGAGGTAGGCGCGGGTGTCGGTGGTGGCCAGCGCGGTCGGAGGCTCGCCGAGCAGGATCTCGCCGAGCCGGAGGATGGCGTCGGTTTGCGCGCCGGTGAGCTGGGCCGAGGTGGTGGCTTGCGTGGTGGCCGAGTAGGTGGTGACCGGGTCGACGTGTCGGCGGAGGGCGGCGGCCGCGACCAGCCACAGCGGTGACTCGGCGGGCGTGTTCGGGGTGCTGGGGGGTGCGAGGAGCGAGGACAGGATGCTGGAGAGGGTGACCGCCTTGGGTGCCGGCGCCGGGGCCTCGACCGGTTCGGGGGCCGGGAGGTCGACGACCGCGTCGGCCGGCGGCGCCGGGGTGTCCTCGGGAGCCTCGGTGGGCGCGGCCTGCGCCGGGGCGGGGGTGACGACGGAGTCGGTGGCGTCGGACGTGGCGGCGGTGTCTGTATCGACGTCGGTGTCCACGTCTGTTTCGACGTCGGCGTCAAGTGCGTCGTCGTCGTTCGCGCGGGTGTGCTTGCCGCGCTTGGGATCCTCGTCGGCGGCTGCGGCCCGGTCGTTCTTGTCGGCGGCCGCGTCGTCTGCGTCGTCACTGGCGTCGCGGTCCGGGGTGTCGGTCTTGGTGTCCGTATCGGCGGACTCGCGCGCGGGACGCTGCGGTTTGGCGGGTGAGCGCTCCGACGTCGCCGAACTCGATGCGGCTCCGGTGTCGTCCGCCGCGGCGATCGCGGGTGAGGCGCCGAGCCCGATCCCCACCCCCAGAGCGAACGCGAGCGCGCCGATACGACCGATGCATGCCGAATGCCTCACGGCATTCCTCCCCCCGAAGAAATACTTTCGCTGTCAATGAGTGACGCGATCGTACGGGGTCAGGGCGGTTTGCTGGGGGATGTTCAGGAATATTTGCGTTTGCGTCGGACGTACTCAGGCGCTGGCGAGGCCGCGGTTCCAGGGATGGTCACCGCTGGTCGCCAATCGAAGTTTGCCATCCTTGTGTTTTCAAGTAGATCACGCCGGCCGGAAAGGCTTCGCTCTGGCTCGCTGAAGGACGGATGCGAGATCGCTGTGAGGCCTGTGGTCGCCGGGTCGTAGTGTCGAAGGTCGGTCGACAGTCGTTGCAGCTAAATGACATTGGCTTCATCGGTACCGGCTTCGGGATGGTGCAGCCTTGAGCTGTGGAAGTGCCGGCGCTTGCGACTCCTCGCCGCGAGCTGAGGTCTCCGAGCCGAATCCAGCAGATTTGCCGAAAGCCGCGCTCTTGCGGGAAACTGGCAAGCATCATCGGTGCGATACCAGGGGGAGTCGTGAACCGACAGATGGCGGGTGCGGTCGCCCGTGGCCCGGAATCACGGGCGTTAGACGACTTTCTGCTGCGCGCGACGACCACCCCCGCCGGTCTGGTGGTCGGCGGCGAAGCCGGCATCGGCAAGACGACATTCGTGCTCGATGCCCGCGAGCGTGCCGCCGCGCAGGGCTTCCACGTGCTGATGACGCGCGGTAGCCCCAGCGAGGTCACGCTGTCGTTCGCCGGTCTGGCCGATCTGCTGTCGCAAGTCGCCGGCGAGATCATCGACCGGCTCGCGCCGGTTCAGCGCGACGCGCTCAACCGAATCCTGCTGCGCGGCGCCGATGTGCCGTCACCCGACGAACGCGCCGCCGCCGCCGGACTGCTGTCGGTCCTCGGTCACCTGTCCACCGAGGCGCCGGTGCTCATCGTCGTCGACGACGTCCAATGGCTGGACAGTGCCAGCGCGGCCGCGGTGCGGTTCGCCGTGCGGCGGGTCTGGGGCCCGCTCGGCGTCCTGGTCACCTTCCGCACCGGCGACCCGGGCGCCCGCGACGCTGCCCAATGGTTCGAAATGGCCACTCCCGACGCGGTCGCCCGCATCACGATGACGCCGCTGTCGCTCGGCGGCGTGCATGCCCTGATCGCGTCCCGGCTGGGGCAGGTGCTGCCCCGGCCGACGATGCACAGGATCTACGAGATCTCCGGCGGAAACCCGCTCTACGCGCTGGAGCTCGCCCGCGCCGCAGCCGACGGGCTCCCGCTCGACCGGCAACTGCCCGACAGCCTCGCCGCGTTGGTGCGGCACCACGTCAAGGACGTCTCCCCGGATGCGGCCGAACTGCTGCTGGCGGCGGCATGCACCCCGGCGCCCACGGTCGACATCGTCGCCCGCGCCGCCGGGCTGTCACCCCGTGAGGTCATCGACCTGTTGGAGAGCGGTGACGCCGCCCGCGCGGTGGTCGTCAGCGGCCAGCGAATCCGGTTCGCGCACCCGCTGATCGCCACCGGCTGCTACACCGAGGCCGACCCGGCCCGGCGCCGCGAGATGCACCGCCGGCTCGCCGAGGTCGTCGACGCCCCAGAATTGAAGGCGCGACACCTGGCCTGCGCGGCCACCAGCGGGGACGCCGCGACGCTCACCGAACTCGACACCGCGTCGGCGATCACCCGCAGCCAGGGAGCGCCCGCCGCTGCGGCCGAATTGCTGGAGCTCGCAATCGCTCTCGGCGGTGACACCCCGATCCGGCGTCTCATCGCGGCGCGCTACCACTTCGAGGCAGGGTCACTCGCCGCGGCCCGGCAGCACCTCAAGGAACTCGGCGAGGAGTTACCCGCCGGGATCATCCGCGGCTCGGCGAGGATGTTGCAGGGCGCGATCGACGGCTACGACGGAAGTTTCACCGTCGCCGTGGACGGGCTCCTCGCCGGCGTCGACGAGGTGGGGGAGGTGGCGGATCTGCGGCTGCAGGGGCTGCTGTTGCTGGCGCCCGGCCTGGGGATCACCGGGCGGGCCCGTGAGGCACTCGATTGCGCCCGCGCCGCCCTTGTGTGCGCCGAGAGCATCGACGACCACACCGCCAGAAGTCAGGCGATGTCGATGTGGGTGCTGCTGTCCTTCATGTACGGCCGCGGGTTGGATCGAAGCACGCTGGACGAGGCATTACGTCTGCAATCGCGCACCGACGTCATGCACGTCAACATGCGCGCCGACGCGGTGTGCGCGCTCGTCGACGTGTGGTCCGGCGACATCGCCAGCGGCCGAAGACGTTTGGCGGCGATCAAGGCCGAGTGTGTGGAACACGGCAGTGAACTCGACGCGATCTGGGTCGACCAGCACGCGACCATGGCGGCGATCTGGTCTGCCGACTTCGAGGCCGCGCAGCGCATCACGACGGAGATGGTGCACAGGGCAGACCAGATGGGCGGCCACCACGCGCGTCTTTTCGCGTTGACGTCGACGGCGTTCGTCGCCGCGTACACCGGCGACGTCGACACGGCTCGCGGGGCTGCTACGTCAGCGCTCGAGTTGGCCGAGCGAACCGGCGCGGTCGACCTGCAGGTGGGTCCTCGGACATGTCTGGCCTTCCTGGACGTATCGCGGGCGGACCATCAGCGCGCATTGCAGATTCTGCGTCCGTTGGTCGACACGTTCGATCCAGCGCTCGGCACCGAGATTCCACGGTGCGGGTGGATTCCTGAAGCGATCGAGGCGTTGACCGCCACCGGAAATGTCGACGGCGCCGAAGTCCTGGTCAAGGCGCTGCAGGACAACGGAATTCGCCATAATCGGGCCTGGATGCTGGCGATGGCAGCCCGTGGCAGCGCGCTGTGCCTGGCCGCGCGCGGCGACCTGGAAGGCGCCGAGGCCGCCGCTGAACTCGCTCTGACACACCACGATCACCTGACCATGCCGTTCGAGCGGGCGCGAACGCAACTGCTGCTCGGCCAACTGCAGCGGCGGCGGCGTCGACGCCAGCTGGCGTCGGCCACATTGTCAGACGCCGAGAGACGATTCCGGGAGCTGGGTGCCGCGCTGTGGGCCACGCGCGCCAAGTCCGAACGCGCCCGCCACCCGGGTCCCGAAGCCGACGATCTGGGGTTGACCCCTGTCGAGGCGAGGATCGCGAGGATGGCGGCGGCCGGATACTCGAACAAGGAGATCGCCGCGCAGGTCTTCCTGTCGATCAAGACGATCGAGATGAACCTCAGCAGCGTCTACCGCAAGCTCGGGATTCGTTCACGCACGCAACTGCATTCGCGCCTGGACATCGACAAGTCCAGGGAAATCCCTGATTCGTGACGCCGCCGCCGCGGCTAACGTCATACCGGTGGTCAGCACGGACCCGCTGCATCGTTGTTTCCTCGCCGAGTGGTACCAGCCGGATCTGTCGGCGTGTGGGCTCGACGGGATGACAGCGCTACTCGACGACGCTGCCACCCGCCTGACGAAGGACGGCCCCCCGGTACAGCTTCTGGCCGCGATCGCCTCGCTGCGCGACGAGATCCTGTACGGACTGTTCGTCGCCGAATCGGCGCAGGCCGTCAGTGACACCTGCCAGGGCGCCGGCCGACCGGCCGACCGGATCACAGGCGGGGTGCAGGCCCGGGTGGGGGACTGGACGTCAGGTACGCCCGACGACCCTCCCGCGCTGCCGCACGGCATCGACCGACCAGACGCCGGCGCCCATCGCGGTCAGTAGCAGGAACCCGAAGCAGAACAGCACGGCACCTTCGCCGCCGTTCTCGAGCGGGAAGAACGATTTGGGGAAGTGCTGCCAGAAGTACGCGACCGCCATGTGGCCGCAGGCGATGAACGCGGCGATGCGGGTGAACAGCCCGACGGTGATCAGGATCCCGAGAACGAGCTCGATGATTCCCGCCCACCAGTACGGCCAGGTGCCCACCGGCACCGCGGGGCCGTCGAAAACTCCGGGGGCGGTCTGCATTCCGGTCGGCCACGCCAAGATCTTCTGCGCTCCGTGGAGCGTGAACAGCAGGCCGAACACGATTCGGAAGATGCTCAGCACCGGGGACGAATAACTTGCCAGCCGCGCATCGAGGTTCGAAGTCATGGGCCCGAGGTTAACGAAAAAGCCGGACGCCCGAAGGCGCCCGGCTTTTCCGGAACTGGTTTAAACGTCGTAGTAGAGCGAGAACTCGTACGGGTGAGGACGGATCTGGATCGGCATGATCTCGTTCTCACGCTTGTACGAGATCCAGGTCTCGATCAGGTCGGTGGTGAACACCCCGCCCTCGGTGAGGTACTCGTGGTCCTCTTCGAGCTTGTCGATCACGGCGGCGAGCGAAGTCGGCGCCTGCGGGATGTTCGCGGCCTCCTCGGGCGGCAGCTCGTAGAGGTCCTTGTCGACCGGGGCCAGCGGCTCGATCTTCTTCTTGATGCCGTCGATGCCGGCCATCAGCATCGCCGCGAACGCCAGGTACGGGTTGCCCGAGCTGTCCGGGCAACGGAACTCGAGGCGCTTGGCCTTCGGGTTGTTGCCGGTGATCGGGATTCGCACACAGGCCGACCGGTTGCGCTGGCTGTACACCAGGTTGATCGGCGCCTCGTAACCCGGGACCAGACGCTTGTAGGAGTTCACCGTCGGGTTGGTGAACGCCAGCAGCGACGGGGCGTGGTGCAGGATGCCGCCGATGTAGTGGCGGGCCATGTCCGACAGGCCGGCGTAGCCCGACTCGTCGTGGAACAGCGGCTTGCCGTCCTTCCACAGCGACTGGTGGGCATGCATGCCCGAGCCGTTGTCGCCGAACAGCGGCTTCGGCATGAAGGTGACGGTCTTGCCGTTCTGCCACGCCGTGTTCTTGATGATGTACTTGAACAGCAGCACATCGTCGGCCGCGTGCAGCAGCGTGTTGAACTTGTAGTTGATCTCGGCCTGGCCGGCGGTACCCACCTCGTGGTGACCGCGCTCCAGCACGAACCCGGCGTTCTGCAGGTTGGTGGCCATCTCGTCGCGCAGGTCCACATAGTGGTCGTACGGCGCGACGGGGAAGTAGCCGCCCTTGGGGCGCACCTTGTAGCCGCGGTTGGCGCTGCCGTCTGCCTCGAACGGCTCACCGGTGTTCCACCAGCCCGACTCGGAGTCGACCTCGTAGAAGGTGCCGTTGATCTTCGAGTCGAAGGTCACCGAGTCGAAGATGTAGAACTCGGCCTCGGCGCCGAAGAAGCAGGTGTCGGCGATGCCGGTGCTGGCCAGGTAATTCTCCGCCTTGCGCGCGACGTTACGCGGATCACGGGAGTACGCCTCGCGCGTGAACGGGTCGTGCACGAAGAAGTTCATGTTCAGCGTCTTGGCGGCCCGGAACGGATCGATGCGCGCAGTCGCGGGATCCGGCAGCAGCATCATGTCGGACTCGTGGATGGACTGGAAGCCGCGCACCGACGAACCGTCGAATGCAAGTCCGTCCTCGAACACGCTCTCGTCGAACGCCGCTGCCGGGATCGAGAAGTGCTGGACGACGCCGGGCAGATCGCAGAACCGAATGTCGACGTACTCGACGTTCTCGTCCTTGATCAGCTTGATGATGTCGTCGGCGGTCTGTTCTGCCACTGATTGATCTCCTTTGACTTGGTAGCCCGCCGGTGACGGTATGGACACGATGTTGCACGGCAGTCAACCGCATGTTGCGTAGAAGTTACGCATCCCGTCGGTGGCTGTGAACGACACTATCGCCGAGCACCTATCCTTGCTCTATGGCCCGTTCCATTGGCTCCTGGCTGTCGGGACCATCACAATCCAACGATCCCGACCAACGGTCCGCATATCCCGGCGCTCGTCTCGGTCTGCCCGAGAACGGACCCGGCTCCATCGCCCGGTTCGGCCGCCGCGTCGCCGCGCTGTGCCTGGACTGGCTGATCTGTTACGGCCTGGCCGCTCTGGCGATGACGCTCGGGTTGTTCAGTCTCGGCGCCCTGTCGACCGCGGTGCTGATCACCTGGTTGGCCCTCGGCGTCGTGTCCGTGCGGCTGTACGGCTTCACGCCGGGCCAGTTCGCGCTGGGCCTGAAGGTGGTTTCGGTGGACAACCGCGCGCACGTCGGCCTCGGTCGCGCGCTGGCGCGCGGCCTGCTGATCACCCTGGTGATCCCGGCCTTGTTCACCGATTCCGACCAGCGCGGCCTACACGACCTGGCGACCAAGACCGCCGTCGTCAGGCGATGAGCGCTCGCGCGAAGAGCAGACGGTAGCGCTAAGCCCGGTGCCGGACCCGGCCGTTCATCATCGTCAGCGTGACCTTCGCGGCGTGGATGTCGTGCGGAGCGATCTCGAAGATATTGCGGTCCAGCACGATCAGATCGGCGAGCTTGCCGGCCTCCACTGAACCGACCTTGTCCTCGAGCCGGAGCTGATAGGCCGCGCCGAGGGTGTTGGCGTGCACGGCCTGTTCGACCGTCAACGCCTGATCCGCGGGTGCCAGCACCTCGGCAGCCGGATCGCCGACCAGTCGGCGGGTCACCCCGATCTGGATCGAGTCGAGCGGTCTGTACGTCGAGAAGTAGCCCGCCGCGGGCCAGTCGGTACCGAGTGAGATCCGCCCGCCGGACCGGATCACGTCCTGCACCCGGTACAGGTTGTCCTTGCGCGGCGCGCCGTAGCGCGCCGCGAGGTTCAGCACGGTGTCCGGATCGGCGGAGAACCAGTTCGCCGAAAACTCCGCGATGACGCCGAGCTCGCCGAAACGGGCGCTGTCGGGGTCCTCGACGTAGACAAGGTGCGCGACCGTGTGCCTGCGGTCGCGCGGGGGATTGGCCCCGATGGCCGCCTCGATCGCATCCAGCGCCGTCCTGGTCGTGCGTTCCCCGCACGCGTGCACGTGCACGTCGAAGCCGGCCGCGTCCACGGCGCCGATCAGCCCGCGCCACTGGTCCTCGGTGAACGGCGAACCGCCGGTGCTGTCCGGCTTGTCGGCGTACGGCTCCAGCAGCCACGCCGTGTAGCCCTCCTGGGTGCCGTCGCCGACGATCTTCACGCACCCGACGGTGACCAGATCGGAGGAGATCTGCTCGCGCAGCGCCGTCAGCTGCGCGACCGCGTCGTCGACCGGCGGCGATTTCACGCTGTAGGACGCGACCACCCGGAACGGCAGCGCGTCACGGCTCTCCACGTCGGTGTAGAGCGCCAGCAGCGCGCCCTGATCCCCGCCGACCGGCGGCACGCCCGCATCGAACACCGACGTGATCCCGGCCTCCGAGGCCAGCGGCAGCCACTGCTCGAACAGCGTGCCCATCGACTCCGTCGAAATCGGCTCGATCGCGTTCACCAGCGACAGCACCGCGTCGACCTCGAGGACGTAGCCGGTCGGATCGCCGTTCTCGTCGCGCACGTAGTAGCTGAACCCGGGGATCGGGTCCTGCGTCTCGCGGGTGACCCCGGCCAGTTCGAGCGCCTTGCTGTTGGCCCACATGCTGTGGCCGTCGATCGCGAAGAAGAAGCCCGGCCGGTCGGGCAGCACCTTGTCCAGATCGGCCCTCGTCGGTCCCTCGGGGCCGAACATGTCGACGCGCCAACCGAATCCGCGTACCGGCCCGTCCGGGTGTTCCTTCGCGTAGGCCGCGATCGCGGCCAGGGCGTCCTGACCGGTGGGCACCTGCAGATCCACGCCGGTGGACAGGAAGGCGCCGAGGAACGGGTGGATGTGGCCTTCGACGAAGCCGGGCATCAGCAGCCGGCCACCGAGGTCGACGACCTCGGTGTCGGGGCCGGCGAACGCCAGCGCGCCGCCGTCGTCGCCGACATAGGTGATGGTGGCGCCGGTGACGGCTACGGCCTGCGCCCACGGCGCGTCGTCACGAACCGTGTAGACCCGGCCGTTGTGGAAGACGAAGTCGGCGGGCGCGGCTTCAGCGGGCGCGCCGCCGGGATCGGTCGAGCATGCGGCCGCGGTGGTCGCGGCGATCGCCAGCACCGCGGCCGTGCGCAGCACCGTCCGGCGGCTGGTCTTCGTTCCGAACGCCGCGAAGTGCGGCGCCCACTCGCACGCCGTGCACACGCCGCGGTCAGCGACGCCGCACGGTGCGCTGCACGCCCCGCATCTTGGCCTGCGCGGGCAGCGGTCCCTTCGGCATCGCCGCCGGGCCCACCTTGGAGCCCAGCGCGACCAGCTTCGACTCGATCGCGTCCATCTGCTTGACGGTGATGTTGGCGGGCAGCTTGTTCAGGTGCCGCTCCAGTTTGGCCAGCGGGACCTCGCCCTCACCGTTGCCGATCACGATGTCGTAGATCGGGGTGTCTCCGATGAGCCGGGCGGTGCGCTTCTTCTCCTGCGCCAGGAGCGGCTTGACGCGGTTGGCCGAGCCCTCGGCGACGAAGATCACACCGGGGCGGCCGATCACGCGGTGCACCGCGTCGAAGTGTCCGGTGGCCGCGACGCCGGGGGTCACCCGCCACTTACCGCGCAGGTTGTCCAGCGCCCACGCCGCCGCACCGGTCTGCCCCTCGGCCTTCTTGTACACCGACTTCTGCGCGCGGCGGCCGAAGATGATGAACGCGACCAGCGCGCCCAGCAGCACACCGAGCGGGATGAACAGGTACCCGGTGAAACCGCCCGCGAGCACGCCACCGACCACCGACAGCGCCACGATCAGCACGAACGCGCCGATCATGTACGGCAGAAGGCGTTTGTCCTCTTTGCGCTGGATCTGGAACGCCTGCCACAGCTGACTGCGGCGCTGCTTGGAAGCCGCCTTGCGGGCCGCTTTGGCCGCGGCTTTGGCTTCCTTGTCTTGCGCCGGTTTACGCGATTTCGCCATTGGACAAGGATACGGCCGACCGCTTGGCCACCGTCTGGGCATACAGTTTGCCCGCCCGATACGACGAGCGGACCAGCGGACCTGCGAGAACACCCGAGAATCCGATCTCGGTGGCGTAGCGCTCGTGCTCGACGAACTCGTCGGGGTGCACCCAGCGTTCCACGGGGTGATGGCGCGCCGACGGGCGCAGGTACTGGGTGATCGTGACGATGTCGCAGCCCGCGTCGTGCAGGTCGTGCAGCGCGGTGCGCACCTCCTCCGGCGTCTCGCCCATGCCGAGGATCAGGTTGCTCTTGGTCACCAGACCGTACTCGCGGGCCTCGGCCAGCACCGACAGGCTGCGCTCGTAGCGGAACGCCGGACGGATCCGCTTGAAGATCCGGGGCACCGTTTCGACGTTGTGCGCCAACACTTCCGGTCGGGTCTCGAACACCGTCTCCAGCTGGGTGGGATCGGCGTTGAAATCCGGGATCAGCAGCTCGACGCCGGTGTTCGGGTTCAGCGCCTTGATCTGGCGGACCGTCTCGGCGTAGAGCCACGCGCCGCCGTCGGGCAGATCGTCGCGGGCCACGCCCGTCACCGTCGAATAGCGCAGCCCCATCGCCTGCACACTCTCGGCGACCCGGCGCGGCTCGTCGCGATCCAGGTCGGCGGGCTTACCGGTGTCGATCTGGCAGAAGTCGCAGCGGCGGGTGCACTGCTCACCGCCGATCAGGAACGTCGCCTCGCGGTCTTCCCAGCACTCGAAGATGTTCGGGCAGCCGGCTTCCTCGCAGACGGTGTGCAGACCTTCACGCCGCACCAGGCCCTTGAGCTCTTTGTATTCCGGCCCCATCTTCGCCCGCGTCTTGATCCACGGGGGCTTGCGCTCGATCGGCGTCTCGGCATTGCGGACTTCGAGACGCAGCAGCTTGCGGCCATCAGGGGCGATCGTCACTGTGCTGATCCTACGCTCGCCGACGATTCGACACCGACCACGATGCGGCCGTCCAGCGCATCCAGAACGGCTTCGGCGACCCGGTCGACGACGTCGGCCACCCCGACCGGGCGGCCGAGTTCGGCGGTCAGGGATGTCACCCCGGCGTCGCGGATTCCGCACGGCACGATCGATCCGAACGCCCCGAGGTCGCAGTCACAGTTGATCGCGAAACCGTGCAACGTCGTCGCGCGCGCCACCCGGATGCCGATCGCGGCGATCTTGCGCGCCGGGCGCAGGCCGTCGCCGGCGACCCACACCCCGGAGCGGCCCTCCACCCGACCGGTCTCGACACCGAACGACGCACACACCGTGATCAACGACTCTTCAAGGCGCCGAACGAAATTCACCACGTCGAGCGGTTCGGCGAGACCGATGATCGGATAGCCGACGAGCTGGCCGGGACCGTGCCAGGTGATCTTGCCGCCGCGGTCGGTGTCGATGACGGGGGTGCCGTCCACCGGCCGTTCCTCGGGCAGAGTCCGCCGGCCCGCGGTGTACACCGGCGGGTGCTCGAGCAGCAACAGGGTGTCCGGGCCACCGGCGACGCGGCGGTCGGCGGTCTCGCGCTGCAGATCCCACGCCGCCTGGTAATCCAGCACACCGAGGTGCCGCACCTGCACCGGCGTGGAATCCGACCGGATCGATGACGCCATGCCCTCGACGCTACTCACCGTGGGCCGCGGTGGCGAACGCCAGCGCCTCGCCGATCGTGTGGTGGTGGAACTGGAAACCGGCCCGCTCCAGTGCCGCCGGGATCGCCCGCTGTCCGCCCAGCACACCCTCGTCGGCGAACTCGCCCAGAATGGTGCGCAGCGCGAACCCGGGAACCACCAGCGGAGTCGGCCGGTTCAGCGAACGCCCCAGCGCCGCGGTGAATTCGGCGTTCGTGACCGGCGCCGGCCCGGTCACGTTGACCGGGCCCGACAGGTCGTCGTGCGAGATCGCGAACAGCAGCGCGCGCACCTGATCCTCCAGGCTGATCCACGACAGGTACTGGCGCCCGTTGCCGAGTCGGGCGCCCAGGCCCAGCGAGAACAGCGGCCGCAGCCGGCTCAACATCCCGCCCGACGGCGCCATCACCAGACCTGTACGCGCCAACACCACCCGCGCCCCGGCGTCGGAGGCCGCCGTCGTCGCGGCCTCCCAGTCGATGGCCAGTCTCGCCAGGAAGTTGTGTCCCGGCCGGGCGGTCTCGTCCACGGGAGCGGACCCGGTGTCACCGTAGAAGCCGACCGCGCTGGCGTTGATCAACACCGGGACACCGGCCTCGGCGACCGCGTTGGCCAGCACCTCCGTCGGGCCGATGCGGCTGTCGCGCAGGCTCTGTTTGAACGCGCCCGACCACCGCTTCTGCCCGACGTTGACGCCGCACAGGTTCACCACGGCGTCCACCCCGTCCAGGGCGGCCGCGTCGAACTCGCCGGTGTCCGGATTCCAGAACACCTCGTCGGAGTTCGACGGCGCCCGCCGCACGATCCGGATCACCCGGCGATCGGTAGCGCGCAGCGCGTACACCAGCGCGGTGCCGATCAGCCCGGATGATCCGGCGATCGCGACGACCGAATCCGACGGCATCGACACTGCGGTCTACAGCCCCAGGTCGGCCTCGAACGCCCCTTCTTCGAGACGCCGCTTGATCGTGGTGACGAACCGGCCCGCGTCGGCGCCGTCGATGAGGCGGTGGTCGTAGGTCAGCGGCAGGTAGGACACCGACCGCACACCGATCGACTCGTTGCCGAACTCGTCGACGATCACCCGCGGCCGCTTCACGATCGCACCGGTGCCCAGCATCGCCGCCTGCGGCGGCACCAGGATCGGGGTGTCGAACAGCGCGCCCTGGCTGCCGATGTTGGTGATCGTGAACGTGCCGCCGGAGAGCTCGTCGGGCTTGAGGTTGCCCGACCGGGCGCGTGCGGCGATGTCGGAGATCGCCCGGGCCAGCCCGCCCAGCGACAGGTCACCGGCGTTGTGGATCACCGGCGACAGCAGGCCCTGATCGGTGTCGACCGCGATGCCGAGGTGCTCGGCGTCGTAGTAGGTGATCTCCTTGGACTCTTCGTTGTAGCTGGCGTTGACGTTCGGGTGCAGCTTGAGCGCGTCGATGACCGCCCTGGCGATGAACGGCAGGTAGGTCAGGTTGACGCCTTCGCGCTCGGCGAACTGCGCCTTCGCCTTGGCGCGCAAAGCCACGATCTTGGTCATGTCGACCTCGTGCACCTGGGTCAGCTGCGCCGTGGTCTGCAGTGATTCGCGGGTCTTCTTCGCCGTGATCTGGCGAATCCGGTTGGCCTTCTGCGTCGTTCCGCGCAGATGGGCCAATGCACCCTCCGGGGCCGGCGCCGGGGCGGCCTTGGCCGGAGCCTCGGCGGCCGGTTGGGCCTTCGGGGCGTCCTTCGGCGCCTTGGCGGCTTCGGCGGCGGCCAGCACGTCCTGCTTGCGGATCCGTCCGCCGACACCGGTGCCCTTGACCGACGCCAGATCGACGTTGTTCTCCGCGGCCAGCTTGCGGACCAGGGGAGTGACGTACGGGCTATCGCCCGAGGACTCGGCCGCCTTGGGTTCCGGCTTCGGTTCCGGCTTGGCCTCGGACTCCTCCGACGGACGGGCCGCCGGCTTGGTCTGCTTCGGCTCGGGCTCGGGCTCCGGCTCCGGTTCGGGCTCGGGCTCGGGTTCCGGTTCGGGCTCGGGTTCCGGTTCGGGCTCGGAGGATTCTGCGGCGTCGGCGTCACCGATCTTGGCGAGCTCGCCACCGACCTCGACGGTGTCGTCCTCCTCGGCGGTGATGGACAGCAGCGTGCCCGCGACCGGGGACGGGATCTCCGTGTCGACCTTGTCGGTGGAGACCTCGACGAGCGGCTCGTCCACCTCGATGCTGTCGCCGACCTTCTTCAACCAACGGGTGACGGTGCCCTCGGTGACCGACTCGCCGAGCTCCGGCATCAGCACCGGCGTCGCCGAACCCGACGACCCCGATCCGCCGGAGGACTTCTTCGGCGCCGGTTCTGGCTCGGACTCGTCTTCGGGCTCTTCAGCCTCCGGCTCATCAGCCTCAGCCTCAGCCTCCGGCTCCGGCTCGTCTTCGGACTCTTCGGCCTCGGGCTCGTCGGCCTCGTCGTCACCGCCATCGCTGTCGTCGGCGTCGCCGATCACGGCGAGCTCTCCACCGACCTCGACGGTGTCGTCCTCCTGGGCGACGATCTTCTTCAGCACGCCTGAGGCGGGGGACGGGATCTCCGTGTCGACCTTGTCGGTCGACACTTCCAGCAGTGGCTCGTCCTCCTCGACGGTGTCTCCCTCTTGCTTCAGCCAGCGGGTGACTGTCCCCTCGGTCACGCTCTCGCCGAGTGCGGGCATCTGGACGGAGATTGCCATAGTCTCGTGGCTCCCTTGCACGGTCAGTCGAGGATCTGATGTGTCGTGTCCCATCCTGTCACGTCGGCTGAGACGTTTCGCCGCGGACGGCCGTACTGAGTCATCTCGCACGTCCTCTGGCACTATCGAAATGGCGGCACGGCAAGGGGGTCCCCGGAAGGAGCAAGCCCAGGTGGGACTGTTCGACAGGCTTCGCGGCCGGCGGTCCAGAGGCGCGACGACAGCCCGCGACCCCGAGGCCGATCTTCGTTATCTGGCCCAGTGGGTCGCCGACCATCACGGGGTGGAGGCGTTCGTCGAGCCCAAGACGACGGTCACGGACCTGACCGTCGTGCTCGTCGCCGCCGACGGCGAATGGACCCGACGCCGAGCCGGCGGCGACTCCGGTGCGCGCCGGTTGTCGGAACGGCTGCAGATCCCGGTCTACGACGTCCAGAAGGTCGGCTATCCGCAGCGGATGCGCGACTTCGACGCCCGCAGGCGTATCGAGCGTAAGCGCGCCGCCCGTGAGGAACTCGACCGCTAACCGCTTGGGTACTGTCCGCTCGTGAGCACGCAGCGGATCTTCGAAGAAGGCGACCCGGCAGGCCCGACCGTCGTCCTGGTGCAGGGACAGCCGGACACCTCCCGGGTGTGGGACGCGGTGGTGCCGCTGCTCGCCGACCGGTTCCACCTGGTGCGGTACGACAGCGAGCGCGGCAGCCGCTACGCCGACGACTTCGCCGCCGTCCTCGACACCGTCACCGACGGCGCGCCCGTCCACGTCCTCGCCCACGGCTGGGGGTCGGCCGGCGTCTGGCAGTACCTCACCCGACCCGGCGCGGGGGAGCGCATCGCGTCGCTGACCTCGGTCGCCGGGCCGAGCCCCGAACACGTCTCCGGTTACCTGCGCAGCGCGCTGACCCAGCCGCTGCACCCGCGCCGCTTCGCCGGCGGCCTCGGCCAGCTCGCCCGGCTGGCGGTCACCGCACCCCGCACGGTCACCGACAAGACCGCGCGGACCAACCTGCGCGGCGCCGGAACATCCCGGCCGGTCGACGTCCCCGTCCAGCTGATCGTCGCGACCGCGGACCCGTACGTGAGCGCTGGGGTCTACGACGACATGGCCGCGTCGGCGACACGGGTGTGGCGCCGTGACGTCAAGGCGGGCCGCGACCTCCCGACATCGCATCCGGCGGTGCTGGCGCGGGCGCTGACCCAGCTCGTCGACCACCTCGACGGCGCCCCGGCCGCGCGTGAACTGAGGCGCGCCGAGGTGGGCAGGTCCCGAAAGACGTTCGGCGACACGCTCGTCGCGATCACCGGCGCGGGCAGCGGAATCGGCCGGGCCACCGCGCTCGCGTTCGCCCGCGACGGCGCCGACGTCGTCCTGGCCGACGTCGACGCCGCCGGGCTGGAGGAAACCGCCCGGCTGGTGTCCGCGACGGGCTCGCAGGCATACCACTACACCGTGGACGTCGCCGACGCCGCGACCGTGGAAGCCTTCGCCGAGCAGGTCTGTGCCGAACACGGCGTGCCCGACATCGTCGTCAACAACGCGGGCGTGGGCCATGCGGGCTTCTTCCTCGACACCCCCGCCGAGGAATTCGACCGGGTGATCGACATCAACTTCGGCGGCGTCGTCAACGGGTGCCGGTCGTTCGGCAGGCGCCTCGCCGACCGCGGCACCGGCGGGCACATCGTCAACGTCGCGTCGATGGCGTCCTACACGCCGGTCAACGTGATGAACGCGTACTGCACATCCAAGGCCGCGGTGTTCATGTTCTCGGATTGCCTTCGCGCAGAACTAGATTCGCACGGCATCAACCTGACCACGATCTGCCCCGGGGTGATCGGCACCAACATCGTCGAAACCACCCGGTTCTCGCTGCCCGAATCACGCAGCGCGGACCTCGAGACCATCCGGCGTCGCGCGCGCCGCGGATTCGCGGTGCGGCGGGTCGGGCCGGAGGCGGTCGCCGACGCGATCGTCGCCGCGGTGAAGAGCAACAAGCCGGTGCGGCCGGTGACCGCCGAGGCCTACCTCGTGTACGGCATCTCGCATGCCTTCCCGCAGGCGATGCGCAGCGGCGCTCGCGGCGGCAACATCATGTGATCAGCCGTTGACCGATATATCCTCCAGCACCGCGAACATCGTCCGCGTCGGCACCCCGGTGCCGCCCTTGGGGGTGTAACCCCACGGCCCGCCCGAGTTGTACGCCGGCGCCGCGACGTCGATGTGCGCCCACTCGACCCCGTCGGCGACGAACTCCCGCAGGTAGGTGCCCGCGACCAGCATGCCCGCATAGCGGGACCCGCTGACGTTGGCCAGGTCGGCGACCGTGGACTTCAGGTCGTCCTTCAATTCCTCGGGCAGCGGCATCGCCCACGCGTTCTCGCCGACCGACTGCGAGATCCCGGCGACCCGGTCGCGGAACTCGTCGCTGCCCATCACCCCCGGGGTGCGCGCACCCAGCGCGACGGTCTGCGCGCCGGTCAACGTCGAGGTCTCGATCAGGTAGTCGGGATCGTCCTCGCACGCCCGCACGATCGCGTCGGCCAGGATCAGCCGGCCCTCGGCGTCGGTGTTGAGCACCTCGACCGTGGTGCCGCCGTACTGGGTCAGCACGTCGCCGGGGCGCTGCGCGGTCGCCGACGGCATGTTCTCGGCCATCGGCACGTAGGCCACGACGTCGATCGGCAGATTCCGGCGCGCGGCGAGCAGCACAGTCGCGATGACCGCGGCCGCCCCGCCCATGTCGGAGGTCATGTGGTGCATGTTCGCGGCCGGCTTGATCGAGATGCCGCCGGTGTCGAACGTGATGCCCTTGCCGACCAGCGCGACCTTCTTGGCCTTGCGCCCGCCGCCGCGGTGCTCCAACCGGACCAGCCGTGGTGGGCGCGACGAGCCCTTGCCGACGCCGACGATCCCGCCGAAGCCGGCCTTGGCCAGTGCCTTCTCGTCCAACACCTGCACCGACAGCCCAGCTGCTTCGCCCAAAGCCTTTGCGCGCTTGGCGAATTCGTCCGGGAACAGGTGGCTCGGCGGGGTGTTGACGAAATCCCGGGCGGTCGCGACGGCGACGGCGACCGCCTCGGCGTGCGCCGCCGAATCCTTGGTCGCCGCCTTCGTATCAGCCGTCAGCGCGGTGACCTTGCGGATTCCGGTGTCCTTGGGTGCGGTCTTGCCGCTGCGGAACTCGGTGAACCGGTAGGCGCCGAGCAGCAGGCCCTCGATCGTGGCCTCCAGATCGATCGCCGACAGCGTCGTGAAGACGTTCTCGACACCGTTGATCGACCGCGCGGCGACCCCGGCCGCACGGCGGATCGTCTCGGCCGGCCACTCGTCGCGGGCCTTGCCCAGCCCGACGGCCAGCACACTGCTCACCGGCAGTGCGGGCACCACGATGCGGGTCACCTGCTCACCGCCGCCCTTGGCGCCCAACGCTTCGAGGGCGACCTCGATCTCACCGACCGCCTCGGCGTCGAGGAACGGGTTGGCCACCACGGTGGCGCGTCCGTCGTCGTCTCCGGAACTCACCACCGGCACGATCAGGACCGACGAGGCGACCTTGCGCCTGGGCAGCGCGGTGGCGACCGTGACGACAGGGGATTGGTAACCGGCTGAAGTGCTCACGGACAATCACCCTACTGGGCTACTAGTGTGGTTCGCCGTGAGCGACAACCTGCTGGCCGGCCCCCTGGAGAACCGTCACCGCGAGCTCGGCGCGAGCTTCGCCGAGTTCGGGGGGTGGCTGATGCCGGTGTCCTACGCGGGCACGGTCGCCGAGCACACCGCAACCCGCACCACCGTCGGCCTCTTCGACGTCAGCCACCTCGGAAAAGCACTGGTGAAAGGCCCCGGTGCGGCCGAGTACGTCAACTCCGCGTTCACCAACGACCTGCGCCGCATCGGACCCGGCAAGGCGCAGTACACGCTGTGCTGCACCGAGTCGGGCGGAGTTATCGACGACCTGATCGCCTACTACGTCTCCGACGACGAGATCTTCCTGGTGCCCAACGCCGCCAACACCGCCGCCGTGGTCGCCGCGCTTCAGGAACGCGCCCCGGCGGGGCTGACCATCACCGACGAGCACCGTTCCCGCGCCGTCCTGGCAGTGCAGGGACCCAAGTCGACCGACGTGCTCGCCGCGCTCGGGCTGCCGACCGACATGGACTACATGGGCTACACCGATGCGCAGTTCAACGGCGTCGACGTCCGCGTGTGCCGCACCGGCTACACCGGTGAGCACGGCTACGAACTCCTGCCGACGTGGGACGAGGCGGCCATCGTGTTCGACGCGCTCGTCGACGCGGTGAAGGCCGCCGGCGGCGAACTGGCCGGGCTCGGTGCCCGCGACACGCTGCGCACCGAGATGGGCTATCCGTTGCACGGCCATGAACTCTCGCTGGACATCTCGCCACTGCAGGCCCGCTGCGGATGGGCGGTGGGATGGAAGAAGGACGCGTTCTGGGGCCGCGACGCGCTGCTCGCCGAGAAGGAGGCCGGGCCGCGGCGCACGCTGCGCGGCCTGCGCGCCGTCGGGCGCGGAGTGCTGCGCCCCGAGTTGACCGTGCTCTCCGGCGACACCGCGGTCGGTGTCACCACCTCCGGAACCTTCTCTCCCACTTTGAAAGTCGGCATCGCGCTGGCGCTGATCGACACCGAGGCCGGCGTCGCCGACGGCGACCGCGTCGCCGTCGACGTGCGTGGCAGGCAGGTCGAGTGCGAAGTGGTCAAACCGCCGTTCGTCGACACCCGCACGCGCTGACGACTGCGGGGGTGTGCGCGGGAAAACCGCTGGCGCTCCGGTTATACAATCGGCTGCATGACTGAAGGCCTCGAGTTCACCGTTGATCGCGCTGCGAATCCGGCGAGCGACGAGGTACGGGACGGCATCCTCGCCAACCCCGGCTTCGGCAAGTTCCACACCGATCACATGGTGTCGATCGACTACACCACCGACAAGGGCTGGCACGACGCGAAGGTCCTTCCGTACGGGCCGATCGAGCTGGACCCGTCGGCGATCGTGCTGCACTACGCGCAGGAGATCTTCGAGGGCCTGAAGGCCTACCGCTGGGCCGACGGTTCGATCGTGTCGTTCCGGCCCGAGGCCAACGCGGCCCGGCTGCGCGCGTCGGCGCGCCGGCTGGCGATGCCCGAGCTGCCCGACGAGGTGTTCCTCGAATCGCTGCGCCAGCTGATCGCCGTCGACGAGAAGTGGGTGCCGCCGGCAGGCGGCGAAGAGTCGCTGTACCTGCGGCCCTTCATGATCGCGACCGAACCCGGCCTCGGCGTGCGCCCGGCCGACCATTACCGCTACCTGGTGATCGGCTCGCCCGCGGGTGCGTACTTCCCGCGGGGCATCAAGCCGGTCAGCGTGTGGCTGTCCCACGAATACGTGCGGGCCTCGCCGGGTGGGACAGGCGCCGCGAAGTTCGGCGGCAACTACGCCGCGTCGCTGCTGGCGCAGGCCGAGGCGGCCTCACACGGCTGCGATCAGGTGGTCTGGCTGGACGCGATCGAACGCCGCTACATCGAGGAAATGGGTGGGATGAACCTGTTCTTCGTGCTCGGCAGCGGCGGCACCGCGCGGCTGGTGACACCGGAACTGTCCGGTTCACTGCTGCCGGGCATCACCCGGAGTTCGTTGCTGCAGTTGGCAACTGACGCCGGTTTCGCCGTCGAGGAGCGCAAGATCGACGTCGACGAGTGGCAGAAGAAGGCCGCCGCGGGGGAGATCACCGAGGTGTTCGCGTGCGGTACCGCCGCCGTCATCACCCCGGTGTCGCACGTGAAGTACGGGGACGGCGAGTTCACCATCGCCGACGGCGAACCCGGCGAGATCACCATGGCGCTGCGCGACACCCTGACCGGGATCCAGCGCGGCACCTTCGCCGACACCCATGGCTGGATGACGCGGCTGTCCTAACGGACCGCCAGCCCCAACGCGGCCACCGTCGTCGCGACCTCCAGCGCTGCGCCGAACACATCGCCGGTGACCCCGCCGAATCGGCGCACGCAGTGCGCGACCAGTCCGGCGCCGACCGCGACGGCGACGATCACCGCCAGCGGTCCCTGCCACGGACGATCACCCACCAGCGCCGCCAAGGTGGCGACTGCCACCAGCCACGCGCCCACCACCCACCGGGGCTGGGTGCCCGCGACCAGCGTGCCCAGGGTGCTGCCGGCCGCCGCGGGGACCCCGCGCCGGCAGGCGGCCACCACCGCGACCCGGCCGGTGAGCACCGCGACCGCCACCGCCGCGGCGCCCGCCTGGCTGAACGCGATGGACTGCACCAACACCGTGACCGCCACCGCGGCCACCCCGAACGGTCCGGCCCGGCCGTCGCGCATCACCGCCAGCGCACGCTCCGGCGGCCCGTAACAACCCAACGCGTCGGTGGTGTCGGCCAGGCCGTCGATGTGTAACCCGCGGGTGGCCAGCAGCAGCACCGCGACGGTCAGCGCCCCGGCGAGGAGGCTGTGCTCGCCGAACGCCCACCCGGCGAACCAGCACACGGCCGCGGCGAGGCCGCCGAGTGCCGCGCCGGCCACCGGCAGCGCGGTCAGTGCGCCGCGCCCGATCACCGCATTCGCGCGCGCAGGTACCGGAAGGACCGTCGCGAACGCGAAAGCGCCTGCCAGCGAACGGAACACGGGTGTTAGGCCTCGCCGATCCCGGCTTCCTCGAACGTCGCCATCGACGCGAGGGTGGCCACCGCGGCGCGCAGCACCGGCAGCGCGACCACCGCCCCGGATCCCTCACCGAGGCGCATGTCGAGCTCCACGATCGGGGACAGCTCCAGGCGCTGCAGCGCCAGGGTGTGCGCGGGCTCGGTGGAGCGGTGCCCGGCCCGCCACCACTGCCGGGCCCCCGGCGCCAACCGGTCGGCGGCCAGCGCGGCGGCGGTGACCACCATCCCGTCCAGCAGCACCGGCGTCTTGCGGACGGCGGCCTGCGCGCAGAAACCCGTCATCGCCGCGAGGTCGGCGCCGCCGCAGATCCTCAGCAGTGCAATGGGATCCGCCGACAGGCGGCGGGTGCGGTAGAGCGCGTCGCGAATCGCCGCGGTCTTGCGGGCCCACCCCGCGTCGTCGATACCGGTGCCGCGGCCGACCACGGCCACCGGCTCCGAATCGGTCAGTGCGGCGATCAACGTGGTGGCCGGCGTGGTGTTGCCGATACCCATATCGCCGGCGATCAGCAGGTCCGCGCCCGAGTCGACCTCCTCGTCGGCGATCGCGCGGCCCGCGTCGATCGCCTGCACCACCTCGCCGGGGGTCAGCGCGTCCTCGACGGCGATGTTGCCGCTGGAGCGGCGGATCTTGTGGGCGCCGATCGCGGGGGACAGCGGCTCGTCGGTGTCGACGGCCATGTCGGCGACGCGAACGGTGGCACCGGCCACCTCGGCGAGCACGTTCACCGCGGCCCCGCCTGCGGCGAAGTTGGCCACCATCGCGGCGGTCACCTCGGGCGGATACGCCGACACCCCGGCGCCGGCCACCCCGTGGTCCCCGGCGAACACGACGACCCGGGCACGCTCGAATTGCTGTGGCGGGCACACCCCTTGGCAGGCGGACACCCAGATCGACAGTTCCTCGAGCCGGCCGAGCGCACCGGCGGGCTTGGTCAGCCGCAGCTGGCGCTGCGCCGCCGCGGCGGCGGCATCGGCATCGGGTGCGGGAATCTCAGGAAAGTAGCCCACCTGCGGTGTCACGCAACGGTGGAGCCGCGCTCGACCCGCGGCCGCGGCGCACGCATGCGGCGCAGCTGCGAAGCCCGGCTGGCGGCGTAAAAGCCGAGCTTCCAACCGGTTTCGGTGTTGTTCGGGAACTTCTGGTCGGCCATCCGGTTGACCTTGCGGCCCAGGAAGAAGCCGTCGATCACCATGATCAGCACCAGGATCAGCATCGCCGGGGACACCGCCGCCTGCACCTGCACCGACGGCACCGCCAGCATGATGAAGATCATCGCCAGCGCCGCGGGCATGAACAGGCCCAGCAGATTTCGCCGAGAGTCCACGATGTCGCGCACGTAGGCGCGGACCGGGCCGCGGTCGCGGGGCAGCAGGTAGGCGTCCTCGCCGGCCATCATCCGCTCGCGGCGCTCGTTCATCTCGGCGCGGCGCTCGGCGCGCTGCACCTTGCGCTCCTGACGCGACAGCTTCGGACGCTGCGCGCGCATCTCCTTGCGGCGCTTCCTGGCCTCGGCGGTGGTCATCGGGGCCGGGGCCACCGGGCCGCGCCTGCGGGCCGCCTCATTGCGCTTCGGGGTCGGCCTGCCCTTGGGTGCGGTACCCGCGCGCGGCGCCCCTGCGCCAGTGGTCGCATCGTCGTTCGAGGCATCCTCGGCGGGAACGGAATCGCCCGGATCTCCAGCGTCGTCACTCTTGCGGCCCAGCAGTTTCACAGCCCCAGGTTACTTCTTTCGCACCCAGCGGACCCAATCCGCGCCGGTTAGTCTGCCGGGGTGACGGCCAGCGAGCCCCCCGCCAGAACTGTGCTCATCGCCCCCGACTGCTTCGGCGACAGCCTCACCGCGGTGCAGGCCGCCGACGCGATCGCGCGGGGCTGGTGCGCCTCGCGGCCCGGCGACGACGTGCGGCGCGCTCCGCAGTCCGACGGTGGACCCGGATTCGTCGACGTGCTCGCCGGGCGCCTCGGGGAGATCCGCACGTCGACCGTCAGCGGTCCACTCGACGCCGACGTCGAAGCGCGCTGGGTGCTCGACCCCGATCCGCCGGTCACCGCCTACCTGGAATGTGCGCAGGCCTGCGGGTTGGCGCTGCTCGACGGACCCCCGACGGTGCACACCGCGCTGGAGGCGCACAGCAGGGGAGTCGGGCAGCTCATCGCCGAGGCGTGCGCCGCCGGAGCCGGCCGCATCGTGGTCGGGCTCGGCGGCAGCGGCTGTACCGACGGCGGGCGGGCGCTGGTGGAGGCGCTCGGCGGGCTGAGCGCGGCCCGTGAGCTGCTCGACGGCGTCGAACTGATCGCCGCCAGCGACGTCGAACACCCGCTGCTCGGCCCGATGGGCGCGGCGGCGGTGTTCGGGCCGCAGAAGGGCGCCGACCCCGACACCGTCACGATCCTCGAACAGCGGCTGACCGCCTGGGCCGACCAACTCGACGCCGCCGCGGGCCGCCGGGTCAGCGACCAGCCGGGAGCCGGTGCGGCGGGCGGCATCGGTGCGGCGCTGCTCGCGCTCGGCGGGCGCCGCGAATCGGGGGCCTCGATCGTCGCCGAGCACACCGGGCTTTCAGGCGACGTCGCCGCCGCCGACCTGGTGATCACCGGGGAGGGCCGCTTCGACGACCAGTCCCTGCACGGCAAGGTCGTCAGCGCGCTCGCCGCCGCCGCACAGGCCCGCGGCATCCCGGTCCTGGTCCTCGCGGGCCAGGTCACACTCTCCGCGTCCGAGCTGGCCGGCGCCGGGATCGCGGCGGCGCATTCCGTCACCGACCATGCCGGATCGGTGCGCACGGCGATCGAGGATGCGGCCAACCAGCTGGAAGGACTGGCCGCCGAGGTCGCGGCCGGATGGGACAGCAGCGGCAGAAGTGAGGAATAGGGGCGGAACCAGGTACCGTTGATGCAGTGGGGCCCGCCCCGATCGCGGGGGCGACCTGGCTCCACTCACGTACATCCACACGGGAGATTCCATGACTGTTCAGGACGAGTCGGCTGTGCAGGCTGGCCAGACCACCGAGGCTGCGCACGGCGTGACCCTGACGGATGCTGCGGCCGCCAAGGCGAAGGCGCTCCTCGACCAGGAGGGTCGCGACGACCTCGCCCTGCGTATCGCCGTACAGCCGGGCGGTTGCGCCGGCCTGCGCTACAACCTGTTCTTCGACGACCGCACGCTCGACGGGGACCTGACCGTCGAGTTCGACGGTGTCGCGCTGACCGTCGACCGGATGAGCGCCCCGTACGTGCAGGGCGCGACGATCGACTTCGTCGACACCATCGAAAAGCAGGGCTTCACGATCGACAACCCGAACGCGACGGGCTCCTGCGCCTGCGGCGACTCGTTCAACTGACGAGCCGCGGCGCTCAGTACTGCCCGGCCGTGCGCGGCAGGTAGGAACAGACCAGAATCTCGTCGTCGATCGACAGCAGCTGTGCGACGGCCTGCTCGTCGGTTTCGGTGGGCGCATTGCGCGAGGAACCGCTGGCGGGCAGGACGCGCATGGTGAACAGCACCTGCGCCTGCGTCGGTGACGACCGCACCATCTTGTCGATCGACGCCACCTGGGCGCTTTCATACTGCTTGCGGAACGCGTCGCTGGACAGATTCGCCAGCGCCAGATCCGAGCGGCGCTCCTTGACCGAGTCGAACAGCCCGCACAGCGTGTGCCGCGCCACCCGCTCGTCGTCGCCGTTGGTCAGCGCGTCGAGGTAGTCCTGGATCGCCGCCTCCGCCGACGCCTCCGTCAACGCGCCGCCCGCCGTCTGCTCGCGGGTTCCGGTTGCCGCCACCGCGGCGATCGCCCCGATCACCACCGCGAGCGCGGCCACCGCGGCCGCGACGATGAGCCATGTCTTGCGCCCGCGCTTCGGGTACTGCACCGGCGGCGGCAGCGCACCCGGATAGGGCGGCTGGGGATAGGGCTGCTGCGGATACGGCTCCGGATACATCTGCGGTCCTGCTGGTCCAGCGCCGTATGGGGGCGGGTACGGACCAGTCATAGATTTGCTCCCGGGAAGTCGAACGGATCCTGCGGCATCTACAGTGACCAGGCAGGCACTTATAGGCAGGTTAGCGCAACCCCTCCGCGACAACAGGGTGCTGACCTGTCCGGCGCCCTCCGCGCAACGCTGCCGACACAAGCTGACATGCCATGAACAAGAAGGGTGGGACTGCGTGACCATCGCGGTGACCGGATCGATTGCCACTGACCATCTGATGCGCTTTCCGGGGAAATTCTCCGAGCAGCTGCTCGCCGACCACCTGCAGAAGGTGTCGCTGAGCTTCCTTGTCGACGATCTCGTCATGCACCGCGGCGGCGTCGCGGGCAACATGGCGTTCGCGATGGGCGTGCTGGGCGGTAACCCGACCCTGGTCGGCGCCGTCGGCGAGGACTTCGACGACTACCGCCAATGGCTGACCTCGCACGGGGTCAACTGCGACAGCGTGCTGGTATCGCAGTGCGCCTACACCGCGCGCTTCGTCTGCACCACCGATGAGGACATGGCCCAGATCGCGTCCTTCTACCCGGGCGCGATGTCGGAGGCCCGCAACATCAAGCTCGCCGACGTCGTCACGCAGACCGGTACCCCGGACCTGGTGATCATCGGTGCCAACGATCCCGAGGCGATGTTCCTCTACACCGAGGAATGCCGCGCGCTCGGCCTGGCGTTCGCCGCCGACCCGAGCCAGCAGCTGGCACGCCTGTCCGGCGAGGAGATCCGCAAGCTGATCGACGGCGCGACCTACCTGTTCACCAACGACTACGAGTGGGACCTGCTGCTGCAGAAGTCCGGCTGGTCCGAGGCCGAGGTGATGAGCCAGATCCAGCTGCGCGTCACCACGCTGGGCGAGAAGGGCGTCGACCTGGTCGGGCGCGACGGCACCTTCGTCCACGTCGACGTCGTGCCCGAGACGCACAAGGAAGACCCGACCGGCATCGGCGACGCGTTCCGGGCCGGCTTCCTGACCGGTCGCGACGCCGGACTGTCGCTGGAGCGGTCCGCGCAGCTGGCCTCGATGGTCGCGACGCTGGTGCTCGAGGCCCCCGGCCCGCAGGAATGGACCTGGAACAGGGACTTGGCCGTGCAGCGCCTGACCGACGCCTACGGGGCCGAGGCGGCCGCCGAGATTGCCGAGGCGCTCTAGAGCTGCACCGGGTAGGACGGCTCGCTGATCGCCGGGGTCACGGTCTTCTCGACGAAGATCGCGTGCCACAGCATGAAGATCAGCACCGTCCACAACCGGCGGCTGTGATCGCTGGTCCCGCTGCGGTGCTCGTCGAGCATCGCGCGCACGCCGTTCAGGTCGATCAGCTCGCCGGTTCCCGACGAGCTGATCGTCTCGTGCGCCCAGTCCAGGAGCGCACCCGAGCGCAGCCAGTGCCGGATCGGCACCGGGAAACCGAGCTTCGGACGGTTCAGCACATGCGCGGGCACGATCGGCTCCAACGCGCGCCGCAGCGCGTACTTCGTCGTCGACCGGGTGATCTTCTGGTCGTACGGCAGCCGTGACGCGACCGCGAACACCTCCGGGTCCAGGAACGGCACCCGCAGCTCCAGCGAGTTGGCCATCGTCATCTTGTCGGCCTTGACCAGGATGTCCCCGCGCAGCCAGGTGAACAGGTCGATGTGCTGCATCCGGGCGACCGGATCCCAGCCCTGCGACTGCGCGTACACCGGCGAGGTCACGTCGGTGTGCACCCAGTCGGGACGGAACCGCCGCAGCACGGCGCGCAGCTGCGCGTCGGAGAAGCTGCGGGCATTGCCGTAGTAGCGCTCCTCCAGCGTCAGCGAGCCGCGATGCAGCAGGCTCTTGCCGCGCATGCCCTCCGGCAACGGCTGGGCCATCCTTCCGACCGACCGGCGCAGTCCGCGCGGCAGATAGTCGAACGGCTTCAGCGACAGCGGCTCGCGGTAGATGGTGTAGCCGCCGAACAACTCGTCGGCGCCCTCACCGGAGAGCACCACCTTGACGTGCTTGCGGGCCTCCTTGGCGATGAAGTACAGCGGCACCAGCGCCGGGTCGGCCACCGGCTCATCGAGATACCAGACGATCTCGGGCAGCGCCGAGACGAACTCCTCCTGGTGGACGACCTTCGCGACGTGGCGCGCACCGATCGCCTCCGCGGAGGCGACCGCGACGTCGACCTCCGAGAAGCCCTCGCGTTCAAAGCCGGTGGTGAACGTGATCAGGCGCGGGTTGTGGCGCATCGCCAGCGCCGCGATCGCCGTCGAATCGATGCCGCCCGACAGGAACGCGCCCACTGTGACGTCGGCGCGCATGTGCTTGGCGACGGAGTCCTCGAGCGCGGCGGTGATCTCGTCGTAGCGGGCCTGCTCGGCACCGGCTGTGAACGGCACCGCCGCGAAGCGGGGCCGGAAATAGCGCGTCACCTCGGGCTGCGCGCCCGGCCGCACCCGCGCGAAGCTGCCCGACTCCAGCCGGCGGATCCCGCGCTGCAGCGTCTCCGGTTCGGGCACGTACTGCAGCACGGTGTAGTGCTGGACGGCGCGCTCGTCGATCGCCAGGTCGATACCCAGCGGCTCGGCGACGTCGAGCAGGCACTTCTTCTCGCTGCCGACGACCGTCCCGCTGGCGCTGGTCGCCATGTAGAGCGGTTTGATGCCGAACGGATCCCGCGCGCAGAACAGTTCCTGCTCGACGGTGTCCCACAGCGCGAACGCGAACATGCCCCGCAGCCGGTGCAGCGCATCGGGGCCCCAGTGGTGGTAGGCGGCCAGGATCGCCTCGCCGTCACCGTCGGTGTGGAACACCGCACCGAATTCGGCGGCGAGCTCTTCGCGAAGCTCCAGATAGTTGTAGATCTCACCGTTGAACACGAGCGTGTAGCGCTGCGGCGCATCCGCCGGGCCCCACTGCAGCGGTTGGTGGCTGTGCGCGATGTCGATGATCGACAACCGGTTGAACCCGACCACGACCCGGTCGTCGTGCCAGGTCCCCGGCTCGTCCGGACCCCGGTGGCGCATCTGCGCCGCCGCCCCTGACATCGCGTCGACCAGGACGGGGGAGACCTCACAGGAGGGGTCGGTTACCAGCGCAAGCAGTCCGCACACGGCGCCAGTATGCCTAATCCTGACGGTCGCTTCGCTCCCGTCGGGCGGCGTGGTCTACGCTGCGTAGTATTCATGCAGCCGTGTGACCGCACCGCGGTCTCAATCGACTACTCGATGTCTTCAAGGAGGCGCCAACGTGTCCGCTCGCGGCCTGAAGTTGGTGGCATTGTCCCTGCTCCTTGGCGGGATGACAGTGCTACTCAGCGGATGCAGTTGGTCGGAGGTTCTCGGCCTGGGATGGCCCAACGGCATCACGCCGGAGGCACATGCCAACCGTGAACTGTGGATCGGTTCCGTCATCGCGGCGTTCGTCGTCGGTGGGATCGTCTACGTCCTGCTGTTCTGGACCACGGTGTTCCACCGCAAGAAGGCCAGCGACACCGAACTGCCGCGGCAGTTCGGCTACAACATGCCGCTGGAACTGACGCTGACGGTGATCCCGTTCATCATCATCTCGGTGCTCTTCTACTTCACGGTGGTCGTGCAGGAGAAGATGCTGCACAAAGACGACAACCCCGAGGTTGTCATCGACGTGACCGCCTTCCAGTGGAACTGGAAGTTCGGCTACCAGAAGGTCGAGTTCGCCGACGGCACGATGTCCTACGACGGTGTCGACAACGAGCGCAAGGAAGCCATGACCTCGCGGGCCGAGGGCACGGACGACCACGGCATCGAGCAGGTCGGCGCCATCGCGGGTAAGAACCCCGAGGACCGCACCTACCTGAACTTCGACAAGATCGAGACGCTGGGTTCGTCCACCGAGATCCCGGTGCTGGTGGTTCCGTCGGGTAAGCGCATCGAGTTCCAGATCGCCTCGGCCGACGTCATCCACGGCTTCTGGGTTCCGGAGTTCCTGTTCAAGCGGGACGTGCTGCCGAACCCCAAGGAGAACAACTCCGACAACGTGTTCCAGATCAGCGAGATCAACCTGCCCGACGGGCAGACCAGCGGCGCGTTCGTCGGGCGGTGCACCGAGATGTGCGGTACCTACCACGCGATGATGAACTTCGAGCTGCGGGTGGTCTCGCCCAACGACTTCAAGGCCTATCTCGCCCAGCGTGAGTCGGGCAAGACCAACGCCGAGGCGCTGGAGGCGATCAACCAGTCGCCGGTGGCCATCACGACCAAACCTTTCGACACCCGTCGCGGTGAGGGTGCGCCCGAGCTGCCGCAGGCCAGCAGGTAAGGACAGCAGATGCATATCGAAGCCAGGTTGTTCGAATTCCTGACCGCGTTCTTCGCGCTGTGCACGGTCGTCTACGGCGTGCTGACGCATCTGTTCGCCAACGGCGGCATCGAGTGGGCAGGCACCACCGCGCTGGCGCTGACGACCGGTCTGTCCCTGATCACCGGCACCTTCTTCCGCTTCGTCGCCCGCCGGCTCGACACCCGGCCCGAGGACTACGAGGACGCCGAGATCGCTGACGGCGCGGGCGAGCTGGGCTTCTACAGCCCGCACAGCTGGTGGCCGGTCATGATCGCGCTGTCCGGCTCGATCACCGCGGTCGGTATGGCGATGTGGCTTCCGTGGCTGATCGTCGCCGGCGTCTGCTTCATCCTGGCGACGGTGGCCGGACTGGTCTTCGAATACCACACGGGGCCCGAGAAGCACTGAGCCCGGCCGCAAGGTCACAATCAGGCATGAGTTACCCCGTAACTCGCGTCGAGGGATCAGTTCGGGTGCTGCCGTTGGGTAGGGTTGCCGAGGCGTCATGAGCCGCCGCGGCGACCACCGACGCCGAAGAAGCAGTCAAGAAGGACAGACGTAGATGAGCGGGCCGAATCCTCCCGGGCGGGACTCTGGCAGCTCTGGTCTCCCAGGTGAGGAGCCGGAAAGCGCCGCCGACAATCCCGACACCGGCCAGACGGACTTCTACTCGCGCGCGTACTCGGCGCCGGAGTCCGAACAGTTCGTCAGCGCGTACGCATCCAACGATCTGGTGCCGTACGACTACGACGACTACGACGCCGCGGGTGACGTCGAATACGCACCGCCGCCACGCTGGCCGTGGGTGGTCGGCATCGTCGCGATCATCGCCGCCGTCGCGCTGGTGGTCTCGGTGTCGGTTCTGGTGACCCGCACCGACACCGACAACCTCGCCACGCCGACTACGACGACGCGACCGGCGCCGCCCGTGCAGGACGAGATCCTGACGACGACACCGCCGCCGCCGCCACCTCCACCGCCGCCGACCACGGAGGCCCCGCCGCCTCCGCCGCCGGAGACCGTCACGGTGACCCAGGAACCGCCGCCTCCGCCGCCGGCCGAGGAACCTCTGCCACCGCCGCCGCCGACCTCGGAGGCCCCGCCGCCTCCGCCGACGACCACGACGCCCGCGGGCCCGCGACAGGTGACCTACTCGGTCACCGGGACGAAGGCCCCCGGCGACATCATCACGGTGACCTATATCGACGCGTCCGGGCGCAGCCGCACCCAGCGCAACGTCTACATCCCGTGGTCGCTCACCGTCACCCCGATCTCTCAGTCCGAGGTCGGCTCGGTTCAGGCGTCCAGCCTGTTCCTGGTCAGCCGGCTGAACTGCTCGATCACCACCAGCGACGGACAGGTGTTGTCGTCCAACACCGGTAACGCCGCCCAGACCAGCTGTTAGGCCACTGCGACGCCGATGACGAACCTCACCGACACCGCGAACCGCCCGAGCGCCGGGTTCGATGTCTCCTCCCTCGACCGCACCGACCGGCTGCTGCTCGGCGGCTGCGTGGTGGCCTGGCTGGCCGCGCTCGGCGCCGGCGTCGCCGCGATCGTCGCGCTGATCGACCTCGGCCGCGGGCACACCGCCCCGGTGGGGGATTCCGGCACGCCGTGGGTGCTGTACACGATCATCGGAGTCTCGGCGGCGGTGATCGTCGCCGCGATCCCGCTGCTGTTGCGCGCCCGGCGCGATCCCGACGCCGAACTGACCCCCGTCGAGAAGCGGCTGGCCCGTCAGCAGGCGGAGCGCACGGAGGCGGCCCCGGCACGGCCGGTGGATGCCCCGACCGAGAAGCTGCGCATGCCCCCGCCGCCCGCCGACACCAACAGTGGGCGCCTGCCCCGGATCCTGCAGTCGCCCGTGTCGCCGACGGTGATCGACTCACCGGCCGTCGACCGCGTCTGGCTGCGTAACACCGCGTCGGTCACCGGTGCGATGGGTGTCGCCACGGTGCTGGTGTCGGCTGCGACCTACCTGATGGCGGTGGACAGCGTCACGGCGTCCTGGGTGCTCTACGGCGTCGCCGGCGCCGTCACGGCCGCGATGGTGGCCATCCCGGTGTACTTCCTGCGCGAGCTGCGGGCTGCGCTCGGGAGCTAGGGCGTATCTGACAAATGCGGTAGCCGGAGGGCGATGGCCCGGAAGACTGCGGCGCCGCGGTAGACGAGAGCGGGCTTGTCGTACCTGTCCGTGCCGGCAGCAGATCCTCGATCAACGATCACTGGGCATCGGTAAGCAACTGAAACCGCGACTTCACTCAAAGCCTCGGGCGCAACACCCGAAATCTTTGTCAGACAAGCCCCCGTCGCGGCGAGTCTCGACTGGCCCGTCGATTCGCTTCTGGCGGTGTGCTTCTCGCGGTTTCGCTGCCGCATGTCGACCGGTGTTGCGGTGCTGTGTCTGTGTCCTGCTGACCGGCGGGGTAGGGGAGTGGGTACACAAAAAGATCCGCCCCAGCCGGTGGCTGGGGCGGATCTTTCGCGTTCGTGCTCGGGTCAGTGGTGACCGTTGGTCGAGCCGTTGGACCCGTTGCCGGCATGCGTGCGCTCCTGGTGCTCGCGCAGCGCGGTGAGCGCCCGGCGCTCGGCCGCGTGAGCGGCCTCGGTGAGCGCTTCGTGCTCCGAGATCGGATCCGCCGACAGGAACCCACCGGTACCCGGCGCACCCGCCGAGCCCAGCTTGTTCATTCGCTTGGGCAGGGCAGCACCCTGGTACTCCAGCGGAATCGGGTGACCGTGCTCGTCGACCGGGCCGAGCGGCTGGTGCAGCTCGACGTAGGCGCCGTGCGGCAGACGCTTGATGATGCCCGTCTCGATGCCGTGCTCCAGCACCGCGCGGTCGCTGCGCTGCAGCGCCACCGCCCAGCGGTAGGCGACGAAGTACACGATCGCGGGAAGCACCACCATCGCGATGCGGCCGATCCACGTCGTCGCGTTCAGCGAGATGTGGAACTTCAGCGCGATGATGTCGTTCATGCAGGCGAACGTCAGCAGGATGTAGAACGAGATCGCCGCCGCACCGACCGCGGTACGCGTCGGCACGTCACGAGGACGCTGCAACAGGTTGTGGTGTGCATCGTCGCCGCTGAGCTTCTTCTCGATGAACGGGTAGGCGATCAGCAGCGTGAAGACCAGACCCATCGCCAGCGCGACCCAGACACCCTGCGGGATGGTGTGGCCGAACGGGTAGAACTCCCATGCCGGCCACAGTCGGATCAGGCCGTCCGTCCACATCATGTAGAAGTCGGGCTGGCTACCGGCCGAGACTTGAGATGGGTTGTAAGGACCGATCGTCCACACCGGGTTGATCTGCAACAGACCGCCCATCAGACCCAGGATGCCGACCGTCACGGCGAAGAACGCGCCGGACTTGACCGCGAACACCGGCATGACGCGCACGCCGACGACGTTCGTCTCGGTGCGGCCCGGGCCGGGGAACTGGGTGTGCTTCTGGAACCACACCAGCGCGAGGTGAACACCGATGAGCGCCAGGATGATTCCGGGGATCAGCAGGATGTGCAGCGCGTACAGGCGGGGGATCAGGATCTCGCCGGGGAAGTCGCCGCCGAACAACGCCCAGTGCATCCAGGTGCCGACCACCGGGATACCGATCGTGATGCCCGACAGCGCGGCGCGGATACCGGTACCCGACAGCAGGTCGTCCGGCAGCGAGTAGCCGAAGAAGCCCTCGAACATCGCCAGGATCAGCAGCAGCGAGCCGATCACCCAGTTCGCCTCACGCGGGCGGCGGAACGCGCCGGTGAAGAAGATACGGGCGAGGTGGACCATGATCGACGCCGCGAACAGCAGCGCCGCCCAGTGGTGCACCTGGCGGACGAACAGGCCGCCGCGCACCTCGAAGCTGATGTCCAGCGTCGTCTCGTACGCACGCGACATGCCCACGCCGCGCAGCGGCTGGTACACGCCGTCGTAGGTGACGTGCGCCATCGACGGGTCGAAGAACAGCGTCAGGTACACGCCCGTGATGAGCAGCACCAGGAAGCTGTACATCGCGATCTCGCCGAGCAGGAACGACCAGTGCGTCGGGAAGACCTTGTTGAGCTGCCGGCGCACCGCGGCCGACGGGTGATACCGCGAGTCGATCGCCTCACCCTGCTTGGCGGCGATCGTGGCGGCGTCTAGACGTGGGCTCATGACTTGCGCTCCCAGAATGCCGGTCCGACGGGTTCGATGAAGTCGCCGTTGGCGACCAAGTAGCCATCCTGGTCGATCGTGATCGGCAGCTGTGCGAGCGCACGAGCGGCAGGACCGAAGATCGGCTTGGCGAAGTGCAGCGCGTCGAACTGCGACTGGTGGCACGGGCACAGGATGCGGTAGGTCTGCTGCTCGTACAGTGACGACGGGCAGCCCAGGTGCGAGCACACCTTGGTGTAGGCGAACAGCTCGCCGAAGTTGAAGCTCTCCTGGCCGCGACGCTTGACCACGCGGGACATGTCGCCGGGCTTGATGCGGATCAGCATCACAGGGTTCCGCACACCCATCACGATGTCGTAGATGTGGTGCTGGGATTCGACAGTCGTTCCGTCACCGTCGGATTCACGCCACGGGTACACGGTCTCCATGCCGCCGGCGTCGAGGTCCTCCGGACGCATCTTGACGAACGGGGAGTCGCCGGGCTTGCCGGTCGCGCGGGCCAGGTAGATGGTCTCGCCCTCGAAGCGCGGGGTCCATCCCGAGGTCCACAGCACGGCCTTCATGCCTTCGGCGGTCGGCACGACGGGCTTCCACGGGTTCTTGATCAGACCGCCGATGAACGCGACCGCGGTGCCGAGCCCGAACGCGCCGAACCCGATACCCAGCGAGATGCCGATCATCTTGCGGCGCTTGATGGTCGAGCCGTCCAGCGCGTCGCCGAGGTTCGCGGCGATCGTCTTGCGGTGCAGCTCGGGGGAGCGCCCGTCATGGCGATCCTGGATCGAGATCTCTTCGGGGATGAACTTCTTCTGGTACATCACCGCGCCGATACCGATGGCCAGCACCGACAGCCCGAAGGTCAGGCCGTACAGCGGCGTGGTCAGCGAGTACATGAACTCGCCGCCGGACCCGTAGGGCTTGTACTCCCAGGGCCAGAACAAGAAGATCAGCAGCAGTGCCAGGCCCGAGAAGCCGGCCAGCAGGAACCAGTACGCGACCGTGCGCTCGGCGCGCTTCTCGGCCTTGGTGCCGGGGATCGGCCAGCGCGGCTCCTTGTAGACGATCTCGACACCGTCGAGCTTGCCGCCGAGTTCGAGGAGCTCTTCCTGCGTCATCTTAGCGAGTTCGGCGTCCGTGGGCTGTCCCGGCTCACCCTTGTGTCCGGGGACGTCCGTGCCCTTCTCGTCAGGCTTGTCGCTCATGCCCGTGCTCCGATCCACAGTGCGGCGGCGATGATGGCCACCATTCCGACGATCCACGCGACCATGCCTTCGGAGGTCGGCCCGAAGCCGCCCAGTCCGAGTCCGCCCGGGGTGGGCGTTTCCGCGGCTTCGCGCACGTAGGCGACGATGTCGCGCTTCTCCTCGGGGGAGAGCTGGCGGTCGGAGAACTTGGGCATGTTCTGCGGACCCGTCAGCATGGCGGTGTAGATCTGCGCTTCGTTGGCGCTACCGAGGTCCGGGGCGTACTTGCCCGACGACAGTGCGCCACCCTTGCCGGTGAAGTTGTGGCAGGACGCGCAGTTCAGCCGGAACAGGTCGCCGCCGCGGGCGACGTCGTTGCCGATCAGCGACTGCGAGGCGATGTGACCGTTCTCGTCGCGGGGCACGACGGGGCCGCCGCCGTTGGCCTGGATGTAGGCACCCAGCGCGTCGGTCTGTGCCTCGTCGAACTGACGGGGCTTCTGCGGCGCCTGCGCCTCGCCGCGCATCGCGGGCATACGGCCGGTGGACACCTGGAAGTACACGGCGGCTTCGCCGACACCGATCAGGCTCGGGCCGCGGTCGGCGACACCCTGCAGGTTGACGCCGTGGCAGGACACGCAGGACGTGTCATAGAGCTGCTGACCGGTACGCAACATCGCCGACGCCGACTCATCGGCGACAGCGACCTGCGGCTGCGGCGTAAGCGTGGCCGCCAGGCCACCGGCCATCACCAAACCGCTCAGCAGCAGCAGTGCTGCGGTGACACGGCGGCGTAGCCGTCGGCGCGACTTGCTGGTCATCGAACCCCTTCTCATCAGGCGAGGCATTCGCGAGCCGATTCTCGGACGCATCGGTGAGCCGATCATCGGACGAAGTAGATGACGGCGAACAGGGCGATCCACACGATGTCGACGAAGTGCCAGTAATAAGACACGACGATCGCGGCGGTCGCCTGGGCTGGTGTGAACTTGCTCATCCGGGTGCGCAGCAGCAGCAGCACGAAGGCGATGAGACCGCCGATGACGTGCAGGCCGTGGAAGCCGGTGGCCAGGTAGAAGACCGTGCCGTAGGCACTGCCGGCGATGGTGGTGCCGTGCTGGACCAGGTGCAGGTACTCGTACGCCTGGCCGAGCACGAAGAACGTGCCCATCGCGAGGGTGATCGTGTACCACCGGCGCAGCCCGAACACGTCGCCGCGCTCGGCGGCGAACACGCCCATCTGGCAGGTGAACGACGAGGCGATCAGCACCAGGGTCACCGGCACGGCCAGGGCCAGGTTCAGCTCGGTGGGCTCCGGCGGCCAGTCCCCGTGCGCTTGCGCGCGCGCGGTGAAATACATCGCGAACAGTCCAGCAAAGAACATCAGTTCACTGGAAAGCCAGACGATGGTGCCAACACTGACCATATTTGGCCGGTTCAGCGAATGCACACGCGATGTGATTGCGGATCCCGACGTCCCTACAGCGCTCGTCACAGGAGCAAGTATGACGCTTTGTAGTTGTTGAACTCCACCCGGGGTTGGCAATTCGTCATAATCACCGGGTGATATCTCCTTCTCCCACGTCCGGCACCGGTTCCTCCTTACGCGGGGGCGAGCCGACGTGGCCGGTGGTGCTGGGCCGGCTGACGACATCTCAGAGCCTGCTGCCGGGGCAGACGGCGTGGGCGATGGACCAGATCATGAGCGGCACCGCCACGCCGGCCCAGATCTCGGCGTTCGCGGTCGCGATGAAGATGAAGCGCCCCACCTCGGCGGAGGTCACCGAGATGGCCGACATCATGCTCAAGCACGCCCGCCGGGTGCCGACGGACAGGATCGGGACGTCGACGGTCGACATCGTCGGCACCGGTGGTGACGGCGCGAACACCGTGAACCTGTCGACGATGGCCTCGATCGTGGTGGCCGCCGCGGGCGTGCCCGTCGTCAAGCACGGAAACCGGGCGGCGTCGTCGCTGTCGGGCGGTGCGGACACCCTCGAGGCGCTCGGGGTGCGCATCGACCTGGGACCCGACGAGGTGGCGCGCAGCGTCGCCGAGGTCGGCATCGGCTTCGCGTTCGCTCCGCAATTCCATCCGTCGTACCGGCACGCCGGCGCGGTGCGCCGCGAGATCGGGGTGCCGACGGTGTTCAACCTGCTCGGGCCGTTGACCAACCCGGGTGGCCCGCGTGCCGGGCTGATCGGTTGCGCGTGGGGCGATCTCGCCGAGGTGATGGCCGGTGTCTTCGCCGCCCGCGGCGCCAGCGTGCTGGTGGTGCACGGTGACGACGGACTCGACGAGCTGACCACGACCACGACCAGCACGATCTGGCGCGTGCAGGCCGGCACCGTGGAGCGGTTGACGTTCGACCCGGCCGCGTTCGGTTTCGCCCGTGCCGAGATCTCCGAACTGGTCGGCGGGGACGCGGCCGCGAACGCCGCGTCGGCGCGCGCGGTGCTCGGCGGCGAGAAGGGGCCGGTGCGCGACGCGGTGCTGCTCAACGCCGCGGGCGCGATGGTCGCCCACGCCGGGCTATCCAGCGACGCTCAATGGGTTCCGGCCTGGGAGTCCGGTCTCGCGCGGGCCAAGGACGCGATCGACTCCGGAGCGGCCGAACAGCTGCTCGCGCGTTGGGTGCGGTTCACTCAGGGACTCTGAGCCGCGCAGCTGCTCGGCGGCCAGCCGCGCCGAGCGGGCGGCCGCGGCCCACGCCGCCCACCGGCCCGCCGCGCCGATCGGCGAGCAGTAGCCGGTGTCGGTGCGCACGATCCGGACCCCCGGTTGGCCCAGCCAGCGGGCGATCAGTGCGGTCTCCTCGACCAGCGCGCCCCCGAGGGGCCCGTCGGTGGGCAGCACGGACTGCGCGGCCGCGGTGATCGCGTCGACCACCGGCATCGGCGGAACTCCTCGCGGCGCGACACCCGCCGCGGCGAGCTGGCCGTGCCGGATCACCGCGAGATGCCATCCACGGCTGCCGTCCGGGCGGGCGGCGACCAGTTCGGGGATCGCCGACAACGCCCGCAGCCGCTGGCCGCGCCACAGCACGTCGATCGTCGCGGCGGTGTGATCGCGCAGCCGGGCGGCCGTCTCGTAGCGGTGACGCTCGGCCAGATCGGCGATCTGCGCCAGCGCGGCGGTCAGCGGCTTGTCGCAATGCCCGTCGATGAGCGCCCGCGCCGCGGCGGTGGCGGCGGCGTACCCGGCGGCGTCGGCCCCCCGCGCGGCGGGACACGGCGACACCTCGCGCTCCGGGCACGCCGGCCCGTGCACGGCGGTGCGGCCCAGCCGGTTGGTGCACGTGCGCACCCCGGTGAAGCGGGCCATCAGCGCCGCGGCGTCATACGCGTCGGCACGCGCACGGAACGGCCCCACCGCGCCGGCGGTACGCGGCGAGCGCACCGCCGAGAAGCGCGGGAACGGCTCGTCGGTCAGGGTGACCCACCACCACTTGTGCGGGAACTTGGACCGCCGGTTGTACGGCGGCGCGTGGGCGGCCAGCAGCCGCAGCTCGCGCACCCCGGCTTCCAGGTCGTGCGCGCACTCGACGTGGTCGACGGCGACGGCCAGTGAGGCCATCTCCTTCATCCGGGTGCGCGGGTCGGCGCCGTTGTAGTACTGCGAGACCCGGCGCCGCAGATCCACCGCGGTGCCGACGTAGAGCACCTCCTTCGACGGCCCGCGGAACAGGTAGACGCCCGGGGTGCGCGGCAGGGCGCGCGCGAGGTGTTTCTTGCTGCGCTGCGCCGGAGTGACGTCGGGAAGATAGGAGCGCAGCTCGGAGTAGGTGTGCACGCCCTGGTTGCCGACGCGTTCGATCAGCCCGTGCAGCACGTCGACGGTGGCGCGGGCGTCGTCGAGCGCGCGGTGCGTCGGGGTGGTCGACGCACCGAACAGCCGCGCCAGCGCCGACAACTTGACGCTCGGCGCCTCGTCACGGGTGAGCACGCGGCGCGCCAGCGTGACGGTGCACAGCACCGGGGGCTTGGGCCAGGGCAGGTGATGGCGTTCGGCGGCGGCGCGCAGGAAGCCGACGTCGAACCGGGCGTTGTGCGCGACGAGCACTGCGCCGCGGGCGAATTCGAGGAAAGCCGGCAGGACGCTGTCGATTCTCGGTGCGTCGTAGACCATCGCCGACGTGATCCCGGTCAGCGCGACGATCTGGGGCGGGATCGCGCGCCCGGGGTCGACGAGGGTGGCGAACTCGCCGAGCACCTCGCCCCCGCGGACCTTCACCGCGCCGATCTCGGTGATCGCGTCGTGGCGCTCCCCGGAGGGCCGGCCCCCGGTGGTCTCCAAATCGACTACCACGAACGTGGTTTCGCGCAGAGTCGGGTCGGCCAGCGGATCGACATCCGCGAACGTGAGCTGACCCATGTGCTGAACGTAGGCCGCCGCGGTGACAACTGCGGGGAGCAGCGCCGTGACGCACGCAGGCGGAGTTGTCGGTGGCCGTCGTTAGCGTGCGGCAAGACTGCGAACGAGAGGACGAATGCGATGACGCACGAGTGGTGGCGGCCCGGTGAGGGAGCCAGTTACGGAGCCAGTGACGGAACGGTGACGATCGACTGCGACGACTGCGCGGTGCGGGGCCCGGGCTGCCAGGACTGCGTCGTCAGCGTGCTGCTGGGGGTGCCCGAGACATTGCAACTCGACGAGCAGCGCGCGCTGGAGGTACTCGCCGAGGTGGGATTGGCGCCGCGGCTGCGGCTGGTGCCGATCCACCGCCGCGGCGACACCGGCCAGGACTCCGGCCCCAACACCGGCCACAACACCGGGGTAGCCTGACGACACGCGTTCTGCGCGCGGCGCTGCGTTCTCAGGAACGGCTGTTAAATTTGCGTCTTCCGTTGGACAAGGCCGTTGCCGTTTCGTAACCTATCCGAGACCAAACTGAGTTCGAGGCGGCTCGTCACGGCAGTTGAAGGACGCAATAGATCTTGAGGCTCGACCGCGTGTATCGGAGCATTCGCCGGATTCGGCAACCCCTCGTCAGCGTAATGACCGGGCTGGCCCTCTTCGGGGCGGTGCTGACCGGACAGGCGCTGGCCGACCCCGCCGAAGACGCACTCGCGAAGCTGAACCAGTTGTCTCGCCAGGCCGAGCAGACCACCGAGGCGATGCACTCCGCCCAGCTCGATCTCGACAGCAAGCTGGCTGTGCAGCAGGCCGCGGAGGCCAAGCACGCCAGCGACGTCGCGGCGACTGAGGCGGCCAGGGACCAGCTCGTCGACTACCAGGGCAAGGTCGACAAGCTCGCGGCGGCCCAGTACATGGGTGGCCGTCCGTCCGGTTTCGACGCGATGCTGACCGCCTCCTCGCCGCAGGGCCTGATCGATCGGCTCTCAATCCAGCGGGTGATGGCCACCGAGGTACAGGCCCAGATGAAGGGGTTCCGCGACGCGGGGCAGCAGGCCGAGGTCGCCGAACGCGCGTCCGCCGCATCCGCCGCCGAAGCCAAGACCGCCGCCGAGCAGGCTGCCGCCGTGCGCGCCGACCTGCAGTCCAAGCAGAGCCAGCTGCAGACCCAGATCGCGATCGTCAAGGCGCAGTACGAGGCGCTGACACCGCACCAGCGCGAAGCGCTCGCCGCCGCGCCGCCCCCGCCGCCGCTTCCCGCCGCGGCCCCCGTCCCGCCGCCGCCCGGCCAGGATCCGGCGATCATCGCCGCACCCGCGGCGCCGCCCGTCCCGGATGCTCCCGCGCCGGGCCTGCCCGGGGCGATCCCGCCCGGTGACGTGGCCCCGCCCGGATCCCCGGTCGCGACCACCGTCATCCAGGCCGCGCTGAGCCGCATCGGATCGCCGTACTCGTGGGGCGGTTCGGGCCCGGGCGCTTTCGACTGCTCCGGCCTGGTGATGTGGTCGTTCCAGCAGGCCGGGATCGCGCTGCCGCACTCCAGCCAGGCGCTGGCCCGCGGCGGCCAGCCGGTCTCGGCCGATCAGATGCAGCCCGGTGACCTGGTCACCTATTACTCCGACGCGTCGCATGTCGGCATCTACATCGGCGACGGAATGATGGTGCACGCCTCCACCTACGGCACACCGGTGCGCGTTGCCCCGGTGAACAATGCGCCGATCTACAACGTCCGTCGTTACTAGACCGGCGCTCGGCGCGGTGCTCGGCGCCGAGTTGATCTGCGCGGTGCTGTTGGTGGCAGGTCCCTCGGTGTCGTCGCCGGGTCCCGCCGTGGCCGCGCCGACCCCGCTCACCCAGACCGTCGCCGCAGCGCCCATGTCCCGCGGCGTGCCGCTGCCCGATGGCCGTACCGCCGTACTGGCCGATCTCGGCGCCCGTGACGGCGCCGCACTGCTCGACCGTATCGCCGCCGAACTGCCCGGCGCCGTCGCCGCGGTCACCGGTTTCTGGGGCGACCGGTGGCCCCGCGAGATCCCGATCGTCGTGGCCGCCACGGCCGGCCAGTTCGCGACGCTGGCGGGCGGGGGAGCCGACATCGCCGCGACCACCACCACCGAACGCATCACGTTCTCGCCCGCGGCGGCCGCGATGAACGACGCCGACCTGCGAACGGTGCTGCGGCACGAGCTGTTCCACTTCGCCGCCAGGGCCGACACGGCCGCCGACGCGCCGGTGTGGCTGACCGAGGGAGTCGCCGACTACGTCGGACGGCCACCGGCGCCCGTGCCGCCGGGTGCGCCCACCGCACTGCCGACGGACGCCGAGCTGGCCACGCCGGGGCCGGGGCGCTCAGCGGCCTACGACCGGGCCTGGGAGTTCGCCTCCTACATCGCGCATACCTACGGACCGGACAAGCTGCGTGCGCTCTACGTCGCGGCCTGCGGGCCCGGCCATCGCGACGTCGCGACCGCCGTGCGGACCGCACTCGGGGTGGACCCGTCGACCCTGACGGCGGCACCGTGAAACGACTCCTGCTCGTCACCAACGACTTCCCGCCGCGTCGCGGCGGCATCCAGTCCTATCTGGAAGCGCTGGTCGGTCACCTGGTCGCATCGCAGCAGTGCGAGCTGACCGTGTACGCACCGAAGTGGAAGGGCTCCGAGGACTACGACTCGGTCGCGGCCGCCACCGGCTATCACGTCGTGCGGCATCCCGGCACGCTGATGCTGCCCGAGCCGACGGTGGCGTTGCGGATGCGCAAGCTGATCGCCGAACGCGGTATCGAGACCGTGTGGTTCGGCGCGGCCGCACCGCTGGCGCTGATGGCGCCGCTGGCGCGCGCGGCCGGCGCGCAGCGGGTGATCGCCAGCACGCACGGCCACGAGGTCGGCTGGTCGATGCTGCCGCTGGCCCGAACGGCGTTGCGCCGCATCGGCGACGAGACCGACGTCGTCACTTACATCAGCGCCTACACCCGGCGCCGGTTCTCGTCGGCGTTCGGTCCCGACGCCGCGCTCGAGTACGTGCCGCCGGGTGTGGACACCGAACGGTTCGTGCCCGACGAGGTCGCCCGCGCGGAGATGCGGGCCCGCTACCGGCTCGGGCAGCGGCCGGTCGTCGTCTGCGTATCCCGGCTGGTGCCGCGCAAGGGGCAGGACATGCTGATCCGGGCGCTGCCGGCGATCCGGCAGCGGGTTCCCGGGGCGGCGCTGGTCATCGTCGGTGGCGGTCCGTACCGCAACTCGCTGCACCGGCTGGCCCACGACTTCGGTGTCGCCGAGGACGTGCTGTTCACCGACGGGGTGCCCGGCGACGAGCTGCCCGCCCACCACGCGATGGCCGATGTCTTCGCGATGCCTTGCCGCACAAGGGGATACGGTCTCGACGTGGAAGGCCTCGGCATCGTCTACCTGGAGGCGTCCTCCACCGGCGTGCCGGTGGTCGCCGGCCGCTCGGGCGGCGCACCCGAGACCGTGGTCGACGGAGAGACGGGGCTGGTCGTCGACGGCTGGGACGTCGGGGAGATCGCCGCGTCGGTCGCCGACCTGCTGTCGGACCCGGGCCGGGCCGCGGCGATGGGCGCCGCGGGCAGGCAGTGGGTGGTCGACAACTGGCGCTGGAGCCGACAGGCCGAGCGCCTCGCGGCGCTTCTCTAGTCCTTGCTGTAGAGCGCCTCGATGTCGGCGGCGAACTTCTCCGCCACGACCTTGCGCTTGACCTTCAGCGTCGGGGTGAGCTCGCCGGTGTCCTCGGTGAAGTCCACCGGCAGGATCCGGAACTTGCGGATCTGTTCGGCCTTCGACACCGCCGAGTTGGCCTCCTTGACCGCCAGCTCGATCTCGTTGCGCAGATCGGGGTCCTCGGCCAGCTCGGCGACCGATACTCCGGAACCCTTGCCGTTGCGGTCTTTCCAGACCGGGAACGCCTCGAGGTCGATGGTGATCAGCGCCGCGATGAACGGCTGCTGGTCGCCGACGGCCATCGCCTGGCTGATCAGCGGATGGGCGCGCAGCCGGTCCTCCAGCAGTGCGGGGGCGACGTTCTTGCCGCCCGCGGTCACGATGATCTCCTTCTTGCGGCCGACGATCGTCAGGAAGCCGTCGTCGTCGATCGCGCCGAGGTCACCGGTGTGGAACCAGCCGTCGGTGAACACGGCCCGGGTCTCCTCCTCGTTGCCCCAGTAGCCGTTGAACACCACGCCGCCCTTGACCAGCAGCTCACCGTCCTCGCCGAGCTTCATGCTGTTGCCCGGCACCAGCTTGCCGACCGAACCGACCTTCAGGCCGCCGATCCGGTTCACGGTGATCGCGGCGCTGGTCTCGGTCAGGCCGTAGCCCTCGTAGATGGACAGGCCGACGCCCCGGTAGAAGTGCCCGAGCCGCGCACCCAGCGGCGCGCCGCCGGAGATCGCGGCGTGGCAGTTCCCGCCGAGCGCCGCGCGCAGCTTGCCGTAGACCAGCTTGTCGAACAGCGCGTGCTTGAGGCGCAGCACCAGCCCGGGCCCGCCCTCGTCCTGGGACTTGCTCCACTCGATCGCGGTCTGGGCCGCCGCGGCGAAGATCTTGCCCTTGCCGCCGTTCTCGGCGTTCAGCTCGGCGGTGTTGTACACCTTCTCGAACACCCGGGGCACCGAGACCACCAGCGTCGGCTTGAACACCGAGAACATCGGCACCAGGTTCTTGATGTCGCTGGTGAAGCCCAGCGTGACGCCGTTGGTGAACGCGCCGATGGTCAGCGCGCGGGCCAGCACGTGCGCCAGCGGCAGGAACACCAGCAGCTTCTCGCCCTCGGCGAGGTGGTCCGGGAAGCACTCCTTCGCGCCGCGGATCTCGTAGAGCAGGTTGGAGTGGGTCAGCTGGCAGCCCTTCGGCCGGCCCGTGGTGCCCGAGGTGTAGATCAGCGTCGCGGCGTCCGAGGACGTGATCGCGGCGACCCGCTCGTCGACGGCGGCCGGGTCGACTCCGGCGCCCGCCTCGGCGAGTTCGTCGATCGCCGGCGTGCCCGAGCCCTCGATGACGTACACCTTGCGCAGGTTCGGCAGGCTGTCGCGCTGCTGCTCGATCCGGGCGGCGTGCGCGTCGGTCTCGGCGATCGCCGCGACGGCGCCGGAGTCCTGCAGCACGAACTGAACCTGCTCGGCGGAGCTGGTCTCGTAGATCGGCACCGTCACCGCGCCGACCGACAGGATCGCGAAATCCAGAACCGGCCACTCGTAGCGGGTCGCCGACAGCAGCGCCACGCGGTCACCGGGGGCGACACCCTGGGCGATCAGCCCGCGCGCGGCCGACCGGATCTGCTCGGCGGCCTGCCTGCTCGTCACGTCCACCCAGTTGCCGTCGACGAGCCGCTGGAAGATCACGAGATCGGGGTTGTCGCGCTCATGCGCGTACACGGCTGCGACGATATTGTCGCGCTCGCCGACGGTGAACGAGGCCGGGACGGTGAACTCACGCGAGGTCATGAACCGAAATCCTAGTCGTCCCGCGTTCGGCGCAGCCTGGGCGTGTGTGAAGCTTGTCTGCCATGAACAGCATCCAGATCGCTGACGAGACTTTCATCGCCGCCGATCCGGTCGAGGTGGGCGCCGTGGTAGCCGACCGCTCGCGCTGGTCACGGTGGTGGCCCGACCTGCGCCTGGAAGTGGTCGAGGACCGGGGCGAGGCCGGTCAGCGCTGGAAGGTGACCGGCGCACTGACCGGGACCATGGAGGTCTGGCTGGAGAAGGTTCTCGACGGCGTCGTACTGCACTACTTCCTGCACGCCGAGCCGTCCGGCGCCTCGGCCGCGGAGCTCGCGAAGATGAATCTGCCGAAGATGAACCATCGCAGGCGGGTGGCGGGCAAGGACATGGCCTTCGAGATCAAACAGGCTCTTGAGGCGGGCCGACCGGTCGGGGTGTCGCGGCTGGCCTGAAGTATCGCGGCCACACCGGCGACGGAAGAGTAGATTTCTGGCCAGCGACCAGACCACAGCGGGGGAAGGTTCCATTGGCAGACAAGACGGCGCAGACCATCTATATCGATGCCGAACCGGCGACGGTGATGGACGTCATCGCCGACATCGGTTCCTACCCGGATTGGGTCGCCGAATACAAAGAGACCGAGGTCCTCGAAACCGACGACGAGGGCTATCCGAAGAAGGCGCGGCTGGTGCTGGATGCCGCCGTGCTCAGGGACACCATGGTGCTGGTCTACCAGTGGCCCGCCGACCACGCCTCGGTGACGTGGTCGTTGGAATCGAGCACGCTGCTCAAGGCACTCGACGGCGCATATCGGTTGGTGCCGAAAGGATCTGGCACCGAGGTCACCTATGAGTTGTCCGTCGACCTGATGATCCCGATGATCGGGCTGCTCAAGCGCAAAGCCGAGCGCCGGTTGACCGACACCGCGCTGAAGGACCTCAAGAAACGAGTGGAGGCTGACTGAGGGCAGCCCCGCGGCCCGGATCAGTTTGTTCGTCGGCAAGGGCGGCGTAGGGAAGTCGACGTTGGCGACCGCGACCGCGGTGCGTGCCGCGCGCGCCGGGATGCGGGTGCTCATCGTGTCCACCGACCAGGCGCACTCCACCGGCGACGTGCTGGGTGTCGACCTCGTCCCGACCGGGCTGCGCGAACCCACCCGGGTACTGGCCGAACTCGACACCGACGCCGGCGGCGGATCCCTCGACGCGCTGGCGCTGGACACGCTCGCCCTGCTGGCCGCGCGCTGGCGTGAGATCGCCCGGCCTCTGGCGGCGCAGTTCCCCGAATCCGAGATCGGAGACATTGCGCCCGAAGAACTTTCGGCGCTGCCCGGGGTGCAGGAGGTGCTCGGTCTGCACGAGGTCGGCGAGCTCGCGGACTCCGGCGCGTGGGATCTCGTGGTGGTCGACTGCGCGTCCACCGCCGATGCGATGCGGATGCTGACGCTGCCCGCGACGTTCGCGCTGTACCTGGAAAAGGCCTGGCCCCGGCACCGCAGGCTCTCCAGCGGCGACGACGCGCGCACCGTGGTGCTGGTGGAGCTGATGGAACGCCTCGGCGCGGGCACCGAGGCGCTGAGCGCCATGCTCACCGACGGTTCACGGGTCAGCGCCCACCTGGTCATGACGCCGGAACGGGTGGTCGCGGCCGAGGCGGTGCGCACGCTGGGCACGCTGTCGTTGATGGGTGTGCAGGTCGAAGAATTGATCGTGAATCAGATTCTGGTCCAGGATGATTCGTTCGAATACCAGAACCTGCCCGCACATCCGGCGTTCGACTGGTACTCCGCCCGGATCTCCGAGCAGCAGGCCGTGCTCGACGATCTCGACCGGCAGATCGGCGACGTGCAGTTGGTTCTGGTGCCGCATCTGTCCGGCGAACCGATCGGGCCCAAGGCCCTCGGGGAGCTGCTCGACGCCGCGCGCAGGCGCGACGGGTCGCCACCGCCGGGCCCGCTGCGGCCGGTCGTCGACCGCGAATCCGGCACCGGCCTGGACGCGGTGTACCGGCTGCGCCTCGAGCTGCCTCAGGTGGACGCCGCCGCGCTGTCGTTGGGTAGGGTCGACGATGACTTGATCATCGGCGTCGGCGCGATGCGACGCCGGGTTCGCCTGGCGTCGGTGCTGCGGCGGTGCATCGTCATCGGTGCGCAGCTGCGCGGTAGCGAGTTGACGGTGCGATTTCGACCGAATCCGGAGGTGTGGCCGCGGTGAGTGGTTCGCACGCCGAGCTGGGACCGGAACTGCGGGCGCTCGCCCAGTCCATCCTGGACAAACTCGACCCCGCCATCAGGCTGGCCGCCGCGCGCGCCCAGGCCACCGGCGGCGGCCCCGGACCGTGCCAGCAGGTGTGGTGCCCGGTGTGCGCGCTGGCGGCGCTGATCTCGGGGGAGCAGCATCCGTTGCTCACCGTCGTCGCCGAACACAGCGTGGCGCTGCTGACCCTGCTCAAGGCGATGGTCGAGGACATGGAGGCCGCGCCGGCGGCCCCTGAACCGCCGCACCCGCCGGACCCGTCTCCGGACGATCCCGGGCCGCCCGATCCGGCGCCGCCGGATCCGCCCGGCCGCTATCAGCACATCCCTGTCAGCATCGACGAGTGACCCTCGCGGGTACATCTGTGGTCGCACGCACAGGCCGTGGGTAAAGTTGTCGCAGAGCATATTCTTTCGGAGGGTCCATGTGGTACTGGCTGTTCAAGTACGTCCTGCTGGGCCCTCTGCTGGCTCTCATCGCCAGGCCGAAAATCGAAGGGCTGGAACATATCCCGGCTGACGGTTCGGCCATCCTGGCCAGCAACCACCTCGCGGTGATGGACAGCTTCTACCTGCCGCTGATGGTGCGCAGGCGCATCACGTTCCTGGCCAAGGCCGAGTACTTCACCGGAACCGGCGTCAAGGGGCGTTTCCTGGCGTGGTTCTACACCGCGGTCGGGCAGGTGCCGATCGACCGCACCGATGCCGACAGCGCCCAGGCGGCGCTGACCACCGCCGAGCGCATCCTCGGCCAGGGCAACTTGCTGGGGATGTACCCCGAGGGCACCCGCTCACCCGACGGCAGGCTCTACAAGGGCAAGACCGGGCTGGCCCGGCTCGCGCTGCAGACCCAGGTCCCGGTGATCCCGGTCGCGATGATCGGAACCGACGACGTCAACCCGCCCGGCAAGGGGCTGCGCTTCGGCCGGGTGGTGATCCGCATCGGCCCGCCGATGGACTTCAGCCGGTTCGACGGACTGGCGGGCAACCGGTTCATCGAGCGGGCCGTGGTCGACGAAGTGATGTACGAGCTGATGCGGTTGTCCGGGCAGGAATACGTCGACTTGTACGCAGCTGATGTGAAGCTGGGAAAAGCTGATGCGGCGCCGAAGCCGCCCACCCGCCTGCCGGAGTCGGCTGCCGGTTAGGCCTTGACCGCGTCGTCGCTGGGTTCGGCCGACCCGATCTCGGAGGCGTCATCGCGGGGGCGCAGCGCGACCGTGCCGACCACGGCGATCACCGCCAGCGCCCACCACAGGTAGGACCCGCCGACCAGTTGACGCCACAACGCCGCGGTGGTCTCGCGGTGTTCGGGCAGCAGCTTGATCGGTGTCCACACCATCAGCGCCAGCCCGATGACCGACACCGCCCCGAGCCCGACGTGGCGTAACCGCACCCCGAGCACCGCGGTGGCGACCACCGTCGGCAGCATCCAGACCCAGTGGTGCGACCACGACACCGGTGAGACGACCAGCCCGAACATCGCGACGCTGATCAGTGCGAGCACCGGCTGCTCGGCGCGCAACGCGCGCCTGGCCGCCCACACCGTCAGCGCGAGCACCGCGAAGCACAGGCCGACCCACAGCAGGAACCGCTCGCTCTCGCCCAGACCGAGCCGGGCCAGCGCGCCGGCGATGTTCTGGTTGGTGTTCAGCGTCGCGGTGCCGATGCGGTCGGTGTTGCGGACCGTCTCGGTCCAGTACTCCCAGGAATCGCGCCAGCTGAACGCGAACCCGGCCAGGGTCGCGACGATCGCCGACGCCGCGGTCACCAGCAGCGCGCGGGTGTCGCGGCGAAGCAGGAAGTACAGCAAGAACACCGCGGGGGTGAGCTTCACCGCGATCGCCAGACCGAGCAGGATCCCGCGCGGCCACGGGGTGCGGCGCGGCACGCAGTCGGCGATCACCAGCGTCATCAGCACCACGTTGATCTGGCCGAAGTCGAAGTTCGCCCGGATCGGCTCCAGGTAGATCACCGCCGGCGCGACGATCGCGGCGGCCAGCCACAACCGGCGCGCCCACGCCGGCTCGCCGGTGACCTGCGTGTGCGGCCACACGTCGAGCCGGGTCAGCACGATCGCCGTCGAGACCAGCAGCAACACCAGCGTCGTCGCGGTGATCGCGGCGCTGGCGGCTTCCAGCGACAGCATCGCGAACGGGCTGAACGCGACCGCGGCCAGCGGGGGATAGGTGAACGGCAGTTCCAGGCCTCCCCGCGTCATGAACATCGCGCCGTCGGCGTAAAGCGCCTGGCCGTCCAGCCAGGCCCGACCGCCCATCCGGTAGACGTCGATGTCGATGCGGTACGGCACGTGGCCGAGCAGGCGCCAACCGGCCACGGCCAGCGCCGCGAGCGTCAGCAGCTGGAACAGCCGCCACCCGAGCTTCGGAACCCAACCAGCCCCGTCGGGCGACCGCCGATTATTCATGTCGGGGTCCAGACTATCGGGGCGGATCGGCGCGTCGGCGGGTATCCCGGGCTCGACACCCGCAGGTCGGCGTAAGTTTTCTGCGTGCGCACGGACCCCGGACCCCACCTGGCCTTCTTGGCGTCCATCCCGGAGTCGCGACTGCCGCTGGTGTGCTGCCTCGTCGCGTTCATCCTGACGTTCTTCATCACCCGCACGATCGTGCGGTACATCCGCAGCCATGCCGACAGCGATGCGCCGCGCAAGTGGTGGCAGCCGCGCAACATCTCGGCGGGCGGCGGGCTGCACATCCACCACGTGGTGATCGGTGTGGTGCTGGTCATGGTCTCCGGGATCACGATGGTCACGATCGCTGTCGACGGCGGAGTACCCGAGTTCACGGCGGCGTCAATCCTGTTCGGGATCGGTGCGGCGCTGGTGCTCGACGAGTTCGCGCTGATCCTGCACCTGCAGGACGTGTACTGGGCCGAGGACGGCCGCACCTCGGTCGACGCGGTGTTCGTCGCCGTCGCGGTGGCGGGTCTGCTCGTGCTCGGCTTCAACCCGCTGTCGTTCTTCGACGTCGCGGACTGGCAGGAGGATCCGTCCTGGGTCACCCGCACCATCGTGGTCGTCGCGGCGGTCGCGACGCTGGCGCTGGCGGTGATCGTGCTCCTCAAGGGCAAGGTGTGGACCGGCCTGATCGGCATGTTCATCACCCCGCTGCTGATCATCGGCGCGATCCGGCTGTCGCGCCCGCACGCGCCGTGGGCGCGTTGGCGCTACACCAAGCGACCGCGCAGAATGCACCGTGCCCTGGAACGGGAACGCTGGCTGCGGCGGCCGGTGATCCAGGCCAAACTGTGGCTGCAGGACGCCATCGCCGGCATGCCGAAGTTCCCCGACGACGCGCTGGTCGACCAGCAACTCGACCGCGAGATCCACGCCGCGCCCGCCCCGGGCGAACCCGAGCCCGCCCGACAGAAAGCCTCCTAGAGATTGCGGTACTTCTACGACACGGAATTCATCGACAACGGCCGCACCATCGAGCTGATCTCGATCGGGGTGGCCGCCGAGGACGGCCGCGAGTACTACGCGATCTCCACGGAGTTCGACCCGCAGCGGGCCGGCAGCTGGGTGCGCAAGCACGTGCTGCCGAAGCTTCCGTCGCCGGCGTCGCCGCTGTGGCGTTCGCGCCGGACGATCCGCACCGAGTTGGAGGACTTCTTCGGCATCGACGGTGACGAGCCGATCGAGCTGTGGGCCTGGGTGGGTGCCTACGACCACGTGGTGCTGTGCCAGCTGTGGGGCCCGATGACGGATCTGCCGCCCGCCATCCCGCGGTTCACCCGGGAACTGCGCCAGTTTTGGGAGGACCGCGGGTGCCCGCGGATGCCGCCCCGCCCCCGCGACGCGCACGACGCACTGGTCGACGCCAAGCACAACCTGGTGCGTTATCGCCTGATGACCGGCCAGTAATACCATCGACGGGTGAACTGGACCGTCGACGTACCCATCGACCAGCTGCCTGCGCTCCCGCCGCTGCCCGAGGACCTGCGGCGTCGCCTCGACGCGGCGCTGGCCAAGCCGGCGTTGCAGCAGCCGTCCTGGGACGCAGGCCAGGCCGCCGCGATGCGCAAGGTGCTCGAGAGCGTTCCGCCGGTGACGGTTCCGTCGGAGATCGAGCGGCTCAAGACGCAGCTGGCCGACGTCGCGCTGGGCAGGGCGTTCCTGCTGCAGGGCGGCGACTGCGCGGAGACGTTCGCCGACAACACCGAGCCGCACATCCGGGCCAACATCCGCACGCTGCTGCAGATGGCCGTGGTGCTGACCTACGGCGCGAGCATGCCGGTGGTCAAGGTCGCGCGCATCGCCGGCCAGTACGCGAAGCCGCGGTCGTCGGACGTCGACGCGCTCGGGCTCAAGTCCTACCGCGGCGACATGGTCAACGGGTTCGCCCCGGATGCCGCGGTGCGCGACCACGATCCGTCACGGCTGGTACGCGCCTACGCCAACGCGAGCGCGGCGATGAACCTGGTGCGCGCGCTGACGTCGTCGGGGATGGCGTCGCTGCACCAGGTGCACGACTGGAACCGCGAGTTCGTGCGCACCTCGCCCGCGGGTGCCCGTTATGAGGCGCTGGCCGGCGAGATCGACCGCGGACTGCGATTCATGAGCGCGTGCCGCGTCGACGACCGCAACCTCGACACCGCCGAGATCTACGCCAGCCATGAGGCGCTGGTGCTCGATTACGAGCGGGCCATGCTGCGGATGGATGCCGGGGATTCCGTCGACCCGTCCGAATCCTCCGGGTACGCGCCCCGTCTGTACGACCTCTCGGCGCACTACGTGTGGATCGGTGAGCGCACCCGCCAACTCGACGGCGCGCATGTCGCGTTCGCCGAGGTGATCTCGAATCCGATCGGCATCAAGATCGGGCCGACGACGTCGCCGGAACTGGCGGTCGAATACGTCGAGCGGCTGGACCCGAACAACGAACCGGGCCGGCTCACGCTCGTCAGCCGGATGGGCAACCACAAGGTGCGCGATGTGCTGCCGCCGATCATCGAGAAGGTCCAGGCGTCGGGTCACCGGGTGATCTGGCAGTGCGACCCGATGCACGGCAACACCCACGAGTCCTCGACCGGCTACAAGACCCGGCACTTCGACCGCATCGTCGACGAGGTGCAGGGCTTCTTCGAGGTGCACCGGGCGCTGGGCACCCATCCCGGCGGCATCCACGTCGAGATCACCGGTGAGAACGTCACCGAGTGTCTCGGTGGCGCACAGGACATCTCGGACACCGACCTGTCCGGTCGCTACGAGACGGCGTGCGACCCGCGACTGAATACGCAGCAGTCGCTCGAGCTGGCGTTTTTGGTTGCGGAGATGCTCCGCGATTAGGCCGGAGCGGAGATGCTCCGCGATTAGAGCAGGTTCGGCAGGTTGGCGCCCAGGGTCCATGCGCCCGCGGCGGCCAGCCCGGCCAGCGTGATCACCAGGATCACCCAGAACAGCAGCACCCGGCGGGCACGCTGGCGCGCCCAGTAGAAGTGCTCCAGCTCGATCCCGGCGAAGTGGCCTGTCTCCGAAGGGTATTCGTCCTCATCGTGATAGTCGTGGCCGCCGTCGTGCTCGTCGTCGAGCACGGGTAGCTCGTCGCGGCCGAACACCTTGGTGTGGTCGTGCACGACCGTCGTCGCCGCGCTGGACGTCCCTGTGGTCGCCGACGTGTGCGCCGCCGAGTTCTTCGGTGCGGGCACCCGGAAGTGGGGCAGGTCGAGCTCGCGCACGACGGTTTCGAGCTGGTCGGCCATCTCGGCCGCGTCGGCGAACCGCTGTTCGGGGTCGCGCGCGGTGGCGCACTGCACGAGATCGTCGAACTGCCTCGGCACGCCGCGGATCGCGGTGCTGGGCGGCGGCACATCGCGGTCCATCCGCTGATAGGCCACCGCCAGCGAGCTGTCCCCGGTGAACGGGGTACGCCCGGTGAGCAGCTCGTAGACCAGGATCCCGACCGAGTAGACGTCGCCGCGCGAATCGGTCTCGCCGGTGGCGACCTGCTCGGGCGACAGGTACGCGGCGGTTCCGAGGATCACGCTGGTCGAGGTGATCTTGGCTTCGGCCACGGCCCGCACGAGGCCGAAGTCGGCGATCTTCACCTCGCCGTCGTCGCTGATCAGGATGTTCTCCGGCTTGATGTCGCGGTGCACCAGGCCCGCGGCGTGGGCGGCGGCGAGCCCGCCCAGCACCGGGCGCAGCACCGCGGCCACGGCGTGTGGCGGCATCGGCCCTCGTTCGGCCAGCAGCTCACGCAGCGTGCCACCCTCGACGAGCTCCATCACGAGGAACGGATGGCGGCCGTCGAGTCCCTGGTCGTACATCGCGACGAGGCCGGGGTCCTTCAGCCGGGCCACCGCCCGGGCCTCCCGCTGGAAGCGGGTCATGAAATGTTCGTCGCCCGCGTAGCGGGAATCCATGATCTTCAGCGCGACCGGACGGTCGAGCCGCAGGTCCAGGCCCCGGTACACCGCGGACATGCCGCCCGTGGCGATCAGCGTGTCCACCCGGTAGCGACCGTCCAGCACGGCCCCGGTCAACGGGCTTTGCTGCTGGTAGGTCTCCACCGGCCCATGGTACGAGCCAGGATCGCGACAGTGTCGGCGCGGAGCCCTAGACTCTGTGCGATGAGCAGCATCCCGACTGCCGATGACGTCCTTGATCCCGACGAAGCCGTGTACGAACTGTCCGAGGTGGCCAAGCTGTTGGGCATCCCGGTGTCCAAGGTGCAACAGCAGTTACGCGAAGGCCATCTGGCGGCGGTGCGCCGCAACCGGACCGTGGTCGTGCCGAAGGCGTTCTTCGACTCGTCCGGCCACGTGGTGAAGAGCCTGGCCGGCCTGCTGGTCGTCTTGCATGACGGGGGATACACCGAGACCGAGATCATGCGGTGGCTCTTCACCCCTGATCCGTCGCTGTCGATCCGCCGCGACGGCGACCCCGAGCCGAAGGCTAGTGCGCGTCCGGTTGACGCGTTGCACTCGCATCAGGCTCGTGAGGTGGTCCGCCGCGCTCAGGCGATGGCGTACTGACCTCGGCTGCCTCCGGCTGCTTGGAGAGCCAGTACCAGGCCGCCGCGGCGCAGGCGCAGGCCAGCAGCACGTGCGTCCACGAGTACATGCCGTGGGCGCCGTCGGGCCGCCAGATCACGGTGATCCACGTGGAGAAGCCCGCGATGAGCGCGATCGCGCGGCGGGACTGGGCCAGCGCCGCGATCACCGCCAGCGGCCAGGTGTAGTACCAGGGCAGCGCGGCCGGAACGAACAGCACCACCACCACCATCACCCACGCGATGCCCATCAGCGCGTCGCGGTCGGTGCGGCGGTAGCGCCACCACAGCAGCGGTGCCGCGATCGCGATCGCGGCGATGCCGAGGATGCGGGTCGCCTCCAGCACGGCGTAGAAGTTCACCGGGATGACGAGGCCGACGACGGCGTTGGTGACGTTGGCGATCGCGGTCGGGATGGTCAGCCAGTTGATGATCTTCACCGAGCCCGCCAGTGCGGTCAGCCAGCCCAGCCCGACGCCGGCGGCCAGCGACAGCACCGCGAACACCGCGACGAACACGACCAGTGATGCCGCGGTCGCGGCGGCGAACGCCTTGGCCGGGCGCAACCCGCGATGGTCACGCAGTCGGCGCGCCCACACCCACACCATGAACGGAAGCGCGAGTCCCGCCGTCGCTTTGACCGCGACCGCGACGGCGATCAGGGTGACGCCTGCGACGTTGCGGCCGCCGAAGCACAGCGCGATGCCGGCCATCATCAGCCCGACCATCAGCATCTCGTTGTGCACGCCGCCCATCAGATGGATGATCACGAGCGGGTTGAGCACCGCGATCCACAGCGCGGCCGCGCCGCTGGCGCCGACATGGCGGGCCACTCGGGGCGCCGCCCAGATCAGCAGCGCCAGCCCGGGCAGCATGCACAGTCGCAGCAGCATGGTGCCGGCGACGACGTCGTTGCCGACGAGCATCGTGACGAACTTCGCGACGAGGATGAACGCGGGACCGTACGGCGCGGTCGTGGTGGTCCAGATCGGGCTGACGTCGTCGAGCAGTGAGTTCGGGTTCTCGATCGGGCCGACGACATAGGGGTCGAACCCGTCGCGCAGCAGCGCGCCCTGCGCCAGGTACGAATACGTGTCGCGGCTGAACAGCGGCACACTGAGCAGCAGTGGGGTCAACCAGAACGCCGTGGTCGCCAGCATCGTGTATTCGGTTGCGGTGCGGTCGATCACGCGCCTGCCCAGCCACACCCATGCGCTGAGCATCAACGCGACGCCGGCCCACAGCAGCACCGAGGACACGACCAGGCCGTGGCCGAATCGCAGCCAGGACAGGTGCAGCGACTCCAGCAGCGGATCGTGCAACCGGGTGCTGCCCGCGCCGAGGCCGCCGGCGGTCAGCAGTACCGCGCCGAGCGCGCCGACGAGCGCGGGGCGTCCCTGCGGGGACAGCGTGAATTCTTTGAGACGTGTGATGCTCGCGGTCATGCGTTCAGGCGGACCGGTTCGAGGCCAATCTGGCGAGCTCTGCCAGTCCGGCCTTGGCCTGCGCGTCGATCGGCACCGAGTTCAGGATGTCGAGTGCGCGACGGGTCAGGGTGTCGATCCGGCCTTCCACCGCGGCCAATGCGCCGACGGATTCGATCACCTGGCACAGCTCCTTGACCTGGGTGTCGGTCAGGTCGGTGCCGACCGAGCGGCGCAGCAGCTCGGCCGAGTCCGGATCGTGCTGGCCCGCGAGTTCGAGGGCCTCGGCGAGCAGTACCGTGCGTTTACCGGACCGCAGGTCGTCACCGGAGGGCTTACCGGTGACGGCGGGGTCGCCGTAGACACCGAGCACGTCGTCGCGAAGCTGGAACGCGACGCCGAGGCTGGTCCCGAGTTCGTGGAAGGCCTCCAGGATCTCGGGGCGCTCCGCCGCCGCCGCGGCGCCGAGCTGCAGCGGCCGGCTGATCGTGTACGAGGCGGTCTTGTAGATGTTCACCGTCAGCGCGGACGCGACGGTCTCGCTGCCGCTGGACTCGTTGACGATGTCGAGGTACTGGCCGCCGAGCACTTCGGTGCGGATGGCCGACCAGACGCGCTGGACCCGGCGATGAGCGTCGGCGCCGATCTCGGCGCCGGAGATGATGTCGTCGGCCCACACCAGCGACAGGTCCCCGAGCAGGATCGCCGCCGAGAGCCCGAACTGCTCCGGTGAGCCGTGCCAGCCGTTGGTGCGGTGGCGCTCGGTGAAGATCCGGTGCACGGTCGGCAGCCCGCGCCGCGTCGCCGACGCGTCGATCACGTCGTCGTGGACGAGCGCGCACGCATGCAGTAGCTCCAGCGCGGAGAACAGACGCAGAACCTCGGGGCCCGGCTCGGAACCGGCGACGGCGCGATATCCCCAGTACGCGAACGCGGGGCGCAACCGCTTGCCGCCGCGCAGCACGAACTCTTCGAGGGCCTCGGTCAGGACCGCGTAATCGGCGCCGATGTAGGCGGCGTCACGACGGCGCTCCCGAAGGTAGTCGCGCAGTTCATCGTTGACGGCTGCCGCCAGCTCGACGGCTGACGGTGCCGCTGCGTCCACGCTCAGCGGGCGCCCCTTTCTTCTCGGTCAAACCCCCGACTGTTCAGCGTAAAGCCTTCGGCTCCGGTGAGTCGCCCGGCCGCGGGGATCGGTCTCTGCTGTTGTAGGCCAGCCACCCGGTGATCCCGGCGACCAGCAGCGACGCGATGCCCAACCAGATCGCCGCACCGGTGAACGACCTGGCGCTGGGATCGGTGTAGCGGGCCTGGGCGGTCATCGTGCTGACCACGCCGGGGCGCAGCTTCCACTCGACCACCGAGGACGAGATCTGGTCGCCGTTGGTGGAGGTGACCTCACCGGGGAACGCGACCGACAACGACACGTCGGCTTCGGGGTCGTTCAGCGAGGTCAGATCGACGCGGCCCTCCAGGATCACCAGGTCGCCCGCGCGGCGCAGGGAGATGTCCACTCCGGCGGCGTCCCGGTTCATCGCCGCCAGCTGCGGCAGTTCGGCGAAGGTCAGGTCCGAGAAGGTCGCCTGCGAGCCGACGTAGTCGTCTCTGCTGTATTCGGAGACCGCGACCTTCTGCGCGAACGGCAGGTTGTTGAGCAGCTGCGGGCCCTGGTCGTCGTCATCGCGCGGGATCGAGGCGGCGATGATCTGACCGGAGACGCGGTCGTTGGGCGACACGGTGATGGAGGCCCGGACTCGGACACAACCGATCAGCGAAGGCGCGAGCACCAACAGCATCAGCATCAGCGCGAGCAGTCGCCTGCCGGTGCGGGGACGGGTCAGCACCTGGTCATCGTGCCAGACGGACTCGTTCAGGTCAGCGGGAGTGTGCGGCCGAGGATCGCGAACGCACGGGGGTCGCCCGCAAAGTGGTATCCGCGGATGACATCGGTGAAGCCGAGGCGGCGGTACAGCCGCCAGGCCCGGTTGTCCTCACCGTTGATCTCCGGGGTGGACAACAGCACCTGCCGTTCGGTGCGTCCGTCGAGCAACCGGCGGATCAGCGCCTCCCCGAGGCCGCGGCCCTGGGCGTGCGGGTGGATGTGCAGTTCGGTGAGCTCGAAGTAGCTGGTCATCAACTCCTCGATACGGGACCCGTCGGCGCCGCTGCGGCGCAGCCCCGAGATGACCTGCTGCTGCCACCACTGGTCGGGGGCGCCGCAGTAGCCGTAGGCGATCCCGAGCATCGGGGCGCTCGGTGGGGGAGCGTCCGGTGTGTCCCCGGCCATCTCGTCGGGGACCTCGACCGCGGCCACGGCCTTCCAGCCCTGCCTGCGGATGTGCTCCAGCCACATGGACGCCCGCTGGTGCTCGGTGCCGCGCGGGTAGCGCATGGCGTCGACGTAGATGGCCAGCGCGTCGCCGAGACGCTGCTGCATATCGGCGGGCGACAGCTCGATCAGACGTGTCGCCAAGGGTTCGCCCTCCCGGAGTTGGATCGTGCGGCCGCCTCCATTATTCGGGAAGTGGATGCGCTGACTCCCACCAGCGGTGTACGTCATAGAATCGGGCACTGAAGTAGGTGGTACGGCTTAGTTTCACCTCGTATCATTACTGTTAAGTGCCCGTACACGCGGGCATGCATGATTTCTTCGAACGACTGCGACGCCCCCACGGCAAGAGGGAGGGACGAATGCCACTCTCCGATCATGAGCAGCGCATGCTCGACCAGATCGAGAGCGCGCTCTATGCCGAGGACCCCAAGTTCGCGTCGAGCGTTCGGGGCGGCACTCTGCGCGCTCCGTCGACGCGGCGCCGTCTGCAGGGCGTCGCGCTGTTCGTGCTCGGCCTGGCGATGCTGGTGTCCGGTGTCGCGTTCAGGGCGACCTGGATCGGCAGCCTGCCCGTGCTGTCGGTGATCGGCTTCATCGTGATGTTCGGCGGTGTCATCTTCGCGATCACCGGGCCGCGCGTCGGCAAGGGCGAGCGGATCCCCAACGATCTGGCAGCTCAGCGTCAGAAACGTGCCAAGGGTGCCGGCGGTTCGTTCACCAGTCGGATGGAAGACCGGTTCCGCCGCCGCTTCGACGAGTAGATCCTCCATCTGGAACAGGGGCAGCCCATCGGGCTGCCCCTTCTTTTTGCCCCACATCTCCCCACCGGACCCGTTTGTGCAGGTGACAGCCGTCGAGGCGAGGCCCGCGGCAGACCGCCGGAGATGTCAGGCGGCGGCGAACACCCTGGAAGTGGGGCATGGGTGGAAACGCGCGGCAGTATTTGGAGCAAAGTGGGGGATTGTGGGGTAAAGTGGCGGACAACGGAGCGACCGGAGTTCCGTTACAGCAAGGCTTGAGCGAGGGCTGCGAGGTGGCGAGATGTTCTTCGGCACCTACACGCCCAAGCTCGATGACAAGGGGCGGCTGACGTTGCCCGCCAAGTTTCGCGACGCGCTGGCAGGAGGGTTGATGGTCACCAAGAGCCAAGATCACAGCCTGGCTGTCCACCCGCGGGCCGAGTTCGAGGAGATGATCGCCGAGATCTCGTCGAAGGCCAAGCGCGGAAATCCCCAGGCACGCGCGTATCTGCGCAACCTGGCCGCAAGCACCGACGAGCAGTACCCCGATGCACAAGGCCGCATCACGTTGTCACCTGAACACCGCCGCTACGCGAACCTGTCCAAGGAGTGCGTGGTGATCGGTTCGATCGACTTCCTGGAGATCTGGGACGCCCAGGCCTGGCAGGAATACCAGGAGCTACACGAAGAGAACTTCTCCGCGGCCAGCGATGAAGCACTCGGCGACATCCTCTGATCTGGCCCCCGGCCCGCAGGCCCGTGCAGTGTGGCCTCTGTCCGATCCGGCCCTGACGTACTTCCCCGACGTCAGGTTCGCGCTCTCGGGCAGGGACCTCACTGCAGGGGCCGCCCCGATTCCTCGAAGTGCAGCCATGGTGGATGACCAGCCTCATATCCCGGTCCTGCTGGACCGGTGCGTCGAACTTCTGGCGCCCGCCCTGACGCGCGTCAGCGCCGACGGGGCCGGGGCGACGATCGTCGACGCCACCCTCGGCGCCGGCGGGCATTCGGAACGGTTCCTGACGCAGTTCCCGGCCGTGCGCCTGATCGGACTCGACCGCGACCCCGACGCGCTGCACATCGCCGGACAGCGGCTGGCGCCGTTCGCCGACCGGGTCACGCTGGTGCGCACCCGCTACGACGGGATCGCCGACGCGGTCGCCGACGCCGCGGGCGGCAGTGTGGACGCGATCCTGTTCGACCTCGGAGTGTCCTCGATGCAACTCGACCGGGTCGAGCGCGGCTTCTCCTACGCCAGCGACGCGCCGCTGGACATGCGGATGGATTCCGGATCGGATCTGACCGCCGCCCAGATCCTGAACACCTACGACGAACGGGCGCTGGCCCGGGTGCTGCGCGAGTACGGCGAGGAGAAGTTCGCCGGCCGCATCGCCGCGCATGTCGTCCGGCGCCGCAAGACCGAGCCGTTCGAGACCACCGGACAACTGGTCGAACTTCTCTACCAGGCCATCCCGGCCCCGGCCCGCCGCACCGGCGGCCATCCCGCCAAACGCACGTTCCAGGCGCTGCGCATCGAGGTCAACGCGGAGCTGGACTCGCTGCGTGCCGCGATCCCGGCGGCGCTGCGATCGCTGCGCCCGCACGGCCGGCTGGCGGTGATGGCCTATCAGTCGCTGGAGGACCGGATCGTCAAGACGGCCTTCGCCGCCGCGACCGCATCGCGCACCCCGCCCGGGCTGCCGGTCGAATTGCCAGGGCACGGGCCCGAATTCACGTCGCTGACCCGCGGTGCCGAGCGCGCCGACGCGGAAGAGATCGAACGGAACCCGAGAAGCGCCCCCGTCCGGTTGCGCGCAGTGGAAAAAGTTGGGGGAGAGCGATGAAGGCGAAGAAGCCACCACGCGACGGCGTCCGCACCCGCGACAGGGAGCGCACAGCGCAGCCACGGGCCAAGCGCGCCGGCGCTCGCGAGGCCAAGCGGATGCCCACCGACGCCCCGCCGCGCGGCCGCAAGGCGACGCGCGACGGGCGCCCGCAGCGGTCCGCGCCGCGGTCCACACCGTCCTCCCGCCCGGTCGACACCCCGGCGCGGCCGAAGAGCGCGACCCAGGCCAAGGCACGCGCCAAGGCCCGGAAGGCCAAGGCTCCCAAGGTTGTCCGGCCCCCACTGCGTGAACGGCTGCTGGTCCGTCTGGCCTCGATCGACCTGAACCCGCGTCGCCTGGTCTCGCGGGTGCCGTTCGTCGTGCTGGTCATCGCGGCGCTCGGCGTCGGCCTCGGTGTGACGCTGTGGCTGTCCACCGACGCCGCCGAACGGTCCTACCGGCTCGGCAGCGCGCGCCAGGTCAACCAGGCGCTGATGCAGCAGAAAGAGGCTCTCGAGCGCGACGTGCTGCAGGCCCAGGCCGCGCCCGCGCTCGCCGAGGCGGCCCGCGAACTGGGCATGATCCCGTCCCGGGACACCGCGCACCTGGTGCAGGATCCGGCCGGCAACTGGGTGGTGGTCGGCACGCCCAAACCGGCCGAAGGCGTTCCGCCGCCGCCGCTGAACCCGCCGTTGCCCGACCCGGTGCCTCCGGCGCCGCCCGCCCCGCGCGTCGTGGAACCTCGCGAGGTCCCGGTGCGCGTGCCGACGGCGCCGTCCGCCGGACTGCCCGCCCTGCCGCTGGCGGTGCCGGGACTCGAAGTGCCGCAAGTACTTCCGGTGCCCGGCGCGGTGCCAGGGGCGGTGCCGGGGGTGGTGCCCGGCGTGGTGCCGCCCGCAGCCGTGCCGCCCGGGGAGATGCCGCACGCGGTGTCAGGAGATCTGCCGATGCCGGGACCGATCGAGCCGGCACCCGCCCCCGCGCCGATTCCCGCGCCGGCGCCGGCGCCCGTGCCCGTGCCTGAGGCGGGCGTGTGAGCCGGCAGGCCGAGCCGGGCAAGGCGATCGCGAAGGCGCCGACCCAGGAACGCTCCGCCCGGGCCCGGCGCACCCGCCAGCCCGCTCCCCCGACCGGTTTGCGCAGTGCGTCGTTCGTGTTCCGGCACCGCGCGGGCAATGCGGCGATCTTCCTGCTCCTCGTCATCGCGGCCGCCCAGCTGTTCACGCTCCAGGTGCCCAAGGCCGAGGGGCTGCGCGCCGAGGCGGCCGGTCAGCTCAAGGTCACCGACATCGATCCCGCGCTGCGCGGGTCGATCGTCGACCGCAACGGCGACAAGCTAGCCTTCACGATCGAGGCCAGGGCGCTGACGTTCCAGCCGGTCCGGGTGCGCAAGCAACTCGACGAGGCCAGGGCGAAGTCCAGCGACGCACCCGAACCCGACGCCCGGCTGCGGGAGATCGCCGCCGAGGTGTCGCAACGGTTGGGCGGTAAACCCGACACCGCGACCGTCCTCAAGAAGCTGCGCAGCAACGAGACGTTCGTCTATCTCGCCCGTGCGGTCGACCCGGCCATCTCCGACGCGATCATCAAGAAGTTCCCCGAGGTCGGCGCCGAGCGCCAGGATCTGCGCCAGTATCCCGGCGGGTCGCTGGCCGCCAACATCATCGGCGGCATCGACTGGGACGGGCACGGCCTTCTCGGGCTTGAGGATTCGCTGGACTCCGTGCTCGCGGGCACCGACGGATCGGTCACCTACGACCGCGGTTCCGACGGTGTGGTCATCCCGGGCAGCTACCGGAACCGCCATCACGCCGTCAACGGTTCGACGGTCGAGCTGACCATCGACGACGACATCCAGTTCCACGTGCAGCAGCAGGTGCAGCTGGCCAAGGACGCCTCCGGGGCCAAGAACGCCTCGGCCGTCGTGCTCGACGCCAAAACCGGTGAGGTGCTGGCGATGTCGAACGACAACACGTTCAACCCGGCGCAGGACATCAGCCGTCAGGATCACCGCCAACTGGGCAACCTGCCGGTGTCGTCGCCGTTCGAGCCCGGCTCGGTGAACAAGATGATCACCGCCGCCGCGGTGATCGAGAACAAGCTGACCACCCCGGACGAGGTGCTGCAGGTCCCCGGCTCCATCCACATGGGCGGCGTCACCGTCGGCGACGCGTGGGAGCACGGCGTGATGCCTTACACCACAACGGGTGTGTTCGGGAAGTCGTCGAACGTCGGGACGCTGATGCTGGCGCAGCGGCTCGGGCCGGAGAAGTTCGCCGACATGCTCAGGCTGTTCGGCCTCGGGCAGCGCACCGGGGTCGGGCTGCCCGGTGAGAGCCCGGGCCTGGTCCCGCCGATCGATCAGTGGTCGGGCAGCACCTTCTCCAATCTCCCGATCGGGCAGGGTCTTTCGATGACCCTGTTGCAGATGACCGCGATCTACCAGGCCATCGCCAACGACGGTGTGCGGATCCCGCCGCGAATCCTCAAGGCGACCGTCGCGCCCGACGGAAGCCGCAGCGAGGAGCCTCGCCCGGACGGTATCCGGGTGGTGTCCGCCGAGACCGCGCGCACCGTGCGCGACATGTTCCGGTCGGTGGTGCAGCGCGATCCGCGCGGCATCCAGCAGGGCACGGGCCCGCAGGCCGCCGTCGAGGGATACCAGATCGCGGGCAAGACCGGCACCGCCCAGCAGATCAACCCCGCGTGCGGCTGCTACTACAGCGACGTCTACTGGATCACCTTCGCCGGGATGGCCCCGGCCGACGACCCCCGCTACGTGATCGGCGTGATGCTCGACGCGCCGCATCGCGCCGCCGACGGCTCGCCGGGCTCCTCGGCCGCGCCGCTGTTCCACACCATCGCGTCGTGGCTGCTGCAGCGGGAGAACGTGCCGCTGTCGCCGGATCCGGGTGCGCCGCTGACGCTTCAGGCCGGGTGAAAAGGCGGCGCGACGGGGGAATCGGACCTCCGGTGATCGGTACTGTGTGATCGCCATGAATCTGCGCCCCACCCATCCCGTCGGTCTCCCGCTCTCCGCGCTCTCCGGCCTGGTGTCCGCCGAGCCCGTCCCCGCGGTGCCGGACGTCCAGGTCACCGGTGTGACGCTGCGCGGGCAGGACGCGGTGCCGGGGGACCTGTTCGCCGCGCTGCCCGGCGCGAAGGCCCACGGTGCGCGCTACGCCGCCGACGCCGTCACGCGCGGCGCTGTCGCGGTGCTGACCGACCCCGAAGGCGCGGCCGAGGCCGGCGACCTCGGGGTCCCGGTGTTGCTGCACCCGAACCCGCGCGCCGTGCTCGGCGAGGTCGCATCGGCGGTCTACGGTCGGCCGTCGCAGAAGCTGCGGGTGATCGGGGTGACCGGCACCTCGGGCAAGACCACCACGACCTACCTGGTCGAGGCGGGTTTGCGGGCGGCGGGCCGGGTCGCGGGCCTGATCGGCACCGTCGGGGTCCGCATCGACGGGCACCAACAGCCGGGTGGCCTGACGACGCCGGAGGCCCCCGACCTGCAGGCGCTGCTCGCGGTGATGCTGGAGCAGGGGGTGGACACCGTGGTGATGGAGGTGTCCAGCCACGCGCTGACGCTCGGCCGGGTGGACGGCGTCTGCTTCGCCGTCGGCGGTTTCTCCAACCTGTCGCGCGACCACCTCGACTTCCACCCGACCATGCAGGACTACTTCGAGGCCAAGGCCCGGCTGTTCGACCCGGCCTCACCGATCCACGCCCAGCAGGCGGTGGTGTGCGTCGACGACGAGTGGGGCAGGGCCCTGACCGAGCGTGTCCCGGACGCGGTGACCGTCAGCGCCACCGGGCCCGCCGACTGGCACGTGGACGAGATCCGCTCGGTCGACGGCGGTGTGCAGGATTTCCTGGCGGTCGACCCGGCCGGGGTGCACCACGGTCTGGAGATCGGGTTGCCCGGCGGCTACAACATCGCGAACTGTCTGCTCGCGGTCGCGCTGCTGGATGCGGTCGGTGTGTCGCCGGAACAGGCCGCGCCCGGGCTGCGGGATGCGACGGTGCCGGGACGGCTGGAGGCCGTGGACCGCGGACAGGAATTCCTTGCGCTGGTCGACTACGCCCACAAACCAGGTGCGCTGCAGGCGGTGCTGCAGACCCTGCGCGCCCAGTGCACGGGACGCCTGGCGGTGGTGTTCGGCGCAGGCGGCAACCGGGACCAGGGCAAGCGTGAACCGATGGGCCGGGTCGCGGCCGAACTGGCCGACCTGGTCGTGGTCACCGACGACAACCCGCGCGACGAGGATCCGGCCGAGATCCGCGCGGCGATCCTGCGCGGCGCCGGGGTCGCCGTCGGCGAGGTCGTCGAGATCGGGGACCGGCGTGCGGCCATCGCCCACGCGGTGGCCTGGGCGGGTACCGGCGACATCGTGCTGATCGCGGGCAAGGGACACGAGGCCGGCCAGACCAGCCGCGGACACACCACGCCATTCGACGACCGCGAGGAACTGGCCGCGGCGCTGGACGCGCTGCAGACTGGGCGGTCGCCGCGATGATCGAGTTGACGCTGGCCCAGGTCGCCGAGATCGTCGGTGGCCGTCTCTCCGACGTGTCTGCCGCCGAGGCCGAACGCATCCGTATCACCGGCACCGTCGAGTTCGACTCGCGCGCGGTGACCGAGGGCGGACTGTTCCTCGCGCTGCCCGGAGCCCGCACCGACGGGCACGACTTCGCCGCCGCCGCCGTCGAATCGGGTGCCGCGGCGGTGCTGGCCGCCCGCCCGGTCGGCGTGCCCGCCGTAGTGGTAGATCCCGTAGTGGTAGATCCCGTCGTGGTCGATCCGGTGGTGGAGCACCCCGCCGGTACCGCGGGGGTGCTCGAACACGACGCCGACGGTTCCGGGGCCGCGGTGCTCGCCGCGCTGGCGAAGCTGGCGGCCGCGGTCGCCGCGAAGCTCGTCGAGGGCGGGCTGACCATCATCGGCATCACCGGCTCGTCGGGCAAGACCTCGACGAAGGACCTGATCGCCGCGGTGCTCGCTCCGCTCGGCGAGGTGATCGCCCCACCCGGGTCGTTCAACAACGAACTCGGTCACCCGTGGACGGTGCTGCGCGCGACCGAATCCACCGACTACCTGGTGCTGGAGATGTCGGCGCGGCACCCCGGCAACATCGCCGCGCTTGCCCGTATCGCAACGCCCGCCATCGGGGCGGTGCTCAACGTCGGCACCGCGCACCTCGGCGAGTTCGGCTCCCGCGAAGCCATCGCCGCGACGAAATCCGAACTGGTGCAGGCGGTTCCGGAATCGGGCGTGGCGATCCTCAATGCGGACGACCCCGCGGTGGCCGCGATGGCGGACAAGACCGTCGCGCGGGTGGTGCGCGTCGGGCGCGACGCCCCGGGTGCCGACGTCAGCGCCGACAGCATCAGCCTCGACCCGCTGGCGCGGCCCACGTTCACGCTGCGGGCGGGCGCCGAGACGGTACCGGTGACCCTCGCGGTGCACGGCGACCACCAGGTCTCCAATGCGTTGATCGCCGCGGCCGTCGCGTTGGAGTGCGGCGCGACGCCGCAGCAGATCGCCGCCGCGCTCGCCGCCGCCGGGCCGGTGTCGCGGCACCGGATGCAGGTCAGTACCCGGGCCGACGGTGTCACGGTGGTCAACGACGCGTACAACGCGAACCCGGACTCGATGCAGGCCGGGCTGAAAGCGCTGGCGTGGATGAGCCGGGGCGGCACACCGAAACGCCGCAGCTTCGCGGTATTGGGCGAGATGGCCGAGCTCGGCGAGGACGCCATTACCGAGCATGACCGCATCGGCCGGCTGGCGGTGCGCTTAGATGTCTCTCGACTCATCGTCGTCGGATCCGGGAGGCCTATGAGCGCCATGCTGCACGGTGCGGTCATGGAAGGGTCGTGGGGTTCCGAGGCGACGCAGGTCGCCGACGCCGACGCGGCGCTGGCGCTGCTGCGCGACGAGCTGCGGCCCGGCGACGTCGTGCTGGTGAAGGCCTCCAACTCCGCGGGCCTGGGTGCGCTGGCCGAGACACTGGCGACGGAGGGCGGCCGATGAGGCAGATCCTGATCGCCGTCGCGATCGCGGTGGCGGTGTCGATCCTGTTGACCCCGGCGCTGATCCGGTTGTTCACCAAACAGGGATTCGGCCACGAGATCCGTGAGGACGGGCCGCCGAGCCATCACAAGAAGCGCGGCACCCCGTCGATGGGCGGCGTCGCGATCCTGGCCGGCATGTGGGCGAGCTACTTCGGCACCCACCTGGTCGGCGTGCTGATCGACGGCAAGGGGCCGTCGGCGTCGGGTCTGCTGGTGCTCGGCCTGGCCACCTCGCTGGGTGTGGTCGGGTTCCTCGACGACATGATCAAGTTGCGCCGGGCCCGCAACCTGGGGCTGAACAAGACCGCGAAGACGATCGGCATCCTGGTCGCGGCGGTGCTGTTCGGTGTGCTGGCGCTGCAGTTCGCCAACGCCGACGGCCTGACCCCGGGCAGCCCGGAGCTGTCCTACGTCCGCGAGATCGCGACGGTCACGCTGGCACCTGCGGTGTTCGTGCTGTTCTGCGTCGTGATCGTCAGCGCGTGGTCGAACGCGGTGAACTTCACCGACGGCCTCGACGGGCTGGCCGCCGGTGCGATGGCGATGGTGTGCGCGGCCTACGTGCTGATCACGTTCTGGCAGTTCCGCAATGCGTGCGCGACCGCGCCCGGCGTCGGCTGCTACAACGTCCGTGATCCGCTGGACCTGGCGATCATCGCGGCGGGGACCGCGGGCGCGTGTATCGGCTTCCTGTGGTGGAACGCCGCGCCCGCCAAGATCTTCATGGGTGACACCGGATCGCTGGCGCTGGGCGGCGTGATCGCCGGCCTGTCGGTCACCAGCCGCACCGAGATGCTGGCCGTCGTGCTCGGCGCGCTGTTCGTCGCCGAGGTCACCTCGGTCGTCGTGCAGATCCTCGCGTTCCGCACCACCGGCCGCCGGGTGTTCCGGATGGCGCCGTTCCACCACCACTTCGAGTTGGTCGGCTGGGCCGAGACCACGGTGATCATCCGGTTCTGGCTGTTGACCGCGATCGCGTGCGGGCTCGGTGTCGCGCTCTTCTACAGCGAATGGCTGACCACTGTCGGGGCCTGACGTGGAGGGCCTTGTCGGGCTGTCCGTTCTGGTCACCGGCGCGCGGGTGACCGGCGAGGCGATCCTGGCGGCACTGACCTCGCTCGGGGCGCGGCCCACCGTCACCGACGACAGCGAGCCGGCGCGCGCCGCGCTGGCCCAGCGCGGCGTCGACGTCGCCGCTCCGGCCGACGCGGTGGCCCGTATCTCCGGCTTCGACCTGGTCGTGACCAGCCCCGGGTTCCCGCCGACGGCGCCGGTGCTGGCCGCGGCCGCCGCGCACGGTGTCCCGGTGTGGGGCGACGTCGAGCTGGCCTGGCGGCTGGACCGGTCGGGCCGGTTCGGTCCGCCCCGGAAGTGGCTCGTGGTGACCGGCACGAACGGCAAGACCACCACCACCTCGATGCTGTTCGCGATGCTGGAGGCCGCCGGCAGGAGCGCGGTGCTGTGCGGCAACATCGGCGATCCGGTGCTGGCGATGCTGGACAGACCGGCCGAGGTGCTGGCCGTCGAACTGTCCAGCTTCCAGCTGCACTGGGCGCCGTCGCTGCGGCCCGAGGCCGGCGCGGTACTCAACGTGGCCGAGGACCACCTCGACTGGCACGGCTCGATGGCGGCCTACGCGCAGGACAAGGGCCGCGCGCTGACCGGTCGGGTCGCTGTCGGCGGGCTCGACGATCCGATCGCGGCCGGGCTGCTGGCCGATGCGCCTGCGCCGGTGAAGGCCGGGTTCCGGCTCGGCGAGCCGGGGCCGGGCGAACTGGGCGTGCGCGACGGCGTGCTGGTCGACAACGCGTTCGGCGACGGTCTGGTGCTCGCGCCCGCGGACAGCATCACCGTCGGTGGTCCGGTCGGCGTACTCAACGCGCTGGCCGCGGCGGCACTGGCCCGCGCGGTGGATGTGCCCGCGGACGCGATCGCCACCGCGCTGGCGGGCTTCCAGGTCGGCAGGCACCGCGCCGAGGTGGTCGCGACCGCAGACGGCATCACCTACGTCGACGATTCGAAGGCCACCAACCCGCACGCCGCGCACGCGTCGATCAGCGCGTTCCCGCGGGTGGTGTGGATCGCGGGCGGGTTGCTCAAAGGCGCCTCGGTCGACGAGTTGGTCGCCGCGACGGCCGATCGGCTGGCCGGTGCGGTGCTGATCGGCCGTGATCGCGCGGCCGTCGGTAACGCTTTGGCGCGACACGCGCCGGATGTCCCCGTCGTCGAGCTTGTGACGGGGGAGGATTCTGTGGTGCTTGAGAAAGATGAGTCTGGTGTTACTCGTGTGACTCGAGTGGTTCAGGTGGGGGAGCAGTCGCTGTCCGAGGCGGTGATGGGCGCCGCCGTCGACGCCGCACAGCGCCTGGCCCGGCCCGGCGACACCGTGCTGCTGGCCCCCGCCGGTGCATCATTCGACCAGTTCAGCAGCTACGGCCATCGCGGTGACGCGTTCGCCGCGGCGGTCCACGCAGCGCTGCGGTAACCGGGCGCGCCAGTGAGCAACATCCTGAGCCGGTTGCGCCACCGCCGCGCCAACCCGGCCGCCTCGCCGGATGCCGCGGTCTCCGCGGCCGACGGTGCGCTGCCCATGCCGCGCACCCGCGTCGGGGCGTGGCTGGGCCGCCCGATGACGTCGTTCCACCTGATCGTCGCGATCACCGTGCTGCTGCTCACCATGGGCCTGACGATGGTGCTGTCGGCCTCCGGTGTCTACTCCTACGACCAGGAGGGCTCACCCTGGTCGGTGTTCGCCAAGCAGTTGCTGTGGACGATCATCGGGCTGTTCGGGTTCTATATCGCGCTGCGGCTGCCCGTCGCGGTGATGCGGAGGTTCGCGTTCACCGGGTTCGCGTTCACGATCGTGCTGCTGGTGCTGGTGCTGATTCCCGGAATCGGCAAGGTGGCCAACGGTTCCCGCGGCTGGTTCGTCGTCGCCGGGTTCTCGATGCAGCCCTCGGAGCTGGCCAAGATCGCGTTGGCGATCTGGGGTGCGCACCTGCTCGCCGCGCGGCGCATGGAGCACGCGTCGCTGCGCGAGATGCTGGTGCCCCTGGTGCCCGCCACGGTGATCGCGCTGGCGCTGATCGTCGCGCAGCCCGACCTCGGGCAGACGCTGTCGATGGGCGTCATCCTGCTCGGCCTGCTCTGGTACGCGGGCCTGCCGCTGCGGGTGTTCCTGGCCTCGCTCGGTGCGGTGCTGGTCTCCGGTGTCGTGCTGGCCCTGGCCGAGGGCTACCGCTCGGCGCGCGTGCAGTCCTGGCTGAACCCCGGCGCCGACAGCCAGGGCGCGGGCTATCAGGCCCGGCAGGCCCGGTTCGCGCTGGCCAACGGCGGCGTCTTCGGCGACGGTCTCGGGCAGGGCACCGCCAAGTGGAACTACCTGCCCAACGCGCACAACGACTTCATCTTCGCGATCATCGGCGAGGAACTCGGCTTCGTCGGCGCCGCGGGCCTGCTGGTGCTGTTCGGCCTGTTCGGCTACACCGGGATGCGCATCGCGCGCCGCTCGGCCGACCCGTTCCTGCGCCTGCTCACCGCCACCGCGACGCTGTGGATCCTGTCCCAGGTCTTCATCAACGTCGGCTACGTCGTCGGCCTGCTGCCCGTGACGGGTCTGCAGTTGCCGCTGATCTCCTCGGGCGGCACCTCGACGGCGACCACGCTGTTCATGATCGGCATCATGGCCAACGCCGCCCGTCACGAACCGGAGGCGGTCGCCGCGCTGCGCGCCGGCCGCGACGACCGGGTCAACCGCTTCCTGCGGCTGCCGTTGCCCGCGCCCTACGTCCCGACCCGCACCGAGGCGCTGCGCGACCGGTTGCGCAAGCGTCCGGAGCGCACCGGGAAGCCGAAGAAGGCGGCCAAGCCTGCAAAATCGGGAAAGGCCGCGAAATCGGGGAAGGCGGCACGAGCCGAGAAGCCCGAGAAGAAGAAGCCGCGGGCCCGCACCACCTCGACCGCGCGCCACCCGGTGCGGTCGGGACGGTCCTCCGGCGACTACGGTGATACCCGGCGTAATCAGGGCCGACGGGCCCGCACACTGGAAGGTCAGCGTTACGGGTGACAGGGTTTTCGGTCCTCCTTGCCGGGGGTGGCACGGCAGGCCACATCGAACCCGCGATGGCGGTCGCCGACGCCCTGGTCGAGCTCGACCCGGGTGTGCGGATCACCGCGCTGGGCACCGAGCGGGGTCTGGAGACCCGGCTGGTCCCGCAGCGCGGCTACGACCTTGAGCTGATCACCCCGGTGCCGCTGCCGCGCAAGCTCTCCGGCGACTTGCTGAGGTTGCCGTTGCGGGTGCGCCGCGCGGTGAAGCAGACGCGGGCGGTGCTCGACGCCGTCGACGCCGACGTGGTCATCGGGTTCGGCGGCTACGTCGCAGTACCTGCCTACCTCGCCGCCCGGCGGCGGGTTCCGGTGGTGGTGCACGAGGCGAACGCGAGCGCCGGGTGGGCCAACAAGGTCGGCGCCCGGATCGCGCAGCGCGTGCTGTCCGCGGTGCCCGATCCCGGGCTGGGCCGTGTGGAGGTGGTCGGGGTCCCTGTGCGTGCGGCGATCACGTCGCTGGACCGGGTGGCGCTGCGGGCCGAGGCGCGCGCGTACTTCGGCTTCGCCGACGACGCCAGGGTGCTGCTGGTGTTCGGCGGTTCCCAGGGCGCGCAGTCGCTCAACCGCGCGGTCTCGGGCGCCGCGGAAAGCCTTGCCGCAGCCGGGATCTCGGTGCTGCACGCGCACGGCCCGAAGAACGTCCTCGATCTGCGCACACCGCAACCGGGCGACCCGCCGTACGTCGCACTGCCGTACCTGGACCGGATGGATCTCGCGTACGCGGCCGCCGACCTGGCGGTCTGCCGGTCCGGGGCGATGACCGTCGCCGAGGTCAGCGCGGTGGGTCTGCCCGCCGTGTACGTGCCGCTGCCGATCGGCAACGGCGAGCAGCGCCTCAACGCGCTTCCGGTGGTGCAGGCCGGCGGCGGCCTCCTCGTCGACGACCAGTCGCTGACACCGGAATTCGTCGCGCGCACGGTGACCGAACTGCTCACCGACTCCGACAGGCTGGCGGAGATGACGTCCGCGGCCGTGCTGGCCGGCCATCCGGAGGCCGCGACACGGGTCGCCGAGATCGCGCTCGAGGTGGCGCGCGGGGCCGGGAGCCGGCGATGACCGGTCACCACCCCGCGACGCTGCCCGCCGAACTGCAGCGGGTGCACATGGTCGGGATCGGCGGTGCCGGGATGTCGGGCATCGCCAGGATTCTGCTGGACCGGGGCGCGCAGGTCTCCGGGTCCGATGCCAAGGAGTCCCGCGGCATCGTCGCGCTGCGGGCGCGCGGTGCCCAGGTGCGGATCGGGCACGACCCGTCCGCGCTCGACATACTGCCCGGCGGGCCGACCGCGGTGGTGACGACGCACGCGGCGATCCCGAAGACCAACCCCGAACTCGTCGAAGCGGGCAGGCGCGGTATCCCGGTGATCCTGCGGCCCGCGGTGCTGGCCCGGCTGATGGACGGCTACACGACGGTGCTGATCACCGGCACCCACGGCAAGACGTCGACCACCTCGATGACCATCGTGGCGTTGCAGCACTGCGGATTCGATCCGTCGTTCGCCGTCGGCGGCGACATCGGTCAGTCGGGTACCAACGCCCATCACGGCAGCGGGGGCACGTTCGTCGCCGAGGCCGACGAGAGTGACGGGTCGCTGCTCGAGTACACCCCCGATGTCGCGGTCGTCACCAACATCGAGGCCGACCACCTGGACTTCTACGGCACCGTCGAGGCCTATACCGCGGTCTTCGACCAGTTCGTCGATCGCATCAAACCCGATGGCGCGCTTGTGGTCTGTGTCGACGACCCGGGTGCGGCCGCGCTGGCCGACCGCGCGCGTCAGCGCGGTGTCCGGGTGCTGCGCTACGGCAGCGAGCCCGGACTGGAGGCCACCCTGCTGGACTGGGCGCAGCAGGGCACCGGCGCGGTGGCCGAGATCGAACTCGGGGCGCAGCGGCTGCCACGGACGATGCGACTGTCCGTGCCGGGCAGGCACATGGCGCTGAATGCGCTCGCCGCGCTGCTGGCCGCCGTCGAGGCCGGCGCCGACGTCGACGCGGTGCTCGACGGGCTGGCCGGATTCGACGGTGTGCGACGCCGTTTCGAGCTCGTCGGAACCGCCAACGGCGTGCGCGTGTTCGACGACTACGCCCACCACCCGACCGAGGTGCGCGCCGCGCTGACCGCGTTGCGTGCCGTCGCCGAGCAGGCAGGTACCGGCCGCACCGTCGCGGTGTTCCAGCCCCACCTGTATTCGCGCACAGAGACTTTCGCCGCGGAGTTCGCCGCCGCGCTGAGCACCGCCGACGAGGTCTTCGTGCTGGACGTGTACGCCGCGCGCGAGCAGCCGCTGGCCGGGGTCAGCGGTGCCACCATCGCCGACGCGGTCACCGTGCCGGTGACCTATGTTCCGGACTTCTCCGCGGTGGCGGCGCGGGTCGCGGCCGTGGTCGCGCCCGGGGACGTGGTCGTCACGATGGGCGCCGGTGACGTCACGCTGCTCGGCAACGAGATCCTCGCCGAGGTGCGGGCCCGGACATGACCGAGCCGACCGAACCCGCCGCCGAGTCGGAGGCCCCGGCGGAGAACCCGGGGGAGAACCCGCCCGAACCCGACGGCGAGGACACCGAGGGTCCGCGGCGCCGGGCCCGGCGCGAACGCGAGGAGCGGCGCGCCGCCCAGGCCCGGGCCCGCGCGATCGAGACGGCCCGCGCGGAGGCCAAGCGCAAGGTGATGGGCGCCGAGGCGCCGCAGCCCAAGACGCTGGGCCGCGGCACGGTGCGCGGTCTGAAGCTGCTGATGTGGACGGCCCTGCTCGCGGTCGTCGTGGTCGGGATCGGGCTGCTGCTGTACTTCACCCCGATCATGTCGGCGCGCAGCATCGTGGTCGTCGGGGTCGGCGCGGTGACCCAGGACGAGGTGGTCGCCGCGGCCGCTGTCGCGCCGGGCACCCCGCTGCTGCAGGTCAACACCGACGCTGTCGCGGAGCGGGTGGCCGGGATCCGCCGGGTCGCGTCGGCGCGGGTGCAGCGCCAGTACCCGTCGACGCTGCGGATCACGATCGTCGAGCGGGTGCCGGTGGTGCTGCGCGACTATCCGGACGGCGTGCACCTGTTCGACAAGGACGGCGTCGACTTCGCGACCGCACCGCCGCCGCCGGGCATCCCGTACCTGGACACCGAGAACCCCGGCCCCGGTGATCCGGCCACGCAGGCCGCGCTGCAGGTGATGACGTCGCTGCGCCCGGACGTGGCCGTCCAGGTCGGTCGCGTGTCGGCGCCGTCGGTGGCGGCGATCACGCTGACCTTGATCGACGGCCGGACCGTGGTGTGGGGGACCACCGACCGCACCGAGGAAAAGGCCCTCAAGCTGGCCGCGCTGCTGACCCAGCCCGGTCAGGTCTACGACGTGTCGAGCCCGGACCTGCCGACCGTCAAGTAGCGAGAAACAAATTTGGTCGTGTCGTTTCGGCGCGCCTGCCCGGCTTGCGTGGGGCGCGGCCCTACCGTTCTGTTTGCGCGGAACAACTTGACATAACTCTAAGCCTCTGGTTGAGGTTGAGGGTTTGCTCCAGCGGTTATCCGTTACCAGACAGGCAACCAGGCAGGAAGGGCAATCGATGACCCCCCCGCATAACTACCTCGCTGTGATCAAGGTGGTCGGCATCGGCGGCGGTGGCGTCAACGCCGTCAACCGGATGATCGAACAGGGTCTCAAAGGCGTCGAGTTCATCGCGATCAACACCGACGCCCAGGCGTTGTTGATGAGCGATGCCGACGTCAAACTCGACGTCGGCCGCGACTCGACCCGCGGTCTCGGCGCCGGGGCGGACCCCGAGGTCGGCCGCAAGGCCGCCGAGGACGCCAAGGACGACATCGAGGAGCTGCTGCGCGGCGCCGACATGGTGTTCGTCACCGCGGGCGAGGGCGGCGGCACCGGCACCGGCGGCGCACCCGTCGTCGCGTCGATCGCGCGCAAGCTCGGAGCGCTGACCGTCGGTGTCGTGACCCGGCCGTTCTCGTTCGAGGGCAAGCGCCGCAGCAATCAGGCCGCCGAGGGCATCCAGGCGCTGCGCGAGAGCTGCGACACCCTGATCGTGATCCCGAACGACCGCCTGCTGCAGATGGGCGATGCCGCGGTGTCGCTGATGGACGCGTTCCGCAGCGCCGACGAGGTCCTCCTCAACGGTGTGCAGGGCATCACCGACCTGATCACCACCCCCGGCCTGATCAACGTCGACTTCGCCGACGTCAAGGGCGTGATGAGCTCCGCGGGCACCGCGCTGATGGGCATCGGCTCGGCCCGCGGCGACGGACGTGCGCTCAAGGCCGCCGAGATCGCGATCAACTCGCCGCTGCTGGAGGCCTCGATGGAGGGCGCGCAGGGCGTGCTGCTGTCGGTCGCCGGCGGCAGCGACCTCGGCCTGTTCGAGATCAACGAGGCCGCGTCGCTGGTCCAGGAGGCCGCGCACCCGGACGCGAACATCATCTTCGGCACCGTCATCGACGATTCGCTCGGCGACGAGGTCCGGGTCACCGTGATCGCCGCGGGCTTCGACGCGGCCGGACCGGGACGCAAGCCGGTGACCGGTGAAGCGCAACCGGCCGCCGCGCCGGCCTCGCAGCCGATCGCGCCGGGCACGGCGGGCCGGGTGAACTCGTCGATCTTCGAACCAGCCGATCCGACCAGCGTGCCCGCGGGGCACACCAACGGGGCGACGGTGCGCATCGGCGGTGGTGACGACGGCGGTATCTCGGACGACGACGTCGACGTGCCTCCGTTCATGCGCCACTAGCTCGTAGGGTTGCCAGGTGACCTTCCGCATCCGGCGCGTCACCACCACCCGAGCGGGCGGGGTTTCCACACCGCCGTACGCGACGTTCAACCTCGGCGACCACGTCGGCGACGACCCGGCGGCGGTATCGGCCAACCGGCACCGGCTGGCCGAGGCCGTCGGGCTAGGCGACGACCGGTTGGTGTGGATGAACCAGGTGCACAGCGCCAACATCGCCGTCGTCGACCACGGCGGGACCGTGGACGAGACCGACGGCCTGGTGACCACCGTGCCGCGACTGGCGCTGGCCGTCGTGACCGCGGACTGCGTGCCGGTGCTGATGGCCGACGCGCGCGCCGGGGTGATCGCCGCGGTGCACGCGGGCCGCGTCGGTGCCGCCGCCGGGATCGTGGCCCGGGCCCTGGAGACGATGGTCGACGCCGGTGCCGACGTGGCCGACGTGTCGGTGCTGCTCGGGCCCGCGGTCAGCGGACGCAACTACGAGGTGCCCGAACCGATGGCCGCCGAGGTGGAACAGGCACTGCCGGGAAGCCGGACCCGAACGGGCCGCGGCACGCCCGGACTCGATCTGCGCGCCGGTATCGCCAACCAGTTGCGCGGTCTCGGGGTGCGCGCGATCGACGTCGACCCGCGCTGCACGGTCGAGGACCGCAACTTGTTCAGCCACCGCCGGGACAACCCGACCGGGCGGCTGGCGTCGCTGATCTGGATGGAGCCCGCATCGTGACCACCGAGCGCGAGGACGAGCTGCGCGGCCGGCTGGCCGCGCTGCGGGAGCGGCTGGCGCGAGCCGCCGAGGACGCCGGGCGTGACGTCGGCGAGATCGAGCTGTTGCCGGTCACCAAGTTCTTCCCGGCCGAGGATGTCGTGGCGCTGTACCGGCTCGGCTGCCGCGCATTCGCCGAATCCCGCGATCAGGAGGCTTCGGCCAAGGTCGACCAGGTGGCGCAGGCCGTCGGAGGGCTCGGTGACGAACCGCTCCGGTGGCACATGGTGGGCCGGATCCAGCGCAACAAGGCCCGCTCGATCGCGCAGTGGGCGTATGCGGCGCATTCGGTCGACAACGCCAAAGTCGTTGCCGCGCTCGACCGGTCGGCGTCGGCTGCGCTGGACGAGGGCGTGCGCGCCGAGCCGTTACGGGTGTTCGTGCAGCTCAGCCTCGACGGCGACGAGTCGCGCGGCGGTGTCGACGTGTCGGCTGCCGACCGGATCGACGAGCTGTGCGCCGCGGTCGACGGTGCGGACGGGCTCGCGTTCGTCGGGCTGATGGCGATCCCTCCGCTGGGTGCCGATGCCGACGAAGCGTTCGCCCGGCTCCAGCAGGAGCGCGACCGGGTGCAGCGGCATCATCAGCAACGTCTTGGCTTGTCAGCGGGGATGTCCGGTGACCTCGAAGCGGCGGTGCGACACGGATCAACTTGTGTGCGTGTCGGTACCGCGCTAATGGGATCTCGACCGCTAACGTCACCCGCAGTAGTCACACGAGTCACACCTTCATCACAGACAACAGTTCCGCTGGAATCCTCCGAGCCAGCGCCACCGCCAGAAGGGTCCACACAATGAGCACACTGCACAAAGTCAAGGCCTACTTCGGTATGGCGCCGATGGACGACTACGAGGACGACTACTACGAGGACGACGACCGCGGATCCGCACGCGGCTACCGCCGCCCGCGCGAGGAGCGGTTCGACGACGACTACCAGCGTGGCTACGACAGCCATCCGGAGGACCGGCGTCGCGAGTACGACGAGCCCCCGGCCTACCGGGCCGGCGGTTTCGACGACGCCCGGTTCGAGGCGCGGATGCGTACCCCGCGCGAATTCGACCGCACCCCTCCGCGTTTCGGCGCCATGCGCGGTTCCACCCGTGGTGCCCTGGCGATGGATCCGCGCGGCATGGCCGAGCTGTTCGAGGCAGGCAGCCCGCTGGCCAAGATCACGACCCTGCGCCCCAAGGACTACAGCGAGGCCCGCACCATCGGTGAGCGCTTCCGCGACGGCACCCCGGTGATCATGGACCTGGTCTCGATGGACAACGCCGACGCCAAGCGGCTCGTCGACTTCGCCGCCGGGCTCGCGTTCGCGCTGCGTGGTTCCTTCGACAAGGTCGCGACGAAGGTGTTCCTGCTGTCGCCCGCAGATGTCGACGTCACCGCCGAGCAGCGCCGCCGGATCGCCGAGGCCGGGTTCTACTCCTACCAGTAGGCACCGCTCTCACCCCGGGTAGGCTGGCTGGGCCGCACGGACGGTGTCGGTTCGCGGCTGTAGTCAAAGTCACATCTGCCTGAGTGAGGTCGGCTTCGTTGGCGCTGTTCTTCGAGATCCTGGGTTTCGCGCTGTTCATTTTCTGGCTGCTGCTGATCGCCAGGGTCGTGGTCGAGTTCATTCGATCGTTCAGTCGGGACTGGCATCCGCGGGGTGCGACGGTCGTCGTGCTGGAGATCATCATGACGCTCACCGACCCGCCCGTGAAGTTGCTCCGCCGGCTGATTCCCCAGCTCACCATAGGTGCGGTCCGGTTCGACCTGTCGATCATGGTGCTGTTGCTGCTCGCGTTCATCGGCATGCAGCTGGCCTTCGGAGCGGCCACCGCCTGACGAATTATCGGCCTCGACTGCAACCGCCGGGTCTGGTGTGACAGGATGGACGCCAGTTACGTTCCACACAGGCTTTACACTTCGTGATCAGTTGACGGTCCAGACTCAAGGGGGCAGACGATGCCGCTCACTCCTGCCGACGTGCACAACGTGGCTTTCAGTAAGCCACCGATTGGCAAGCGCGGCTACAACGAGGACGAGGTAGACGCGTTCCTCGACCTCGTCGAAAACGAACTGTCCCGTCTGATCGAGGAGAACAGCGACCTTCGTCAGCGGATCTCCGAGCTCGACCACGAGCTCGCCTCGGCGCGGTCCGGGGGAGCGGCGGCCCAGCCGACGCAGACCATCCCAGCCTACGAGCCTGAGCCCGAGCCCGCACCCGCTCCGGAGCCGGTCTACGAGGCGCCCGCCCAGCAGGCGCCGGCGACCGAGGACCAGCACCTGCGTGCCGCGAAGGTGCTCAGCCTGGCGCAGGACACCGCGGATCGCTTGACCAGCAGTGCCAAGGCGGAGTCGGAGAAGATGCTCGCCGACGCCCGGGCGCAGGCCGATCAGCTCGTGACCGAAGCGCGCCAGACCGCCGAGACGACGGTGACCGAGGCGCGCCAGCGTGCCGACGCGATGCTCTCCGACGCGCAGTCCCGCTCGGAGACGCAGCTGCGCCAGGCCCAGGAGAAGGCCGATGCGCTGCAGGCCGACGCCGAGCGCAAGCACGCCGAGATCATGGGCACCATCAACCAGCAGCGCACCGTGCTCGAGGGTCGCCTGGAACAGCTCCGCACGTTCGAACGCGAGTACCGCACCCGTCTGAAGACCTACCTGGAGTCGCAGCTCGAAGAGCTCGGCCAGCGTGGTTCGGCCGCACCGGTGGATTCCGGGGCCAACAACGACGGCGGGTTCAACCAGTTCAACCGGGGCAACAACTAGCCTCGTGCGACTCACCTCTGGCGGAGCAGACCCATGTTGATCGTCGCGCTCGTGCTCGCCGTCATCGGCTTGGGCGCCCTGGTACTGGCTGTTGTCACGAGCAACGCGCTGATCGCATGGGTCTGTATCGCCGCGAGCCTGATCGGCGTCATCCTGTTGATCGTCGACGCCATCCGCGACCGCAACGGCGATCGCAGCGGAGCCGAATCTGATTCGGAGACAACGGATTCCGTCGACGAGGTCGACTACGAGGATTATCCGGACGAGGCGCCGATCGCCGAGGAGTACGACGAGACCGTCGACATCCAACCGGAACCCGAACCCGAACCGGAACCGGAACCGGTCAGCGAGGACGCACCGGCGGACGAGCAGTCCCCGAAGAACTGACCGTCAGCCGGCCGCCGCGAGCAGTTCGCGGACCTCGTCGTCGCTGACCTGGTGGAAGTCGGCGAAAGCCTGTCCGACCGCCTGTAAGTCGGCGGGCATCGTCGAGCACACCACCTCGTCGGCTTCCTTGCGCAACAGTCGGCACACCGACGGCGGTCCCACCGGCACGGCGACGATCACCCGCGCCGCCCCGGCCTGCCGGACGGATCGCACCGCGGCCACCATGCTCGCGCCCGTCGCGATCCCGTCGTCGACCAGGATCACCGTGCGGCCGGCCACCGGAAGTGGGCCGCGGTCGCCGCGGTAGGCCTTCTCGCGCCGGTGCAGTTCGGCGGTCTCTCGGGTGATCGCCTCATCGACGGCGTCATCGCCGATCCCGAGACTGCGCAGCAGGTCGTCGTTGAGGACCACGCCGCCGCCGCTGGCCAGCGCCCCCATCGCCAGTTCCGGCCAGTGCGGCACGCCGAGCTTGCGCACCAGACAGACGTCGAGCGGGGCCTGCAGCGCCAGGGCCACCTCCGCACCGACCGGAACGCCGCCACGCGCGAGCCCCAGCACATAGAGATCGTCGCGGCCGGCGAGGTGGGCGAGATCGCGCGCGAGAACCCGACCGGCGTCCTGTCGGTCCCGATACGTTCGTCTGGTGTCGTTCATGGCACGGTGCTGGGCGGCGCATACCCGGCTCGATTATCGGGCAATCCATCCCGGGAACCAAGGAGGGCCAGTGGGCATCGAGTACGAGAGCGTCGTCGACCATCCCCGTGACGTGGTGTGGGACTGGTTCAGCCGACCCGGCGCGATGCCGCGGCTGATACCGCCGTGGCAGCCGATGACCCCGCTGGCCGAAGCCGATTCGCTGGCCGACGGGGTGGCCGTCCTCGGGTTGCCCGGCGGGCTGCGCTGGGTGGCCCGCCACGATCCGTCGGCATATGTCCCGGGCAGCCGGTTCGCCGATGAACTGTCCTCGCGCGGGCCGGCCTCGTGGCCACCACGGGTGATCGGACATTGGCGGCATACGCACTCGTTCTCCGACGCAGGTGCGGGCACCTGCGTGCACGACCGGGTGGACGCGCCGGTCCCGGCGGCGGCGCTGCGGCCCACGTTCGTCTACCGGCACCGCCAGATCGCCGACGACCTCGCCGCGCACCGCCGCGCCGCCGACGCGGGCGCAGGCCCGATGGTCGTCGCGCTCACCGGGTCGTCGGGACTGGTCGGATCCGCGCTGACGGCGTTCCTGACCACCGGCGGCCACCGGGTGATCAAGCTCGTGCGGCGCAGCCCCCGCGGTGACGACGAGCGGCAGTGGGATCCGGGCTCACCGGCCCCGGACCTGCTCAGCGGCGTCGACGCCGTCGTGCATCTGGCCGGGGAATCGATCGCGGGCAGGTTCACCGACGCGCACCGGGCCGCCATCCGCGACAGCCGGATCGAGCCGACCCGCCTGCTGGCGAAGGCCGCCGCGGCGGCCGACGGTGGACCCCGCTCCTTCGTCAGCGCCTCGGCCATCGGCTACTACGGTTTCGACCGCGGCGACACCCAGTTGACCGAGGACGCCACCCGCGGTGACGGCTTCCTCGCCGATGTCGTCGCCGACTGGGAGGCCGCGACGGCGCCCGCGTCGGACGCGGGACTTCGGGTGGTGAAGGTGCGAACCGGGATCGTGCAGTCGGCCGCTGGCGGCACCCTGCGGCTGTTGCGGCCGTTGTTCTCCGCGGGCCTGGGTGGGCGGCTGGGCAGCGGTCGGCAGTGGCTGTCGTGGATCGGACTCGACGACCTCGTCGACATCTACCACCGTGCGCTCTACGACGAGCAGCTCAGTGGGCCCGTCAACGCCGTCGGCGCGGAACCGGTGCGCAACACCGAGTACACCGAGAGCCTCGCCCGCGTGCTGCACCGTCCCGCGCTGTTGCCGGTGCCCGCGATCGGCCCGCGGATCCTGTTGGGAGAGCAGGGCGCTCGCGAGCTCGCCGCGGCCAGCCAGCGGGTGGTGCCCGCCAAGCTACTGGCGGTGGGGCATCCGTTCCGGCATCCGGATGTCGCGGATGCGCTCGCACATCAGCTCGGGAGGGAGTGACCGGCCACCCGGGTCAGGAAGCCGCGCACCAGGGCGCGCACCCGGACCGCCACGTCATCGGCGAGTTCATCTGTGCGCGTGAGGATTTCCTCGTGAGTCAGGCCGACACCCTCGACATCGCCGTGGTCGTCCGCCAACCAGACCTTGAGCAGGTCGGCGTCGACCTCGGGATGGAACTGCAGAGCCAGCGTGCGGCCGAGCACGAACGCCTGGGACGCGTTGGCGGATCGGGCGATCTCGGTGGCCCCCGGCGGCAGCGTCCAGCGGTCGAAGTGCCACTGGAACCACGGTCCACCCGGGACCAGATCGGGGCGGTCGGAGGTGACGTCGCACCAGCCGATCTCCTGTCGCGGAGCGCGCTCGACCGTGCCGCCGAACGCCTGGGCGAGCAACTGTCCGCCGAAACAGACCCCCAGCAGCGCGATCCCGGCCTCGGCGGCGTCCCGCATCATCTGCATCTCGGTGCTGACCCAGGTATCGAGCAGCGCCGGGTTGTAGACCGCCCAGGTGGCTCCCAGCGGCACGATGACGTCGTATCCCAGTGGGTCGGGGAACGTCACATCACCGGCCGGATCGTGAGCTTTCTCGGCGGGGACCACCACGAAGGTGTCGATGTCGAAGCCGTTTTCCGCGAACGCGTCGCCGAGGAGGGCCTCGGTCGCCGAGTGCTCGTTGAGCAGGAACAGGACTTTGGATGCCACGCCGGACATTATCGCCGTGTGGTGCGCTGTTCCGCATCGCCGGGGTGAGTCAGCCCGTCCTCGAGAACGCGATCGGCAGGCGGGCGGGGCCGGTGATGCCGGTGATCGGCTTCCAGACGGCCGGTCCGTCGCGCCGGAGGTCGGGCATCCGCTGAGCCATGATCGCCAGGGCCTCGGCCAACTCGATCCTCGCGAGGTGCGATCCGAGGCAATAGTGGACACCTCCGCCGAAGGTGAGCATCGCGTGCGCGTCGTCGCGGGTGATGTCGAACCGCTCCGGGTCGCAGTGGGTGGCAGGATCCCGGTTGGCCGAGGCGGTGTTGGCCAGCACCATGGCTCCCGCCGGCACGGTGTACCCGTCGATGTCGACGTCTTCGACGGCGACACGCACCGTCGTGAAGATGACGGGGGAGAATCGCATGGCCTCTTCGACGGCATTGGGCGCGAGCTCGGGGTGGGTCGCCAGCAGCGCCCACTGGTCGGGGTGATCGCAGAACACCTCGATCGCGGCCGCGAGCTGATTTCTGGTCGTGTCGGTGCCGGCCATCAACAGGGTGGCGGCCAGGGTGAGGAGCTCCTGGTGGGTCAACCGGTCGCCGTCGAACTCGGCACGCATCAGGTCGGACAGGAGGTCCTCGGTGAGTGAGCCGCGGCGGTCGGCGACCATGGCGTCCAGATAGGCCTCCAGCGCGCGCCACGCGGCGACGATGTCGGGACCGTCCTCCACCACGTTCCAGTCGAACATCTTGAAGATGTCGTCGGCCCACGCGGACAACAGATCCCAGTCCTGGCGGCGGGTGCCGAGCAGTTCGCAGATGATCGGCACCGGGTAGCGCCGGGAGATGTCGGCGACGGCGTCGCAGTGGCCCAGATCGGCGACGGTCGACACGAGTACGGAGATCACGTCCGCGCATGCACCGCGCAGACGCCCCGCCGCCGTCGGGGTGAACGCCTTTGCCACGAGCCGTCGTTGGCGATGATGCTGTTCGCCGTTGAGGCTGAGCAGGGAGGTTATGACGATGTCCCAGAGGTCGCCGGAGGTGACCCCTTGGGCGGCGAGCCCGAAACCCTCGGGTATCTCGAAACGATTGTCGCGCAGTACTGTTCGTACCGCGTCGTAGGTGAGCACTTCGAGGCCGTGCGGCCCGGCCGCGATGGGCCCTTGCTGCCGCGCCGCGGCGATCAGGCGGTGCGCTTCGTCGGGACTGTCGGCGTGCTCGTAGGCGATGCGCGGCAGCCCGGGGTCGATGACGGTTACGTCGGTGAGATCGTCGACGGTCATGGCGAAAGTCTGGGCGGGATCGGGGCCCGCCCCCAGGGTGGTGCGCTACTGCTCTTTCGGGCCGGGGAGTGGGGGCGGCTTAAGTAGGGCGGCGATCTGTCGGTGGTGCGAGGTATCATCGAACGTATGTTCGATGGTTGGTCTGATGGGCGGGTCGTGTCGGGGGTGGCG
>NZ_MVID01000003.1 GCF_002086815.1 Mycolicibacterium parafortuitum
GGCGGGGGCGTACCGGGCGTGACCGGTGGCTGCTGCGGCGCCGTCACGACAGCCAGCGGGCCACGTCGACGGCCCAGTAGCTCAGCACGATGTCGGCGCCGGCGCGGCGGATCCCCTCCAGCGATTCGAGCACCACGGTCGGCAGGTCGATCCAGCCCTTCTCGCCGGCCGCGGCGATCATCGAGTACTCGCCGGAGACCTGGTAGGCCGCGACGGGCACCAGGGAGATCTCGGCGGTCGCGCGGACCACGTCGAGGTAGGACATCGCGGGTTTGACCATCACGATGTCGGCGCCCTCGTCGAGGTCGAGCTGGACCTCGCGCAGCGCCTCACGCCCGTTGCCCGGATCCTGCTGGTAGGTGCGCCGGTCGCCCTGCAGGCTGGAGCCGACGGCGTCACGGAACGGGCCGTAGAAACCCGACGCGAACTTGGCCGCGTACGCCAGGATCGCGGTGTTGGAGTAGCCGGCGGTGTCCAGGCCGTCGCGGATCGCGGCAACCTGACCGTCCATCATCCCGCTCGGCGACACCACATGGGCACCCGAAATGGCTTGCGCCACGGCGAGTTCGACATACCTGCGGTTGGTCAGGTCGTTGTCGACCCGGCCCTTGGGGTCGAGCACCCCGCAGTGACCGTGGTCGGTGAACTCGTCGAGGCAAGTGTCGGCCATCAGCACCGTGTCGTCGCCGAGGTCCTTGGACAGATCACGCAGCGCGCGGTTCAGGATGCCGTCCGGATCCACGCCGGCGCTCCCCGTCGCGTCCTTGTCCTCGTCCTTGGGCACCCCGAACAACATCAGCCCGCCGACACCGGCAGCCACCGCCTCGGCGGCCGCGCTGCGCAGCGACTCGCGGGTGTGTTGCACCACGCCGGGCATGGAAGGGATGTCGCGTGGCTGGTCCAGGCCGTCGGCGACGAACATCGGGAGCACCAGATGCCGTGGTTGCAGCGTGGTTTCGGACACCAGCCGGCGCATGGCCGGGCTGGTCCGCAGCCTTCTGGGACGGTGTCGGGGGAACCCCACTGTTGGCTCCTCGGGTTAGCGGCGGCGGCTCTTCTTCCGCGGGGGCGGCAAGGCCCCCTCGGCGCGGAGCCGGGCGGCATGCTCGGCGAGCGCCTCGACGAGCGGGCCGACCGCGGCCACCTCGGGCTGGACGTCGACGCGCAGGCCGAATTCCGCTGCGGTCTCGGCGGTCTTCGGGCCGATACACGCGACGATGGTGCGCGCGTGCGGCTTACCCGCGATACCGACGAGGTTGCGCACCGTGGAGCTGGAGGTGAAGCAGACCGCGTCGAACCCTCCGGTCTTGATCATCTCGCGGGTGTGAGCCGGCGGCGGAGCTGCGCGCACGGTCCGGTACGCGGTGACATCCTCGATCTCCCAACCGAGTTCGCGCAGACCCTCGGACAGCGTCTCGGTCGCGATGTCGGCGCGCGGCAACAGCACCCGGTTCACCGGATCGAAAATGTCGTCGTACGGCGGGAATTCGTCGAGCAGGCCGAGCGAGCTCTGTTCGCCGGTGGGCACCAGCTCCGGGTTGATACCGAAGGCGCGGACCTTGTCCGCGGTGGCCTGGCCGACGCACGCGATCTTCACCCCGGAGAACGCGCGGGCGTCGAGACCGAACTCGTTGAACTTCTCCCACACCGCGCGCACCGCGTTGGTCGAGGTGAACACCACCCACTGGAACCGGCCGTCCACCAAACCCTTGACGGCCCTTTCCATTTGGGCCGGGCTGCGGGGCGGTTCGACGGCGATGGTCGGCACCTCGATCGGCAGCGCGCCGTGGCCGACGAGCCGGTCGCTCATCTCGCCCGCCTGGTCCTTGGTGCGCGGCACCAGCACGGTCCAGCCGTACAGCGCGCGGCTCTCCCACCAGTTCAGCTTGGCGCGGTGGGCGACGGTGCGGCCGATGGTGACCACCAGCGTGCCGGTCAGCGGACCGGCCGGTTCGGTACCGGCGAGCACGGCCTTGTCGAGCAGCCCACCCAGGGTGGTCTCGACCGAACGCTGCTGGCACGTCGTGCCATTGGCGGTGACCACGGCCGGGGTGGACTCGGACAGCCCGTATTCGATCAGGGTGCGGGCGGACTCCGGCAGGTGCGACGGCGTCGCGTGCAGGATCAGCGGTCCGGGGGCGGCGGCCAGCGCCGCCCAGTCGACGTCACCGCGGACGTCGGCGACGGTGTGCGACGACCCCAGCGGCAGCCCGGCGTAGGTCGGCACCGCCGAGGTGCCGGGCAGGCCGGGCACGATCTCGAAGTTCAGCTGGGTCTTGGCCAGCGCGTTGATCTCGGTGATCACCGAATCGACCGACAGCGGGTCACCGGCGATGAGCCGGACCACGTCAACCCCGGTGCGCGCCTCGTGGGCCAGCGTCTTGGCCACCTCGGCCGGATCGCCGAGAGCGGGCCGCACGTCGGGACCGCCGGGGATCACCGCGTCCTTGGCCGCCTCGGCGGCCTTGGCGTCCTCGGCCGCGGCATCGGTCTGGTCGGCGTCCTTCTTGGCCGCCTTGTCGGCGGCCGCGGGCAGCGGTCCCGCCGGCGGCGGCAACTCGCAGCCCACCAGGGTCAGTACCGCTTCGGGCACGTCGGGGTCGGTGAACACCAAGGCGGCGTTGGCCAGCACCGCGCGGGCCCGCGCCGTCAGAAGGCCGGGATCTCCGGGCCCGGAGCCGACGAATGTGATGCGTCCGGGCTTGCCCTTGCGTCCTCGCAAGCTCATGTGTCTCTCCCGCTTTCGTCCAACAGATCGCGTGCCCCCAGCTCGAACAGCTCCGCGGCCACGGAGAGCCCCAGCTCCCGTGCCCGATCGGGTGTCCCGATGCCGGACGCGCGGATCACGTCGGATCCGTCCAGCGTCGCCACGCAGCCGCGCAGCGACAGCTCTTCGAAGACGCGGCCGTCTTCATCGATCGACTCGACCACTTCCGCGATCGCGCCCACCGGTGCAGAGCAACCCGCCTCCAGTTCGGCCAGCAAGGTTCGCTCCGCGGTGACCGCCGCACGCGTGTCGGCGTCGTCGAGCTCCGCCAACAGTTGCGCGAGCGCCGTATCACCGGCACGGCACTCGACTGCCAAAGCTCCCTGCGCAGGCGCCGGCAACATCTGTACCGGCTCCAGCGTCTCGGTCACCGCGTCGAGGCGACCGATGCGGGCAAGACCCGCCTTGGCCACCACGATGGCGTCGAGCTCACCGCTGCTTACCCTGTTCAACCTGGTATCTAGGTTGCCTCGTAGGGGGCGGATTTCCAAACCGAGACCCAGTGCTCTAAGCTGTGCGACCCTTCGCGGGGACGACGTGCCGATCACCGAGCCCGTCGGCAACTCCCCGAGCACCAGCCCGTCACGGGCGACCAACGCGTCCCTGGCGTCCGCGCGCACCGGTGTCGCGGCGATCGTGAACCGCGGGTCGGTGGCCGTCGGCAAATCTTTGTAGGAGTGCACGGCGGCGTCGACGACGTTGTCGGCGATGGCTTCGCGCAGCGCTGCGGTGAAGACCCCGACGCCGATGTCGGCGATGGGCTCGTCGGCGCGACGGTCCCCCTCGGTGGAGACGATGACGAGCTCGGCGTCATGTCCGGCGGCGATGAGAGCGTCGCGGACGGTGCCGGCCTGGGTGGTGGCAAGCAGGCTTCCCCTGGTGCCGATTCGGATCACGTGGCGGCTTTCGGCTGTGTGGGTTTACTCGGTTGGGTCGAGATTCAGTGCAGAAGAAGGTATTTCAGTTTCCGCGACGGCCCCGAGTTCACTACCGGCGACGGCGTCGACGGCGTGCTGGTCGAGTTCGAACAGTTCACGTAGCGCTTCGGCGTAGCTGTCCCCGCCCGGCGCGCTGGCCAGTTGTTTGACGCGCACCGTGGGCGCGTGCAGGAGTTTGTCGACGACACGGCGCACGGTGTTGGCGACCTCGTCGCGGTGCGCGGAGTCCAGACCCGGCAACCGGTTGTCCAGCCGCAGCAACTCCGCCTCCACCACGTCGGCGGCGCGCTGCCGCAGCGCGGTGACGGTCGGGGCCACCTCGGCGACGCGCTGACCGGCGAGGTAGCCGGCCACCTCGGCGGCGACGATCGCGCGGGCGGCGTCGGCGTCCGACGTCGCGGTCTTGGCCGACGGCTCCCGCAGGATCCGGTCCATGTCGATGACGAACACCCCGGGCAGACCGGCGACCGCGGGGTCGACGTCGCGGGGCATGCCGAGGTCGCAGATCACCAGGTCCTTGGGCTCGCGGACGTGTGCGAGCCCGCGGTGCACGTCGGCCAGCGACACCACCGGGCGCACCGCGCCGGTACAGCTGATCACGATGTCGGCGTCGGTCAACAGCGGCGGCAGGTGGTCGAACGGGTACGCCTCGGCGGCGATCCCGTCGGCACGGATGTTCTCGGCCAGACGCTTGGCCCGTGGCAGGCTGCGGTTGACCACATGGATGCGGTCGATGCCGGCACGCAACAGTTGCTTGGCGGCCAGCGAGCCCATCGACCCGGCGCCGACGACCACCGCATGGCGGCCCGCCAGCGAGCCGACCTTGCGCTCGGCGATGTCGAGCGACACCGACACCACCGAAGCACCGGCGCGGTCGATCCCGGTCTCGGAGTGCACGCGCTTGCCGACCGCGAGCGCCCGCTGGGACAGCTCGTGGAGGGTGCGACCGACGGACTGGTTGGCCTCGGCGGCGGCGTAGGCGCGCCGGACCTGGCCCAGCACCTGCTGCTCGCCGACGACCGCGGAGTCCAGCCCGCTGGACACGGCGAAGAGATGTTCGACGGCAGCCTCGGCGTAGCGCACGTAGGCGTATTTGGTGAGGTCCTGCAGCGACATCCCGGAGTGGTCGGACAGCACCTGTCCGATGACCGAAAGACCGCCGTGAAATGCCTCGACGACCGCGTAGATCTCTACCCGGTTGCATGTCGAGAGCACCATTGCCTCGGTGACCAGCGACGACCGCAGCACCTCGGCGACGATCTTGGCCTGGTCCGATTCGTCGGTGCTCAGCTGTTCCAGAACCGACACCGGCGCGCTGCGGTGCGAAACCCCGAAAAGCAAGACGCTCATGGCTTCCTCACCACGATTGGCACCCGTCCAAGGTAGACGTTAACCAGTTGTGCTACCAAATTTGCTCGGACAATCGTGCCCAGGGTCTCAACTGGTCAGATCGCTCCGCAGCCGGGGTTCGTCGACCTCCCAGTAGCTGTGCTCCACGCCGTCGAGCAGCACCACGGGCAGCCGGTCGCCGTACTCGGCGCGCAGCCCGGTGTCCCCGCCCGCTGCGGCGGCGTCGACGTCGGTGACCGTCAGCGTGAACCCGAGCTCGCCGGCCAGCGACCTCAGCTGCTCGGCCGCGGCCGCGCACATCGGACAACCCTCACGCGTCAGCAGCTGCACTCCTCGATCCACCCCGCCAGTATCCCGGCGCGGTGACCTAGTGTTGTCATCGTGTCCGATATCGGGGGCCGGGCCCAGAAACTCGCAGGTGAAGCTAGCGCGGAGGCTGCTGCGCAGGGCCTCGACGAATCACCGGCCGACCTCACCGGCCCTCCGCCGCCTCCGCCGGATCTGACCGCGGCGGCGTTCTTCGACGTCGACAACACCCTCGTGCACGGTTCCTCGCTGGTGCACTTTGCCCGCGGGCTGGCCGCCCGCGACTACTTCACCTACCGGGACCTGGCGATGTTCGTGTTCGCGCAGGCGAAATTCCAGCTGACCGGGCGGGAGAACAGCGACGACGTCGCCGAGGGCAGGCGTAAGGCGCTGTCGTTCATCGAGGGCCGGTCGACGGCCGAGCTGGTCGCGCTCGGCGAGGAGATCTACGACGAGATCATCGCCACCAAGATCTGGCCGGGCACCAGGGCGCTGGCCCAGATGCATCTCGACGCCGGTCAGCAGGTGTGGTTGGTCACCGCGACGCCGTACGAGCTGGCCGATACGATCGCGCGCCGGCTGGGCTTGACCGGCGCCCTCGGCACGGTCGCGGAGTCGATCGACGGCGTGTTCACCGGCCGGCTGGTCGGCGACATCCTGCACGGCACCGGCAAGGCGCACGCGGTGCGCTCGCTGGCCATCCGGGAGGGGCTGAACCTGCGCCGTTGCACGGCCTACTCCGACAGCTTCAACGACGTGCCGATGCTGTCGCTGGTGGGCACCGCGGTCGCGATCAACCCGGACGCCGACCTGCGCGACCTGGCCCGCGAGCGCGGCTGGGAGAGCCGTGACTTCCGCACCGCGCGCAAGGCCGCCCGCATCGGGGTGCCGTCGGCGCTGGCACTGGGCGCGGCGGGCGGGGCGCTGGCCGCGGTCGTCTCGCACCGCGACAAGAAGTAGGCACGCCCGCACCGTTGGTAGGCTCGGGCCCCGCCGCCTCATCGAGCGGCGGGCCGACCCGTTCTATCGGGGGAACAGACCACGGGAAGACGCGCATGGGCATCGCAGACGAGATCATCGGGACGCACTACCGGTACCCGGACTACTTCCAGGTCGACCGGGAGAAGATCCGTGAGTTCGCCCGCGCCGTCAAGGACGACCACCCGGCGCACTACGACGAGGACGCGGCCAAGGAGTGCGGCCATGACGCGGTGATCGCGTCGCTGACGTTCCTGGCGGTCGCGGGCCGGCGGGTGCAGGAGGAGATCTTCAATCAGTTCGACCTCCCGATCAACATGGAGCGGGTGCTGCACCGCGACCAGAAGCTGGTGTTCCACCGGCCGATCGTGGCCGGCGACAAGCTGTGGTTCGACTCGTACCTGGATTCGGTCACCGAATCGCACGGCGCGGTGCTCACCGAGATCCGCGGCGAGGTGACCGACGACAACGGCGAGCCGGTGATCACCAGCATCGTGACGGTGATGGGCGAGGCGCAGTACGAGAACGAGGCCGACGAGCTCACCGCGCAGATCGCCGCCAAGCGCGATGCGTCAGCGCTGTCGAAGTTCGTTGCCGGGCAAAAAGCCGAGACCGGCTAGCCAGTTACGCCGGGCGACGGTCGGCCCGGGTCAGCCGAAGAAGGTGTTCCGCCGGTTGGCCAGCAGCTGGTAGAGGGTCTGCTGGATGGTCTCGCGGACCTGGTCGGTCAGTTCGAAGGTGACCATCGGGTCCTCGGCGGCCGACTCGTCGTAATCGCCGGTGTCGATCGGCTCGCCGAACTGGATGTACCACTTCGACGGCAGCGGCACCACGCCGAGCGGGCCGGCCAGCGGGAACAGCGGCGTCACCGGGAAGTACGGCAGCCCGAGCAGCCGGGCCAGCAGCTTCACGTCGGCCACCATCGGATAGATCTCCTCGGATCCGACGATGGAGCACGGCACGATCGGCGCCTTGGTCCGCAGCGCCGCGGACACGAACCCGCCGCGGCCGAACCGCTGCAGCTTGTAGCGGTCCTTGAACCCCTTGCCCAGCCCCTTGTAGCCCTCGGGGAACACGGCGGTCAGCTCACCGGCGGCGAGCAGCCGGTGCGCGTCGTCGGTGCAGGCCATGGTGTGCCCGGCCTTACGGGCGGCCTGCCCGACCACCGGCATGTCGAACACGATGTCGGCGGCCAGCATCCGCAGATCGCGGTGCGCCGGGTGCTTGTCGCGAACGGCGACCTGGGTCATCAACCCGTCGAACGGCAGCACGCCCGCATGGTTGGCCACCACCAGCGCCGCACCGGTGTCCGGAAGGTTCTCGATGCCACTGACCTCGACCCGGAACCAGGAGTTGAAAAGCACTCGTAGCAAAGGCAGAAAGATTGCGTCGTTGAGGTGCGGATCGAACCCGAACTCGTCGACGGCGTAGTCGCCCGTCATCCGCTTGCGCACGAACTCGGCGATACCCGCGATGCGCTGGGCGAGTTCGTTGGGTTCCTGCTCGTCGAATCCGGCGCCCGCACCGGGCCCGCGATGCTGGTCGATCTCGCGGACGACGGCCGCGATCTGTTCGGCGGAGGCGCGCGTTCCCTGGTCGGTCAGCAGCGACGGATGACGCGACGCGCTATCGGCCCGCTGTGCCGCGGAGCGCCGACTGGCCGCGCTGCGTCCCGAATTCCCATGCAGCGGAATGACTTTCGCTCTCGGCTCGCCCGGCACCGGCTATCCTTCTCCCCTGCTGTCCCCCACGATCGCACCCGGCGCAGAGTCTACCGTCCCCAGCGCTGCGCCGCCGACACCGCGCGATTCTCCAGCGCATTCATCCAGCGCGGGTCGATGATCGGGGTCAGACCCCGGCCGCGCACGTAGTCGTCGAAAGCCTCGGCCGTCGTCCACTTCGGGGTGTAGCCGAGTTCGTTGACCATCCGGTTGGTGTCCATCACGCGGCCGTAGCTGAGGTAGTCGAGCTGCTCGCGATCCAGTTCGGTATTGCGGGTGGCTCGCCACAGCGAATCCACGGCGACCAACGCCGACCGCGGCACCGGCAGCGCCAGCCGCCCCGACCGCCGGATCGCCTGGCTCATCATGATCACCCCAGCGGCGCCGATGTTGAACGTGCCGGGCTTCCCCGCCATGGTGGCGCGCTCCAGCGCACCGAGCGCATCCTGCTCGTGCAGCAACTGCAGCCGGGCGTCGTGGCCGACGACCGTCGGGACGACGGGGCCCGCCAGATACCGCGACAGCGCGGTGTCCATGGCCGGGCCGATCATGTTGGCCAGCCGCAGGATCGTCACCGCGATATCGGGCCTGCGCCGGCCCAGGCCGCGCGCGTAACCCTCGATGTCGATGCTGTCGCGGGCGAACCCCTCACCGGGCGGGCGCCTGCGGCTGCTGCTCTCGAAGAACGCGACCGGGTCACGCGAGCTGGACCCGTACACCTCGGAGGTCGACTTGAGGATGACCCGGCGCACCGACGGCGCCTTCTGGCACGCCGCGAACAGCTGGATCGCGCCCATCACGTTGAGCTCTTTGAGCGTCGCGCGGCCACCGGCCCGCGGCGCGTAGGACGCGGCCGCGGCGTGCACCACGGTGTCGACGTCGCCGTTGCGGATCACCTTCGCGATGAACGGATTGCGGATGTCGGCGCGGACGAACTCCGCGCGGCCCATCCGGCGCAACAGATCCTTGCTGGGCGCGACCGCGTCGACCGCGATCACGTGGTTGATCAACGGGTTCTGCGCGAGGCGCGCCGTGAGATACCCGCCGAGGAACCGACAGGCTCCCGTGACCAGCACGACCTTCGGGTAGTTCAGGGCCTCGCGGGTATCCGACCCGTCGGCGCTTGTTCCGGACCGACCCTCAGAATCCATCCAGCCAGCCTAACGACGGGGCGTCAGACCTACTTGCCGAGTTTTCTGCGCTGCACCCGGGTGCGACGAAGCAGCTTGCGGTGCTTCTTCTTCGACATGCGCTTACGCCGCTTCTTGATGACAGAACCCATGAACTCCGCTACCTAGATTGTGTGGAGACCCGTGTACGGATCTCGTCAGCCTCGACCGGTCACCTTACCTGGCAACCGTCCCGGCGCCGAAATCCGCCTGCGTGCAGACTGGCCGCGGCTACCCGGCGTCGAAGTACGAACTTTCCAGCATGTCGTGGACCGCTTTGGCGTGCACCCGGAACGAGCGGCCCACCCGCACCGCGGGCAGCTCGCCGTTGTGCACCAGGCGGTACACCGTCATCTTGCTGACCCGCATGAGGCTCGCGACCTCGGCGACGGTCAGAAATTGGGCACGCGGCGCTTGCGCGTCCCCGGCGCTACCCTGCCCGGCGTCACGCGCCGTCTTCCCGCTCGCCGAATCCCGCGAAGATGGCCCGTTCATAGACGTCATCGCAACCCAATCCATCAGGCGCGGGCAGTTCCAGCGGCTTCCCCACCGCTGGACCCACCCGTGCTTACCACTGGGAGAATAGCGTGGCGGGTGGGGTTACTGCGACGGGTGTGGGGTAATCGGTTCCAAATTGCTGAACTACTCGGATGTAATTCCGAGCTGCTCAGAGCGCCTTTTCGCGGCCTCGACGGCGGCGGCCACAGCGGCCCGCAGACCGCCGCGCTCGAGTTCCCGCAGGCCCGCGGCGGTGGTGCCGCCCGGGGACGTCACGGTGGCGCGCAGCTGGGCGGGCGAGGTGTCCATCGTCGGGCCCGAGCCGGCCCGCTCGGCGGCCTCGTCGAGCCGCTCCAGCAGCATGGCCGCCGAGCCTGCCATGGTGTGCACGGCGAGGTCCGTGGCGACGTTGCGCGGCAGCCCGGCCTCCACACCCGCGTCGACGAGCGCCTCGACCATCAGGAAGAAATACGCGGGCCCGGACCCCGACACCGCGGTGACGGCGTCGATCTGCCCCTCGGTGACGATCTGCACCTCGCCGACGGCGTCGAACAGCTGCGCCACCTCCTTGAGGTGTTCGGGCGTCGCGAACCGGCCCGCGGCCACCGCGCTCACCCCGCCGCCGACGAGCATCGGGGCGTTCGGCATCACCCGCACGACCGGTGAGCCCGCGGGCAGCTTGTTCTCGTAGTAGGCGGTGCCGACGCCCGCGGCGACGCTGACGAAGACCTGCTCGGCGGTGTCGCTCTCGGCACGGGCGGCGGTGTCGGCGATGTCGCCGATCACGTGCTGGACGTCGCCGGGCTTCACGGCGATCACCACGTAGGTGGCGGCGTCGACGGCGTCAGAGACCGAGGTGACCCGCACGGAGTACTTCTCGGCGAGGTACTTGGCCCGGTCCGGGCCCTTCTCCGCCACCACGAGGTCCTTGACCTGCCTGCCTGCGCGCAACAGCCCCGCAAGCAGTGCTTCCCCGATACTTCCGCCACCGATGATCGCGATTCTGGCCATGCGGGAAAGCATGGCACGCGGCAGACGGGGCTATTGGGCGGGCACCATCGCCAGCTGGCGGGTCTGGACGACGATGCGGCCCTCGCAGTCGACCACGATGTGATCCTCGTCGAACCAGTCCTGCCCGATCTGGGTGGCGGTGCACATCACCCGCAGCCAGCCGTCGGCGGGAAGGGCCCGCACATAGGCCGTCAGCTGCACGGTGGGCGCCCAACCGAACCGATTGACCCCGAACGTCACCGGAGCGGACACGTCGCCGCACAGCAGCGCGAACAGCACGTCCGGCGCCACCCCCTTGGGACGCACCCAGTACTCGATCACCGGCATGCCGCCGTCGCGGCGTGGCCCGAAAGTGGTCAGCGACGGCCTGATGTCGCAGCCGTGCGCGAGGTGCACGGTGTCGGCCATCGGATGGTCCGGGCCGATCGGTTCGAGGCCGGGCGGCGGTTCGGGCGTCATCAGCGGTACCACCGGATTCACCGACAGCAGCGGCCGAGTGTCGGGACCGCTGTGTTCGGGGGTGCCCATCGTGATCGCGGCACGGACGGCGGCGCGATCACCCTGCCGCAGCTCGACGTCGAGCAGGCTGACCCGCCGTCCCCGCTTGAGCACGGTCGTGACGACCTGCATCGGCCCCGGATCCGGGGCCCACAGGAAGCTGCCCGACACCGCGATCGGCTCCACGCCGGGTTCGCCGAACTCGATCCGGGCGGCGTTGGCGCACAGCGCGAGCATCGCGCCGCCGTGCACCTTCGGCCCGATCGTCCAGTGCTCGTTGAGTACGCCGTCGTAGACGCCGCCCCCTGCGGATGTCAGCGCCATCGCGTCGGTGAACAGGGCGGAGCTCGTCATGCACGTCCTCTATCGTCTCTTCGTCGCGCAAGCGCTCATCGCGGTTAGCGCAGCAGGTGCGTCCTCGCGAACTGCAGCGACTCGGTCAGCAACGCCTCACGTTCGGCCGCGGTGCGGGCGCCGGAGGTGCTGACCTCGAGGATGACATGTCCGGCGAAGTCGCTCGCAGCCAGCATCTCGCAGACCTCGGCCGTCGGCTGGGTGCCGCGGCCCGGGACCAGATGCTCGTCGTGGGAGGCGCCGCTGCCGTCGGCCAGGTGCAGATGGACCAGGCCGTCGCCCATCCGGCCGGCCATCTCGATCGCGTCGGTGCCCGCGGTCGCGGTGTGCGACAGGTCCAGGGTGTAGTGCGCGTGGCCGCCGTCGAGCGGGTCGTAGGACGGCGCGAACGCCGAGATGCCAGGACCGGGGGCGCCGCCGCGTTTGCGCATCCGCTCGATCGAGGTCTGCCCCGCGCCGAAGAACCGGTCGGCGCGGAACGGGAACATGTTCTCCACCGCGACCATCACGTCGCTGCCGGACTCCAGCTCGGCCACCTGGTCGCTGAAGCCGTCGGCGTAGCGCCGCTGCCACCGGAACGGCGGATGCACCACCACGGTCTGGGCGCCGAGCTGTTCGGCGGCGCGCACGCTGCGCTCGAGCTTGGTGACCGGGTTGGCGCCCCAGACCCGTTGCGTGATCAGCAGGCACGGTGCGTGCACGGAGAGCACCGGCACGCCGTAGCGCTTCGACATCGCCTCGATCGCGTCGATGTCCTGGCTGACCGCCTCGGCCCACACCATCAGCTCGACGCCGTCGTAGCCCAGGTTGGCGGCGTACTCGAAGGCCGCCTCGGTCTTGAGCGGATAGACCGAGGCGGTCGACAGACCGACCTTGATTGCTGGACGCACAGTGCTTTCCGGCGATTCCCGGTCAGCCCGATTGCAGCAGCGCGAGCGGACCGAGGGTGACCAGCGCACCGACGGCCACCGCGATCAGGGTGCTGCCGATGTCTTCGGTCTTGCGCACGATCCGCACGCCGACCACCAGACCGAGGATGACGAGCACCGACAACACCAGCGCGATGATGTTGTTCCACTTCCAGAGTTGATCGAACGCGACGAACAGGCCCGCGCCGAAGAACACCGCGATGACGCACTGCCCGACGATCCACGCCGCGTGCACGACCGAGGACATCTTGCGGGGCTCGTCCTCGACGTCCAGGTCGTCGTCGAGATCGTCCTCGGCCAGGTCTTCGTCGGCCAGATCGTCCTCGATGGTGTCGACCAGCTCCCTGTCGGCGGCCGACGGACCGCCGAACAGCCGCGGTTCCTTGCTCGGGCGCAGGTACGACGGCAGGTCGTCCTCGTCGTCCTTGTCTGAGTCGTCGTCCTTGCTCAGGTCGTCCTTGTCCAGGTCCTCGGCTAGGTCGTCGTCGTCGATGTCGTCGATGTAGTCGGCGATGTCGGTGTCGGCGGTGTCGGTGGCGGTGTCGGCATCGACCGCCGCCTCGACGTCGATGTCCTCGACCTCGATGTCGGCCGGCGCATCGTCGAGCGCCGTCTGGTCACGAGCTTCGTCGACCGTCGGGACCACGTCGGTCACCTCGGCCTGCGCAGGCGCGGCAGCGCGCTCGACGACGGGCTCGGCGACCGGCGCGCTCTTGCGGCCGAACCGGGGGAAGCCGAACCGGCGCTTCGGCGCGGGTGGGGGGCTGCTCTGCTCGACGACGGGCTCGGCGACGGTGTCGGGCTCCGGGACCTCGGCGACAGCTTCCGCCTCGACCGTGTCCGCCTCGTCCTCGGCGGCTTCTGGGTCGGATTGGACTTCTGGGTCGGCCTGGACTTCCCCGTCGCTCCCGGCGGACTCGGCCTGCTCGGCCTCTTCTTCGGGCTCGGCGTCAGCAACGTCGTCGACCGCGTCCGGTTCGGCCTCGGGCTCGGCCTGCACGTCGTCCTGGGCCGCGGTGTCGGTGTGATCGACCACACCGTTGGTGGAGGGTTCGTCGTCCGGTTCGGAGGGCGTCTCGGCGGCCGGAGTGGGCTCGGCTACCGGGGCCGTGGGAGGCGGATCGTCCGGCCGGATGATCGGGATCTCGCCGGTGAGTTCGGCGACGGTGACGGCGTCGGCGTTGCCGCGACGGCGGCGGCGTCGTCCGCCGACCGGGGGTGCCCCGATCGTGCCGTTGCGGGCCAGCAGCTCGGCGACCGAGATCGGCCGCGTGCTGCTGTTGCTGTCCTCAGTTCCAGTCATCGCCTTCGTCGCCTCTGAGCTTTGCCGCTTCAGCGTCCAGCATTGCGCACGGACATCGGTCGTGAGGCGGATTCACCGTCGCCGGTGTTGCCCGGCCCGCCGACCTTGCCCGGATGGTCGGCACCGCCCCCGACGAACGCGCTCCCATCGGCCTCACTGTCGAGTTTCCGCAGGATGAGCCCCTCTCGCAACGCCCAGGGACAGATGTCCACGCTCTCGATGCCGAGAGTCCTCATGCTCGCCTCCGCCACTAATGCGCCCGCAACGATCTGCGGAGCCCGGTCGACACTCACCCCTTCCAATTCCGCACGGTCAGCCGCGGTCATCCTAGAGATGAAATTTATGAGTTGACGAAGACCGGTCGCGGTGAGCGTGCGTTTGACCCGCGGGCCGGCACCCGAGGGCGCCGCACCGGTCAACCGCGCCAGCGAACGAAACGTCTTCGAGGTGGCGACGGCCAGATCCGGGGTACCCGCGGCCGAGATCGCCGTACCCGCCTCGGACAGCTCGTTGGCCAGCCAGTCGCGCAGCATCGCGACCCGGCGCCGGCCCGGCGGATCGTCGGGCAGCCATTCGCGGGTCATCCGGCCCGCACCCAGCGGCAGCGACAGCGCCACATCGGGCTCCTCGTCCACCCCGCTGGACAGCTCCAGCGAGCCACCGCCGATGTCGATGTTGATGATCCGTCCGGCGCTCCACCCGTACCAGCGCCGCACCGCCAGGAACGTCAACCGCGACTCGTCGACGCCGCTGAGCACCTTGAGGTCGACGCCGGTCTCGGCCTTCACCCGGGTCAGGACGTCCTCGGAGTTCGTCGCATCCCGCACCGCCGACGTCGCGAACGCCATCAGCTCCGCACAGCCCGAGCTGGTCGCGATCCGCGCGAACTCGTCGACCGTGCCGATCAGCTTGTCGGCGCCGCGGCGGGTGAGTTTCCCGGAGTCGTCGATCGCCTCGGCCAGCCGCAGCGACGCCTTGGTCGAACTCATCGGCGTCGGGTGCCCACCACGGCGGGCATCGACCACCAACAGATGGACGGTGTTGCTGCCCACGTCGAGCACGCCTAATCGCACCCGTACAACGTAATGGGTCTACCGTGGAAAACCGTGAGCGCATCGGCATCGCATCCCGGGGAGGTCGAACTCGATTTCGCCCGTGAGTGGGTGGAGTTCTACGACCCCGACAACCCCGAGCATCTGATCGCCGCCGACATGACGTGGCTGCTGTCGCGCTGGACGTGCGTGTTCGGCACCCCCGCGTGCAAGGGCACGGTCGAGGGACGCCCGGACGACGGATGTTGTTCGCACGGCGCGTTTCTGTCCGACGACGACGACCGCGCCCAGCTCGACGACGCGGTGAAGCTGCTGACCGACGAGGACTGGCAGTACCGCGAGAAGGGCCTGGGCAAGAAGGGCTATCTCGAGCTCGACGAGTACGACGGTAAGCCGAACTGGCGGACCCGGAAATACAAGGGCGCGTGCATCTTTCTGAACCGTCCCGGGTGGCCCAAGGGCATCGGCTGCGCGCTGCACAGCAAGGCGCTCGAGATCGGTGTCGAGCCGCTGACGCTCAAACCCGAGGTGTGCTGGCAGCTGCCGATCCGGCGTACCCAGGAGTGGGTGACCCGGCCCGACGACACCGAGATCCTCAAGACGACCATCACCGAGTACGACCGGCGCGGCTGGGGTGAGGGCGGTTCGGACCTGCACTGGTACTGCACCGGCGACCCCGGCGCGCACGTCGGCGCCAAACAGGTGTGGGAGTCCTACGCCCCCGAGCTGACCGAGCTGCTCGGCGAGAAGGCGTACGCCGAGCTGGCCGCAATGTGCAGGCGGCGCAGCGCATTAGGGCTGATCGCCGTCCACCCCGCGACCCGCGCCGCCGAATGAGCGGGCTGTTCCTGTTTCGGCTGATCCCACCCCGCGCCGACTTCGCGCAGACGATGACCGACATCGAGCAGCACACGATGCACCTGCACAACACCTACTGGCAGCAGCTGCTCGCCGACGGCCGCGTCGTCGTCTACGGCCCGGTCGCCGACCCCGAGGGGGTGTGGGGGCTGGGCGTGCTGCGCGCCGCCGACCGCGCCGAGGCACTCGCGATCGCGGAGGCCGATCCGTCGATCACGGCCGCCCTCAACACCTTCGAGCTGCTGGAGATCATCGACGGCGTCACCGGCTGATCGCCGGAGAACCTCAGCCCTCCAGTTTGTAGCCGAGCCCGCGCACGGTGACCAGATGCACCGGGTTGGCCGGATCGGCTTCGATCTTGCTGCGCAGCCGCTTGACGTGCACGTCGAGCGTCTTGGTGTCGCCGACGTAGTCCGCGCCCCACACCCGGTCGATCAGCTGGCCGCGGGTGAGCACCCGCCCACTGTTGCGCATCAGATACTCGAGAAGGTCGAACTCCTTGAGCGGCAACGTGATTGGTGCGCCGTTGACGCTGACCACATGACGTTCGACGTCCATCCGCACCGGCCCGGCCTCCAGCACCCCGTCGGTGTTGCCCGGATCCTCGGCGTCGGCGCCGCGCCGCAGCACCGCCCGGATGCGGGCGATCAGCTCGCGCGCCGAGTACGGCTTCGTGACGTAGTCGTCGGCGCCGAGCTCCAGGCCCACCACTTTGTCGATCTCACTGTCGCGGGCGGTCACCATGATCACCGGGACACTCGACCGCAACCGCAGCTGCTTGCACACATCGGTGCCGCTCATGCCGGGAAGCATCAGGTCCAGCAGCACGATGTCGGCGCCGGAGCGCTCGAATTCGGCCAGGGCTGAGGGCCCGTCGGCCACCACGGTGGCTTCGAAGCCCTCTTTGCGGAGGAGAAAGGCCAAGGGATCGGCCAAGGACTCCTCGTCCTCCACAATCAGCACGCTGGTCATCGATGAATCAATCCTCTCGGTCGTCCAGGTTGTCGTCGGCGTCGTTGCCGTCAAGGTGTGGCGGATCGGCCGCCGGAATGGACAAGGTGAAGGTCGAGCCGGTGCCGGGCTGGCTCCACAACCGGATCGAACCGTTGTGGTTGGCGGCGACGTGCTTGACGATCGCCAGGCCGAGACCGGTGCCGCCGGTGGCCCGCGAGCGGGCCTTGTCGACGCGGAAGAAGCGTTCGAACACCCGCTCCTGATCGGCGGGGGCGATGCCGATGCCGCGGTCGGTGACCGCGATCTCGATGTTGCGGCCGCGCCTGCGTCTGCTGATCGAGACCGAGGATCCGTTGGGCGAGTAGGCGATCGCGTTGGAGACCAGGTTCGCGATCGCCGTCACCAGCAGGGTCTGGTCGCCGAGCACGCGGTAACCGGTCGGCGCGTCGGTGGTGACCGTGATGTCGGCGTTCTCAGCGGCCACCTTGTGCCGCGAGAGCGCTTCGGAGACAACGACATCCACATCGACCGCACCCAGATCGGGCAGCCGCTCGCCGCCCTGCAGCCGGGACAGCTCGATCAGCTCCCCGACCATGTTGGCCAGCCGGGTGGACTCCATCACCATCTTCTCCGCGAAGTGCGCGACGGTGGCCGGATCGTCGGCCGAGGCGAGCACCGCCTCGGCGAGCACGCCGAGCGCCCCGACCGGGGTCTTGAGTTCGTGGCTGACGTTGGCGACGAAGTCGCGCCGCGTCGCCTCCATCCTGGCGTGCTCGGACTGGTCGTCGACGTAGAGCACCGCGAACCGGCGGTCCACCTCGGTCAGCAGCTGCACGTGGCCACGGACCGACAGCCCGGAGCGGCCGGGACGGTCGCCTTTGAGCGGTGACAGGTCGAACTCGCCCGGTTCGCCGGTGGCCAGCGTGCGCTTGGCGACGGCCCAGGCCCGGTCGTCGAGGAGGCGTTCGCGCAGCAGGCCGAGCTCGCCGGCTCGTTCGTTCATGTACACCACGTCACGGAAGTGGTCGACGACGACGATCCCGATCGGGGACTGCGAGACGATGTGCTCGAGCATCTGGGACACGGTGATGCCGGACTGCTCGGTCGAGCGCCGCTGCCGGCGCTCCCGAACCCGGGGCGCCATCCGGACGCCGACCGCGACACCGATCGCCAGCGCGAGCAATGCCACGACTGCGACGAGCAGCAGCGCCGATACGACACTCACGGGCAAAGCGTACGCACTCGGTGAACGTCACCCCAGCAGCGTGCGGCCAAATCGGGACAAGTCACAGACGCTGAGACGGAAATTTCAGCCAGGGTCTCCGAGTTGTCCCCGCGTGTTCACCCGCCGTTTCCCGGATGCGTGAACCAGGGCCTACTTGGCGCCCTGCGCGGCCACCGCGGCCGCTCCGGCCGCCGCGGCGTCGGGGTCGAGGTAGCTGCCGCCGGCGACCGTGGGCTTGAGGTTCTCGTCCAGGTCGTAGCGCAGCGGGATCCCGGTGGGGATGTTCAGGCCGACGACGTCCTCGTCGGACATCCCGTCCAGGTACTTCACCAGTGCCCGCAGCGAATTGCCGTGCGCGGCGATCAGCACGGTCTTGCCCGCCTTCAGGTCGGGAACGATGACTTCGGTGAAGTAAGGGACGAACCGCTCGACGACGTCTTTGAGGCATTCGGTCAGCGGGGCGCCGCCGGGGATGTCGGCGTAGCGGGGATCCTGGTCCTGGCTGAACTCCGAGCCGGCCTCGATCGGCGGCGGCGGGGTGTCGTAGCTGCGCCGCCACGCCATGAACTGTTCGTCACCGTATTTGGCCTTCGTCTCGGCCTTGTTCAGGCCCTGCAGCGCGCCGTAGTGGCGCTCGTTGAGGCGCCAGTCCCGGTGCACCGGAATCCAGTGCCGGTCGGCCTTGTCGAGCGCGATGTTGGCGGTGGTGATCGCGCGCCGCAGCAGCGACGTGTAGAGCACGTCGGGCAGCTTGTCCTGTTCGGCGATCAGTTCGCCGGCGCGGGCGGCCTCGCCCCTGCCCTTGTCGGTGAGGTCGACGTCGACCCAGCCGGTGAACAGGTTCAGCGCGTTCCACTCACTTTCGCCGTGGCGGAGCAGGATCAGCGTCGCGGTATCTGCCATAAGGTGATCTTCTCACGACACGGTTCAGTCGTCGTCAAGGTCTTCGCTGATGAGATGCTCGAAGGCCTGCAGGTTCTTCAGCGATTCGCCGCGCGAGACCCGCCACTCCCATTCCTTCTGGATGGAGGTGCGAAAGCCCAACTCCAGCAAGGTGTTGAAGTCGGAGTTGACCGCCTCCAGGACCTGCCCGAGCACCCGGTCGATCTCCTCGGGGGTCACCGAGGCCAGCGCCATCCGGCCGACGAGGTAGATGTCGCCGACGTTGTCGAGGGTGTAGGCGACGCCGTAGAGCCTGCGGTTGCGCTTGAGCAGGAACCGGTAGACGCCCTCGTGGTTCTCGTCGGGTCTGCGGCACACGAACGCCTCCACGCGCACCGAGTGCTCGCCGATCGACAGGATCGTGTTGGTCTTGAGCCTGCGCTCCCCCGGCAGCGCCACCACCAGGCCGGGCAGCCCACCGGCGGCACCCTCGTGGAAGGCGTATTCGAGGTCGTTGTCCTTCAGTGTCCGCTCGATGAGGTCCCGCACGGCGTCGGCGGTGCTCATGCGCGGACTCCCCGCCGCATGCTGAACCGGCGTCCGTTGCGCCGGGCCGAGAACTGATGCCGGGCGCGGTAGTCGGCGATGGCGTGGCCGTAACTGCCCAGCAGCGCGTCGACGGTGTGCGACCAGGAGAACGTCGCGGCGTGCTCGATCGCGGCGCGGCGCAGCGCGTCGGGGTCGGCGGCGAGCACCTCTGCCAGCGTCGTCGCCCACGCCGCGGGCTCGTGCCCGTCGACCAGGGCGCCGCTCACCCCGTCGCGCACGGCCACCGGCAGTCCGCCCACCGCGGCGGCGACCACCGGGGTCCCGCACGCCTGGGCCTCGACCGCGACAAGGCCGAAGGATTCCGAGTGGCTGGGAACCGCGACGATGTCGGCGGCCCGGTAGACGCGCACCAGGTCGGCGCGCGATTGCGGGGGCAGGAACGTCACCCGATCGGCGATACCCAACTCGGAAGCCAGGCGAACCAGGTTGTCCGGGGTCGCCAGCCCGGACCCGGACGGGCCACCGGCGATCACGACCTGGACGTCGGGCAGCAGCGCGGCGGCGCGCAGCAGCACGTCGGGGGCCTTCAGCGGCTGGATGCGTCCCACGAACGCGACGATCTTGGCGTCGGGGTCAAGCCCGAGCGCCGCCCGCGCATCGGTCCGGTCGCCGGGGGTGAAGGTGGCCAGGTCGACGCCGGGATGCACGACGTCGATGCGGGCGGGATCGGCCCGATGAAGTGAAACCAGTTGTCGGGCTTCGTGTTCGGTGTTGACGATGAGCCGGTCGGCCTCGTCGACCACCTGCTGCTCGCCGATCGCGCGCATCGGCGGCTCGGGGGCGTCCCCGGTGGCCAGCGACGCGTTCTTGACCGCGGCCAGCGTGTGGGCGGTGTGCACCAGCGGGACCGCCCACCGGTCGGCGGCCAGCCAGCCGACCTGTCCGGACAGCCAGTAGTGCGAGTGCACGATGTCGTAGTAGCCGGGTTCATGGGTGGCCTCGGCGCGCAGCACGCCGGCGGTGAACGCGCACAGCTGAGTCGGCAGGTCGTTCTTGTCGAGGCCTTCGAAGGGGCCGGCGACGACGTTGCGGACCAGCACGCCGGGGGCCACCGGGACCACCGGATCGTCGCCCGAGGAGGTGGCCCTGGTGAAGATCTCCACCTCGACGCCGCGGCTGGCCAGCTCCAGGGAGGTTTGCAGCACGTAGACGTTCATCCCGCCGGCGTCCCCGGTGCCCGGCTGGGCCAGCGGAGACGTGTGCACGGATAACACCGCCACCCGCCGCGGTTGGGGCAGTCCGGCCGGATCGGTTGCTAGGCGCACAAGTTATGTCTACACCGCCGCCGTCGGCGCCAAACTCAGGCGCTGACTTCGGGCCTGCGGGACTGGGCCCGACGCATCGCGGCGATCGGATCGGCGTAGATGCCGCCGAGGGACACGATGCCGGCGCCGGCCTCCTGGACACGGTTCCCGAACGCGGTCACCCGGATGTCGCGGTGGCCGAGCACGGACCGCTCGGCGAACGCCGCCTCGACGGCGCTCATCCCCTCGGGATACTCGGTGAAGGCCTGACCGCCGACCACGAGATCGTCGGGGTTGAGCATGTCGCGCAGCAACGCGACAGCCTCGCCGAGCACCCGTGCGCGTTCGGTGACCAGCGCGACCGCCTGCGCGTTGCCCTGCTTGGCGGCGCGCAGCACCGCGGTCACTGTCGAGGCCGGTCCGTCGGCCGGCACGATGTGCGCCTCGCGCGCGGCGGTCAGCACCGCTTCGTCGCTGACGGTGGACTCCAGTCGCCCTGTGCCGCCGAGCAATTCGGAGTACGCCGGCAGCGCGGCGATGGTCCCGGGACCGCTCGTCGGGGAATGCACCCGGCCGCCGATCGACAGCGCGTAGCCGACGGTCTCACGGGCGTAGACGTACAAGCTGGTGGCGGACTTGGCGGGCTGGCGGCGCATACCCAGCAGCAGTTCGGCGCCGGCCATCGCGTCGACGTGCGAGGCCACCGACACCGGGAGTCCGAGGGAATCGGCGAGCACCGGGCCGACGGGGGCGTCGACCCAGCCCAGCCGCGGGTGGTCGAGGTAGCCGGTGACGCTGTCCACCACGCCGCCGGTGGCCACGCCGACCCACAGCGGGCGGCGACGGTGCCAGCGGCTCAGATAGCGGCGGGCGCTGCCGGCGATGGCGGCCAGCGCGGCCGCCTGGGGTCCGCGCGGGGTCGGGGTCTCGACGACGTCGAGGGTGCGGCCGAACAGGTCGGCGGCGACGATGCTGGTGGTCCGGGCGCCGATGTGGACGCCGAGGGTCAGGAACGGTTCGTGGTTGACCTCGACCGGAACGCGCGGCCTGCCGATGGCCCCCGAGACGGCGAGGTCGGCACGCTCACGCAGCAGTCCGGCATCCAGCAGGGCGGTGACCTGGCGGTTCACCGTCGCGATGCTCAGGCCGGTGACCTGCGCGATCACGTCTCGTGCGATCGGCCCGCGCTGCCGGGCGGCGGCGAACACCGATGCGGCGGCGGCCTCCGGCAGGCACAGCGACGGCGCGACGATCTGGTGCAGCAGCGCCTGGGGCCGACGAGCGCCGGCGGCCGTGCCGCGGACCGGGGTCGCGCGCTTGACGGCGGCGGCGCGGGTGCGGGGGGCGAGGGTGGTGGCGGAGGTGCTCATGGATCAGTCCTTCGGTGAAGTCGGTCGGTGGGCTCGTGCCACACCTGGCGACTCAGCGGGACTGGATCAGTCCGGGCGCAGTCAGGCGCGGCGGGGTGCGCAACAACAACACGCACGCCGCGCGGCAGCGAGAACTGCCTGACTATTCCGGTACACGCGGTCAAGTTAACACGACTACTCGCGGTTTCGCGACGCCTTGTTTTCGGGGCCTAGGCTTGGGGCCATGACGACGCCCTCAGATACCCGCCGCGTCGCAGTGGTCACCGGAGCCAGTGCCGGAATCGGTGAAGCCACTGCGAGAACCCTTGCCGCCCAAGGCTTTCACGTGATCTGCGTGGCCCGGCGAGAGGGCCCCATCAAGGCGCTGGCCGCCGAGATCGACGGCACCGCGATTGTGGCGGACGTCACTGATCCGACGGCCGTGGCGGCGCTCGCCGGGCGGCTGGACCGCGTCGACGTGCTCGTCAACAACGCCGGGGGTGCCCGCGGACTGGAGTCGATCGCCGACGCCGACGTCGAGCACTGGCGCTGGATGTGGGAGGCCAACGTGCTGGGCACGCTGCATGTCACCCGGGCGCTGCTACCCAAGCTGATCGAATCCGGGGACGGCCTGATCGTCACGATCACCTCGATCGCCGCGGTGGAGATCTACGACAACGGCGGCGGCTACACCTCGGCCAAGCACGCGCAGGGCGTGCTGCACCGCACGCTGCGCAGCGAGCTGCTCGGAAAACCGGTGCGGCTCACCGAGATCGCGCCCGGCATGGTGAAGACGGAATTCTCGCTGAACCGTTTCGAGGGCGACGCCGAGCGCGCCGAGAAGGTGTACGAGGGCGTCACCCCGCTGGTGGCCGAGGACATCGCCGAGGTGGTCGGGTTCGTCGCGAGCCGCCCGCCGCACGTCGACCTGGACCTGATCGTGGTCCGGCCGCGTGATCAGGTCAGCGGCGCGAGCGGATCGCGCTTCAACCGGCAGAGCTGACCGTTCGGCCCGCCGGGCCCCCTCGAGAGTGCGGTGAGAGCGCCGTCGCGGCGGACGACGCGATCTGTGCGCACTCTCGGCGCCGCTAGCCGCCGGGGCGGCCGGCGCCCGCCGGCTGCGGGGCCCCGGACGGGGTCGCCGGCGCCGAGGCGGGGATCTCGTCGGGTTTGTCCGCAGACGACAGCGCCGACATCGCCTGCCATTCCTCCCACGGCACGGCCCAGTCCCAGATGTCGCCGTCGGCGTAGGAGAGCTGGATCCGGGTGCCCGTCACCTCCACCGGATCGCCGTAGATCGCGGTGTTGAAGTACTGCTCGGCGTCCTCCAGGGACAGATTGATGCAGCCGTTGGTGACGTTGCTGTTGCCCTGCGCGCCCGAGCTGGCCGGGTTGGCGTGGATGAACTCGCCGTTGTTGGAGATCCGGACCGCGAACCGCTCCCGCACGTTCGCGTACCCGGCGGCGGGGTTGGTCATGTAGAAGTCCTCGTACTTCTCGGTGACCACGTGCACGCCGCTGCGGGTGACGTTGCGGTCCAGATCGCCCTCGCCGTAGCTGCACGGGAAGTCCATGATCACCCCGGCGTCGGTGATGACCTGGATGCGGTGCGACGACGCCTCGGCCTTGACCACCTGGAAGCGGCCGATGGTGAAATCGAGGGTGGAGTCCGCGGCGCCGTACATGCCGTCGCCGAACGGCACGCCGTACAGATCGGCGTCCACATGCACGGTGGCGCCGGCCGGGTAGTACTCCTTGGTCCGCCAGTGCATCCGCGAGCCGCCCGCCTCGTCGGGCAGCCACGCCCAACTGCCCTCGACCGCGGGAGTGGTGGTGACTTTGACGGCCTTCTCCACCTCAGCGCGGTCGGCGTCGGCGATCGCGGCGTCGAACTGCAGGATGATGGGGGCGGCGACGCCGACGGTCTGCCCGTCGGCGAGCTGGAACCGGCCGTTGACCTCGGTGGCCGGGGCGACCGTCGTGAACGACCCGGACAGCGGCACCGCCTTACCGTCCTCGCCGACCGCCGAACCCGACCACTCGTAGGTGTTGCCGTAGCCCAGCGACTCGGTCACCGTGAACGTGGTGCGCTCCTTGTTCAGCGAGCCCGCGACCACCTTCCCGCTGCTCGCGTTGGCCAGCGACACCTTCTGGAACCAGCCGTCCTCGACTTTCACCGCGACGGTGTCCTTGGGGGAGACGTCGGTGGCGTCCGCGACGGGTTCGTAGCTGACTGTGGGAGCCTTCGGTGTGTCGCCGGACGAGCCGTCCGGGGACGGCGTTCCGTCGTTCGACATACAGGCTGCCAGCGTCGCCGGCGCCACGACACCGACCGCAAACGCGGTGAGAGCTCGCCGTCTGGTGATCGACGGCAGCGGGTCTGCGGGGTTCACGTAGACCCAGGGTACTTACAGCACGCACCCGACCAGAACCGGTTCGGGTGTGAGTTCGATCCCGAAGGCGGCCCTGACACCGTCGCGCACCGTCCTGGCCAGGGCCAACACATCGGCGGTGGTCGCCGCACCGCGGTTGGTCAGCGCCAGCGCATGCTTGGTCGACAGCCGGGCGGGCGCCGCGTCACCGGGGTATCCCTTGCCGAATCCGGCCCGCTCGACCAGCCATCCGGCAGCAAGCTTGACCCCGGCGTCGGCCGGGTAATTCGGCACCGGGGCGTCGACGGACGCCGCGATCCGCTCGAAGTCGGCGCGGGACACGACGGGGTTGGTGAAGAACGAGCCGACGCTCCACGTGTCGTGGTCGGCCGCGTCGAGCACCATGCCCTTGCGGGCGCGCAGCTCCAGTACCGCGGCCCGCACCCGGTGCGGGTCGGCGCGCTCCCCCGGTCCGGCGGCCAGCGCGGTGGCCAGCTCGCCGTAGCGCAGCGGCGCGCTGCGCCCGGCGGCGTCCAGCCCGAACTCGACCTCCAGCACCACCCACTCCGACGCGTGCTTGAGAATGCTTGTCCGATACCCGAATTCGAGAAAATCGGGCGATACCCAGCGGTCCTCGCCGGTGGTCCGGTCCAGCAGCCGGACCCGGCGGATGGTGTCGGCGACCTCGGCGCCGTACGCACCGACGTTCTGTACCGGGGTCGCGCCCGCGGAACCGGGGATGCCCGACAGGCACTCCAGCCCGCCCAGCCCGTGCGCCAATGCGGCGGCGACGACGTCGTCCCACACCGCCCCGGCCTCGGCGCGCAGCACGTCACCGTCGACGGTGATCGCGGCGTTCGCCAGCCGGATCACGGTCAGGTCCGTCATGTCGTCGGCGAGCACCACGTTGGATCCGCCGGCCAGGATCAGCGCGTCCGGTCCGGTGGCGCCGACAGCGGCGACGACCTGCTCGGTCGTCTCCGCGGTGACGAGGCGGCGGGCCACCGGTCCGACCCGCAGCGTGGTCAGCGGCGCCAGCGGCACGTTCTCGGCGAACGGCACACCGCCGAACAACGAAGGGGCCACGGCCGGTAACGGTAGCGTGGCCAGCTATGCCGCGTTCATTCGACATGGCCACGGACTACGGGGGCACCGTCGAGCAGGTGCACCGGGCGCTCGGCGACGAGCGGTACTGGCTGGTGCGTCTGCAGGATTCCGGCGCCGACCACGCCACCCTCGACGAGCTGACCATCGACGCCGACGGCGGGATCCGGGTCAGAACCACCCAGACCCTGCGCGCCGACCGGCTGCCCGGGGTGGTCACGCAGTTCCACCGGGGCGATCTGAGCTTCGTGCGCGAGGAGATCTGGACACCGATCAGCAACCGGCGTTCGGGGGCGACGGTGCGCGGATCGATCCCGGGGGCGCCCGCGTCGCTGAGCGGGGACGCGACGTTGTCGTCGGTGGCCGACGACGAGGGCGCTCTGGTGTCCCGGCTGGCCCTGCGGGCCACCGTGGAGGTGCGGGTGCCACTGGTCGGCGGCAAGATCGAGAACTTCATCGGCAGCCAGCTGGTGGACCTGATGGTCGCCGAACAGCGTTTCACCACGGAGTGGATCACCGAGAACGGCTGAGCAGGCCCTTACCATCGAGCCATGGCCCCGCTCGGACAGGTGACCCGGGGCACCACGGGCCACAATCGGCTGCGGCGCAGCGACCGCTGGCTGGTGCACTCGTCGCGGGTGCGCACCGCGCTGCAGACCGCCGCCGATCCGCTGGTCGTCGATCTCGGCTACGGCGCCAAACCGGTGACGACGTTGGAGCTCGCGATCCGGCTGCGGGCGGTCCGCCGCGACGTGCGGGTGGTCGGGCTGGAGATCGAACCCGAACGGGTGCGCGCCGGGCAGGCCGCCGCCCAACCCGGCGTCGAATTCGCGCTCGGCGGCTTCGAATTGGCGGGCCACCGGCCGATCCTGGTGCGCGCCTTCAACGTGCTGCGCCAGTACCCGGTCGAGGAGGTCGCCGGGGCCTGGGACGCGATGCGCGGCCGGATCGCGCCCGGCGGATTGATCGTCGACGGCACGTGCGACGAACTGGGCCGGCTGTGCTGCTGGGTGCTGCTGGACGCGGACTCCCCCGTCAGCCTGACGCTGGCGTGCGACCCGTTCGCGATCGAACGGCCCTCCGACCTCGCCGAACGGCTGCCGAAGGTGCTGATCCATCTCAACGTCGAGGGGCAACCGATCCACACCCTGCTGCGTGCCGCCGACCGCGCGTGGGTCAGCGTCGCCGGCCACGGTGTCTTCGGCCCGCGGATCCGGTGGCGCGCGATGCTCGATCTCCTTGTCAACGAAGGCTTTCCGATCGAGACCCCACGGCGCAGCCTGCGCGACGGCGTCCTCACGGTGCCGTGGGACGCCGTCGCACCGGTCAGCTAGCCTCGGCGGGCACCTTCGCCGCGACCGGCTCGCCGGTCTTCTCCAGCTGATCGGCCGCATCGAGGATGTCGTCGAGATCGTCGGCGACCTGCAGGTCGAGCCCGCGCAGCGCCGCCGGCGGGGTGGCCAGCGCCACCGCGACGTAGGTCAGCAGGCCCGCGGCGAACGCGATGAACGTCGGCCATCCGTCGAACGACGCGTCGATCAGGCTGTTCGGGATGTACAGAATGGTGTTCTCGACGCCGAACATCGTCGGTGTCATCACGAAAAGCCCGATCCGGACCACGAATCCGACCGCGATCGCGGCGACCGCGGCAGTCGTCGTCCCGCGTCGCCACACCAACCCGAGGATGAACGGCACGATCAGGCACGCCAACATCAGGTCGAACGCCAGCGTGAGCAGGATGCCGGTCTGCTGGACGTAGATCGCGAACACGATCGAGAACAACGTCATCGGCACCATCGCGACACGGGTGGCCCGCAGCAGCGGATCCCGCCGGCCGGGCACGTGCACCCGGCGCACCCCGCCGAGGTTGCGCACGCACACGTTGGAGATCGCCAGGATCGCGCCGTTGGCCGTCGACATCGACGCACCGACCAGCCCGCACAGCACCAGCACCGTCAACCCGACGGGGGCGTAATCGTTGAGCAATACGAACAGCACGGGTCCGTCGAGCTCCTCGGGCAGGAACGAGTGCGCGGCGAGCACGACGAGCCCGAACGGGATGCAGATCGCCACGGTTCCGGTCGCCGCGGTGAAGCACGCGCGCCGCGCCGCCTCGGGCGACTTCGCGGAGAACACCCGGGCCATGAAGTCGATCGCGACGATGTCGCCGATGCCGAGCGCGATCAGCGTCGCCCAGTTGATCACCGCACCCTGCGCCGGGTCGCTGAGCTGGCCGAGCGCGAAAGGCCCTGTGCCCTCGGCGATGTCGAGGCCGTGGGTGCTCGTCATCCAGAAGAACAACCCGATCGCGCCGACCAGGATCAGCGACATCTGGATGATCGCGGTGTACGCGTCGGCGATCAGCCCGCCGGTGCCGGTGTAGGCCACCGCGATCGCCGCGATCAGCACCACTCCCAGCCAGTACGGCATCCCGAGGAAGTAGTTGAACAGCAACCCACCGGCCACCAGGTTGCCGGCCACCAGCATGCAGAACGCGACGGCCAGCAGCACCGACGCGCCGACCTCGACCGAGCGGCCGAACCGCAGCCGGTAGTAGTCCGGGAACGACGTCAGACCCATCCGGTTCATCGGTTTGGCGAAGAAGATCCCGGTGATGGTCAGGCACAGCGCCAGCCCCAGCGGCAGGCACGCGCCGGCCCAGAAGCCGAATTCGAAGGCCAGATCGGTGTTTCCGAGGGTGGCGTTGGTGTCGACGGCCGCGCCCATCAGCGCGCCACCGACCAGCCAGAACGGCAGCATCCGGCCGCCGACGAGGAAATTGGAGCTGTCGCCTTCGATCCGTTTGGACACGTAGAAACCGACGGCGACGACTATGGCGATGCTGATCGCCACGCCCACAAGAATCATTGGAGTCTCCCAACCACGCTGGAGTCTCCCGGGCTTTTGTCCCGCCGTGGAACGGTCATGCGTCGGTGCCGGCCGCCTGCGTCTCTCGGACCAGACCCGGCCGTCAACGAGTACGGCCGGCGGAACCCTAGACGCGCCCCACATGCACATGTGAGTCCACGTCAGGAAAAGCCCGGCGCATTACCTGCGTTAGCACGTCGCGTTAACGGTGTGTTTCCACTTCCGGTGGACAGGGATTCGCCGCTGTGCCAACAATTGTCGCAGGCGCTGTGCGATCCGGCGCCCCGGACGAGGTGCGTCGTACCCGGTCAGCGACAAGACGACGCTTTGGGAGCTCTCATGTCCGACTACCCAGACCCGTCGCTACCGAATGCCGAAGGCGCGTGGGCCCAGCAGGTCGAGGCCAATCTCGGCGACCGCCGGCTGCGGGAGGAGATCGACCGCGGCCTGACCTACGGCCTGGAGGCCGCGCCGACGATCAACGACCGCACCATCTCCACGTTCGTGCGCGGCGAGAAACCGCATTTCGCCGGCGAGCGCGGGACTTTCCTGAAGTGCCCGTTCATCGAGGACGTCAACGAGGTCGGCGACGCCGAGGTCGCGATCTTCGGTGTCCCGCTCGACGCCGGCGCCACCTACCGGCCCGGCACCCGGTTCGGCCCGCAGGGAATCCGGCGCTCCACCAACCTGTTCGGCACCTACAACTACGAATCCGGGGTCGATCTGCGCGAGCAGCTCAACATGGTCGACATCGGCGACGTGTTCACCATCCCGGGCAACCTGGAGAAGTCGTTCGACCAGATCAGCACCGCGATGGCGCATGTCGCGAGCAAGGGGGTCATGCCCATCGTGCTCGGTGGTGACCATTCGATCGGCTTCCCGACCATCCGCGGCCTGGCCCCCCACATGGACGGCAACATCGGCATCATCCACTTCGACCGCCACGTCGACACCCAGGAGACCGACCTCGACGAGCGGATGCACACCACGCCGTGGTTCCACGCCACCAACATCAAGAACGCGCCCGCGACCAACCTGGTGCAGATCGGCATCGGCGGCTGGCAGAGCCCCCGCGAAGGCGTCAAGGTGGGCCGCGAACGCAAATCGACGGTGATCACCGTCGGCGACGTCGAACGCGTCGGCATCGAGAAAATCGCGGAGACCGCGCTGGAGATCGCGTGGAAGGGCGCCAAGGCGGTGTACCTGTCGTTCGACATCGACGTGATCGACGCCGGCTTCGTCCCCGGCACCGGGTGGCCGGAGCCGGGCGGCCTGTTGCCCCGCGAGGCGCTGAACCTGGTCAAGATGATCTCCGAGCCCGGCCTGGCGGGCATCGAGGTGGTGGAGTGCTCGCCGCCCTACGACTGGGCCGAGCAGACCGCGCTGATGAGCTCGCGGGTGATCCTGGACAGCCTGGCCGCGCAGGTCCGCTCCGGAAAGCTCGGTAAGAAGGCCGCGAAGGCCGACCGGCCGGCCTGGGGGCCGTAACTAGGCTGGGTGCCATGCGTTCAGAGATGCGGGTCGCACTGGCCCAGATCCGCAGCGGTACCGACCCGCGGCACAACCTGGGCCTGGTCGACGAGTACACCCGGCGCGCGGCCGACGCGGGTGCGTCGCTGGTGCTGTTCCCCGAGGCGACGATGTGCCGGTTCGGGGTGCCGCTCGGCGAGGTCGCCGAACCGTTCGACGGTCCGTGGGCCACCGGGGTGCGCGACATCGCCGCGCGCGCCGGGGTGGTCGTCGTCGCCGGCATGTTCGTCCCGTCCGAGGACGGTCGCGCGTTCAACACGCTGCTGGCCACCGGCCCGGGGGTGGAGGCGCGCTACGACAAGATCCACCTCTACGACGCGTTCGGCTTCGTCGAATCCAAGACCGTCGCCCCCGGCCGGGAACCGGTCGTCATCTCCGTAGACACCGAGTCGGGCCCGGTCACCGTCGGCCTGACGCTCTGCTACGACATCCGCTTCCCGGAGTTGTACGTCGAGTTGGCCGAACACGGCGCCGAGGTGATCACCGCGCACGCCTCCTGGGGCACCGGGCCGGGCAAGCTCGACCAGTGGACGCTGCTGGCCCGGGCCCGGGCGATCGACACCAACAGTGTGGTCGCCGCGGTCGGGCAGGCCTACCCCGGCGACGAGATCGCCAAGCTCGGCCCCACCGGTGTGGGCGGCAGCCTGGTCGCCTCCGCGCTGGGTGACGTGCTGGCATCCGCGGGTGAGGACCCCGAGCTTCTGGTGTGCGATATCGACCTGGACGCGGCCCGCAAAGCCCGCGAGACCGTCGCGGTGATGCACAACCGCTCAGGTTGGGCTCATGCCGGTAAGGCAGAATCGCGGGCGTGACCGATCCCTGGGCCCGACCGCCGCAACAGCCAGGCCCCCCGCCGGGGCAGTTCCCGCCGGACCCGGGCCAGCCCGTCCCCGCCTCGCCGGAGGATTCCTCGCTGCCCGCCAAGCTCAAGCGGATCTTCAGCGACCCCGTCTCGGTGGTGCTCGTCGTCGTGATCGTGCTCGCGCTGGTGTTCGCGTGCCTGCTCGGCGGTGAGCTGTACGCGCGCAACCGCGCCGACACCATCGTCGCCGGCACCGTGGAGTGCGTGGTCCAAGACGATGCGACCGCGTCGTTCGGCGTGATGCCGCCGTTCCTGCTGCAGCACATGTCCGGCCACTACACCAACATCCGGATCGAGACCGCGGGCAACCAGGTCCGCGACGCCAAGGGCATGAAGGTCAACCTCGACATCAACGACGTGCGGCTGGAGGACTCCCCGACCTCCAGCGGTTCGATCGGCTCGCTGGTCGCCAACATCAGCTGGAGCACCGAGGGCATCAAGCAGACGATCCAGGGCGCCATTCCGCTCGTCGGCAGCTTCGTCACCGGCGTCACGACCAACGCCAGCGACGGCACCATCGAACTCGAAGGGGCGCTCGGCAGCATCACCGCCAAGCCCGAGGTCGTCAACGGTGGGCTGTCGCTGCAGGTGCAGCGCGTCACCGGGCTCGGGTTCACGCTGCCGCGTGAGGCGGTGCAGCCCGCGCTGGACGCGTTCACCTCCGAACTGACGCAGGACTACCCGATGGACATCAAGGCCGACTCCGTCGAGGTCACCGATTCCGGTGTGATCAGCCAGTTCTCGACGCGCAACGCGTCGATCCCGAAGGGCCAGCAGGACCCCTGCTTCGCGGGTCTCTAGACCCCGAAACCGTCGAGAACGGCGCGGGTGCCGGACAACCCGAGCCGGGTGGCACCCGCGTCGAGCATCGCGGTGGCCGCCTCGGCCGTGCGGATTCCGCCGCTGGCCTTGACGCCGAGCCGGCCCTCGACCGCGCCGGCCATCAGCTCCACCGCGCGCGGGGATGCCCCGCCGCTGGGGTGAAATCCGGTGGAGGTTTTGACGAAGTCGGCCCCGGCGTCCTCGGCGACCCGGCACACGTCGACCAGGATCGGCCAGCCGCTGAACTCCAGCAGCGCCGCCGATTCGACGATCACCTTGAGCACGGCCTCCGGCGCCGCGGCGCGCACCGCCGCGATATCGGCTCGTACCCGGTCGAGTTCGCCCGCCAGCGCGGCGCCGATGTCGATCACCATGTCGATCTCGGCCGCCCCCGCGGCGGCCGCGGCACGCGCCTCCTCGGCCTTGACCGCCGAAAGGTGCTTGCCGGACGGGAATCCGACGACCGACGCGGTCGTCGCGTCAGGGGCCAGGGACCGGACCGTCGGGACGAAGGTCGGGGACACACAGATCGCCTTCACCGCGAGTTCCTGCGCCTCGGCGACGAACGATGCGACGTCGGCCTCGGTGGCTTCGGGTTTGAGCAGGGTGTGATCGACGAGGGCCGCGACCTGAGCGCGGGTGTAGGACCCCATCAGAAGGGTTCTTCGGTGCCGCCCGGGTTGCACCGCTTGGCGACCATCTCCTCGTAGCTGACCTCGGGGCGCCACGGTTCGAGGTTCCAGCTGGTCTTACCGGGCTGGGCGAACTCGGCGAGGTTCCAGTGGCACAGGAACTGCTCCCACATCCCGGGGATCGCGGCGTCGGGTGAGAGCGTCAGGACCTCGTTCCACGCGGCCTGGGCCAGTGGCTGGGTGCCTGCGTGCCCGGAGGCCCGACGCGCGGCCGGGGTCGGGTAGACCCGCAGGCTCGACAGGTCGCCCCACTTGGCCCACGTGACGTGGTCGATGTAGGGCGGCGGGGTGTCGGCGGGGGCCGCCGCCGCCACGGGCGCGAGCAGGCCGGGAAGCGCGGCGGCGGCCAGCGCGATCGCAGCGATCCGCACTATCGTGACTTTCCTTGCACCTCAAGAATTTTGGGACGCACATCGACGAGGTACACCCCCGCCGCGACGGCGGCGATCGCCGTGCCGGTGATATCGAGCACCAATGCCAGCAGCAGACCGAGGCCGAGGATGACCAGCCAGACCGGCTTGGTCAGCTTGTCCACCGCGGTGTAGGCGTCCGGCCGCTGCATCGCCGCGTGTACGAGCGCGTAGATGATCGTGACCAGCACGACGATCTTCACGATGCCGAGGACGTAACCCGCAAGGATTTGGAGCTCCACGCTCCACAGCCTATGCGGGTTACGTCCTGTCGGTCTAACTTCCGCCCTGTGCGGCGGTGATTACTTCTGGGTGACCTTCTTGGCCGGCGCCTTCTTGGCGGGGGCCTTCTTGGCCGGAACCGTGGCCGAAGCCTTCGCGGCCGTGGCCGGGGTTGCGGCCTTCTTGGCCGGCGCCTTCTTGGCCGGGGCCTTCTCGGCGGCGGCCTTGACGGGGGCGGCGGCCTCTTCGGCCTTCTTCGGCAGCTCGACGCCGACCAGCTTGGCGGCACGCTCGCCGACCGCGCGGGTCTGCGAGGCGACGTTGCCCAGCGCCTCCTGGGTCAGCTCGACGGCCTGGTCGGTGTACTCCTCGACGCGGCTGGCGGCCTCTTCGAGAGCCGGCTGGTTGCGCAGGCGCTCCAGCGCGGCCTCGCCACGCTCGATCAGCTTGGTGTAGGTGGTCTGGGCGGCCTCGGCGTATCCCTCGGCGAACTTGCGCAGCTCGTCGGAGGTCAGCTTGTCGCGCAGGTCACCGAACTGGCTCGGCAGGTCTTCCTGCAGCTTGGCCACCCGGGCCCGGCTCTCCTCGACGCGGCTCTCGGCGTCGGTGCGGGCCTCGCCGGCGCGCTCGCGCAGCGTCGCGACGATCTCGTTGACACGCTCCAGCGCGAGGTCGGCAGCGCCCACAGCGGCGAGCAGCGGGGCCTTCAGGTCGTCGATGTCGAGATTCTTGGTCTCAGCCATGGTTCATTCCTTCCTTTTCAGGATCGAGTTCTGTGATGGATTGCGGAGTAGAGGGGATCTCTAGAGGGCTCTTGTCTTGTTCAGTTGCGGGCTCCTCATCTGCGTCACGCGTACCGGATGCGTCCACCCCGTCGTCCGCGGAGGCGGCCTCGTTCTGCTGGCAGAACGAGTTGTAGATGTCGAGCAGCACCTGCTTCTGCCGCTCGTTGATCGCCGTGTCGGTGACGATCGCGTCGCGAACGTGGTTGCTCTCACTCGGCTCGAGGATCCCGGCCTGGATGTAGAGCACCTCGGCCGAAACCCGCAACGCCTTGGCGATCTGGTTGAGCACATCTGCGGACGGCTTCCGCAGGCCGCGCTCGATCTGACTGAGGTACGGGTTGGACACGCCCGCCTTCTCGGCCAGCTGCCTCACCGACACCTGCGCAGCTTCGCGCTGGGAGCGGATGAACGAACCGATGTCCTGCGCGGCGTTGGACACGACAGCGGCAAGATTCTCATCCTGCGACGGCGGTGACATGCCTTGCTCCCTGTGTTGCGGTGGGTATCCGATTACCGACATCCACCACCGTACGACGGAGTGCTAACTTTTGCAAGCACCCGTTAGCGCAGGTCAGAACAGTAGCTGGGCTATCGAATAGATCACCAGGCCCGCCAGCGCGCCGACGACCGTGCCGTTGATCCGGATGAATTGCAGGTCACGGCCGACATGCAGTTCGATGCGCCGACTGGCCTCCTCGGCATCCCAGCGCTCGATCGTGTCGGTGATGATCGTCGTGATTTCCGCCCCGTATTGGGAGACCAGATGCTGGGCGCCGCGCACCACCCAGTTGTCCACCTTGTCGCGCAGATCGGCGTCGTCGCGCAGGGACTCCCCGATCCGCACGACGGTGTCGGCGATGCGGGTGCGCAGCGTCGAGGACGGGTCGTCGACGGACTCCAGGATGATCCGCTTGGCCGCGGTCCAGGCCGTCTCGGCGGCCCGGGTGACCTCGTCGCGGGCCATGATCTGCTCTTTGACGTTCTCGGCCTTCTGGATCGTCGCCGCGTCGTTCTGCAGGTCGTCGGCGAACTCGAACAGGAACCGTGTCGCGGAGCGGCGCAGCTCGTGATCGGGGTTGCGGCGCACCTTGTCGGTGAAGTCCATCAGTTCGCGGTGGATCCGTTCGCCCACCAGGTGGTCGACCCAGCGCGGCGACCACGTCGGCGAATCCCGTTCGATGACGCGCTCGATGATCTCGTCGGCGTCCAGGGACCATTGGAATGCGCGGTCGGCAAGCAGCTGCAGCAGCGCCTCCTGGCGCCCCTCGGCCAGCAGCGAGGTCAGCACCCGCCCGATCGGCGGCCCCCACTGCGGCTCGGCGATCCGTTTGACGATCATCCGGTCCAGCACCTGCTGGACGTCCTCGTCACGCAGCAACTCGACCAGCACCCGAAGCACCGTCGCGACCTCGGCGGCGACCCGTTCGGCATGCCGGCGATCGCACAGCCACTTGCCCACCCGGCTGGCGATGTCGGCGTCGCGCAGCTTGGTCTCGACGTTCTCCGCGGACAGGAAGTTCTCCCGCACGAAGCTGCTCAGACCCTCGCCGAGCTGGTCTTTCTTCCGTTTGATGATCGCGGTGTGCGGAATGGGGATGCCCAGCGGATGCTTGAACAACGCCGTCACCGCGAACCAGTCGGCCAGCGCGCCGACCATCCCGGCCTCGGCGGCCGCGCGGACGTAGCCGACCCAGGACGGGGCGCCCTGGGACTGCCACCAGGTGCAGAACAGGAAGACGACGGTCGCGCCGAGTAAGAAGCTCAGCGCGACCAGCTTCATGCGCCGTAGTCCGCGCCGTCGCTCCGCGTCCGCCGCGGAGTCGGCGCCCGCGAGCTTCTCGGCGAAACTCCGGCGCACCGGGGCGGTCGCCGCGCCGGCGACCTCGGGTCGGTGTGCCACACCTACATCATCCACGCGTGCTGGAGTACCCGTCTGCGCCGCGGTCCGGCCCAGGTCCGATCACCGCCGTATTATCGTCACGGACTTAGGGAACGGACTGCGCGAACGTGGCACAACAATCCCCGCCCGTGGCGGTCAAGACGGATGGACGGAAACGGCGCTGGCACCAGCACAAGGTCGAGCGCCGTAACGAGTTGGTGGACGGCACACTCGATGCCATCCGTCGGCTCGGCAGTAACGTCAGCATGGATGAGATCGCCGCCGAGATCGGTGTCTCCAAGACCGTTCTGTACCGCTACTTCGTCGACAAGAACGACCTCACCACCGCGGTGATGATGCGCTTCGCGCAGACCACGCTGATCCCGAACATGGCTGCGGCGCTGTCGTCGAATCTCGACGGCTACGAGCTGACCCGCGAGGTCATCCGCGTCTACGTGGAGACGGTGGCCAATGAGCCCGAGCCGTACCGGTTCGTGATGGCCAACAACTCCGCCAGCAAGAGCAAGGCGGTGGCCGACTCGGAGGCCATCATCGCGCGCATGCTCGCGGTGATGCTGCGCCGCCGGATGCTGTCGGTGGGGATGGACGCCTCCGGCGCCGAACCGTGGGCGTTCCACACCGTCGGTGGCGTCCAGCTGGCGACGCACTCCTGGATGTCGAACCCCAGGATGACCGCCGACGAGCTGATCGACTACCTGGCGATGCTGTCGTGGAGCGCGCTGTGCGGCATCGTCGAGGTGAACGGATCGCTGGAAACGTTCCGCAACAGTCCGCATCCGTCCCCGGCGCTGCCCTCGCAGCTGCTTGACTAGGCGGTGTGACCGAACCCGACGCGCTGCCGTCCCTGTGGAGCCACGAACCGCGCGTGCAGCTGCGGTTCCGGGCCGGGGTCAAAGTGGCCGACATCGACGCCGACGCCACCCCCGGCTTTCGCGGCGACAAGTCCGACGCGCCGACGCTGCAAGCCGAACGCAACACGCGGTTCGCCGAACTGCAGGAGATGCTCTACGCCAACAGCCGCGCCGGCGACACCCGCTCGCTGCTGCTGGTGCTGCAGGGCATGGACACCGCGGGCAAGGGCGGCATCGTCAAACATGTTGTGGGTGGCTGCAATCCGCAGGGGGTGCAGTACCGCAGCTTCGGTAAGCCGACCGCCGAGGAGCTCTCCCACCACTACCTGTGGCGCGTGCGCAAGGCGCTGCCCGCCGCGGGTCACATCGGGGTGTTCGACCGGTCGCATTACGAAGACGTGCTGATCGTGCGGGTGCACAATCTGGTCCCGCCCGGGGTGTGGGAGCCGCGCTACGACGAGATCAACGCGTTCGAACGTGAACTCGTCTCCGCCGGAACGACAATCGTGAAGGTCGCGATGTTCGTGTCACTCGACGAGCAGAAGAAGCGGCTCGCCGAGCGGCTCGAACGGCCGGACAAGTACTGGAAGTACAACCCGGGCGACATCGACGAGCGACTGAAATGGCCTGCCTACCAACAGGCTTACCAGGCGATGCTGGATCGGACGTCGACCGATTACGCGCCCTGGCACATCGTGCCCTGCAACCGGAAGTGGTACAGCCGGCTCGCGATCACCGAGCTGCTGATCGAGGCGCTCAAGGGGCTCAACATGTCCTGGCCGCCGCCGGACTTCGACGTCGAGGCGGAGAAGAAGCGGCTGGCCGCGGTGTAAGGGGGGCACGGCGTAGGGGGCCTTGGGCGCCGCTCGCCGAGCGCACGCATTCTGCGCGAATCTGCCCCAAAACCCGTCACAAACCGTGCACTCGCGGCGGTCCTGGCCACCCGCGCCGGCGTAACGCCGGCTCGGCACGCCGCCAGATCCCGGCAGGGTCGTCACGGAGCTGTCGTGCACTGACGCGAACGATGATCCATCCCCGCGCCGCCAGGAACTCCAGCCGCATGATGTCGTCGGCGTGGGCGGCGGGGTCTGTCCAATGGTGCTCGCCGTCGTACTCAACGCCGACGCAGTACTCGGGCCAGCCCATGTCGATTCGCCGGACGACTCGGCCGGACGCGTTGGCAATGGGGATCTGTGTCTGCGGTTTCGGTGCGCCGCCGCGGACCAGAACCAACCGCACGCGGGTCTCCTGCGGCGACTCGGCACCGCCGTCGACCAGCGCAAGAATTTCCCGTAGCCGGCGGATCCCCCGCACTCCGGGGTGGCGTGCGGCGAGTGCGGCCACGTCCGACACCGGCAGGCGCGTCGCGTTCAGCAGGGCATCGATCCGAATGACGGCCTCATCGCCGCGGATCCGGCGGCCGAGGTCGAATGCGGTACGGGGGACGATCGTGCAGTCGATGCTCTGCACCAGGCAGACCTCGCCGGCGAGCAGGGTGTCGCGGTGAATGGAGATGCCCGGCGGACTCCCGCACCGCACGCGGGTCAGCTCAGCCGGGGCGTCGTCGGGCAGCCACCGCGCACCGTGCATCGCCGCCGCCGACAGCCCGGCGAGGGTGGCTCGTCGTCCCGACCACAGCCACGCCGCGACCGCACGGTCGCGGGCCGTCAGCGACATGCCTTGCGGCGCATACACATTGTGATGAATCTTGACGTATCGCCGGCGGAGGTCCTGCCGCGTCACCGCACCGCAGGCCAGCGCCTCCGAGCCCAGAAACAGTTCCCGCACACACTGTTAGGCGCATCGCGAGGCCCAGCGGTTCCCGAATGCACGCAATCTGATGCGAAATCCGCGAAAGCGGGTCAGAAAGCGTGCACTCGGCGATCGAAAACGCCTCAGTAGGTGTAGAAGCCCTTACCCGACTTCTTGCCGAGCTGACCGGCCTCGACCATGCGCTGCAGCAGCGGCGGCGGTGCGAAGTTCGGGTCCTTGTACTCGTCGTACATCGAGTCCGCGATCAGCTTCATGGTGTCCAGGCCGATCAGGTCCGACAGCCGCAGCGGGCCCATCGGGTGCGAGAGCCCGGCGACGATCGCGGTGTCGATGTCCTCGACCGTCGCGACGCCCGCCTCGGCCATCCGGATCGCCGAGAGCAGGTACGGCACCAGCAGCGCATTCACGATGAAGCCCGAGCGGTCGCCGCAGCGCACGACCTTCTTGCCCAGCACGTCGCTCGCGAACTGCTCGACCCGCGCGATCGCGTCCTCGGACGTCACGAGCGTGTTGATCACCTCGACCAGCGGCAGCACCGGCACCGGGTTGAAGAAGTGCAGGCCCAGCACCCGGCTCGGGTTCTTGGTCGCCGCAGCGATTTTCATGATCGGGATGCTGGAGGTGTTCGACGCCAGCACCGCATCCGGGTCGGTGACGACCTCGTCGAGCTGCGCGAAGAGCTTGGCCTTGACGGCCTCGTCCTCGATGATCGCCTCGATCACCAGCTGACGGTCGGCCAGATCGGCGAGGTCGGTGGTGAAACTCAGCCGTCCCAGCGTGATCTCGAAGTCGTCGGCGGCGAGCTTGCCCTTGGCCTTCGCCCGCTCCAGCGACGCGGTGATGCGTCCCCGCCCCGCGTTGACGAGCGCGTCCGACGGCTCGTAGACGACGACGTTCGCGCCCGCTTTCGCGGCCACCTCGGCGATGCCCGAACCCATCTGCCCTGCGCCGACCACACCTACACGTTCAATGCTCAAGATTTTTCTCCTGTTACATGCGTCAGACCCCGCCCAAGATTTGTGGGCGGGGTCTGCGCTGTCAAGCTGCACGAGCGTGCGCTTTGTCTGCGTGTGGCACGGCGTGGCGCCTGCAGACACGCACGCTCGCCGTCGGGGAGGGCTAGTGGAACTGGCCCTCTTCGGTCGAGCCCGCGAGCGCGGTGGTCGAGCTGGTCGGGTCCACGGTGGTGGCGATCCGGTCGAAGTAACCGGCGCCGACCTCGCGCTGGTGCTTGGTCGCGGTGTAGCCACGCTCCTCGGCGGCGAACTCGCGCTCCTGCAGCTCGACGTAGGCGGTCATCTGGTTGCGGGCGTAGCCGTGCGCCAGATCGAACATCGAGTAGTTGAGCGCGTGGAAGCCGGCGAGGGTGATGAACTGGAACTTGAAGCCCATCGCGCCGAGTTCCTTCTGGAACTTCGCGATCGTCGCGTCGTCGAGGTGCTTGCGCCAGTTGAACGACGGCGAGCAGTTGTAGGCCAGCATCTGGTCCGGGAACTCGCTCTTGACGCCCTCGGCGAACTTCTTGGCCAGCTCCAGGTCCGGGGTGCCGGTCTCCATCCAGATCAGGTCGGAGTACGGCGCGTAGGCCTTGGCGCGGGCGATGCAGGGCTCCAGGCCGTTCTTGACCCGGTAGAAGCCCTCGGCGGTGCGCTCGCCGGTGATGAACGGCTGGTCGCGCTCGTCGACGTCGGAGGTGATCAGCGTCGCGGCCTCGGCGTCGGTGCGGGCGATGACGACGGTCGGCACGCCGGCGACGTCAGCGGCCAGGCGGGCCGAGGTCAGGGTGCGGATGTGCTGCTGGGTCGGGATCAGCACCTTGCCACCGAGGTGGCCGCACTTCTTCTCCGAGGCCAGCTGGTCCTCCCAGTGCGAACCGGCGACACCGGCGGCGATCATCGCCTTCTGCAGTTCGTAGACGTTCAGCGCGCCACCGAAGCCGGCCTCACCGTCGGCCACGATCGGGGCGAGCCAGTTCTCGACGGAGGTGTCGCCCTCGACCTTGGCGATCTCGTCGGCGCGCAGCAGCGCGTTGTTGATGCGGCGCACCACCTGCGGCACCGAGTTGGCCGGGTAGAGGCTCTGGTCGGGGTAGGTGTGGCCGGACAGGTTGGCGTCGCCGGCGACCTGCCAACCGGACAGGTAGATCGCCTTCAGGCCGGCGCGGACCTGCTGGACGGCCATGTTGCCGGTCAGCGCGCCGAGCGCGTTGACGAAGTCCATGTCGTGCAGCTGCTCCCACAGCACCTCGGCGCCGCGGCGGGCCAGGGTGTGCTCCTCGACGACGTGGCCCTGCAGGGCGATGACGTCATCGGGGGTGTAGGTGCGGGTGATGCCCTTCCAGCGGGGGTTGTGGTCCCAATCGTGCTGGATCTGCTCCGGGCTCTTCGGCGTGCCAACGGTCGACTTCGTCATGGCGGGGCCTGCTCCTTCGATGTGTTGCACAGCACTGCAAACCTCCCGACGGGGAGGACTCACAGCCTTTGTTAATGCTCCGGCGAGTTCACCGGCTTGCTACGACGAGCATGCCTCAGCCCATAAGCGCAGGTCCACCCGTTTCGCTTGCCAATTTTCGCCAACCGTGCGCGGGAATTTGCAAAGTTTGCAAAGAAGGTGCGGGCCTTGACCGGTTCAGAAGCTACCGGCGAGTAGCGAATATGCGCAGGTCAGTACGCCCGTACTGTTTAGCTGGCGCACTCAGAGCGGGAAGATCGCGGCGACGGCTTTCGTCTCGTCGCCGACCACATATGTGAGGGTTGTAACAGCGCGATCGGTGAGTTCCTCGCCGAACTTGTCGGTCGAACCCGCCGGATACTCGTGGCGGATGATCTCCAGATCGTCGCCGAGAGCCACCGGCAGATCGTGCTCGATGGCGACCCGCAGCGGCGCCTTCATCAGCTCGGGCCGCGACGCCAGGTAGTCCTCGACGACGCTCCAGTACACCGCGTTGTTCATGTGGTCGAAGATGTCGATATCGCTGACGCGCACCGGGAACCGGTGCACGGAGGCGGCATCGTCGCGGGAGCCGGGCGTCAGGTAGGCCTTCCACCGCAACCGGGTCTCGCCCGTGGTGCGCCGAAGGCCTTCGATGAAGTCGTCGCTGATTCGCGCGGGCCCCTGGGTCTCGCGGTTGATGTTGATCCAGAACGCCTCGGATTCCAGAAGGCCGGACCGGCGCCCCTCGACCCTGACCCGCATCTCGCACCACCGGTTCGACGTCCCCGAGCACCAGCGGCGCAGCCGCAGCATGTCCTTGAACACGACCGGCTCGATCATGTCGATCATGGTCCGGCGCACGATCCACAGCGGATGGGTCTCCTCGAAGCCCATCTCCCGCAGCTGATCGGTCCCGATGTCCTGGATGTGGCGGGTGGCGGCGTCGAACTTGAGCCGGCCCTCGCGGTCGACGTCGGCGACCCGCAGCGGCCACTGGACGTCGAAGACATCGGGGTGCGGATCCGGCACCGGCATCATCGTCTTCGCCAGGCCCGCAACCGGCCGTCCAGTACTACTCACGGGTTCCGATACTGCCACACGGGGCTGGTCTGCCAACGCTGCAAATACAGCCTTAGCAGGGTTGTTACGCTCGGTGATGTGGCCAAAACGTACGTCGGCGCCCGGGTCCGGCAGCTGCGCAGTGAGCGCGGCTTCAGCCAGGCCGCGCTCGCGCAGATGCTGGAGATCTCACCGAGCTACCTGAACCAGATCGAGCACGACGTGCGCCCGCTGACCGTCGCGGTGCTGCTGCGGATCACCGAGGTGTTCGGGGTCGACGCGACGTTCTTCGCCTCCCAGGACGACACCCGGCTGATCGCCGAACTGCGCGAGGTCCTGATGGACCGCGACCTCGACGTCGACGTCGACCCGGCCGAGGTCGCCGACATGGTCGCGTCGCATCCGGGGCTGGCGCGGGCGATGGTGAACCTGCACCGCCGCTACCAGCTGACCACCACCCAGTTGGCCGCCGCGACCGAGGACCGGTTCCTCGGCGGTATCGGGTCCGGCGCCAGCGGTTCCGGCGCGATCTCGATGCCGCACGAGGAAGTCCGCGACTACTTCTACGAACGGCAGAACTATCTGCACGACCTCGACGTGGCCGCCGAGAACCTCACCGCGGACATGCGGGTGCACCGCGGGGAGCTGGCCAGCGACCTGGCCGACCGGCTGCGGTTCGTGCACGGTGTGACGATCATCCGCAGCCCGGACCTCGGCGAGGCCGTGATGCACCGCTACGACCCGGCCACCAAGCGTCTGGAGATCGGCACCCAGCTCTCGGCCGGGCAGCGGGTGTTCCGGATGGCTGCCGAGCTGGCCTACCTGGAGTGCGGCGATCTGATCGAAAAGCTGGTCGAGGACGGGCATTTCACCAGCGAGGAGTCCAAGAAGCTGGCCCGGATGGGGTTGGCGAACTACTTCGCCGCCGCGGCGGTGCTGCCGTACGCGCAGTTCCATGAGGTGGCCGAGAGGTTCCGCTATGACATCGAGCGGTTGTCGGCGTACTACTCGGTGAGCTACGAGACGATCTGTCACCGGCTTTCGACGCTTCAGCGCCCGACGATGCGCGGGGTGCCGTTCTCGTTCGTCCGGGTCGACCGGGCCGGGAACATGTCGAAACGCCAGTCCGCCACCGGTTTTCACTTCTCGTCCAGCGGCGGCACCTGCCCGCTGTGGAACGTCTACGAGACGTTCGCCAACCCGGGCAAGATCCTGGTGCAGATCGCCGAGATGCCCGACGGCCGGGCCTACATGTGGGTGGCGCGCACCGTGGAGCGCCGCGCCACCCGCTATGGTCAGCCGGGTAAGACGTTCGCGATCGGCCTCGGCTGCGAACTGCGACACGCGCAGCGGTTGGTCTACTCGGAAGGCCTGGTGACCGGTGATCCCAATGTGCCCGCGACGCCGATCGGCGCCGGTTGCCGCGTGTGCGAGCGCGACAACTGCCCGCAGCGCGCGTTCCCCGCGCTCGGCCGCGCGCTCGACATCGACGAGCACCGCTCCACCGTCTCGCCGTACCTGGTGAAGCAGTCATGACCGAACGCATCCCGCCCGGCGGCTTCAAGGATCTCGGCCCGCTGAACTGGCTGATCGCCAAGGGCGGTGCCCGCGGCATCCGCCGGCCCCGGTTCAGCCTGATGAACGTGCTGGGCCGGCACCGGCTGATGTTCCTGGCCTGGCTGCCACTGTCGGCGTACCTGCTCTACGCGGGCAAGCTGTCGCGGCGCGACGCCGAAGTGGTGATCCTGCGCGTCGCACACCTGCGCGACAGCGAGTACGAGTTGCAGCAGCACCGCAGGCTGGCACGCTCGCGCGGGCTCGACAAAGAGACTCAGGCGCGCATCTTCGAGGGCCCCGACGCCGAAGGGCTGGCCGAGAAGGAACGGGTCCTGATCACCGCGACCGACGAGTTCGTCGTCACCCGCGGGGTGTCCCCCGAGACCTGGCAGCAGCTCAGCCGACACTTCAGCAAGCCGCAGCTGATCGAATTCTGTCTGCTCGCAGCGCAATACGACGGCCTGGCCGCGACGATCTCGACGCTCGGGGTTCCGCTGGACTTCCCGGACTGACGGCACGGGTTGACACGCGTGACCACGGGTGTAACGCCACGGTTACCATGCGTCCATGAGCCCCGCGAACCCGTGGCGCCACCCTCCGGGGGTGCCCCGCTGCGAACCACCGCGTGCCGAGGGCACGTTCTTCCTGCCCGGCGGCCGCCGGCTGGGCTACGCCGAGTTCGGTGATCCGACCGGCCCGGTCGTGCTGTGGTTCCACGGCACCCCGGGCGGCCGGCGCCAGCTGCCGATCGTCGGCCGGCGCGCGGCCGAACGGCTCGGCCTGCGGGTGGTGCTCGTCGAGCGGGCGGGCTCGGGCCTGAGCGATCGGCACAAGTACGGCCAGATCGGCGACTGGGCCACCGATATGGCGCATGTCGCCGATGTCCTCGGCGCTGACCGCATCGGCGTCGCCGGACTCTCCGGCGGCGGCCCGTATGCGCTGGCCTGCGCCGGGATGCCCGCCCTGCGCGACCGGGTGGCCGCCGTCGCCGTCCTGGGCGGGGTCACCCCGTCGGTGGGCCCGGACGCCACCGCCAGCGGCGCGATCACGCTGGCCCGGCAGTTGTCGGCGGTGACGTCGGCACTGCGCCGGCCGTTCGCCGCGGTCACCGCGAGCCTGCTGACCCCGGTGATTCCCCTGGCCCACCTGGCCTACTCCGGTCTGGCCGCCGTGATGCCCGACGGCGACAAGCGGGTTTTCGCCAACCCGGAGATCGAGGCGATGTTCATCGACGACATCGTGCACGTCGCCAACGGCGGGTTCCAGGCGCTGCTCGACGACGCCCGCCTGTTCGGCCTCGACTGGGGTTTCCGGATGGCCGACGTGGACGTCCCGGTGCGGTGGTGGCACGGCGACGCGGACTCGATCATCTCGCTGGCCGACGCGCAGGCCGCCGCCGAGCACCTGCCCGCCGTCGACCTGCTGCTGATGCCCGACGAGAGCCACCTCGGCGGGTTCGCCAAGGCCGACGACGTGCTCGCGTTCCTCGCCGAGCACCTCACGCCGCACAACGGCGAGCGCCGCAAGCAGAGCTGACCGTCAGGTAGCGCCGTTGGTGGAGCCGTTGGTGACGACCACGACGCGGTTGCCGCCCTCGGCCTTGGCCTCGTACATCGCCGCGTCGGCCGCGCCGATCACGTCGATCAGGTCGATGTCGGGGCGTTCGCAGGTGGCCAGCCCGATGCTCACGGTGACGGTCGGGTCCGCCGGTTCGGCGACCGCCGCGCGGATCCGCTCGGCGACCTCGGGGGCGTGCTGGCGCGCGATCCGGTCGACGACGAGGAACTCCTCACCGCCCCAGCGCACCACCACCGCGGCGTCGTCGACGCTGGCCCGGATCCGGCGCGCGGTGCGGATGAGCACGTCGTCGCCGACGGCGTGACCGAAGGTGTCGTTGACCCGCTTGAAGCCGTCGACGTCGATCAGCAGCGCGCACAGGTGCTCCCCGGCGGGCGCGTCGGCGTTGAGCCGTTTCACCGACACCGCCAGCCCGCGCCGGTTGGTCAGCTCGGTCAGCGGATCGGTCAGCGACTGCATCGAGCTGTCCTGCAGCAGCCAGAACCCGAACTGCAGCGCGGGCAGCACGCACACCGTGACCGCGAGCGCGATGACCGCCCGCGACGCCGCGACCTGCGGACCGAACACCGGATCCGACAACGCCAGCCACACCGCGATTCCCAGCACCGACACGATGCACCACGCGATGTGGATCAGATGCAGCCGCGGGCCGTGGAAGAACGCGACGTATCCGCCCGCGCACAGCAGGATCGGGATGCCCGACATGGCCAGTGTCGGATCGCCGAACAGCAACGCCGACACCGTCATCAACACGTCGACGGCGATGATGAGCACCGCCGACTCCACCACGTTCGGCCACGGCCGCAGCGCCCAACGGGCCGCCCAGCCGAGCGAGCCGACCGCGACCACCGCCCAGCCGGTGCGGATCAGCGCGCCGTCGGCGCCCGGCGGTACGAACGCGTTGTAGGCCGACAGCAGGCCCAATGTCGCGCCGATGCCGGCGATCACCCACCGCAGGATCGACAGCAGCCCGCGGCTGCGCAGGAAATCGATGCGCCACTGGTAGTCGTCGCGCTGCTGCCACCATTCCCGCAACAGCACACCGATACCGGCGGTCCCGTCTCCCACTAGGCCATTTTGACCTACAGGTACGTCACGCCGAGCACGATCAGCGACAACAGCACCGGCGACACCGACAGTCCCCACAGGAATGCCGCGCGCGCCTCGGACTTCTCATCCTTGCGCTGCCACAGCCGGCGGCCGCGCAGCGATGCCGCCAACCCCACGGCGAACGACACCCCGGCGACGACGAGCACCCATGCCGGAATGTTCGTCGATGAGATGGCAAAGGAGATACCGGCCAGCCACAGAATGTGGCCGACCACCAATCCGCCGATACCGGCGACCCAGATCGCTCTCAATTAGAAATTGATCATGTGGCCGACCAGGCCGTGGAAGCACTCCTGCAGTGCCTCCGACAGGGTCGGGTGGGTGTGCACGTTGCGGGCCAGCTCGTTGGCCGTCAGGTCCCACTTCTGGGCCAGCGTCAGCTCCGGCAGCAGCTCGGCGACATCGGGACCGATCAGGTGCCCGCCGAGCAGCTCGAGATGCTTCTTGTCGGCGATCAGCTTCACGAAGCCGGTCGGGTCGCCCAGACCGTGCGCCTTGCCGTTGGCGGTGAACGGGAACTTCGCGACGACGACGTCATAGCCCTCGTCCTTGGCCTGCTGCTCGGTCAGCCCGAAGCTCGCGACCTGCGGTTGACAGAACGTCGCACGCGGCATCATCCGGTAGTCGCCCAGTGCCAGCGTGTCGGCGCCGGCGATGGTCTCGGCCGCGACCACGCCCATCGCCTCGGCGACGTGGGCCAGCTGCAGCTTGCCGGTGACGTCACCGATCGCGTAGATGTGGCCCACGTTGGTGCGCATGTAGTCGTCGATGCCGATGGCCTTGCGGTCGGTGAGCTCGACGCCCGCCTTGTCCAGGCCGAATCCTTCGACGTTCGGCGCGAAACCGATGGCCTGCAGCACCTTGTCGGCCTTGAGCTCGTCGGACTTACCGTCCTTGGACACCTTCACGGTGACCGACGATCCACTGTCCTCGATGGACTCGACCTTGGTGCCCGTCAGGATCTTCACACCGAGCTTCTTGTACTGCTTCTCGATCTCCTTGGAGACCTCGGCGTCCTCGTTGGGCAGCGCGCGGGGCAGGAACTCGACGATCGTGACGTCGACGCCGTAGTTCTTCAGCACGTACGCGAACTCCATGCCGATCGCGCCCGCCCCGGCGATGATGATCGAGGAGGGCAGATCGCGGCTCAGGATCTGCTTCTCGTAGGTGACCACGTTCTCGGAGAGCGACGTGCCCGGCACCAGCCGGGTGCTCGAGCCGGTCGCGATGATCGCGTTGTCGAACTCGACCTTCTCGGTGTCACCCTCGTTCAGGTCGACCTCGAGGCTGTTGGGCCCGGTGAACTTCCCGTAGCCGTGGATCTCGGTGATCTTGTTCTTCTTCATCAGGAAGTGCACACCGGCGACGCGGCCGTCGGCGACCTTGCGGCTGCGGTCGTAGGCCGCGCCGTAGTCGAAGCTGACGTCGCCGCTGATGCCGAACGTCTTGGCGTCCTTGTGGAACACGTGGGCGAGTTCGGCGTTGCGCAGCAATGCCTTCGACGGGATGCACCCGACGTTGAGGCACACGCCGCCCCAGTACTTGGGTTCGACGATGGCGGTCTTCAGCCCGAGCTGGGCCGCGCGTATGGCCGCGACGTAACCGCCGGGGCCGGCTCCGAGGACGACGACGTCATAGTGGGTCACGTTTACCTACCCTAGTGGGCTCGGCAAGGCGAGCGTGGCTGCTGTGAGCGTCTCGACCAACACGAAGTCGTGGCTGACGAGCACCACGGCGGCGCCGCCGTCGGCGAGGCGGCGCAACAGTGCCACCACGGACGCGGTCGAGATCGGGTCGAGCATCGCGGTCGGCTCGTCGCACAGCACGAACCGGGCCCGCTGCGTGAGCACCCGCCCGATACAGGCGCGCTGCAACTGTCCGTCGCTGACCTGCCCCGGATAGCGGTCGAGCAGTACCGGGTCAAGCCCCACCTCGCCTGCGGTGCGGTGCAGGTCGTCGGCGCCGAACCGAGCGCCGCGGATCAGCGCGGGCTCGGCGAGGATCTGCGCCAGGGTCCAGCGCGGGTTGCACACCAGGCGCGGGTGCTGGGCCAGCAGCGCGATCGATCCCCTGGGCGCCACCGGATCCCCGTCGTAGCGGACTTCCCCGGTGTCGGGCCGCTGCAGCCCGGCCAGCACCCGCAGCAGAGTGGTCTTGCCGCTGCCCGACGCGCCGGTCACCCCGGTGACCTGCGCGGCCGGAGCGCTCAGATCGACCGCGTCCAGGACGGTCCTGCCGCCGAGCGCCAGCCCGATCCCGGTGGCCGACAGTCCGGTCACACCAGAACCGTCCCGAGCAAGGCCTGCGTGTACGCATCGGTGCTGCCGAGCGTGTCGACCAACGAGGTCTGGGACAGCACGGTGCCGCGTGCCATCACCGCGACGTCGTCGCACACCGCCGCACGCAGCAGCGACGGCATGTCGTGGGTGATCACCAGCACGCCCGCGCCGTCGGCGGCGGCGTCGCCGAGCAGCCGCCAGGTCAGTGCGGCGTTGTCGGGGTCCAGCGCCGAGGTGGGTTCGTCGGCGACCAGCAGGCCCGGGCGGCCGGCGAGCGCCGCGGCGATCGCGACGCGCTGGGCCATGCCGCCGGACAGTTCGTGCGGGTAACGGTCGACGACGTGCGGCGGCAGCGCGACGGCGGCACACAGCTGTTCGGGAGTGCGGTCGGAGTCCAGCCGGGCGCAGATCTCGGCCAGCTGGGAGCCGATGGTGCGTACCGGGGTGAACGACGTCGACGCCGACTGCGGCACCGAACCGACCTGGCGGCCGCGCAACTCACGCCAGGCGCGCTCGTCGTCGCAGCGCACCTGCCGGCCGCCGACCTGCACCGTGCCGCGAACCCGGGATCCCGGCGGCATCAGTCCGGTCAGCGCGGCGGCCACCAGCGATTTTCCGCAACCGGATTCGCCGACCAGCGCGGTGACCCGGCCGGCGGGGACGTCGAGGTGGACGTCGTCGAGCACATCGACGGTGGCCGAGCCGCGTCCCCGGCGAAGATCGATGCCCACGGTCAGCCCGGTCAGGCGTGCGGCGTTCATCGTGTCCTCCTGCGTTTGTGAATTCACCACACCTGCCCCGCCGGTGGTCGGTGCCGGTTGCGCATCAGGGTGCCTGCCGCGGCGAACGCGAGCGCCGTCGCGATCAGCGCCGCGGCGGGGACGGCCAGCGTCCACCAGGCGCCGGTGAGCACGTCGCCGCGGGCCTCGCTGAGCAACGTGCCGAGGCTGGCGCGGTCCGGGGAGAGCCCGACCCCCAGGAACGACAGCGTCGACTCGTGCCACACCGCGTGCGGCAGCAGCACGATCATCGCGACCAGGGCCTGCCCCGTCACCGCGGGCACGAGATGGGTGCGTGCGACGAACCATCGCGAGGCCCCCGCCAGCCGTGCGGATTCCACCCACCCGGCATTGGCGACCGCGAGCAGCTCGGCGCGCACCACGCGCGCGACCGCCGGCCAGTGCGTCAGCGCGATGGATGCGATGATCGCCAGCGGGGCGCCGCGCCACATCGCGGCGATCACGATGCCGACCACCAGGTGGGGCAGCGCGTTGAACCCGTCGACCAGACGCATCACGACCGCGTCGAGCCACCCGCCGACCAGGGCCGCGGCGACGCCGACCGCCAGGCCCAGACACGTCGCCGCCACCGCACACACCACCGCGATCACCAGTGAGACCCGCAGCCCCTCCGCAGTGCGGACCAGCAGGTCGTAGCCCGAATGGTCGGTTCCGACAAGGTGTTCGGCGCTCGGTGGGCGCAGCGCGGCGGAGAAGTCGGCCACCTGTTCGCCGGCCAGCAGCGGGATACCGAGGGCCGCCGCGGCGATGACACCCAGCACGATCCACGGCCACCTGGAGCTGCGCGCCAGTTCGCTCGCACGCTCCCTCATGACCGATGATTCGCTCGCACGCTCGCTCATAGCCGATGATTCGCTCGCACGCTCGCTCATGCGCGCATCCTGACCCGCGGGTCGATCCCCACCGCTGCCGCATCCGACAGCGCCGAACCGGCGAGCACCGCGGCGGCCGCGGCCACGGTGAGCGCCGCGAGCAGCGGAAAGTCCAGCGCCGCAGCCGAATCCACCAGCACGGCGGCCATACCGGGCCAGCCGAAGACGGTTTCGACGATCGCGGCGCCGGCGATCAGCTCGGGCAGCCTGGTACCCAGCAGCGCGAGCGTCGGAAGCACCGAGACCGGCGCGATATGCCCCCGCAGCAGCGCCCAGCCGTGCACCCCACGGGACCGCGCGGCGCGCACCGCATCGGAGCCGACGCTTTCGACGACGGCGGCACGCGTGGTCAGCAACAGCCACGGGATCATCGACACCGTGAGCGCGATCCATGGCAGGATGCCATGGCGCAGAACACCTTCGACGGTGTAGTCGGCGCCGGGCGGCGCGGCGCCGGACGCGGGGAGCCACCGCAGACCGACCGCGACGACCACCACCAGTGCCAGCGACACCACGAACGGCGGCACCGCGGCGAAGGTCACCGAGAAGCCGGTACACAGCCGGTCGACCAGACCACCGCGGCGCATCCCCGCCAGGCAGCCCAGAAGCACCGCCAACACCGTCGCGGTCAGCAGTGCGGCCCCGGACAGCGCCAGGGTGAACGGCATCCGCTCGGCCAGGACGGTGGTGACCGGTTGCGACTGCGTCGACGACCAGCCGAGCTCGCCCCGCGACACCCCGCCGATCCACTGCCACCAGGCCTGATACCACGGCATGTCGGTGTTGTAGGCCTCGCGCATCGCGTCGCGCTGGGACTGCGTCGCGAACTGGTAGTTGCCGCCGAGATAGGCCGCCAGCGGATCGAAGGGCGACAGCGACGCGACGGCGAAGATCGCCGCCGAGATCGCCACCGTCAGGGGCACAGCGACGGCGGTGCGGACCGCCAGCAGCCGGGCCGCGGCACGCACGGGGCGCGCGGCGGCCTTCTCGGCGAACGCCGGCGGCGTCAGCGTGTCCACGCGGCGAGATTCCACCAGGGGCCCCACGACACCCCGTGCGAGTGGGGCTCCATGATCGGCGGGCTCTGCTGCCAGCCGAGATCCTTGTAGCTGTAGGTGTGGTGCAGGAACACCAGGAAGACGTGCGACGGCGCGGCCGTGTACGCGGCCTGGATCCTGCGGTACAGCTCGTCCTTGGCGGGACCGGACGGCGACCGGCTCGCCTGTTCGAGCATCGCGTCCATCCCCGGCGCGGTGAAGTTCCCCGGATTGGAGTACGGCGACGAGTCGGGCACCCGCGTGTGCAGGGTGTCATACACCTGGGAGTCGATGCTGTAGGGCGTCGAGCCACCGCCGAGCACCACGGCCGAGTCGGCGAACCGGGTGTCGATCTCGTCCCAGCTGGTGCCGCGGGGCCGGACGTCGACACCGAGCGGTTTCATCGCCGCGGCGTAGGCGACCGCCAGATCCCGGCGCAGGGTGTCCTGGGCGTTGTAGAGCAGCTCGAACGACGCACGCGCACCGTCTTTTTCGCGGACCTGATCGGCCCCGGTACGCCACCCCGCATCGTCGAGCAGCCCCTTGGCGCGGTCGAGGTCGAACGCGTACTGCGCGTCGGGGTCGTAGGCGTCGCCGTACGCGGCGGCCACCGGGGTGCTGGCCGGGCTGCCGTAGCCGAGGAGGACGTCGCGCACCATCGCGTCACGGTCGACGCCGATGTTCATCGCCAGCCGGGCGGTCACGTCGGCGGTGAACGGGTTGCCCGCGGGCAGGGCGATGCCGCGCCAGTCCGCGGAGCGCACGGCGACGGTCTGGACATCGCCGTTGGAGCCCTTGACCGAATCGACGAGCCGCGGTGGAAGATTGGTGCCGTCGACGGCGCCGGACACCATGCTCTGCGCTCTGGCGTTGTCGTCGGGCGCATAGGCGTAGACCAGCCGCGTGACCTGCGGGGCGCCGCCCCAGTAGTCCTCGCGCGCGACCAGGACGGCCTGATCGGGGCGCAGGCTCTCCAGGCGGTAGGGGCCGGTGCCGACGGGCTCGGTGTTGACCGCCCAATCCGCGGCCGGTTTCGCCTCGACCTTCTCCGAGGGCAGGATGCCCAGCAGCAGATAGGGTTTCGGGTCGGCTGCGGTGTCGAGCTCGACGACGACGGCGTCGGGACCGTCGGCCTCGATCGACACGACGGGCGCCACCGAGGTCGAGATCTCCGACGCCACCCGAGGGTCCGGGACGGCGTTGTACGTCGCCACGACGTCGGCGGAGTCGAAGGTGCTTCCGTCGGAGAACGTGACGCCGGGCCGCAGCGGGATACGCCAGCGGTTCGGGCCGGCGGGTTGCGGTTCCTCACCGGCCAGGGCGGGGACCAGCTCCGGAACCACGGTGTCGGTGGTCGCGCTGGGCCGGAAGAGACCGTCGTAGATCGGGGAGACACCGGACTCGGCGTAACCGTTGACCGGGTTGTAGCCCCCGAGCTCGTAGCCCTCCGCGAGCACGATCTGGTCGCCGGGCTCCTCGGTGGTGGACCCCGAGCACGCCGCCACGGCAAGTGCGGCGCTGAGCGCGCAGGCCAACGCGACGCGGGATTTCATGTGTCTATCTGAACACATGAACTACTTCTGTGCGCACCGGCCCTTCGGGCGGGGACTCGGGCGGGGCCTCAGGCGGGGATCCAGCCCAATCCGTAGCTTGCGTAGAGCGCGCCGGCTCCCAGCGCCGTCGCCAACGGCGCCGACATCATCGCCAGTGACATGGCCGCGATACCGGGCCTCTCCTGCACCATCGCGGTCAGCAGGCTGCCCACGACGCAGGCGACGACGAAGACGAGCACGGCGAACACCGGCAGGGATTTGTCCATCGAGTGGAACCACCAGTAGTACAGACCCGCCCCGGCGGCGGCCGCGGCGATCCACGTCGCGGCGACCACAGCCACGAACCGCCACCGGCTCACGTACTGCTGGACCGACGGGACGACGACCGGCTGCGCATGCGGCGGGGGAAGTTCGCCGGCGTACGCGGGTGGATCGATCACCGTCGGCATCGCGATTCCGCCGGTGAACACGGGCGTGAAGGACTGCGTGTGCTCAGACACCGGAGGCCACCTGGATTGCGGTGAGGGCCCCGAACCAACCCGGTCCGATGGCCAGGATCATGGCTCCGACGGCAGTGACCCACCGACGGCTCGACGTCAGGATCATCAACATCCCGATCACACTGGGCACGCCGACCACGACACCGATGACGAGGTCCGGCCGGACAGTCGCGGTGACTTCGACGGCGGCGATGAGCGCGGCCATCATTCCCAGAGCGACACCGATGATCATCACTCCGGCGAGGGCCGATGCTCGTGGCAACGGGATCACGTATTCGACGATAACGCTGCTATGGGCCACATTTCGGACGGCGCGCCGCATCCGGCGCCGCGTGGCGTAACAGCTCGGTCACGGCGCGGGCACGCGTTCCACCGCGCCCGACGGTGTCGGGTGGTTTCGTGCCCGGTCGACGCGGTACCGACGGATCCGATTGAGCCCGCTGCGATCCCGCCCGCGGCGTCGCGATCGTGATGATCTTGTGTTCTTACCTTCGGCGCGTACTCGCGCTCACCGCTGCGGAATACCGCACACATCCTGAACCGAGCCGGCATCCGCGACGACATGCGTGCCGGTGCGCGGCGGTCGTTCACCCCGCTCGTAGGCCGCCCCCGTCACCGGCGGGGCGTCGTCGAGCTCCCGGTTCTCGTCCTCGGTGAACGCCCGGCCGCGGGACAGAAACCGCTTGCCCTCCGGCGATTCCAGACTGAAGCCGCCACCCCTGCCCGGCACCACGTCGATCACCAGCTGGGTGTGCTTCCACGTGTCGAACTGCGGACCGGAGATCCAGACAGGCACCCCGGCACCGACGTCGAGCACCGCGAGCAGCACGTCACGGTCTCCGACGATGAAGTCGCCGGCGGGATAGCACATCGGTGACGAACCATCGCAGCATCCGCCGGACTGGTGAAACATCAACGGGCCGTGACGTTCCTGAAGGGACAGCAGAAGTTCTGCGGCGGCGGCGGTGATCAGCGCCCGATGAGGTGCGGCCATATCAGCCATTGTCCCTCGCGACGCGGATCACCGGGGCGTTCGACGGAGGAAGGATCATGCGCCGGTCGGCCGGATACCGGACGGACAACTCGATGGCCCGCGCGAACCGGTACGGCTGGGTGGCGAGGATCCCGGCGAACTGCTTGCGCAGCCGCGACATCTCCGCGCGGACGGTCACCACCTTCGACCGGTCCCCGTAGAGGTCCTCCGCGAGCTGGGGCGCCGACCGACCCTGTGGCGAGAGCGCCAGAGCGACAAGGATTTCCGCGTGCCGCAACGACAGGTCGTGGCGCCAGCTGCCGGACCGTCCGACCATGACCAGCGACGGGCGGTCCGGGTCACTGACGTCGAGGGTCGCCCGCGACGGGTGCGCGCCGTCGGCGTCCTCGTCGTCCTCTCCCCCGGCCGGACGCACCAGCCAGCCACCGGGCAGCGGCTCGACGGCGCACATCCCCAGCGTCGCCAACCGCACCCGCCCCGGGCCGAGCCGCTCGGGTAACAGGATGCGGTGGTGCAGCGGCATCGCGTCGACCGCGGCCACCCATCCGTCGGTGTCGACGACCAGTGCCGGGCTGCCCATCCGCGCCAGGATCGGCGCGGTGAGCGCCCGCAGCCTGTTCAGCGTGCGGTCGTGTTCGATCCGCAGATGGGATTCGGCGAGCCGGGCGACGGCGTCGACGAGGGCCACGGTCGTCGGGTGCACGGTCGCGGCCGGCCCGGACACGTCGACCACGCCGATGACCTGCCCCGTGCGCGGATCCCGGATCGGTGCGCCCGCGCACGTCCACGAGTGATGGCTGCGCAGGAAGTGCTCGGCCGAGAACACCTGGACGGCGCGCTGCGACACCAGGGCCGTCCCGATCGCGTTCGTGCCGACCGCGCGCTCACCCCAGTTCGCGCCTTCGACGAAGCCCAGCCGGTCGGCGTTCATCAGCACCGACGGCGACCCGGAGCGCCACAACACGCGGCCCTTGGCGTCGGCCACCACGAGGATGTTCTCGCCGTCGGCGACCAGCGGCCCCAAGCCGTGGGAGATGTCGTCGAGCACCTCCATCAGCCCGGAGGACCGACGGAGCATCTCCAGCGCCCCCGTCTCGACCACCGGCTCCGCCTGTTCGTCGGGCTCGATACCGCTGGCCATGATCCGGCGCCACGAGTCCCCGATGACCTCCCGCGGACGCGCCGGCGCGCGATCGCCGGCCATCGTCGCGTCGTAGACAGCCGACATCAGCCGCGCGTAGCTGCGCGGATCCTCACCGACCGCGACGGCGGGCTCAGGCACGAGCGGGCTGCCGACATTGCTGGGCATCGACTCCGATTGTGCTCCCCATCTCAGCGGTAGACCAGGCCGCCGTCGATCAACCCCGCCTGTCCCGTCATGTAGTCCGAATCCGGCCCTGCCAGATACGACACGAAACCGGCGACGTCGTCCGGGGTCTCGGCGCGGCCCAGCGCGATGCCCCCGACGAACTTGTCGTAGGTCTCGCCTTCGGCGGCGCCGGTCAGCTCGGCGAACCGTTTGTCGATCTCCACCCACATGTCGGTGCCGACGACGCCGGGACAGTACGCGTTGACGGTGATGCCGTCGGCGGCGTGTTCCTTGGCCGCGGCCTGGGTGAGTGCCCTGACCGCGAATTTCGTCGCGCTGTACGGCCCGAGCATCGCGAATCCGTCGTGGCCGGCGATCGACGATGCGTTGATGATCTTGCTGATCTTTCCCTGCTCTTTGTTGCGCAACGTCGTGAACTGCGCGACGGCCGCTTGGATCCCCCACAGCACGCCGTCGACGTTGATCGACCAGAGTTTGCCGAGCTCGGCCGGTGTCACCTGGCTGATCGGACCGACCAGCGCGATGCCGGCGTTGTTCACCATGATGTCGAATCCGCCGAGGGCCGACGCGGCGTGCTCCACCGCGGCGAAGACCTGGTCGCGGTTGCTGACGTCGGCCACGAACGTCGTTGCTTTGCTGCCGATTTCGGCGATCTCCGCGGCGACGTCATCGAGACCGCCCTGATGGACGTCCACCAGGGCCACGTCGGCGCCGTCGCGGGCCAGGCGTAGGGCGATGCCGCGGCCGATACCGCGGGCCGCTCCGGTGACGAGCGCGACTTTTCCGTTGAGTGCCATGGCTATTCCGCTCCGTTCGGATCGACGAGAACCTTCATCTTGGTGCCGGCGTGCAGCGCTTCGAAGCCTTCGTCGACCACGTCGTCGAGGGGGATCCGGGTGACCCAGCCGGTGGTGTCGTATCGGCCGTCGGCCATCAGCGCGATCACCGCCTCGAAGTCGGCGCCCGTGTAGCACAGCGAGCCCTGGATCCTCGACTCGTTCATCACGAGATTCAGAAGCGGTGTCTCCAAGGGCTTTTCGTAGATGGCGACGCTGATCATCGGCTTCCGGGACCCGACGCAGGCCAGCGCGGCGGCGACGGCCGGCGCCACGCCGGCCGCGTCGAACACCGCGTCGGCGCCGTCGCCGCCCGTGTGGTCGGCGATGAAGGCCGGCACGTCGTCGGCGGTCGGGTCGAGGGTGGCGGCGCCGAGCGCCTCGATCGCGGCGCGGCGGGTCGGTGACGGCTCCACGACGAACACGTCGTCGAGCCCTTTGCCGCGCAGTGCGAACCACAGGCCGATGCCGATCGGGCCCGCGCCGAACACCATCGCGGTGTCACCGGCGCTCACCTCGCCGAGGGTGGCGGCGTGATAGGCCACCGACATCGGCTCGACCAGCGCGCCGAGCTCCAGCGACACGGTGTCGGGCAGCCGGTGCAGCATGCTCGTCGGCACCACGGTGTATTCGGCCATGCCGCCGTCGGACATCAGGCCGTGAAAGCCGATCTGCCGGCAGACGTTGTAGTTCCCGGCCCGGCACGGGCCACAGTGGTCGCACTTGTAGATCGGCTCGACCGCGACGCGGTCGCCCTCCTGCCAACCGGTGACGCCGTCGCCGAGCGCGGTGATCGTGCCGGAGAACTCGTGCCCCATCGTCAGCGGCAGCTGCGCGCCGGTGAGCGGATGGGGCGCAGTCGGCACGAAGATCGGACCGGCGTAGTACTCGTGCAGGTCGGTTCCGCAGATGCCGTTGACGCCGACCTTCAGCTTCACCGTCCCGGGTCGGGGCTCGGGTTCGGGGACGTCGTCGACCTCGAGCTTCTTCGGTCCGTAGTACACAGCTGCTCTCATGCCGCATTCCTATGTGACGGCCGACACAGCGCGAAAGAGTTGCAGGGGGTTGCAGTGCGGCTGCGGACCCGGGAAGTGCGGGTCGTTGCAACTCTTCGCAACTCTTGTCAGCTGCACCGATGCCGATGTGTCCTGGCTCACATGACTTCGACTCTCGACCCTCAGACCACCACCGAGCTGACGCCGCAGCAACGCGTCGAGGCCTGGCTCGCCGACTTCGAGGCCGCGCTGGCCGTCCGCGACATCGAACGCGTCACCGGCATGTTCGCCGTCGACGGCTTCTGGCGCGACCTGGTCGCGTTCACCTGGAACCTCAAGACCATGGAAGGCCGCGACCAGATCGCCGACATGCTGGACGCCCGCCTCATCGAGACCGGCCCGTCGGGATTCCACACCCGCGAACCCGCCGTCGCGGACGGCGACGGGGCCGATGCGGTGGTGTCGGCGTTCATCGAGTTCGAGACCGCCGTCGGGCGCGGCAACGGCCACCTGCGCCTGAAGGACGACGGCGGTGTCGACCGGGCGTGGACACTGCTGACCACGCTGCAGGAGCTCAAGGGGCACGAGGAACGCGTGGGCGCCGGCCGCGTGCTGGGCGCCGTGCACGGCGACGACCCCGATCCGCGGTCGTGGGCGGAGAAGAAGGCCGCCGAGGACGCCGAACTGGGCCGCACGACCCAGCCGTACACGCTGGTCATCGGCGGCGGACAGGGCGGTATCGCGCTCGGCGCGCGGCTGCGCCAACTCGGGGTGCCCGCGATCGTCGTCGACAAGCACGAACGCCCCGGCGACCAGTGGCGCAAGCGCTACAAGTCGCTGTGCCTGCACGATCCGGTCTGGTACGACCACCTGCCGTACTTGCCGTTCCCGCAGAACTGGCCGGTGTTCGCGCCGAAGGACAAGATCGGCGACTGGCTGGAGTTCTACACCCGGGTGATGGAGGTGCCCTACTGGTCGAAGACCTCCTGCCTGTCGGCGAGCTTCGACGAGCAGTCGCAGCGGTGGACCGTCGAGGTGGACCGCGACGGCGAACGGCTGACGCTGCACCCCACCCAGCTGGTGCTGGCCACCGGGATGTCGGGCAAGCCGAACGTTCCCACGCTGCCCGGCCAGGACGTGTTCCGCGGCGATCAGCACCATTCCAGCGCGCACCCCGGCCCGGACGCCTACGTCGGCAAGAAGGCCGTGGTGATCGGGTCGAACAACTCCGCGCACGACATCTGCAAGGCGCTCTACGAGAACGGCGTCGACGTGACGATGGTGCAGCGGTCCTCCACGCACATCGTCAAATCCGACACCCTGATGGACATCGGGCTCGGTGACCTGTACTCCGAGCGTGCGCTGGCCGCCGGGATGACGACCGAGAAGGCGGACCTGACGTTCGCGTCGCTGCCGTACAAGATCATGCACGAGTTCCAGATCCCGCTGTATGACCGGATGCGCGAGCGCGACAAGGAGTTCTACGACCGGCTCGCAGCCGCCGGCTTCGAATTGGACTGGGGCGCCGACGGTTCCGGGCTGTTCATGAAGTACCTGCGGCGGGGCTCGGGCTACTACATCGACGTCGGCGCGTGCGACATGGTCGCCGACGGCCGGATCAAGCTCGCGCACGGGCAGGTCGACCATCTGACCGAGGATTCGGTGGTGCTCTCCGACGGCACCGAGCTGCCCGCCGACGTCGTGGTCTACGCGACCGGCTACGGCTCGATGAACGGCTGGGCCGCCGACCTCATCGGCCAAGACGTCGCCGACAAGGTCGGCAAGGTGTGGGGCCTGGGCAGCGACACCCCGAAGGACCCGGGACCGTGGGAGGGCGAGCAGCGCAACATGTGGAAGCCCACGCAGCAGCCGAACCTGTGGTTCCACGGCGGGAACCTGCACCAGTCGCGGCATTACTCGCTGTATCTGGCGCTGCAACTGAAGGCCCGCTACGAGGGGCTGCCGACACCGGTGTACGGGCTGCAGGAGGTCCATCACCTGTCCTGACCGTCTTTCGCCGAAACTGCATTCCAGCGGGGAAAGTCCGAGTGCGGACCTGCTGGAATGCAGTTTCGGCCAGAGGGAACAATGGGGGTCGTGACCGACACCCGCCCCGCTGTCCCCGCGACCGACCCGTACCTCTGGCTGGAGGATGTCACCGGCGACGACGCACTCGACTGGGTGCGCGCCCACAACGAACCGACGATCGCCGAACTCGGCGGCGAGCGCTTCGAGCAGATGCGTGCCGAGGCGCTCGAGGTCCTCGACACCGATGCCCGCATCCCGTACGTGCGCAGGCGCGGCGAGTACCTGTACAACTTCTGGCGCGACGCCGAACACCAGAAAGGCGTGTGGCGGCGCACCACCCTGGACAGTTACCGCAACGAACAGCCGGACTGGGACGTCCTGATCGACGTCGACGAGCTGGCCCGCCGCGACGGCGAGAACTGGGTGTGGGCCGGTGCCGACGTGCTGGAGCCGGACTACCACCTGGCGCTGATCAGCCTGTCCCGCGGCGGCGCCGACGCCGCGGTGGTCCGCGAATTCGACATGCGGACAAGGACGTTCGTCGACGGCGGATTCGAGTTGCCCGAGGCCAAATCGCAGGTGTCCTGGGAGGACGAGAACACCGTGCTGGTCGGCACCGACTTCGGCGACGGATCGCTGACCGAGTCGGGCTATCCACGCCTGGTGAAGCGGTGGCGGCGCGGCGAGCCGCTGGCCGAGGCCGAAACCCTGTTCAGCGGAGCCGAATCCGATGTGCTGGTCGCCGGGTCGCACCACCACACGCCGGGGTACGAACGCACCCTGATCGGGCGTGCGTTCGACTTCTTCAACGAGCAGGTCTACGAACTGCGCGGCCCGGAGTTGATCCGCATCGACACCCCCACCGACGCCAGCATCTCGATCCACCGGGAGTGGCTGCTGATCGAGCTGCGCACCGAATGGACCTACGGCACCCAAAGCTATCCGGCCGGGGCGCTGCTGGCCGCCGACTACGAGCAGTTCCTCGGCGGTACCGCCGAACTGCAGGTGGTGTTCACCCCCGACGCGCACACCTGCCTGCACCATTACGCGTGGACCCGCGACCGGCTGGTCGTCGTCACGCTCGCCGACGTGGCCAGCCGCGTCGAGGTCTACACCCCGGGGGCGTGGACCGCGGAACCGGTCACCGGGCTGCCCGACAACACCAACACCACCATCGCCGCCGCCGATCACCTCGGCGACGAGATCTTCCTGGACTCTTCGGGTTTCGACACCCCGTCGCGGCTGCTGCACGGCCCCGCCGGCGGGGAGCTGGTCGAGATCAAACGGGCACCGTCGTTCTTCGACGCCGCCGATCTCGAGGTCACGCAGTACTTCGCGACGTCCGACGACGGTACCGCGGTGCCGTATTTCTTGGTGGGACACCGCCATCGGCAATCCCCCGGACCGACGCTGCTCGGCGGGTACGGCGGTTTCGAGGTGGCCCGCACACCCGGGTACGACGGTGTGATGGGGCGGCTGTGGCTGTCGCGCGGCGGCACCTACGTGCTGGCCAACATCCGCGGCGGCGGCGAGTACGGACCCACGTGGCACACCCAGGCGATGCGCGAGGGCAGACACCTGGTCTACGAGGATTTCGCCGCGGTGGCACGCGATCTGGTGGCCCGGGGCATCACCACCGTGGAGCAGCTCGGTGCGCAGGGCGGCAGCAACGGCGGCCTGCTGATGGGCGTGATGCTGACCCGGTATCCGGAACTGTTCGGCGCGCTGGTGTGCAGCGTGCCGCTGCTCGACATGAAGCGGTTCCACCTGCTGCTGGCCGGTGCGTCCTGGGTGGCCGAGTACGGCGATCCCGACGATCCCGACGACTGGGCGTTCATGGCGGAATATTCGCCGTACCAGAACATCTCGACGGACAAGCGCTATCCCCCGGTGCTGATCACCACGTCGACCCGCGACGACCGGGTGCATCCCGGTCACGCCAGGAAGATGACCGCGGCGCTGGAGGACGCCGGCCATCCGGTGCGCTACTACGAGAACATCGAGGGCGGACACGCCGGTGCGTCGGACAATCCGCAGGTCGCGTTCCGGTCCGCACTGATCTACGAATACCTGCTGCGCACACTGGACGGAACGCCCTGAATGGACACCGCGATGCACCCACGCTGGAAATCCCTGCTGCTGGCCGCGGCCTCGGTGGCGCTGCTGTCGACCGGGTGCGCCCAGGACGTGACCGGGCGCCCGGTCGTCGCCGACGGGCAGCCCGCGACCGGCGTTGACGAGAACGAGTGCACCGTCGTCGATGCGCCGTTGGACGACATCCCGACCCGCAGCGCCACCGAACCGGTGCTGCGCATCCCCGTCCCGGACGGATGGGAGCGCAGCCGGATGATGGACAGCCCGGTGATCCGGTACACCATCGTGTCCACCGACCTGGTCAACGACGGCTTCGCGACCAACGCCGTCGTCACCCTCGAATCCATGCGGGGCAGCCAGCCGGCCGACGAGGTGTTCGCGTCCAACCGGGACAACCTGGTGACCGGGCTCGGCGCCTACGGGCTGGAGGTCGACAGCAACAGCACCTGCGGACTCCCCTCGGAGACAACGTTTTACATGGCGCCGGCGATGGGCGCCGCGCCGGAGCGGCCCGTCATCATGCACGCCGTCGTCGCCGAGACCGCGGGAGCGACCTACCTGGCCACGATGACGATCCAGACCACCAATGCCGACGATCCGCAGTTCATCGAGGACTCACTGGAGATCGTGGACGGATTCCAGATGGTGGAGCCCGGCTGATGACGACGCTGTCGTGGGTGCTGCTGGGTGCGGGCGTGGTCGCCCTGGTCCTCGGTGCGGTCGTGCCGGGGCGGGACACCCCGACGGCTCCCAAGCGCGCGGTCAAACGGCGGATCTACTGGACCGGCACCGCGGCCGGGGTGGTGCTGCTGTTCCTGTCCGGGCTGCCCGACGTGCAGAGTGCCGTCGCGTCCGCCGCCGCGGCGGCGATCCTGATGACCGGCATGGCGTATTTCCGCACCCCGCACATCAAGATCGGCGGAACCATCTACTCGGCCTACGAACCGCACCGGCGTCCCGACCCACCCCCGTCGGGGTGACGTCTCAGCCGCTCTGCGCCGCTCTGCGGCGGCGCAGCCGCGCGAGAACGAACCAGCCGACGACGCCGAGCAGTGCGACCATCACCACGGTCTGGAACGTCGACGCGTAGGGCTCCACCCGGTGCCACTGTGACCCCAGCGCGTATCCGGCGCCGATGAACACGCTGTTCCAGATCAGGCTGCCGAATGTGGTCAGCACCGTGAACACGAAGAAGTTCATGCGCTCGGTGCCTGCCGGCACGGAGATGAAGCTGCGGAAGAACGGCAGCATCCGGCCGAAGAACACCCCTTTGGTGCCGTGGCGCTCGAACCATCTCGCCGATCGGTCGATGTCGTCGCAGTCGATCAGCGGGACCTTGGTCACCAGTGCGCGCATCCGCTCGTGGCCCAGCCGCGCGCCGAGAAAGTAGATGATCCAGGCGCCGACGACCGATCCCAGTGTGGTCCACACGACCGCCTCCACCGCGGAGAGCTTTCCGAGCCGTGCCGCGAATCCGGCCATCGGCAGGATCACCTCGCTGGGCAGCGGCGGGAAGATGTTCTCCAGAAGAATGGCGAGCCCGGCGCCCGGCCCACCGAGACGATCCATCAGGTCGACCGTCCAGCCGGCGAGCCCGTCGACATCGGCCGTGTCCTGTAGCGACAAGATCTGCCTTTCCCTCTCGATGCCCACCAAGGGTTCCCGGTGGGGCGAATCTCAACCCCGGCGCGCCGATCGCAGTACCGAACTACTGCGTCCACGCCCGCGGCCACCAACGACGATCGTGGGGAAACCCAGGTAAAGAGGAGGGTTTGCCATGACGATCATGTCGCACCCGTCACAACTGATTTCCTTGGTGCACTGGAGGACTCACCATCCTCGCCACAAACACATCAAATCCGACTGGGATGTGCACGGCCATCCACACCACTACCTCTTCATCGAGAACGCATTGCTGTCCCGGGAGATGTACCGGCTGTAGAGGACCGGGCGACACCGCCCACGACCGCCCCGAGCACACCGAGCACCACCAGCGCGACGCCGGCGATCAGCGTGCAGTTGAGCCACCAGTGCAGGCTGTCCTCGGCGTGCGCGACCATCGTCTCGGCCACCACCCTGATGGTGCCCGCGGTGCGGTTCAGCCCCATCTCGACATAACGGTTCGCGATCTCGATGCCGGCCCAGCCGGCCGCACCCACCAGTAGCGCCGAAACACCCAGCGCGGTAAGGGCTTTGCCGCGGGAGCGGGCAGCCGCGAGGGTCAGCAACGCGGCGATCGCGGTGAACGCCGCGGCGCCGATGCTGACCCACGGCCCCCAGGTGGCCAGCCAGCGCAACTTGCCCGGCTGGAGTTCCGGAGTGTCGACGGTGATCGGGACCGTCAATGTCGGCGGCACCTGCAGATCCAGGCTGCCCAGCGTCGCCGAGAACGACGGGTCCGACAGCATCGGCGCGACATCGATCAGCCACTCGTCGGTTGAGTTGCCGCTCGGCACGGCGCCGGTGAACATCCACCGATGGGCGATGCGGTTGGCCTGCGCGAACTGCCCGGGGAAGCCCGAGTTCCGGGTGTAGGAGTTCGCGACGTCGCTGACCAGCACCGGGTTGAGTTGGTACCCGTTGTCGGCGCCCAGCGCGATCACCTGGGCGGTCAACTCACCGGCCATCGCGTCCTGGAGGCGGCTGTCGGTGGCCGCCGACGCCGCCAGCGACGCGTATCCGTCCTCACTGATCACCGTCTGCTGTACCCACATGGCAGGCACCGCGGCAGCCAACGCAACGGTGGTGACCAGCCACAGCAGCAGCGTGGCGAGAAACCGCACGGGCGCGTCCTCCTGTCGGGCCGGCTACTTGGCGACGCGTTTGGGGCGGATCAGCGCCAGCTTGGTCATCAGGGTGTTCATCCGCTTCAGCGCCCTCGGCGAGTTGTTGTAGTAGTTGCCGCCCGCACCGACGTTGGTGCGCGGGGCGACCACGGTCTCGATCCGACAATACTTGCGCAGTCCTTCGGGGCCACCGAAGCGGGCACCGATGCCCGAGGTTTTCCACCCGCCCATCGGCGCGGTGGTGCACATCAGGTTCGAGATCACGTCGTTGATGTTCACCCCGCCGCAATCCAGTTGCAGCGCAACGGCTTGCGCGCGCTCGATGTCTTTGGAGAAGACGGCGGCCGACAGCCCGTACGGGCTGTCGTTGGCCAGCCGCACCGCTTCCTCGACCGAGCGGACCTTCATGATCGGCAGGGTCGGGCCGAACGTCTCCTCGGTCATGCACAGCATGGAATGGTCGACGTCGACCAGCACGGTCGGTTCGTAGAAGCTCCCGGACCCGGTTCCGCGCTTGCCGCCGGTGAGCGCGCGCGCACCCTTGGCCAGCGCATCGGCGACGTGGCGTTCGGTGACGGCGACCTGGCCGTCGTCGATCAGCGCACCGAACGCGGTGCCCTCCCCGGCGCCGACCGCGAGCTTGCGCACGTCGCGTACGACGGCCTCGACGAACTGGTCGTACACCTGTTCCAGGACGTAGACGCGTTCCACCGACACACAGGTCTGGCCGGCGTTGAACATCGCGCCCCACACCGCGGCGTGCGCGGCGAGCTCGACGTCGGCGTCTTCGAGCACGATCATCGGATCCTTGCCGCCGAGCTCCAGGCTCACCGGGATGAGGCGGCGCGCGGCCCGTTCGGCCACCTTCGCGCCGGTCGCGCTCGACCCGGTGAACTGGATGTAGTCGGAGTTGTCGATGACGGCCTCCGATACCGCGCGCGCCCCCTGGGCCAGCGCCAGCACGTCGGGCCCGCCGGACTCCAGCCAGCCGCGCAGCAGCAGTTCGGCGGTCAGCGGGGTGCGCTCGGACGGTTTGAGCAGCACCGCGCAGCCGGCCGCCAGCGCCCCGATGGCATCCATCAGCGCGTTGGCCACCGGATAGTTCCACGGCGCGATGATCCCGACGACCGCGCGGGGCCGGTAGTGCACGGTGATCTTCTTGATCGACAGGAACGGCAGCGCCGCCGGCCGTGGGTCCGGCGCCAGCGCCTTCTCCATCGTGCGCACGTAGTACGACGTGATCATCAGGATCAGCGGCACCTCCTGCGCGGCGTCCACCGCGGATTTGCCGGTTTCGGCGATCAGGAGGTCCTCGATCTCGCCGCGGTGCGCATCCATCCAGAGCGCGAAGCGCGACAGCACCTTGGCGCGGCCTTTGGCTCCGCGTGCCTCCCACTCCCGTTGCGCGGTGCGCAGACCGGCTGCCAGCTGTGCCACGTCGGCCGGGTCGGTCCAGTGCACCGTGCCGGCGACGGCGCCGGTGGCGGGGTTGGTGATGGTTCCGGTGCCGGTGAACGCGTTCGGTTGCACATCGGACGTCGTTGTCATGAATTCCATGCTAGCGACGAATGTGACGCGGACCGCCGCCGCGGTTGACACCTGTCAAGTCGGGCGACCCAGATGGCCAGGCACACCATGGCGCTGCCGAGGAACCACGCGCCGATCACGTCGGTGAAGTAGTGATAGGACACCGCCTGCCCGACCGCGGCAAGCACCAGCACCACCGACGCCACGGCGACCGCCCACACCGTCGCACCGACGAGCAGCACAGCCATCGCGATCACGACCAGCGCGAGCGTGGTGTGCCCGCTCGGGTAGCACACCGCACCTTCTTTGAGGCGGCCGAAGCTGCGCTTGGCGAGGCGGGCCGCCATCACCGCCAGAAACGGGGTGATCACCGTCGCGGCGGCCAGCCGCCACCGCCGTTGGAACACCGCGACCGCGGCGACGATCCCGCACAGCGTCAGCGTCACGCGGCCGTCGGTGAAGAACAGCAGCAGCCCCAGGTCGGGGTGGGTGACCCCGAGCGTCTGGAACCAGTCGTCGACCGGCGTCGAGCCCTTGCCGACCAGCAGCCCGAGCAGCACGAGACCGGCCAGGCCGACCGGCGGCCACCACCGGACGACCGCGCTCAGCGCACGAGCCCTCGGATATAGGCCGCCTGGCCGAGGTGCTGTGCGGCGTCGTCGATGACGCTGACCAGCCGCACGCTCGCGGTCACAGGTGGCGTCCACCGTTCGTCGACGATCCGCGCCAGCTCGTCGGCGTCGACCGACGCGACGTACTCGAGCGACAGCTTGTGGACGGCGCGGTAGTACCCGGCGAGCAGGTCCGCCGAGGCGCGCACCTTGGCGACCTCCTCGGGCGTCTGGCCGTAGCCGTGCGCGTCGCGCGGCAGGTCCAGCCCGAACCGGTCCACCCAGCCGTCGCGGAACCACACCTCCTCGACACCCGCGATGTCGGCGATCTGCGCGTCCTGCATCCGCGCGGTGTGCCAGATCAGCCACGTGACGGTGTTGGCCTCGGGGCCCGGCCGGTAGTACGCGACCTCGTCGGTCAGGTTCTCGGTCAGATCGGCGACGTGCTCGGCCAGCCGGGTGAACGAGTCGCGCAGCAGTTCGCGGGCAGCTTCGATATCGGCCATGTCCGCCAAGCTACGCCGGGCGCGGGCGATAGGCGATGTCGTCCGTCGCGGTGCCGGGGCAGCCCTCGGTGAACGTCGTGACCACCTCACCGCGCAGCTCCGGCGGCTCGTCGGCCGCGACATCGGTGGGCAACGTCAACGTCTCCACTTCGGTCGCCACCCCGGCCGACCCGTCCTCGCACACCGCGGGCAGCGGGACCGAACGGCGGGTGAAGGTGCCGTCGGTGACCTCGTAGACGGCCAGGTACGCGTGGGGGGCACCCGGCGCCCCCGGGACGGCGGCCGTCGTCACGCACCGGTCCCCGGTGCGCAGGCAGTATGTCGCGACCTCGCGTTCGGTGACCTGCGGTGCACCTGCCGGGTCGCGCCGGGTCCTCGTCACGGTGTAGCCGCCACGGAACACCGCCGCCGCCGCATCGGCACGCGGTGGCTGCGCGGCCGGGTCGGGCGCGGGGAACTCGGGCAGCGCGTCCCCGGCGCGCGTCATGGTCGGGGTGACCACGCTGACCGACGGGCAGTCGCCGGTGCCGATCGTGGTGACGGTCGGGGCCGGCGTCATGTCCGGTGCGATCGCGATGTCCCAGACCGCCCATACGTCCCCGGTGAACCGCTCGCCGTTGGGTCCGGTGCAGACGGCGCTCCCCTCGGTGAAGTTCACCATCGTCCACCGGTCGCCGGAGTAGTCGGCCGCCCGAGGATTACGCAGCGGCGCGGCGGGATCGTTCGGATCGGTGATCTCCCCGCCGGCCGCCACACACGTGTGCTCGTCGCAGGAGGACCGGAACACCCAGCCGGCCCTTCCGTCGACCAGACTCTGCGACGGCGCACCGTTGGCCACCCCGGTGCCGTCGTACTCGACGATGTACGTGCCGTCGAGGTCGAGCACCGGCTCCAGCACTTTGGGTGCCGATTCGCCGGACGTCGCGCAGCCGGCGAGCACCGCTACGGCAGCCAGCGCCGCCGCGCCCCGCACCGCCCGCTACGCCTTCGGCCCGCCGCTCGGCCCGCCGCCGTGAAAGACCGCTTCCACGTTGTTCCCGTCGGGGTCGCGCACGAACGCGCCGTAGTAGTTCTCGTGGTACTCGGGCCATAGCCGAGGCTCGTGCAGCGGCTCGACACCGAGACTGACCGCGGTGTGGAAGAACGCCTGCACCGACTCGGGGTCCTTGGCCTTGAACGCGATGTGGACCTCGCGGTTGGGACCGGCGGCCTCCCCGGCCGACATGTCCGCGATCCAGAACTCCGGATGCCCGTCGACGCCGTAGCCGACGGCGGGTCCGAAGTCCATCATCCGGGTGTAGCCGAGCACGCCGAGGACCTTGTCGTAGAAGGTCTTCGACGCCTCCATGTCCGCACAGTTGATTCCGAAGTGGTCGATCACGATCTCACCGTACATTCGGGGGATGACATACGACCTCGTCATTCGCGGAGGAATTGTCGTCGACGGACTCGGTGGGCAACCGTTCACCGCTGACGTGGCGGTGCGCGACGGCGTGATCTGCGAGGTGGGCACCGTCGCCGCGGCAGGCAGCCGCGAGATCGACGCCGCCGGGCTGCTCGTCACGCCCGGATTCGTCGATCTGCACACCCACTACGACGGACAGGCCATCTGGTCGGACCGGCTCACCCCATCCTCGGCGCACGGCGTCACCACCGCGGTGATGGGCAACTGCGGCGTCGGGTTCGCACCGTGCCGCCCCGCCGACCACGACGTGCTCGTCGACGTGATGGCCGGCGTCGAGGACATCCCCGGCGTGGTGATGGTCGACGGGCTGCCGTGGCACTGGGAGACGTTCCCGGAGTTCCTCGACGCGCTCGACGCCGGACGACGGGACATCGACGTGGCGGCGTTTCTGCCGCACTCCCCACTGCGGGTGTACGTGATGGGCCGGCGCGGCGTCGACCGCGAACCCGCGACCGCCGAGGATCTGGCGATGATGCGCAAACTGGCCACCGAAGCCGTGCACGCCGGTGCGCTCGGGTTCGCGTCGTCGCGCTTCACCCTGCACAAAACCGAGAGCGGACAACCGATCCCGAGCTTCAACGCCGACTACGCCGAGATCGAGGCGATCGCCCGCGGCGTCCGCGACGGCGGCGGCGGCCTGATCCAGTTCGTGCCGGACCTGGTCGCCGCCGACTACGAGCCGGTGCTGCAGACCGTGTTCGATGCCGCCGCCGACGTCGGCCTGCCGGTGACGTTCACGCTGGCGGTGGGCAACGCCGGGGATCCGTTCTTCCTCGACGCGCTGCGGATGGTCGAGAAGGCCAACCAGAATGCCGGCGCCGACGGCCCGGCCATCACCGCGCAGATCTTCCCGCGGCCGATCGGGCTGGTGCTCGGCCTCGAGCTGTCCGGCAATCCGTTCGTGATGTACCCGTCCTACCGGGAGATCGCCGGCCTGCCGCTGGCCGAGAAGGTCGCCGAGATGCGCAAACCCAAAGTGCGCGAACGCATCCTGAACGACAGCCCGGCCTCCGACGGCCACCCGCTGATGTTCGCCGCGCAGGCGTGGAACTACATGTTCCCGCTCGGCGATCCGCCGGACTACGAACCGTCGCCGTCGGATTCGATCGGCGCCCGCGCGCAGGCCCGCGGGGTCAGCCCACTGGAGGAGGCCTACGACCGCCTGCTCGACGACGACGGGCACGCGATGCTGCTCGTGACGCTGGCCAACTTCCGCGACAACTCCCTCGACACCGTCGCCGAACTGATCCGTCGTGAGGACGTCGTGCTGGGGCTCGGCGACGGCGGCGCGCATTACGGAATGATCTGTGACGCAAGCTTTCCGACGTACATGCTGACGCACTGGGTGCGCGACCGCGCGTCGGGGCGGCTCACGGTGGCGGAAGCGGTGCGCGAACTGACGTCGGTGCCGGCGCGGGTCGCCGGACTGGCCGACCGCGGTCGCATCGCCGTCGGATACAAGGCGGACCTGAACCTCATCGACGCCGAGGCGCTGCGACTGCACCGGCCCGTCGTGATCAACGACCTGCCCGCGGGCGGACGCCGCCTCGACCAGACCGCCGACGGCTATGTCGCGACGATCGTGTCCGGTGAGGTGATCTCCGAGAACGGGGTACCGACCGACGCACGCCCGGGACGGCTCGTCCGCGGCAGGCAACCGGCGCCGACGGGCTAGGCGGCATCACCACCCTGTCATACCCGCCATGGCGCAATCGCCATGGCGCACCGGCACCCGACGCGTTTCACCGGGTGACGGACTCGACGACAGGAGTATGAGATGTCATCACGGCGAATACTGATCACCGGAGCGTCGAAGGGCATCGGTCTGGCCACCGCCGAAAGGCTCGCCGCGGCCGGCGATGTCCCGATCGGCTTGGCCCGCACCGCACCTGCCGACTTCCCCGGTGAATTCCACCGGATCGACCTGGCCGATCGGGTGGCCACCGCCGCGGTGCTCGACCAGATCGTGGCCGGCGCCCCGGTCGACGCGGTGGTCAACAATGTCGGCTTCGCGCGTTTCGGCCGGATCGGCGCGATCGACCTCGACCACCTCTTCGACACCTACGACCTGAACGTGCGCACGGCCGTGCAGGTGGTGCAGGCGGTGTTGCCGGGCATGCTCGCCGCAGGCTGGGGACGGATCGTCAACGTGACGAGCCTGACCACACTCGGAACCCCCGAGCGCACGCCCTACGCCGCGGCGAAGGCCGCCCTGGAAGCCTGCACCCGGATCTGGGCCAACGAACTGGCCACGACCGGGATCACGGTCAACGCGGTCGCCCCCGGCCCGACGGAAACCGAGATGTACCGCGAGAGAAGCCCGCTCGGCTCCGAGCGGGAGGCGCGTTTCCTGGACACCATCGCGATGCGCAGGGTCGGTACCCCGCAGGAGATCGCGCACGCGATCTGCGCTCTGCTGCACGAGGACGCCGGGTACATCACCGGCCAGATCATCCGTGCCGATGGCGGCGGGAGTATCGCGTCCTGAACAGCGCTGCAGCTCAGCGTGATTCGCCGAGCTGGCGCAGCAGCGCCCGCGCCGGTTCGGAGGCACTCGCCGACACCGCCAGCCCCAGCGCACGAACGGTCCGCGGGAGCAGCGGGCGTGTCACGACACCGTCGGGCAGATCGGGCAGGCCGGCGCTCGGCATGATGCTGACGCCGAGCCCGCTGCGGACGATCTCCAGAACCGCCGAGACAGACCGCGCCTCGAAGGCCACGTCGAATTCGACGCCCACGCTCTGCGCCACCGGGGTGAACACCGTGGCGCATCCCCCGGTCGAGCGGACGAAGGGCTCTTTGGCCAGATCGGTGTACTCGACGACGCCGAAGCCGGCCAACCGGTGATCGGCGGGCACCACGGCGACCATGTCCTGGGTACCGAGGACCGCCGATTCCATCCCGGAGACGGGCAGGCTCACCACGCCGGCCTCCGCGGCGCCGCCGTCGAGCCAGTTCAGCACCTCTTCCTCACTGCCCTCCAGCAGCCGTATCGCCACGGCCGGATGGTGCTGGGCGAAGACCTCCAACTGCGGCGTCACCAGCGACGCGGTGACGCTGGGCAGACTCGCCACCCACAGGGTGCCGGTCAGCCCGCCGGCCGCGCGGTCGACGTCGGTCCTCATCGCGGCGATGTGGCGCAACGCCTCCCGCGCATGTGACACCGCCGCCTCCCCGGCTTCGGTGAGCGAGGCGTCGTCGCGACCGCGCCGCACCAGTCGGGCGCCGAGTTCGGTCTCGAGCGCGGCGACCGCGCGGCTGACCGATGGCTGCGGCATACCCAACTGGTAACCGGCTGAGGTGAATCCATGTTCGTCCGCGACGGCGACCAGCGCCCGCAGCTGCAGCAAGGTCGGCATCGTGGTCTCCTGTCAGCGCAGCGCCGGATGCCGGCTCTTCAACAGCGGCAACAGAATACGGCGGGGGAGGAATTCGAAGATCCGTGCCGGGATCTCGTTCTGCACCCCGGGGATCACGCTGCCGCGGCCGGCGGCCAGACCGTCGACAGCCTTCTTCGCGACGTCGCGGGAGTCGACCCACATGAATTTCGGGAACGCCGCGGCGAACGTGCGCTCGTCCATCCCGGCCGTCTCCAGGAACTCGGTGCGCACCGGCCCCGGGTGCAGCGCGGTCACCGTCACGCCGGTGCCGGCGAGTTCGCCGCGCAGCCCGTCGGTGTAGGTGCGCACGAACGCCTTGGTGCCCGCGTACCCGGACTGACCGGGGAACGGCTGGAACCCGGCCGTCGAGCCGACGTTGAGGATCGCCCCGCTCCCGCGCGGCACCATCTGGATCACCGCCCGGGTGGTCAGGTCGATCACCGCCTCGACGTTGACCCGCACCTGCGCGATCTCGGCCTCCGGCGTGGACTCCGCGACGAAACCGATCGTGCCGATGCCGGCGTTGTTGACCAGGATGTCGACGGTCAGTCCGCGGCGTTCGACCTCCGGGAACAGCCCGGCCCGCGCATCGGCGTCACCGACATCGCACGCGATGACCTCGACACGCACCGACGAGGACAGCTCGTCGGCGAGTGCCCGCAACCGATCCTCCCGGCGTGCCACCAGGGTGACGCCGTGCCCGCGCGCGGCGAGCTCGCGGGCCAGATCGGCACCGATACCCGAGGAAGCCCCGGTGACGACGGCGGTGGAGGTCGCAGACGGTGTCGGTAAGGCCATGTTGTGCCAAACTACGCGCGCCACCGTTCTGTTCCCCGCCCGCCAACGGGCAGGATGGGGCCATGAGCGTCAAGGTCGACCTGGACAAGCTGGCCGAGGCACTCGGCGATTTCTCGTTCGCGTATCTGGTGACCGTCGGTGACGACTACCGCGCGCACACCGTCGCCGTCGACCCGGTGCTGGCCTCGGGTGCGTTCGGTATCGGCTCCGTCGGCAACAGCACCCGCCGCAACGCGGCGGCACACCCGGCCGTCACCCTCGTCTGGCCGCCGCGAGACCCCGGCGGCTACACGCTGATCATCGACGGCAGCGCCGAGGTGACCGGCGACGGACTGTCGATCCGGCCGACGGGCGCGGTGCTGCACCGCCCCGCCGTTGCGGGCGCCCCGACCGCGTCCGGGTGCGGCGACGACTGCGTGCCGCTCAACGGGTGATGACGACCTTGCCGATCGTGCGGCCCGATTCCACGTCGCGGTGCGCTTCGAGCAGACCGGCGGCGGAGAAGTCGGTGATGGTCTTGGTGACCGTGGTGCGCAGCACGCCCTGATCGACCAGATCTGCGGTCGTGGCCAGCAGCCGCTGCTGTTCGATCATGTCGGGGGTCTGATACTTCGCGCGGGTGAACATCAGCTCCCAGTGCCACGCGATGCTCTTGTCCTTCAGCGCAAGCAGATCCAGGCCGGGCGGTTCGTCGATCGCGGTGATGTGGCCGAACGGTTTCACGATCGCGGCGTAGTCGTCGATGTTGCCCTTCGAGTGCGGCGAGAACAGGTAGTCGACACCGCCGGGGACCGCGGCCAGCGTCTCGTCGCGCAGATGGTGGTGGTTCACCACGAGGTCGGCGCCCATCGCCAGCGCCCAATCACGGGACTCGTTTCGACTGGCGGTCGCGATCACCCGCACCCCGGTCAGCGCCTTCGCGAGCTGGATCATGATCGAACCCACCCCGCCGGCGGCGCCGAGCACCAGCAGGTCTCCGGTCGAATCCTTGGTCAGGCCGAACCGGTCGAACAGCGACTCCCACGCGGTGATCGTCGTCAACGGCAGCGCCGCGGCGTCGGCGAACGACAGCGAGGCCGGCTTGCGGGACACGATGCGCTCGTCGACGGCCTGCAGTTCGGCGTTGGTGCCCGGCCGGGTGAGATCGCCGGCGTACCAGACCTCGTCGCCCACCCGCAGTGTCGTGACCTCGGGCCCGACCGCCTCGACGACCCCGGCCGCGTCGTAACCCAGGATCGCGGGCTCCGGTGACGGTGCCAGGCTGTTGCGCACCTTCCAGTCGGCCGGGTTCACCGATACCGCGGCGACCCGGACCAACAGATCGTGCGGCCGTAGCTCGGGGACGGGAACCGTCACGTCGCGCAGGCTGTCCTCGAGCGAGTCCGCGGCGAACGCGCCGATCGCCGTCATCTGCGGAGTGGTCATGAACACACTGAACTACCCGAGCACCGGTTTTCATCCCGCGTTGCGATCAGTACGCGCAAAAGTCTGGCCAAGACACCGTGAACTTGGACTGATAGATCCCCGTGACCGTGACCAACGCGCCCGGCGAGACCGGCGACCGGACCGTGACGCCGCAGGCCCGGACGGCGCTGTGGGCGAGCCTGGTCGGCACCACCATCGAGTGGTACGACTTCTTCCTGTACGCGACCGCGGCGAGCCTGGTGTTCAATCAGGCGTTCTTCCCGGACCAGTCGACGTTCGTCGGGACCATGCTGTCGTTCGCGACGTTCGCGGTCGGCTTCGTGGTGCGCCCGATCGGCGGTTTCGTGTTCGGCCACATCGGTGACCGGATCGGCCGCAAGAAGACGCTGGCGCTGACGATGCTGCTGATGGGTGGGGCGACGGCGCTGATGGGCGTGCTGCCGACCGCCGCGCAGATCGGTGTGCTGGCCCCGATCCTGTTGCTGCTGCTGCGGATCGTGCAGGGTTTCGCGCTCGGCGGAGAGTGGGCCGGCGCGGTGCTGCTCGCGGTCGAACACGGTCCCGCCCGCCGGCGCGGCCTGTTCGGCAGTATCCCCCAGGTCGGGCTCGCACTCGGGTTGGCGCTCGGCACAGGGGTTTTCGCGCTCCTGCAGATCGCGCTTCCCGACGACGCCTTCCTGACCTACGGCTGGCGCATCGCGTTCCTGCTGAGCATCGTGCTGGTCGTCTTCGGGGTGATCGTGCGGCTGAAGGCCAGTGAGACACCATCTTTCGAGAAGGTCCGCGACAGTGGCGAGCGGGCGGCGGTGCCGGTGCGCGAGGTGTTCCGGCCGCCGATCCTGAAGTCCACCGTGCTGGGGATGCTGTCGCGATGGGGTGAGGGTGCGGCGTTCAACACCTGGGGCGTGTTCGCGATCGCGTATGCGACGGGCACGCTGGGGCTGGCGAAGGTGCCCGTGCTGCTCATCGTCACCGTCGCCGCGCTGTTGATGGCGGCGCTGCTGCCGGTGTCTGGTCTGCTGGCCGACCGGTACACCCCGAAGCGGATCTACACCGTCGGCATCGCGGCCTACGCCGTCGCGGTGTTCCCGGTGTTCGCGTTGTTCGGCACCAAGGACCTCGCGCTGTACGCGGTCGGAATGGTGGTGGTGTTCGGCGTGATCCACGCGCTGTTCTACGGTGCGCAGGGCACGCTGTACGCATCGCTGTTCCCGGCGCGGATCCGCTACACCGGCCTGTCGACGGTCTATCAGCTCTCGGGCGTCTTCGCCTCCGGCGTGACCCCGATGATCCTGACCGCGCTGATCGCCGCGGGTGGCGGATCGCCATGGTGGGCGTGCGGTTATCTGGTCGTCACGGCGGTGATCAGCGTGTTGGCCACCCTGGCGCTCAAACCTGCACCGCTGCACACGCTCTGAGCGTTGCGAATGTGGGGGTTGTGTACGCGGATCCGCTGATGTGCGTACACAGCACCCACAGTTGCGTCAGACCGGGCAGCCGGCGACGCGCAGCTTGGCACGTACGCGGTCGATGATCACGTCCGGCCGGTTGAGCATCTCGTTGCTGACCCGGACGACCGACCAGCCGGCCGCGTCGAGCAGTGCAATGCGGTCGATATCCCATGCCCTCTGTCGTCGGTCGATCCAATGGTGGGCACCGTCGTACTCCACGGCGACTTTCCAGGCGCGCCAACCCATGTCGACCCGGATCCGAAGGTCCCGGAACGAGATCTGTGTCTCGGGCCGCGGCAGCCCTGCCCGCACCAGGATCAGCCGGAGCCGGCTCTCCTGCGGCGACTCGGCGCCACCGTCGACCAGGTCGAGGACGCGTCGTAACCGTGTCGTCCCACGCGTGTTCGGGTGCGCGGCGGCGATTGCGTGAACTTCTGCGGCGGATATGCGGGTGGCGTTCATCAGCGCGTCGAGCACCAGAATCGCGTCGTTCTCCGGCAGCGTCCGGCCCAGATCGAAAGCCGTGCGGGCAGGAATCGTCGCGTCCACCCCGCCGTACAGGAACACCTCGTCGGCCGAGACGTCCCACGAATGCACCGCGATCCCCCGCGGCGCATGCCGGTCGGCGCGCAGGATGTCGGCCGGCCGGCACGCGTCGAGCCACTTCGTGCCGACGACCGCGGCTGCCGACAGCCCGCACAGCGTCGCCCCGGTCGCCAGCCAGGCCGCCTCCGCGCGCAGCCGGGCGGTGAGTTCGACGTCCCGCGGGAGGTAGACGTCGCGGTAGACGGCGACATGATCGCGTGCGAGCGCTCGACGGGTGATGCGTCCACCGCGTACCGCGGCACTGCCGACAAAGGGTTCCATGCGGCGACGGTCGCCGCACGCACCGACGAATGTGGGCCTCCTGCACGCTGTTCGGCGCAATCCTGTGCACAGGACCCACATTGGGGATAACGAAAAGCCCCGGCGCTGCTGACGCAACGCCGGGGCTTCTTCGTAAGGGGACTTAGAAGTCCATACCGCCCATGCCACCGGTCGGGTCGCCCGCAGGTGCGGCGGCCTTCTCCGGCTTGTCGGCAACGACGGCCTCGGTGGTGAGGAACAGCGCCGCGATCGAGGCTGCGTTCTGCAGCGCCGAGCGGGTCACCTTCACCGGGTCAGCGACGCCGGCCTTGAGCAGGTCCTCGTACTCACCGGTCGCGGCGTTGAGGCCGTGACCCGCGGGCAGGTTGGACACCTTCTCGGCGACGACACCGGGCTCCAGACCACCGTTGAAGGCGATCTGCTTGAGCGGAGCCGACAGCGCGACACGCACGATGTTGGCGCCGGTGGCCTCGTCACCGGTCAGGCCGAGGTCCTCCAGCACCGGAGCCGACTGCAGCAGAGCCACGCCGCCACCGGCGACGATGCCCTCTTCGACAGCAGCCTTCGCGTTGCGGACGGCGTCCTCGATGCGGTGCTTGCGCTCCTTGAGCTCCACCTCGGTGGCAGCTCCGGCCTTGATGACTGCAACGCCGCCGGCCAGCTTGGCCAGGCGCTCCTGCAGCTTCTCGCGGTCGTAGTCGGAGTCGCTGTTCTCGATCTCGGCACGGATCTGGGCGACACGGCCCTGGATCGCGTCGGCATCGCCGGCGCCCTCGACGATGGTGGTCTCGTCCTTGGTGATGACGACCTTGCGGGCGGTGCCCAGCAGGCTGACGTCAGCGGTGTCCAGGGACAGGCCGACCTCTTCGCTGATGACCTGGCCACCGGTGAGGATCGCCATGTCCTGCAGCATCGCCTTGCGGCGGTCACCGAAGCCCGGGGCCTTGACGGCGACGGACTTGAAGGTGCCACGGATCTTGTTGACCACCAGGGTCGACAGGGCTTCGCCCTCGACGTCCTCGGCGATGATCAGCAGCGGCTTGCCGGACTGGATGACCTTCTCCAGCAGCGGCAGCAGGTCCTTGACCGTCGAGATCTTGGAGCTGACCAGCAGAATGTAGGGATCCTCCAGGACGGCTTCCTGACGCTCGGCGTCGGTCACGAAGTAACCCGAGATGTAGCCCTTGTCGAAGCGCATGCCTTCGGTGAGCTCCAGCTGCAGGCCGAAGGTGTTCGACTCCTCGACGGTGATGACACCCTCGTTGCCGACCTTGTCCATGGCCTCGGCGATGAGCTCGCCGATCTGGGTGTCGCCGGCGGAGATCGCGGCGGTGGCAGCGATCTGCTCCTTGGTCTCGACCTCCTTGGCCGACTTCAGCAGACCCTGGGTGACAGCCTCGACAGCCTTCTCGATGCCACGCTTGAGGCCGAGCGGGTTGGCGCCGGCTGCGACGTTGCGCAGACCTTCGCGAACCAGGGCCTGAGCGAGCACGGTGGCGGTGGTGGTGCCGTCGCCCGCGACGTCGTCGGTCTTCTTGGCGACCTCTTTGACCAGCTCAGCGCCGATCTTCTCGTACGGGTCCTCCAGCTCGATCTCCTTGGCGATGGACACGCCATCGTTGGTGATCGTGGGGGCGCCCCACTTCTTCTCCAGCACGACGTTGCGACCCTTCGGGCCCAACGTCACCTTTACGGCGTCTGCGAGGGCGTTGAGGCCCCGCTCGAGGCCCCGGCGGGCCTCTTCGTCATACGCAATTGTCTTGGCCATTGCGAAGTGTTTCCTCCGGATTGGGGATGCACGTCTTGTCGGTCGGAATCGATGCCCGCGACGGACGACCGGGGTTGTGCTCGCAGATGCGGCCCCGGCCTCACCGGCCCGACCTAGCACTCACTGGTCGCGAGTGCCAACTGCATTCTTAGCACTCGACCAGGGCGAGTGCAAGGTTGGGTCGGGCCCTCATCGCGCCCGCAGGCCGTCCTCGATGACCTGCACGACGCGCTCCGAGATCTCGCCACCGTAGACCTGGGGCACCTTGCACACGACCAGCAGCGCCTTGATCACCGCGACGTCGACGTCCGCGCGGACGGTGCCCGCTCGTTGCGCCGCGTCCAGCAGCTCACCGATCGCGGCCAGGAATGCCGCTTCGGCACCCGGCGCGGCGACCTCGAGGTCGAGGCCGTAGCCGACCAGTGCGTCGACCAGGCCGTGGTCGGCGGCCGCGCTGCGCACCATGTCCTGCAGGAACACGAACAGTGCGGCACCGGGTTCCTCGCCGGCCAGCAGGGCCTGTGCGTGCTCGACGATGCGGCGCACCCGATCCTCGGCCACGGCGACGACGAGCGCCTCCTTGGTCGGGAAATGCCGGTACACCGTCCCGGCGCCGACGCCGGCGCGACGGGCGATCTCGTCGATCGGCACGCCGAGCCCCTCGGCGGCGAACGTGTCGTAGGCGACCTCGAGGACCCGCGCCCGGTTGCGCGCCGCATCGGCACGTAGGGGTCGGGTCACGATTTCCCTCCTGGCGAACAGTAAACGGGGCCGTCGTTCCGTATAGTCGGCATCAACCGGGGCGGCTGCCCCGCTTCAATGATTCTACGAGGAGGCACCATGACCGACCGGACCGCTTGGACCACCGCGGACATCCCCGACCAGACCGGACGCACCGCGGTGATCACCGGCGCCAACACCGGGCTGGGCTTCGAGACCGCAAAGGCGCTGGCCGCACGCGGCGCACGGGTCGTGCTCGCCGTTCGCGACACCGGCAAAGGCGCGCAGGCCGCCGCCCGGATGACCGGCGACGTCGAGGTCCAGGAACTCGACCTGACCTCGCTCGCGTCGATCGCCGCGGCCGCCGGTGACCTCAAGTCCCGCTTCGAGCGCATCGACCTGCTGATCAACAACGCCGGCGTGATGACGACACCGAAGGCCACCACCGCCGACGGGTTCGAGCTGCAGTTCGGCACCAACCACCTCGGTCATTTCGCGCTCACCGGGCAGCTGTTGGAGACCATGCTCGACGTACCCGGGTCACGGGTCGTCACGGTCAGCAGCAACGGCCACAAGATGGGTGGCGCGATCCACTGGGACGATCTGCAGTGGGAGCGCCGCTACAACCGGATGAGCGCCTACTCGCAGTCCAAGCTGGCCAACCTGATGTTCACCTACGAGCTGCAGCGCCGGCTGGCGCCCCGGGGGACGACGGTCGCCGTCGCTGCGCATCCCGGTACGTCGAGCACCGAGCTCGGTCGCAACCTGCCCCAGGCCCTGCAACCCGCGGTGAACCGGGCCGCGGCGCTGCTCGCACAGAGCGCGGCGGCCGGTGCGTTGCCGACGCTGCGCGCGGCCACCGACCCCGGCGTGCTCGGCGGCCAGTACTACGGTCCCGACGGCATCGGCCAGCAGCGCGGCAACCCGGTCGTCGTCGCGTCCAACGCGCTGTCCTACGACCTCGCTCAGCAGCGCCGGCTGTGGGCTGTGTCCGAGGAGCTGACGAAGGTGACGTTCCCGGTCCCGGTCAGCGCCTGACGCGGCAGACTGGCGGGATGTCGCTGGTCGTCCCGCCCTATCCGCCGCCGCGCTACACCGCCGACGAACCCGAGGTGAGCGCTTGGCTCAAACGCGCCGACGCCCCGCCGAACTACGACGCGTTCGGACACATCCGGTACCACTATCTGGCCGACCAATCCGACACCGACGGCGACTACGGCCTGTACCGGGTGCAGATCGCACCGCGCGGAGGCGGCCCGGGCCCGCACTTCCACCGCGGCATGTCCGAGGCGTTCTACGTGCTGTCCGGAACGCTGACGCTGTACAACGGCACCGAGTGGGTGGACGGGAACACCGGCGACTTCCTCTACGTGCCGCCGGGCGGCATCCACGGCTTCCGCAACGAAGCCGACGAGCCGGCGTCCATCCTGATCCTGTTCGCCCCCGGTGCACCGCGCGAGCACTACTTCGAGGGGCTGCCGCACATCGGTGAGCTCACCGACGAGGAACGCCGCGAGTGGTTCGCCAAGCACGACAACCACTGGGTCGAGTGACCGAAGGGACGCAAACCCGCAGCACGCGCGGGACACGCCGCGCCGGACACGCCGCAGAGATGCGGTCGCGGAACCGGTTGCCCTAGACTGCATTCCGGTCGCCGCCGGAAACGGCGGCGAGTTCGTCGGGAGGAGTCATGGGTGCGGGCTGATCCAGCACCCACGTCCGGCACTTCCGGGCCCGGCACCCAGGCGTTGCGCGGCTGGCAGCGACGCGCGCTGGTCAAGTACCTGACCGCCAAGCCCCGGGACTTCCTCGCCGTCGCGACCCCCGGCGCCGGTAAGACCACCTTCGCGCTGCGCATTGTCTCCGAACTGCTCGCCGAGGGCACCGTCGATGCCGTCACGATCGTGGTCCCGACCGAACACCTGAAGATCCAGTGGGCGCAGGCCGCCGCGCGGCACGGCATCGCACTGGACCCGAAGTTCTCCAACTCGAACTCGCAGACGTCCTCGGAGTACCACGGCGTCGTCGTCACCTACGCCCAGGTCGCGAGCCACCCGACCCGGCACCGGGTGCGCACCGAGAACCGCAGGACGCTCGTGGTGTTCGACGAGATCCACCACGGCGGCGACGCCAAGAGCTGGGGCGACGCGATCCGGGAGGCGTTCGACGACGCGACGCGCCGGCTCGCGCTGACCGGTACGCCGTTCCGCAGCGACGACAGCGCGATCCCGTTCGTCAACTACGAGACCGGACCCGACGGGTTCCAGCGATCCCAAGCCGACCACACCTACGGCTACTCCGACGCGCTGGCCGACGGCGTGGTGCGCCCGGTGATGTTCATGGCGTACTCCGGCGAGGCGCGCTGGCGCGACAGCGCCGGCGAGGAGCACGCGGCCCGTCTGGGCGAGCCCCTGACCGCCGAGCAGACCGCGCGGGCGTGGAAGTCGGCGCTCGACCCGAAGGGCGAGTGGATGCCCGCGGTGATCGCCGCGGCGGACAAGCGCCTGGACGGCCTGCGCCAGCACATCCCCGACGCCGGCGGCATGATCATCGCCACCGACCAGACCGCCGCGCGCGCGTACGCCAAGCTGCTGCTCAAACTCACCGGGGAAGACCCGACCGTCGTGCTCTCCGACGACAAGGGCGCCTCCGACCGCATCGCCCAGTATTCGGCGGACACGTCGAAGTGGCTGGTGGCCGTGCGCATGGTGTCCGAGGGTGTCGACGTGCCGCGGCTGTCGGTCGGGGTGTACGCGACGAGCGCGTCGACGCCGCTGTTCTTCGCCCAGGCGATCGGCCGCTTCGTGCGGTCGCGGCGCCCCGGCGAGACCGCCAGCATCTTCCTGCCGTCGGTGCCGAATCTGCTGATGCTGGCCAGCGAGATGGAGGCGCAGCGCAATCACGTGCTGGGCAAACCGCACCGCGAGCCGCTCGAGGACCCGCTGGACGCCGAGCTGCGCGAGCAGAAACGCGACGAACCCGGCGAGGAGGAGAAGAAGGTCGAGTATCTCGGCGCCGACGCCGAACTCGACCAGGTGATCTTCGACGGGTCGTCATTCGGCACGGCGACGCCCGCGGGCAGCGACGAGGAGGCCGACTACCTCGGCATCCCCGGCCTGCTCGACCCCGAGTCAATGCGAGATCTGTTGCGCCGCAGGCAGGATGAGCAACTCCAGAAGCGCACGGCGGCCGGGGTGCAACCGCCCAAGACCACGCACGGGCAACTCCGCGAGTTGCGCACCGAGCTCAACACGCTGGTGTCGCTGGCCCACCACCGCACCGGGCGGCCGCACGGCTGGATCCACAACGAGTTGCGCAGGCGCTGCGGCGGGCCGCCGGTGGCCGCCGCGACACGCGAGCAACTGCAGGAGCGCATCGCCGCCATCCGCGTGCTGCAGCGTGAACTGACCGCCTGACCTGCGCCATCTCTGGCCAATTGACGGCCGCAGACTTATATTCACCGAAGGGCTCTCTTCGCGAGGGGGTGAAATGGTCGCGATCGAGCAGTTCTCGCAGATGGTCACCGCGATGCACAGCGCAGCCGTCGAGCCGGACCGGTGGGTTGATGCGCTGACAGTGGTGCGTACCGCGCTGGACGCCAACGCGACCGGCCTCGTCCTGACCGACGGGCCGCGCCGGGCGGTCAGGAGCTGCAGCTTCACCGACAGCGAGGCGATGGCGGCGTACGACGAGTACTACGGCCGGTTCGACTACGTGCTGGAGGCGGTCGAACGCAGTGCGCCCGGGCTGGTACACAACGGAAAGACGTTGGTCGCGCTCAACCCTCGGTCGGAGTTCCACGGGGAATGGATGTGCCCGTACGCGCTCGACGACGGGGCGTTCGTCCGGGTCAGTGCCGGGCCGAAAACGGTCTCGTTCGTCGTGGCGGGCAAGCGCGCCGAACCGTTCGCGACCACCGATAACATGCGGCTGGTCAACGCCCTTGTCCCGCAACTGCAGCGGGCGTTGCGCACCGAGCATCTTCTGACCGAGCTTCGAGACCGTGCCGCACTGCGCACCCACCCGGCCGACGCGGTCGGCGCACCGGCGATGACCGTCGCCGCCGACATGACCCTGACCTATACCAATACCGCCGCGGAATCGCTGTTACGTTGCAGCGCCGAGGTTCTCACCCGATCCGGTCACCTGTACCTGTCGTCGCCCGCGTCGGACACCGACCTCAGGCGCGCGGTGTCACGGGCCGCGCGGGAGACCGGGCCGCGCATCGCGGACACCTTGCGGGTGGCCCGCAGGACCTCACCACGACCGTTGATCGTGCATGTGATGCCTGCTGGGGCGACCGCAGCTCAGCCGGGAGCACTGGTCATCGTCGTCGACCCCGATGTACACCGCGAACCACCCAAACAGCTTCTGCGCCGGCTGTTCTCGTTGACCGACTCGGAGGCCGAGGTGGCACTGCGCATCGGCCGCGGGCAGGCCCTGGCAGCCGTCGCCGACGAGCTCATCCTGTCGCTGGCCACCGTCAAAACCCATCTGCAGCACGTCTACCAGAAGACCGACACCCACCGGCAGGGTGAACTGGTCCGGCTACTGCTGTCACTCATGCCGTAGCGGGAACCTCCACGGCACTGAGGTTCTGGCGGCCGCGTGACGCGGCGAACACCCGGCGCAGCATCGCGGGCCGCAGTAACCGACTGGGCGGCTGCAACATTCCGGAAACCATCTGGAACTGCTGGTCCACCCACGCATCGGTCTCACACGCCAACAGGATCCGGTCGATGTACGCATTCGACAGCCTGGTCGACAGTGGGCGCGGGCCCTCGACTTCCGGCAACAGCAGGTCCGAGTTGACCGCTGTGCGCCAGGCGATCCCGATGCCCTTGGCCGTTTGCCGGTGAAAACGCCGGGACAGCCCGCGATCACCGCCGCGCAGGCAGTCACGGAGCGCCACCGCGTCGATGGCGGCCAGCGTCATCCCCTGGCCGTAGATCGGGTTGAAGCTGGCGACGGCGTCGCCGGTCACCAACAGCCCGTCGGGCATCCGCACCTTGTCGTAACGCCGCCACCGGCTCGCCGGGAACCGGTATACCGCGAGGTCGGCCAACGGCTCCCCTGCCCGCAGCGCGGCGTAGGCGTGCGCGGGCATCAATTCCTCGGCGCGAGCGTGAAACTCGTCCACACTGACCGGCGGCCGGTTGTCCCGACCCAGCGTGCCGACCATCACGTGCCACTCGTCGCCCTCGCAGCGGCTCATCGCGAAGCCGCGAGGCCGGCCGGGCTCGGGCATGTCGATGAACAGCAGCTCGTGCAGCAGCCCGTCGGGGATCCGCACCCGCATGCTGGCGTAACTCACGTGCACGGTCAGCTGATCCTCACGCGGCCGCGCACGGCCCTGCTGTTCCAAGAAGTTCGGAGTCCGCGAACCCCGGCCGGTGGCGTCGACGACGAGGTCGGCGGCGATGTCGTGGGTGCGGTGGTCGGCCTGTCCGGTGACCCGGACACCGGTCACGGCCTGCCCCGACCACGTCAGTGCGTCGATGTCGTGCCGGTCGACGAACGACACCGTCGGCAGCGCGCGCACGCGGCGGCGGACGTGACATTCGAGGAACGGGCGGCCCGCGTACAGGATGGTCAGCATGTCGGGGTCTTCCAAACGCCCCGTCCGGGTGACGAGGTGGCCGTTGAACCGCGTGTAGAGCTGGGATAGATCCCCGGTCCGCCACAGGTGCGCCCCGGCGCCCACGATCTCACCGGTGACCCCCGGGAACAGCTCTTCGATGATCTGCCCGCACCGGGCCAGCATCACGTGCGGCTGCTGGGCCTGCGGCACCCCGCGGCGCGGTGCGCTGCTGTCGTCGAGCTCGTCACGGTCGACGACGCTGACCCGGTCGAAGAACTCCGTCAGTACCCGCGCCGCCAACAGCCCGGCCATGCTCGCGCCGAGCACCACGGCGTGTCCACCCCGATTCCGCATCCCTCAATGAGGCACCAGAGTCGCCCGAAGAGCATCAGCCGAACGGCTGAGATCACCCGGCCGCGAGCTTCGCGAGGTTGTCCAGCGAGTTCTCCAGATGCGTGACGGGAAACGGCGGGAACTCGATGTGTTCGCGCAGTTCGGCGGGCACACCCGACCAGTCGTAGGTCAGGGTGACCCGCGTCTGCGTCGCGCCGAGCGGTTCCAGGTCATAGCGCCACGTCCAGCCGCCGTACCCGACCACCCCGTCCGGACCCGCCTGGCCGGGTTCCCAGCCGAGGATGCGGTCCTGCTCGAACGCGATGACCTTGTTGGCCATCTCGTAGTGTCCGTCCGGATGGTTGTCGTGGTACATCGCGACCCGGAACATCTGCTCGACCCGGGCCAACGGTTCCGGGTCGAGTGCCTCACGCACCCAGCCGGTGCCGTCGATCGCGGCATGGTTGGCGGGATCGGCGAGCAGCGCGAACGTCGCCGCCACGGGAGCCTCGACGGTGGCTTCGACAGTCATGGTTTCGGTCATGCACAGACTGACCGCCCGCGGGCGCGGAACTCATCGCGTCACAGGCCGAGCAGCGCGGGCAGGTCGGCCACCGAGTCGATGACGTGGTTGGGCTGCATCGCGAATTCGTCTGCCGCCCAGCGGTCCAGCGTGTCCTGACGGAACTTGCCGGTGCGCACCAGCACCCCGGTCATGCCGACCACCTGACCGGCCAGCACATCGTTGTTGAGGTCGTCACCGACGACGTACATCTCCTCGGGGTCCACGCCCAGCCGGGTCGCCGCGGACAAGAAGCCCTCCGGCGCGGGCTTACCCACCGCGGTGGCCTTGCGGCCCGACGTCTTCTCCATCCCGATCAGGTACATGCCGGTGTCGACGCGCAGCCCGTCGGTGGTGGTCCACGCAGTGCTGCGGTGCATCGCGACCACCGGAACGCCCTGCGCCATCCAGTCGTAGACCCAGGACAGCGTCAGGTGGCTGTACTCGGGTCCCGCGCCGCCGAGCAGTACGACGTCCGGCGGCTCGGGGGCGCGCGGCCCGTCGAACTGGCTGGAGTAGACGATGTCGATGCCCGGCATGTCCTCGGCGATCTGGCCGCTGTTGACCAGGAAACATCGCGCGTCCGGGTAGCGGTCCCGCACGTAGTCGGCTGTCAGCACCGCCGCGGTGACCACCTCGTCGGCGCGCACCGCCATGCCGGCTTCGGTGAGCAGTTCGGCGATCTGGGCGCGGGTCCGGGTGGTGGTGTTGGTCAGGTAGGTACAGGCGATCTGGTTGTCCGCCAACGTCTGCAGGGTTTCGGCGGCACCGGGGATCGGCTTCCACGACGTCACGAGCACGCCGTCGATGTCGAAGAGGATCCCGCCGATCGCCATGGTGCGACAGTAAACGGCCCGCGTCGGCACGCAAGTCGTACCCCGCTAGTGGCCGCCGCCGGTTCCCCCGCCGCCCTGCGCCCACCGGGTCGCCGACAACCACGGCGAGGTGGCCCCGGCGATGGCCCAGGCCTGCTCGGCGGGTACGTCGATGACCTCGTACCGTTTGACGCCCGCGGCGGTCGCGGCGATCAGCGTCGCGACCCCGGCGCGGCGCTGCGGCAGCGTCTGGCGCACCGTCCAGCCCACGATGCCCGCGGACGCCACGCAGTCGCGACGGCGGTGCAGGCTGCCCGCGCGGGCGACCAGCCAGCCGTCGCCGGCCCGGTGCCCGAGCGACCGGGCACGGTCGGCGGCCAGCGCCGCGCACGCGGCAACGGTCAGCGCCGTGGCCGCCCACGCCCACACCGGGACCCCGCCGGACACCGACCAGACGGCCAGTCCCACCGCGACCGCGGCGGGCAGCAGCATCGCGCGGGTCCAGCGCCGTCGGGTCGCGGCGGGCCCGTGCCCGGTCAGTACTCCGGTGACGGCGTCGGGCCGGCCGATCAGATCGGTCAGCACCGCTTCGGCGGTGGGTCGCGGGCACGGCGGGAGCAGCTGCGACGCCTCGCCGGCGCCGGTGACGCCGGTCATCACGGCGTCCAGGCGGGCTCCGCCGAACAACCGCACCAGGATCGGTTCCCGCAGCGTGCCGCCGCGCAGCCGACGCATGTCGAACGAGCGTTCCCGCACCCGCACCAGACCATGCGACAGCTGCAGCACACCGGCGTCGCGTCCGGTGTCGCGGCGCAGCACCAGATTGCCGTAGGTCAGCAGCGACTGGGTCACCGACAACGTGACCGCCGCGACCAGCACCACCGCCACGGCGGACACCGCCGCGGCGGCGGTCCCGAGCTCGTCGACCACGTCCTGCCCGGTCCGCACCAGTGCCGAATCCCGCAGCGCCCGAAGCACTCCCGCCTGCGACAGCACGCCGGCCACCGCCGCGATCGTGACCAGGCCGGTCGGGGTCAACGCGCTGTACCGAAGCCACGACGGCTGCCAACGCGCCAGTTCCCGACCTGGGGTGGCCTCGTGATCGGGCACCGCGGACGAGTCCGCCAGCAGCACCGCCCGCAGCCCGGCCACATCGCCCGCGGGCACCGCGTCGAGCTCGAAAACCGTGTCGCCGGCCGCTTCCTGACCGGTGCTGACCCGCAGCACCGTCAGCCCGAGCAGACGGTGCAGCAGCCGGGCGTCGGTGGACACCGAACGGATTCGGTTGCGCGGCACCGACAGCACCACCCGCCGCAGGACCCCGCTGCGCAGCTGCACCTCGTCGGCGCCGATGCGGTAGGTGGTGGTGAACCAGCGCGCCAGCCCGAAGCCGACGACCAGGACGACCCCGGCGAGCGTCCACAGCGGGTTGCCGGTGGCCGATCCGAGCACGAGAGATCCGACCAACACCGGGATCTGGCGGATCACCTCGTGCACGGGGTGCACGAGAAGCATCCGCGGACTCAACCGGGACCAGTCGGGCGTCACGTGGCGTCCTCGCCGCCCAGCGCGGCGATGTCGGTCAGCTGCGCGACCACCCGGTCGGCGACCTCGACGTCGAGCGCGACGATGCGCACCGCCCCGGCCGACGACGCGGTCGTCACCGTCACGTTGGACAACCCGAACAGCCGGTCCAGCGGGCCGCGGTAGGTGTCGACGGTCTGTATCCGCGAGATCGGTGCGATGCGCCGTTCCTGCACCAGCCAGCCCGAGCGGGTGTACACGGCCGTGGCGTCCAGATCCCAGCGGTGCACCCGGTAGCGCCACAACGGGGCGACGACGATCGACACCGCCGCCCCGAGCACGGTGGCCGCGGCGACGAGCCCGTGCACCCACAACCACTGCCCGTCCGCGGATGCCCCGACCCCGACGACGAACCACACGATCTGCGCGATGACGGCGACCGTCCACGGGACGGCGGCGCCGAGGGCCCACACCAGCGGCGCTTTCCGGCTCGGCGGGTGCGCCGGTTCGACCAGGTGCACGCGATCGAGCCTAGTTGCCGTGCGGGACCGTAAGTTGAATGCCATGACCTCCACATGGACCGCCGCCAACGTCCCCGATCAGTCCGGCAGGGTCGCCGTCGTGACCGGCGCCAACACCGGCATCGGTTACGAGGCCGCCCAGGTGCTCGCGGGCAAGGGGGCCCGCGTCGTCATCGCGGTGCGCAACCTGGACAAGGGCAAGGACGCCGTCGACCGGATCACCGCCCTCCACCCCGGCGCCGACGTGTCGCTGCAGGAACTCGACCTGTCCTCGCTGGCGAGCATCCGGGGCGCGGCCGCGGAATTGCGCGCGGCCCATCCACGGCTGGATCTCCTGGTCAACAACGCAGGCGTGATGTACCCGCCGAAGCAGACCACCGCCGACGGGTTCGAGCTGCAGTTCGGCACCAACCACCTCGGGCATTTCGCGCTGACCGGCCTGCTGCTCGACACCCTGCTCGACGTGCCGGGCTCGCGCGTGGTGACCGTCGCGAGCATGGCGCATCGCAACATGGCCGACATCCACTTCGACGACCTGAATTGGGAACACAAGTACAACCGGGTCGCGGCGTACGGCCAGTCGAAGCTGGCCAACCTGATGTTCACCTACGAGCTGCAGCGCAGGCTCGCCGGGCGGGGCGCGCCGACCGTCGCGGTCGCGGCGCACCCCGGCATCTCCAACACCGAGCTGATGCGCCACATCCCCGGCACCGGCCTGCCCGGAGTGATGACCCTGGCCGGGCTGATCACCAACAGCCCGCGCGTCGGCGCGCTGGCGACGCTGCGCGCGGCCACCGACCCCGAGGTGCGTGGCGGCCAGTACTACGGGCCGTCCGGCTTCCGGGAGATGGTCGGGCACCCGGTGCTGGTGGACTCCAACGCCAAGTCCCACGACGTCGCCGTCGCGCAGCGGCTGTGGACGGTGTCGGAGGACCTGACCGGTGTGAAGTACCCGATCTGATGCGTTCCGTCGACGAGCACCGGCGCGTGGTCGCCGGTCTGATCACCGCTCGCCCCGCCCAGACCGTGCCGATCGCGGACGCCCTCGGCATGGTGCTGGCCGCCGATGTGGTGGCGCGGTTGTCCCTGCCGGGTTTCGACAACTCCGCGATGGACGGCTACGCGGTGCTGACCGAGGACATCGCGGCCGCGACCGCGGACACCCCGGTGCGGCTGCCCGTCGCCGAGGACATCCCGGCCGGGCGCACCGACATCCCGACCCTGGCACCGGGCACCGCGCATCGCATCATGACCGGCGCACCGCTGCCGTACGGCGCGACGACCGTCGTCCCCGTCGAGAGCACCGACGGCGGCGTGCACACCGTGACGATCCGGGAAGCCAAGAAGGAAGGCCAGCACATCCGCCGCGCCGGCGAGGACGTGTCGGCGGGCACCACCGTGCTGCGCGCCGGGCAGGTGGTCACCCCCGCCGTGCTCGGCCTCGCCGCGGCGCTCGGGCTCGGGGAGCTGACCGTGACCCCGCGGCAGCGCGTGCTCGTCGTGTCGACGGGCACCGAACTGGTCTCCGCGGGCACCCCACTGCAGCCCGGGCAGATCTACGAATCCAACGGCGTGATGCTCGCCGCCGCGGTGCGCGACGCCGGTGGCGAGGTGATCGCGTCGCCGATGACCGGCGACGACGTCGCGGTGTTCAGCGAGACGCTGCGGCGGCACGCCGCCGACGCGGACCTGATCCTGACCACCGGCGGGGTCAGTGCGGGCGCGTACGAGGTGGTCAAGGACGCGCTCGGCCCGGGAAGTGTGGAGTTCGTGAAGGTCGCGATGCAGCCCGGCATGCCTCAGGGCTGCGGCACGGTCGAGGACACCCCGATCGTGACGCTGCCGGGCAATCCGGTGTCGGCACTGGTGTCGTTCGAGGTGTTCGTGCGTCCGGCGCTACGCGCCGCGATGGGGTTCGCCGACACCGAGCGGCCCCGCCGCACGGCGATGCTGACCGAGGATCTGACCTCACCGCGCGGGAAGCGGCAGTTCCGGCGCGGCGTGTTCGACCCCGTCACCGACTCCGTGACCGGTTACGGCCCGCCTGCCTCGCACCATCTGCGGTGGCTGGCCTCGGCCAACTGCCTGCTGGAACTCGACGAGGACACCGCAGAAGTGGCCGCGGGGTCGCGTGTGCAGGTCTGGGACCTGAGATAGCCTGGCGAGACAATGGCCAGACGCCCCGACCTCAAGACAGGACCAGCGCGCCTGGCGGCCCTGGTTCGTACCACCGTCCCCCCGATGCACCCGGCGGGGTTGCCGTTCGTCGGCGCCAGCCTGGCGGTCGCGTTGGCCGGCCGCAGAACGCGGTGGCTGCGCAACGCCGGCGTCGCGTCGGCGGCCGCCAACGCCGCGTTCTTCCGGCACCCGCCGCGCACGCCACCGACCCGGCCCGGCGTCGTGGTCGCCCCGGCCGACGGGCTGATCTGCCTGATCGAGGAGGAGTTGCCGCCCAGCGAATTAGGGCTCCCGGCAACGCCTTTGCCGAGGATCAGCATCTTCCTGTCGCTGTTCGACGCGCATGTGCAGCGCGCACCGCTGGCCGGTGAGGTGGTCGCCGTGGCGCACCGGCCCGGGCTGTTCGGGTCCGCCGAACTGGCCGCCGCCAGCGAGGACAACGAACGCAACAGCGTGGTGATCCGCAACCCCGAGGGCGCCGAGGTGATCGCGGTCCAGATCGCCGGGCTGCTGGCCCGGCGCATCGTGTGCGACGTCAAGCCCGGCGACAAGGTCGGCCTCGGCGATACCTACGGCCTGATCCGCTACGGCTCCCGGCTGGACACCTACCTGCCCGCAGGCTCCGAGATCCTGGTCGGCGTCGGGCAGCGCGCCGTCGCCGGCGAGACCGTCCTGGCCGAGCTGCCCTGATGCGCCCACGCCTCAAGTCGCCGGTGGTCAGCGCCCGCATCCTGCCGAGCGCGATGACCGTCGCCGCGATCTGCCTGGGTCTGAGCGCGGTCAAGATGGCGCTCGACGGCCGCCCGACCGAAGCGATGGCGTTTCTGGCGATCGCCGCGATCCTCGACGGCCTCGACGGCCGGGTGGCACGTGCGTTGAATGCGACCTCGAAGATGGGCGAGGAGATCGACTCGCTGGCCGACGCGGTGAATTTCGGTGTCGCACCGGCGTTCATCGTCTACGCCACGTTGCTGTCGACGTCGCAGATCGGCTGGATCGTGGTGCTGCTGTACGCGGTGTGCATCGTGCTGCGGCTGGCGCGCTTCAACGCGATGCTGTCGGTCGACCAGCCCGCCTACGAGAAGAAGTACTTCACCGGTATGCCCGCACCCGCGGGTGCGATCGGCGCGATCGGCCCGCTGGCGGCCAAGATGCAGTTCGGTGAGGGTTGGTGGACCTCCGAGCCGGCCGTCGCGATCTGGATGATCGGCGTCTCGCTGCTGGTGGTCAGCACGCTGCCGATGCGCAAGATCCACACGTTCTCGGTGCCGCCGAACATGGTGGCACCGCTGCTGGCGCTGCTGGCGATCGGTGTCGCCGCGTCGATCCTGTACGGCTACATCGTGATCCTGGTGATCATCGTCGCGTACTTCCTGCACATCCCGTTCGCGTTGCGCACCAAGCGGTTCCTGGCCGCACACCCCGAGGTGTGGGACGACAAGCCGCGCCAGCAGCGGGCCGCGCGGCGCGCGATCCGGCGCACCCACCGGACCCAGCGGGCCCAGCCACGCCGCTCCTCGCTGCGCCTCGGTCTGCGCAGGCCGCCGAAAGGCTGAGGCGTTGACACAGCTCGCACTCACCGCCCGGTTGAACACCTCCGCGCTGGACTCCCGCCGCGGGGTGGTCCGACTACATCCCGAGGCGATCGCCGCACTCGGCATCCGGGAGTGGGACGCCGTGTCGCTGACGGGCGCACGCACCACCGCCGCGGTGGTCGGGATCGCGCCGGCCGGGACACCCGCGGGCACCGCGCTGCTCGACGACGTGACGCTGTCGAATGCGGGCCTGCGCGAAGACACGTCGGTGCTGGTGTCGGCGGTGGCGGTCCAGGGCGCGCGGTCGGTGACACTGAGCGGTTCCCGGCTGGCCAGCCAGTCGATCAGCCCCGCGACGCTGCGCCAGGCGCTGCTGGGCAAGGTGATGACGGTCGGCGACACGGTGTCCCTGCTTCCCCGCGACCTGGGTCCCGGCACGTCCACGTCGGCGGCCACCGCGGCGCTGGCGTCGTCAGTCGGCATCACCTGGACGTCGGAACTGCTGACGGTCACCGCCGTCGACCCGGCCGGCCCGGTGAGTGTGCAACCCAATTCGCTGGTCTGCTGGGGCTCGGCCGCGCCCGCGCGATCGGCGCCGCCACCGGTCCAACCCGAGCAACCGCATACCCCGGCAATCGGTTTCGACGACCTCAAGGGTTCGCACAGCCAGGCGAGCCGGCTCACCGAATGGCTCAAGCTCGCCCTCGACCAGCCCGAGCTGCTCGAAAAGCTCGGCGCCACCGCCAATCTCGGTGTGCTGGTGTCGGGTCCGGCGGGCGTCGGCAAGGCCACACTGGTGCGCACCGTGTGCGCGGACCGGCGGCTGGTGGAGCTCGACGGGCCGGAGGTCGGCTCACTGCGCGCCGACGACCGCCTCGCCAAGGTCGCGTCCGCCGTCGCCGTGGTGCGCGACGGCGGGGGAGTGCTGCTGGTGACCGACGTCGACGCGCTGCTGCCGGTACCGCCCGACCCGGTGGCGACGCTGATCCTCGCCGAACTGCGCAATGCGGTCGCCACGAAGGGGGTCGCGTTCGTCGCGACGTCGGCGATCCCGGACAGCGTCGACACCCGGCTGCGCTCCCCAGACCTGTGCGACCGCGAACTCGGCCTGAGCCTGCCCGACGGCGCGGTGCGCCGCCAACTGCTCGAGGTGCTGCTGCGCGACGCACCCGCCCGCGACCTCGATCTGGGCGAGATCTCCGAGCGCACACCGGGTTTCGTGGTCGCGGACCTGGCCGCGCTGGTCCGTGAGGCCGCGCTGCGGGCCGCCGCGCGCGCGAGCGAGAGCGGCGACGCACCGGAGCTGCGCCAGGAGGACCTCACCGGTGCGCTCGGCGTGATCCGGCCGCTGTCCCGGTCGGCGACCGAGGAGGTGTCGGTCGGCTCGGTGACCCTCGACGACGTCGGCGACATGGTCGACACCAAACAGGCCCTGACCGAGGCGGTGCTGTGGCCGCTGCAGCATCCGGAGACGTTCCAGCGTCTCGGTGTGGAACCGCCGCGCGGCGTGCTGCTCTACGGCCCGCCCGGATGCGGCAAGACGTTCGTGGTGCGTGCGCTGGCGAGCTCGGGACGGCTGAGCGTGCACGCGGTCAAGGGCGCCGAGTTGATGGACAAGTGGGTCGGCTCGTCGGAGAAGGCGGTGCGCGAGCTGTTCCAGCGGGCCCGGGATTCCGCGCCGTCGCTGGTGTTCCTCGACGAGATCGACGCGCTCGCCCCGCGGCGCGGGCAGAGCTTCGACTCCGGGGTGACCGACCGGGTGGTCGCGGCGATGCTGACCGAACTCGACGGCATCGAACCGCTGCGCGACGTGGTCGTGCTGGGTGCGACCAACCGGCCCGATCTGATCGACCCGGCGCTGCTGCGCCCGGGCCGGCTGGAGAAGCTGGTGTTCGTCGAGCCGCCCGACACCGAGGCCCGCACCCAGATCCTGCGGACGGCGGGGAAATCCGTGCCGCTGGCGCCGGACGTCGACCTGGCCGCGCTGGCCTCCGAGCTCGAGGGGTACAGCGCCGCCGACTGCGTGGCGTTGCTGCGGGAGGCCGCGCTGACCGCGATGCGCCGCTCCATCGACGCCGCCGACGTCACCGCCGAGGACGTGGCCACCGCCCGCCAGACGGTCCGGCCGTCGCTGGATCCGGTCCAGGTCGAGGGGCTGCGCACGTTCGCCGAGTCACGCTGATCCGGACAGCCACGCGGCGAAAGTGCGGTGAGATCGCGACTTCGCACGAATCGGCGATCTGAGCGCACTCTCGCTGGCGGAAATCTTGACAGTGACTAGTTATCGTGGAATCGTCCGATCTAGTCGTTGTCAAGTTCGGGAGGGACCATGAGCTCCACCACAGTCAGGGCCGGAGACCGCGAACGTGAGGCCACCGCGGACGTGCTCGGACAGGCACTCTCGCAGGGATACCTCGACCTCGGTGAGTACGAATCCCGGCTGCAGACCGTCTACAGCGCGCAGACCGATCCGGACCTGCGGGCCCTCACCGCCGACCTGCCCGTCGCCGAGCTGCGCCGCAACGATCCGCGCCGGGCCGCTGCGCGCGTCGCCGCCGCCCGGCGCGGCATCCATCTGCACCTCGCGGCCTACGCGACCATGGTCGTCGTCGTGCTCACCGTGTGGCTCGCGGTCGGCCTCGGCACCGGCAGCTGGTACTTCTGGCCCGTCTGGCCGATCCTCGGTGCGGGCATCGGGGTGGCCGCACACGCGCTGCCGATCCGGCTCGCGTTCCCGGCGTGCCCGGGCCTCACGGCCCGCTAGTTCGGATCGCCGTACTCGTCGAACCAGTACGCGAGCTTGCCGCGGCGGCTGACCGCGCGCAGCCGCCGCTCGGCGAGTTCGCGGGTCACCGACGTCGTCACGATCAGCAGTTCATCGCCGATCGCCAGCCGGGTGACCGGCTGCGGCACGAACGGCTGGCCCGCCCGGATGATCAGCGTGATGACGCTCGGGTCGGGCAGCCGCAGCTCCACCACCGTGACGTTGTGCAACCGCGAACCCGGCAACACGGTCATCGTCAGCAGCTCCGCGCCGAGCACGTCCAGCGGTGCCGCGTCGACCTGGATTTCGCGGGTGGTGTCCCGCGGGATCAGATGCAGCCATTCGGCGACGATGCGCAGGCTCGGACCCTGGATCGCGGTGTAGAGCACCACCAGGATGAACACGATGTGCAGCAGCCGCCAGCTGTCGGGCACCCCCTCGACGATCGGATAGGTGCACAGCACGATCGGCACCGCCCCGCGCAGACCGGCCCACGACAGGAACACCTTCTCGCGCCACGGGACCCGGAAGCCGACGAGCGACAGGAACACCGACAACGGCCGCGCCAACAGCAGCAGCACCAGCCCCGCGACGATCGCCGGCACCACCTCGCGGAGCAGCTCCGACGGCGACACCAGCAGGCCGAGGATCACGAACACCCCGATCTGGGCAAGCCAGCCGGCCCCCTCGGCGAACGACCGCGTCGCCGACCGGTGCGGCAGCCCGGAGTTCGCGAGCACCACACCCGACAGATAGGCCGCCAGAAATCCGCTCGCGTGCGCGGTGCCCGCCGCGGCGAACGAGACCATGCACAGCCCGAACGCGGCGAGCGGATACAGGCCCGCCGCGGGCAGCGCGATCCGGCGCAACGTCATCGCGCCGAGGAAACCGAACCCGAGCCCGAGCACGACGCCCATCAACAGCTCGTAGAACATCGTGCCCGCGATCGTGAGCGGGTCGAGGTCCATCGGCACCGCGCTGAACAGCAGCACCAGGATCACCGCGGGCGCGTCGTTGAAGCCGGATTCGGCCTCCAGCAGGCCGCTGAGCCGGCGCGGCAACGGCACCACCCGCAGCACCGAGAACACCGCGGCGGCGTCCGTACTGGACACGACCGCACCGAGCAGCAGCGCCAGCTGCCAGTTCATGCCGAACACCCAGTGCACGGCCGCGGCCGTGATCACCGTGCTCGCCGCGACGCCGAACGTCGCGAGCACAGCGGCGGGGGCGAGCACTTTCCTGATGTCGTTGAACCGGGTGGTCAGACCGCCCTCGACCAGGATCACCGCCAGCGCCGCGGTACCCAGATCCTGCGCGAGCTGCGCGTTGTCGAACTGCAGCCCGAGGCCGTCCTCCCCGACCAGCACGCCGACCCCGAGGAACAGCAATAGGCTGGGCAGGCCGACCCCGGTGGCCAGCCTCGTCGCGGCGATGCTCGCCAACAGCACCAGACCGCCGATGAACAGCGCCACATAGAGCTGCTGCAGGGTCACCCGGATGAGTAAATCAGGGACAGGAGGTTCATGCGGATCGCAGTAGCAGGCGCGGGTGCGGTCGGCCGGTCGGTGGCCCAGGAACTCGTCGAATACGGCCACAAGGTCCTGATCATCGAGAAGGAATTCCACCGCTACGAGCCGAACTCGGTTCCCGGCGCCGAGTGGCTGTGGGCGGACGCCTGCGAGGTCGGCTCGCTCGAAGAAGCCGAGATGCAGATCTGCGACGTCGCGATCGCGGCCACCGGCGACGACAAGGCGAATCTGGCGATGGCGCTGCTGGCCAAGACCGAGTTCGGCATCGAGCGGGTGGTCGCTCGGATCAACGACGCCCGCAACGAGTGGCTGTTCACCGAGGCATGGGGCGTCGACGTCGCGGTGTCGACGCCGCTGGCACTGGTCGCCGCCATCGAGGGCGCGATCGACAAGGGTCAGTTGGTGCGGCTGATGGCGCTGGGCCGCGATTCCCGGGGCGATCTCGGGCAGAGCGCGACCAATGTTGCGAAGTTCACCCTTCCCGACGACAGCCCGCTGGTGCAGCGCCGCGTGCGCGACCTCGCGATGCCCGCCGACAGTGCGCTGGTGACGCTGATGCGCGGAAAGCACCTGATCATCCCCACCCCGGACGAGGTACTCGAGGCCGGTGACGAGCTGCTGTTCGTCGCCGCATCCGGCGTCGAGGAGCACATCAAGGCAATGGTGAAGGGCACCCGTAGACTGGAGTGACTCCAAAGTCAGTACGGCTGACACCCATGTCCACCTGCCCGACGGAAAGCCCGCCCGACAGCGTGCCGCCCACGACGAGACGGAGCCATGCTCGCCATCCTTGCTGCCCATGCGGCTGCCGCGCTACTGGCGCCTCTGCTGGTGTACCGCTGGGGGCGTTCGGCGTTCTATCCGCTTGCGCTGGTGCCGCTGCTGTCGCTGATCTGGGTGGTGCTGAACTGGCCTGACAAGGGCGAGGCGCACGTCGTCGACGTCGCCTGGGTGCCCAGCCTGTCGATGGACATCACGCTGAGGTTCGACGCGCTGGCCGCGGTGATGAGCGTGCTGGTGCTCGCGATCGGCGCGCTGGTGCTGTTCTACTGCGCCGACTACTTCCACCACCACGACGGCCACACCGAGAAGCGGCTGCCCAGCTTCGCCGCCGAGCTGGTCGCGTTCTCCGGCGCCATGTTCGGGTTGGTGACCAGCGACAACCTGCTGCTGCTCTACGTCTTCTGGGAGATCACGACGGTCCTGTCGTTCCTGCTGGTCGGCCACTACGCCGAACGCGCGACCAGCCGGCGGGCCGCGATGCAGGCGCTGCTGGTGACGACGTTCGGCGGCCTGGCGATGCTGGTCGGCATCATCGTGCTCGGCAACATCGCGGGCACCTTCCTGCTCTCCGAGCTGATCGCGGCCCCGCCGAGCGGGTTGGCGGCATCGGTCGGCCTGGTCCTGATCCTGATCGGCGCGCTGTCGAAATCGGCGATCGTGCCACTGCACTTCTGGCTGCCCGGTGCGATGGCCGCACCGACCCCGGTCAGCGCGTACCTGCACGCCGCGGCGATGGTGAAGGCCGGCGTCTACCTGATCGCCCGGATGACGCCGGGGTTCGCCGACTCCCCCGAGTGGCGCCCGACCGTGGTGACCCTCGGTCTGCTGACGATGTTGCTGGCCGGCTGGCGCGCGATCCGCGAGTACGACCTGAAGCTGATCCTCGCGTTCGGCACGGTCAGCCAGCTCGGCTTCATCACGATCATGGTGGGTGTCGGCGGCAGCGAGATGATGCTCGCCGGGCTGGCCATGCTGTGCGCGCACGCGATGTTCAAGGCCGCGCTGTTCATGGTCGTCGGCATCATCGACCACGCCACCGGCACCCGCGACATCCGCAGGCTGGCCTGGCTGGGCCGCCGGCACAAGCCGCTGCTGATCATCGGGTGTGCGGCCGCCGCGAGCATGGCCGCGCTGCCCCCGTTCTTCGGCTTCGTCGCCAAGGAGGCCGACTTCGAGACGGTGCTGCACAGCCCGTATCTGGGTGCGGCGTCGCCGTTCGTGCTCGCCGGCATCGTGCTGGGCTCGGTCCTGACCACCGTCTACAGCCTGCGGTTCGTGTTCGGCGCCTTCAGCCGCAAGGGCCTGCCGCACCCGAGCACCCGTGTCGAGGAGATGCACCGGCCCGGCGCCGGCTTCCTGATCCCGCCGGCGATCCTGGCCGCGGCGGGCCTTCTGTTCGGCCTGTGGCCCAAGCCGCTGGACACCGTGTTGAGCAACTACAGCGACACGGTCCCCGACCCGCAGGGCTACCAGAGCGGATACCACCTGGCGCTGTGGCACGGGGTGAACCTGCCGCTGCTGTTGTCGGTGCTGGTGCTGGCCGCGGGCATCGCGATCTACTTCGGGCGCAAGCGGCTGCGCCGCGCCCGCGCGGACTTCGTGCCGCTGGGCAACGCCGACCGCATCTACGACGCCGTCATCCGCGGCGCGGACGTCCTGTCGGTGCGGGTCACCGCGCTCACCCAGCGTGGCTCGCTGCCCCAGACCCAGTCGTTCATCCTGGTCACCCTCGCCGTGCTGCCGATCGCCGTGCTCGGGCTCGGCGCGCGCACCCAGCCCCGGTTCGAGATCTGGGATTCGCCCCCACAGGTGGTCGTCGGCCTGCTGATGGCCGCGGCGGCGCTCGCCGCGGTGGTCCTGCGCAACCGGCTCGCCGCGGTGCTGATGGTCGGCGTCACCGGGTACGGCTGCGGCGCGATCTTCGCGTTCCACGGCGCCCCGGACCTGGCGCTGACGCAGTTCCTGGTCGAGACGCTGACGCTGGTCGCCTTCGTGCTGGTGCTGCGCACCCTGCCCGCGGAGACCAGCCGCGAGGAGACCACCCGCTACCGCGGGCCGCGCGCGGCGCTGGCGATCGCGGTGGGTGCGACCGTCACCACGCTGGCCGCGTTCGCGATGGCCGCCCGCAACAGCAGGCCGCTGGCCGAACTACTGCCCGACGCCGCGTACACGCTCGGCCAGGGTTCGAACACCGTCAACGTGATCCTTGTCGACATCCGCGCCTGGGACACCATGGGCGAGGTGTCGGTGCTGCTGGTGGCCGCCACCGGCGTCGCGTCGATGGTGTTCCGAAGCCGGCGGTTCGGTTCGGCGCCCAGGGTTTCCGACGCCGGCCAGCCCGACATCGGCAAGCTGCCGGCGTCGGCGTACCACAGCCCGGCCGCCGGTGACATCACGTGGCTGCGCGGCAGCGAGCTGCGTGACCCGCGGCACCGCTCACTGGTGCTCGAGGTCGCCACCCGGCTGATCTTCCCGGTGATGATGGTGCTGTCGGCGTACTTCTTCTTCGCGGGCCACAACGTGCCGGGCGGCGGTTTCGCCGGCGGTCTGATGGCCGGTCTGGCGCTGGTGCTGCGGTATCTGGCCGGCGGCCGCTACGAACTCGGCGAGACCCTTCCGCTGGACGCGGGCAAGATCCTCGGCGCCGGCCTGACGCTGGCGGCCGGCACCGCGGCGGCCTCCCTGCTGCTCGGCGCCCCGGCGCTGTCCTCGGCGGTGATCGAGTTCGACGTCCCGGTGCTGGGCAGCATCAAGTTCGTCACCGCGCTGTTCTTCGATTTAGGGGTGTATCTGATCGTCGTCGGATTGGTGCTCGACGTGCTGCGCAGCCTCGGCGCGCGCATCGACGTCGAGATGAGCGAGCTGGCCGAGCAGAACAAGCAGGCGGTGCAGCGACGATGACGGCCTACCTGGTTCCGCTGATGATCATCGGGGTGCTCACCAGCGCCGGCGTCTACCTGCTCCTCGAACGCAGCCTCACCCGGATGCTGTTGGGGTTGTTGCTGATCGGCAATGCGATCAACCTGCTGATCCTCAATACCGGCGGCCCCTCGGGTAACCCACCGGTGCGCGGGCGCACCAGCGATGACTCGACCACGATCGCCGACCCGTTGGCGCAGGCGATGATCCTGACCGCGATCGTGATCACGATGGGCGTGGCCGCGTTCGTGCTGTCGCTGGCCTACCGCTCCTACCGGATCAACACGATCGAAGAAGTCAGCAACGACCCCGAGGACACCAGGGTCTCGCAGCTGTCGGGCAAGGAGGACGACGAGCTCGACGACCGTCCGCAGCCCGACGTCACCCGCGACACCGACCTGCCCGACGAACTCGACGCGCTGCCCGGTTACGAGGGCTCCCGATGATCGGCAGCCATCTCGCGCCGGTCCTGGTGCCGTTGCCGGTGCTCGTGCCGCTGCTCGGCGCGGCGATCACGTTGTTCGCCGGCCGGCGCCCGCGGCTGCAGCGCTCCCTGGTGGTGTTCGCGCTGTCCACCGTCGTCGTGGTGTCGGGTGTGCTGCTCTACCTGGCCGACCGCGACGGCACGATCGCTTTGCAGGTCGGCGGCTGGGGGGCGACCGAACCCGGGATGGGCCCGCTGGGTGTGACGCTGGTGGTGGACCGGCTGTCGGCGCTGATGCTGGTGGTGTCGTCGATCGTGCTGCTCGCGGTGGTCTTCTACGCCATCGGTCAGGGCATCCGCGACGGCGACGACCGTCAGCCGGTGTCGATATTCCTGCCCACCTACCTGGTGCTGTCGACGGGCGTGTTCATGGCCTTCCTGGCCGGGGACCTGTTCAACCTGTTCGTCGGCTTCGAGGTGCTGCTGACGGCGAGCTTCGTGCTGTTGACGATCGGGGCCAGCAAGGAGCGGGTGCGCGCGGGCATCTCGTACGTGATGGTGTCGATGGTCTCGTCGCTGGTGTTCCTGTTCGGTATCGCGCTCGTGTACGCGACCACCGGCACGCTGAACCTGGCGCAGATCGCGGTGCGGCTCGACGATGTGCCGTCGGGCACGCGGATGGCGTTGTTCGCCGTGCTGCTGGTCGCGTTCGGGATCAAAGCCGCGGTGTTCCCGCTGTCGGCGTGGTTGCCCGACTCCTACCCGACCGCACCGGCTCCGGTCACCGCCGTGTTCGCCGGCCTGCTGACCAAGGTCGGCGTCTACGCCATCATCCGCGCGCACTCGCTGCTGTTCCCCGGCGGCGGGATGGACGGGGTGCTGATGGTCGCCGGCGTGCTGACCATGATCATCGGCATCCTCGGTGCGATCGCCCAGAGCGACATCAAACGTCTGCTGTCGTTCACCCTGGTCAGCCACATCGGGTACATGGTGTTCGGCATCGCGCTGTCCAACCACCTCGGCATGTCCGGGGCGATCTACTACGTCGCGCACCACATCCTGGTGCAGACCACCCTGTTCCTGGTGGTCGGCCTGATCGAGCGGCAGGCGGGCGCATCGACGCTGGAGCGGCTCGGCGGCCTGGCCGCGGCGAGTCCGCTGCTGGCCTTCCTGTGGGTGATTCCGGCGCTGAACCTCGGCGGTATCCCGCCGTTCTCCGGCTTCATCGGCAAGGTCGCGCTGCTGGAGGCGGGTGCGGAATCCGGCTCGGTGCTGGCCTGGATCCTGGTGGCCGGCGGCGTCATCACCAGCCTGCTGACGCTATACGTGGTGGCCCGGGTGTGGACCAAGGCGTTCTGGCGGCTGCGCAAGGACGCGCCCGAAGGGCACCTGTCCGGGCCGGCCCCGTCGGCGCTGCTGGACAACACCGACGACACCATGGACATCGAACTCATCGAGCGCGACGATGTCGGCAAGATGCCGCTCGGGATGCTGGTCCCGACCGGCGCGCTGATCGTGGTCGGGTTGCTGCTCACGGTGTTCGCGGGCCCGATCTTCGCGTTCAGCGACCGCGCGGCCGACGAGGTGATGGACCGCGGTCAGTACATCAGCGCGGTCCTGGGAGGTGCTCCGTGAGGCACAACACGCTGCGGGTCTGGATCGTCTGCTGGCTGGTGTTCGTCTGGGTTCTGTTGTGGGGCAACATCTCTGCCGCCAACCTGCTGTCGGGTCTGGCTGTCGCCCTGGTGATCACGGTGCTGCTCCCGCTGCCGCCGGTCCCGGTGGAAGGCCGTATGCACCCGCTGTCGACGCTGCGGCTGGTCGCGACCGTGGCGTACTGGCTCGTGGTGTCCTCTGTGCAGGTCGCCTATCTAGCGATCAAGCCGGGCAAACCGCCGCTGACCGCGGTGCTGCGCGCACACCTCAACGTCAAGTCCGACCTGGTGCTCGCGCTGGCGGTCAACATCATGAACCTGACGCCGGGCAACATCGTGCTGGAGATCGACCAGACCCGCAGGATGGTGTACGTGCACGTCCTCGACGTCGGATCGGACCGCACGGTGAATCGGTTCTACAGCCAGGTCGAGCAACTGCAGCGGATGCTGGTCGCGTCGTTCGAACGCGACGCCGACTGGAGGCCTGCGGAGAAGGAGGCCGACGCATGACTTTCCAGCGAGAAGCGAAGGCGGATCGCGCATGACTTTCCAGCGAGAAGCGAAGGCGGATCGCGCATGACTTTCCAGCGAGAAGCGAAGGCGGATCGCGCATGACTTTCCAGCGAGAAGCGAAGGCGGATCGCGCATGACTTTCCAGCGAGAAGCGAAGGCGGATCGCGCATGACTTTCCAGCGAGAAGCGAAGGCGGATCGCGCATGACTTTCGTCTGGATCGCGGCCGGCGCGATGCTGTCGCTGGCGGCGCTGGCCACCATGTTCCGCATGCTGCTCGGGCCGACGACGCTGGACCGGCTCGTCGCGCTGGACACCCTGGTCGCGGTGACGATGTGCGCGATCGGCACCTGGGCGGCGTTCAGCCTGGACACCACGGTCACCTACAGCCTGACGGCGCTGGCGCTGATCACGTTCATCGGATCGGTCAGCGTGGCGAGGTTCCGTGTTCCGGACGTCGCCGACCCTGCCGACAAGGGGCCGTCCCGATGATCTCCGACGTCATCGCGGGTGTGCTGATCCTGCTCGGGTCGGCGCTGGCGCTCACCGCCGCGATCGGCGTGGTGCGGTTCCCCGACACCCTGTCGCGGATGCACGCGGCGACCAAGCCGCAGGTGCTCGGTCTGCTGCTGGTGCTCATCGGCGCGGCACTGCGCCTGCGCGGCCACGTCGACATCGGCATGCTGATCCTGACCGGTCTGTTCACGATCATCACCGCACCGGTGATCGCGAACCGGGTGGGCCAGCTCGCGTACCGCGAGCAGAACATCCGGGACGACTTGCTGACCAAGGACGAGATGCATGATTTCGCGGCCGAACGGGAATCCGGCGGTCATGACGGTTCTGGACAGCCCGGGGGTACCTGACTCCGGGTGTGACGCGATCGCCCTTGCCAGCGCGATCGCGCGGGTCCGCGAAACAGCAAGGAAACAACCGCTTTTCACGGATCCTTATGTCCAGCTGCTGGTCGACGCGTCGCGTTCGCACGAACCCGATCCGGCGCCGCTGGCGGTCGCCGACCACATCGCGGCCCGGACCAAGTGGTTCGACGACTTCTACCTCACCTCCGGCTCGGCCGGCGTGGTCCAGGTGGTGATCCTGCAGGCCGGCTTCGACACCCGGGCGTGGCGCCTGCCCTGGCTGTCCGACACCGTCATCTACGAGGTCGATCGGCCGGAAGTGCTTGCGTTCAAACAGGAAACGCTGCGACAGGCCGGCGCGGCCCCGTCCGTCGGCCATGTGCAGGTGCCCGCGGGCCCCGGCGACGACTGGACGAGGGCGCTGACGGCCGCCGGGTTCGCGCCCGACGAGCCGACCGCGTGGGGTATCGAGGGACTGATGCCCGCGCTGGACCCGCGGGCGCGCGAAGAGCTGCTGGAGCGCATCGACCTCTACAGCGCACGCGGCAGCAGGATCGCGATCGAGACCGAGGCGGACAGCGATCCCGACGTCGACTGCTGGTTGTGCGCGCGGCACTGGGAGATGGGCTCGGTCGCCTCCGCGGATCTGCTGCAGCGCTACCACCGCCATCCCACCCACGCCACGTCGGGGATCTTCGTCGGCGGTCGCAAGCACTGAAACCCGCGCCCTGAATTTGGTGCGTAGCGGGCCGCCTGGCACCGGTAACGTCGGATGCCATGACGTTGACGGTGGATCCGGACATCCTGCGGGCCTTCGCGGGCCAGGTGGACACCGCCTCGACGCTGATCGCCGAGGGTGACGCCGGCGCGAAGGTGGCGACGGCGGCCGACGGGTTACCCGGGTCGACGACGCAGTGGGCCGCGCGCCTGGTCGGGATCCATGCCGGCGAGCAGGCGGCCGCGCTCGCGGCGAACATCGGCAGGATCGGTGCCGCGGTGCGCGGGTCCGCCGGTGATTACGAGGTCACCGACGCCGATCTGGCGAAGAACTTCGAGGGCATCTTCTGACGCCGTGCTTCCCTCTCGTTCGCGCCTGGAATCGTGGAATCCCGACTCGTTGTCCTTCACCGGTCCCGCCGTCGAGGCGGCCGGCGACGCCGTCGAACTGTCGGTCGGGCGCATCGACGTGAACCTGCGGCAGATGCCGGAGACACGGAGTTGGGCGGGCACCGCGCACGACGCCGCGACCGACATGCTGGGTCGCGCGCACACATCGGCCGAGAAGTTCCGCGACCACCTCTCGTCGATCGCCGGTGCGCTGATCGAAGGCGCGAACACTCTCGGGGCCGCACGGCGCGCCCTGCTCGACAGAGCGGATCAGATCGACGCGGGCCCACTGAACGTGTCGGAGGGTTGGGCGGTGCTGATCGACCCCGGCGCCCAGTCGGGCGAACAGATCGCCGAGCTGATGGAGTTGGTCGTGACCGAGCAGGCGGCCGTGAACGATCTTCTGGTCGCCGTCGGTGACGCCGACGCCGCACTGGCCGACAACCTCATGGCCGCCGCCGAGGCCTTCGGTTTCACGCCACCACCCGCCGAGGGCCTGCCCGGCATGCTGGCACCGCACGCCCGGCGGCCGGCCGACGACGTCCCGAGCCCTCGGGATCCACTCGGCCTGCTGCAGCAGGACACCGTGCGCACCGAGGCCATGGCCACCACGGTGCGCGAAACACAGTCCGGCTACAACGACGACGGTCACTTCGAGAAGACGATGATCATGCAGGACGGCAGCAAGATCCGGATGACGGAGCACGAGTACGACTACGCGCACGGCGTGCCCGACATGGTGAAGGAAGAGCATTTCGACGCCAACGGCCAACTGATGTCGTGGACGACGTCCAGCCGCACCCCGGGCGGATACGAGAACACGACGATGAACTGGGCCGACGGCTCGCAGTACGTCGTCGACCGCACCCCCGACGGTGTCGTCACCGGCCACTTCAACCTTCCGGATGGCCGCCGGGTGCTGCTCGATCCCGACAGTCCGCTGCTGACCACTGTTCCCGCCCGCATCGGCGACGTCATGACCGGCCTCGACGCGCACATCGCGCACGGCGGACGGATCCCGATGCTGTCGATGGACAACGTGGAGAAGCTCGGCGCCGGCGCCAAGTACGGCGGGGCGGCGCTGGGCACGATGTCGGCGATGTACGACTTCCTTCGGGCGGCGACACCCGAGGACAAATGCGTCTCGGTGTTCGCGGGCACGTTCGGATTTGCCGGCAACGCTCTCGGCGGTGCCGGGGGTGCGGCGGTCGGTGCGCCGATACCGCTTCCCGGCACCACCGCGGCAGGGGCCATCACCGGTGCGCTGGTGATCGGCGGATTGTTCACGCAGGCGGGAACCAAGGTCGGGGAGGTGCTGTGCGGCAGCTAGACAACGCTCCACCGCCGCCGCACTGGCGCCCGAACCTCACCGCGTGGACGTGGGTGGGCGTGGCGGTGTTCGTCGTCGGGACGGTCTACTGCGTGGTGCAGGCCGCGACGTCGGTGGCGCACGGCTCGGCATTGGGGGCGCTGATCGCGGGGGGTCTCGCGGTGACGTGCGCGGGCGCGATGGCGGCATTGGCGGTGACCTTCACCGTCTCCGCTGTCCGATACCGCGAGTCGGGTGGCTCCGCGACGACCCTGCGGGTCCATCCCGCGATCGCGGTCCTCTACGGCATCGCGCTCGCCGGCGCGGTGCCGGCTTCATCGCTCTACCTGATCTTCTCGGCCCGCGAGTCGGTCCGGATGTTGTTCGGCGGCGGCATGGTCGTCCGTTTTCTGATGGCCGCACTGCTGGGCCTCTCGCTGCTGGGGCTGATCGGTCTGGTCCGGTCCCGCGAACCCGGACGTCTGCGGCTGACCGCGACCGGAGTCCAGCACGCCACGTTCCTCGGAACCCGTTCGGCGCGCTGGGATCAGATCACCGACATCGCCGATACCGCGGGCAATCGCGCCGTGAATCCGATCGTGCTGGCCGTCCGGGACGCCAAGCCCATCGTGGTGTCGAACGCCGATCGCTACGGGGACGGTGGTCCGGCGGTGTACTGGATGGTGCGCCACTACTGGCGGCACCCGCAGGACCGCGGGGAACTCGCCGACGGCCGAGCGATGCAACGGCTTGCCGCCGTACAGTTCACGACCGACTGATCACTCCGAGAGCTGGAACTCGACCATCGCGATGATGGTGTCGACCGCCTCGGACAACGCCGTCACCCGGTCGGCGACGGTCGGTGCGGCCAGGATCGCGTACCGGTCGGCCTGCCCCATCGGAAGCCGGTTCGTCAACGCGTACAACCACTGTGCGGCGTCGCCGGACGCGTCGGCGCCGAGGATGATGTCGCGGGCGTTGACCTGCGCGCCGCGGGCGGCGGCGATGCGCTCGAACAATCCGACGATCCGTTCCTCGATGTCGCGGATCGCGTCGACGTCGACGGCGGGCCCGGGCTGGTCGGGCCACACGTCGATCACCGCCCGGGGATACGGATCGTCCGGCAGCCATTCGAGCACCCGGATACGCTCCCCCAGCTGACATTTCAACCGGTAGCGGCCGCTGCCGGTCTCTGCGTACTCGGCGATGCGGGCCAGCACCCCGACGTCGCTGCGGGTGTCACCGCCGCCGACCTCGCGCCCCGCCGCGATCATCACCACGCCGAACACCGGCTCGTCACCGGCCAGGCAGGCCCGCACCAGCGCGGTGTATCTCGGCTCGAAGATCCGCAGCGGAAGTTCCTCACCGGGCAGCGTCGCCACCTCGAGCGGGAACATCGGCAGGGTCGGCACGCTAGAGCACCAACTCGCTCACCAGAGCATCGACGACGGCGCGCAGGTCGCCGTCGTGTTCCTCGGCGACGCGGCGCTGCCGTTGGTACGACGCCCCGTTGTGGTAGATGTCGGGCACCCGGGCGAGCTCGTCGACGCAGCCCAGCCGCTTGGCGACGGGTTGCAGCCGCTCGAGCAGATCGTCGAGGTCATCGGTGACGAGCCGCTCGTTGCTGTCGGCGTCGAGGATGATGATCGCGTCGAGGCCGTAACGTGCTGCGCGCCACTTGTTCTCCTGCACATGCCACGGCGGCATCACCGGCAGCGAATCGCCGGCCTCGATCCGGCGGTCCAGGTCGACGATCAGGCAGTGGGTCAGCGCGACCAGCGCGGAGAGCTCGTGCAGGTTGGAGACGCCGTCGAAGATCCGGACCTCGATGGTACCGAGATGCGGGGACGGCCTGATGTCCCAGCGGATCTCGTTCATGTGGTCGATGATCCCGGTCTTCTTCTGATCGCTGACGAAGCGTTCCCATTCCCGCCATTCCTGGAAGTGGAACGGCAATCCGGCCGTCGGCAACTGCTGGAACATCATGGCGCGGTTGCTCGCATAGCCGGTGTCCTCACCGTCCCAGAACGGCGAGGACGCCGACAGCGCCAGCAGGTGCGGGTACTGGTGCAGCAGCGACGTGATGATCGGCATGACCTTGTGCGCCGACGAGACGCCGACGTGCACATGCACGCCCCAGATCGTCATCTGCCTGCCCCACCACTGGGTGCGCTTGATCAGCTCGGCGTAGCGCGGCGCATCGGTCAGCTTCTGCGCCGACCAGTCCGCGAACGGATGGGTACCCGCGCAGAACAACTCCATGCCGCGCTGGCGCACGACCTCGCGCACCGGGCGCAGGGTCGAGGCGAGGTCTTCCATCGCCTGACCCGAGTTCTCGCAGATGCCCGTCACCACCTCGACGGTGTTACGCAGCAATTCCTTGTGCACATGCGGGTTCTCGCCGATCTCGGCGATGACGGACGCGGCCTCGTTGCTGAGGTCCCTGGTCTCGGCGTCGACGAGAGCGAACTCCCATTCGACGCCGACGGTCGGACGTACCGACCCTTTGAAATCGATACGGCTGCTTGCGTTTCCGTCAGGAACCGGTGATGACACCGCAGGCCACCCGCGCTCCGGCGTCGCCGGTCGCCAGGGTGTTCTGATCCGGCGGCGGCGCACCGTCGACCTGCTGGTAGCGCTCCGGCGGGATGTTGGCGAAGTTGTCCGGCTTCTCGTGGATGATGATCGCGGTGCCCGCACCGTCGAGCAGATCCTCAGCGGTGAACGCATCCGTCGTCGTCACCAGCATGGCCGAACCGTCCTCACGCACCTGCAGCGATGACAGGTCGCCGCTGGCGGGGTGGCCGCTGTGGCCCGGCACCTGGAAATGCCCACCGGCGGAGTTGAAGTTCGCGGGAGCACCGCCGGTCGGGGCGACCGAGTTGGCCTCGCACTTGCCCACCGAGTGGATGTGCATGCCGTGGAATCCCGGTTCCAGCTGGCCGCTTCCGGTGGTCTCGACGGTCACGGTGGCGTAACCGTCGGAGAACACGATTTCGGCGTTGGCGACCGTGGTGCCGTCAGCCAGGTTGAGTTCGGCGGTCAGGGTTTCCCCACCGGTCTGACCGGAGCCGCCTCCGTGCCCGGATCCGTGCTCGCCGGGCGCCGCGGACGGCGACGGCGAACCGGTCCACACCTGGGGTGTGGTGCCCGGAGAATCCGAAGGCACTTCTCCCGGAGGGGCGCACGCACTCAACACAAGCGCGGGCACTGCAAACAACGTGGCGGCAGCGACGGACCTGAGCATGTGCAAGAGCCTAACCGGTGACCAGTACGACCACGCCCGGTGGCTGCTCTATGAGCTCCGGCACCCTCGGTGCGACCGGTGCCTGCAGCAGTCGGCCGACCTCTTCGGCGGCTTCCTGCTCACCCTCGGTCTCGCCGAAGTACACCGTGGTGACGGTGACTTCCGGCACCACAAGGTTGCCGACCTCGGTGACATCCCACTTGTCGTCACGCAGCCGCGTGGCGGTGGATTCCGCGGCGCCGGGGATCTCGGAGATGTTGAACACGCGGACCTCGGGGCGCGCCGGCTCGGGCGGCGCCGACGGGGTCGTCGTGGTCGTGGTCGTGACGGTGGTCGCGGCCGTCGACGAGTCGTCGTCGGAACCGCTCAACGCCTGGAACCCGACGAGCAGGAACACCACGCCGAGGAACAGCAACACCATGACGATGGCACGTAGGGGCAGTCCCGAAGACTCTCGCTGGTTCATCGGCGCCTACTGTATCGCGGGCCGGCGCCCGGCCCGGTGACCTAAGTGACGTCGAAGCCGAGTCGACGCGCGGCCCGGGCCTTCTGCCTGCTGGCCCGCAGCCTGCGCAGCCGCTTCACCAGCATCGGGTCCGCGGCCAGCGCCTCGGGCCGGTCCACCAGGGCATTGAGCACCTGGTAGTAGCGGGTCGCCGACATGGAGAACAACTCCTTGATGGCGTCTTCCTTGGACCCGGCGTACTTCCACCACTGGCGCTCGAACGCCAAGATGTCGTGCTCGCGACGGGTCAGACCGTCGGTGGGCTCGGTGTCGTCCCCAGAACGCTCAGCCCGCGCGATGGCGCCGTCCATATCGCTACTTGGACCCTTCCGGAAATCGAAATGACATAGATGTGGTTTCGGCGAGTATTCAATCACGGTTGGGTCACGCGCATCGTCACAAACGCCGCGAGTCGGCAGCCGAAAGCGCCGCGTGAGCGGTGCCGCCTAAGCTTTCCGGCATGGCCGTCAGACCGATCTGCATCGTCGGAGATCCCGTCCTGCACACCCCGACCGAACCCGTGCCCGTCGGGCCGGACGGTTCGCTGCCCGCCGAGATCGCAGACCTGATCCAGGACATGTACGACACGATGGACGCCGCCAACGGAGTCGGGTTGGCCGCCAACCAGATCGGGGTGAACAAGCGGCTCTTCGTCTACGACTGCGCCGACTCGCGCAAGAAGACAAGCCGCCGCCGCGGCGTCGTCGTCAACCCGGTGCTGGAGACCTCGGAGATCCCCGAGACCATGCCCGACCCCGATGACGACGACGAGGGCTGCCTGTCGGTGCCCGGCGAATCGTTCCCGACCGGCCGGGCCGACTGGGCGCGGGTGACGGGGCTGGATGCCGACGGGAACGAGATCGTCCTCGAGGGCACCGATCTGTTCGCGCGGATGCTGCAGCACGAGACCGGCCATCTCGACGGCTTCCTGTACCTGGACCGGTTGATCGGCCGCAACGCCCGTGCGGCGAAGAAGGCCGTCAAGTCGAACGGCTGGGGTGTCCCCGGGCTGACCTGGATGCCCGGTGAGGATCCCGATCCGTTCGGGCACTGACCGGTGATCGAGCTGCCCGAGGTCGGGACCCGGGTCAGCCTGCGGTATCGGCTGCCGACCGACACCGACCGGCCGATGACCGACGTGGTCGGCCACATCGTCGACCCGAGTGACGACGCCGGCGACGTGGTCCGCATCAAGACCCGCCGCGGTGACATCGTCGACGTCGTCCGCGAGGATGTGCTGGCGGTTCGCGTGGTCCCGGAGATGCCGGTGCGCACCGGGGAGATCCGCAACCTGGAACACGCCGCGGCGCTGGGGTGGCCGGGCACCGAACACCAGTGGCTGGGCGGCTGGTTGCTGCGGCACGGACGCGGTGTCACGCGGCGCGCCAATTCCGCGGTGCCGCTGCAGTATTCGTCGTTCTCGGAGATCGCGCAGGTGGCCGACTGGTACCGGGCCCGCGGTCTGCCTGCGCTGATCTCGGCCCCGGACCGGCTGTTGCGGCTGCCCGACACAACGCCGACCGACGCCGAGAACCTGGTCATGACAGCCGATATCGCACCGTCCGGGGAAATCCCGGTTTCGCAGACCCCCGACGACGCGTGGCTCGGCATCTATCAACGCGACGTACCCGTCGACGTCCTGACCGCGGTGGTCGACGGCGAGGTCGGCTTCGGCATGCTCGACGGGGCGGCGGTCGGCCGGGTGGCGGTGACGGAGGCGCCCGACGGCACCAGGTGGGCGGGCGTGTCCGCGGTCCGGGTGGACGAGAGCGCACGGCGACAAGGGCTGGCACGAACGCTCTGCGACGGCCTGCTGACATGGGCGCATCAGCGCGGTGCGACACGTTGCTATGTCCAGGTGGTCGACGAAAACACCGGGGCCCGTGCGCTTTACGAGAAGATGGGCTTTGTGGTCCATCACCGGTCGCGGTACGTGCGCGCCGAGGACCTACTGTAGGGCCCATGCGTCTGGCTACCTGGAACGTCAACTCGATCCGTGCCCGCGTCGACCGCGTCACCGACTGGCTCGAGCGCGCCGACGTCGACGTGCTGGCGATGCAGGAGACGAAGTGTTCCGACGACCAGTTCCCGACAATGCCGTTCGCGGCGCTGGGCTACGAGGTGGTGCACTGCGGGTTCAGCCAGTGGAACGGGGTCGCGATCGCCTCTCGGGTGGGAATCGACGCTGTCGAGGTCGGTTTCGACGGCCAGCCGACATGGGGTGACAAGCCCGAGGTGGAGGCGGCCGCCGAGGCGCGCGCGTTGGGCGCCACGTGCGGCGGAGTCCGGGTGTGGAGCCTCTACGTACCGAACGGGCGCACGGTGGATGCGCCGCACTACGCCTATAAGTTGGAATGGCTTGCCGCGCTGCGTGACACGGCCGCATCATGGCTGTCGGCCGACCCCACCGCGCCGATCGCACTCGTCGGCGACTGGAACATCGCCCCGTTCGATGACGACGTGTGGGACATCTCGCTGTTCCAGGAGAGCACACATGTGACCCCGCGGGAGCGGGACGCGTTCAACGCGATCGTCGACGCCGGATTCACCGACGTGGTAAGACCTTTCACGCCCGGACCGGGGACGTTCACCTATTGGGACTACACACAGTTGCGGTTCCCGAAGAACCGCGGCATGCGCATCGACTTCATCTTGGGGTCCCCGGCCTTCGCGTCCCGCGTCACGCACGCGGAGATCGCCCGCGACGAGCGCAAGACGGGCAAGAACCGGGTCGGGACCCCGAGCGATCACGCGCCGGTCGTGGTGGATCTGGACCTCTGAGAAAGGGGCGCCCCGAAGGACGCCCCTTTCGTCACGCTCGCCGGTCAGCGGACGTTGACGTAGTACACGTAGCCGGTGATCGTGTTCTGGTAGGTGCGGTCGTTGCGGAAGTCCCGCACGGTGTCGCGGATCGCCGGCCCCCGGTTGACGCCGACGACGCTGGCCTCCCGGAGCGGGGTGTCCGACAGCCGGTGCACGATCACGCGATGACCTTCGCGCTCCAGCGCAGCGATGGTCGCCTGCGCGTCCGAACCCGTCGGAGCTGCCGCGGCCGGTGCCGCCAGACCCACCACAGCGGCCGACAGAGCTGCTACGGCTGCGGCTGCGATGTTGAACTTCTGGATGTTGAACTTCTTCACTTTCTTTTCCTGCCCTTCCCTGCGGCGGCGAGTCGGAGCCGTGGAGCGTGTCACGCGGTTTCGACTTACGGTGGTGCTCGATCTTGATGATCTGCCCTGCTAAACCAGCAGTTCAGCCGGATAATTCCGGTGGCAGGAATTGATCGTCGGGTGGCAGAACTACGACGGTGGAACTTGTCGGCGGTGTCACTATACTCGAACACATGTTCGATGAATCGTTGCCGGGGCCCGACACCGTGGCCACCCTCGACGACGCCGAGCTTTGCGCCGCCATCGCGGGCTGGGCCGCCACGTCGGCGGCCGCCGACGCCCGAAAACTCGCCGCGATCGCCGAACTGCACCGCCGCGCCACCACGGGTCTGCTGCGCGAACGCGACGCCGTCGACGACACCGATGCCGCAGCCGCCCAGATCAGCTGCGCCCTGACCATCAGCCACGGCAACGCCCTGGCCATGATCGACCTCGCCACCACCCTGCGCGACAGGCTCCCCCAAACCGCGGCCCGCTACCTCGCCGGCCAGATCAGCCCCACCCTGATCACCACCATCGCCTATCGCACCTTCCTGGTCACCCCCACCGCCCTTCCCGCCATCGACACCGCCATCGCCGAACGCGCCCACCGCTGGGGCACCCTGACCCGACACCAACTCAGCACCGCCATCGACACCTGGATCCACCGCCACGACCCCGACGCCGTCCGACGCACCCGCAACGCGATGCGCGGGCGCTACTTCACCATCGACACCCAACCCCGCGCCGGCACCGACCCCGCCGCCGGCACCGTCACCGTCCACGGCCGGCTCACCGGACCCGACGCCGCCCTCGCCCGAGCCCGCCAAGCCGAAATGCAAGCCCACCTCTGCCCGGATGACCCCCGCACCCAAGACCAACGCAACGCCGATGCCGCGGGCGCCTCACTGGCCGGATTCCACCTCCTGGCCTGCGCCTGCGACAACCCCGACTGCCCCGGCAAAACCGGCGACGGCTACGCCTCCCACATCACCATCCACGTCCTGACCGACCCCGAGAGCCTGTACGCCGAACCCGACCCCCACTACCACGGCCACACCCCGCCGGCCAGCCGCGACGAACACACCTCACCCGAACCCGAGGAAGCGGCGCCGAAACCCGCGCCCACCCCGAAACCCCCAGCGCCGGTCCAGGACCGCCCAGCCGTCATCGCCGGGGGCGGCATCGTGCCCGCACCCCTGTTGGCCGAACTCATCGCCCGCGGCGCCACCATCCGGCTCATCAACCCCGACACCCTGACCACCGAACCCCGCTACCGTCCCTCGACCGCCCTGGACCGCTTCATCCGCACCCGCGACATGACCTGCCGCTTCCCCGGCTGCGACCGCCCCGCCACCCGCACCGACATCGACCACACCACCCCCTGGCCCAGCGGAGCCACCCACCCGGCCAACACCAAGTGCTACTGCCGCCTGCACCACCTGATCAAAACCTTCCTGCCCGGCTGGGCCGACACCCAACATCCAGACGGCGCCATCACCATCACGACTCCCACCGGAACACGGTGCACCACAAAACCTCTCAGCACCCTGCTGTTTCCCAACTGGCGCACCACCACCCCACCACCAACACCAACAGACCAACCCAGCCCACCGACCACACCCGGCCGGCACCTCAAAATGCCCACCCGCCGACACACCCGCACCCACAACCGCGCCACCTACATCACCCGCGAACGCCGACTCAACAACACCGAACGCAAAGCCGAACACCGCCGCCGCACAATCCAACCCACACCCGGAGCCAGCCCGAGACCCAACACCTTCGACACCCCCGACCACCCACCCGACTACGGCAACGACCCACCACCGTTCTGAGGAGGAAGAGATGAAGATCCTTGTGGCGACCGGACATACCCAGGGAATACACCCCGGCGACTACCACTACTGCATCGAGCGGGAGCTGGTGTGGATCCAGGAACCGTGCGGACGCGACCTGCGCGATCCCGAGGGCCCGTGCGGGTGCGGCCGCGGATTCGCCGGCGCCGCATCACATCGGGCCACCACCACCGCCATGGTGGTGGAGTCCGAGATGACCAGGGACGACATGGTTCTGGCGTTTCAGACCAGCCTCGAGGACGGCGGATGGCCACCGGAATGGGCCGAGGACGTCACCGATGAGAACCTCGACATCGCGGCGCGTCTGCCTGCCGGGGCGATCATCACGCGGAAGCTGGAGAGCTTCTTCGTGCGCGGGGCGATGTTCTAGGCGTCCTCGAGGACTTCGGAATAGCGGCCGGGATTGAATAGCGAGGCGATCATTCCGAGCACCATCATGATCGCCGCGGCGACGAACACCACCACCAGTCCGGAGTGGAAGGGCTCGGTGATCAGATTGGGGAAGAACGTCTGCCCGGTCAACACCTCGGCGTTGACGCCGGGCTGCTGCAGCGCGTGATACGGCTCCAGCAGTTCGGCGATCGGGTTGTAGCCCAGGAACGCCGCGAACAAGCTCCCGACCGGCGGCAGGTCCGCGACCTGGCGGGCGACGTCAGCCGAAACGCCTTGCGCCTGAAGCCCCGTGCTCAACGCCGTCGGCAACGTGTTGGCCAGACCGACGATCATCAGCGAGAAGAAGATGCCGATCGACAGCGAGGAGCCCGCGTTGAAGAACGTCGCGCGCACCCCGGACGCGGCGCCACGCTCCGACGCCGGGACACTCGACATGATCGCCGCGGTGTTCGGCGCGGTGAAGATGCCGCCGCCGACGCCGTTCAGAAAGATCAGCAGCGCGAAGATCCAGTAGTCGAAGTCCACCGGGATCAACACCAGCGCGATGAACGACGCGGCCATCAACGCCATCCCGCCCACCGTCAGCGGCCGTGCGCCGTAACGGTCCGACAGCCACCCGGCGACCGGCCCGGCAAGCAGGAAGCCGATCGTGATCGGCAGCATGTAGATCGCCGACCACAGCGGTGTCGCCTCGAAGTCGTAGCCGCGCAGCGGAAGCCAGATCCCCTGCAGCCAGATGATCAGCATGAACTGCAGGCCGCCGCGTCCCATCGACGACATCAGCCCCGCGAAGTTGCCCATGCCGAACGCCGTCGAGCGGAACAACCGCATGTTCACCATCGGTTGCGCGACACGCAGCTCGACGACACAGAACACCGCCAGCAGCGCGAACCCCGCGATGATCGCACCGAGCACCCACGGATTGGTCCATCCGGTGGTCGACTCCCGGTAGGGCTGGATGCCGTAGGTGATCCCGATCAGCAGGACGGTCAATCCGATCCCGAAGGTCAGCGTGCCCGCCCAGTCCAGTCTGCCCGGCGTGCGCACCCCGATCTCGCGCAGCGAGCGCATGCTCCAAACGGTGCCCGCCAGACCGATCGGCACCCCGACCCAGAAGATCGCCTGCCAGTGCCATTCCGACAGCACGCCGCCGATCAGCAACCCGAGGAACGAGCCGGCCACCGCCGCAACCATGTTGACGCCCAGAGCCATCCCGCGTTGGTTCGCGGGGAACGCGTCGGTCAGGATCGCCGACGACGACGCCATCAGCATCGCCCCGCCGAAACCCTGCACCACCCGCCACGCGATCAACCAGATCGCTCCGCCGTCGAGATTGAACGGGTCGAACGACAGCGCGATCGCGGCCAGGGTGAACACCGCGAAGCCGATGTTGTAGATGCGGACCCGGCCGAACATGTCCCCGAGACGGCCGAACGGCACCACCAGCACCGCCGTCACCACCAGGTAGCCCATCAGCATCCACAGCAGGTAGCTGATGTTCGACGCCGACAACGGATTGAGGCCGATGCCGCGGAAGATGGCAGGCAACGAGATCAACACGATCGACGCGTTCACCGTCGCGAGCAGCGTCCCCAGCGTCGTATTCGACAGGACGATCCACTTGTAGTGCGGGTGGTCGGCATCGAAACGGCGCCGCACCGCAGAAGATGTGGCCTTCGTACCGGCCTGGGTCTCCGTCATCGCATTCACCTCGCCCATAGAAAACATATATTAGCTATGTAAATCATCTGGCCGCAATTCGGGATTTCGCGGGCTCCGGTGCTGCGCTAGCGTGGCTAACCGACCACACGGGAGCGCGTGCCGAGCGCGCTGAGAGGACGGGTAGGCCCGTCGACCGTACGAACCTGACCGGGTAATGCCGGCGTAGGGAGAACGAGAGATGACCGAAGGCACCTATCTGCCGTTGAGCCTGACCGGCCAGACCCCGCTGCGGGTGCTGACCATCGCCGGATCCGACTCCGGCGGCGGCGCCGGGATTCAGGCCGACATGCGCACCTTCGCGCTGCTGGGTATCCACAGCCTCGTCGCCGTCACCGCCGTCACCGTCCAGAACTCCTTGGGCGTCAAGGGCTTTCACGAGATGCCGCTCGACGTCGTCGGCGGCCAGATCGAGGCCGTCGCCTCCGACATCGGCATCCACGCCGCCAAGACCGGCATGCTCGCGTCCTCGGCCATCATCGAAACCATCGCCGACGTCTGGATCGGCCAGGGCCTCGACGGCACAGTGCCGCTGATCGTGGACCCGGTGTGCGCATCCATGCACGGTGACCCACTGCTGCACCCCGATGCGCTCGCCGCGCTGAAGGAGAAGCTGTTCCCGCTGGCCACCCTCGTCACCCCCAACCTCGACGAGGTCAAGCTGCTCGTCGGCATCGACGTCGTGGACGAGGAATCCCAGCGCGAGGCCGCCCGCGCACTGCACGCCCTCGGCCCGAAATGGTCGCTGGTCAAGGGCGGGCACCTGCGGAGGTCGGCGCAGAGCCCCGACCTGCTGTTCGACGGCACCGAGTTCCACCGGTTCGACACCACCCGTATCGACACCGTCCACGACCACGGCGCCGGTGACACCCTGGCCGCGGCGGCCGCGAGCGCTCTCGCACACGGCTACTCGATGCCCGATGCGGTCGGCTTCGCCAAACGCTGGGTCACCGAATGCCTGCGCGCCGCGTATCCGCTGGGTCAGGGGCACGGTCCGGTGTCGGCGATGTTCCGATTGCCGTCATGACCCTCCCGGAGATCCCCGAGATCGCGGGCGTCCTGCATCGCCCCGACGCGGCCCCGCGGGGTGTCGTCGCGCTGACCCACGGCGCCGGCGGCAGCCGCGAATCCCCGATGCTGGTCGCGCTGTGCGAGGAATGGGCCCGGCGCGGCTGGCTCGCCGTGCGCTACAACCTGCCCTACCGCAGGCGCAGGCCGAAGGGTCCGCCCTCGAACTCCGCGGCGACCGACATGGCCGGCATCGTCGAGGCGGTCGCCACGGTGCGCGGCCTCGCCGACGGACCCGTCATCGCCGGCGGCCATTCCTACGGGGGACGGCTCACGTCGATGGCTGTCGCCGACGGGCTCGAGCTCGACGTGCTGACGCTGTTCTCCTACCCGCTGCACCCGCCCGGCAAGCCGGAACGGGCCCGCACCGAACACCTGCCCCGGATCACGGTGCCGACGGTGTTCACCCATGGCACCGCCGACCCGTTCGGCACGCCCGAGGAGATCCGGGCCGCGGTCGCGCTGGTCGGCGCGCCCACCGAAATCGTCGAGGTGACCGGCGCGCGGCACGACCTCGGATCCAAGAAGCTCGATGTGCCCGCGCTCGCCGTCGACGCCGCACTTCGCCGCCTCGGCTGAGCTACTGTCGCAGCGTGACCGTGCCACCTGGGCCACCTGGGCCACCGGCTGATCCACCCTACGGGCAGCCCCAGTGGGGGCAGCCCCAGTACGGTCAGCCCGGCCCCGGTCAACCCGCATATGGCCAGCCCTATCCTCCGCCGCCACCGCTGCCCTACCCCGACGATCCCGGGCAGCATCCGTACGCCCCGGCGCGGCGGACCAACTGGTGGGCCGTGGTCGCGCTGATCTTCGGCGCCATCGGCGGGGTCCTGGTGGGTTTCGTCTGCGGCGTCGTCGGCCTGATCAAGGCCAAGCAGTACGGCAGCGGCCGCAACATGGCGATCGGAGCGCTCGTGCTGTCGGCAGTGTGGACGGTCGGGCTGCTGATCTTCGTGGTCGCGGTCGTCAACAGCGACCGCGTCACCGCGACCGACGTCGAGGTCGGCGACTGCCTCGCCGAGATCCCCGACGGCGAACGGGTACTGACGGTCAAGACGATCAGCTGTGACGAGCCGCATGCCGGCGAGGTGTTCGCCGTGCTGACCATGCCGGGCGGCGATTTCCCCGGCCAGGAGGTCGTCGAGGCCTATCACGAACGGTGCAGCCCGGAGCTGGTGTCGTACTCGCCACAGTCGATGCTCGACGACTCCGTGCAGCTCTACGTGCTCTACCCGACGAAGGAGACCTGGGACAACGGCGACCGCGCTGTGACCTGCATCGCCACCCTGGATCCGCCCCGTACCGGCTCGATCCGGGGCTAACCTCGCGATTCCGGCTTCTACCGGTACCTCGGGTACCGTTTGCGCATGACTTCGGAGCGGTTCGACGCGGTCATCGTGGGTGCAGGATTCGCGGGAATCGGCGCGGCGATCCAATTCAAGCGGATGGGGATCGACGACTTCGTCATCCTGGACCGCGAGGACGATCTCGGTGGCACGTGGTACGTCAACCACTACCCCGGGCTGGCGGTCGACGTGCCGACCACCACTTACTCGTACTTCTTCGAGCCCAACCCGAACTGGTCGCGGCTGTTCGCCACCGGCGACGAGATCAAGCAGTACTGCGATGACGTCGCCGACAAGTACGACGTGCGCCGCCATATCCGCTTCGGCGTGACCGTCGAGGGCGCGCGCTGGGACGACGACGCCAAGCTGTGGCGGGTCGGCCTCGCCGACGGCACGACGCTGTCGGCCCGGTATCTGGTGACCGCCACCGGGTTCCTGTCCCAACCTCGGATGCCCGAGATCCCGGGCATCACCGAATTCGCGGGCCGGGTCATCCACACCACCGCCTGGGATGACTCCTACGACCCTGGCGGGGAACGGATCGCCGTCATCGGCACCGGCGCGACCGCGGTGCAGCTGATCCCCGAACTGGCGAAGACCGCGGGTGAGCTCACGGTCTACCAGCGCACCCCGATCTGGGTCGCGCCGAAGCTCGACGTCCGCATCTCCGAGCGCACCAAGCGGGTCTTCGCCCGGATGCCGTGGACTCAGCGCATCATCCGTGCGATCACCGACAACATCTACGAGACGATGATCAACGTCGGCGTGGTGCACTACCGCGTCCCGTTCTTCCGCCGGCTGAACATCTCCGCGATGGACCTGTGCAAGATCAACCAGTTCATCCAGGTCCGCGACAAGGATCTGCGCCGCCGCCTGACACCGGACTACGACATCGGCTGCAAGCGACCGACGTTCTCCAACAGCTACTTCCGCACGTTCACCAAACCGCACGTGCATCTGCAGAGCGACGGCATCGACCACGTCACCGCCGACGGCATCGTCAACACCGACGGCACCAAGACCGTGATCGACACCTTGGTGCTGGCCACCGGTTTCGACCTGTGGGAGGCCAACTTCCCGGCCATCGAGGTGATCGGCCGTGACGGCCGCAACCTCGGAAAGTGGTGGCGGGAGAACAGGTTCCAAGCCTACCAGGGCGTGTCGATGCCCTCGTTCCCGAACTATCTGAGCCTGGCCAGTCCGTATGCGTTCCTGGGGTTGAACTTCTTCAACACCATGGAGTACCAGATGCGGCTGATGGACCGGCTTTTCGGCGAGCTCCGGCACCGCGGCGCCACCACGTTCGAGGTCACCGAGCAGGCCAACACCGCCTACCTCGACCGGATGACCGAACTCCTCGGCGACTCACTCTGGACGCTCGGCAACTGCGCGTCGTCGCGGTCCTACTACTTCAACCCGCACGGCGAACCGAGCCTGCTGCGGCCGATGTCGACGCAGGACGCCATCACCGAAGCATCGACATTCCCGCTCAGCGACTACTCTTTCGTCTAAGATCCGCCTGTGCCCAAAGAGAATTCACGTGCAGCCACCGTCGCAGGCCTGGCGCTTGCCGGAACCGGCCTGTCCCACTTCGTCGCGCCCCAGATCTACGACGATCTGACCAAGTCGGCGTTCCCGACCAACACCCGGCAGCACGTGTACATCGACGGTGCCATCGAGACCGCGGTCGGCCTCGGCATCGCGTCGGCGAAGACCCGCAAGTGGGCGCTGATCGGCTTGGCGGCGTACGGGGTCTACATGCTGGGCAACGTCGCCCGTAACCGGTAGCCGCCGAGCAGCACCGCATCCATCAGGCGCTGCACGATCTGACGGGCCTCGTCGGATCGTGCGTCGCCGACGAGCCGTCCGAGATCGATCACCAGCGACGACGCGGCGTACACGGCGAAGCGCGCCTCGGCCGGCGTCCACTCCGGGCGTACCGCGACCACGAGCTCGACCCACGATTCGAGCGTCGCGCGTTGCAGGCCCCTGATGATCCGCTGGTCGGCGGGGGTCATGTTGAGCCGTTCGCTGTAGTAGACGCGTTCGAGCTCGGGCTGACCGAAGGCGCGTGCGATGTAGGCGTCGGTCACCGCGGCCAACGCGTCCGCGGGGTCGGGGACCGACGCGATGATCGCCGCCAGCGCGGCCGACATCCGGTCTGAGGCGCGCCGGAAGATCGCGGCCAGGATGTCGCTCTTGCCCGAGAAGTACTTGTAGATCCCGGAAGCCGGAATCCCGACCGCCGACGCGATCTGTTCCATGCTTGTGTCGCGGTAGCCGTTGTGCGCGAACAGACGGATCGATTCGGTCAGCAGCGCTTCGTATTTCGACGTCTCCACGGTGAAGCGCACCGGGTCCTGCGGCGCCGGGGCGTCCGCCACATTCGTCGGTAGCTCGACGGCGGCGACCGCCCTGCAGATCTGCTGCATCACCCGATGCACCTGTGCGGCGGGGAGTTTGGCCCGGTGATCGACGACGCTGCCGACCACGGAAAGCAGGGCTGTCGTCAGCGTGACGAGCTGCGGGTGCGCGAGTTCGGGCCGCAGCATCGACAGCGGGCCGCGGAGGCGGCGGTGCACGGTGCGCACCTGATCGAGCAGCGCCACCTGGTCGTCGCCGCGCAGGTACCTGCCTTCCCACCGGTACAGCCCGCCGGAACTGCGGTTCGCCAGCGCGATGTCGGTCAGCGCCGCGACCAGCCCGTCGAGGACGGTCTGCGGATCGTCGCCGCCGATGTCGGCGGTGCCGTCGACCAGTTGCTGGCCCAGGTTGAGCACCGCGCCGCGGAACAGTTCGTACTTGCCCGCGTAATGGCGGTAGAGGGCGGGCGCGGAGATGCCCACCCGCGACGCGATCAGCTCCATACTCACGCCGTTGTAGCCCAGCTCGCTGAACGCCTCGGCCGACGCACGCGCTATCTGAGCTTTTCGGTCCTTCGGCCGACGCCTGATGCCGATCTCGTCGGCGGATCGCCCCACCCGCACACGATATCGTGGGCCCGTGAACACGGCCGACGAGTCGGTACTGCACCGCCGACTGGGCACGTTCGACACCGTCACCCTCGGCCTCGGGTCGATGATCGGGGCGGGGATCTTCGTCGCGCTCGCCCCGGCGGCGGCGGCCGCCGGCAGCGGCCTGCTGATCGCTCTGGGCCTGGCCGCGGTGGTCGCGGTGTGCAATGCGATGTCCTCGGCTCGGCTGGCGGCGCGCTACCCGCAGTCCGGGGGCACCTATGTGTACGGCCGCGAACGCCTGGGGCCGTTCTGGGGCCACACCGCGGGCTGGAGCTTCGTCGTCGGCAAGACCGCGTCGTGTGCGGCGATGGCGCTGACCATCGGTTACTACGTGTGGCCGGGCCACGCCCATGCGGTGGCCGTCGGATGCGTCGTCGCGCTGACCGCCGTCAGCTGTGCCGGCGTGCAGCGCTCGGCGACGCTGACCAGGATCATCGTCGCGGCGGTGCTGGGCGTGCTCGCGATGGTCGTGGTGTTGATCCTCGGGTTCGGCGGCGCCGACGCGTCGCGGCTGGCGCTCGGCGCGGATGTCACCGCGTACGGCGTGCTGCAGGCCGCCGGGCTGCTGTTCTTCGCGTTCGCCGGCTACGCGCGGATCGCGACGCTGGGTGAGGAGGTGCGCGACCCGGCGCGGACGATCCCGCGGGCAGTCGCGCTGGCACTGGCGATCGCGCTGGCCGTGTACGCGGTGGTCGCGGTGGCCGTGCTGGCCCAACTCGGCGCGGCGGGGCTGGCGTCGTCGCACGCCGCGCTCTCGGATGCCGTGCGCGCCGCCGGGTTCCCCGCGGTCACACCGCTGGTCGCCGCCGCGGCGGCGCTGGCCGCGCTGGGCGCCCTGCTGGCGCTGCTGCTGGGGGTGTCGCGGACGGCGCTGGCGATGGCCCGCGACCGATATCTGCCGCACGCCCTGGCCGCGGTCCATCCACGGACCGGCACACCACAGCGGGCCGAACTGACCGTCGGCGCCGTGGTCGCGGTCGTGGCGGCCGTCGGGGACGTCCGCGGCGCGATCGGCTTCTCGTCGTTCGGGGTGCTGCTGTACTACGCGGTCGCGAACGCATCGGCCTGGACGTTGACCGCGACGCTCGGCGCGCGGTTGGTGCCCGCTGTCGGGCTCACCGGCTGCCTGGTGCTCGCGTTCACCCTGCCGCCGGTGTCGGTGGCCGCCGGGGCGGTGGTGGTGGTGCTCGGCATGCTCGCCTACGCGGTGCGCGGGTGGACTGGCGGCGCCGCGCGCCGTGGTGTGTAGTTCTCCCGTGGCTCTCACCTGGAACCGTGTTGATTCGAAGTCCGATCCAGATTTCGTCGTCGCGCCCGACGAGCGGCTGAGCTGGCCGAGCACCATCGGCCTGGGCGCCCAGCACGTGGTCGCGATGTTCGGCGCGACATTCCTGGTCCCGGTGCTCACCGGCTTCCCGCCCGCCACCACGCTGTTGTTCTCCGGCGTCGGCACCATCCTGTTCCTGCTGATCACGGGCAACCGGCTGCCCAGCTACCTGGGCTCCAGCTTCTCGGTGATCGCACCGGTCACCGCGGCGACGGCGTCGAACGGCATGGGCAGTGCGCTCGGCGGGATCATCGCGGTCGGCGTGCTGCTGATCCTGATCGGCGCCGTCGTGCACGTGGCGGGCACCCGCTGGATCGACATCACGCTGCCGCCGGTGGTTACCGGCGCGATCGTCGCGCTGATCGGGTTCAACCTGGCACCCGCGGCGAAGAACAACTTCGAGCAGGGCCCGCTGATCGGGTTCGTGACGCTGGTGCTGCTGGTCGCGGTGCTCGCCGCGTTCCGTGGGCTGGTCGGCCGGTTGGCGATCTTCCTCGCCGTCGCGGCCGGCTATCTGCTGGCGCTGTTCATGGGCGAGGTCGACACCTCGGGCATCAAGGCCGCGGCCTGGATCGGGTTGCCCGAGTTCCACTCTCCGACGTTCTCGTTGTCGGTGCTTCCGCTGTTCCTGCCCGCGGTGATCGCGCTCGTCGCCGAGAACATCGGCCACGTGAAGTCCGTGGGACAGATGACAAAGCGCGACATGGATCCGCTGACCGGCCGAGCGCTGGCGGCCGACGGAGTGGCGACGACGCTGGCCGGTTTCGGCGGCGGGTCCGCGACGACGACGTACGCCGAGAACATCGGCGTGATGGCCGCGACGCGGGTGTATTCGACCGCCCCGTACTGGATCGCCGCGATCGTCGCGGTCCTGCTGTCGTTGTGCCCCAAGGTCGGCGCGGTGATCGCCGCGGTCCCCGCGGGGGTGCTCGGCGGAGCGACGGTGGTGCTCTACGGTCTCGTCGGCATCATCGGGATCCGGATCTGGCTGACCAACCACGTCGACTTCGCCAAGCCGGTCAACCAGATGACCGCGGCCATCCCGCTGATCATCGGCATCGCCGACTTCACCTGGAGTGCGGGCGATCTGACGTTCACCGGGATCGCGCTGGGCTCGATCGCCGCGCTGGCGATCTACCACGGTATGCGGCTGCTGGGCCTGCGGCCGGGTCGAGAAGAGCCGACGGACCGCGATTCAGCACCTGCCGCGCCACAATGACGCGCTGGTGAACTTGCTCCGAACACACTCTACGAGAGGATATTTCGATGATGACCCCTGCCGTGCTCACCACTCTGCTGCCCGGCGCCGCCGAGGCCGAACTGGAGGACTGGGGGCCGCTCAAGGAGGCCACCGGCGATGCCATGACGGTGCACGGTCTGGAGTTGTGGGTCGACGGTGCGAAGTCGGCGGGGATCTGGCAGGTGACCCCGGGTCCGTCGTACTGGTGCCAGGACGAGCACGAGGTCATCTACGTGCTGTCCGGCAGAATGACCGTCACTCCGGACGGCGGTGAGCCGCTGGAGGTGAAAGCCGGTGACATCGCGGTGTTTCCGCTGGGATGGTCCGGCACCTGGGTCATCCACGAGACACTGCGAAAGGTGTATGTCGTCTTCTAGATCTTCGTCACCCGGGTGGCTAGGGCGTACGCCGGTCCCGCTGGTCCCGCGCCGGAACCCCGTTGACGCCGTCGATCGACTGCGCGTAGGTCCCGACGGCGTACGCCGCCGCCGACGCCATGATCCCGAGCGCGTCGCGGTCGACGTTATCGATGTTGTCCAGCCGGGTGTGATAGTTCGGGTCGAAGGGTGCGCCGGCCTTTCCGCCCCAGAGCCGTGCCTGCACCTCGGTCTTGCGCTGGGACGATCCTGAGGTCAGACCGCCGACCGGGATGCCCGCGGCCAGGAACGGCGCGTAGTCGGTGGTGCGCGCCAGCGGGATGTCGGCCGGACGCACCCCGGCGAGGTTCAGGATCCCGGCCAGCGTCCGTTCGATTCCGGCCGAACCCTCGGGCACCGCACGGACATTCGGCTCGGCCTGGGCCGACTGGTCGCCGTCGTCGGTGAAGTAGCCCGCGTTCGGTGAACCCAGCATGTCGAAGTTCAGGTACAGCGCGATGTCGTCGAGTTGGTCCGGGCTCAGCGAACGCAGATACTTCGTCGAGCCGTCCATCGCGATCTCCTCGGCGCCCCAGAACGCGAACCGCACCGCGTTGGTGGTGGTCTGCGGCTGCGCGCCGAGCTGCAGGGCGGTCTCGAGTACCGCGGCCACCCCGGAACCGTTGTCGTTGATCCCGGGGCCGGACTGCACGCTGTCAAGGTGCGCGCCGACCACCACCACGTTGCCGGTGTCGCCGGTCGCGGTCTGCGCGATCACGTTTCGTGACGTGCTCATCACGGGTTTGTTGTCCAGCACCAGGGTTACCGGCGCCTCGGTCCGCCGCAGCGCGGCATCCGCGCTGGGGTCGATGACGCCCACCGGGACCTTCAGGTCGTTGTAGTAGCCGGCGGTGAACAGCGTCGGCGGGGCCCCGACGGGTCGTGCCGGGGTGGCCTGGCTGACCACCAGGACGCCGACCGCGCCGCGGTCGACGGCCACCCGTTGCTTCTGCACGATCGAGCAGCCGTTGTCGTCGACCACGGCGATCGCGTCGTCGACATCGACGTCGCCGTAGTCGGCGGCCGCGCACCCGGCCGGCTTGCGGGGTCGCAGCGTGATCGCCTTGAGCCCACCGGGCGGCGTGGTGATCATCAGCGAGGCCTGCTCGACGCGGAACGTCCGGCCGGCCACCGTCAGCGCCGGCTTCCCCCCACGCGAACCCGACAGCCGCTCGAACTCGGGTGTCTGGACGTCGAACCCCTTGTCGCGCAGCAGTCCGGCCACATAGTCCACGCTGGCCTGAAAACCCGGGGAGCCGTCGGCGCGGTTTCCGTCGTTGGCATCGGCGATCTGCTGCAGCTTCTCCAGATGCCCGTAGACGGCGTCGACGGTGACCTTGCCTGCCAGTTCCGGACCCCACTGTGGCGGGGCGGGCTCCGGGGACGAGCAGGACGCCACCAGGGCGCCCACCGCGGCGAGCGTGACGGCGGTTCGGCGGGCGCTCACGACGCGGTCAACCGGTGCCGGGTGCGGTCTTCCCGCAGCGGGATTCCGTTGCGGCCCCGTTGGTCCTGCGCATAGAGGCCGGTGACATACGCGACGCCGCTGCCGTGGATCCCCAGTGCAGTGCGGTCGATGTGGTCGATGGTGTCGGAGGGCTTGTGATAGTTGGGATCGAACGGCTCGTCGGCCTGCCCACCCCACAGATCGGCCTCCTCGGCCGTCTTCTTCTCCTCGGCGCCGGAGAACAGGCCGCCGGCCGGGATCCCGGCCCTGGTGAACGCGTCGTAATCCGAGCGGCCGTCGAAATAGGTGTCCCGGCCCGGCTTTCCGGCCTTGTCGAGATAACCCATCAGGGTGCGTTCGATTCCGGCCGAGCCCTCCGGGATCCGCGGCACGGGCAGCCGGGGGTCCGGCGGTGCGGACTGGTTGCCGTCGTAGATGAAGTAGCCCGGGTTCGGGGAGCCCAGCATGTCGAAGTTCAGGTAGAGCGCGATGTCGCGCAGCGCGTCCTCGTCGAGCGATCCGACGTAGTTGCCCGACCCGATCAGGCCGTGTTCCTCGGCGCCCCAGAACCCGAACCGGACGGCGTTGCGCACGTCGGGCGAACCACCCAGCTGCAGTGCGGTTTCCAGCACCGCGGCCACCCCGGAACCGTTGTCGTTGATACCGGGGCCGTCGTCGACGCTGTCGAGGTGGGCGCCGAGCATGACCACGTCCTCGGTCGAGCCCGTGGTGGTCTGGGCGATCACGCTGCGGGTGTTCTCGACCCGCACGCCGGCGTTCAGGTTGAGCACCGCGCGGGCACCGGGCTGTTCACGCAACCGGTCCCCGGACGCCTTGCTGACACCGATGACGGGAATCTTGACGTCGGTGCCCCCGCCGAGGGTCCCGCCGGCCAGCTCGCCGCCGTCCTCGTTGTTGGCCACGATCAGCGCGACGGCACCGAGCTTGGCGGCGACGGCCTGTTTGCCGCCGAACGGGCACGAGCCCCGGTCGACCACCACGATGGCACCGTCGACCGGCAGCCCGTCGTAGTCGTCCTCGGTGCAGCCCGGCGTGTCCTCCGAGCGGGCGATGACCAGCGGGCCGGACACCCCGTCGGGCCCGGTACCGATCGTGAACACCATCGGGCGGGCCTCGAGCTTGGTGCCGGCGACGGTCAGCGACGGCTCGTCGGCCCACGGCAGTTTGACCTCGAACTCCGGGGTCTCGACATCGAACCCGTTGTCCCGCAGCGCGTCAGCGACGTAGTCGACGCTCGCGTCGTAACCGGCGGAGCCGAGTCCGCGGTTTCCGCCGTGCTCGTCGGCGATCTCCTGGAGTTTCGTCAGGTGGGCGAACATGGCGTCGACGGTGACCTTGCCGGACAACTCGTCGGCGAACGCGGCAGCGGCGGCCGGGTCCGGGTCGGTCTGCGGCACGGGCTTCGGGTCGCTACCGCCGGCGCACCCGCCGGCGGCCAGCACAGCGCACGCCAGCACCGCGGCGAGTCTTCTCGGGATCACGGCCACCACGTTAGCGTGGCGCCGGACGGGCACTCAGATAGTCGAGGACGGCACCGGCGGCGACCTGCGGACGTTCGATCTGCAGGAAGTGTCCCGCGTCCGGGACGAAGACCACCCGGCTGCCGGCAGGAAGGACGGATTCGATCGATTCGGCGTAGGCCGCCTCCATCGCCCCGTCCTGTTCGCCCTGCAGGTGCAGCATCGGCGCCCGGGGCGGGTCGAACACCCACTTGTGGAGATCGGCGTATCTCGCGAGCGGACGCGAGGGCCGCACCATCGCCCGGTAGTACCCGACCGCGGCCTGGCGGTGCGCCGGGCTGGGCAGCGCCGCCAGCGCGTCGTCGAGTTCGGCGTCGGTGTCGTATCCGCGCGGGCCCCAGTCCTGCCACAGCCGCGGGATGACGCGCGGGAGCAGCCGTTCCGGCAGCGCGGGCACCTGAAAGAACAGGATGTACCAGCTGTTGCGCAGCTGACGCGGCAGCAGGCGCAACTGGCGGCTGATCGGCCCGCGGGTCCTGCTGATCGCGCCGATCGGCGCGACAGCCATCGAAATATGCTCGGCGAACGGCGAATCCGGGTAGGCCGCCAGCCCGCTGACCGCGAACCCGCCCCAGTCGTGCCCGATCACCACCGCGTCGTCGGGGGCGCCCAGCCCGCGGTGCACGGCCAGCGCGTCGTACATCAGCGCCCCGATGTGGTAGTCGCCGTCGGGCGCGGGCCCGGTCGGCGCGTACCCGCGGGCGAACGGGGCGACCACCCGCAGGCCCCGCTCGGCGAGCAGCGGCGCGAACTTGCGCCAGCCCCATGCGCTGTCGGGGAACCCGTGCAGGCACAACACCAACCGACCGTCGGACGGCCCCCAGGACAGCGCGGTGATGTCCAGATGGGGCAGCGTGAAGGTGAGCGTCTGCGGGTCGGCCATGGGCAGCCATGCTAGGCGTCGCGGCGGTTCACCGTCAGCAGTGCCACGACAAACACCGCACCGACCACGGCGGCGAAGTAGCCGAGCGAACCGGTGGCGCCCCAGCGCATCGGATAGTCCGGGAACAGCCACTGCACGTCGAGGAACCTGAACATGTTCGCGAACGGCAGGTACGGGCCGATGTCCCAGCTGCGGCCCGGCAGGTTCCCCAGCAGCGGCTCGAGCAGCAGCGGCCACAGCAGCAGCGCGGTGACCGCACCCGCGGTGTGGCGCACCAGCACCGCGACCCCGACGCCGAGCACGGCGGTCAGCGCCGCATAGATCGCGATCGACACCGAGAAGCCCGCCGCGGCGGACACCGTGAGGCCTGCCGCGGCACGCGGTGCGGCGACCAGCCGGGCGACCAGAACAGCGCCGAACACCATCACCACCGCGACCACCACCGAGAAGACCGCGGCGGCAACCGCTTTGGCACAGACCACGACGGTTCGGCGCGGGGTGGCCAGGAACGTGGTCGCGATCAGACCGCTGCGGTACTCCCCCGTCACCGTCATCGCCGCGACCACCATCAGCACCGGCACCCCGAACACCGCGACCCCCATCGCCGCCCGCTGCACCGGCATCGGCGCGTACCCGGAGGACACGGAGGCCTGCAGCGCCGCAAGCGCCAGGGCCAGGACGGCCGCGGCGACGGCCGCCCACAGCGGGGACCGCAGGGTGGTCAGCTTGATGCGTTCGGCGTTCAGCGCCGCGCCTGCCGCGCGCATCACCGGGTCATCCCGCGGTACTCGGTGGTTCCCCGGTAATCGGTGGCAGAGTCCGTCAGCGCGAGATACGCCTGCTCCAGGGTGGCCTGCTGCGGGCTCAGCTCGTGCAGCGGGATCGCGTGCCGCGCCGCCAGTTCACCGACCGCCTCGATCGCGCCCCCGGACACCAGCAGCGCGTCACCGTCGCGCCCGACGGTCCAGCCGGCCGCGGTGAGCGCGCCGGCCAGCTCGTCGCGGCGCGGGCTGCGCACCCGGACAGCGGCACCGTGACCGACGAAGTCCGCGACGGTGGTGTCCGCGATCAGCCGGCCCTTGCCGATCACCACCAGATGGTCGGCGGTATCGGCCATCTCGGAGAGCAGATGGCTCGACACCAGCACCGTGCGGCCTTCCCCGGCCAGTGTGCGCAGCAACGTGCGCACCCAGCGGATGCCTTCGGGGTCGAGGCCGTTGACCGGCTCGTCGAACAGCAGCACCGGCGGATCGCCGATCAGCGCGGCCGCGATGCCGAGGCGTTGGCTCATGCCGAGTGACAGCGTGCCCGCCCGCGCACCGGCCACCCCGGCCAATCCGACCGTGCCGAGGACCTCGTCGACGCGCTGCGCCGGGATCCGGTTGCTCGCGGCGACCCAGCGCAGGTGGTTGCGGACCGTCCGGTTCGGGTGGACCGCACGCGCGTCCAGCAGCGCACCGACCGTGCGCAGCGGATCGGTGAGCTGCCGGTAGGTCTTGCCGTCGATGGTCGCCGCACCCGAGGTGGGCCGGTCCAGGCCGAGGATCAACCGCATCGTGGTGGTCTTGCCCGCACCGTTGGGGCCCAGGAACCCGGTCACCACGCCGGGTTCGATCGTGCACGTCAACCCGTCGACGGCGGGGGCACCGCGACCGCGGAACACCTTCGTGAGCCCGTCGAGGCGGATCACCGCGACACCTCCTCGATCACGAGGTCGGCGACCGCGCGCATACCGGCGGCGTTCGGGTGCAGCGGTGCCGGGCGGCCGGGGACCGGCAACCCGAACCGGGTGGTCCATGGCCGCGGGGACCAGGCGTGGTGGTCGCGGCTGGCCTGCGCGGCGCACACCAGACCGCACCCGGTGATCCGCGCCGCGTCGGCGGTGAGCTGCTCCAACGTGGCGGCGACGTGCCGGGCCAGCGTCAGGTCGGCCGCGCCGAGCGGCGGCGCGGCACCGGAAGCCGGAAGCAGCGTCAGGTAGTCGACGAACAGCACCGTGGCCCGCGGGGCACGGTGCCGGATCTGGTGCCCGACCTCGACCAGCGCGGCGCCGGCCTCGGCCACCGCCACATACCGGGGGGGACGGGTCGAGAAGGTCGCGCAGCCGGCCGCCGAGCAGCGGCACCGCGCGCAGCGGCCGGGGCAGGCACGCGGCGAACAGCATTGGGACGTACCCGGCGTCGTTGCCGCCGATGGTGACCGTCACCAGCGATTCGGTGCCGTCCAGCGCGTCGATCTGTGGGGGTGCGCCGCGCTGGGATTCGGTCAGCACGTGCGCGGTCGTCGCCCCCGAAAAGGTGACGTCGACCAGGTCGAGGTCGAGCGCCGCGGCGACGAGGTGCGCGTAGTTGCGCGCCGAGCGTCCCGCGGCCCGCGGCGAACCCGCCGCCCGCGGCCGGATTCCCGGCCCGGCCGCCATCGAGCTGCCCAGCGCGACATAGCGTTTCATCACAGCGCCGGGCTGGAGGCCTGCGCCCAGAACCTCTTCGGGATCCGCCCGGCGTGGCGGGCCAGGTATCCGGCCCGCACCGCGGCGGCCATCGCCGCGGCCATCGCGGGCGGGTCGGCCGCGCGGGTGACCGCCGAGGCCAGCAGCACCGCGTCGCAGCCGAGTTCCATCGCCAACGCGGCGTCACTGGCGGTTCCGATGCCCGCGTCCAGGATCACCGGCACCCCGGCCTGTTCGACGATCATCTCGATATTGTGCGGGTTCGCGATCCCCAGCCCGGTGCCGATCGGCGATCCGAGCGGCATCACCGCCACGCAACCGACCGCCTCCAGCCGGCGCGCCAGCACCGGGTCGTCGGTGGTGTAGGGCAGCACGCAGAACCCGTCGTCGACCAGTTGCTCGGCGGCCCTGACCAATTCGACCGCATCGGGCAGCAGGGTGCGCTCGTCGGCGATCACCTCGAGCTTGACCCAGTCGGTCTGCAGCGCTTCGCGGGCCAGCTGCGCGGTCATCACCGCCTCGGCCGCGCCGCGGCATCCGGCGGTGTTGGGCAGCGGGGTGATGCCGAGGCGGGTCAGCAGATCCAGCACCCCGGTGCCGCCGTCGGCGTCGACGCGCCGCATCGCGACCGTGGTCAGTTCGGTCTGCGACGCGATCAGCGCGGCTTCGAGCACCGCGAGGTTGGCGGCCCCGCCGGTGCCGAGGATCAGCCGCGAGGTGAACTCGCGGCCGGCGATGCTCAGCTTCGCCGGCTGGGAGTTCAGCTCAGCCACCCTGCACCGCCGTCACCACGGCGATCTTCGCGCCGTCGGTCAGCACGGTGTCCCACTCGGTGCGCGGCAACACCGACCAGTCCACCGCGACGGCGATGCCCTTCTCCGGGATCCCCAGGTGTTCCAGCAGTCCGGTGACGGTGGTGCCGTCCCCGACTTCGACGTCCTCGTCGTTGACGGTGAGCCTCATGTGACGCTCGCTCCTTCCAGCTCGGCGGCGATCGTTTCGGCGGTCCACGGCGCCAGCAGGAAACCCGACCTGCCGTGCCCGGCGGCGACCAGGGTGCGTTCGTCGAGCCTGCCCACGATCGGCAGGTTGTCCGGTGTCATCGGGCGCAGACCCGCTGCCGCCTCGGCGAATTCGTACTCCCCCAGCGCGGGGATCACCGCGCACGCGTCGTCGAGGAGGTCGCGCACACCGCTGACGGTGGGGGTGGTGTCCCGGCCGTGTTCGTACTGGGTGGCGCCGACGACCACCCCGTCGGCGCGGGGCACGACGTAGACCTGCCTGCCGCGGACCCGGGCCCGGATCACCCGCCGCGGCGGCGCCAGACATCCACGGCGCCAGCGCAATCGGAGCACCTCTCCCTTGACCGGCCGAACCGGCAGGCCCGGCCACAGCGCCGGCGCGTCGACGCCGTTGGCGATCAGCACCGTGTCGGAGTCGGCGACCTCGGTCAGGGTCTGCACCGGGTCCGCCCACCGCACGCCGAGCCGTTCGCACGCCGCGGTGAGCGCGGCCACCACCGCGCGGTTGTCGACCGCCAGCTCGGTCTCGGCGATGAATCCGTGCCGGATCCCCTGCGCGAGAAGGGGTTCGACATCACGGGCGGATACCGTCGGGGTGACCGGATGGCCCTGCGCGGTCAGCCACGCACCGACCGTCTTGAGATCGGCGGCGTCGGCGTGGTCGACGGCGACCACCAGCGACTGGCGGGCGGTGACCACGTCGGGCGGCAGCTCGCCGAGGAACCGGTCGTGCCACAGCCGCAATGACTCCAGCCCGATCGCCAGCAGCCGCTCCTCGCCGGGCCAGCCCTCGCTGTGCGGGGCCAGCATCCCGCCGGCCACCCACGAGGCCCCCGGCTGCAAGGTGCGGTGCACGCGCACAGCCCAGCCGTCGGTGGCGGCGCGGTGGGCCACCGTGAGCCCGATGACGCCGCCGCCGATGACGGCCAGTGAGCGGGGCATCTCGCGTCCTCCCTTCGCCGGCATGACCCGGATCAGGTGTGACGGTAAGGGCCGGCGGGCCCACTCTCAGTCCCCGTGCCCGGGACTCCCGTGTGGTCGTCCGCCAGCCTACGTCGCCTCCCCGCTACGGTTCGACTGTGTCCGAAACCGCGCGGCTGCGAAGTGCCCGCCTCTATCTGTGCACCGACGCCCGCCGGGAGCGCGGCGACCTGGCCGAGTTCGTCGACGCCGCGCTCGCCGGTGGCGTCGACATCGTCCAGTTGCGCGACAAAGGGTCCGCCGGCGAGGAACGGTTCGGCCCCTTGGAGGCGCGCGACGAGCTCGCCGCGCTGGAGATCCTGACCGACGCGGCGCGCAGGCACGGGGCGCAGGTCGCGGTGAACGACCGCGCCGACGTCGCGGTGGCGGCCGGCTCGGACATCCTGCACCTCGGCCAGGACGACCTGCCGCTGCCGACCGCCCGGGACATCGTCGGGCGGCGGCTGATCGGGCGCTCGACCCACGATGCCGACCAGGCCCGCGCGGCGGTGGCGGAGGACGTGGACTACTTCTGTGTGGGGCCGTGCTGGCCGACCCCGACGAAACCGGGCCGCGCCGCGCCGGGGCTGGATCTGGTGCGCGCCGCCGCGGCACTGGGCACAGACAAACCGTGGTTCGCGATCGGCGGCATCGACGCCGCCCGGCTGCCCGAGGTGCTGGAGGCCGGCGCGCGCAGGGTCGTGGTGGTGCGTGCGATCACCGCCGCCGACGACCCCAGGGCGGCGGCCGAAGAGCTCGTCGGGATCCTCAGTTCTGCCGTTTGACCAGCAGCGGTATCGATGCGGTGACCTCACGCAACCGGGTCCAGCTCGCCGCGAACCCGGGATGCAGCGGCAGCTCCGCGACCTCGTCCTCGGCGACCCAGCGCAACTCGGCGCTCTCCCGGTTGGGAACGGTCTCGAGCTGCTCGTCGACGTCGGCGATCACGGTCGTATAGGTCCACCCGGAGTTCTCGGCGGTGACGACCGTGGTCCGGACGGTGAGCCGCTCCGGTGACAGCCCGGCTTCCTCGTGCGCCTCGCGCACGGCCGCTTCCTCGGGGGTCTCGTGGCTGTCGCGGGCACCGCCGGGAAGTCCCCAGGTGCCGCCCTGATGACTCCACGGGGCCCGGTGCTGCAGCAGGACGGCGGCCGTTCCGTCGGCGCCGGGCGCGCGCAGCAGCAAGCCGGCCGCGCCGTGTCGTCCCCAGAACGCGGCGCCCGAGTCCGACACCACCCAGCCGTCACCGTCACCGCGCACGGCGTCCAGCTTAGGTAACGGTTCGTGAATTCGGAGCACCTGAATCCGCACGCGTCGCAACCAGAGCTCTTAGAATTCTTTTATATAGTTCTTGAACCGACCGCCGTAGAGATCGAGACCAGGATGAGGTCCGCGCAGACGTGACTGTGGAGTTGGCGCACCCGTCGACCGAACCCCTCGCGTCGCGGTCCCCGACCGGGTCGTCGCATCCGCGGTGGTGGTTTCTGTGGACCACGCCGGGCCGGATCCTGACCATCGGCCTGGTGCTCGCCGCGCTGGTGATCGCCAGCGCGTTCGCGACCTCGACCGCCATCAACGACCGCCAGCAGGCGCTGACGACGGTGCTCAACCACACCGAGCCACTCGCGTTCGCCGCGGGCCAGTTGTACACCACGCTGTCGGTCGCCGACGCCGCCGCGGCCACCGCGTTCATCGCGGGGTCGGAGCCACGCCCGGTCCGGCAGCGCTACGAGCAGGCCATCACCGATGCGTCGGTCGCGGTGACGCGCGCCTCGAGCGGGTTGACCGAGGAGCAGCTGGTGCAGCTGCTCGGGCGCATCAACGCCCGGCTGGCCGTCTACACCGGGCTGGTGGAGACGGCCAGGACCAACAACCGGGCGGGCAACCCGGTCGGTTCGTCGTACCTGTCCGAGGCATCGGCGATGATGCAGCAGCAGATCCTGCCCGACGCGCAGCGGCTCTACGAGGAGACCTCGGCCCGGGTGGACGCCGAGACCACGGCGTCGACGCGGATCCCGATCCCGGTGATCCTGGTGGTCACCGCAACTTTGCTGTTCGGCGTGTTCGCCAACCGCTGGCTGGCCAAGCGGACGCGGCGCCGGGTCAACGTCGGTTTCGTCGCCGGCGGGCTGGCGGTGCTGATCATGCTGATCTGGGTCGGCACCGCGCTGATCATCTCGACCACCGACAGCCGCAGCGCCAAGGAGACCGCCGCCGAGTCCCTCAAGACCGTGACCTCGCTGGCGATCACCGCGCAGCAGGCCCGCGCCGACGAGACCCTGTCGCTGATCCGCCGCGGCGACGAGGACATCCGCAAGCAGTCCTACTACCAGCGCATCGACGATATGAAGGAACAATTGGCGCGCTTCGTCGCACGCGACGACTCGATCGACAAGACCGATCTGGTCGACGCCGCGCAGCTGTTGGACCGCTGGCGCGCCGCCGACGACCGGATCACCGCCTACATCGCGGTCGGCAACTATCAGGCGGCGACGCGGGTGGCCCTCGGTACGGGTGAGGACGACGCGACGCCGGCGTTCAACAAGCTCGACGAGGCGCTGACGAAGGGTATCGACCAGAGCCGCTCGCAGCTGCGCAGCGACATCGTCAACGCGCGGCGCGTGCTGTCGGGCGCGACGGTCGGCGCCGCGCTGCTGTCGGTGGTGGCGGCGGTGGCGGTGGCGCTGGGGATCTGGCCACGACTGAACGAGTACAGATGAGCATGAAGCCAGGCAGGTCTCGGGCGCGCGCGGCTGTTGCGCTGGTTGCGGCGGTCACGCTGCTGAGTGGCTGCGGGCAGGCACTTCCGACGGTGGCGACGCCGACGGTGACGCTGGCGCCGCCGACGCCCGCCGGCATGGAGGAGCTGCCGCCCGAGTCGGCCCGGCCGCGCACCCCGGCCGACGACGACTGCGATCCGCTGGCGAGCCTGCGGCCGTTCGACACCAAGGAGGAAGCCGACGCCGCGGTCGCCAACATCAAGGCCCGCGGCCGGCTGATCGTCGGCTTGGACATCGGCAGCAACCTGTTCAGCTTCCGTGATCCGATCACCGGCGAGATCACCGGTTTCGACGTCGACATCGCCGGTGAGATCGCCCGCGACATCTTCGGCACGCCGTCTCAGGTGGAGTACCGCATCCTGTCGTCGGCCGACCGCATCGCCGCGTTGCAGAACAACGAGGTGGACGTCGTGGTCAAGACCATGACGATCACCTGCGAGCGCAAGAAGCTGGTGAACTTCTCGACCGCGTACCTGATGGCCAACCAGCGCATCCTGGCGCCGCGGGACTCGAACATCCGTCAGTCGTCGGATCTTTCCGGCAAGCGGGTGTGCGTCGCGAAGGGCACCACCTCGCTGGAGCGCATCCAGCAGATCACCCCGCCGCCGATCATCGTCGGCGTGGTAACCTGGGCCGACTGCCTGGTCGCACTGCAACAGCATCAGGTCGACGCCGTCAGCACCGACGACTCGATCCTCGCCGGGCTGGTGTCGCAGGATCCGTATCTGCACATCGTCGGACCGTCGATGAACCAGGAGCCGTACGGCATCGGGGTCAACCTGGAGAACACCGGGCTGGTGCGATTCGTCAACGGCACCCTGCAACGGATTCGTCGCGACGGCACGTGGTACACGTTGTACCGCAAGTGGTTGACCGTCCTGGGCCCTGCGCCCGCACCGCCGGTGGCGAGGTACATCGATTGATCGCCGAACCTGACGACGTCGACATCACCCGGCCCGAGGATGACGGGCCGGGGACCCAGCCTGCCAGCCTCGCCGATCTCGACGACGACTCGATGGCCACGATCCGCCCGATGGCCACCCAGGCGGTGTTCCGGCCGCATTTCGACGACGATGACGACGACCTCGACGTCGTGCACACGGGCGACACCGAACCGCAGGACACCACGACGACGGTGACCCGTCAGCTGTCCCCGACCCGCAGGCTCGGCGGTGGCCTGGTCGAGATCCCGCGGGTACCCGCGCGAGATCCGTTGGCCGCGTTGATGACCGACCCGGTGGTCGCGGAGTCGAAGCGGTTCTGCTGGAACTGCGGACGGCCGGTGGGCAGGTCGACCGATGACGGCCGGGCATTGTCGGAGGGCTGGTGCCCGCACTGCGGTAGCGCGTATTCGTTTCTGCCGCAGCTCAATCCGGGCGACATCGTGGCCGACCAGTACGAGATCAAGGGCTGCATCGCCCACGGCGGACTGGGCTGGGTGTACCTGGCGTTCGACAAGAACGTCAACGACCGGCCCGTCGTGCTCAAGGGCCTGGTGCACTCCGGAGACGCCGAGGCGCAGCGGATCGCGATGGCCGAGCGGCAGTTCCTCGCCGAGGTGACCCATCCCGGGATCGTGAAGATCTACAACTTCGTCGAGCACGAGGACAAGCACGGCAATCCCGTCGGCTACATCGTGATGGAGTACGTCGGGGGCACCTCGCTCAAGCAGGCCACCCTGCTCAAACACAGCGCCCAGCTGCGGCTGCCGGTCGCCGAGGCCATCGGCTTCATGCTCGAGATCCTGCCCGCGCTGGGCTACCTGCACTCGATCGGGCTGGTGTACAACGACCTCAAACCCGAGAACATCATGGTCACCGAGGACCAGCTGAAGATCATCGACCTCGGTGCGGTGTCGCGGATCAACTCCTTCGGATACCTCTACGGGACGCCGGGATACCAGGCGCCCGAGATCGTCCGGACCGGGCCGACGGTGGCCAGCGACATCTACACCGTCGGCCGCACGCTGGCGGCGCTGACGATGCGGCTGCCGACCAAGCGCGGCCGCTACGCCGACGGGCTGCCCGAGGACAACCCGGTACTCCAGGAGTACGACTCGTTCGCCAGGTTGTTGCGGCGCGCGATCGACCCGGATCCGCGGCGGCGCTTCCAGTCCGCCGAGGAGATGTCGAGCCAGCTGATGGGCGTGCTGCGCGAGGTCGTCGCCAGCGACACCGGGATCCCCCGGCCCGGTCTGTCGACCACGTTCAGCCCGTCGCGGTCGACGTTCGGCGTGGATCTGCTGGTCGCGCACACCGACGTCTACCTCGACGGCCAGGTGCACTCGGAGAAGCTCACCGCCCAGGAGATCGTCCGGGCGCTGCAGGTTCCGCTGGTGGATCCGACCGACGTCGGGGCCACGGTGCTGTCGGCGACGCTGTTGAGTCAGCCTGTGCAGACGCTGGATTCGTTGCGGGCGGCCCGGCACGGCGCTCTGGACTCCGACGGAGTGGACCTCAGCGCATCGGTCGAGTTGCCGCTGATGGAGGTCCGCGCGCTGCTCGACCTCGGCGATGTCGCCAAGGCCAGGCGCAAGCTCGACGACCTCGCCGAGCGGGTCGGCTGGCAGTGGCGACTAGTCTGGTTCCGGGCCGTCTCGGAGTTGCTCACCGCCGACTACGACTCGGCCACCGAACATTTCACCGAGGTCCTCGACATCCTGCCCGGTGAGCTGGCGCCGAAACTGGCGCTGGGGGCAACCGCGGAACTCGCGGGCACCCAGGACGGCAACCAGTTCTACAAGACGGTGTGGGACACCGACCACGGGGTGATCTCCGCCGGATTCGGTTGGGCCAGAGCCCAATCGGCCGAAGGCGACCGTGACGGCGCGGTCCGCACCCTCGACGAGGTCCCGGCCACCTCACGGCATTTCACGACGGCGCGGCTGACGAGCGCGGTGACGTTGCTGTCCGGGCGGTCCACCAGCGAGATCACCGAACAGCACATCCGCGATGCCGCCAGGCGCGTCGAGGCGCTGCCCGACACCGAGCCGAGGGTGCTGCAGATCCGCGCGCTGGTGCTGGGCACCGCGATGGACTGGCTCGCCGACAACACCGCCAGCACCAACCACATCCTCGGGTTCCCGTTCACCGAGCACGGACTGCAGCTCGGCGTCGAGGCGGCGCTGCGCAGCCTCGCCAGGGTCGCGCCGACCCAGGCGCACCGGTACGCCCTGGTCGACCTGGCCAACAGCGTGCGCCCGATGTCGACCTTCTGACCGCCGACCGCGCAGCAACGACGGAATCCGTTGCTGCCCGCCGGCAACCCTGCGTACCGCCGCGGCGACCCCCGGCAATCGGCACCCGTTCCACCTGAAAACAGCAGGTGAGAGTACATGGATGGAATTCGTTTCGACATATGGTCACGGCACGGATTCCGTAGTAATGTGGCTCCACCACCTACGGTGACGTCATCGGCGCAGCTTTGAGAAAACTAGGGCCGATCCCCTTGACCTCACCCGCAGTACGAATCCGCGTTCGTCTGAGGGGAACTCCATATGTCTGTGTATGAAACGTCCGCGTCCGGACCCCCACTCCCGACAGGTACACAGCGGGTATTCCGGCCGGATCCGACGTCGTTCGAACTCCGTGAAGAGCACCACCGCGCGACCCTCTCGGCGTGCGAGCTGCCGCCAACCACGGTGCTGGTGACCATCCACGGCGAGATCGACGCGACGAACAGCATGGCGCTGGCGAGCTACATCGAGAAGCGGATAGGAGACGCCCGCAAACTCATCGTCGACCTGCAGACTGTCGAGTTCTTCGCCGCGTCCGGATTTGCCGCACTGTCGAACATCAACGTCGTGTGCGCCCGCCGCGGGGTTCGCTGGCGACTGCTGGCCGGCCCGCACGTGCGGCGGCTGCTCACCATCTGCGACCCCGACCGCGAGCTACCCGTCGCCAAGGCCAGCGCGAAGTACTCCCGCACACGCCCGAGCAATCGCAAGCTCCTCGTCAGTGGGTATCACTAGCACCGTCGTCGGGGCGCCGTCGGGTGAGATGCGGCGCGCGGTCCTGCCGGGGCTGGCGTTGAGGTGCTCGTCGAGTTCGACGCCGAATGCGGTGAGTCCCGACAGTGCGTCGCGCCGGACCGCCGCGTCGTTCTCCCCCACGCCGGCGGTGAACGTGATGACGTCCGCCGAGCCGAGTACCGCCAGATATGCGCCGATGTACTTGCGCAGCCGGTGGATGTACACGTCGTAGGCCAAACGTGCAGCGCTGTCGCCGGATTCGATGCACCGGTGCAGTTCCCGGAAGTCGATCTCACCGCCGAGGCCCCGCACGCCCGAGCGACGGTTGAGCATCGTCTCGATGTCCTCGACGCTCATCCCGGCCTCACGCCACAGATAGAAGATCACCCCGGGATCGACATCACCGGAGCGGGTTCCCATCACCAGGCCCTCCATCGGGGTCAGCCCCATCGAGGTCTCCACCGGCCGGCCGCCCACGATCGCCGACACCGATGCGCCGTTGCCGAGGTGCAGCACGATCTGGCTCAGCGACTCGAGCGGGACGTCGAGGAACGCGGCGGCCTGCTCGCTGACGTACTGATGCGAGGTGCCGTGGAAGCCGTAGCGCCGAACCTTCCACGTGTGGGCCAGCTCGGCGTCGATGGCATAGGTGGCGGCGGCTTGCGGCAGGTCGTGGAAGAACGCGGTGTCGAAGACCGCGACGTGCGGCAGGTCGGGCAGCGCCTTGCGGGCGACCTCGATCCCGAGGATGGCGGGCGGATTGTGCAGCGGCGCAAGCGGAGAGATCTCCTTGAGCCGCGCGATCAGCGCGTCGTCGACGACGGTGGGCCGGTACAGGTCCGGCCCGCCGTGGACCACGCGGTGCCCGACCGCGACCAACCCGAGGTCGTCGAGCCGGTGCCCGTCGGCGGCCAGGGACTCGAACACGGCCTCCATCGCGGCCGCGTGATCGGGCACCGAGCCCTCGTCGCCGATCCGCTCGACGATGCCATCGGCGATCAACACTCCCGAATCAGGTTCGAGCACAGCGAATTTCACCGAGGATGACCCGGAGTTCAGTACCAATACCGTGCGGCTCATCGTGGGCCCCCCTGTGCCTGTATCGCGGTGATGGCCACCGTGTTGACGATGTCCTCGACCAGTGCCCCGCGGGACAGGTCGTTGACCGGCTTGTTCAATCCCTGCAACACCGGCCCGATGGCGATCGCGCCGGCGCTGCGCTGCACCGCCTTGTAGGTGTTGTTGCCGGTGTTGAGGTCGGGGAAGATCAGTACGGTCGCGCGGCCGGCCACCGGCGAGTCCGGCATCTTCGTCTCGGCGACCGACGGTTCGACTGCGGCGTCGTACTGGATCGGACCCTCCACGGGCAGGTCGGGTTCCCGGGCGCGTACGAGTTCGGTTGCCTCACGAACCTTCTCGACGTCGGCTCCGGTGCCGGACGTGCCGGTGGAGTACGACAGCATCGCGACCCGGGGCTCGATTCCGAACTGCGCCGCGGTGCGGGCCGAGGAGATCGCGATGTCGGCGAGTTGTTCGGCCGTCGGGTCGGGCACGATCGCGCAGTCTCCGTAGGCGAGCACCTCGTGGGCCAGGCACATCAGGAAGATGCTGGAGACCGTGGAGACACCGGACGCCGTCCTGATGATCTCGAACGCGGGCCGGATGGTGTGCGCGGTGGTGTGCCGCGCGCCCGAGACCATTCCGTCGACCATGTCGTTGTGCACCAGCATGGTGCCGAAATACGAGACGTCGTGGATGATCTCGCGGGCACGGTCGATGGTGACGCCCCTGTGCTTGCGCAACTCGGCGTACTGCTCGGCGAACCGGTCGCACAGCTCACTGGTCTGCGGGTTCAGCACATCGGCCGCCGAAAGGTCCACGCCGAGTTCGGCCGCGCGCGCCCGCACCTGGTTCTCCTCGCCGAGGATGGTCAGATCCGCGACCGAGCGCTGCAGCAGCCGGCCCGCGGCCTTCAGGATCCGGTCGTCGTCGCCTTCGGGCAGCACGATCCGTTTACGGTCCGCACGGGCCCGGTCCAGCAGTTGGTAGGTGAACATCTGCGGGGTGACCACGGACGGGATCGGGATGGACAGCTGCGCGAGCAGATCCGCGGTGTCGACGTGTTCGTCCATCAGCGTCAGCGCGGTGTCGATCTTGCGCTGTGACGACGAGGTCACCCGGCCACGGGTCGCGGCGACCCGGCTGGCCGTCTCGAAGGTGCCCAACCCCGTCGCGATGATCGGCAGCCGCTGTCCCAGCCCCGAGACGAGCTTGTCGATCGCCGGGTGCAGCGCAAGGCCGCCGTTGAGGATCACCGTGGACAGCGACGGGAACCCGTCGGCCGAGTGCGCGGACAGCACGGCGAGCAGGACATCGGAGCGGTCGCCGGGGGTGATCACGGCGACGCCCTCGGTCAGGCGTTCGAGCACGTGTTCGGCCGTCATCCCGGCCACCAGCACGTCGAGCACCTCGCGGTGCAGCAGCTCCTTGTCGCCCTGCACCACGGTGCCGTCGACGGCGACCCGCAGTTCGGCCACCGACGGCGCGACCAGCAGGGGCTCCTCGGGCAGCACGTAGCTGCGCGGTTCGATCCGCTGCAGCGCCGCGCGCACCTCGGCCAGCTGGGCCGGGTCGCACCGGTTGGCGACCACGGCCGCGGTGTGGGCGTGCTGCTCGGCGATCTCGGCGACACAGACCTCGGCGACCTGGGCGACCCGCTCGGGTGTGCGCCCCTGTGCCTTCACCGCGAGCACCACCGGGGCGCCGAGGTTGGCGGCGATGCGCGCGTTGACCGACAGCTCGCTGGGGGCGGCGACGTCGGTGTAGTCGCTGCCGACCACCAGCACCGCGTCGCACTGATCGGCGACCCGGTGGTAGCGGTCGACGATCTCTCCGAGCGCGGCGTCGAAGTCCTCGTGCAGCTGCTGGTAGGTGACCCCGACGCAGTCCTCGTACGGCAGGCCGGCGGTGGTGTGGTCGAGCAGCATCTCCAGGATGTAGTCGCGGTCCTCGCCGTCGTCGCGGGTGATGGGCCGGAACACCCCGACCCTGGCGACGTTCGCCGCGAGCCGGTGCAGGATGCCCAGCGCGATGGTCGATTTCCCGGTGTCGCCCTCGGGCGACGCCACATAGATGGCGGAGATTGTCGCCTTCGCAGCTTCAGGCACAGCTAAAGCGTGCCAAAGTCTTCCGCGCACCGCACCATCCGCCCGGCAGGTGCAGATATAGCAAAAGGACTCGCGTCCCATTCGAGACCACGTCGTTACCCAGTCGTGCGATGTGAGCAATTCCATAAATTCAAATTGACAAACTCGACAAAACTTGTTGCGGCCACGCGAACAGGCATGACATGATCCATTACCACCACACCTCGCGGAAATCGGCGGCCGATGACAACTACAGCAAACTTTGAACGTTCCGTAGGCGTTCTAGGCAATGCCAATACGCTCAAAATCAGCAACACGTTGTCCCGGACCGCGCGGGCTCGGCAACGGATCCAGATCCGGTGGGGGTACCGGAGCCGACTGCTGGCCGTCGTAGCTCTGGTCGCGATCGCGTACGGCTCGGACTACGCCCACCTCGTCGGCGACGCGTTGGCTGGGTCCCGCACGCCGTTGCTGGCCCTGACTCCGTTGTTCGCATTGCTGGTCGCCACGGGCTACCGCCGCCCGCCGGACGGCGTGAACGACAACGAATCCGACTGGTTGTTCGTCGCGGTCCTGGGGACCATCGGCTTCGCCGGCATCGCACTGGTCAACGCGCGGTTCGAGGCGCTCGCCGCGGTGTGGCGGCTGGACCTGATCGGCGCGGTGCTGTGGGCCGTCTGTGCGTCGGTGATCCTCCTCGGCGCCCGCCACACCCAGCGGATGTGGCGCGTGTGGTTGTTCGCGGTGATCAGCGCGAGCCCGGTGCCGTTCACCCTCGCCGCGGGCGCGCTGGGCGGCTCGGACACCGCCAACGTCGCCGTGAGCGTGTGCTTCGGTGCCACCGCGGTGTATCTGGCCGGAGCGCGGGCACCGCGGCCGAAGCGGCTGCTGGCCGCCGCCGCGTCGCTGACCCTCGGCTGGCTCACGGCCACCCTGCTGATCGACGCGCTGCCGCTGTTCGGGGTCACCGCGATCGCCGCGCTCGGGGTCCCGGTACTCGTCCACCTCGGAATGCGCCGGTGGATCGGTACCGGCGCCGACACGGGCCCGCTGGAGTCCTACCCGGCCCGGTCGTGGCGCTCGCTGCTCGCACTGCCCGTGCTCGCGCTGGTGGTCGGCTTCGCGCACACCTCCGCACCGATGGCCACCGAACCTCCGGCCGTGCAGGCCGACTGGGTCCGCTCGGCGGGGCCGTTCGACGCCCACGAGCTCACCGAAGTCCAGCACTACCTCGGCGGTGACGCCGAGTACGTCCGGTACACGGTGCCTGCCAGCGCCGGGATGCCCGCCGCCGCCGTCGACGTGATCACGATGCCCAGCCTCGCGTCGCTGCACGACCACCACAGCACCGTCTGGTACCCGACGACGCGCCCGCTGAACTTCACCGCGGCGCCACCGCTGACGACCGGCGCACCGGTCGACGTGCGTGCCGTCTACAGCAACGCCGACACCGCGATCGACAGCACCACCCCGCACTGGTACGCGCTGACCTGGGACTGGCACAGCGATGCCGGCTACCAGCGGGTCACCGTCGTGGTGAACCAGCACGTCGCGGGCGGCGAACCGCCCGCCCCGCAGCCGATGACTGTCACCGACACCCTGGTCAGCCCTGCCCTGTGGATCGGCAGGCAGCAGGCCGAGGGGCAGGGCCGCGTCGACGACCTGGTGGTGCGCCGAGCCACCGAGGTCGCCGACAGCCTGCTGGCGCACCTCGTCATCCGTGCATAGCTACACCCCAGGAAGTCAACTACCCGAACACTTCTCGGCGCGGAAGGTTTTCGACGGGGCGTTCCTGCTCGTCGGCGGCGCCGCACTCGCGGCAGGCGTCGTCGCCGCGTTCCTGGCGCCCGAGTCCGTCCTGCCGATAGTGACCACCGTGCTCGCGGCGCTGTATCTGGCCTCGACGATCGACCGGCACTGGCTGCTGCTGCGGGGGCTGCGGGCACCGAGCATGATCACCATCAGCGACGAGCAGGCCCGCGCTATCCCCGACGACGAGCTGCCGGTGTACACGGTGCTGCTGCCGGTCTACAACGAGCCTTCGATCGTGCACAACCTGATCGAAGGCGTCGGCAGACTCGAATATCCGAAGGACAAGCTGGAGATCCTGCTCCTCGTCGAGGAGGACGACATCGCGACGCAACGCGCGATGGAGGGCGTCGAACTCGAATCGGTTCAGGTGGTGCGGGTGCCGCACAGCGAACCGAAGACCAAACCCAAGGCGTGCAACTACGGGATGGCCTCCCCCGGGCTGCGCGGCGAGATGGTCACCATCTACGACGCCGAGGACATTCCCGATCCGCTCCAGCTGCGCAAGGCCGTCGCCGCCTTCGCCGATCTGCCGCCCGAAGTCGGGTGTCTGCAAGCCAGGCTCGGCTACTTCAACGAGAAGCAGAACCTGCTGACGCGCTGGTTCTCCCTGGAGTACGACCAGTGGTTCGGGATCATGCTGCCCGCGGTCCAGGCCGCCGGGTGTGTGATCCCGCTGGGCGGGACCTCCAACCACATGCACACCGGCGTGCTGCGCGCCATCGGCGGCTGGGACGAGTTCAACGTCACCGAGGACGCCGACCTGGGGGTGCGGCTCGCCCGGCACGGCTACCACACCCGGATCCTCGACTCGGTGACCCTCGAAGAGGCGAACTCCGATGTGCTGAACTGGATTCGGCAGCGCTCCCGGTGGTACAAGGGCTACCTGCAGACGATGCTCGTGCACCTGCGCCAGCCGGTGACCCTGTGGTCCGAGATCGGCGGCAAGGGCATCCTGCGGTTGATCAACATGACCGGCGCGGTGCCCATCGTCAACGTGATCAACCTGCTGTTCTGGTCCACGATGGCGACCTGGGTCCTCGGCCGGCCCCACCTGATCGAGATGGCGTTCCCGTCGCTGACCTACTACACCTACCTCGTCATGTACCTTGTGGGAGCGCCACTTTCGGTCTACATCGGGTTGATCGTCGTGCAGCGGCTGGACAAACCGTATCTGTGGTGGGCAGCGGCGCTGATCCCGCTGTACTGGATGCTGCAGTCGATCGCCGCGATGAAGGCGATCTTCCAGCTGCTGACCCGACCTCACTTCTGGGAGAAGACCGTGCACGGACTGTCCTCGACTCATCCCGCGCCGCTGGCGCACAGCGGGAGGGAACTCTGATGTCCGACTGGCGATCCGCAGCCGCGTCCGTCCTCGTCGCCGGCGCGCTCGCACTCGGCGGCTCCGCCGCGGGCATCCCCCACTCAGCCGCGGCGCCGCCCGACCGCAACGCGGCGACACCGGCGCCGCCACGCGAGATCTCGTGGACCCAGCTGGGTCTGCCCGAGGAACTCTCGCTCACCGGGGCCAACCATCTGACCGAGGTGTCGGTGCCCGTGCCCACCGGTGTGACGCCCGCGGTGCTCACCGGCCTGATCGGCTCGGTGGTCAACACCACCGACGCGCGGCTCGACGTCCTCGATTCCCGCGGCGTCACGCTCGCCAGCGTCAAGGTCGGCGGCAACTCGACCACGACACCGCTGCGCGTCGACATGTCCAGAGCCGCGGTGGTCGACGGCAGGGCGCCGCTGAGGTTCGCCATCCGTGACGCCGGCACGTCCGCCGACAGTTGCACCCGCCCGCCGTCGATGGTGCTCAGCGAACTGGCCAGCGCCTACTCCCGGGCCACCCCGGATCCCACCACGGTCGCCGATTTCCTGCCCGCCTTCGTCGACGGCGTCACCATCCACGTCGGTCCGAACCCGACGGACGCCCAGACCCAGGCCGCGCTGAGTCTGGTTGCGGCACTGACGCATCTGTACCAACCCATCCCGGTCCGCATCGACGTCGACGTCAGCGAGGAGGTCCCGGTCCCGGGTCCCGAGGTCAGGGTCATCACGCTGCGCGAGGGCAAGGACCCCAGCGTCGTGGTCAAGAACCCGGGCACGCCGCGCGCGGTCCTGGTGATCACCGGTGACGGCGACGACCTGGTACGCCAGGTGTCGCTGTTCGACGACCGGCGCTTCGCGATCGCGCAGACCGACTTCGCGAAGACGCTGTCGGCCACCGACCGCAGCCCGACCACCACCACCCTGCAGACGTTCGATCAGCTCGGGATCGCCGGCGACATCGCGGTGCAGGGCAAGTCGACGCTCTACGCGGGATTCGATGCCGGCGCGTTCGGCGTCGGCTCGATCACCAACGCCAAGGTCCACCTGAAGGCCGATTACACGCCGGTCGTCGGCGGAACGGCATCGGTGGTGATCCGCTCGGGCTCCACCGTCCTGGCCACCCGCGTGCTCGACGAGTCCGGTGTCCTCGACGTCACCGGTGACGTTCCGGCCGAATCGATCACCTCGAAAGTCGGTATGGCACTGGAGATCCAGTACGTGCCGGATCAGGACTGCGCGCCGCTGGACAACACGCTGCGGTTCGTCATCGACCCGAGCTCCACCGTCGAGGTGACCCCGGGCAGCAAGAACCGGGGCGGCTTCCAGGTACTGCCGATGGCGTTCGCCCCGGAGTTCGACGTGGCGATCGAATCACCACAGCAGCTGAGGTTCGCCGCCGACGTCGTCAACCTGATGGCCCAGCGCTCCAGCGTGATCCTGCGGCCGCACCTGAGCACCCTTGCCGAGTCGGCGAATTCGCAGGCCGGCCTGCTCGCGGTCGGCGCCGGGGAGAGCCTCTCGGCCGCTGGACTGGTGGGACCGCTGATGCCCGGCGCCGCGAACTCGGTGGACATCGACGGCACCAGCGTGATCGATGTCAACGGCGAGGTCGGTGTGGTGCAGGCCTTCACCCACAACGACCGCACGGTGCTGGCCGTCACCGGCAGCGGCGACTGGGCCGCGGTGGACGCGAGCCTGGACTACATCCGTGGGCTGCCCGACCGGTGGTCATCGCTGACCGGTGACGTCGTCGCCGCCGGCCCGGACAACGAACCGGTCAACCTGACGCTGCGCGAGGGGGTCGCGCTGGTCAACGAGTACCCCGGCGACGGCTGGAAGTGGTGGGCCGTGGGTTCGGCGGCGGCCGTCGGCGTCGGTGTCCTCGTCGGCGGCGTGTTCCTGATCGCCCGACGCCGGCGCCCACCCGTCATCCCGTGACCGCCACCGTCGAGGCCGCACCGCCGCAACCCGAGGTCACCGCCACCGCGGGGTCCGGGCGCGGCGCGGCCTTGACGCTGCTCACCACGCTGTCGGTGCTGTACTTCGCCGTCGGCGCGGTTCTGGTGTTGCGCTACAACCTGTTCGACCCCGACGCCCCCAGCCGCGTCGCGAACGCCGGCTATGTGTTCATGAGCCGCGACCCGCACCTGTCCGCAATCGGGTTCGTGTGGAACCCGTTGCCCAGCCTCGCGCAACTGCCCGTGCTGATGTTCGCGGAGTGGTGGCCGGCGCTCAAGACGCACGGACTCGCCGCCGTCGTGCAGAGCGCCGTCTTCATGGCCGGCGCTGCGGTGATGATCCGCGGCATCGCGATCGACCGCGGGCTGAAACCCCTGTGGCGGCGACTCGCGGTCGCATGCTTTGCGCTGCAACCGATGATCATCGTCTACGGCGCGTCGGGGATGAGCGAGGCCGCCGAGATCTTCGCCATCGTATGGTGCGCCCGGCATCTGCTGCGCTGGGTGCAGACCCGCCGCGAGGGCGACCTCGCCTGGGCCGGAATCGCTTTGGGCGTCGGGTATCTGGCCCGCTACGAGGTGGTGGTCGCGGGCGCCGGCGCGGCGCTGCTGGTGGCCGCGGTGGCGATGTACGGAGCCAGGGAGCGCGGCAAACTCGCCGGCTCCGCGCTGATGGTGCTCATCGTGGTGTTCCCGCTCGCCACCGCGTTCGCGACCTGGGCGCTGACCGGCTGGGTGGTGACCGGCGAGCTGTTCGCCACGCTGTCGTCGCGGTACGGCAACGACCACCAGGTCCAGGCGGCGATGCAGAAGGCCGGACCGCTGACCCGGGCCGCCTCCGACGACTGGGTGGTGATCTCGGCCCGCCTTCTCGGCATGCAACCGTTCCTCGGGCTGGCGACGGCGGCCGCCGTCGTGGTCGCCGCACTGCGGCGCCGGGTCGATGTGCTCGTCCCGCTGGCACTGTTCGGTCCGGTGCTCGCGTTCGCGGCGTGGGGGCAGTACTCGTCCACCACGTTCGGCTGGTTCCGCTTCTACCTGTTGGCGATACCGATGGTGGTGTGCATCGCGCTGGCGTTCTGGTCCCCGGCCCGCGACCCCGGCGACGAGCGCGGTGCGGTCCTGACCCGGCGGGCGGGGGCGGCGCTGATCGTCGCGTCGCTGGTGATCGGATTCCCGGTGACGGTGCGGGCGGCGATGGACGACCGGATCGGCAACCAGCAGCTGCAGTACGGCCTGCCGCAGCTGCACGATCCGGAACGCTATCCGCCCGGTGAGCTGTGGTACCGCAGGCTGATGGTCGACGACCGCCGGCTCGCCGAATATTTCGACCGCAGGAACCTGCCCCCGGGTTCGGTGCTGATGGACACATTCAACACGTGGGGAGTGTGGTTGGCGTCGGGCAACCCGAAGCAGTTCCTGATCACCAGCGACTACGACTTCACCGCGGCGCTGAACAGACCCTGGGACTTCGGCGTCGAGTTCATCGTCGCGACCAGCCCGTCGCTCGGCGACTCGGATGCCGTCAGCCAGCGCTATCCGACCATGTGGGCCGACGGCGCGGGATTCGGCATGCGTGTGCTGTCGGTGGCCGGTGCCTCCGGTGACGAACGGTTCCGGGTGTACCGGGTGACCGGTCCGCCGGCGCCACCGCGCAGCTGAGAGCCGTCAGCTCGCCGTGAGGTCCACCGGCAGGCGGAGGGTGGCCAGCAGGCCGCGATGGTCGGCGCCTGGCACGACGACCGTCCGCACGCCCGACGCCGAGCAGTTCCTGGTCAGGATGTGGTCGATCCCGATCAGCGGCGGACGGTACCCGCGGCCGGGATAGCTGCGCGCCAGACCGGCGCCGGCGTCGACGGCCGCGTCGCCGTAGCCCTCGTCGAGCAGCTTGCGGAACGGCGCCATCTCATAGGTGGAGTTGAAGTCGCCCGCCACGATCACCGCGCCCGCCCCTGCGCTGACGCCGATCTCGCGCAGCGTGTCGGCGAACGCCGTGAGGTCGGAACGCCACGCGTCGATCGGCATCGGCCACGGCGCGGCCAGGTGGACCGACAACACGGTCGCGTCGACGCGTACCCCCGGGACCCGGATCCTCGACCCGACCATCGGCAGTGCGTAGCCGTCGATCCGGCCCGGATGCACGAGCGGGAACCTGCTCCAGATACCGATTCCCGCCGCCATCGGCGCGGGCACGATCACCCGGTGCGGGAACACCTGGTCCATCCCGGCGGCGGACAGACCGTCGGCGGCCTCCTGCGTCATCTCCTGTACCGCCACCACATCGGCGGAGTTCGCGGCCAGCGCGGCGAGCGCATCCGGATCCGCCTGTCCCATACCGAGATTGGCGGTCAACACGCGTAACTCGACGGTCGCGGCCTCGGCTGCCGAGGCCACCTGATAGCGCGGGACGTAGACCCACATCAGCGCGACGGTCAGCGCCACCGCGACCAGGCTCAGCACCCAGCGCCTGCCGAGGGCGAACAGCAGCATCGCCGCCGGCGCGGCCACCGACAGGTACGGCGCGGCGGCGGCCAGGATCAGCGTCGGGTGCCCGGAGATGGGCAGGTACCGGGCCGTGAAGCCCACCGCCGCGACGACGAGGGCAGCCAGGCCCAGCAGCGTCGCGAGAAACCGGATCATCCCGCGGGATTCGCGACGTCAGCCGAGCTTGCGCAGCCTCGGCTCCAGGTCACGCTGGAACAGTTCCAGGAACCGGCGCTGGTCGTGGCCGGGGGCGTGGAACACCAGGTGATTGAGGCCCCAGTCGACGTAATCCTTCACCTTGGCGACGGCCTCGTCGGGGTCGGACGCGACGATCCAGCGCTTGGCGACCTGCTCGATCGGCAGGGCGTCGGCGGCCTTCTCCATCTCGATCGGATCGTCGATGGAGTGCTTCTGCTCGGCGGTCAGCGACAGCGGTGCCCAGAACCGGGTGTTCTCCAGCGCCAGTTCCGGATCGGTGTCGTAGGAGATCTTGATCTCGATCATCCGGTCAACGTCGTCGGGGTTCTTGCCCGCGGCCTCCGCACCTTCCCGCATGGCCGGGATCAGCTTGTCCTTGTAGAGCTCCTCCCCTTTGCCGGAGGTGCAGATGAAGCCGTCACCGGCGCGGCCGGCGTACTTGGCGACCTGCGGGCCGCCCGCGGCGATGTAGATCGGGATGCCGCCCTCGGGCACGTCGTAGATCGACGCACCCTTGGTCTTGTAGTACTCGCCCTCGAAGTCGACGCGGTCACCGAGCCACAGTTCGCGCATCAGCCGGACGGATTCGCGCAGCCGCGCGTAGCGCTCCTTGAACTCCGGCCACTCGCCCTCGTAACCGGTCGCGATCTCGTTGAGCGCCTCACCGGTGCCGACACCGAGGAAGATCCGGTTCGGGTACAGGCATCCCATGGTCGCGAACGCCTGGGCGATGACGGCCGGGTTGTAGCGGAAGGTCGGGGTGAGCACCGAGGTGCCCAGCTGCAGCCGCTTGGTGCGTTCCCCGACGGCGGTCATCCACGCCAGCGAGAACGGGGCGTGGCCGCCCTCATGCCGCCAGGGCTGGAAGTGGTCGCTGACGGTGGCGCTGTCCATGCCGTGCTCTTCGGCGGCGACGGCGAGTTCGACGAGTTCGCGAGGCGCGAACTGCTCCGCCGACGCTTTGTAGCCCAGTTTCAGTTCAGCCATAGTTATGTTTCTACACTCGCTTCATGGCACCGGCAGTCACGGCCATCACCGAGCGCGTGCACTTCGCCCAGACGGACCTGGTGAACTGGACGCTGGTCACCGGCTCCGACGAGAGCGGCGGCGGGGTGATCCTGATCGACGCGGGCTTCCCCGGGCACCGCGAGGACGTGCTGGCCTCGCTGCGCGCCCTCGGCTTCGACGCCGGCGATGTGCGCGCAATCCTGTTGACCCACGCCCACATCGACCATTTCGGCACCGCGATCTGGTTCGCAGGAACCCACGGCACCCCGGTGTACTGCCACACCGACGAGGTCGGGCACTCCAGGCGCGAATATCTCGAGCAGGCCTCCCCGGTGGCGGTGGCCCGCAACGCATGGCAACCGAAGTGGCTCAAGTGGTCGGTGTCGATCATCCGTAAGGGCGCGCTGACCCACGAGGGAATTCCGACCGCGGCCGCGCTGACCGCCGACACCGCCGCACAGCTGCCGGGCGCCCCGGTGTGCGTTCCGACGCCGGGGCACACCGGGGGGCACTGCTCGTACGTGGTGGACGGGGTGCTCGTCAGCGGCGACGCGCTGGTCACCGATCATCCGGTGTCGGGCCGCCGTGGCCCGCAGCTGTTGCCGTCGGTGTTCAACCACGACCAGGCGGCCTGTCTGCGCAGCCTCGACGCGCTCGGCAACCTCGACACCGAGGTGCTGCTGCCCGGACACGGCCCGGTGTGGCGGGGATCGGTGCGCGACGCGGTGGATCAGGCCAGATTGCCGTAGAAGAGCAGGAAGATCGCGGTCAGCGCCAGGCCGCACGCGACGACGATCGCCGGCATCAGGATCATCGTGTCGAGTTCGTCGTCGTCGAGGACATCGTCGGAGAAGCGGCCGAACAGCACCCGTGCGATGCCGGTACGGCGGAACGTGTGCACCAGAGCGCGCACCGCCTTGGACTCTCGCCTGTTGCCGATGAACAGCCGCGACACCGCGCCCAGCACGAAGGTCAAGGCCGCAGCGGCCAGCAACAGCCAGCCCACGGTCGCCTGCGACACATCGGCAAGCCTATAGCGCGGTCTGGCCGAGGTGCTCGACGATCGTGTCGAGGCCGTCCTGGCCGTCGTCCGGGTCCAGCAGCAGGACGCCACCCCCGCCGTCTCGGATGTGCCGTGCGATCTCGGCGGCGATCTCGCCGGGCGGACCCGACAGCTCCAGAAGACCGGCGGTGATCAGCACCGGATGCCGCTGCGGCGGGCGCGGCATCGTCGCGACGCCGCGGACGGTGAAATGGGCGCCGCGGTGCTCGACCGGCCGGATCCGGTCGGGATCGACGTAGCGGCCCGCCTGGCGGTCGGCCGTCACGGCGTCCTCGGCCCAGCTGTCCCAGAATTCGCGTGCGACGGCGGCGAACTCCTCGGCACGGTCGCGGTCGCAGGAATCGGCGATGCGCCATCCGGCCCGGCCGCCGGACAGGTGGTCGACGGTGGCCAGTTTCCGCGCCACGTCGAACGGCTCAGCGGTGTCGGTGTCCACCACCGCGACGAGGCCGATGCGATCGGTCACCGCCGGCAGCGCGGCCAGTACGGAGAACGGGTCGGGCGCGCTGTCGAGGACGAAGTCGAGCAGGACGAAGTCGAAACGGCCGCGCTCGGCCGACCGGGCGATGCGCACGCAGGCGTCGAACCCGGCCGTCCCGGGAATCCGCGTCGCCAGGCGAATACCGTTGGGGCGCTCAGCATCCACCGGCCAACCCCCAGTGCTCGGCGAGTAACCGATGCGACCGCAATCGGTCGGGGTGGCGATGGGTCACCGAGGTGATCACCAACTCGTCGGCGCCGCTGACCCGTTGCAGCGCATCCAGCCGGTGCGCCACCTCGTCGGGATCTCCGACGAATTGTGTTGCGGTACGGTCCTTCACCACCGCCTCCTGTTCGGCGGTCAACGGCGCGACGAGATCCGGGTCGGGGTAGGGCGACGCACCGTCACCGGCCCTGATCGAATACACCCAGTGGCCGTAACTCGACGCCAGATGCCGTGCGGTGGCATTGTCCTCGGCGACCACGACGTCGGCCGACACCACCACGTAGGGTTCGGCCAGCGCCGGCGAGGGCTGGAATTCGGCGCGGTACACCTCGACGGCGTCGAGCGCGGTGGCCGGGGTGATGTGGTAGCTCGCGACGAACGGCAGACCGCGCGCGGCCGCGACCCGCGCGCTTTGGCCCTTGCTGCTGCCGAACACCCACGGGGTCAGCGCCGAGCCCTCCCCCGGCACGGCGTGCGCCTCGACGTCGCCGATCCGGTAGCGGCCGGCGATCATGGCGAGGATGTCGTCGACCTGTTCGGCGAAATCCGGTGCGACGGCCTCGGGTTGCTGCAGCACCGACATCCGGGCCTTGAGCCGCGGGTTACGCATCATCGCGGTGATGTCGAACGGTGCCGGGATCACCACGCCGTCGATCTGCCGCCACGGCGGCACGGGTTTCGGTTCCCGCTTCACGGCGCCGTCCCGCTGCGCCTCGCGGCGCCGCTGGCCCGAGCGCCCGACGCCGAGGTCGATCCGCCCTGGATGGAACGCCTCGAGCATGCCGAAGGTCTCGGCGACCGCGATCGCGGTGGTCTGGCCGAGCTGGACCGCCGCGGCGCCGACCCGGATGCTCTGTGTCGCCGCGGCGATCTGCCCGATCAGTACCGCGGGCGCCGAGCTGGCGACCGAGACGAAGTGGTGTTCGGCCACCCAGAATCGCCGATACCCCCAGCGTTCGGCGTGCTGGGCCAGGTCGACGGTGTTGCGCAGGGCGGTGGCCGCGTCGGAGCCCTCGGGGATCGGCGCGAGATCCAGGATGGACAGTGGAACGGTCATGGCGTGCTCGCTTTCGCAGACCTGTCGGCGGGAAGTCCGAGGCGTTGCCGCAGCGTCTCACCGTCGGCGTAGCCGGTACGGAAGCCGGCGCGACGTTGCAGCAGCGGAATGAGTTCGTCGGCGATGACGGGCAGGTCCATGGAGTTCACGGCCGGGCGCAGCCGGATTCCGTGCACACCGAGGCGGTGCCAGGCGACGATGTGGTCGGCGAGTTCGCGCGGGGTCCCCGAGACCACCAGCGCGTCCGAGCGTTCGTCGACGACGCCGTCGAACGTGACGTAGAGGTCGGCGTACACCTGCAGACCCCGTCCGCCGGCCTGTTCGACCTCACCGAGGATCGTCGTCACCGAGTCATCGTCCTGCGGGGTGATGAACACGAGATCGGCCCCGGCGGCGGCGAACTCGTAGACGCGCGGGTTGTGCGCGAGGGCGGCGACCACCGGTTGGGGACAAGGCCACAGGTCCCGGACCGCCATGACAGCGCGGAGCGCGTCGTCGAACACCTCCCCGGCCGGCGGGGGCCTGCCGTACAGCTGCGCCTCGTGCGCCGCAGCGCCGACCCTGATCTGCCATCCGGCCCGGCCGCAGGAGATGTCATCCAGCGTCACAACGGTTTTCGCCAGCTGTCTGGGCGAGGTGTGGGTGACGTTGGCCACCGGGACGAGTCCCACGTGCCGCGTCACCGGCGCCACCCGCGCCGCGAGCAGGACCGCATCGGGCCGGCCGGCGAGCCAGCGCGGATCGATCTCCGGGCGCCTGCGCCGTTGCGGGGACAGCGAATCGTCGAACGTGACGAAGTCGACGAGCCCGCGTTCGGCGGTCCTGGCGAGGTCCGCCCAGTAATCGCCCGCCGTCACCGGGCGGGTATCGGTCGTGTGGCGCCACGCCTCGGGATGCCAGCCGTAGCCCTCCAGTGCGACGGCGACCCGCGGCGGCGCGGTCACGTCAGGACCTTCAGGAACGCGATCGGGTAGACCTCGCCGTCGGCGGGCAGCGGGTCGTCGAGCCGGGTGTAGCCCAGCGAGGTGTACAGCGCCTCGGCCTCGGGTTGGCGGTCGCCTGTGGTCAGGTAGATCCGGCGGTAACCGCGGGCGGCGATCTCGGCCTCCAGCCGGGACACCAGCGCCTGTGCGTAGCCGCGGCGGCGGTGCCCACTGTCGGTCCAGATGCGTTTGAGTTCGGCGGTGTGCTCGTCGAAACGGCGGAACGCGCCGCCGGTCACCGGCCGCTCGCCGAGCAATCCGACGATCAGCCCGCCTGCCGGTGGTGTGAATTCGTCTGCCGGATACTCGCGCAACCAGGCGTGGACGCGGTCGCGCCTGCCGCCGTAGCGGTCGGCGTATTCGGTCGCGAGCTCCTCGAGCAGCGGTGCGGCCAGCGAATCGTCCTGGCCCACCGCGACGAAGCGCAACTCACCCACCGCAGGTACGGACATCACCTCCATGTCTAACGCACACCCGCCGCGGGCATTCCACTGCGCGTGTTTTGCTCGGGGTGAGGAAAACTCAGCCCTCCTCAGTCGTCGTCGAGGTGTTCGATCAACAGCGTCAACGTCTCCCAGTTCTCCCGGGTCGCCTCGGCGGCCGCGTCCGCGTCGCGCTTGCGGCAGCACTCGATGATCTTCCTGTGCTGCGCGATCGACTGCCGCCCGCACAGCGACGAGAAGCGCAGGGACTCCAGCCGCCGAAGCACCGGGGTCACCTGTTCGAGCACGGTCGGGATCAGGTCGTTGCCGCTCGCGGCGACGACAACGCCGTGGAACCGGTCGTCGGCGCGGATCGCCGCCGCCGCGTCCCCGGCCGACACGGCATCCGCGAAGTCCTTGTTGGCGCTGACCATTTCGGTGAAGTCCGACTTGTCCATCAGGGGGACGGCGAGGCGGGCGGCCAGCGCATGCATGGCCGCGGCGACGGTCTGGGCATCGAGCACCGCCTTGCGCTCGATGGTCGACACCACCGTCGAGCGCCCCGGGACGGTGTGCACCAGGCCGGCGGCCTCCATGCGTGCGAGCGCTTCCCGGATCGGGGTGCGACTGATGCCGAGCCACCTCTCCAGGTCGGCGTCGCGCAGTTTCTCCCCGGGCGCCAGCGTGCCCGCGATGATCGCGTCCCGGATCGACTCGTAGGCCTGCTCGCGCAGCAGTGATCGCTTGTGCTTCCCGCGCTCGTCCGGAACCGGCATGCAAAATACTGTATCCGGCTGGTTGTGAGGTCTTCCCCGACAAACTTGACAGGTGTAAAGTCCGGCCGCATGGACAACATCCGGGGTAAGACCATCGCGATCACCGGAGCCGCCCGCGGCATCGGCTACGCCACGGCGGAAGCCCTGCTCCGGCGCGGTGCGCGCGTGGTGATCGGCGACCGCGACGTGGCACTGCAGGAGTCCTCGGTGGCCAAGCTGTCCAACCTCGGCCCGGTCTCGGGCTATCCGCTCGACGTCACCGACCGGGAGTCGTTCTCGACTTTCCTCGACAAGGCCCGCACCGACGGCGGTGGCCACATCGACGTGCTGATCAACAACGCGGGCGTGATGCCGATCGGACCGTTCCTCGAGCAGTCCGAGCAGGCGATCCGCTCGTCGATCGAGGTGAACCTCTACGGTGTGATCACCGGATGTCAGCTGGCGCTGCCCGACATGATCTCCCGGGGGCGCGGCCACATCATCAACATCGCGTCGCTGTCCGGCCTGATCCCGGTGCCCGGCCAGGTGGTCTACGTCGGCGCCAAATTCGGTGTGGTCGGGCTGTCGGCGGCGCTGGCCGACGAAGTGGCCCCGCACGGGGTACACGTGTCGGTGGTGATGCCGCCGTTCACCAAGACCGAACTGATCGCGGGCACCAAGGAGAGCGGCGCGATCAAACCGGTCGAGCCCGAGCAGATCGCCGCGGCCGTCGCCAAGACGCTGGACAAGCCCAAGACCCACGTCTCGGTGCCGCCGGTACTGCGCTTCACCGCGCAGGCCGCCCAGCTGCTCGGTCCACGCGGAAGACGTTGGCTGAACAAGAAACTGGGACTCGACCAGGTGTTCCTCGACTTCGACAGCACCGCGCGCCAAGGCTACGAGCAGCGGGCGCGCTCAGCTCTCGGCGTCGTCGAGGGGACGGACAAAAACTAGCCGCGTCGCGAGTTCTGCAGAACTCGCGCGCGGGACCGAGCAGAACTACCCGAAGACCGGGACGGGGTCACCGCTGCGGTACCCCTCGATCACGTCGAGGTGCTCGAACAACTCGTCGAGGTTGAACTGGTAGTCGTCGGACATCCCGGCGAACACCACGTGCGCGATCTCGCCGCCGTCCTCGGGGGTCAGCAGGACCACCGTGACATTCACGTTCTCGTCCTCGACCCCGGTGTCCTCGGCCTCGGAGTCTTGGACGCTGGTTTCGGAATCGACCTCAGACGGCGGCCAGAACCACACCACCCCGGTGTCGTCGTCGACGTCCTCGGAGAACACCCAGCCGCGCCCCGTCAGCCGCGCATCGAATTCCTCGAGGTCAGCGGCGATCTGGAGTTCGTCGAGCACCCCCGCCGGCAGCCAGGCGCGGTCCCGGGCAGCCTGGCGCTTCTTGCGCCGCGCCTTCTTCTGGTCCGACCGTCGCGACACTTAGCCGAGCGCCCGGTCCAGATCGGCGATCAGATCCTCGGTGCCCTCCAGCCCTATCGAGATCCGCACGACGCCGTCCCCGAGCCCGATCGCGGCGCGCCCCTCCGGGCCCATCGCGCGGTGCGTGGTGGTGGCCGGGTGGGTGATCAGCGACTTCGAATCGCCGAGGTTGTTGGAGATGTCGACGATCTGCAACTTGTCGAGCACCTCGAACGCGCGCTCCTTCGTCCCGCCGGCGAGTTCGAACGTGACCACCGTGCCACCGCCGCTCATCTGCCTCTTGGCCAGCTCGTACTGCGGATGCGATTCCAGGAACGGGTATTTCGCCCAGCTCACCGCGGAGTGCCCCTCCAGGAACTCGGCGATCCGGTGCGCCGACGCGGTCTGGTGCTGCACCCGCAGCGCCAGCGTCTCCAGCCCCTTGAGCAGGGTCCACGCGTTGAACGGGCTCAGCGCGGGACCGGTGTGGCGCATCAGCTTCTGCACCGGGCCGTCGATGTACTCCTTGTCGCCGAGGATCGCTCCGCCCAGCACCCGCCCCTGCCCGTCGATGTGCTTGGTGCCGGAGTACACCACCACATCGGCGCCCAGCGGCATCCCCTTCTGCAGGATCGGGGTGGCGAACACGTTGTCCAGCACCACTTTCGCGCCCGCGGCGTGGGCGAGCTCGCACACCGCGGCAATGTCGACCAGGGACTGCATCGGATTGGACGGGGTCTCGAAGAACACGGCCTGGGTGGGCACCGAGAGCGCCTCCTCCCACTGGGCCAGATCGTCGCCGTCGACGAACACCGTCTCGACGCCCCAGCGCGGCAGGATCTCGTTGCACACCACGAAGCACGACCCGAACAGGCTGCGCGCGGCCACCAGCCGGTCTCCGGCGCCCAGCAGCGCGCCCAGCGCGGTGAACACCGCCGACATCCCCGTCGACGTCGCGAAGCAGGCCGGCGCACCTTCGAGCAGCCGCAGCCGTTCCTCGAACATCGAAACCGTCGGGTTGCCGTAGCGCGAGTACACGTACCGGTCGATCTCGCCGGTGAACGCCTTCTCCGCGTCGGCGGCCGAGGAGTAGACATAGCCGGACGTCAGGTACATCGCCTCGGCGGTCTCTTCGAACCCGGACCTCAGCAGACCGCCACGCACACCGATGGTGTCCTGGCTGACGCCGTCGGGCAGCTGCGCGGGCCGGCGAACCGACGGGATCTCGTCGCTCATGACTGCACCCACGGGAGTCCGACGGCCTTCCAGCCGGTGCCGCCGCGGTGCTTGTTCTCGTCGAGGTTGCCCTCGAACCCGTCGAGGATGTTGTAGGACGGGCCGATGCCCGCCGCGGTGGCGGCTTCGGCCGCCCCGATCGACCGGTTGCCGGAGCGGCACAGGAACACCACGGGCCGCTCACCGGGCGTGACGCCGGCGGCCTGCAGGTCGTCGACGAACCCGTCGTTGCGCGTGCCGTCGGTGCGGTTCCACTCGATGTAGACGACATCGCGGTGCAGCGGGGACAGATCGGGGACGCCGACGAACCGCCATTCGGCGTCGGTGCGACAGTCCACGAGCACCGCATCCGGGTTCTCGCTCAGCAGCTTCCATGCCTCCTGCGGCGTGATGTCTCCGGCATAACTCACGGTCGAGAGTGTCCCACAGCTAGCTGGGGCCGGTCGAACACACCTTCCACGCCCCGTCCTCGTGAACGAACGACAGCTCGACGGTCTGCTTGGCGTCTTTGTCCTTGTCGAAGTAGTAGGTCACCTCGGCGGTGGCGTGGTCCCCGTCGATGGCCACCGCCTCCACCCGGTCGACGTAGCGGTCTCCGTGCTCGGACACCGAATCCCGTTGCGCGTCCATCACTTCGGCTTCGTCGCGCTGCTGCGCGGCACAGGTGAACGCCTGGAAATCCGGATAGCTCTGCCGCTGCAGCGCATCGTTCTGGCCGGATGCGGCCCGCGCGATCCGCTGGGTGTCGGTCAGCTCCTCGCCGGAGAACACGTTCATCAGCCAGATTCCGATCACGACGGCGACAATGAGGGTCAGCGCGCCCAGGAACGGCGCGATCGCCGATCCGCTCGAGGTGTCCGGGTCCTCCGGGGGCCCCGCCGCATCCGCCATGCCATCCGCCATGTCTCAGCCCTTCCTGCGCAGCGCCGACGCGACCCGGCGGGCCCGGTCACGGGCCACGATCGGGTCGGGCGCGGTCGCCAGGGACACCCGCAACGCGGGCTCTGCCTGCGACAACCTGACGTCGCTCTCGGCGACCGCGAGGGCATCGGCCAGCAGCGGCGGCCCGTCATCCTCGGTCGCGTAGGTCACCTCCGCCGCACCCGGGGAGACCATGATGGTGTCGACCGGCAGCCCGAGCACGGCGCGCGCGTGCAACTCGAACTGCGACAGCCGCTGCGAGCGCAGCGTCACCAGCCCGCTGTCCTGCAGGCGCGGCCGGACGTCGGAGAAGTACACCTCGTCGCCGCGCACCAGCAGTTCCACCGCGAACACCCCGCGGCCGCCCAGCGAGTTCACGATTCGGGCCGCGATCGACTTCGCCGAATCCAGCGCGGTCGGCGAAAGATGTTGCGGCTGCCAGGATTCCAGCGATCCACCGGTGTCCTGGTGGTGGCCGATCGGTTCGCAGAACGACACCGCGGGTCCCGACGGTCCGGTGGTCCGCACCGTCAGCAGCGTGACCTCGACGTCGACGTCGACCACCGACTCTGCGATCACCCGCGCCAGGCTGAGTTTGCCGCCTGCGACCGCGCGCTCCCACGCCGGATCGACGTCCTCGGGTCGCAACAGCACCGACTCACCCTCGCCCGGGGCGGCGGCGACCGGCTTGACCACCAGCGGGAAGCCGGCGTGCTGGGCGACCGCGGCCAGCTCGGCCGCCGAACCGGCGAACCAGAACGGTGCAGTGGGCAGCCCCAGCTCGTCGGCGGCCAGCCGGCGAAGTCCTTCGGCGTCCAGCGCGAGCCGGGCACTGCGCGGCGTCGGGAACACCTCGACGTCGCCGCGTTCGGCGATGGCGACCAGCGTGTCGGTCGCGACCGCCTCCGCATCGCTGACCACATAGCCCGGCTTCTCGTCGTCGACCAGCGTCGTAAGCGCATCACCGTCGACGGGCGGGTCGGCCGTGACGACGTCGGCGCCCAGACGCGCGAACGCCGCGGCCAACTCGCGGGTGCGCTCCCCGGCGCCGAGTAGCAACACCACTGTCCTGCCGTCGCGGGACGCCTCGGTATCAGTCATCGATTTTCAGCCTGCCAGACGAGTCGAGAGAATCGGAACATGAGTGCCTCGTTGCTGGCGATCCTCGTCACGTCCGTGCTGCTGGCGGCGGTCGCCCGACGGTACGACCTGTCGTCACCGCTGTTCCTGGTCGTCGCCGGCCTGACAGTGGGCCTGATCCCCGGCGCCGACCACATCTCCGGCATCGAACTCGACCCCGACCTGGTGCTCTACGTGCTGCTGCCGCCGCTGCTGTGGTCGGCCGGGCTGGAAAGCAGCTATGTGAGCCTGCGCGCGAACACCCGCTCGATCGGGCTGCTCGCGATCGGGCTGCCGTTGGCGACCACCGTGGCGGTCGGCTTCGTCGCCTACCGGACGGTGCCGGAGCTGACGCTGGCGGCGGCGTTCGTCCTCGGCGCGATCGTCGCACCGCCGGACGCGGTGTCGGCCAGCGCGGTCGGGCGCAAACTGGGCCTGCCACGGCGCACCATGACGCTGCTGAGCGGGGAGAGCCTGCTCAACGACGCGACCGCGCTGACCGCGTACAAGGTGGCGCTCGCCGCCGCCATCGGTGCTTCGACCAGCCTGCGCGCCGGGCTGGAGACATTCCTGGTGGCCGCCGTCGCGGGCGTCCTCGTCGGGTTCGTACTCGGCAAAATCGTCGTGTTCATCCGGTCCCGCCTCGACGACCCGCTCGCCGAGAGCGCGATCGGCCTGGTCGCGCCGTTCCTGATCTATCTCGTCGCCGAGCAGGTCGAAGGCTCCGGCGTGCTCGCGGTGGTGGTCGCCGCGCTGATCGCCGGGCAGCGCCACTCGAGGGCCGGCTACGCCGCCCGGCTGCAGGACCGCGCGGTGTGGAAGGCCGTGCAGCTGGTGCTGGAGTCCTTCGCGTTCCTGATGATCGGGCTGCAACTGCCCGCGGCGGTCGAAGGACTCAAGGGCACCTCGGCGGCACTGATCGTGGCGTCGGCGCTCGCGGTGTTCGCGACGGTCATCGCGGTCCGGATCGCGTGGGTGTACGCGTTCGCGTATCTGCCGCGGCTGGTGCGGCGTATCCGCAGCACCGAACCGCCGCCGGTTCCCGGGCAGGTTTTCGTGGTCTCGTGGGCCGGGATGCGCGGGGTGGTGTCGCTGGCCGCGGCCTTCGGCGTGCCGTTGACGACGCTGTCGGGCCAGCTGTTCCCCGGCCGACCGCAACTGATCTTCCTGACCTTCGTCGTGGTCGTCGGGACGCTGCTGCTTCACGGGCTGACTCTGCCGTGGCTGATCCGCCGCCTCGACGGTCAAGGCGACCAGCAGCGCGCCGACCTGCTCGCGGCGGCCGCCGCGCAGGATCGCGCCGCCCAAGCGGCAGCCGACCGGCTCGACGAGCTGCTGTCCGACGGGTCCACCGACGTCGACGACCGTGCCGCCGACGTACTGCGCGCGTGGAACCACCGCAGACGTCAGACGGCCTGGGAGCGCATCGACGACGAGGGGGTCGAATCGCCGATGGCGACGTTCCGTGAGCTGCGCTGCGCGCGATGCTGTACGGACTGGATCTGGAAGAGGCCGTGCTCAATCGCGGTTGAGCTGCTCGCCGAACTCGGACATCGCCTTCACCAGCGCGGTCATCACACGATGGGCGGCCTCCAGGTCGCCGTCGGGGAGCTCGGCCAGCGCGCGGTGGGTGTGCTCGGCCAGCGGTCCGAAGAACTCCCGCGCGACGCCTTTACCGTGCTCGGCAACGCGCAGCAGCACCTTGCGCCGGTCACTCGGGTCGCTGTCGCGCAACACGTGGCCGGATTCGAGCATCCGCTCGACCAGGTAGGTGATCGCCGCACCCGAGGTGCCCATCCGGGTGCGCAGTTCGCCCGCGGTCAGCGGATCACCGTCGTCCTCGCTGACGGTGACATGCAGCAGCGCCCGGAAATCGTTGGCGGTGAGCCCGTGGCGCGCCGAGAACTTGTGCCCGATCTCGTCGGATGCCGCCGTCAGCGCCCGGACGTCGCCCGCGATCAGCCGTTCCAACGCTCCGCGGTCCCCGTCTGGCATGTGACCACAATAGCAAAAATTAAGTTGATTAATGGTTAACTATTTGAAATATTGGTTCTCATGAACCGTCGATTCTCGTGGGTGGTCGCGCTTCTCGTGGTCCTCGTCTCCGGCGCCCTGATGGGGCTGCTCGGCGGCGGCGAGTCCGATTCGCAGTCGCCCGTGGCGGTCCCGGCCTCGTCGGAATCCGCCCGTGCCGACGCGGCGCGTGCACAACTGCCCGGCGGGGATCAGGTACCCGCAATCCTGGTCGTCACACGGACCGATTCCGCGCCGCTGAGCCCCGCCGACCTCGAAGCCGTCGACGCCGCGCGCACCCGCCTGCTCGCCTCCGCGGGGGCGGGCGAGGCCGGACCGCCGCCACAAGTGTCCGAGGATGGCCAGGCCGCGGTCGCGACCGTGCCGTTGTCGGCGGACCTGTCCGGGTTCGACCTCACCGACAAGGTGAAGGAGATGCGGGACGCCGCCGCCGACGGACTGCCCGCCGATCTGCAGGCACAGGTGACCGGCGGACCCGCATTCGGCGCCGACATCGCGAACTCGTTCTCCGGGGCCAACTTCACGCTGCTCGCGGTCACCGCTGCCGTGGTCGCGCTGCTGCTGATCATCACCTACCGCTCCCCCGTGCTGTGGCTGGTGCCGCTGCTGGTGATCGGGTTCGCCGACCGTGTCGCCGCGGTGATCGGGTCGGCGGTCGCCGAGCTGTTCGGGATGACCCCGGACGGATCCACCGCCGGCATCACCAGCGTGCTGGTGTTCGGCGCGGGTACCAACTACGCGCTGCTGTTGATCTCGCGGTACCGGGAAGAGCTGGGCCGCAACAACTCCCACCGCGAGGCCCTCGACATCGCGGTTCGGCGCGCCGGCCCGGCCATCATCGCCAGCAATGCGACGGTGGTGCTGGCGCTGCTGACCCTGCTGTTCGCGTCGGCGCCGAGCACCCGCAGCCTCGGTGTCCAGGCCGCAGCCGGTCTGGTGGTCGCCGCGGTGTTCGTCCTGCTCGTGCTGCCGCCCGCGCTGGCCCTGTTCGGCCGGAAGCTGTTCTGGCCGTTCATCCCTCAGGTCGGCGCGCAGGCACTCACCGACCGCGGCGTGTGGCACCGCATCGCGTCGGCGGTCGCGCGACGCCCGGCAGTGGTCGCGGTGATCTCGATCGGCGGGCTCGCGGTGCTGTGCACCGGGCTGTTCGCGACCCCGGTCGGGCTCTCCCAGACCGAGCAGTTCCGGGTGCAGGCCGAATCGGTCAGCGGCTTCGACACACTGTCCGAGCACTTCCCGAGCGGACTGACCGACCCCGCCCGCGTCATCGCATCGGCCGACCGCAGCGCCGAGGTGCAGCGCGCGATCACCGAGACCCCGGGTGTGGTCTCGGCGTTCCCGGCCGGTCCCGAGGCTGACGGGCTGACCCAGTGGTCGGTGGTGCTGGCCGCCGATCCGGCCTCCGACGAGGCGTTCGACACCATCGACGCGCTGCGGGATTCGGTGCACCAGGCGGATCCGGACGCGCTGGTGGGTGGTTCGGACGCGACCGCGCGTGACGCCGCAGGCGCGGCCGGCCACGACCGAGCCGTGGTGATCCCCGCGATCCTGGTGGTGGTGCTGGTGGTGCTCTACGTGCTGCTCCGCTCGGCGCTCGCCCCGCTGGTGCTCGTCGGCGTCACCGTGCTGAGCTCGGTCGCGGCCCTGGGCCTGGGCGGCTGGGCCAGCGTGCACCTGTTCGGCTTCCCCGCACTCGACAACACCGCGCCGCTGTACGCGTTCCTGTTCCTGGTCGCCCTCGGCGTCGACTACACCATCTTCCTGGTCACCCGCGCCCGGGAGGAGACCCCCGAGCACGGCACCCGCGACGGCATCGTGCGGGCCGTGTCGGCGACCGGCGCGGTGATCAGCAGCGCGGGCATCGTGCTGGCCGCGGTGTTCTGTGTGCTGGGCGTGCTGCCGCTGATCGTGCTGACCCAGGTCGGCATCATCGTCGGCCTCGGCATCCTGCTGGACACCTTCCTGGTGCGCACCGTGATCATCCCGGCGCTGTTCACGCTCATCGGCCCGAAGATCTGGTGGCCCGCGCTGCGTGAGGAGACGCGTAGCGTCGAGAGATGACCCAGGCAGCCCACGACCTGCCGCCGCTGCACATGCGGCGCGACGGGTTCGACCCGATCCCCGAGCTGCGGGAGATCCGGGACGGCGAGGGGGTCCGGACGGTCACCAACGCGTTCGGGATGCAGGTCTATCTCGTCACCCGCTACGACGACGTCAAGACCGTGCTGTCGGATCACGCCCGGTTCTCCAACGACCGGCCGCCCGGCTTCGTCGTGCCGGGGGCGCCGCCGGTCGACGCGGCCGCCCAGGCCCGCGCCAGGGCGGGCAACCTGCTCGGCCTCGACCCGCCCGAACACCAGCGGCTGCGGCGCATGCTCACTCCGCAGTTCACGCACCGCCGCATGCAGCGGCTGCAGCCCCGCGTGGTCGAGATCGTCGACGGCCAACTCGACGCGCTGGCCGCGGCCGGACCCGCAGCCGATCTGGTCGAGCACTTCGCGCTGCCGATCCCGTCGCTGGTGATCTGCGAGCTGCTCGGCGTGCCGTACACCGACCGCGCGGAGTTCCAGCGCCGCAGCGCCCGCCAACTCGACCTGTCGATCTCGATCCCGGAACGACTCGAGCTCGCGCGGGAAGCACGCGCATACATGGCGGGGCTGGTCGAGCGGGCCAGGACCGCCCCCGGCGACGACATCCTCGGCATGCTGATCCGCGAGCACGGCGGTGAGCTCACCGACGACGAGCTGATCGGCATCGCGGGCCTGCTGCTGCTCGCCGGGCACGAGACGACGTCGAATGTGCTCGCGCTGGGCACGCTGGCGCTGCTGCGCCACCCCGAGCAGCTCGCCGCGGTGCGCGACGACCCGGCCGCGGTGATGCCCGCGGTCGAGGAGATGCTGCGCTGGCTGTCGGTGGTACAGACCGCGATCCCGCGCTGCACCACCACCGACGTGGAGCTCTCCGGCGTCACGATCCCGGCCGGGCACCTCGTGTTCGCGTCGCTACCGCTGGGCAACCGCGATCCCGGATTCGTCGACCGCCCTGAGGACTTCGACATCACCAGAGGTGCGCCCGGGCACCTGGCGTTCGGGCACGGCGTGCATCACTGCCTCGGCGCGCCGCTGGCGCGGATGGAGATGCAGATCGCGTTCCCCGCGCTGCTGCGCCGGTTCCCCGCGCTGAGCCTGGCCGAGGACTTCGCCGATGTGGAGTTCCGGTCGTTCCACTTCATCTACGGTCTCAAGGCATTGGAGGTGTCGACCGGATGAGCGAGACCAAGCGCGTGGTCGCCGACCGCGAACTGTGCATCCAGGCGGGCAACTGCGTGATGGTCGCCGGGGAGATCTTCGATCAGGACGACGACGGCATCGTCGCGATCCTGCGCGAGGAGGTCAGCGGCGACGACGTGGCACGCGCGGCCGAAGCGGTCACGCTGTGCCCGGCGAGTGCCCTGGCACTCGAGGATCGATGACGCCGGCGCGCGCGAGCATCACCAGGCTGACGACCAGCACCCAAATCGGGAACGTGATCGTCATCCACTTGCTGACATCGCTGCCGACCAGCACGGCCAGCGACACCAGATAGGTCAGCACCACCAGCCAGCGCGGCATCAGCCGGGTGCGCAGCCAGATCGTCGCCAACGACATCATGAACACTGCCGCCATCCGCAGCGCGTAGGTGTTCGACAGCGCCAGCAGCAGACCCTGGCCGAACGCGTCGACCTCGGTGCGGGTGCCGGGCTCGGCGAACTCCCTGGTGGCCAGCAGCCCGGCGCCGACGGCGGTCGACGCGAAGATCATCGCGAGGAACACCAGCGCGCTGCCGATCATCACCGTCGAGAAGAACTTGTCCTCCAGCGTCCCGAGGCCGTCGCGCACCACCCCGAGGAACCACAGGAACGCGATGCCCGCGAACGGCACCAGCACGATCGCGATGCGCAGTCCGCCCGTGGAGCCGTCGGGCACCGACGTGCGGATCAGCACCAGCGCCGCCCCGAACAGCAGCGCGAAGGCCACCCCGGCGAACGCGGCCGCGTGCGGGGTGCTCAGGCGGCGCAGATGCCGGTCGGCCGGATGCTCGGTCATGGCTGGCCGGGAAGCAACCTGATCATCAGCCCGTTCGACTCGGCCAGCACGTTGCCGTCGGCGTCGAGAAGTTCGGCGTTGACCCACGCCTTGCGGTCCTCTGCCTCCCGCAGCCAGCCCCGCGCGGTCAGCACGGTGTCGATCGGCGTCACCCTGCGGTAGTCGACGTGCAGGAACGCGGTGCGGCTGATCGGCCTGCCGGTCGCGTGGATCACCATGCCGAACATCGAATCGAACAGCAGCGGCAGCACCCCGCCGTGCACCGCGGAGTTGCCGCCGACGTGGTAGCGGCTGAACGTGACCTGCAGTTCGACCCCGTCGGCCTCGAACTTGGTGACCGTCCACGGCGGCATCAGCAGGCTGCCCGCGCCGGGCAGCGACGGCACCCGGTTCGACGGGCCGACTCCTTCCGCCGCCTGGAACGGTTCGAGCAGCGCGACGAGTTCCTCGACCCGGTCGGCGGCGTCGTTCCAGGTGTCGGGATCGGGGTCGGCCGACACGGCAAGATCCTGGGCCCGGCGCATCGCGGTCAGGAACCGCCCGAATCCGGGGCCGGGGTCGGCGGCCTCGAACACCGGGAATCCGCCGTGCCTGTCGTACTCCGGGTCGACGCGCCGCGGATCCAGCCCGAAGTCGGAGCTCACGAGGTGGCCAGGATGTCGCGCCGCACGATCGTCTGATCGCGGCCCGGCCCGACACCGATGCACGAGACATGCGCCCCGGCAAGCTCTTCCAGGCGCAACACGTAGTCGCGCGCGTTGGCGGGCAGTTCTTCGAAGGTGCGGCACGAGCTGATGTCCTCCCACCAGCCGGGCAGCTCCTCGTACACCGGTTCGGCGGCGGCGAAGTCGCTCTGCGTCATCGGCATCTCGTCGGTGCGTTTGCCGTTGACGGTGTAGCCCACGCAGATCGGCACCGTCTCCAGCGTCGACAGCACGTCGAGCTTGGTCAGGAAGTAGTCGGTGATGCCGTTGACCCGGGTCGCGTAGCGGGCGATGACGGCGTCGAACCAGCCGCACCGGCGCGCCCGGCCGGTCGTCACACCGACCTCACCACCGGTCTTGGCCAGGTAGGCGCCGTGCTCGTCGAACAGTTCGGTCGGGAACGGTCCCGAACCCACCCGGGTCGTGTAGGCCTTCAGGATCCCCAGCACGGTGGTGATCCGCGTCGGCCCGATGCCCGAGCCGACCGACGCGCCGCCTGCCGTCGGATTCGACGACGTGACGAACGGATACGTGCCGTGGTCGACGTCGAGCAGGGTGCCCTGCGAACCTTCCAGCAGCACGATCTCGTCGCGCTCCAGCGCCTCGTTGAGCAGCAGCCGGGCGTCGGCGATGCGGTGCTTGAAGCCTTCGGCCTGCTCGAGCAGGTTGTCGACCACCTCGGCGGGTTCCAGCGCCTTGCGGTTGTAGATCTTGACCAGCACCTGGTTCTTGAACTCCAGTGCGCCCTCGATCTTCTCGGCCAGCAGCGCGGGGTCGAGCACGTCGGCGACCCGGATGCCCTGGCGGGCGATCTTGTCCTGGTAGCAGGGGCCGATACCGCGGCCGGTGGTGCCGATCTTCTTGCTGCCCGCGTACCGCTCGACCACCTTGTCGATCGCGACGTGGTAGGGCATCAGCAGGTGCGCGTCGGCCGAGATCAGCAGCCCGTCGGTGTCGACGCCGCGGTCCTCGAGGCCCTTGAGCTCGGTGAGCAGCACACCGGGGTCGACGACGACGCCGTTGCCGATCACGTTGGTCACGCCGGGGGTCAGGATGCCCGACGGGATCAGGTGCAGGGCGAAATTCTCCCCGGTTGGCAGCACCACCGTGTGTCCGGCGTTGTTACCGCCCTGGTAGCGCACCACCCACTGGACACGTCCCCCCAGGAGGTCGGTGGCTTTTCCCTTTCCCTCGTCGCCCCACTGGGCGCCGATGAGGACGATTGCCGGCATCGCAGTCCTTCGCGTCTTCCCGCTAGATTCTTACGCTCAAGCTGCGCTTGGATACTGTGTGCAGCCGGTGATCCACCATATCCGATGAACATCGCACCTGATCACCAGTCGTTTGCGAGGAGCAGATTGGACCCGTCGAGCACCGCTGTCGTCCGCTTCGGCGAACGCCGCATCCCCAGGTCGCTGCATGATCTGCCGGTTCTGCCCGGTCCCGACGCCGACCCCGCTCCCGACCTGACCGGGCACCGCCGACTGATCGTGCTCGGCTCCGAGCGCGAGCTGTCCTCGGTGCTCACCGCGCTGATGCGCGCCGACCGGCTCGATGTCGAGGTGGCCCACGTGCGACGGCCCTGGCAGGCCGGTCAGGCCCGCACCGGGACGGCGACTCGGGTGCCGCTGATCCGGGATGAGACCGGCTCGGTCATCACCGGGGCGGCCTACTGGCTGCCGCCCGAGGGGCAGCGCACGATCCGCGGCGAGGCCGTCGTCGACGACGAGTGGCTGTTCGACGGCGAGATCACCGGCGTGCGGATCGAGCCGACCGCGTCGATGCCGGGGCTGCGCGCGTCCGCGCTGACCGGCCGGATGCGGCCCAACCGCTGGATTGCCGGGCGCGCCGCGCAGCTGGGCACCACCGGCGCGCTGGTGGTGCGTGACGGCGAGCCGGGCCGCAGGCCGGTGCGCCGCTCGACGTTCTACCGCCACACGCAGGGCTGGCTGCGGGTCGGCCACCGATGATCGGGCAGTCGGTGCGGCCCAGCCCGATCTTCCTGGCGCTGATCGCGGTCACCGCCGCCGGCGGCGCGCTGGCGTGGGCGATGACCGACGAGGTCCGCCCGCTGTCCTATGCCGCGGTGTTCGCGTTCGTGATCTTCGGCTGGCTGGTCACGCTGTGCCTGCACGAGTTCGGCCACGCGTACTCGGCCTACCGGTTCGGTGACCGGGACGTCGCCGCGCGCGGCTACCTGACCCTGAACCCGTTCAAGTACACCCACCCGCTGCTGTCACTGGGCCTGCCGGTGCTGTTCATCGCGCTGGGCGGGATCGGCCTGCCGGGCGGGGCGGTGTACCTGCGGACCGGATACCTGACCGACCGGCAGAAGACGCTGGTCAGCCTCGCCGGGCCCGCGGTGAACCTCGTGTTCGCGGTGATGCTGCTGGCCCTGGCCCGGGCGTTCTACGACCCGGCGCATGGCGTGTTCTGGGCGGGCGTCGCGTTCCTCGGGTTCCTGCAGGTCACCGCGTTCCTGCTGAACATGCTGCCGATCCCCGGCCTGGACGGGTACGGCGCGCTGGAGCCGCATCTGAGCCCGGCGAATCAGCGCGCGCTCGCGCCCGCCAAGCAGTGGGGCTTCGTCATCCTGCTGGTCCTGCTGATCGCGCCGCCGCTGAACCAGTGGTTCTTCGGCGCGGTGTACTGGCTGTTCGAGCTGTCCGGCGTGGACGTGTACCTGTCGCGGGTCGGCGGCCAGCTGACCCGGTTCTGGTCGGCCTGGTTGTAAGACCCCTTGCGACATATGCGTCATTGCGCATATATTCTGGCCCATGGGCGCCGGACACGATCACAGCCACGGCGGTGACACCAAGGTCTCCCGCATGGTGATCGCCGCGGCGATCCTGACGGTGTTCTTCGTCGTCGAGCTCGTCACCGCGCTGGCCATCGACTCGATCGCGCTGCTGGCCGACGCGGGTCACATGCTCACCGACCTGGTCGCGATGTTCATGGGGTTGACCGCGGTGCTGCTCGCCAGGCGCGGCAGCACGTCGCCGTCGCGCACCTACGGCTGGCACCGCGCCGAGGTGTTCACCGCGGTCGCGAACGCGGCGCTGCTGCTCGGTGTCGCGGCGTTCATCCTCTACGAGGCCGTCGAGCGTCTCGGCGACGCGCCGGACATCCCGGGCGTGCCGATGATCGTCGTCGCCGTCGCCGGGCTGATCGCGAACTTCGCGGTCGTGCTGCTGCTGCGGTCGCACTCGCAGGACAGCCTCGCGGTCAAGGGCGCCTACATGGAGGTCATGGCCGACACGGTCGGCAGCATCGGGGTGTTGATCGCCGGCATCGTCACCGTCACCACCAACTGGCCGTACGCCGACGTCGTCGTCGCCGTCCTGGTCGCGCTGTGGGTGCTACCGCGCGCGATCGCGCTGGCCCGCGCAGCGCTGCGCATCCTGTCGGAGTCCTCCCCCAGCCACATCGACGTCGACGAGCTGCGCGCCGCGCTGTGCGCGGTGGACGGGGTGACCGAGGTGCACGACCTGCACGTGTGGACGCTGGTCCCCGGCAAGGACATGGTCACCGCGCATCTGACCAGCGTGCGCGACTCAGCCGCGGTGCTCGACGACGCCCGCGCGGTGCTGACCGCCCGCGGGCTCGGGCACGCGACCGTGCAGGTCGAGCCGCCCGACAGCGCGGCCGACTGTGAGTGCGAAAGCCAGGCCTGAGCGCTCAGGCCAGCCCGAGTTCGGCGCGGGCGGCCGGGTCGCAGTCGTCGAGCAGATCGAGGCAGCGCTGGTATTCGGGCGTCTCGCCGATCGCCTCGGCGGCGCGGGCCAGCGCGGCGACACACCGCAGGAAACCGTGGTTGGGTTCGTGGGAGATCGGCACCGGACCGAACCCCTTCCACCCGTTGCGGCGCAGCGCATCAAGGCCGCGGTGGTAGCCGGTGCGGGCGTACGCGTAGGCGGTGACGGCCTGATCGTCGGCCAGCGCCTGCTCGGCGAGCACCGCCCACGCGATCGATGCGGCCGGGTGCGCCGCGGCGACGATCGACGGGTTCTCGTTGGCCTCCAACTCGGCCTCGGCGGCAGGATCGCCGGGCAGCAGTACAGGTTCCGGTCCGAGAAGATCACCCATCCGTGTCATGGAACCCATTGTGCCGTGCGGCTACCGCAGACCTGCACCTCGGATCGCTAAGCTTCCGCAATATGTCGAACGCAGAAGGTCCTGACGACTCGGACGACACCACCGCCGAATCATCCGCGGACGCCGAGACCGAGGTTCTGCCCGGCACCGACCCCGAGCACGAACCCGCCACCGAGGTGTTCGCACCCGCCGAACCCCAGGGCGACGAACCGGACACCGAGCAGTCCGGCGAGCGCCGCTTCACCGCGCCGTCCGGATTCGACGCGGGCTCCACCCAGGTGATCAACCGCCCGAACGACCCCGCCACCGAGGCGTTCACCGTCCGGGATCCCGGCAACGCGCCGACCGAGGCTTTCGCCGCCCAGAAACCGGTTGCGCCGCAGATGATCCCGCCGCGCGGGGACGCCCCCAAAGCACCCAAGACCGCGCGCCGCAACTGGGGCTGGGTGATCGCGATCATCGTGGTGATCGCGGCGCTGGCCGCCGTCGCGGTGGTCGGCACCATCCTGCTGACCCGGGGTTCGGCGTCGACGGTGTCCCAGGAGGACGCCGTACGCAGCACGATCCAGAACTACGACGCCGCGATCGAGAAGGGCGATCTCGCGACGCTGCGCAGCATCACCTGCGGCACCACCGCCGAGGGCTACAACAACATCGACGACAAGAAGTGGGCCGACACGCACCGCCGGGTGGCCCAGGCCGGGCGCTACCCCGTCGTCGCCAGCATCGACCAGGTCGTGATCAACGGCGACCACGCCGAAGCGAATGTCACCACGTTCATGGCCTACGCCCCGCAGACCCGCTCCACCCGCAGCTTCGACCTGCAGTTCCGCGACGACCAGTGGAAGGTCTGCCAGGCCCCGAGCTCCTGAGCCCGTCGCCCCGCCTCAGCCCGCGGACACACTCCGGCCCGCGCTGTGCAGGTCGTTGCACGCCTCGACCACCCGCTCACTCATCGAGGCCTCGGCCTTCTTGAAGTAGCTGCGCGGGTCATAGACCTTCTTGTTGCCCACCTCGCCGTCGACCTTGAGCACCCCGTCGTAGTTGGCGAACATGTGCCCCGCGATGGGCCGGGTGAACGCGTACTGGGTGTCGGTGTCGACGTTCATCTTGACCACGCCGTAGCGCAGCGAATCCTCGATCTCGGACTTCAAAGAGCCTGAGCCACCGTGGAATACGAAGTCGAACGGCTTGGAGCCCTCCTCCAGGCCCAGCTTGGCCGACGCGACCCGCTGCCCTTCGGCGAGCACCTCGGGCTTGAGCTTGACGTTGCCCGGCTTGTAGACGCCGTGCACGTTGCCGAACGTCGCGGCCAGCAGGTACTTGCCGTGCTCACCGACTCCGAGCGCCTCGATGGTCTTCTCGAAGTCCTCGGGCGTGGTGTAGAGCTTGTCGTTGATCTCGGCCTCGACCCCGTCCTCCTCGCCGCCGACGACGCCGATCTCGATCTCGAGGATGATCTTGGCCGCGGCCGCCTGCTTGAGCAGCTCCTGGGCGATCGAGAGGTTCTCGTCGATCGGGACCGCCGAACCGTCCCACATGTGCGACTGGAACAGCGGATTGCCGCCCGCCCGCACCCGCTCCGCCGAGATCGCCAACAGTGGCCGCACGTAGGTGTCCAGCTTGTCCTTCGGGCAGTGATCGGTGTGCAGCGCGACGGTGATCGGGTATTTCTCGGCGATCACATGCGCGAACTCGGCGAGCGCGACCGCGCCGGTGACCATGTCCTTGACACCCAGACCCGACGCGAATTCCGCACCGCCGGTGGAGAATTGGATGATGCCATCGGAGCCGGCGTCGGCGAAGCCCTTGATGGCGGCGTTGACGCTCTCGGAACCGACGCAGTTGATGGCCGGGAACGCGAACGAGTGCTCCTTGGCGCGGCCCAGCATCTCGGCGTAGACCTCGGGCGTGGCGATGGGCATGGCGGTTCCTCTCAACTGGCGTTGGGGCAAGTATGTCAAGTTCCGGGCATGATCACACGGTCAGAACCCGGCGATATCTGGCGCGGCCGTCATCCATCGCCGCGAACGCCTCGGCGGCCTCGGCCAGCGGCTGCTCCTCCACCATCGCCCGCACACCCGACAGCAGCGCGAAGTGCAGCGTCTCCTCGACGTCGCGCGCGGTGCCCGACGGATGCCCGACCACCGACAGTCCGCTGTTGATCAGGTCCAGCGGGCTGATCGGCAGGTTCTCGGCGGTCACGCCGACGACCACGAGTTCACCGGCCGGGCCGAGCCCGCCGACGGTCGCCGCCATCGCGGCGGCGTTGTTCGCGGTGGCCAGCACCACCGCGGCCCCGCCGAGCTTCTGCAACTCCGCGGCCACGTCCTGGGCGGTGGAGTCGATGTAGTGGTGGGCGCCCAGCGCCACGGACTCGTCGGCCTTGCCGGTGCCGCGCGCAATCGCGACCGTCTCGAACCCCATCGCCCGCGACCACTGCACCCCGAGGTGTCCGAGCCCGCCGACACCGAGGACCGCGACCACGTCACCGGCCTTCGCGCGGGTCTGGCGCAGCCCGTTGAACGTCGTCACCCCGGCGCAGCCCATCGGCGCCGCCTCGGCGAACGACAACCCGTCCGGAATCCGCGCCAGCGCGGTCCACGGCACCGTCACCGACTCGGCGTAGCCGCCCGGGTAGTGCCAGCTCGGCACCTGCAGCCGCTCGCACTGCATGAAGAAGCCCTTGCGGCACGGCACGCAGCGGTTGCAGTTGCCGCCGAACCAGCCGACGGCGACCCGGTCTCCGACCGTGAAGTCCTCGACACCGTCGCCGACCTCGGCCACGGATCCGGCGATCTCGTGCCCCAGCGTCAGCGGCCACTGCATCCCGGGGAAATGGCCGGCGTGGAACTCCCGGTCCGTGCCGCACACCCCACACGCCTTGACCGCGAGACGGACGTGACCGGGCGGTGGCGGCTGGGTTTCGACCTCGACGAGAGTGAGTTCGGCGTCGGCGGCGGCGACGTGGACAGCCTTGTGGGTGGGCTTGTCGGTGGGCATGGCCCAGCCTAAGCCGGATACGCCGCCGGTACCCTTGAAAACCGTGGTCGTCGACAATCTCGCGCTGATGCCCGATTTCCTTGACCCGATCAACCTCCTCAGTTACTTCGGTACCTGGGCGTTGATCGGCCTTCTCGTGGTGGTCTTCGTCGAGTCCGGTGTGCTGTTCCCGGTGCTGCCGGGCGACTCGCTGCTGTTCGTCGCGGGCATGCTGGCGGCGGGCATCTCGGCGCAGTCGGCGGAGGGCAATACCGCACAGGTCAACTTCCAGCTGTGGCAGCTGCTGCTGTTCATCCCGATCGCGGCGGTCCTCGGCGCGCAGGTCGGATATTGGATCGGGCGCAACGTCGGCACCGCGATGTTCAAACCGAACGCGCGGTTCCTCAAGCAGCGCTACCTCGACGAGGCGCATCTGTTCTTCGAGCAGCGCGGCCCGTTCGCGATCGTGATCGCGCGCTTCGTGCCGATCGTGCGCACGCTGGCGCCGATCACCGCCGGTGCGGCGAAGATGAACTACGCGGTATTCACCCTCTACAACGCCGTCGGCGCCGTCGTCTGGGGTGCCGGCCTCACGCTTCTGGGCTACTGGCTGGGACGCATCGAGATGGTCCAGAAGCTGCTCGAGCCGATCGTGATCGCGATCGTGATCGTGTCCGTGCTGCCGATCGCATTCGAGTGGTACAAGCGCCGCAAGGCCGCCAAGCAGGCGGGCATCCCCACCCCGCCGATGGAAGCCGGCGAGCAGGCGAGCTAACCGCGCGCCTGCTCCAGCGCGCGGATCAGGCTGGCCGCATCCCACGGCCCCCGGTGCCGCTTGCCGTTGACGAAGAGCGTCGGCGTCGCGTTGAGGTCCATCTCCTCGGCGTCCTCGGCGTCGTCGGTCACCCGGTGCAGCACCTTCTTCGCATGCACCCGCACGTCCTGGTCGAACTGCTCGATGTCGCAGCCGGCCGAGACCGCGTAGCGGTAGATGTCCGCCCACTCCAGATCGTCCTGGTGCTCGAACAACTCGTGCGCCATCTCCCAGAATCTGCCCTGAAGCGCCGCCGCCTCGCTGGCCCGGGCCGCGTCGAACGCGCGCGGGTGGGCCCGTTCCAGCGGGAAGTGCCGCCACACGTAGAGCAGGTCGTCACCGAAATGCGCGCGCACCTCGTCGATGGCGCCGGTGACCCGGCTGCAGAACGGGCACTCGAAATCGCCGTATTCGACGAGTGTCAGCGGCGCGTCGACGCGGCCGCGGAAGTGGTCGCGCTCCGGGTCGATCGGCCGCAGCAGTTTCATGCCGACCGGTTCGGGCGGGCTGAGCCGGTCGGTGAGCCGGAAGATGGCCCAGCCCAGCGCGAACGCGATCACCGATGCGGCGAGCACGCCGATGCGGGCCTGGTCCTGCCGGCCCGGGTCGTCGATCGCGATGTCGACGATGAACAGCGAGATCGTGAAGCCGATCCCGGACAGCGCCGCGCCCCCGGCGATGCGGCGCAGCGTCAGCCCCGGGGCCAACTGGCCGAGACCGGTGCGGCGGATCAGCCAGGTGGCGCCGGTGATGCCGAAGAACTTGCCCAGCACCAGCCCGGCGACGATGCCCCAGGTCAGCGGTGAGCGCAGCGCCGTGGACAGCGACTGCGCGTCCAGCAGCACGCCGGCGTTGACCAACGCGAACAGCGGCAGGATCACGAACGACACGGTCGGGCCGACCGCGGTCTGCAGCCGCTCGTTGATCGAGATGGACTCCCGAAGCGATCGGCTCGCCGCGCGCGCGTACTGCGAGTTCGGCGACTGCCGGAACGCGCGGATCTGTTCGACCGCCTTCTCCACGGGGCGGCGCTCCGGGGTGAACACCGGGATCAGCAGCGCGACGGCGACACCGGCCAGAGTCGGGTGGATGCCCGCCATGTACAGCGCGACCCACAGCGACACCCCGAGACCCGCGTAGGCCGGGCCGTGCGCGGCGGGCAGATACCGCACCAGGGCCAGCGCGACGATCAGCACCACCGACACCACCAGCGGGCCGACCTGGATGCTGTCGGAGTAGAACACCGCGATCGCGATCAGCGCGCCGACGTCGTCGACGACCGCGAGCGTCAGCAGGAACAGCCGTACCCGCGCCGGGAACATCGGCTTGATGATCGCCAGCGCGCCGACCAGGAACGCGGTGTCGGTCGAGATCACCACGCCCCACGCGTGCGCGTTCTCGCCGGACGGGTTGAACGCGAGGAAGACCACGGCGGGAAGCACCAGCCCGGCGGCGGCCGCGACCACCGGCACGGCGGCCCGGGAGCGGTCGGTCAGCTCACCGACGGTGAACTCGCGGGTCACCTCGAGGCCGACGATGAAGAAGAAGAACGTCATCAACCCGTCGTTGACGATGTGCTTGACCGTCATCTCGAAGTGATGGGTGCCGATCATGACCCCGACAGGGGTGTCCAGCAGCGCCGAGTAGGTATGGGCCCAAGGCGAATTCGCCCACAGGATGGCGATGACGGTGAAGGTCAGCAGCAGCGCTGCCGCGGAGTTGTCGGTGGTCTTGGTGGCCTTGCTGCCCCGGCGCAGCCGTGACGGCAGCAGCGGAAAGCCGCGCTGGGCGGCCGGATAGGCCCGGACCCGGTCAGTCACGCTCACCTGCGGTCACAACGCACGCGGCTTCCAAAAGCATCCAGCCGGCCAGCTGCACCGACAGATCCCGCTCGGGGATCGCCGAGGAGTTGACCGCCCCCTCGACGAACTGCGCGTCCGGAGTGCCCACGGTCGGGATCTCGGCCGCACGCTCCCAGAAGGCCGGGAACAGCGGCAGCCCGTCGACGCTCTGGCGGTTGTCCCACGCCGCCCGGGCGGACGCGAGCACCAGTTCGCGTGCGGTGTCACGCGCCGCCGCGTCCTCGGCGGCGTCGCCGGGCAGTGTCGTCGCGACCAGCGCCAGGTAGCGGGCCAGGATGCCGTGGAACAGCCCGCCGTCACCGCCGCCCGCGCCCTTGAGCACGCCGTTCGGGGCCATCTGTGCGGCGACCGCCGCGACGAGCCGGTGCACGCGGGCGGCGTGCCGGGGGTCGCGGGTGCGCACCGCGAGTTCGGTCTCGGCGCCGAGCACCACGCCCTGGCAGTAGGTGTACTGCGCGCGGACCAGGGACCCGCCCTGGACGCCGTCGAACACCAGGTGGGTGTCGGGGTCGATCAGTGTCTCGTCGATCCAGTCGGCCATCTGCTGGGCACGGCGGAGTGGTTCGCCCAGCGACGACAGGTGCCGGGCCAGGAAGATCGCCGCGGGGCCGTTGGCCGGCGCGTTGAAGAACTGGTCCTGCTTGCGCCACGGGATGCCGCCGCCGTCCTCGGGCACCCAGGAGGTCAGGAACTGCTCGGTCAGGGTGGCCAGCGCCCTCGGGCCGCCGACGCCGGTGCAGCGTTGGGCGCGCTCCAGCGCCAGCGCCAGCCAGGCCATGTCGTCGTAGTAGCTGTTGGTCCACCGGCCGACGTTGCGCAGCCGGTGCCCGCGGATCTGGCGGGTGATCCTGGCCAGGCGCCCGGGGTCGGGGTCACGCAGCTGCGCGTCGACGAGGTTGTCCAGCAGGTGGGCCTGCCACCAGTAGTGCCAGGTGCCGAACCGCCGCTGCCGGGTGGTCGCGGGCCAGGCCACGACGCCGAGCTGGGTTCCCGGTAGTCCCCAGAGCCGCCTGAGGTGACGTGTGGTGATGGCGGCTTCGGCGCTGGCGGCGCGGTTGGCCCACATCTGGTCCATGGCGTCGATCCTGCCTTATGGACGGCCCTACAGCCATGAGACAAATATGTCTCATCTGAGATACAGTCGTTTCATGTCGTCCCGTGAAGAGCTGCTGCGTGCGGCCGCCGACTTCCTCGGCCGCCGCCCCAACGCGACGCAGGACGAGATCGCGGCCGCGGTCGGCGTGAGCCGCGCGACCCTGCACCGGCATTTCGCGGGCCGGGTCGCGCTGATGACCGCACTGGAGGAGCTCGCGATCGCCGAGATGCGCCAGGTGCTGGCCGACGTCCGCCTCGACGACGGGCCCGCGGCCGACGCGCTGCGCAGGCTGGTCACCGCGTGCGAGCCGGTCGCGCCGTACCTGGCGCTGCTGTACAGCCAGAGTCAGGACCTCGACTTCGACTCGACGCTGCAGGCCTGGGACGAGATCGACACCGCGATCACCGAGTTGTTCCTGCGCGGCCAGCGCGACGGCGAGTTCCGTCCCGAACTGCCCGCGGCGTTTCTGACCGAGGCGTTCTACAGCCTCGCCGGCGGGACCGCGTGGTGCATCCGCGCCGGCAGGGCCGCCGCCCGCGACTTCGATCGCCTGATCATCGACCTACTACTCAACGGAGTGACAACCTCATGAACCGCCTTCACGGAGTGAAGACATGAGCAGAAGGTGGTTCGCCCTCGGCGTGCTGACCCTGGCCGTGCTGATCATCGGCATCGACGGCACGGTGCTCTCGCTGGCCACCCCGTTCATCAGCGCCGACCTGGGCACCACCGCGACCCAGCTGCTGTGGGTCGGCGACATCTATTCGTTCGTGCTCGCCTCGCTGCTGATCAGCATGGGCAGCCTCGGCGACCGGATCGGCCACAAACGGCTACTGCTTTGCGGCGCAACGGCATTCGCGGCAGCCTCGGCCCTGACCGCGTACGCGGGCAGCCCGGAGGCGCTGATCGCGACCCGCGGCCTGCTCGGCGTGGCGGGTGCGACGCTGGCGCCGTCGACCCTCGCGCTGATCCGCGGCCTGTTCCCCGACGAGCGCGAACGCAGTGTCGCGGTCGGGATCTGGGCCGCGGCGTTCTCGGCCGGGGCGGCCCTCGGCCCGGTGGTCGGAGGCGTTCTGCTGGAACACTTCTGGTGGGGGTCGGTGTTCCTGATCAACATCCCGGTGATGGTGGTGCTGCTCGCCGGCGGGCTGGTGCTGCTGCCCGAGCACCGCACCACCGATCCCGGGCCCTGGGACCTGCCCAGCGTGGTGTTGTCGATGCTCGGCATCCTCGGCGTCGTCTACGCGCTCAAGGAGGGCCTCACCGGGTTCTCCCACGGCATCGGCATCGAGGTCCCGGCGGCGGCGGTGCTCGGCGTGATCGCGCTGACGCTGTTCGTGCGCCGCCAGTTGCGGCTGCCGCATCCGCTGATCGACGTGCGACTGCTCGCGAACCCGCGCTTCTCCGGGGTGGTTGCGGCGAACCTGCTGGCGGTGCTCGGACTGTCGGGTCTGGTGTTCTTCCTGTCGCAGTACTTCCAGCTCGTGCACGGGTACGGCCCGCTGAAGGCCGGGCTGGCAGAACTGCCCGCCGCGGTGACCGCGATGGTGTTCGGCGTGCTCGCCGGTGTCGCGGTGCGCTACTTCTCGCACCGCAGCGTGCTCGCCGCGGGACTGGCACTCGTCGGCGTCGCGATGGCCGCGCTGATGACCTCGCTGATCGTATTCGCACCCCTGACTCCGTATGCCCCGCTGGGTGTTTCGCTGTTCGTCGTCGGCGTCGGTCTCGGCCTGGCGTTCACCGTCGCCAGCGACATCATCCTGACGACGGTGCCGAAGGAACGGGCGGGCGCGGCCGCGGCGGTCTCCGAGACCGCCTACGAACTCGGTATGGCCCTGGGTATCGCGCTGCTGGGCTCGATCCTGACCGCGGTGTACCGCACCGTCGTGGTCGCGCCGGGGATCCCCGCCGCGGCGGCGGAGAAGGCACGCGATTCGCTGCCGAGCGCGATCCAGGTGGCGCACACCCTTCCGGCCGATCAGCAGGGCGCGCTGCTCGATGCCGCGAAAACGTCGTTCACGCACGGCCTGACGGTGTCCGCCGGCGTGGGCGCCGCGCTGATGCTGACCGCCGCGGTCGCGGTCTGGTGGGTGCTGCGCCCGGCCGCGGCCGCCGCCTCACCAGGCGCTGTCGAGGTCGGCGTGCTCGCGGATCCAGGCGTGCATCACGATGCCTGCGGCGACGGAGGCGTTGATGGAGCGGGTGGACCCGAACTGGGCGATCGAAACCGTTAGCGCGGCACCGTCTTTCGCGTCGTCCGTGATGCCGGGCCCTTCCTGACCGAAGATCAGCAGGCAGTCTCGGGGCAGGCTGACCTCTTCGAGGCGGGCCGCACCGGGGACGTTGTCCACGGCGACGGTGCACAGCCCGGCGCCCGCGGCGAACTCGAGGAGTTCGGCGGTGCTGTCGTGATGGCGAAGCCGTTGGTAGCGGTCGGTCACCATCGCGCCGCGCCGGTTCCAGCGCCGCCTGCCGACGATGTGCACGGTGTCCACGGCGAACGCGTTGGCCGTGCGCACCACCCCGCCGATGTTCGCGTCGTTTCCGAAGTTCTCGATCGCGACGTGCAACGGGTGCCTGCGGGTGTCGATGTCGGCGATGATCGCCTCCCGCGTCCAGTACCGGTACGCGTCGACGACGTTGCGGGTGTCCCCCGCGCGCAACAGCTCCCGGTCGTAGCGCGGGTCGTCGGGCAGCGGGCCCGGCCACGGTCCGACGCCCGTTCCGCCACCCCATTCGGTGGGGCCGGGGAGCTCGTCGGGTGGCTCAGTCATCGGAGGTGGTCCACAGCCCGGCACGGGTGCCCGCCAGCGACACCGTCGCGTAGAGCAGTGCGTGGTTGATCTCGCCCTGCGTGCACAGCGACACGTTGACGTGGACGCCGTCGCGCGACTCGTCGGGCAGCACCAGCACCGAGGAGCCGTACACGTCGCACGCCCGGCTCAGACCCCTGCCTTGCCGGGTCGGCGAGGTGAACACCATCATCGGGCCACCGCGCTGCGCCGACTCGTCGCGGTAACGCTCTGTCAGGCCGGTGATCTCGAGGCCGAGCAGCATGTAACCCTGGCCCTGGAACGCGGCCGGGTCGCCGAGCGCGGCCGGGGCCAGTTGCGCCCCGTCGGCACGGAAGGCGTCGACACTCGTGGTCTTGACCGCCAGGCCGGCGTCGTCGCCGGTCGCCGGGGGCAGCCCGACCGGGAACGCGGCCGGATAGGCCACGGTGGTCCCGGGTGTGCGCTCGCGCGGCGAGTACGCGTAGATGCCGCGCACCTGCGACTGGTCCCGCAGCGGCCCGATGCACACCGTACCGGTCATCCGGTCCGGCGTCGGCGCCGAAAGCGGTTTGATGTCAAGGGTTGTCACGTCCTGACAACCACCGATCCCGTTCGCCTCCAGCGGGTGGGCGAGCGCGCCGTACAGGCCGAACCGGATGTCCTCGGGCGCGGCGTGCGGCTCCCCCTCCGCGGCGACGGACGCGTCCACGTCGACGAGGACGTGCTCGGCCTCGAAGCGCAGGTTCGCCACCGACATGTTCCAGCCGAGCAGCGGCAGCGCTTCCCCGATCGTCACGGTCTGGGCGGAGAACACGTCACGGCGGTCGGCGGCGTCACCGGAACAGGACGTCACGGCGAACACGATCGCCGCCAGGATGGCGATTACGCGCACAGGCCCTCAGGTCCGCCCACGGCCCTTGCCGACCACTCTGGTCAGGCTGCGCACGACGTTCCGGGGCACCAGCCGCCCGCCGGTGGTGAGCGCCTTGTACTGCAGGCCCGGGATGATGACCACCTTGCCCTTGGCGATGTCGGCCATGGTCTCGCGGACCACCTCGTCGACTTCCAGCCACAGGAACGGCGCGGTGCCCGCCATGTCGATACCGGCGCGGGCGTGAAACTCGGTGCGCACGAACCCGGGGCACAATGCGTGCACCCCGACGCCGGTGCCGGTCAGGCCGTTGGCGAGACCCTCGGTGAACGACACCACCCACGCCTTGGACGCCGAGTACGTCGAGCCCCGGCCGGGCAGCAGACCCGCGACGCTGGCGACGTTGAGCACCGTGCCCCGGCCTGCCTCGATCATCGACGGCAGGGCGGCGTGCGTGAGCTGCATGACCGCGGTGACGTTGACGTCGAGCTGGGCCTGCAGCACGTCGTAATCGGCCGTCCAGAACTCCCCAGAGGTGCCGAAGCCGGCGTTGTTCACCAGCACCTGCACGCCGGCCCGCAGCCGCTCGCACACCGCCGCACGGTCGTCGGCGTCGGCGAGATCGGCGCGGATCACCTCGACACCGGCGCCGGCCTCATCGCGAAGCTCGGCGGCGAGTGTCTCGAGCCGGGTCGCATCCCTGGCGACCAGCACCAGGTCATGGCCGTCGACGGCGTAGCGCCGGGCGAATCCCTCGCCGAGCCCGGACGTCGGTCCGGTGATCAGGGCGACGGGACGGGACATGTCCCAGAGAATACTTATCGCTGATAGTTGGGCGACTGCCGCCCGTTCGGCGGCGCCGGCTGCGGCGCGGGGCGGCGCACCGGTCCCGGCGGCGGCACGTCGCGGCCCGCGGGAGCCGGGGTCAGCGGACGGCTCGGGGAGCCGGTACGGCGTGCGACGGGCTGCCCGGTGGCGGCGGTCGGGACCGGCGGCAGCACCCGCAGCAGATCGTTGAACTGCCGCACGGTGCGCAGGCCTTCATCCCACTGAGCGCGGGTGCTGGTGACCGGCATGCTGATCAGCGTCCAGTTGCCTTCGTTCCACATGATCTCGGCGACGTCCGGCGCGGTGTGGGCGAACGTGACCATCCGGCGGTCGCAGGCACGCCGCGCCGCGTCCAGATTCGTGGAGTACACCATCCGCGGCCCGATCGCGCCGAGCAGCCAGATGTCGTTCTCCTGCGGCTCCTTGAGGCCCTTGAGCCGCATGTCGACGGTGACGTTGGTGCCGACCTTGCGGTGCAGCGCGATCACGGTCGCGACGTCGTCGAGGTCGAAGATGAACACGGCCTCGCCGCGGATCTGACCGAGCACCACATTCCTGGCGGTGACGTCTCCGACGGTCGACATCACGCCGCGCTTCCAGCGCTGCACGATCTCGCCGGATTCGCGCTCGTAGTCGAAGCCGTGCGATTTGGCCCACGACTTGCGGCGACGCCCGAGTCCGCGGCGGCGGTCGAGGTCGATGTACAGCAAGACGGCCGCACCCACGAAACAGAGTGCGGACAGCGTGAACCAAAGCGGGACCATTGCCCTAAGAGTAACTTCTCGGCCCGCCGAACCGAGAACTCGAGCCGATCACAACTTGTCACCGGGTCGAACCGGCCCGCGAGAGTGCGCTCAGATCGCCATTCTTCGCTCGATCACGCCCTGGACGCACTCTGGCGCGATCGGGACGCGAAAAACCCCGCCACACCGAAGTGTGACGGGGTCTTCGCGCAAGCGCTCAGCCCAGAACCAGCGATTCTCCGTCCGCGCTGACGTTCACCGGCACCACGTCACCGTCGTGCACCTCTCCTGCCAGCAGCATCTTGGCCAGCTGATCACCGATGGCCTTCTGCACCAGCCGACGCAGCGGCCGCGCCCCGTAGAGCGGGTCGAACCCGCGCTCGGACAGCCACTTCTTGGCGGGCAGCGACACCTCCAGCGTCAGGCGACGCTGAGCCAGCCGCTTGGCCAGCTGCTCCAGCTGGATGTCGACGATCGACACCAGCTGCTCCGGGTTCAGAGCGTCGAACATGATCACGTCGTCGAGCCGGTTGATGAACTCCGGCTTGAACGCCGACCGCACCGCGGCCATCACCTGCTCCTCGGAACCGCCGGCGCCCAGGTTGGACGTCAGGATCAGGATGGTGTTGCGGAAGTCGACCGTGCGGCCCTGACCGTCGGTCAGCCTGCCCTCGTCGAGGACCTGCAGCAGCACGTCGAACACATCCGGGTGAGCCTTTTCAATTTCGTCGAACAGGATCACCGTGTACGGGCGCCGCCGCACCGCCTCGGTCAGCTGACCACCCTGGTCGTATCCGACGTATCCGGGCGGGGCACCGACCAGCCGGGCCACCGAGTGCTTCTCGCCGTACTCGCTCATGTCGATGCGGACCATCGCGCGTTCGTCGTCGAACAGGAACTCCGCCAGCGCCTTGGCCAGCTCGGTCTTACCGACGCCGGTCGGGCCCAGGAACATGAACGAGCCCGTGGGCCGATTCGGGTCGGCGACACCGGCACGCGAGCGACGCACCGCATCCGAGACCGCCTGCACGGCCTTGCGCTGCCCGACGACCCGCTTGCCCAGCTCCTCCTCCATGCGCAGCAGCTTGGCGGTCTCGCCTTCGAGCATCCGGCCGGACGGGATACCGGTCCACGCCTCCACCACCTCGGCGATGTCGTCGGGGCCGACCTCTTCCTTGAGCATCACGTTCTCGCGGGCCTCGGCCTGCGGAAGTGCGGCGTCGAGCTTCTTCTCGACCTCCGGGATACGGCCGTAGCGCAGCTCGGCGGCCTTGGCCAGATCACCGTCGCGTTCGGCCCGGTCGGCCGCACCGCGCAGATCCTCCAGCTGTTCCTTGAGTTCGCGCACCACATCGATGGCGCCCTTCTCGTTCTGCCAGCGCGTGGTCAGCTCGGCCAACTCTTCCTTCTTGTCGGCCAGTTCGGCGCGCAGCTTCTCCAGCCGGTCCTTCGACGCGGCGTCCTCCTCCTTGGCCAGCGCCATCTCCTCGATCTCGAGACGGCGGACCAACCGCTCGACCTCGTCGATCTCGACGGGCCGGGAGTCGATCTCCATGCGCAGCCGAGACGCGGCCTCGTCGACGAGGTCGATGGCCTTGTCCGGCAGGAAGCGGCTGGTGATGTAGCGGTCGCTGAGGGCGGCCGCCGCGACCAGCGCGGAGTCGGTGATGCGCACACCGTGGTGCACCTCGTAGCGCTCCTTGAGGCCGCGCAGGATGCCGACGGTGTCCTCGACGGACGGCTCGCCGACCAGCACCTGCTGGAAGCGGCGTTCCAGTGCGGCGTCCTTCTCGATGTACTTGCGGTACTCGTCGAGGGTGGTCGCGCCGACCAGCCGCAGTTCACCGCGGGCCAGCATCGGCTTGATCATGTTGCCCGCGTCCATCGCCGATTCACCGGTCGCGCCCGCGCCGACGATGGTGTGCAGCTCGTCGATGAAGGTGATGATCTGTCCGGCCGAGTTCTTGATGTCGTCGAGGACGGCCTTCAGGCGCTCCTCGAACTCACCGCGGTACTTCGCGCCGGCCACCATCGAGCCGAGATCCAGCGACACGACCGTCTTGTCGCGCAGGCTCTCCGGAACGTCGCCGGCGACGATGCGCTGGGCCAGGCCCTCGACGATCGCGGTCTTGCCGACACCGGGTTCACCGATGAGCACCGGGTTGTTCTTGGTACGGCGGCTCAGCACCTGCACCACGCGCCGGATCTCGTGATCGCGGCCGATGACCGGGTCGAGCTTGCCTTCCTTGGCGCGCGCGGTCAGATCGGTGGAGTACTTCTCCAGCGCCTGGTAACTGCCCTCGGGGTCCGGGTTGGTGACCCGGGCGCTGCCGCGCACCTTGACGAACGCCTCGCGCAGCGCCTGCGGCGACGCACCGTGGCTGGTGAGCAGCTTGGCGACGTCGGCGTCCCCGGACGCGAGGCCGAACATCAGGTGCTCGGTGGAGACGTACTCGTCGTCCATCTCGGTCGCGAGGTGAGTTGCCGCGGTGATCGCGGCGATCGCCTGCGGAGCCAGTTGCGGCTGCGAATTCGATCCGGTCACGCTGGGCAACCGGTCGAGCAGACGCTGCGTTTCCGCGCGGATGGTCGCGGGGTCGACGCCGACGGCCTCCAACAGCGGGGCGGCGATGCCATCGTTCTGCGTCAGCAGCGCCATCAACAGGTGAGCGGGCGTGATCTGCGGGTTGCCCGCGGCGGTGGCCGCCTGCAGCGCCGAAGTCAGAGCCGCCTGGGTCTTGGTCGTCGGATTGAACGAGTCCACGACACCTCCCTTTCAGGTATGGAGGGCTGCACAGCAGGCCCTTCGAATGCTTGTCCCCTCTAGCAACGCAGTCAAGGTTGAGTCTGTTCCGCTCAACTCTAGAAAGTTTTACCAGATGTTGGGATGTGGACACGAACGCGAGGTCCACCGCCGCGGCCGCCGAGGAGTTAACGTCGCCGTATGTCCGATTCCGGCTTCGGTGACTTCGAGTTCGAACGCAAGTTCTTCGTCGCTGACATGCCCGCCGTCGCGGCGTCCGACCCGAGTCCGGCCCTGATCGCGCAGGCATATCTGTTCGCCGCCGACGGCTACGCGGTGCGGGTGCGCCTGCAGGGACGCGCACCCGTCGACCTCGACGGCACCCCCGCGGAGTTGGTCAGCGCACTCGTCGACGACGCGATCGGCACCATGACCGCGAAGGGTCCGGCCGCGGGCGGCACCCGCTACGAGGCCGAACGCGAACTGGACCCGCTCGTCGCCGGGCAGATCGTGTCACGGGCCGCGCACGTGATCCTCAAGATCCGGTCGTCGGTGTGGCTGGGTGAGGACGGCTGGGTCATCGACCGGTTCCTCGCCGGCAACGCACCGCTGGTCCTCGCCGAGGTGGAACGCAACACACCCGTCGTCGACCTGGCCATCCCGTCGTTCTGCACCACCGAGGTGTCCGAGGACGACCGGTTCCGCAACGAGTACCTGGCCCATCACCCGTTCGGCACGTGGGCACCCGACTACGCGCGCGAACTGGAGCTGATCGGCCCGCGGTTCGTCGAGACCCTGGGCCAGAACGAGTTCGAGGGCACCTAGACCCCTGGTACAACGCGCGCGGCAATTTCGCTCACATTGAATTCAATTCTTTTCTTGAGCGCTCACTCCGTCGAAGCTGACGCAGCCGCTTAACCGCGGCGGGTGCCCAGCGCTGCGCGCCCGCAGCATCCCCTTCGCCCGCTGCGCGACTCTCGCCCTCATTCCAGGAGTGCTCCCGTGTTCCACCCGTCCGACCTCTCGCCCGGTATCGGCTTCGCGCTGATGCTGGGCTTGGGCGTCTTCATGTTCGCCGTCGCGTTCACCGTCCGCTCGATGGTCAAGAACACCCACGACTTCGTCATCGCGGACCGCCGGATCGGCTTCGGCTTCGGCGTCGGCTCGGTCATCGCGGTGTGGACCTGGTCGATGGCGGTGATGATGTCCTCGGCGCAGGCCTTCAGCTTCGGCACGTCCGGCCTGATCTGGTTCGTGGTGCCCAACGGCCTCGCGGTCATGGTGATGGTGCCGTTCGCACTGCGGCTGCGCCGTCAGATGCCGGCCGGCTACACGATCGTCGAGTTCATCCGCGAGCGCTTCCACAACAAGCCGGCCACCACCGTGATGCTGGTCGCGATGCTGCTCGGGCTGCTCGCCGAGATCTTCATCAACCTGTTCGGCGTGGTGCTCGTGATGGGCGTGATCTTCGGCATCAACCCGACCGTGGTGCTGATCGTCACGCTGGCCACCGTCACCGTCTACTCGTACTTCGGCGGACTGTGGACCTCGGCGATCACCGCGACCTTCAACACGCTGCTGATCACCGTGCCCGCCGCGATCGTCGTGCTCTACGTGCTGCAGAAGGTCGGCGGCCCGGAGCTGGTGTTCCAGAAGGTCGACGAGGCGGGGGCGAACACGCTCGACGCGTTCGACGGCTCGGCGGCGGCCGCGTTCGGCATCTCGCTGGCGCTGGGCCTGCTCGCCTCGACGATGGCCGACCAGACCTTCTGGCAGAAAGCGTGGGCCCTCAAGCCCGCGACCGCCGGACGCACCTTCGTGTGGGCGGGCATGTGGTTCTACCCGATCCCGATCGTGCTGGGCCTGCTCGGACTCGTCGGCCTCGGATTCGGGGTCACGCTCGACGATCTCGGCGACGCCGGCCCCGGAGGCATCGGGCCGTACGTGATCAGCCACCTCGGGCTGCCGATCGTGCTGATCGCGCTGTACGTGCTGATCATCCTCAACGCGTGCTACTCGTCGATCGATGGCGCGTTCTCGGCGCTGTCCTCGGTCGTCGCCGTCGACATCCTCAAGCGCGCCAAGCCCGACATCGCGCCGAAGTCGTTGTTCCGCTACACCAAGGCCTCGATCCTGGTGGCCGGTGTCATCGGCGGCATCGTCGTGAGCTCCGGTATCGACTATGTCGATCTGGTCAACACCGTGTACTTCCTCAAGGCCGCGCTGATCATCCCGCTGGGGCTGGCGATCTTCTGGAAGCGCATGACCTCGACGGCGTTCGTGACCAGCCTGGTGCTGGCGATCGCCATCGGCTATCCCGTCCGTGAGTTCGTCGGCGAACTCCCCGGAATCATCACCCTGGAGGCGATTTCACTCGTGGCTGCCGTCGGTATCAGCCTGTTGTCCAATCAGAAGTTCGACTACGACGCGCTCAAGCGCCGCGGCGAGGCGCTCACCGCCGCCGATGCCCCGTCCGAAATCCCTTCGGCTGAACCGGATCCGGTCCGATGATCGCGTTCTGGATCGCCGTGGTGGTCGGTGGCATCGTCGGCGTGGTCTACGTGACACTCGGTGTGCAGGCGTTCTTCCGGGTGCGCCGCGACGTGCTGGCACTCGCGGAGTCCGGCGCCCCCGCCGAGATCGACACCGCCGGGCTCGAGCAGGAGAACAACCGGTCCTTCACCTGGAAGGCACTCGGGGCCGTGGTGACCTCGACCGCGGTGATCGTGCTCCTGGGTGTGAGTCCCGTGTTCTGGTACATCCCAGCGGTTCTCGCGATCGGCTCGGCTGTCGCGGTGATCTCGGCGTTCGTCATCGACCGGAAGGCAACAGCATGAGCGCGAAGAAGAAGGCGCATCTTCTCGGATTCGTCCAGCACGGCGTGATGAACCACGCGTCGACGATGTGGGCGCACCCGCGGGACAAGGTCGGCTACCACTGGTCACGTCCGGAATTCTGGCGGGATCTGGGCCGCACGATGGAACGCGGGCTGTTCGACGCGATGTTCATCGCCGACGAGCTGGCGCCGTACACGACGTACAAGGGCAGCTCCGATCCGGTGGTCAAGTACGCCGGCCAGTGCCCGGTGCACGAACCGGCGGCGCTGGTGCCGATCATCGGTGCGTTCACCAAGCACCTCGGCATCGGTATCACGCTGTCGACGTCCTTTGTGCCGCCGTACATGATGGCGCGTCAGCTCTCGACGCTGGACCACCTGACCAACGGCCGGGTGGGCTGGAACATCGTGACCTCGTACTCCAAGAGCGAGTTCCAGGCGATGGGCAAGGACAACCTGACGCCGCGCGACAAGCGCTACGAGGTGGTCGAGGAGTACATGCAGCTGCTCTATCAGCTGTGGGATTCCTGGGATGACGACGCGATCGTCTACGACCGCGAGAACGGTGTGTTCGCCGACCCGTCCAAGGTTCGGGAGGTCGACTTCCAGGGCGAGTTCTTCACGTCGAAGGGCCGCCATTTCGTCGCGCCGTCGCCGCAGAAGCGGCCGGTGCTGTGGCAGGCCGGATCCTCGGAGCAGGGCCGCGATTTCGCCGCCAAGCACGCCGAGTCGGTGTTCGGCATCTTCCCGACACCCAAGAGCATGCGGGCCTACGCCGACGACATCCGTTCGCGCGCCGACAATGCCGGCCGCGACCCCGAGTCGGTGAAGCTGATCTACGGTCTGCAGACGGTCATCGACCGCGACAAGGCGCGGGCCAACGACCGCTATGCCGAGTTCGTCGAGAAGGTGCAGATCGAGAGCGCGCTCGGAATCCTGTCCGGCCATACCGGTTTCAACTTCTCCACGCTCGGACTGGACGACAACGTCGTCGACGCCGACGTGCAGGGGATCCGCGGTCTGTTCGACGCGATCCTGGAGGCCAAGGACGGTGCGCCGGTCACGGTGCGCGAGGCCGCGCAGATCTACGGTGTGTCGATGGGCGCGCCGGTCGCGGTCGGCACTCCCGCCGATGTGGCCGACCAGATGGAGCAGTACCTCGACGAGGGCGGCTGCAACGGCTTCATGATGCTGGCCACCGATACGCCGGGCTGCTTCAACGACATGACCGAGCTGCTGGTTCCGGAACTGCAGCGGCGCGGACGGTTCCGTACCCGCTACCCCGGGACCACGCTGCGCGACAGCCTTCAGGAGTACTGATCGGCTTGTCCTCCAAGACCAAGCGCAAAGCTCATTTCCTGGCCTTCATGCAGCACGGGGTGAGCAGTCACTCCGTGGGCATGTGGCGGCATCCGCTCGACAAGGTCGGCTGGGACTACGCGTCGCCGCCGTACTGGGAGCATCTGGCCCGCACGCTGGAGCGCGGCCTGTTCGACGCGGTGTTCCTGGCCGACGAGCTGGCCCCGTACAACTCGTTCGAGGACAGCTCGAATGCGACCATCCGGTACGCGGTGCAGGCGCCGACCCACGAGCCGGCCGCGCTGACCCCCATCATCACCGGCGCCACAACGCATCTCGGGGTCGGCCTGACGTTGTCGACGGCATTCGAGCATCCGTACTCGATGGCCCGCCGGTTGTCGACGTTCGATCACCTCTCCGGCGGCCGGGTGGCATGGAACATCGTCGGCTCGTACTCGCCGTCGGAGTTCGCCGCGTACGGCCAGGAGATGCCGGACCGCTCGATCCGCTACGAACGCATCGCCGAGTACGTCGACCTGTGCTGCCAACTGTGGGACTCGTGGCAGCCGGACGCGGTGGTCGCCGACCGGGAGACCGGCATCTATGCCCATCCCGAGAAGATCCGGGAGGTCGTGTTCGAGGGCAAGCACTTCCGCTGCCGGGCGCGGCATTTCGTGGCCCCGTCGCCGCAGGGCCGGCCGGTGCTGTGGCAGGCGGGCGCCAGTGAACCGGGCAGGCAGTTCGCGGCGTCGACCGCCGAGGCGATCTTCGCGATCCAGCCGACGGTGGCCTCGATGCGCGCGTACTCCGACGACATCCGGTCGCGGGTCGCCTCGGCCGGACGCGACCCGGAGTCGGTGAAGCTGTACTACGGGGCGCAGGTCATCGTCGGGGCAACCGAGCGCGAGGCACAGGAGAAGGCCGAACATCTGCGGTCGCTTCTGCGGCCGGAGGCGTCGCTGGCGATGCTGTCGGGTCAACTGGGCGTGGACTTCTCCACCTTCGACCCGTCGGCTCCGCTGGACGAGATCCCGGTGCCCGGCATCCAGGGGGTCAAGGACGCGTTGGTCGCGACCGGGGCCGGTGAGAAGGTCACCGTCGCCGAGGCGGCCGACATCTACGCGTTCCGGTTCTCGATGCCGCAGGTGATCGGCACCCCCGAATCGGTGGCCGACCAGCTGGAGAACTTCCTCGACGACGGCGGCGCCGACGGCTTCATGCTGCTGGCCACCTACACGCCCGGGTGCTTCGAGGAGTTCGTCGACCTGGTGGTGCCCGAGTTGCAGCGGCGCGGCCGGTACCGGACCCGTTACCCGGGAAGGACACTGCGGGAGAACATCCGGGCGGATTAGCCGGTCGCGCGGGGGCGTCAGTACTCGACCCGGAACCCACCGATGAGGCTGATGATGTTGCCGTCGGGATCCGGGAATCGGGACAGTCGCACGCCTTTGTTCGCCTCGACGATGTCGCCGGGCTCCACACCCCGGGCCCGCAGTTCGGCGAGGTGCTCCTCCAGATCGTGGACTGCGAGGTTACATTCGTCCGTCCCGGCTCTGTCCGGGTCGTGGAAGATCTGCACCCAAGCACCCGGCAATACCTGCCACTCGACCAGCGACGGCATCGGGTTGTTGTCCTCGGGTCTGCCGAACAGGGCGGCATACCAGCGCCTGCTCCTGGCGATGTCCGTGACGTGCACAACCGCGAGGACGTGGGTGATCGACATACGGTTCCCCTTTTCTCGTCATGGGTACCGACCGGGGAACCCCGCCGAACTCATCGGTACTGCGTGTCGCGCCGCTCCCCATTCGGCGCGCAGGGGACGCCGCTTGCTACGTTCTCCGGGTGTCGGGTACCTGGGGATCCATTCTGACCGAGCTCATCCCGCTCGGTCTCGTCATCGCGCTGTCCCCTCTGTCGGTCATTCCCGCGGTGCTGGTGCTGAGCACTCCGAGGCCACGACCGACCGGGTTGGCATTCCTGGCCGGGTGGCTGCTGGGCATGGCCGCGTTGACCGCGGTGTTCCTGCAGCTGTCCAATCTCTTCGGCGGCGTCGGCACCAAGCCGCCGGGGTGGGCGTCCTGGTTGCGCATCGTCATCGGTGTCGCGCTGGTCGCGTTCGGCGTCTACCGCTGGGTCAAGCGCGCGACCTCTGAACACATGCCGGGGTGGATGAGGCGGATCGGTTCCCTGACCCCGGGGAAGGCCGCGGTGACCGCGGCAGCGCTGACCGTGCTCAACCCGAAGGTCCTGTTCATTTGTGCCGCAGCGGGTTTGGCGATGGGATCGTCAGGCATCGACGCCCCGGCGGTGTGGCTGGCGGTGTTGTGGTTCGTACTGGTGGCCGGCTCGACGGTGGCGGCGCCGATCCTCGCGTACGCCGTCTCCGGTGAGCGTCTGGACCCGAGGCTGAACCGGGTGCGCGTCTGGATGGAGCGCCAGCACGCGACGCTGATCGCGGTGATCCTGGTCGTGATCGGTCTTCTGGTGCTGTACAAGGGCGTTCACGCGTTACTGGGGTAGCCCGAGTTCGCCGGCGTCAGCGGTCAGGTACCTCGTGACCGTCGGCGCGACCAGCGTCACCACCTGCTCGGTGGCCAGCTCCGACAGTGGCGGCACCTCGATCAGATAGCGCAGCATCGCGGTGCCCACCAGGCTGGAGGCGGCCAGCAGCGCGCGCAGCCTGGCCTGTTCGTCGCCGCCGAGCACACCGGAGACCGCGGTCAGCACGTAGTGCTGCATGAACTCCCGGAACGCGGTGTGGGCATGGGAGTTCGACGTCGCCGACGACAGCATCGCGCGCATCGTCGCGGCGCTGTCCGGCGCCTCCCAGATGCCCAGGTAGGTCCGCACCATCCGGGTGCCGATGTCGCCCTCGTCCCCGGTCAGTGCGGCCACCAGCACCTCGGGATCGAGGATCAACCGCAGCGACTCCTGGAACAGTTCCTCCTTGGAACCGAACAGGTACAGCACCATCGACGCGTCGACGCCGGCGTCCTCGGCGATCGCGCGCAGGGTCGTCTTCTCGAAACCGTCCTGGCTGAAGCGCGCCTTCGCCGCGGCGAGCACGACGTCCCGGGACACCGGGTCGCCCTTGCGCCTCCCGCGGCGGCGCGTCGTCTCTGCAGGTCGGGGCACGTGGCCACCCTAGCATTTCAACAGCTATTGAATTGAACCCCCGGTCAGGCTTACGCTCGGCACACTGAAATTCAACAACCAGTGAAAAGGGGGTCGCCATGACGTCGACCGACACACCCACCCGTCACCGGCACTCCGTCCACCGGTTCTCCGTCCACGAGGCACCCGCCGCCGCGCGCGCGGCGGGCATCGTCGTCGCCGTCACCGCACTGCTCGCGCTCGTCGCGATCGCGTTCGCGCTGCCCGCGGTGAAGTCCGGCCCGCACGACGTGCCGATCGGCGCCGCCGGGCCACAGGCCGCGGGCAGCCAGGTGAACCGCATCCTCGACGAGAGGGCGCCGGGCGCATTCGAGGTGACCTACTTCCCCGGCGAGGAGGCACTGCGCGATGCGATCAGGAACCGGGATGTCTACGGCGGCATCGTGTTCCCGAGCGAGGTCTTTCCGAGCGAGGCGTTTCCCGCCGCGCCAGGGCAGCAGCCCACCTTGCTGGTGGCCACCCAGGCCAGCCCGATGGTCGCGCAGTTGCTGACCCAGATCGGCACGCAGCTGAGCCGCCAGACCGGGATGCAGTTGCAGACCGAGGATCTCGCGCCACCGACGGCCCGCGATCCCCGCGGCGCCGGGCTGGCCGCATCTGCGCTGCCGATCACGCTGGCCGGCATCCTGCCCGCCATCGCGCTCGTCCTCGCGCTGCCCCGCGAGATCTGGACGCGCCTGACCGCGGCGGTGGTGTTCGCCGCCGTCGCAGGCGTCACGATCGCGGCGCTGCTGCGGTTCGTGTTCGGCTCGATCGAGACCGGCTTCTGGGATGTGTCGGCCGCGCTGGCCCTGGGCATCGCGGCCGCGGCGCTGACCGTGCTCGGTCTCGGCTCGCTGTTCGGCCGGATCGGTCTCGGCGTCGGGACGGCGCTGGCCCTGCTGGTCGGCAACCCGCTGTCCGGCCTCGCGAGTGCGCCGGAGATGCTGCCGTCGGGGTGGGGACAGCTCGGCCAACTGATGCCGCAGGGCGCGACCGCGACGCTGCTGCGCTCGGCGGCGGCATTCGACGGGGCCGGCGCCACGATGGCGATCGGGGTGCTGGCCTGCTGGGCCCTGTTCGGCCTCGCGCTGACCGTGGCCGCCGCTGTTCGGCAGGGGAAGAGCACAGCTTCCTGACCTAGGATCGTCCGGCGTGGGACTCGAAGACCGCGACTCGGTGCGCATCCTCAGGGACGCGTTCGATCCCGCGCTCGGGTCCGAGCAACTGGTCGGCGACTTCTACACGCGGTGGTTCGCCGCCGACTTGTCCGCCCGCGACCTGTTTCCGCCGGACATGGCGACGCAGCGCCGGGCGTTCGCGCACGCGATGTGCTGGCTGTGCGACGAGCTGATCGCCCAGCGTGCGGAGGAACCCGTCGCGTTCCTCGCCCAGCTCGGCCGCGACCACCGCAAATACGGCGTCACCCCGGCGCATTACGCGGCGGTCAAGGACGCGCTGCTGGCCACCGTGCGCACCGCGCTGGCCGACCGGTGGAACGCCCGGCTGGCCGAGGCCGTCTCCGACGTGTTCACCCTCGCCGTGGAGGTGATGAGCGGGGCCGCCGATGCCGAGTCCACTCCCCCGTTCTGCGACGGCACCGTGGTCGAACACCTGCGGCCCACCCGCGACGTGGCGGTGGTGCGGCTGAAGATGGATCACCCGTTGGGCTACCACCCGGGGCAGTACCTGCCGGTGCAGGTGCCGCAGTGGCCGCGCCGGTGGCGTTACCTGAGCCCGGCGATGCCGGCCGACCCGCAGGGCCATGTGGAGTTCCACGTCCGGTCCGTGCCAGGCGGCATGGTCAGCCACGCCATCGTCGGCGAGGCCAGGCCCGGGGACCGCTGGCGGCTGGCCAATCCGCACGGCGGTATGCATGTCGACCGTGACGGCGGCGACGTGCTGATGGTCGCGGGCAGCACCGGGCTGGCACCGCTGCGGGCGCTGATCATGGATTTGGCCCGCTACGCGGTGAACCCGCGCGTGCATCTGTTCTTCGGCGCGAAGTATCCGTGCGAGCTCTACGATCTGCGCACGCTGTGGGAGCTCGCGTCGATGAACCCGTGGCTGTCGGTGACGCCGGTGTCGGAGCTGAACTTCGACCCGCCGTGGGCCGGCGACTTTCCCGACAACACCCCGCCGCGCGGGCTGCACGTGCGCCAGACCGGCCTGCTGTCCGAGGTGGTGACGCGGTACGGCAGCTGGGGCGATCGTCAGATCCTGCTGTGTGGGCGGGCCGAGATGGTGCGGGCCACCAAGGCGGCACTGATCGCCAAAGGCGCACCTGCGGAAAGGATCCAGCACGATCCGCTGGCCGACTGAGCCCCGCATGGCAGGATCGCTGTCATGGAGGAGTTCGAAACCGTCACGCTGCGTGATCCGTCGTCGGCGCTGACCGCGACCTACGTCCCGATCGCCGGCATGGTCGCGACGTCGCTGTCCGACGACGGGGTCGAACTACTCGGTCAGCGCCGCGGCCTGCAGGCCTACGTGTCCAACCACAAAACCATGGGCATCCCGATCCTGTACCCGTGGGCCAATCGGCTGAGCAGCATGGGGTACGGCGTGGACGGCGCGGTCGTCACGCTGACCCCGGGTACCGGCGGGGTGCGCACCGATCAGCACGGCGTGCCGATCCACGGCACGTTGGGCGGCTACCGGGACTGGACGGTGACCACGCTGCTGGAGTCGCAGCTGACGGCCGAACTGGATTTCGCGGCGCGGCCCGCGCTGTTGGCGACCTTCCCGTTCCCGCACCTGCTGACGCTGGACATCACGCTGACCGACCGCACCCTGACGGTGACGACGACGGTCACCGCGACGACCGGTGCGCGGGTGCCGATGTGTTTCGGGTTCCACCCGTACCTGCAGCTCCCGGGTGTGCCGCGGGCGCAGTGGCAGATCGAGACCCCGGCGATGCGGTATCAGCCGGTGAACGCGTGGGGTATCCCGACCGGCCGCGTCGAGCAGCGGCCGGCCGCCACGGACGTGCTCGGCGACAGGTTCATCGACGACGGGTTCGACGAGGTCCCCGAGGGATCGGTGTTCGCGCTGTCCGGCGGCGGGCGCCGCATCGAGGTCCATTTCGACCAGGGCTACACCGCCGCACAGGTCTACGCGCCCGGCGACGACGATGTCGTGTGCTTCGAGCCGATGGCCGCCGCGACCGACGCGCTGCGCCGCGGCGGCTACCGCGAGGTGCAGCCCGGCGAGTCGGCGGTCGCGCAGTTCCGGATCAAGGTCTCCTAGCCGACAAGACCGCCGGAATTGCATTCCAGCAGAGGAACTTCGAGAAGACTCCTGCCGGAACGCAATTTCGGCGGTGAGCGGTCTAGCGCTGGTTGCGCGGCTGCCACACCACCAGCGCGGTGCTCTTGGGCCGCTGGGCGTGCAACCGCTCGACTTCGTCGCTGAGTTCGCGCACCCGCGCCTGCAGCGCCTCGACCTGATTGGTCAACTCGATGATGCGCTTGATCCCGGCGAGGTTGACACCCTCGTCCTGGGACAACCGCTGCACCTCGCGCAGCAGGTCCACATCGTGCTGCGAATATCGCCGTCCGCCACCGGAAGTACGCTTCGGGGTGACCAGACCGAGCCGGTCGTAGGTGCGCAGGGTCTGCGCATGCATGCCGGCCAGCTCGGCTGCCACCGAGATCAGATACGTACGCGCTTCATCCTTCCGGGCGGCCATCAGAACCCTCGCTTCTTCACGCAAGCGCTCATCAGACATTCCCTGCCCATCCCGCCCGGGGGTCGAACCCACTGGCGCGCTCGGCTTTCGCGTACGCCTCCAATGCCTCTGCGGCATCGCCTTCGAGGTTCGGCGGCACCGCCACCTTCACCGTCACCAGCAGATCGCCGTGTCCGCCACCGCGTTTCGGAACGCCGCGGCCACGCACCCGAAGGATCCGGCCGTCGGAGGTGCCCTTCGGCAGCCGGACCCCGACCTTGCCCTCCAGGGTCGGCACCGAAAGCGTTGTCCCCAATGCCAACTCATGGAAGCTGACGGGCACGCTCACCGTGAGATCGTCCCCGTTGCGGCCGAACACCTTGTCGGGCCGGACGTGGACGGTCACGTACAGGTCACCCGACGGCGCCCCACGCAGCCCGGCCTCACCCTGACCGGCGAGCCGGATACGCTGTCCGTCCTCGACACCCGGTGGGATCCGCACGTTGATGGTGCGGGTACGCGTGGTGACCCCGGTGCCCTTGCACTCGTCACACGGGTTCTCGATGATCGAGCCGCTGCCCCGGCATTCGGTGCACGGCTCGGAGAACCCGAACGCCCCCTGGTTTCGGCTGATCACACCGGCGCCGTTGCAGTTCGGGCACACCTTCGGGCTGGTCCCGGGCCGTGCACCACTGCCATGGCAGTTCGTGCACGGCGCCGGGCTGGTCAGCCGAAGCGGCATCGCGACGCCCTTGGTGGCCTCCAGGAAGCTCAGCTCCGTCTCGGTCTCGAGATCGTTGCCGCGCCGCGGCCTGGTCGGGCGCGGCTGCTGTGCGCCGCGGCCGAACAGACCGCCGAAGAGGTCACCGATGTTCGCGCCGCCGGCCTGACCGGCGGCGTCGAACAGATCGTTGAGGTTGAACTCCTGGGCGCCGTCTCCACCGAACCCACCGAAACCGCCACCGCCGCCGCTGAATCGCCCGCGGCCGAAACCGCCGCCTGCGAACAGACGGCGCGTCTCGTCGTACTCCTTGCGCTTGGCGGGGTCGGTGAGCACCTCCTTGGCCTCGGAGGCGGCCTTGTAGCGCTCCTCGGCTTCGGAGTTGCCCGGGTTCCGGTCAGGGTGGTTCTCGGCGAGGATCTTGCGGGCGGCCCGCTTGATCTCCTTCTCGTCGGCATCAGAGGCGACGCCGAGCACCTTGTAGAAGTCCTTCTCAACCCACTCACGCTGGGCCATATCGCGTCACCTCCTTACCTGTTCTCATCTGTGTTCGGTTCAATTCTTACGATTCTGAAGGCTGTTGGGCCCCAGAGTCGGTATTGCCGGGCCCTGACGCGCCGGGCACGGTGTCGACGACACCGACCATCGCGTGCCGGACCACGAGCTCACCGACCTTGTAGCCGCGCCGCATCACGGTCCCGAGGACGGGGTGGGTGCCCTCGCCCTCGTGCTGCACGGCCTCATGCAGCTCCGGATCGAACTCGTCGCCCTCGTCGCCGAAACCTGAAAGGCCCAGGCCCTCAAGGGTTGCCACGATCTTGTCGGCAACGGCCTTGAACGGGCCGGACTCCAGGTCGCCATGGCTGCGCGCCCGCTCGAGGTCGTCGAGCACCGGCAACAGCTGGGTGATCACCGTGGCCTTGGCCCGGTCGGCGATCACCTGCTGATCCCGCAGCGTCCGTTTCCGGTAGTTGGCGAAATCGGCCTGGACGCGCTGCAGGTCGGCGAGCAGTTCGGCGGCCTTGCCGGCCTCCTCGGCCGTCTCACCGGCGACCCCCTCCGGGGCCGGCCCACTGGGGGCCGGCTCCGGCGACGGGTTCTCGCGCACCTGCCCGGTGTCGGGATCGATGCGCCGCTTATCGGTGACGGTTATCGGTTCCTCTGGTCGATCCGCGTCGCTCACTTGCGCTCCTGATCGTCCTCAACCACCTCGGCGTCGACCACGTCGTCGTTGGCGCTCGACCCACCGGCGGACCCGCCGGCCGGGCCACCCGCGGCCTGCTCGGCCTGGGTCGCCTCGTAGATCGCCTGGCCGAGGGCCTGGCTCTCCTCGCCGAGCTTCTCCATCGCCGACTTGATGGCGCCGATGTCGGTGCCGGCAAGAGCGGTCTTGGCGTCGGCGATCGCGGAATCGACCTTGGCGAGCGTGTCCTCGGGGACCTTCGATCCGCCACCGTCGGACGCTGTGCCCCGTTGTTCGGCGACGAACTTCTCCGTCTGGTAGACCAGCGACTCGGCCTGGTTGCGGACGTCGGCCTCTTCGCGACGCTTGCGGTCCTCCTCGGCGTGCGCTTCGGCGTCCTTGACCATCCGGTCGATCTCCTCCTTGGACAGGCCGGAGCCTTCCTGGATCTTGATCGTGTTCTCCTTGCCGGTGCCCTTGTCCTTGGCCGTCACGTGGACGATGCCGTTGGCGTCGATGTCGAAGGTGACCTCGATCTGGGGGACACCGCGCGGAGCCGGCGGGATACCGGTCAGCTCGAAGCTGCCGAGCAGCTTGTTGTGCGCGGCGATCTCACGCTCGCCCTGATAGACCTGGATCTGCACCGACGGCTGGTTGTCGTCGGCGGTGGTGAAGGTCTCCGAACGCTTGGTCGGGATCGTGGTGTTGCGCTCGATGAGCTTGGTCATCACGCCGCCCTTGGTCTCGATACCGAGCGACAGCGGGGTGACGTCAAGCAGCAGAACGTCTTTCACCTCACCCTTGAGCACACCGGCCTGCAGCGCGGCGCCCACGGCGACGACCTCGTCCGGGTTGACGCCCTTGTTGGGCTCCTTGCCACCGGTCAGTTCCTTGACCAGATCGGTGACCGCGGGCATGCGGGTGGAACCACCCACCAGCACCACGTGGTCGATGTCGGACACCGAGATGCCGGCGTCCTTGATCACGGACTGGAACGGCTTGCGGGTGCGGTCCAGCAGATCCTGGGTGATGCGCTGGAACTCCGAACGGGTCAGCTGCTCGTCGAGGAACAGCGGGTTCTTGTCCGCGTCGACGGTGATGTAGGGCAGGTTGATCGAGGTGCTCTGTGAGGAGCTCAGTTCGATCTTGGCCTTCTCGGCGGCCTCACGCAGCCGCTGCATCGCCATCTTGTCCTTGGTCAGGTCGATGCCCGACGTGCCCTTGAACTTGTCGACGAGCCATTCGACGATCCGGTCGTCCCAGTCGTCGCCGCCGAGGTGGTTGTCACCGGAGGTGGCACGCACCTCGACCACACCCTCGCCGATCTCCAGCAGGGACACGTCGAACGTGCCGCCGCCGAGGTCGAACACCAGGATGGTCTGTTCCTTCTCGCCCTTGTCCAGGCCGTAGGCCAGCGCGGCCGCGGTCGGCTCGTTGACGATACGAAGAACGTTGAGGCCGGCGATCTGGCCGGCGTCCTTGGTGGCCTGACGCTGGGCGTCGTTGAAGTACGCGGGCACGGTGATGACCGCGTCGGTGATGTCCTCACCGAGGTAGGCCTCAGCGTCGCGTTTCAGTTTCATGAGCACGCGCGCACTGATCTCCTGCGGCGTGTAGTTCTTGCCGTCGATCTCCACATGCCAGTCGGTGCCGATCTCACGCTTGACCGAACGGATGGTCCGGTCGACGTTGGTCACTGCCTGGTTCTTGGCGGGCTGGCCGACCAGCACCTCGCCGTTGCGCGCGAACGCGACGACCGACGGGGTGGTCCGGGAACCCTCGGAGTTTGCGACGACGACGGGGTCGCCACCCTCCAGTACTGCGACGACGGAGTTGGTGGTCCCGAGGTCGATACCGACCGCACGAGCCATAGTTACTGCCTCCTGAATAGACTTTTGGTGGTCTGAGTGCACCGCACTCAAGACTGCTCCTCCCGGCGGCGCCGTGTCAAGCTTAACTTGAGTCGATCTCACTCAACTTGTCGAACCGGTCAACAGAGCGGCTGCGGAATTTGTTCCCGCGTCACTTCCGTCACTTGCGCAACAGACTGCGTAGGCTAGCCATTGATGAGGACGCGGCTGATCGTGGCGGGAGCGCTCGCATCGGCGGCCGTGCTCGCCGGATGCCAGTCCGTGGTGGACGGCACCGCCACCCGCGCCGGCGACGCGACGTTCACCGAACCCGACTTCCCGACGCCACGCCCGACCAGGCCGTCCTCCCCGGCACCGTCCACCCCGGCCTCGCCGGCGCCGAGTGGGCCGGCCCGGCCCGGTGGCGAGGTGCTGCGACCGCAGGGCGGGTACGTCTTCATCGAGACGAAGTCGGGCAAGACCCGCTGCCAGCTCGACGCGCAGGAGGTCGGCTGCGAGTCCGCGTTCAGCAACGCTCCCGAGGTCGACGGGCTGCCGGCCAACGGGGTGCGCATCAACGCCGACGGCGAACTGCAGTGGGTGCTGGGCAACCTCGGGGCGATTCCGGCGGTGACCCTGGACTACCGCACCTACTCCGCGGTCGGCTGGACGATCGAGGCCGACGAGATGGGCACCCGCTTCACCAACGACCGCACCGGACACGGCATGGTCATCGCGGTGGAGGGCGTCGAGGCGTTCTGAGGCCGTCGCCGGGGGTTTGACATCCGTCAGCTTCCGGGAACAGCAGGCGGGTGCGCACCCACGATCTGGTCGTCATCGGCGCGGGGTCGGGAAACATGGTCGTCGACGACCGGTTCTCCGGCCTCGACGTCGCGATCGTTGACGACCGCAAGTTCGGTGGCACCTGCGTCAACCACGGCTGCATCCCGTCGAAGATGTTGTCCTACGCCGCCCAGGTCGCCGACCTCGTCGCCGGCGCGGCGGACTTCGACATCAACACCGACTTCCGCCGTCCAGCGCTCACGCTAGGAGCAGAGCCTCGACTGCGCTGGACCGCCCTGCGTGACCGGGTGTTCGACCGCACCGACGCGGTCGCCGCCGCCGGCGAACAGGGCCGTCGCGACAGCGATTTCGTCACCGTCTACAAGGGGCACGCCCGGTTCACCGAACCCGGGCGTCTGCGGGTGTCGGTGGACGGGGACACCGTCGACGTCGCCGCGGAGCGCATCGTCGTGGCCGCGGGCGGCCGGCCCGTCGTCCCCGACGTCGTCGTCGAATCCGGCCTGCCGTACCAGACGTCGGACACCGTGATGCGCCTCGACGCCGCGCCCGCCCATCTCGCCGTGCTCGGCGGCGGATACATCGCCGCCGAACTGGCCCATGTGTTCTCCGCCGCGGGCAGCCGCATCACGGTGATCGAGAAGTCCGACCGGCTGCTCGGCGGCCCGCACGACGACACGGTCCGCGACGTCTACACCGAGCTCGCCCGGTCGCGCTACGACCTGCGCTGCGGCAGCGAGATCGCCGACATCACCGGAACCGCAGGAGATCTCAGCATTCATCTGGACGACGGATCGACGGTGCGCGCCGACATGCTGCTCGTCGCGACCGGACGACGGTCCAACAGCGACCGCCTCGACGTCGAGAAGGGCGGCATCGACACCCACCAGGACGGTCGCATCGTCGTCGACCGCCACTGCCGCACCACCGCCGACGGCGTGTTCGCACTCGGAGACGTCAGCACCGCCGTCCCCCTCAAACACGTCGCCAATCGGGAAGCCACCGTGGTCCAACACAATCTGCTGCATCCTGACGATCTGCGCGCGGTGAACCACGATCTGGTGCCCTCGGCGGTGTTCACCCAGCCGCAGATCGCGGCGATCGGACGCACCGAGAAGGACTGCCGCGACGACGGTCTCGACTATCGAGTCGGCCTGGCCCACTACTCCGATGTCGCCTACGGCTGGGCCATGCGCGACGAGAGCGGTCTGTGCAAGGTGCTGACCACCGCCGACGGGGAGATCCTCGGCGCCCACGTCATCGGGCCGCAGGCCGCCACCCTGATCCAGATCTTCGTCGTCGCAATGAACTTCGGCATCCGCGCCGACGAGCTGGCGGCCCGGCCGTACTGGATCCACCCGGCGTTGACCGAAGTGGTGGAGAACGCCCTGATCGATCTCGGAAAGGACCAGGCATGAACGACGCAGCGGACCCGGTCGTGCTGGTGCTGTTCGGCGCGCGCGGCGATCTCGCGCGCCGCATGCTGTTCCCGAGCCTGTACCGGCTCGCGGCGGCAGGCCGGCTGCCCGAGGACTACCGCATCATCGGGTCCGGCAGATCCTCACCCGACAGCCTTGAGGAGTTCCGGGAGTCGGTGCGCGACGGGCTGTCCGAGTCGGTCAAGGACTTCGAGCCGGCCGTCGCCGACACCCTGCTGGAGCGCCTGAGCTTCCAGTCGGCGACCGACGAGGACGGCCACGAGCTCGCCTCGGCGGTACGCCGGGCCCGCGACGAACTCGGCGAACCGACCCAGACCCTGATCTATCTGTCGGTTCCGCCGACGGCGATGCAGCCGATGATCGAGATGCTCGGCCGCGAGGGGCTCGCCGACGACGCGCGCATCATCGTGGAGAAGCCGTTCGGCACCGATCTGGACAGCTCGCGCCGGCTCGCGTCGGCCACCGAGGCCGTCGCCGACGAGCAGTCCGTCTACCGCATCGACCACTTCCTGGGAAAGGAAGCCGTCCAGAACATCCTGGCGCTGCGCTTCGCCAACGGTCTACTCGAACCCTGTTGGAACAGTAGGCATATCGAGTCAGTGCAGATCGACGTACCCGAGGACATCGCGTTGGAGGGCAGGGGCGGCTTCTACGAGTCGACCGGCTGCTTCCGCGACATGGTCACCACGCACCTGTGCCAGGTGCTGGGGTTCATCGCGATGGAGCCGCCGGCCACCCTGGACGCGCAGGGGCTGCGCGACGCCAAGGCGCAGGTGTTCTGCGATATGCGCCCGCTGGACCCGCAGCGGGTGGTGTTCGGCCAGTATGCCGGCTACCGCGACGAGGACGGCGTCGCCGACGACTCGGACGTCGAGACGTTCGTCGCGCTGGAGGCGTTCGTCGACAACGACCGCTGGCGGGACGTCCCGTTCTATCTGCGTACCGGAAAAGCGCTGGGCGACAACCGAAGGACCGTGACGATCACGTTCCGCGAACCGGCCGGCGCGTTGTTCGGGGCCGACGAGACCCATCGCGACCGGCTGGCACTCGACCTGACCGAGACGCCGACGGCGGTGCTGGAGCTCAATGTGAAGAAGCCCGGCCCCGACCTGACCGTGGAGCCCGTCGGCTCGGAGGTGCGGTTGAGCGCCGAGCGCCATGAGAACGACGGGCTCGACGCCTACGAACGGTTGCTGCTCGACGTCCTGCGCGGGGATCAGACCCTGTTCGCGCGTGCCGACGAGGTGGACCGGCTGTGGCAGGTGTGCCAGCCGGTCCTGGACCATCCCCCGCGACCACACAGTTACGAAATGGGCTCGTGGGGGCCCGATCTAGCATTGAAGCTGCCCGGTCGGCAAGGCTGGTGGCTGCCCGATGACTGAACCGAAAGGCCGACGATGACCGTTGCACAACGAGAGCGGGCCGCGCTGGTGGCAACGTTCCGCGACACCCCGCCCGACGCCCCGACGTTGTGCGACGGCTGGGACGTGCGGGATCTGACCGCGCATCTGGTGGTGCGCGAGCGGCGGATGGACGCCGCCCCGGGCATCCTGATCCCGGCGTTCGCCAGCTATACCGAGCGGGTTCAGCAGCAGACCGCCGCATCCACCGACTGGGATGTGCTGCTCGGCCAGGTCGCCGACGGACCGCCGATCTATTCGCCGTTCAAGCTGCTCGACCCGATCGCGAACGTCGCCGAGATGTTCATCCACCACGAGGACGTACGCCGGGCCGGCGGCGAGTGGGAGCCGCGGCCGCTCGACGACCAGACGGTGGCGGCACTGCGCAGGCCGGTCGCGATGATGGCGCGGATGACCCTGCGCAAATCACCGGCGACGGTGGTGTTCCGCACCCCGCAGGGCGACACCCTGGCCACCGTCGGTAAGGGCCCTCAGGTCACCGTCACCGGAGACCCGGGCGAGCTGCTGATGTTCGCCGCGGGCCGCGATCAGGCGTGGGTGTCGTTCGACGGGTCCGCCGACCTCGTGGAGCAGCTGAAAAGCTCCCGCGCCGGTCTGTGAGCCTAGGCTGGTCATCGTGAGCTCAGTGGATTTCCGCATCTTCGTCGAACCCCAGCAGGGCGCCACCTACGGCGATCAGCTCGCTGTCGCGAAGACGGCCGAGAGCGCGGGTTACTCGGCGTTCTTCCGATCCGACCACTACGTGGCGATGGCCGGGGACGGTATGCCCGGCCCGACCGATTCCTGGGTGACGCTGGGCGCGCTGGCCCGGGAGACGACGTCGATCCGGCTGGGCACCATGGTCACCTCCGCGACGTTCCGCTATCCCGGGCCGCTGGCCATCTCGGTCGCGCAGGTCGACGAGATGAGCGGAGGCCGGGTCGAATTCGGGCTCGGCGCGGGCTGGTTCGAAGCCGAGCACAAGGCCTACGCGATCCCGTTCCCGCCGCTCGGCGAGCGGTTCGACCGCCTGACCGAACAGCTGGAGATCCTGACCGGGTTGTGGACCACGCCCGCCGGCGAGACCTTCGACTACTCGGGGCGCCACTACAGCATCGTGGAGTCCCCCGGCCTTCCGAAGCCGGCGCAGAGCCCGCATCCGCCGATCATCATCGGAGGCGGTGGCGCGAAGCGCACTCCGGCGCTGGCCGCGCGGTTCGCCGACGAGTTCAACATCCCGTTCGTCCCGTTGGACACCCTGACCGAGCAGTACGCACGGGTGGCGGCAGCGGTGGAGAAGGCGGGCCGGGCGAAGGACTCGCTGACCTACTCGGCGGCGTTCGTGGTGTGCCTCGGACGTGACGAGGCCGAGATCGCCCGGCGCGCCGCGGCGATCGGGCGCGAGGTCGACGAACTGCGCTCGAACTCCCCCGCGGTGGGCACCCCGGCCGAGGTCGTCGACAAGCTCGGCCCGTTCCTGGAGGCCGGCGTCCAGCGGATCTACCTGCAGGTTCTGGACATGTCCGATCTCGACCACGTCGAGTTCTTCGCCGAGCAGGTCGTGCCCCAGCTTCGCTGAGCAGGCAGGCTGCCCGAGGTCACGGCTACTATCAGTGCCCGTGAACCGACGGGACGACGACGAAGCGCAGGCGCCGCCCGTCGCGTGGCACAACCGGACATCGACTTTGCTCGGCGCCAGCGTGGCCGGGATCGCCGCGCTCGCGTTGGTGATTTCGCTGATCACCTACTTCGCGCGGCACTTCAGCGACCCTGACCCGGCGCCGCTGCACTACATCCCGCCGTCCTCGTCGGCCAAGACGACCGCGTCGACCACGAAGTCCGGGTCGTCGACCACCGGGACGATCACCAGCACCAGCCCGCCGATGACCAGCGACATCAATCCGGATGACACCACGACCTCGGAAACGACCACGACGCGCAGCACCCGGCCGCCGCGGACCAAGGAGTCCGAGCAGCGCAGTACCGAGGACCAGGACGGGACGCGCACCACGACGACGCGGACCACCAGAGCGCCACGGACCAACGTGACACGCACGCTGTACCCCGGAACCTGAGGACCCAGCGCCTACTATCGGGTTCCGTGGCCCGTTACGGCGATTCTGACGACCAGAACTACTACTCCGAGGATGAGCCGACCCAGCTCAGCAACTACGGCGGTGAGTATGGGGACGGGTACGGGGACCAGCCTCCGCTCGCGACCGAGCCGGTGCCGTGGTACCGCAAGCCCGCCGCACTCGTCGGCCTCGGCGCCGTCGGAGCCGTGCTGATCGCGCTGATCGTGTTCGGTCTCGCCAAGGCGATCACCGGTGACTCCGATTCCGAGACCACCCCGACCTCGTCCCTGACCCCCGTGACCACGACCTCGGCGCCCGCGGTGGTGCCGCCTGCGACCGTGACCGAGACCGCGGCGCCGACCGAATCGGCGACCACCACCTCGGAGGAGCCGACGACGACCACGACCACCCCGTCGACGACCACCACCACGACAACGACCACGACACCGAGCACGACGGTCAGCACCAGCACCAGCACCAGCACCAGCACGGTCACTCAGACCGAAACGCAGACCGAGACGGTTACCGAGACGCCTGCGCCCGCGCCCGAGAACCCCTGATCAGCAGTCGGATTCGGACTCCGGCGCGCACTCCTGAGGTTCGGACGGTGCCGCCGGTGCCGCCGTTTCCGTGGACGTCGGCGCCGGTTCGGGTTCCTGCGTGGGTTCCAGTGACGGCGCGGGGCTAGAGGTCGGCTCCGGTGACGTAGTCGGTTCCGGTGACGGCGTAGGGCTGGAGGTCGGTTCCGGTGACGGCTCAGGGCTGGACGTCGGCTCCGGTGACGGCGCAGGCGTCGAGGTGGGCGTCGGCTTCGGGCTCGGGCTGGGCGTTGGTGTCGGGCTGGGCGTTGGCTTCGGGGTCACCGTCACCGTCGACGGAGCGGGTGGCGGCGGCGGTGCGATCGGCACCGGTATCAGCACCGTCTGCGGTACCGGTTGCGGCAGCGCCTGCGGGACAGGTCGCGGAACTGGTTGCGGCGCGGCTTGTTTGAGGACCGGTTGCTGCGGCGCCGGAGCGGCGGGCGGTACCACGCGCGGTGCGGGCGCGTCCGCGACGACGACCTCGGTGACGGCGGGTGGTGGCTCCACGGCAGGTGCGGTGTCGGCGGGGGCCTGCGCCGGTTTCGTCGCGACGGGCGTCGCGATGGTGGAGGTGTCCGCCTCGACCGGTCCGGTGTGCGCGGTCAGCACCAGGCCCGTCGCCGCGACGGCGGCGAAGCAGGCGGCGGCCGCGAACAACACACCCGGCCGTCGGTACCACGCGAGGGGCTCCAGATCGGGTTCGTCGGACTCGTCGGGCTGAAAATGCACGTCCGGACGCGCGTACTCCGTCGCGTAGCCGGTCTCGTCGCCGTCCGGTTCGGCCGACCACGCGAGGGGGGTCACGGGAGCGGCGACGGTGGCGTTGGCAGCCGTCGGCGGAGCCCACACATCAGCAGTCGGCGGAGCCGAAGCCAGCACGGTCGGCGCATCATGGTCGGCGCTGCGCAGCGCCAGCAGTTCGGCACCGGCCGCGGCTGCCACCTGGGCCCCGGGCGCGGTGATCACCGGCTGTCGCAGCACCTCCGAAAGACGCTGCGTGACAAGCGGTATGCGGGCTCCACCACCGACGGTGGCCACCGCGGCGAGCTGGGCGGGTGTGATGCCGTATCGGTCCAGCATGCCCAGCAACGCGTCGGCGACGAGGTTCAGATCGGCGGTGATGAGCCCGTCCAGCTCGGCGCGGGTCACCCGGACCGTGGTGTGCCCGTAGGCCAGAGAGGTCGCCGTCTCGGACGACAGCCGCTCCTTGGCCACCCGGCACTGTTCGCGCAGACCGGCCAGCGTCGCGACGTGTGCCGTCCCGCCGGGCTCGGCCTCGAACTGGGCCAGCACGTGCTGGAGCAGCGCGCGGTCGACGGCATCGCCGGAGAACGCGTCGACGCGGACGGTACCGATGGAAGTGAGACCGGCCGACGCATCGGCGAGCGTGATGCCGGTGCCGCCGGCGCCGAAGTCACACAGCGCGATGACGCCGTGCGCCGGCAGTCCGGGGCTGGCCTGCAGCGCGGTCAGCGCCGCGGCCGCGTCGGAGACGACGGTCAGGTGCGGGACGGCGGCACGGAACGCCGCGACGACGGTGTCGGGCCAGTGGGCCGGCACCGCGACGGCCGCGACATCCGGTCGGCGCTGCGGCCGCACGGTTTGGGTCAGTTCTTCGACCGCCGCGGCGGTCAGCGTCTCGGGACGGTGGATCGATCCGTCGGCGAGCACCATCGGCACCGGGTCTCCGATGCGCTCCACGAAGCCGGTCACCGCGAGCCCGGAGGGCAGCGTCAGCGCCTGCCGCCGGACCGTCGCCCGGCCGTCGGTGACCGCGATCAGGGTGGCTGCGCCCAGCGAGAGACCCAGGGAACTGCGCATACCTCTTATTCGTCCGGGGGCGACGAAACGTTAATCGTCAGCGCTGGGCGCGTGCGTACTCCGCGACGATCGCCTCGGCGCTGCGCACCGCGGCCCGGCAGGCCCGCGCGGTGAACGGGTCGTTGAGCGGGTGATCGGCGCGCCTGCGCCACCGCTGAACTGCGGCGAACGCGGCGCGGGGGCCGTCGGAGTGGTCCCCGGCGGGCAGCCCGAGCCTGCTGGCGACGTCGGTCCCGGAACCGCCGATGATCCGGCGCAGCGAGGCCATCTCGTCGTCGTTGAGGGTGGTCGGCCGCGACCGCAACTGGCTGAGCAGCCGCAACTCCTCGAACGCGTGGGTGTCGGCGAGCAGCGGGTCGATGTCGGCGAGGATGCGCGGTGTCGCGTACACGGGGTGGCGCTGCACGAACTGCCGCAGCGTGAGCAGCGCGGTGTGCGCCTTGAGCAGGTCGGAGCGTTGCGCGAACTGCTGATCGATCACCTCCCGCAGGGCGACCAGCCCGCTGCGTTCGAGCAGTTCCTCGGCGAGCGCCACGGAGTCGCCGACGCCGGCGTGCAGGACCGCGATCGAGATCCGCAGCCCGAACATGCCGAACCGGTCCAGCAGCGCGGCGCGCGTCGCGGCGTCGACGGGCAGCGTGCTGTCCTCGCGGACGAACCGGTCGACCGACAGCATCGCCTTGGCCAGTTCGGCGGGTTCGACACCGGCGAGCTTCTCCAGCGCGGTGAACTCGCTCTGCCGCAGGGTGCGCGCGGTCAGCGCGAGCAGACCGGACACCGGCACGACGGCCTGGCAGATCCCGGTGCGTTCCATCTCGGAGGTGAACCGCGCCGCGACGTCGGCGGCCGACAGCATCGCGTCGATGCGCCCGGCACCGATCTCGTCGGCGCGCGAGGCCACCCCGATCACGCCGAGCGCGCCCGACGAACCCCCGACGAGCTCGCCAATCTGCTTGAGCAGCGCGATATCCGGGGCATTGAGTGTGCGCAGCAGGAACACCACCGCGTCGACCCGGGGCACGCCGTCGTCGGGCACCAGCAGCCGCAGTGTGCGCGCCGAGACATCGCGCGACAGCGACGAGGTGCCGGGGGTGTCGATGATCGTCGCGTCGATCAGTTCGGCCGCGGGCCATTCCACGTCGAGGTCGAGCACGTCGTCGGGGTTCAGCAGCGCGAAGTCGAAGGTCAGCCCGCCGGAGCCCGGGTCACGGGTGATCGGCACGTTGGATCGCCGGCCGCCGCGGTGGTTGGCGGTCACCTTCGGGGTGGGGCCGTGCCGGAACCACGTGACGATGCGGGTGGCCTCGGTCGCGTCGGTCGGGGCGATGGTGTCGCCGACGAGCGCGTTGACCAGGGTGGATTTTCCGGCTTTCAGTGTGCCCGCCAGCGCGATCCGGATCGGCTGGTTCAGCCGCGCCCCGATCCGCTCGAGCTCGGCGTGGACGTCGGCGCGGTGCCGGTATGCGGGATCGCTCCGGTAGGCACCGATGGTGCCGGCCAGGATTGCTCGCACGTGGTCGCTGGTACTGATCACCCGAGCTTAATGAGCGGGCATCACCGCACGTCGTCGGCATGCACAGTGTGTTGAATGACCTGCCTCAGGATGGACAGCTGACGGTCGAGTTCCTTGACCCTGGTGTTGCGCTCGGCCTCCTCGAGTTTGGCCGCCGCGACGGTGGCCTGCAGCGACTCGTTCAGCGATCGGGTGGCCTGGTTGGCGATCTCGCGGTAGTGGTCACGCAGCTGACGCTGAATCCCCTTGAGCCGGTCGCGGGATTCCTTGCCGACCGCGAACGCGACATCGTCGACGAACCGGCGCACATTGGTCTTGGCGTCGTTGCGGACCCGCAGCAGCCGGTTCTCCATGTCCTCCTTGTAGGCCTTGCGGCCCAGCACGAATCCCGCGCCGAGCGACAGCGGGTTGAACATGCCCAGCCCGGCGAACGAGGTCAGCATGCCGAACATCAGCACCCCGCCGTAGGAGCCGCGCATCCCGGTGACGATCTTGTGGCCGATCTTCAGCGGCTTGGCCTCCAGGTCGGCCAGCGACCGGAACTGACCCATGTCGGCGCCCATGGCGCGGGCATCGATGGCCGGCATTCGTACCGCGCCCAGCCCGGCTTCGGTGAAGGTGCGCGCGACATCGGCCGCGAGCGCCTCCGCGCGCTGGTAGGCCCATACGAAGTTGTCGCCGACCGCGGTCGCGACGGCATCCTCGAGTTCGGCGCCGATCTCGGCCCAGTGCAACGTCGGGTCACCGGTGTCGATCATCCGCTCGGTGTGAAAGGTGATGTTGCGGAACCTCTCTCGCAGGTCATGGTCGACGTCGGAGGTCAGGTCGGCGATCCCGTCGTTGAGGACCTGCTGCCACAGCGCGGTCTGCTGCAACGCGTCCTCGGCCTCCTGCTTGCGGCGCTGGAGGTCCGCGGTCAGCCGGTCCCGGGTCTGCGGATCGGTCAGCGCGGACCGTTCCGACTCCGCGGCGAGGATCAGATGCTCTGCCGCGGCGCGGATCTCGCCGGCGGCCTGCCGCCGCACCCGGTCGTTGTGCGGGGTCACCACGTCCTCGGAGAGGAACTTCACGATGCGCGGGAAGTTCGATTCCTCGTTGAGCTCCTTGTCGTTGAGCGCGACGGCGTGGCCGCGCAGCGTCGAGGAGACCGGAACAAGCTCGGTGGTGATCCCGGCGCGCTGTAGGTGCGCGGCGTTGGCGTCGACGACCTCGCGCCAGTGGGGGTACAGGTCGGTCTTGGTGGCGGCGATGACAGCGACCGGGCAGATCTCCAAAGCCTGTCGGATGAACGTCATCTCGGGTTCGGTGAACTCCTGGCTGGTGTCGCTGATCATCAGCATCGCGTCGGCGTCGGGCAGCAGGCCCAGCGTCGCCGACAGGTGCGGTTGGCCGTGCCCGCCGACACCCGGGGTGTCGATGAACGCCAGCCCGCTCTTGAGCAGCGGGCTGGGCGCGGTGACCTCGACGCGGAGCACCTCGCGCCCGCCGGCCTGCGGGGCGCGGCGCAGATCGTTGCGCAGATCGGCGGTCGGTATCTCGATGAGCTCCGGTTCGCGTCCGTCGCCGCGGGCCACCACGAGCCGCGCGGACGCCTGCTCGCCGTAGGAGACGACGGTGGCCAGCACGGTGGACTCGTCGTCACCGACGCGAGCCACGGGTATGTTCAACAAGGAGTTCAGCAGCAGGCTTTTGCCCTGTTTGAGCTGCCCGGCGATCACGACGCGGATCTGCGGGTCGTTGACGCGGCGCTGCGCGCGCCCGAGCCGGGCCACCAGGTCGGCGCGACCCTGCGCGTCGGCGATCTTGCTGGTGTGGTCGATCAGCTCGAGGACGACCTTGTTGGGGTCATTCGGTGGCGTCATGGCTCCCTAACTCCCGCGGTGTCAGTTCAAGGTAGGCGCAGCGAACTGGCGGGGACCATCGGATGGTCCCCGCCAGCAGCCTGGTTCGTGGGTGGATCAGAACGCGTCGACCAGGGCGGTGTCGTTGTGCGAGGCCACATCGGTGGTCTCGATACCGGTGACGTTGCCGGAGAACAGGTCGGTGCTGGTCTCGTTGCCCGAGCCGATGTTGGACTCGAACACCGACGAGTTGTCGGTGACGGTGCTCTCCGTGGACGTCGCGATGTCGGTCTCGATCGCCGTGCTGACCGAATTGTCCTCGGTGTTGTCGCTGCCGAAGTCGCCGTCGATCTGGGTGCCGGAGTTCACGTTCGTGTCGGTGATGACGATCGCACCGCCGTTGCCGCCGGCCCCGCCTGCCGCGTTGCCGCTGCCGATCCCGATCAGGCTCCCGCCGCCGTCGGCGCCGCCGCCGTTGCCGCCGCTGGTGTCGACGTCGTTGAGCACGGGGGCGTCGTTGTCGGTGATCAGGTCGCCGCCGGCGGTCTTGGAGTTGTCCTCGACCTCGTTGTCCTTGCCGACGACGACGTTCGAACCGGACCCGGCGAGGATGTCGCCGTTGCTGGTGGTGTTGCCGTCACCGAGCACGGCGCCGTCGCCGCTGACGATGTCACCGTCGTTGTCGCCGTCGACCACCACACCGCCGTTGGTGGCGGTGTTGGAGGTCTTGTCGCCGAACGTGATGTCACCGAAGCCGAGGTTGAACGCGCCGTTCTGGGCGTTGGCGCCGGCGTCCTGGACCGGGCTGGCCACCGGCACGTTGTTGCCGCTGAGCAGGTCGGTGGTGGTCTCCGGCGCGAACGTCGGCGCGTACGAGGTCTGCGGCGAGAACGGCGACGCGAAGTTCGAGGCCAGCTGGTGGTGGTCGGCCACCGCACGCTGCAGGCCCACGATCGGGTCGCCGCCGCCGAGGGCGTAGCCGGCGGGTGCGGCGGTCGCGGCGACCGAGGCGAGCTGCGCGGCGGTGACGTTGGGCAGACCCGCGTCGCGCAGCGCACCGTCGGGGTCGACGACGAACGCGCGGGCCGCGGCGGGGCTGCGGAACAGGTCGAGGATGAAGTCGATGAGAGTGAGCATTGGAGTCCCTTTCTCGGAGCTGCTGCCGGTTCCTCCCGGCGTCTGGAAACCAATTTATGGACGGTCCGGGGGCTCGGGAACGGGGTTGGATCCCAATCCCCATCCGGGCTCGCTAGGGATTCGGGGATCAGTTCATTAGGGGTATAGGGGGTGAGCCTGGGGGCGGCTCTCCACCCCGGTTTCAGACACGAAAAAACCCGCGCGGATCAGGTGGTCCGCGCGGGTTTCGGGCGTAGGGGGCCGTGGTTCGAATAAGTCCGAGTTCAGTCGAACAGGTCGAATCCCGATGCCGGGTCGAGGCCGTCCTGGCCGGAGTCGGGTCCGGTCCAGTCGTCGACGACGACAGGATCGGCCGGCGGGGAGGCGTCGAACACGGGGTCGTCGAGCTGCAGGGAGGCGACCGGTTCGACGAGATCGTCTGCGGCCGTGACCTCGAGTCCGGTGTCGATCTCGTCGACGATCACGGGTAGGTCGGAGTCAGGACCTGCGCCGACGGACGTCGGGACCAGATCGTCGAACGCGTCGAACGCCGCCGTGGCGGCCCCACTCGCCCAGACGTTGTCCACCGGTTCGGCGGCGAACGGGTCGAGGCCGGGCGACGACACGGTCGTCGACAGCGACTCCGCGACGACCGGGATCAGATTCTGCACGTCGGCACTGGTCACGTCGGTCAGATCGGCCTCGGCGAGGGCGCGGGCGGGGTCCGCGGCGTACCGTGCGGCCGCCTCCGGGTCGCGCACCAGCGTCATCACGAAGTCGAGCAGCGAGTTCGCCACGAGATTCCCTTCCGCAGGATCGTTGTGTTCCCGAGCGTATGCGGCGCGGGAGCCCCACGGATCGGTGCCCGACCCGCACGGCCGGACAGAGCATTAGGGGATCGCCCATTAGGGGAATCGCCACACTAGGGGAACGTCCACCGCTCGCGCGCGGTGAGCCGCTAAGGTGGGCGGCGGTCCAGACAGGAGAGACGCCGCCATGACCGAACCGCTCGGGTTGTCGATCGGTACGACGAACCTTGTCGCGGCCCGTGTGGGCCGTGCGCCCGTCACCCGCCGATCCATCCTCACCCTCATCCCCGGCCGCGCGCCCGAGGTCGGCTCGCCGGCCGAGACCGGCGGCGCGGCAGGTGTCGTGCTGTCCGGTTTCGTCGAGCGCGTCGGCGATCCGGTGCCGCTGGTCGCCGAGGACGGCAGCGCCCATCGCGGTGAACAGGTGCTGGCCGCCGCTCTCGACGCGATGGGGCGCCTGGCCGGCGGCGGTTCGCCGGTCGCGATCGCGGTGCCGGCGCACTGGGGTCCCGGGACCGTGGGGGCGTTGCGCGGCGCGCTGCGCACCGTCGCGGGCCTGGCCCCCGACGGCGTGCCACCGACACTGGTCCCCGATTCCACGGCGGCACTGGCGTCCCTGCGCACCACCCCGGGTCTGCCGGGCAGCGGTGTGGTCGCACTCGTCGACCTGGGCGGCGGAGGAACCAGCGTCACGCTCGCCGATGCGGGCGCCGATCTGGCCGTCGTCGGTCAGACCGTGCGCTATCCGGAGTTCTCGGGTGACGGCATCGACGGGGCGCTGCTGGACCACGTGCTCGCCGGGGTGGCCGACACCGGCGCGAACGACGCCGACACCGCGGGCACCGCGGCGGTGGGACCGCTGTCCCGGCTGCGCGACGAGTGCCGGGCCGCCAAGGAGCGACTCTCCGCCGAGACCGCCACCGCCGTCCCGGTCGACCTGCCCGGGTTCCGGTCCGACGTGCGGATCACCCGCCCGGAACTGGAGCAGCTGATCAGCGGACCGCTCGACGGGCTGCTGGCCGTCATCGAGGACACGCTGCAGCGCAACAGCGTTGCGCTGGAACGCCTTTCGGCCGTCGCGACGGTCGGCGGCGGGGCCGCGATCCCGCTGGTGACGCAGCGGCTGTCCGAACGGTTGCGCGCGCCCGTGGTCACCACGCCGCAGGCGCTGCTGAACATCGCCGCCGGCGCCGCGGTGCTCGCCGCCCAGAGCTCCGACGGCGACGCCCCGACCGGTATGGCTCCGACGGGCATGGCCGCCGCGGCCGACGTCCCGACCGCGATGGGTCCGGCCGCCGACGCTCCGACCGCACTGGGCCCGGCCGCGCCGCCGGTGGCCGGTGGGGCGCTGGCGTGGTCGGAGGACGACGAAGCCGTCGACCCGACGCCGTACACCGGCGCCGACTACACCGCACCCGCCGGCTACGGCGACGCGGGCGTGACCGGCGCGCGGCCCCCGGTGAGCTTCGGGGCCGACGGATACGCCGACGGATATACCGACGAGCTGCCGCCGCTGCCCTGGTACAAACGGCCCCCGATTCTGTTCGGGCTGGCCGCCGCCGCGGCGCTGCTCGCCGTCGGCGGTCTCGCGGTGACGCTGACCTCGTCGAGCGGCGATTCCACCACCGTCACCGAAACCGCAAGCACGACACCGCCTTCGGAGGCGGCGCCGGCCGAGTTGCCGCCTCCGGTGACCACGGTGACCGTGGGTTCGGACGGCATCGCGACCACCACGGTCAGCCAGCCGCCGCCCCCGCCACCGGAGTCGACCACCACGACCACCACCACCTCGCCGACGTCGTCGACCACCACGACGACGACCACCACCACGACCACCACCACGACGACGACCACGCCGCCGACGACCACGACGACGACGCGCACCACCACCACGGCACCGCCGACGACCACGCCGCCACCGACCACGGTGGAGCCGCCGCCGACCACCGTCGAACCGCCGCCGACGGTGGATCCGGAACCGATCGTGACGACGGTGATCCCTGACGACGGCGGCGCCTGACCTGTGCTGCCGGCCGCCCGTGACGCGATCGCGGCCGTCGACGCCGATCCGCGGGCGGCGACCAAGCTGCTGGTGACCGGCGGTATCGGCACCGGCAAGTCGACGGTGCTGACCGCCGTGCGCACCGCCTTGCGCAGTGCGGGCCGTCAGGTGCTGGCCCGGCCCGGCGCGACCGGCGGGGACGCTGCCGTCGTCGTCGACGATGCCGATCTCCTCGACGCCGCGAGCCTGGGCCGTCTAACCGAGTTGGTGGCCGACCCCGCCGCCACCGTGGTCGTCGCGACACAGCCTCTGGCGCACCACCTTCCGCTGCGGACGTTGATGACCGAGCTGGAACGCGAGCACCCTCCGGTCACCCTCGGCCCCCTGCCCCCGAACGATGTCGCCGAGGCCGCGGCCGCGCGCCTCGGCGGCCCGCCCGGCAGCGACCTGACCCGGCTGCTCGTCGCCGCGACGGGCGGGCTCCCGTTCCTGCTCACCGCCGCGCTCGACGCGGTCGACGGCGGCGCACCCGCGGTGCGTCAGGCCGCCGCGGTCAAGCTTGCCGAGCGGCTGGCCCGCCTCGACGACGGACTGCTCGACACCCTGCTCGTCGTGTCGCTGGGCACCGGACTGGGGCCCGACGACGTCGCCGCTGCGCTGAGGCTGGCCCCCGATGCCGCGCTGGCGACCGTCGACCGGGCGCGTGCCTGCGCGCTGGTCGACCCCGTGCATCCACCGGTGTTCCTGCGCTCGGTCCACGACGGGATCGCTCAGATCGTCGGCGCCGCACGACATCACGACATCGAGGTGGCGCTGCTGGGCTCACAGCTGGAGCTGGGCACGCTGACCGCCGACCTCGCGCTGCGGATCGCCGAACACGGCCTGCGCGACGACCGGCTGGCCGCGGCGCTGACCGAACTGGCGGCCCGCAGCCACGACCGGCCCGCTCACGCGGCCCGGCTCTACCGCGCCGCCGCCGGGGCGGGCGCCACCGCGTCGAACGCCGGGCTCGCCGACGCGCTGGCGCTGACCGGGGACTGCGCGACCGCCGGGCGCGTCGCCGACGAACTGCTCACCTCGCCGGAGCCGGCCGAACGCGCGGCCGCGGTGCGGATCGCGGCGAGCATCGCCGCCCACGACGGCGCCACCGCGCAGGGCGCGGACCTGTTCCGCTGGCTGGGCCCGACGTCGGACGCGACGGTGTCGGCCGCCGCGTCGATCGTCGCGCTGGGTGTCGGCGACGCCGCAGCGCTCCGCGCCGCCGCGGACGCCGAGTCGGCAGGCCCGCCGACGTCGGCCGCGAGGTCGGCGCGCAGCATCGCCGAGGGCCTGGTGATGACGCTGGCGGATCCGTACCACGCGGCGGTGGCCAGGCTGGGTCAGGCCATCAGCGTCGACACCGGGCAGCGGGGCGTGCTGCCCGACACCCCCGCCGCGCTGGTGACCCTCGCCGCGCTGCACGGCGGGGATCCCGTGCGGGCGCGCAGCGTGATCGGGCGCGCCGTGCACGCCGACGCCCGGCCCGACCGCGCGGATGCGATCTTCGTCACCCACCGGCACCGGCTGCTCCAGGGCTGGGCGCACCTGCAGGACGGACAGTTGGCCGCCGCGGCGACGGCCGTCCCCGCCGACGGCTACTCCGCATTGCACCGGCGCGACGCGTTGTGGGCCGCCGCGCTGCACACCGGCATCGCGCGGCGCAACGGTGACAGCGGGGCGATGCAGAAGCACTGGCATGCAGCGATGGACGTACTGGCCGAGAGTTCGGCCGAGGTGTTCGCCGTGCTGCCGCTCGGCGAGCTGTGGATCGCGGCGGCCCGGATGCGCCAGGTCGACCAGGTGCGCCACGCGGTGGACGAGGTGTTCGGGCTGCTGGCCACGCTGGGCGATCCGCTGCTGTGGTCGCTGCCGCTGCACTGGGCCGGGGTGCACGCGGGCATCCTCGCCAACGCGCCCGACGCGGTCGCACCGCACGGACAGGCGCTGACCTCCGCGGCTGCGCACAGTCCGTTCGCCAAGGCGCTGGCCACCGCGGGCCGCACCTGGCTGCGGGTGCTGGCGGGACAGGTCGACGCCGCCGAGGTCGCGGTGGCCGCGCGCGGGCTGGCCGGGTTCGGCCACACCTGGGATGCGACCCGGCTGGCCGGGCAGGCGGCGTTGCAGACCTCACAGCCCCGCGTATCCCAGGCCATGCTGCAGCTGGCCCGCGACCTGAAACAGGCGACCGCGCCGGCCGACGTCCCCGCCGGGCCCGAACCCGCGCCGCCCACCGCCGCGGCGCGTGGGCCCGTCCCGCGGCAGGCGTCGGCCCAACTGTCCGACCGCGAGCGCGAAGTCGCCGAGCTGCTGCTCCAGGGCATGCCCTACCGCGAGATCGGCGCTGCGCTGTTCATCTCGGCAAAGACCGTCGAGCACCATGTGGCGCGGATCCGGCGCCGGCTCGGTGCGGAATCACGTTCCGAGATGCTGTCCATGCTGCGCGCCGCCATGGATTCCCCAGACTCCACAGCCACCCGATAGCACACCCAACCGGTTAGTTAGGCCAGCCTTCGTAGCGCTGGTTATCAGGTGGATGTAACTATGAGCAGGCATCGAGCTTAAGTTACTCACCAGTAACCGACTCTAAGTTACCCACGGGTAACAAGAAAAACCGGAGGCCCGCGTGGAAACGCAGATGTTGATCAGGATCATCGCCGGGGTCCTGATGCTCGCCGTCGTCGGGGTGTTCGCGGCCAAACGCGTCGTCTGGCTGACCAAGCTGATCCGCTCCGGGCAACCGCTGAGCGAGGGCAACAACCGCAAGGACCACCTCCAGAAGCGCATCACCACGCAGTTCGAAGAGGTCTTCGGGCAAACCCGGCTGCTGCGCTGGTCGATCCCCGGTATCGCGCACTTCTTCACCATGTGGGGCTTCTTCGTCCTCGCCACGGTCTACATCGAGGCGTTCGGCCAGCTCGTCGACCACGACTTCCACATCCCGCTGGTCGGCCGTTGGGACACGCTGGGCTTCCTGCAGGACTTCTTCGCCGTCGCGGTGCTGCTCGGCGTGATCACCTTCGCGATCATCCGCATCGTCCGCGAGCCCAAGAAGCACGGCCGCGACTCCCGGTTCTACGGATCGCACACCGGCGGCGCCTGGCTGATCCTGTTCATGATCTTCAACGTCATCTGGACCTACGCGCTGGTCCGCGGCGCCGGAGCCAACACCGGTGCGCTGCCCTACGGCAACGGCGCGTTCTTCTCGCAGTTCATGGGCTGGATCCTGTCTCCGCTCGGCCACACCGCCAACGAGTGGATCGAGACGCTGGCGCTGCTCGGCCACATCGCGGTCATGCTGGTGTTCCTGCTGATCGTGCTGCACTCCAAGCACCTGCACATCGGCCTGGCCCCGATCAACGTCACGTTCAAGCGGATGCCCAACGCGCTGGGGCCGCTGCTGCCGGTGGAGTCCAAGGGTGAGCTCGTCGACTTCGAGGATCCCGCCGAGGACGCCGTCCTGGGCCGAGGCAAGATCGAGGACTTCACCTGGAAGGGCTACCTCGACTTCACCACCTGCACCGAGTGCGGCCGCTGCCAGTCGCAGTGCCCCGCGTGGAACACCGGCAAGCCACTGTCCCCGAAGCTCGTGATCATGAACCTGCGCGACCACATGTTCGCGAAGGCGCCGTACTTCCTCGACGGCAAGGAATCTCCGCTGGAGAACACCCCCGAAGGCGGCCTCGGCGAAGAGCTGCGCGGTGAGAAGCGCAGCGAGAAGCACTCGCACGAGCACGTTCCCGAGTCCGGTTTCGAGCGCATCCCGGCCGACTCGCCGCTGCAGGCGACCCGCCCGCTGGTCGGCACCCTCGAAGAGGGCGGCGTCATCGACCCCGACGTGCTGTGGTCCTGCACGACCTGTGGCGCGTGCGTCGAGCAGTGCCCGGTGGACATCGAGCACATCGACCACATCGTCGACATGCGCCGCTACCAGGTGATGATGGAGTCCGAGTTCCCCGGTGAGCTCGGTGTGCTGTTCAAGAACCTGGAGAACAAGGGCAACCCGTGGGGCCAGAACTCCAAGGAGCGCACCAACTGGATCGACGAGGTCGACTTCGACGTGCCGGTGTACGGCAAGGACGTCGACTCGTTCGAGGGCTTCGAGTACCTGTTCTGGGTCGGCTGTGCCGGCGCCTACGAGGACCGCGCCAAGAAGACCACCAAGGCCGTCGCCGAACTGCTCTCCGCCGCCGGCGTCAAGTACCTGGTGCTCGGCGAGGGTGAGACCTGCAACGGCGACTCCGCCCGCCGCTCCGGCAACGAGTTCCTGTTCCAGCAGCTGGCCGCGCAGAACGTGGAGACCCTCAACGACCTGTTCGACGGCGTCGAGCGCGTCGACCGCAAGGTCGTCGTCACCTGCCCGCACTGCTTCAACACGCTCGGCCGCGAATACCCGCAGGTCGGCGGCAACTACACGGTGCTGCACCACACCCAGCTGCTGAACCGCCTGGTCCGCGACAAGAAGCTGGTGCCGGTGAAGTCCGCCGACGGCAGCCCGCACGGCCAGGACATCACCTACCACGACCCCTGCTACCTGGGTCGGCACAACAAGGAGTACTCGGCGCCGCGTGAGCTGATCGGGGCGTCGGGCGCGAAGCTGACCGAGATGCCCCGGCACGCCGACCGCGGCCTGTGCTGCGGCGCCGGCGGTGCGCGGATGTGGATGGAAGAGCACATCGGCAAGCGCGTCAACACCGAGCGCACCGAGGAGGCCATCGACACCGGCGCATCGGCGATCGCGACCGGCTGCCCGTTCTGCCGCGTGATGATGACCGACGGCGTCGACGACGTGTCCGCGACCCGCGACATCGAAAAGGTCGAGGTGCTCGACGTCGCGCAGCTGCTGCTCGGCTCGCTGGACAAGAGCTCCTTCACCCTTCCCGAGAAGGGCACGGCGGCAAAGGAATCCGAGGAGCGCGCGGCACGCAAGGCCGCCGAGGCGCCGGCCAAGGTCGAGGAGCCCGAGGCCGCCCCCGCCGCGGAGGCCGCACCCGCCGAGGCCAAGGCGAGCACCGCCCCGACGGAGACCAAGCCCGTCACCGGACTCGGTGTGGCCGGTGGCGCCAAGCGCCCCGGCGCCAAGAAGACCGCCGCCGCTCCGGCCGAGGACAAGCCGGAAGCCGCTCCCGCCAAGGGGCTCGGTATCGCCGGTGGCGCGAAGCGTCCGGGTGCGAAGAAGGCCGCCCCGGCCCCCTCGGATTCCAGCGCGAGCACCGCGGCCGCCGAGCCGGCCAAGGCCGAGCCGGAGGTCAAGGGTCTGGGCATCGCCGGCGGCGCCAAGCGTCCCGGCGCGAAGAAGACGGCCGCCGCACCGGCGGAGACACCCGCAGAGACGGCATTGGCAGAGACCGCGGCCAAGCCCGAACCCGAGGTCAAGGGCCTCGGCATCGCGTCGGGCGCACGCCGCCCGGGTGCGAAGAAGGCCCCGGCCGCCAAGCCGGCAGAGGGCACCGTCGTGCAGCCGCCGAACGTCGACCCGGACAAGGCGACCACGGGCACCGAGGCAGCCGATACCGCCGATTCCGATCGCGGGCTCGACACCGCCGCGACGCCGGAACCGGAGGTCAAGGGCCTGGCGATCGCCAAGGGCGCACGCCGTCCCGGCGCCAAGAAGGCGGCCGCCCCGGCAGCTCCGGCGGCCGAGGCACCCGCAGCCGAGGCGCCCGCCGAGCCGGAGCCGCAGGCACCGGCAGAGCCGTCCGGCAACGGTTCGAGCGGCAGCGGTGACGATCGCGTCGTCGGCGACGAGCCGCCGGTGAAGGGGCTCGGCATCGCCAAGGGCGCCCGCCGACCGGGCCGCAAGTAGTTCGCGAGTAGTTCGAGCCGGCGGGTCCCACACGGGGCCCGCCGGACTCGTTTCGGGAGTGGGTGCGATCAGGTGCGGAAAACACCTGGACAGCCCGTGGGAGACTTTTCGGCATGAGTACGCATCAGGCGCCGTGGCAGACCGGCGGTGGCCAGCACGTGCGCCAGCGTGAGTTCACGCAGTCGAGCAAGCTGCAGGACGTTCTCTACGAGATCCGCGGACCGGTGCACGAACACGCGGGCCGCCTGGAGGCCGAAGGCCACCGCATCCTCAAGCTCAACATCGGCAACCCCGCCCCGTTCGGGTTCGAGGCCCCCGATGTGATCATGCGCGACATCATCGCCGCGCTGCCCTACGCGCAGGGCTACTCCGACTCCAAGGGCATCGTCAGCGCCCGCCGCGCCGTGTTCACCCGCTACGAACTCGTCGAGGGCTTCCCGCGCTTCGACATCGACGACGTGTTCCTCGGCAACGGTGTCTCCGAGCTGATCCAGATGACGCTGCAGGCGCTGCTGGACAACGGGGACCAGGTGCTGATCCCGGCGCCGGACTATCCGCTGTGGACCGCGTGCACCTCGCTGGCCGGCGGCACCCCGGTGCACTACCTGTGTGACGAGACCCAGGGCTGGAATCCCGACGTCGCCGACATCGAGTCGAAGATCACCGACCGCACCAAGGCGATCGTGGTGATCAACCCGAACAACCCGACCGGTGCGGTGTACAGCCGTGAGGTCCTGACCCAGATCGCCGATCTGGCGCGCAAGCACCAACTGCTGCTGCTGGCCGACGAGATCTACGACAAGATCCTCTACGACGACGCCGAGCACATCTCGTTGGCCTCGGTGGCGCCGGACCTGCTGACGTTGACGTTCAACGGTTTGTCCAAGGCGTACCGGGTGGCCGGGTACCGCTCCGGGTGGCTGGTGATCACCGGGCCCAAGGAACACGCCGCCAGTTTCATCGAGGGCATCAGCCTGCTGGCCAACATGCGCCTGTGCCCGAACGTGCCTGCCCAGCATGCGATTCAGGTGGCGCTCGGTGGCCATCAGAGCATCGACGACCTGGTGTTGCCGGGCGGGCGGCTGCTCGAGCAGCGCGATGTCGCGTGGGAGAAACTCAACGAGATCCCCGGGGTGTCCTGCGTGAAGCCGCGGGGTGCGCTGTATGCGTTCCCGCGGCTGGACCCCGAGGTGTACGACATCGCCGACGACGAACAGCTGGTGCTCGACCTGCTGCTGCAGGAGAAGATCCTGGTGGTCCAGGGCACCGGATTCAATTGGCCCACACCGGATCACCTGCGCATCGTGACGTTGCCGTGGGCACGTGACCTGTCCGCCGCGATCGAACGGCTCGGCAACTTTCTGGCCAACTACCGGCAGTAGGGCTCGGCCACAGGTCCGGCCACGGCGCTGATCCGGTGCCTGAAGTTCTCCCAGCGGTCCTGGTGCCCGAAGCGGTCGCGGAGCTTACCGACGTAGGCGTCCAAGGTGGCGAGGTCTCCGCTCGCCGCGAGGTAGCAGCACGTCTTCTCGTAGGCGATCAGCAGGTTGTTGGTGACGGCGTAGTCGACGAGCTCGGCAGTCGTCGAAATACGTTCCACCGCTGCGATTACCAGCTCCAAGTTCTCGCACAGGCTCGTGGCGAACGCCGTCATGTCTGTGCTCCGGTCGAATCGCAGCTCGTAGGGGGCCGCCGGCACGAGATGCTCCCAGCGCCGGTCCAGCAGAAACTCCTCGGATCGGTGGAGGGTGCGGGAATGGCCTGGGCAGGCTTCGTCGATCTCCACGGAACCGACACCGACGTTGACGAAGAATCCGTACCAGGACGTGACACCGTTGTTCCAGTTGGCCTGGAACTCGATGACGTCGTAGAGCGGTCCGCGTGATCTGCGAAACGTGTTCGTGGACCTGACGAATCCGCGGCAGCCGAGGACGGGCACCACCGCGTCGGCGACCACGGACTCGTAGCGTCGTTTCAATGCCGAACGGTCGGCGCTTCCGGTCATGTCCTCAGGCTAAGTCGCCGCGACCATCCCCTTGCGCGCCAATTCCGGCGCCACCGCCCACTACCCTGTCCGGGTGGCGCACTCGCATTCGCACTCGTTGGCAGGTCCGTCGCCGCTGGGACCGCTGGCCGCCAGGATCGTGGTCAGCCTGCTGGTCGCGATCGGCGTCGCGGTCCTGATCGGCGCGGCACTGCTGTGGCCCAGCGGTGAGAAGGCCGACATCCCGCTGCCGTTCCAGAACGCCGCGGGCGGGGCGGTCACCACCGAATCCGGTCATGTCCTCTCCAGTACCGCGGCGACGTGCGGCAGCCCGTCGGCGGGGTCGGTGCTGACCTCGGCGCCGCTGCCGTCCGACGGTGCCGGCGCCGAGTGCGTGCAGTCGCTGGTCGCGATCGACTCCGGTCCCAACCGGGGCGCCAACACCCTGCTCGAGATCGGGGTCGGACCCGGCCAGCCGACATTGGCGGTGGGTGACGACGTCCGCCTCAGCCGCCAGGTCGACGACGCCGGGGTCACCAGCTACGCGTTCTACGACTACGAGCGATCGTGGCCGCTGGCCGCGTTCGCGCTGGTGTTCGCGGTGGTGATCGTCGCGGTGGCGCGGTGGCGGGGTTTCCGGGCGCTGGTCGGGATCGTGATCGCGTTCGGCGTGCTGGTGGTGTTCCTGCTGCCGGCCCTGCGCGACGGGGCCCCGGCCGTACCGGTCGCGCTGGTCGGGTCGGCGGCGATCCTGTACGCGGTGATCTACCTGGCGCACGGGGTCAGCCTTCGGACCAGCGCGGCGCTGCTCGGCACCCTGGCCTCGCTGCTGCTGGCGGCGGTGTTGTCCTGGGCGGCAATCGAATTGACCCACCTGACCGGGCTGTCGGAGGACCAGAACAACGAGGTCGCCGCCTATCTGGGCAACGTCTCGATCACCGGGATGCTGCTGGCGGGATTCATCATCGGTTCCCTCGGTGTGCTCAACGACGTGACGGTCACCCAGGCCTCGACGACGTTCGAGTTGGCGGCGCTCGGCGACGCGTCCCGGCGCGACGTGTTCGTCGGCGCGATGCGGGTGGGCCGCGACCACATCGCGTCCACGGTGTACACGCTGGTGCTGGCGTACGCGGGTAGCGCGCTGCCGCTGCTGCTGCTGTTCAGCGTCGCGAACCGGTCGCTCGGGGATGTGCTGACCAGCGAGCTGGTGGCCATCGAGGTGGCGCGGTCCGCGGTCGGCGGCATCGCGCTCGCGCTGTCGGTGCCGCTGACCACCGGCATCGCCGCACTGCTGGCCGCCCCGCGGGTCGACCGCCGGCCGTAGTTTGGTGGGTTCGGCCCCGGGTATCCGCCGACGGTGAGCCCGCCCCAACACAGTTCTGACGTCAGCCTCGAAGTCGACGGACAGCGACGATCCGTCACCGTCGACAACCGCATGACCCTGTTGGACGCGCTGCGCGAAAGACTCGGCGCCACCGCCCCGAAGAAGGGCTGCGACCACGGGCAGTGCGGATCGTGCACCGTGCTCGTCGACGGCCGCCGCGCGATCAGCTGCCTGGTCTTCGCGGTCGCCGCCGACGGCGCGCGGATCACCACCGCGGCCGGCCTCGGCGACGGCGACGCGCTGCATCCGGTCGCCCAGGCGTTCCAGGACGACGACGCGTTCCAGTGCGGGTACTGCACCCCCGGCCAGATCTGTTCTGCGGTGGGCATGCTCGACGAGGTCAAGGCGGGCGCACCCAGCGTGATCGCCGACGACCTCGATGCGTCCCCGACGCTGACCGATGACGAGATCAGGGAACGGATGAGCGGGAACCTGTGCCGCTGCGCGGCGTATCCGAACATCGTCGCGGCGATCGGCAAGGCGGCGGACCGGTGAAACCGTTCGCCTACCACGTCGCCACCAGCGCCTCCGACGCCGTCGCGACGCTGACCGCGCATCCGGGTGCGGTCTATCTCGCCGGCGGCACCAACCTCGTCGACCACATGAAACTCGGTGTGGCCGAACCTGATCTGCTCGTCGATGTCAGCCGTCTCGACCTCACCGACGTCACCGTCGGCGACGACGGCGGCGTCACGATCGGCGCGAACGTCCGCAACGGCGATCTGGCCGCCCACCCGGTGATCCGCTCGCGCTATCCGATGCTGTCGCGGGCTCTGCTCTCGGGGGCGTCCGGGCAGCTGCGCAATGCGGCGACCACCGCGGGAAACCTTTTGCAGCGCACTCGATGTGTGTACTTCCAGGATGTCACCACCGCGTGCAACAAGCGCGAACCGGGCAGCGGCTGCTCGGCGCTCGGCGGCTACGTGCGCTACCACGCGATCCTGGGCGCGTCGCCACAGTGTGTGGCCGTGCACCCGTCGGACATGGCGGTCGCGATGAGCGCGTTGGACGCGGTGGTCGTCGTCGAAGGCACCGACGGACCACGCCGGATACCCGTCACCGAGTTCCACCGGCTGCCCGGTGACGAACCGCACCGCGACACCGTGCTCGGTCACGGTGAACTGATCACCGCCGTAGAGATCCCCGCCCCGCCGCCCGGTGCGGTCTCCGACTACCGCAAGGTCCGCGACCGCGCGTCGTACGCGTTCGCGCTCAGCTCGGTCGCCGTGGAGCTCAGTTTCGCCGGCGACGCGATCGCGACCGCTCGCATCGCGCTCGGCGGTGTCGCCCACAAACCCTGGCGGGCCCACAAGGCCGAACAGATGCTCGCCGGCTCCCCTGCTGACGCCGACGCGTTCAGCGCTGCGGCGGACGCCGAACTCGCCGCCGCGGAACCGTTGCCGGGAAACGAGTTCAAGGTCGAACTGACCAGGCGCACACTGATCGCGCAGCTGCGGATGCTGACCGAGAGGGGCCGGCGATGACGCTGCTCGAACCGCGCGCCATCGGCACACCGGTGGCCCGCCGCGACGGGGCGGCCAAGGTGACCGGCACCGCGACCTACGCCTACGAGCACCTGGTCGGGTCCCCTGCGTACCTGCATCCGGTGCAGGCCACCATCGCGCGGGGACGGGTGATCACGATGGACACGGACGCCGCCCGTGCCGTCGACGGGGTGCTCGACGTACTGACGGTCTTCGACGCCCCGGAGCTGGCCGACAGCTCCGACGGTGAGCTGGCCATCCTGCAGGACGACCGGGTGCACTTCCGCGGTCAGATCATCGGCGGCGTGGTCGCCGAGACCGCCGAGATCGCCAGGCAGGCAGCCGCACTGGTGCGGGCGGAGTACATCGCGGAACCGCACGACGCGCAGCTGCGCGCCGACCATCCCGGCCTCTACACGCCGGATTCGGTGAACCCGTCCTATCCCAGCGACACCGCCGACGGCGACGTCGACGCCGCGCTGGCCGCCGCCGAGGTCGTCGTCGACCAGACCTACACCACGCCGCTGGAGCACAACAACCCGATGGAGCCGCACGCGTGCATCGCACAGTGGCAGGTTCGCGACGGCAATCCCGATGTGCTGCTGTACGACTCGACCCAGGGTCCACACGCGGCGCGTAAGGCGCTCGCGCCGATCCTCGGGCTTGAGGCCGACCAGTTACGTGTCGTCGCACCGTACGTCGGCGGCGGGTTCGGGTCGAAGGGATCTCCGCACGCCCACAACGTGCTCACCCTGCTGGCCGCGCAACGGGCGAACGGGCGGCCGGTCAAGCTCGCGTTGACCCGCCAGCAGATGTTCTCCCTCGTCGGCTACCGCACCCCGACCATCCAGCGGGTCCGGCTGGCCGCCGACAAGGACGGCAAACTCACCGCGCTGGTGCACGATGCCATCGGGCAGACCTCCGCGGTCAAGGAATTCGCCGAGCAGACGGCCGTCACCTCCCGCAAGATGTACGCCACGCCGAACCGCAGGACCACGCACCGCCTCGCGGCGCTCGATGTCGCGGTGCCGTTCTGGATGCGCGCGCCAGGCGAATGCCCGGGCACCTTCGCCGCCGAGGTCGCGATGGACGAACTGGCCGTCGCCACCGGGATCGACCCGATCGAGCTACGGATCCGCAACGACCCCGAGGTCGACCCGGAGACCGGAAACCCGTGGTCCGGGCGGCATCTGGTGGAATGCCTGCGCCTCGGCGCGCAGCGGTTCGGCTGGTCGGACTGGGACCGCCGGCCGGCGCAGCGGCTCCACGGCGACTGGCTCCACGGTGTCGGGGTCGCGTCGGCGACGTATCCGGCGATGCAGATGCCGGGCAACACCGCGCGGATCACGTACCCGGCGCGGGAGCGCTATCTGGTGCAGATCGGTGCCGCCGACATCGGCACCGGAACGTGGACCACGCTGACGCAGATCGCAGCGGACGCGCTGGGTTGCGATCTCGCGGCGGTGGAGCTGCAGATCGGTGATTCGGCGCTGCCGGATGCGTCGGTGGCGGGCGGATCGTCGGGGATCAACTCCTGGGGGCGCGCGATAGTGGCTGCGGCACAGAGGTTCCGCAGTGAGCACGGGGATCCGCCGGCGATCGGTGCCACGAGTGAGGCCGAGGCACCGGAGAACCCGGAAGCGGATAAGTTCACCATGCAGTCCTTCGGCGCGCACTTCGTCGAGGCGAAGGTGAACCGCGACACCGGTGAGATCCGGGTGCCGCGGATGCTCGGCGTGTTCTCGGTCGGCCGGGCGATCAACCCGCGCACGCTGCGCTCACAGCTGATCGGCGGCATGACCATGGGGCTGTCGATGGCGCTGCACGAGGAGAGTGTGCGCGACGCCCGCTTCGGGCACGTCGTCACGCAGGATCTCGCGACCTATCACTTCAGTTCGCACGCCGACGTCGAGGACGTCGACGCGATCTGGCTCGACGAGGTCGACGAGCACACCAACCCGATGGGCTCGCGCGGCGCCGGCGAGATCGGCATCGTCGGTTCGGCCGCGGCCGTGGTGAACGCGGTCTACAACGCCACCGGGGTGCGGGTGCGGGACCTTCCGGTCACCTTGGACAAGGTGCTGGCCCGCCTTTCCCTGCACGATTCGACGAAGCCGTCGAGGATGCGGTAGGAGAATTCGCAACTGCCCCAGTTGACTTCGGGATGCCACTGAACCGCGGTGACCGGGTGATCAGGGGACTCGAAGGCTTCCACCAGACCGTCGGGGGCGTACGCGGACGCGGTGAAGCCGTCGGCCAGGCGGCGCACCCCTTGGTGGTGTTGGCTGTTGACCTTCATCCTGGTGCCGGCCTGCGTCCACCGGGCGATGCGGCTGCCTTCGACGAGATCGACGTCGTGCGCGGTCTCGAGGAGGGCCTCCTCCCCTAGTCGGTGTGCGATCGCCGACGGGAAATCGCGGGGCAGGTCCGCGTAGAGTTCACCGCCGCGGGCAGCGGTGACGAGCTGGGCGCCACGGCAGATCGCCAGGGTCGGGAGACCCCGGTTCCAGGCGGCCTCGAACGCCGCGATCTCGTTCTCGTCGCGGACGGGGTTCACCCAGCTCAGGGTCGGATCATCGGGGTCTCCGCCCCATCGCCGCGGGTCCACGTCTCCACCGCCGCTGATGATCAGCCCGTCGACGGTCCCGACGGTGTGCTCGAGGTCGGCGATCGCGCTCGCGCACTCGACCGCCATCGGTATCGCTCCGACGGTTTGCAGGCCGTCGAACATTTTGCGCCAGTGCACCATCCGGTCGAGTTCGGCGGCGTTGAGGGTGACGGCTATGAGGGGTTTCGCGGTCATGGTGTTTCCTTGTCGCGGTGCCACTCAGCTCAACCGGACGGCGATCCTGCGCAGCAGCTTCGTCGCCAGGATGTAGGGCGTCGCACCGAAAGGCCACTGCGAGACGACCTTGCCGGTTCCGGCACGGAAGTAGTTGTGGGTTTTCGCCCACACCGTCTTGGCGAGCTGGGCCTGCAGCCAGTCGTTGTAGATGACGAACGCCGATCGGCGCACGTCGATGATGCGGTTGCCGGTCTTCGCGGCACGGCGGATCAGGGATGCCGCGAAGTCGGCCTGTGCTTCGTAGAAGTGCACCAGCGGCACGGAGTTGGTGTTGGGTCCGTACATGATGAAGAAGTTGGGGAAGCCGGGAACCATCATGCCGAGGAAGGCTTCGGGCTCTCCGTTCCAGGCGCTGTGCAGTTCCTGGCCGCCCTGCCCGTAGACCTGGTAGTTGCCAAGGTAGTTCGCGGCGTCGAAGCCGGTGGCCAGAACGATCACGTCGAGATTGTGTTCGTCGCCGTTGGCATCGATGGCGCCGGTTCGGGTGAGGCCTTTCAGCGCGTGCGGCACGAGCGTCACCTTGGGGCTGCGCAGCGACGCATAGTAGGTGTCGCTGCACACGGTCCGCTTACCTTCGAAGGCGAAGGCCGGCGTCACCTTTTCGAGAAGGTCCGGACGCCCGGCGAGTTCTCGCCGCATGAACTCCAGCGAGGCCTGGTGCCGCCGCCTGTTGAACCGCCCGGTGCTGCGGGCGTGACTCGATCGCAACTGCCTGCGGTCGTAGTCGAAGTACAGCGCCCAGCGGCGCCACGCGTAGACCGCGCGCAGCTTGTTGAGCCGGCGTTCCAGCGGCGTGAAGTCGCGACTGTTCTTGGGCACCAACCAGTTGGGCTCGAGCTGGAAGATGGTCACGTCCTTGGCCACCTTCTCGGCCTCGGTGACCACCTGGACCGCCGAGGATCCGGTGCCGACGATGCCGACGGATTTGCCGGTGAGGTCCAGTCCGTCGATCCACGCCGAGGTGTGGCACATCGCACCCTCGAACTCGTGGTCCTCGCGGGCGAACGGCGGGACGATCGGGATGTTGAGGAACCCGACAGCGCTGATGACCGCGGTGAACGTTCCGTGGTCGGCACCCGAAGACGTCGTCACCGTATGGGTCTGGTCCTCGTCGGACCAGCGGACGTCGACGACCTTCTCGTTGAACTGGATCCGGCGGGCCAGGTCCCAGTCGTGGGCGACCCGCTCCAGGTACTCCTGCAGTTCCTGCCATCCCACGTGGGTACGGGTCCAGTCGCTGCGCGCATAGGAGAACGAGTAGACGTGCGACTCCAGGTCCACCTCTGCACCCGGATAGCGGTTGAACCACCAGGTGCCGCCGATCCCGTCACTCTGCTCGAAGATGACGAAGTTCTCGATCCCTTTCTGCCGCAGCGCGATCGCAGCTGCCAGGCCGCTGAACCCGGCACCGATGATCGCCACACGGGGGGCGGGAACGGTTGCGGTCATCGGTGTTGTCTCCTCGCTCGTGCCCAGCTGGGCGAAACATCTCAAAAGTTCTATAGGTTTAGTATTTAGACCATTAATACGGGTGTCAATACCCCGGTCGGCTGGTCTGTCGCTACTTCGTCTGGGCGATCCAGCCGCCGTCCACCACCAGGTCTGTGGCGGTGATGAACGAGGCCTCCTCCGAGAGCAGGAAGCGGATGGCGTTGGCGATGTCGGTCGGGAAGCCCAATCGGCCCAATGGAGTTCGCTCCTCCATATTGGTCCTGCGCGCCGGGCTCTCGCGGTAGAGCGGCTCGATCATCGGGGTCAGGATCGCGCCCGGACACACTGTGTTGGCGCGGATGCCCTCCGGCGCAAGTTGCAGCGCGAGGCTGCGGGTCAATGAGACCAACGCCGCCTTGCTCACCTGATACGCGTCCAACGGTGAGTCCATGTTGCGCAGGCCGGCGATGCTCGCGACGTTGACGATGCTCCTGCCCTGGCCCGCGCGGAGATACGGGACGGCGGAGACGATGAGCCGCCGTGTCCCGTGCAGGTTGACCCCCAGCGTGAGGTCCCAGACGGACTCCTCGACGTCGAGGCTCGATCCGTCCCGGTCGAACAGCGCGACCCCGGCGGCGTTGACCAGATAGTCGAGGGCACCGCCCGGTATCAGCGACAACAGCTCCTCCGGCTCACCGGTCAGCAGGTTGAATGACACGTAGTCGACTCCCGGCGGCAGCACCGGGATGGCCTCGGACACGTCGGTCGCGATGACGTGGACGCCGTCTGCTGCCAGGCGGGCCACCGTCGCGGCACCGATCCCGCCACCGGCGCCGGTCACCAGCGCGGTGCGGGTCATCGCTGTTGCACCGCAAGCGCATCGGCCAGCCGCCGCCCGGCGAACGCCATCGCGTCGGTGGCCGTCGGGAACACCTCGTCGAGACCGAAGAACCCGTGCACCATGCCGGGGGTCTGATGGGTCCGCGTCGGCACGCCGGCCTCGGCGAGAGCGGCGGCGTAGAGCTCGCCCTGAGGCCGGATCGGATCGCATTCGGCGAGGATCACCGTGGCCGGGGGCAGACCTTTCAGGTCGGCGTCGAGGATGCTCACCCGGGGATCGGCGGCGGCATCGCTGCTCGGGAGGTAATTGTCCTGGTGCCACTGCATCTCGTCGCGTTCGAGCATCACGCCCTGGTACTCGTCGTCGAAACCGCGCGTGAGGTCCGTCGTGGTCACCGGGTACACCAGCAGCTGATGCCGCAGTGCCGGCGCACCGGTGTCACGGACGTGCAGTGCGACGGCGCCGGCGAGGTTCCCGCCCGCGCTGTCGCCTGCGACGGCCAACCGGGTGGTGTCCACGCCCAGGCCGGAGGCCGGATCGGCGGCCCAGTTCAGCGCGTCGATCGCATCCTCGACCGCGGTCGGGAATCGCGATTCCGGTCCGCGGCGGTAGCCGACGGAGAGCACCGCGCTGCCCGACGCGTTGGCCAGCAGACGCGTCGCGACGTCGTGGGAGTCGATGCTGCCCAGCAGCCATCCGCCACCGTGGTAGTACACCGTCAGCGGCAGCGCGGCGGCGTCCTCCGACGGCAGGTACAGCCGACCGGGAATGGTCTGTCCGTCCCGGGTCGGGATCTCCACGTCGCTGACGCGGTGGATCGGCGGCTTCGCCAGCGCCCCGAAGGTGTCCTCGAAGTTCTGCCGGGCCGTGGGCACAGGCAGCAGGTGGGCGTTCGGGCGCCCGGACTTCTTGGCATCGTCGAGCATCTTCTGGGCGATGGGGTCGATCGGCATCGGTACTCCTGAAAGTGTTGCGGGGAAAGAATCGTCGGTTCGGGTCACACGCGTTCGTAGTAGCGGCGCATCTCCCAGTCGGTGACGGTGTGCGAATCGAATGCGACCAGTTCGCTTCGGGACGACGACAGCAGGTGGTCGAACACGTCGTCTCCGAGCGCGGCGCGGGCCATCTTGCACTCTTCGAACAGGCGCAGCGCCTGATGCAACGAGGTCGGGACGATCGGCACGCCGGTACCGGTCCAGGCATTGCCGTCGAAGATGTCGGGTGCGGGTAGTTCGCGCGCGATCCCGTCGAGCCCGGCGGCGATGGTGGCCGAGTACGCGTAATAGGGGTTGACGTCACCACCGGGGATGCGGTTCTCGACCCGGAAGGACGGACCCGTACCCACCAATCGGAACGCACACGATCGGTTGTCGGCGCCGAGCGCGATCGCGGTGCCGGCGAACTGGTCGGGCTGGAACCGCTTGTAGGAGTTGACCGTCGGGGCCAGCAGCAGCGTCATGTCGGCGGCGTGGGTCAACTGGCCTGCGACGAACGAGCCGAACTTCCCGGACATGCCGCCGCTCTCCTCCGACCAGCTCAACGGGCTGCCGTCCGAGGACCACATACTGACGTGCAGATGGCAGGAGGAACCGACGTCGTCGATCTTCGGTTTCGCCATGAACGTCACCGTCAGGTCCGCGGCGTGGGCGAGTTGCTTGACCCCGTACTTGAACAGCACGTGCCGGTCGGCCATCTCCAGCGTGTCGCAGTAGTCGAGGGTGACTTCCTGCTGTCCGAGCCCCCACTCCGGCTTCGACGACTCGATGGAGACACCGAAGCCGGGCATCTGGTTGCGGATCCGCTCGATGAACCAGTCGTCGCGGCCGGCTTGGACCATCTGATAGTCAGAGCGGTAGTCCGACAACATCTTCAAGTTCTGATAGCCCAGCTCCCAGGCCTGCCGGGGTGGGGTGGCGGCAAGGAAGAACTCCAGCTCCGACGCGAACTTGAACGCCAGGCCCTGCTCGCGCGCCCGCTCGATCTGCTGTCGCAGGATGGTGCGGGGGGCGACCGCCAGCATGGTGTCCGAATCCGCTTCGTAGGCATCGCAGATGACCAGTGCGGCGTGCGGCTCCCAGGGAACCCGCCGCAGCGTGGTCACATCGGGAACCAGACGGATGTCGGCCCACCCGTTGTCCGCATTGGACACGGGCAGATCCAGCGGGTTCATCTCCAGGTCGACCGCGAAGATGAAGCTGCTGGCGTTGATCCCGGTGCCGCTGAGGCCCAGCGACCGGAACGCCGGGATCGTCAGCCGTTTGCCGACGAGGCGACCGTAGGGGTCGGGTGTGGCACAGACGACCGTGTTGATCTCTCCGGTCGCGGCGAGCTTCTCGAACTGGTCGAGGTCGAGCAGGGTTGATTCGTCGGTCATTGATGCTCCAGGTGGCGGGTGAGTTCCCAGGACGTGATGTTGGTGCGCAGCCACTGCGCATAGCGGTCGGCTTCGGCACGGCGGGTGGCGGCGAACGACGTGCAGAACGCCTTGCCGAGCAGATCGGGTAGCCACGGCGAATGCTCGAAGGCCTCCAGTGCGGTCGTCAGGTCGCCGGGCAGTGACACCGGCTCCTCATCGCCGGGTGGTAACCCGAGATCGTTCTCCAGGCCGTGCAGACCCGCGGCCAGCAGCGCCGATGCCGCCAGATAGGGGCTGGTGTCGGCGCCCGGCCTGCGATGCTCCACCCGAGCGGATTTCGTGTCGTTGAGGATCACTCTGCAGGCCGCACCGCGATCGTCGTAGCCGTAGGTGGCCGCGGTCGGGGTGAACATCTCCGGATCGATGCGCTTGTAGGAGTTGACGTACGGGTTGAACAGTGCGGTGGTGTCGGCCATGCCTGCGAGCAGGCCGGCCAGGTATCGGGTGGCGTCGCCGGACAGCGCGCCGTGGCCGTCGGAGAACACGTTCACACCGTCTCGGTTCAAGCTGGAGTGCACGTGACCACCCGCGCCGGACTTGTCGCCGTAGGGTTTTGCCATGAAGCTGGCGTGCAGACCGCGTTCGGCGCACAGGTCGCGCAGATATTGACGGGCCCGGACCGCGGAGTCAGCGGCCTGGCACGCCGGAGCCGGCGCCATCGTGAACTCGAAGAACCCCGGCCCCAGCTCGGTGTGGAACATCTCGATCTCGACACCGACGGCATGCATGCGGTCAATGAATTCTGCTGCCAGGCTGTGGGACTGGGCGACCCTGCTGAGTGAGTAGGCGCTCTCGGTGGAGCCCAGCGGCCGGCGTGCGTCGGCTGCCGGGCCGTCCTGGAACAGCCAGAACTCGTACTCGAAGCCCAGCACCGGTTCCAGGCCGTGTTCGGCGTAGCGGTCGACGAGCGCGCGCAGGCAGTGGCGTGGCGACATCTCGATCGGTGTCCCGTCGGCGGCGACCATGTCGGCGATCACGGCGTCGGTGCCCGGGCGCCAAGGCAATTCGACCCGGGTCGATTCGTCGGGAACGAGCAGCGCGTCGGGATATCCGTTGGCGGCGTTGCTGACCGGTGTGTCGGTCACCTCGTCGGCGACGGAGAGGCCGTAGAGGATGGTGCAGAACGACAGGCTGGTCGGGTTCACGGTCTTCTCGCTGCGGACCAGCTTTCCCCGGATTCCGAGGTCGTAGTCGGGCACCTCGAGTTGTGTCATCGCCACCGGCATCACACGTCTCCTCGTCGGGTCGGTCTACGGGAGGGACTACGTCCGACCCGCTCGTATACGTGGTCGGGAACATCGGCGGGGTCGCGGTACACCCACCAGGTGCACTCGGTGACCGGGTTGTCTGGGTTCCAGGTCGGCGCGTCGATCACCCGGGTGGGGAAACCCAGCCGGTCGATCGGCATCACCTCGTTGAGCAGGCAGCAGTGCACGCAGTAGCTGCAGATGCCGACGGTGTTCCACGCCCAGTCGTGGCGCTCGGTGGTCACGGCGAATCCGTACGGGCCGGCGGCTCTCGGGGCGCCGTCGGTGATGCGTGTGTCCAGGCTGCGCCCTCCCGATCCGCATGGGGCGAACCGGAATCCGACCCGGGTGGGCTCGGTGATGATCTCGATGTCGCCCTGCCGGCCGGTACCGGCCAGATGGGCGTGGAAGCCGTCGACGATCGCAATCATGAGCTGGTGGGCGGAGGTCTCCCACGGTTGATTGCTCAGCGCATAGCGTCGCTCGTGCACGTCGTACCAGTCGGCCATCAACGCATCCCACAGAGCGCCCAGGGCGTGTTCGCCGACGGTCCGCACGGCGATGTCGATGAGTCCGCTGACCCGGTCCACCGCGCGATCGTGTACGCCCTGCCAGACCGAGCGGGCCGCCTCGATCGCCGCCGCCGCGTCCGGTCGCCGCTCGCGACAGGCGGCGGCGGCCGCGCCGACCGCGGCCACGAACTCCGGCCACTGCGCTTCGATACCGTCCATGGCCCGCCGGCCGATCAGTGCGGTAAGACGGGACGCCGCCTCGTCGACGAGATCTGGTGCCACACCGTGTGATTCGATCCATGCTCGGATCGACATCGGCCACCGTTCGTACACATCGCGCAGTTCCTCGGCTTCGGTGACCGAGATCTCGACCAGTTCCGCCGCGGCCCGCCAGTCGCCGCGCTCCAAGTGCTCGGTGGCGACGCGAAATGTCCCCTTGGCCAGTTCATCCCAGGTGCCGACGCGTGCCGGGCGCCCCAGCGCCGGTTCGTAGGCCACCACGGTGGCGGTCTCGGTTTCGGTCATGTGAGCTGGAAACCTCCGTCGACGCGCAGGTCGCTGCCGGTGATGTAGGCGGCCTGGTCGCTGAGCAGGAAGGCGACGGCGTGCGCGATGTCGGCGGGCGCCGCGAAGCGCCCCGCCGGCACCCGAGGGGCGAGTGCCGGCGGGAGTTCGGTGGTGTCGCCGTGGGCGGCAGCCATCGGCGTGGCGACGAATCCCGGTGAGACGCTGTTGACCCGCACCCCGTCGGCGGCGAGCGCACGCGCCGCGCTCTGTGTCAGCATCTGTAGCCCCGCCTTGGACGCCGCGTACTGCGGGGACGGATCGGGATTGGACAACGCGACCACGCGCCCCGCTTCGATCGAGCTGATGTTCACCACGGCGGCCGGCGACGCGCGGCGTAACACCGGGGTGAGCGCGTCGATGGTGTTGTAGGCACCCATCAGGTTGATCTCCAGGCAGCGCAGCCACAGCGCGCGGTCCACGCCGGAGAAGCCCGTATCGTCGATCACGCCTGCACAGTTGACCAGATAGGCCACGTTCTCGGGTGCGGCACCGGACAACTTGTCCAGCAGGTCCGGTTCCCGCACGTCGAGCGCCACCCCCGCCTGCAGATGGTCCGGGAAATCGGGATCTGGTTGCGGCGCTTTAAGATCCATCCGGATCGTGCGCACGCCCGCCGTCATCAGCGTCCGGGCGATCGCGGCGCCGATCCCCGACGCGGCGCCGGTCACCAACGCGTCGCCTCCGCTGAAGGTGAGGGGCAGGGCGGGAACGGGACGGCCTGCACTCATCGCGCGCCGAAACGACGCTGGTGTTCGGCGAGCGCATCGGCGAAGCACTCCCGCGGCGCGCGGATCACGCCCGCACCGATCTGTCCCCCGTCGCGGCCGGCCAGACCCACGTCCATCACCGGCAGCACCCCGGTCTCGAGGACTTTGCGCGCATCGATGCCGGTCGGGGTGCCCCGGAAGGCGAACTGCGGGATGCGATAGGTGCTGTTCTCGCCGTGGGTGATCGAGTACATCTCCAGGTTGCGCTCGATCATCACCTGGGGCGACCCGCCCTGATACTCCTGCAGCGACAACGCGCACGCCTGGGCGAATCCGCCGAGGCCCACCGTCTCGGTGATGGGAGACTCGCCGCCCATCCAGGTGATCTCGTCTTCGGTGTGCCCCGCGAACAGCTTTCCCTGGTGGATGGGCGGTGGCCCCTCGAACCAGGTGTCGCCGAGCCCGGCGAGCTTCACCGCGAAGCCCCGGCAGCTGAACGCCATCGCCGAAACGAGCGTCGACCCGGGCACCACCATCGCGTCGGCAGAGGCCTTGGCCGCTGCCATCGAGAGCCGGAGGAAGAAGTAGTCGTTCTCAGCGAGGTGAAGCATCGTCTCGCGGACGCCGGGCACTCGATCGTCGCACATGTCGAGGATAGCGGGCATGATTTCCCGGTTGAACAGGATGGAGGCCGCCGCGTTGCGGCTGTGCACCTCGTCGCCCATCCGCAGCGCACGGGCGATCAACGGCTTGAGCGCGATCCCGCCGCGGCGGCGGATCGCCTCCCCGACCACGGGCGCGAGCACGGTGTTGACGTGCAGCAGGCGTTGGTGGACGCCCTCGTCGTAGCAGCCGTAGTTCAGCCGGCGGGGCTCCTTGCCTTCGTAGAAGTTGCAGAAGCCCCTGTTCCCATGGGTGCGGTTCTCCACCACGAACACCGGCATGGATGCGGTGTAGATGCCGGCCAGCGATCCGACGGCCGCGTAGTCCTGGCAGGCGCCGACCTCGATGCGGCCCGAGTCGAATCCCGCGATCGCGTCCTCCCGGCTGTCCGCGAGCCCCTCGAACAGCGCCCCACCGATCAGCGCCTCACGCTGACCGCCGGTGTACTGCGACCACTCCATCGGCGCCCCGGAGGTGAGCACCAGATTGTCGCGGTATCCCGGCAGCACATCGCGCGCCGCGGCCACGTCGACCACCCACGGGTCGGCGGCGTCGAGCCGCTCGAATGCCAGCGCGTTGGCGTGCTCGACCGACGTGAAGCCGAGAGCGGGATCGGTGCTCAGATCCGTGGCGCTCACCATGCGACGACACCGCCGTCCACCAGCAGGGTCTGCGCCGTGATGAACGAGGCCCGCGGGGAGAGCAGGAACTCGACGGCCTCGGCCACCTCCGAGGGCTCGCCGATGCGCTTGAGCATCGCGTACGACGCACTGACTTCTTCGCCTCCGGACACCCTCGCCATCGACGGGCTCATCGGGGCGCGGATCACCCCCGGGGCGACGTTGTTGACCCGGATGGACCGCGGTGCAAGCTCTTCGGCGATGTAGCGCGTGTAGGCGGCGATGCCGGCCTTGGTGGCTCCGTAGACCGACGCTCCGCGGAATCGGCCGAAGTGTCCGGTCAGGCTGCCGACGTTGACGATGGCGCTACCCGCGGTCAGCAGAGGCGCTACGGCGTCGGTGACCCGGGCCATCCCGGCGATGTTGACCTGGAACATCAGCTCGAGCTTGGCCTCGTCGATCTCTCCGAGGAACGAATCCCGCAGGATGCCAGCGCAATTGACCAGGCCGTAGAGCGTCTCACCGTCGGCAACCGTCGACGCCACCGCCGAATCGACGTCGGCGCGATCCGTCACGTCCATGACCAGGGGCAGGGTGCCCTCCAGCCCGTCCCGGCCGAAGTCCACGGCATCGACGGCGCCCTTGAGGTCGGCCGCCACCGGCACGTACCCGCTCTGCAGCAATCTGCGGCAGATCGCCTGCCCGATGACCCCGGCACCGCCGGTCACGATGACTTTGTTTCCCAACGCCTCAACCCTTCTCGGCTGGTGACTCGAATCACGAACTGAACGTTAGTTTCGTGCATAAAGACCTATTGGTCAAGTTTTTAGTTCTTTTATTTGGCGATGCCCGGAGCATCTCCCGAACCGGTGCGGCCTTTGGTCTAAAGGGCTGGACAAAACCCCCTTACGAGGGCCGATGCGGTACCGTGCTGGCAAACGAAAGGGGGGCTCCACATGAGTGCGGAACGCCCGTCGGCGCTGAGCCCGGTCCGGCAGATCCCGGCCCACGAGCTCGTGGTCGACCAGATGCGCCGGGCGCTGGAACTGGGTCAGTTCCGGCCCGGCGACCGGCTACCGACCGAACGTGAACTCTCCGAAATGCTCGACGTGTCCAGGACCACGGTCCGCACCGCGGTTGCGGTCCTGGAACGCGAAGGCCTGATCGCGGTGCGCCGCGGCCGCGGGGGCGGGTTCACCGTGCAGGCCCCGCACGTCGACCCCGCCGAGATGCGCCGCGAGCTGCGCCGCAACAAGCGGGCGATCCGCGACGCCTTCGACTACCGCATCGTGGTCGAAACCGGCGCCACCCGGCTGGCAGCCGCCCGTCGTCGTGCGATCGACCTGGCCGATCTGCGCAAACTGCTCGGCGGCATGGAATCCGCCTTGAACATCGCCCTGCAGGAGCAGTCCGCCCAGCGCACCATCGAGTTCCAGACCCTGGACACCGCCTTCCACATGGGCATCGCGCAGGCGGCCCAGAACGACCGCCTGCTCGATGCCGTCGGCGATGCCCGCCGCCGCATGTGGCTTCCGGTGGGCGCCATCTTCGGTCGGTTGGAGCCCAACGCCAACGACTTTCACGAATCGATCCTCGAGGCGATCGAGGAACGCGAGCCCGAGCTGGCCGCGTCGCGGATGGAAGCTCACATCAACGACACCCGGAACACCCTGGAGAGCTGGCTCAAGCGCTGAGCCGGCGGCGGAGGCGCGGAACATCAGTCGGTGGGCTTGTCGTCGAACACGGTGGACCCGATGCGGGCGTAGAGCTCCGGCTTGGCCTTGCGCCAGTACAGGGCCACCGCGATCGACCCGAACAGCAGCGTCAGCAGGATGTACGGGATCAGCTTGAAGAACAGCGTTTCCGAGGCGGTTCCCGCGGCCGCGGACATGTTCGAGGCCATCAGGTAGATGACGTAGACCATGCCGGCACCGCCGATGATCGGAGCGGCCAGGGTGCGCCACCAGCTGGCGGTCTCCGGATGTTGCTTCTTGACGTGGAAGTACACCACCGTGGCGATCGACGACATCGTCTGCACCGTCAACAGGCACAGCGTGGCCAGGATCGCCACCAGCACGAACAACACGGCGTAGGGGTCCGAGCCGCTGGCCGCGCACACGATCAGGACGATGGCGGCAAAAGCGCTCTGGGCCAGCGACGCGACATACGGTGAGGCGTGTTTGGGGTGCGCCTCCCCGAGACGACGGGGCAGCAGCCCGTCGCGCCCGAAGGCGAACAGGTAACGCGCGGCGGAATTGTGGATCGCCAGCGCGCAGGCGAACGAACCGCCGACCATCAGCCATTCGAAGACGACGATCGCCCACTGGCCCAGGTACTGCTGAGTCGGCGCGTAGATCAGGTCGAACGGCGTTGCGCCGGAGGATAGTTCGACCGCCTTGGCGGGACCATTGCCCACGATCATGCCCCACGCGATAAAGGTGTAGAACACGCCGATCCCGATGACGGCGATCATGGTGGCCTGCGGGACGATCTTCTTCGGGTTCTTCGACTCCTCGCCGTAGATCGCGGTGGACTCGAACCCCACCCACGACCAGAACGCCATCAGCAGGCCCAGACCCACCACGCCGCCGGCGACTCCGTTGGTGCTCAGCGCGCTCACCGGGTTCAGCGACTCCCAGCTCATCCCCTCCGGATGATGCACCAGTGACGCCGTGGCGGTCAGACTCAGCATCACGATCTCGGCGACCAGCACCGCACCCAGCACCTTGGCGGCCACCGAGATGTCCCAATGCGACAGGGTGGCGATGACGATCACGCCGATCGCCGCATAGACCAGCCACGGCAGGTCGATTCCGAACTGCGCGGACATCGCCTGGTCGGCGAAGACGGAGAAGATGCCGATGAGACCGGCTTCCATCGTCATGTAGGTGAACATCGACATCACCCCGGCGGGCAAGCCGGGAATCTTCGACCAGCCGCGGGAGACGAACGTGTAGAACGCCCCGGCAGCGGTGATATGCCTTGCCAGAGCGATGAATCCGACGCTGAAGATGCTCAGCACGACGGTGGCGATGATGAAGCCGGCCGGGGCGCCCAAGCCGTTACCGAATCCGACCGCCACCGGCAGGTTGCCCGTCATCGCGGTGATCGGCGCCGAGAACGCCACCACCATGAACACCACGCCGGCCAGTCCGATGGCGCCCCGCTTGAGGGTGTGACCCTCGCCGGATTGGGTGGCGGCGACCTGCGCCGGGGGGTCTGAACGGAGCGCCATACAGAGCCTGCCTTTCGTCGATGGTGACGTGAGTCACTGAACTGACAGGAGCGTAAGGGCCTAAAGAACTAAAAACAAGACCTATAGACCAATGTTTACAATTGTGGCGCGCAGCACAAAACCGCGGGAGAGCCCGGGTTCGGCGGGACTCAGCGCTGAAGCAACTCGAGCAGATAAGCCCCGTAGCCCGACTTGAGCAGAGTGTGCGCCCGCTCTTCGAGCGCGTCATCGTCGATGTAGCCGAGCCGCCACGCCACCTCTTCGGGCACGCTGATCTTCAGCCCCTGCCGCCGCTCGATGGTGCGCACGAAATCGGCGGCGTCGAGCAGAGAGTCGAAGGTGCCGGTGTCCAGCCACGCGGTGCCGCGCGCCAGCACCTCGACGCTGAGCCGGCCCTGCTGCAGGTAGGTCTGGTTGATCTCGGTGATCTCGTACTCGCCGCGTGCGGATTTCCTTAGCCCGCGGGCGATCTCGACGACGTCGTGGTCGTAGAAGTACAGCCCGGGCACCGCGTAGTGCGATGTCGGGGTGGCGGGTTTCTCCTGTAGCGACAGCGCGGTGCCGTCGGGTGCGAAGTCGACGACACCGTAGTCCGACGGGTTCGCCACCCAGTACGCGAAGATCGCTCCGCCGCGGACGTCGCGGAAGCGCTGCAGGCTGGTACCCAGGCCGGGGCCGTAGAAGATGTTGTCACCCAACACCAGTGCGACGGATTCGGAACCGATGTGCGACGCTCCGATCACGAACGCCTGCGCGAGCCCGTCCGGCTCGTCCTGCACCGCGTAGGTCAGGTCGATCCCGAACGCCGAGCCGTCGCCGAGCAGCCGGCGGAAGTCCGGCGCGTCCTGTGGGGTGGTGATCACCAGGATGTCGCGGATTCCCGCCATCATCAACGTGCAGAGCGGGTAGTAGATCATCGGCTTGTCGTACACCGGCATCAACTGCTTGCTGACGCCCAGCGTGATCGGGTACAGCCTGGTGCCCGATCCGCCGGCCAGCACGATGCCGCGCATCAGCCGGACAGATCCGCTTCGTCGAGGTCGGTGGCGGCCAGCGCGGCAGCCAGGTCGGGGTGCCGGAACACCGAGGTGACGTGGTCGTGCACCACCCGGAACGCCGATGCCGCGGCGCCGGTCTCGCCGGTGACGGAGACGATCTGCTGTTCGGCCACGACGACGCCGTCGTGGACGTAGATGCGGCCGGGTTCGACCTTCTCGTCGAGCGACTGCGCCCACTGGCGCAGTGCGTCATGTCCCTGCGCGGCGCCGTGGGCGTCGCCGATCTCGATGTCCTCGCTGGACAGCGACAGCAGCGTGTCGATGTCGCGGTCGTTGAGCGCGTCGTGCCAGGCGAGGACGGTGGCCAACTCCGATGTGGTCATGAGTCGAGCTTAGGCGGCGCGCCCGCTAGAACGGGGTGCGCTCCAGCCACGCGTCCCACACCGCGGAGTCGCCGAACACCTCCAGCCCGGCCGCGTCGGCGGGCTTGCGGCGGGTCAAGGCCAGCAGCAGCCCGGTCGCGGGTCCCCGCAGCGCGACGCTGCCCTTGCCGTGGTTGTGGGACCACCAGATGCCGTCCTCGTCGTGCACGATGGTCCACTCGCCGGTCGGGCCGAGCTTCTCGTCGGTGGCGTGCAGGTGGATGGAGTTGTGCCGGTCCAGCGGGGGCGTCGCGTGCCGGCTGCTGGCGGCCAGTTCGATCCATTCGCTGATGCTGTCGGCGGCCAGGTCGGGCGCCAGCTCGAAGTCCGCGCCCAGGGCCATCGCGGCGTCGGCGTGGTGCACCAGGACCTCGTGCAGTCGCCTGCGCAGCCACCACCCGCCCGGGCGCGGGCCGACGAACGTCCACACCTTGGTGTCGGGGCGGGCCCGGTCCACGGCGTCGATCATCGCCTGCGCACCGCCGACGAACCAGTCGATCGCCGCGTCGGGATCCTCGGTCGGTCTGCCGTCGCGCACGTCGCGGGGGTCCAGCGGATCGGTCCGCCGCTCGCTGACGATCTGTGCGGCCCAACGGTTTCCGCGGCCGACGTGCCGGAACAACTGTTTGAGGGTCCAGTCCCCGCAGGTGGGCACCGGCGTGGCCGGGTCTGCCGATCGGATCAGGTCACCGAAGGCTCGAGTCTGCTCGAGCAGTGCTGCTCGGAAGTCCACCCCTACGAACCTAGCGCGGCGCGGGCGGTACCGAGTGTGATCGGCAAGGTTGACCATCCCCGTAAGACTCTGGTGTCGCGGCGCTGCCCGGATCCGGCGAGCCGGGCGCCGGGATAGCGTTCGAAGAACGTCCGTAACCCGACCTCGCCCTCGGCCCTGGCCAGCGCGGCGCCCAGACAGAAGTGCCTGCCGCCGGAGAAAGACAGATGCCTGCCGGCGTTGTCGCGTTCGATGTCGAACCGGTGTGGATCGGTGAACACCTGCGGGTCCCGGTTGGCGCCGGCGAGGTGCACGATCACCAGTTCACCGCGTTCGATGGGCGTGCCGGCGACCTCGACGGGGCGGCGGGCGTAGCGCGCGCTCATCTGCACCGGCGAGTCCAGCCGCAGGATCTCCTCGACGGCGTTCGGCCACAGCTCGGGCCGCTCGGCGAGCGTATCCAGATGCCCGGGGTCGTCGAGCAGCATCCGAATCCCGTTGCCCAGCAAGTTCACAGTGGTTTCGAAGCCGGCGGCCAGCACCAGCCCGGCGGTGGCCTGCAGTTCCCGCTCGGACAGCCGGCCGGTGTCGTCGGCGGCGGCGCTGGCCTGGATCAGCTGGCTCATCAGGTCGTCGCCGGGGTTGCGGCGCAGCTCCTCCATGTGGTCGCCGAGCCATGCGTTGAAACCGACGAGGCCCTTCTCCACCTGCTGGAACTGCCGCCAGGACAGCCCGATGTCGAGGCTGGGCGCACCGAGTTCACCGAACCGCAGGATGTGTTCGCGGTCGCGTTCGGGGACGCCGAGGATGTCGCTGATCACCGCGACGGGCAGTTGCGAGCAGTAGCGCTCGACGATGTCGACCACACCGGATTCGCGTTCGAGGTCGTCGAGGAGTCGGTCGGCGGTCAGCTGCACCCGGTCGCGCAGCCCGTTGACCGCGCGGGTGGTGAACACCGACGACACCAGCTTGCGACAGCGGGTGTGGTCGGGCGGTTCGATCGACAGCAGCGACGGCGGTTCGATCGGGTGCAGCAGGCCGGGATGGGTCTTTCGGTTGACCCACTGCAGCGGTTTGGGCAGACCACCGCCGAGTGAGGACACCCGGAAGTCGTCCGAGCGCAGGATCTCGTTGGCCGCCTGGTGGTCGACGGTCACCAGCACCACACGGCACCGCACCACGCGGCCGAGGCTGCGGACCTCGTCGGCGAACGCGCCAGGGTCGGCACGCACGGCCGGGTCGGCGATCAGCCGGGCCTGTGGATCGCCGCTGCGCCTCGCCGTGAACTTCGCCAGCCCGCGGATGACGCCGTGCAGCGCGACCCACCGGATACGTTGCCGCAGAGCATTGGCCGCCATCAGTTCACCTTAAGCAGGGGCCGCAGGTCGTCCAACCGGTCGAACAGGTGCCAGACGTAGGACGACGAGCCGTTCTCCCGGTGCGCGTGCAGTTCGGCCAGTTCGGGGTCGTTACAGTACCCGTCGAAGGCGTCCTTGGATTCCCACTCGACCAGGATCAGCACGGTGCGCGGCGCGATGTCGCCGGTGACCGATTCGCGGAACCGCCCCAGCGCGACGACCCGCCCGCCGTGCTTGGCGACTTCGGCGGGTGAGCGTTTGGAGTAGGCGAGGTACTCGTCGCGGTCGGCGACGTCGAACAGGTTCAGCGCGTAGACGGACATGCCGCGACGCTACCCGCCCACCTCCGCGGGCCCGAGGCTGCGGCCGAGTGCGTGCACCCGCCAGCCCGCGTCGCGCCATCGGTCGATGTCGAGGCAATTGCGGCCGTCGACAATCACTTTGGCCCGTACGGTGGCGGCGAGCTCGCCGGGGTCCATCCCGACGAACTCGCTCCATTCGGTGAGCACCAGCACCGCGTCGGCGCGTTCGCACGCCTCTGAGGCCGTGGTGGAGTAGTTCAGCGTCGGGAACAGCCGGCGCGAGTTCTCCATCGCCTTGGGGTCGTAGACGTTGACGGTCGCGCCGTGTAACTGCAGCAGGCCGGCGACGTTGAGCGCGGGTGAGTCGCGCACGTCGTCGGATTCGGGTTTGAACGCCGCGCCCAGGACCGCGATGTTGGCGCCGAGCAGCGATCCGCCGCACGCGGTGGTGGCCAGTTCGACCATCCGGGTGCGGCGGCGCATGTTGATGCTGTCGACCTCGCGCAGGAAGGTCAGCGCCTGGTTGGCGCCGAGCTCGCCGGCGCGGGCCATGAACGCCCGGATGTCCTTGGGAAGGCAGCCACCGCCGAATCCCAGTCCCGCGGTGAGGAATCGGCGGCCGATGCGGTCGTCGTAGCCCAGTGCGTCGGCCAGCAGCGTGACGTCGGCGTCGGCGGCCTCGCACACCTCCGCGATCGCGTTGATGAACGAGATCTTGGTGGCCAGGAACGCGTTCGCCGCGACCTTGACCAGCTCGGCGGTCTGCAGGTCGGCGACCAGGAACGGGACACCGTCGGCCAGCAGCGGCGCGTAGAGCTCGCGAAGCACCTGCTCGGCGACGCGGGAACCCTTCTGCACCCCAAGCACAATGCGGTCGGGGTGCAGGGTGTCCTGGACGGCGAGTCCTTCGCGCAGGAACTCCGGATTCCACGCCACCTCGACGGTGACGCCGTCCGGAGCGAGGCCCGCGGCCCGCTCGACCAGGTCTGCCGCCGTGCCCACCGGCACGGTCGACTTGCCGACGATCACCGCGGGTCTGCGCAGCAGCGGGACCAGGGTGTCGACGGCTTCGTGGACGTGCCGCAGATCGGCGCCGAAGTCGCCCTTCTTCTGCGGCGTTCCGACGCCGAGGAAATGCACGTCGGCGAATTCGGCCGCCTCGGCGTAGTCGGTGGTGAAGCGCAACCGGCCCGCTTCGATGTTGCGCCGCAACATGTCCGGGAGCCCGGGCTCGTAGAACGGGACCTCCCCGGCGGCCAGTTTGGCCACCTTGCCCGCGTCGGTGTCGACCCCGATGACCTGGTGGCCGAGTTCGGCCATCCCGGCGGCGTGGGTGGCGCCGAGGTAGCCGGTTCCGAACACGGTGCAACGCATACCGCCATCAGTACCCGGTCGGGGTGAGCTGAAGCCGACGCGTCGTTGAGCGTCAGGCCAACGTCAGGTGTCGATCGCTAGCGCCCGGGTGCGCAGAACACCAGGAAGCAGCCGTCGCCGTTGATGTCGCCGGGAACACCGCTACCCCGGCTGCTGCCGCCCCTGCCGCTGTCGCCACGGCCGCTGCCGCTGTCGCCGCGGCCACTGCTGCCCGACCCGGAACCGCTGCCCGACCCGGAACCGGCGCCGGGCCACTGCGGGCCCGACGGCCACTGCGGCGTCTTCGGAACCTCAGGCACCTGCGGCATCTGGGGAACCTGCGGAATCTGCGTCACCGGAGGCCTGGTGGTGGGCGGTTTCTGCGGCTGCCACGGGTTCTGGTAGTCGGAGTCGTCCGGTTCGTCGGGACGCTGGTTGGGCCAGGTCCACCGCGGCTGGTTCCACTGCGGCCGGGGAAGCACCACCACCGGAGGCGGCAGGACCACCGGCGCGACCACCGGAGGAGCCGCGGGTGCCGGAGCCGGCGCGGGTGCCGCCGGGGCGGGTGCCGGAGCCGGGGCCGCGGCGGGCGCGGGTGCGGGCGCCTGTTCGACGTAGACGGTGCGCGGCGCCTGCTGCGGCGCCTCCTGCGCGACCGGCACCGGCGGCTTGATCGTCTCCGCGGTCGACGGCGGAGGCGGCACGGTGGCGGCCTGCTGCTCGGCCGGGGCCGGCTCCGGTGCGGGGGCCTGGGTGCTGGGCACGATCGCGGCCTGCGCCGGGCTGGGCCGCTGGTCGGCGGTCGGGCGGATCGTGATGGCCAGCGAGATCACAAGGGCCACCACACCGACGACGAACAGCGACGTCAGCGCGCTGCCGACGAGCAGGAACGGTTTGCGTTCGTCGTCGACGGGCCGCATCTCGGTCGGGGCGAACTCGTCGACCACCTCGACGCCCAGCGGGGCGTCGGCACCCGCCAGCGCCAACTGGGTGTCCACGCCGGTGAGCCCGGCGACCAGCGAGCCGGCCGTCGGGCCGTCGGGATCCTGGGAGTACGCCAGCCCGACGGTGGTGGCTTCGAACGCCGGTGCGGACGCCGACGCGAGGGCGGCCCCGCGGGCCAGCGCCAGGTCGGCGTCATCGGGGGCGTGGACCGGAAGTTCGACGTGGTGGTCGAGATGGGCCTTGACCGAGCTGACGTCCACGCCGGAGCCGACGATGAAGATGCCCTGCGGCGGGGAGTCCTGCGCAGCGGCGGCCGCGGCCATCTCGGTGAACACCGCCATCGCGTCGGCGCTGTGCAGGGTGCGGCTGAGCACCTTGACCACGGAACCGTCGTCGGTCTGCACCACCGAGAGCGTCGCGGTGTCACGGTCGACGAACAGCAGCGCGGTGGTGTCGTACCCGACCGCGCGGCCGACGGCCTGCGCCAGCGAGGACGCGGCGTGGCTTTCGGCGACCAGCATGACGTCGTCGATGCCGTGGGTGGCCAGCGCGTCGCGCAGTGCGGTGGCCTCGTTGTGGTCGCTCCACGCGACACCGATGGATTTGAGGTGGTGCCCGCCGGTCTCCGCGCTCTCCTTGGTGCCGAGCACCGCCGAGACGACGTGCTGTGCGGCGTTTGCCGAACCGTCGTCAGTGCCGACCTCGAAGGTGTCGTGGTCGACGGTGACCCCGTCGGCTTTTTCGCCTTCGACCAGCACCATGCGCACCGTGGTAGGTGTCATCGACACACCTAATACGATGTCCACTGACCCCTCCAAAACTTTGCTGCTGCCTGGTGGCCGACCACCCCGAAATACGCACGGCGAGCCGGCAACTAGATACTTCATCGGCGCCGCCAGCTGCGGTGTTACACCTCGCGCTGTTAGCTGACAGCGGTTGAAGCTTGGGCCGGAACGCGCGGCACGAAACCGGAGACGCCGGTGAGGGAAACACTACCCGCGCCGATCGTCATCCGTCTGTGACGAAATTGCTCAGTTCGTCTTGACGAAGTTCTGATACGACTTCGACGGGGTGGGGCCGCGCTGGCCCTGATACTTCGACCCGACCTGGCTGCTGCCGTAGGGGTGTTGCGCCGGGCTGGTCAGGCGCAGCAGGCACAGCTGGCCGATCTTCATGCCCGGCCACAAGGTGATCGGCAGGTTCGCGACGTTGGACAGCTCGAGGGTGATGTGGCCGGTGAACCCGGGGTCGATGAAGCCGGCCGTCGAATGGGTGAGCAGCCCGAGCCGGCCCAGTGAGGACTTACCCTCCAGGCGACCCGCGAGGTCGTCGGGCAGCGTGCAGCGCTCCAGCGTCGCGCCGAGCACGAACTCGCCCGGGTGCAGCACGAACGGCTCACCCTCCTTGGGCTCGACCAGGCTGGTCAGGTCGTCCTGACGCTGCGCGGGATCGATGTGGGTGTAACGGGTGTTGTTGAAGACACGGAAGAGGCTGTCGAGGCGGACGTCGACGCTGGAAGGCTGGATCAGGCTGTCGTCGAACGGTTCGATGCCGAGCCTTCCGGCATCGATCTCGGCCCGGATGTCGCGGTCGGAGAGCAGCACCGGTCGAGAGTATCCGCACCGGGCCCGGTCATGGGCAGTCGGCGGGTGCGCCGTCGCGGATCGCGGCGGCGTTGCGGCCACCTCCGCGCCGGCAGCCCGCCAAGTGCTAGCCTTCCTGTTCGAACAGGCCGATGTAGTTCAATGGCAGAACATCAGCTTCCCAAGCTGAATACGCGGGTTCGATTCCCGTCATCGGCTCCACGAACCACCCTCGTCCGCGTACGGTCAGCTCGACCCGGACGTATGGATCCGCGGATTACGAGGGGGATCCATGTCCATGAAGAGTCGTCGGCTGCGCGCCACAAGCCTGCTCGCAGTTGGCACGCTGACACTCGCCGGTGGCGGTATCGCGTCTGCCCAACCGCCCGCGCCGAGCACCGGCGAATCGCTGCGCATCGTGCTCGGCTCGCAACCACACGCGTCGCAGCTCCCCCTGGTCTACGGCGTCGATCGCAACGGGCACGACTTCGGGCTGGCACTCAGCGCCGAGCAGAACATCACGAAATTCGACACCCATACCGACGCGGTCCAGACCCTGCTCGATGACAACGCGCAGGTCTTGGCGACGTCGACCTCCGCGATCCTGGATACCCGCGAGCACGGCCATGACGTCAAGATGTTCTGCCCGTACGTCAGCATGGACGATTTCGTCCTGGCCGGCGCCAACGGTGTGAACTCCGCCGGCCAGTTGTTCGAACCGTCGACCCGGGTGGGTATCGACAGCCCGGGCGGCGCCGGAGCCATCGTCCTCAACGCGTTGTTGAGCGGCGTCGGTGAGCATCGCGATGTCCACGAGATCCCTAATCCGCAGATCATCGAAAGCTCAAGGGGCCGAACAGCCGCGTGGGCTTCGGGACAGCTGGATGCCACGGTCATCCACGACACGCAGTACGACAGCGCGCATGCCACCGTGGACCGGCCCGTGCTGATCGCCACCCTCTACGACAACGCTCCCGGCTTCATCAAGGTGGCTCAGGCCGCCCGAGCCGATTGGCTCGTACAGAACCGCGAACTCGCCGCCAGGTACTGCGCCACCACTCTGCGCGCGATGAAGACACTGAAGAGCGACTTCACCCTGTTCCGCGCCGCGGTCGACGAGTACATCGCCGAACCGCCGTCCGAGAAATCGCTCCGAGAGCTGTTCGACCTCATTCAGCGGTATCCGTTCTGGACGGAGGACGGCGGGCTCTCTGAAGACAGCGTGCGGTTCATGATCGACATCGCGAATGAGTCGGGCGTCCTCACCCAGCCCATGAATGCCGCCGACGTCGTCGATCGTGAAACATTGCGTAGGGCCGTCGAACTCGCGAACTCGCCCGTTTAACCAAACGCCGGCGCGATGAACCTCTGGACCGCCTGACGTTCGGCGGCACCGTCCCCCATCGGCCAGTACGCCAGCGACAGCACGACCCGGACGATCCACTGCGCGGCTTCCGCATCGTCGTCGGTGATGCCGGTGAGTTCGGCCGCGAGAGCCCCCAAGACCGGCGATGACACCAGTTCGGTCAGATCGCGCCCGGCGCTGAGCCCCATCATCATCTGCCGCATCGGGTCCGACCTGATGTGTTGCAGCGCAACCACGATCGCCTCGACGACCCGCTCTGTTCCGCTCAGTTCGCTGACCGCGTCGCGGACCGACTCCACGATCCGCGCGGCCATGCGGAGCAACACCGCATCGCGGATCTGCGCCTTGCCGCCCGCGTAGCGGTAGACCGTCGCCCGCGAGCAGTGCACTCGCTCGGCCAACGTGTCGATGTCGAGGGCGTCGAGGCCGTCGCGCACGACGAGTTCGGTCGCAGCGGCATAGATCCGGTCCGCGGCGGCGGTGCGCCGCTCTCCCCCGATGAGCCAGTCGCTGTGGGCCATGCCTCTCCCCCTTCAGACGGACGAACTCTATCGTCGCAGGCCTGAGACAAAGCGCGCTGCACATCTCACCGAACCCGCAGGTGGAGACCTTGCCGTGAGACAGGCCGGGGCCGCAGGAGGACATCTCAGTGTCGACTTCCCGTCGCCTCATTGACGCGGTGCGGCACCGTCGCCCAGCGTGGACACGTGACGATGGCCAAGGACGATCTCGGCATCCAGTTGTTCGACGACGCGTTCATCCAGGACCCCTATCCGCTCTACCGCCGGATGCTGGACACCGGACCGGTGCATCAGATCGGCCAGTCGGGTTTCTACGCGGTGTGCGGCTGGGATGCGGTCAACGACGTGATCGCGCGGCCCGACGACTTCTCGTCGAACCTGACCGGGACCATGACCTACGAGCCCGGCGTTGGCGTCGGCACCTTCGAGATGGACGGTCTGGGCGGCCCGAGCCACGTACTCGCCACCGCGGACGAGCCCGCGCATGCCGTGCACCGCAAGGCGCTGCTTCCCCAGTTGGCCGCCAAGCGGATTCGCGCCTTCGAACCGTTCATCGCCGACACCGCCGACCAGCTGTGGCGTGCGTCGGCGGACCAGGGGCGCCTGGAGTGGATGGGCGCGATGGCCAACCGCCTGCCGATGATGATCGTCGCGCGCATCATCGGCGTCCCCGACTCCGACACCGACCAGCTCGTGCGGTGGGGCTATGCGGCCACCCAGATGGTCGAGGGTCTGGTCAGCCAGGATCAGCTTGCGACAGCAGGCATCTCGGTGATGGAACTCGCGCAGTACATCGCCGACCACTTCCAGCGGGCCGCCGCCGATCCGCGCGACGACCTGCTCGGTGATCTCGCGATGGCATGTGCGCGCGGCGATGTGGAGGACATCACCGCCCAGATGATGATGATCATCCTGTTCAGCGCCGGCGGGGAATCCACAGCCTCGCTGATCGGTTCGGCAGCTTGGCTTTTGGCCACGCGACCCGACATTCAGGAACAGGTCCGCGCCCACGCCGAATTACGGGGCGCGTTCCTCGAAGAGGCCCTGCGCTTCGAGCCACCGTTTCGCGGCCACTACCGGCACGTCGTCGACGACGTCACGCTGGGCGGCGTGGACCTTCCCGCGGGCTCGCGTCTCCTGCTTCTGTGGGGCGCTGCCAACCGCGATCCGGCACATTTCGACGACCCCGACGAGTTCCGCCTGGACCGCACCGGCGCGAAGGGACACATCACTTTCGGTAAGGGCGCCCACTTCTGCGTCGGCGCGGCACTCGCCCGACTGGAAGCCACCGTCGTGCTCGACCACCTCCTCGATCACACCTCACACGTCGAAGCGGTCGACACCGGCCGCTGGCTGCCGAGCCTGCTCGTCCGCCGTCTCGAACGGCTCGAACTCGCCTGCACCTAGCCGGAATCCTCTGCCCTCCGAGCAACAACATGGCTGTGGCATACATCACATCCAGCGGGGCACGTTGCCGCGGCGCAATTCTGCCTCACCCCTGATATTCGCAAAGTCAAGAGCATTGAAACGAAGTCGTCGGAAGGTTGAGTGCGCCGCACCCGCAAACGTCCACGGCCCAATTTCGAACCACGCTCCGCCTCAGATTTAGGTTAACCTAATTAGGTAAGCCAAGCCTAACCATAGAGGTAGAGCGAACGTCAGCCCCCTGGACGCGTTTGCTGACTTTCCCAGAAATTCGCCGACGGTGGGGAGCTACCTATTCGCCCACCAGAATTTCTCGCCATTTTGACGCCAATCACGAATTCGAGAAATCACCCTCAGCTACGTGGCCGATTCTGAGTGAATTCTCAGGTTTCTCGTGGCCTCTCGGCGCCTCACGCACATCACCGCAGGTGAGACGTAGGCATTGTTACTCATGTTCTCTTCAGTTACGGTCTCGCTGCCAAGTAAGGCAAGCCTTCAGTTACTTAGACCAGGAGAACAAGTGCTCCCAGCTCCCGCCCTCGCATCGGGCACGATGACCGCCCCTTCGAAGCCTCGCGTCAGCAAGTTCCTCGCCGCCGGTGTCGCCGTCGTCGGAGCCAGCGCGATCGCCATCACCCCGGTGTCGCCGGTGGCCGACGTCAAGGCCGCCAACTACGTCGCCAACCACATGGTGGAACTGACGGCCTCCGCGTACCCGACCTACTCGAGCGACACCTCCGCCGTGTACGGGAACCTGCTGAGCGAGTCCGGCGCCAACATCGCCAACCTGTTCCAGGTCTTCGCCTCGGATCCGTTCCCGATCATCAACCAGGTCGCCGCCAACCAGCTGGCCTACGGCCAGAAGATCCTCAGCGGCTTGGCCGGCATCCCGGCCGCGATGAATTCGTGGTGGACCGGCGCCAACGGCAAGGCCCTGTTCGAGCAGGCTGCCGAGCACCTGCGCAACGGTGAGTACGCCGACGCGTGGGATCGCATCAACCGGTCGTTCGTCTACTCGCTGAACATCGGCGCGCCCCTGTACAACGCCTTCTGGTCGCAGGCCCCCAGCCAGCGCAACCCGCAGGGCAACATGGGCATCCCGGACCAGATGGCGCTGAACTTCCAGCAGGTCGTCAAGGTCATCTTCGACCGCAACTCGATCGTCAACGAGATCACCAAGTCGGTGCTCGGCCCCTTCATGGGCGTCGCGTTCGAGTTCGCGCTGCTCGCCGACGCGGTCTCGGCCGCGGTCAAGGAAGGCGACGGTGCGGGCCTGGTCCGTGCTCTGGTCAACGCCCCCGGCGTCATGCTCAACACGTTCCTCAACGGCTACGTCAACCCCGAGTGCACGGGCAACGCCTGCGAGCAGTTCCCCGGCCTGATCAACGCCACCAGCGCCATCGTCAACGTCCTGTCGGGCATCCCGAAGGCGATCGCCGAAGCCCTGCAGCCTGATCCGGTGCCGGGTGCGCCGTGGACCCCGCCGGCCACCGCCACCCTGGCGGCGGACGACTCGGTCGCCACACTGGCCCGGACCGTGACCCTGGAGGTCGCGCCCGCCACCGCGACCGTCGAGGGCGAGCAGACCGCCGAGGTCACCCCGGTCGTCGACGAGGTCGCCCCGGTGGTCGAGGAGGAAGCCGAGGAGGCGCCGGTCACCGAGGAGGCACCGGTCACCGAGGATGCCGGCACCGAAGAGGACGGCACCGAGACCACCGTCCCGGCCGACGACAAGGCCGAGGCTGACGCCGACGCCGGCTCGAAGGACGACGACGCCGCCGAGGGGACCCGCAAGTCCGGCAAGCCCAGCCAGTCGACCCGCGCCAGCGCGGCCGCCGACACGTCTGACTCCGCCGACAAGTCCGACTCCGGCGCATCGGATTCCGGTTCATCCGGCTCGGACAGCGACTCCGGCAGCGACGACTAGTTCCGCAGTACCCGCACAAGCAGTACCCGCAGAAGCCACGGCCCCCTCGGCGACGAGGGGGCCGTCGGCCTATCCGGCGCCGTCGGGCCGGCCCCGGTCGAACGCCGAGCGCAGGAACGGGGTGATGATGTCGACAGGCAACGGGAAGACCACCGTCGAGTTCTGGTCGGCGCCGAGTTCGAGCAGCGTCTGCAGATACCTCAGCTGCAGCGAGGCCGGGCTCCGCGACAGCGTGTCGGCGGCCTGACGGAGTTCCTCGGACGCCTGCAGCTCGCCGTGGGCGTTGATGACTTTTGCCCGGCGCTCCCGCTCGGCCTCGGCCTCGCGCGCCATCGCCCGCTGCATCGACTCCGGGATCTCGACGTCCTTGATCTCGACCACCTGCACCTCGACGCCCCAGTCCTTGGTCTGCTTCTCGATGATCGTGCGCAGATCCTGGTTCAAGTCCTCCCGGTGTGCCAGCAGCGTGTCGAGATCGGCGCGCCCCAGCAGCGAGCGCAGCGTGGTCTGGGCGATCTGCGAGGTCGCCACCGAGTAGTTCTCCACCGCGACAATCGCTTTGACCGGTTCGACGATCCGGAACATCACCACGGCGTTGACCCGGGCGGGCACGTTGTCCTTGGTGATCACCTCTTGCGGCGGGATCGTCAGGGTCACCACCCGCTGGTCAACCCGCACCAGGCGGTCCAGCAACGGGACCAGCAACCGGATCCCGGGACCGTAGAGCGGTCGCACGCGACCGGCCCGGAACACCACGCCGCGCTCGTACTCCCGCAGCACCGTCACCGAGAACACCAGCACCACAACGACAACGACCGCCACCGCGGCGGCGATGATCGCCGCGGTCACCGGCCGTCGTCCTGCGTGGCGGTCGTACCCATGCCCCACCGCGTCGAGTACCTGTCGATCGTGGCCGCCACCGCGTCCTCGTGCGCGGTGCGGTGCGGCACGTGCTCGGGGCTGTCCACAGGCGTGCGCCACAGGTGGCCGAACAGCGGGGCCGAACACGCCGCGACCGCGGCGACCACGGTGCCCAGCACCAGCAGGTCGGCGGCCGAGTGGGTGGCCACCGCCTGCCCGATCGGCAGCACGATCGCCAGAACCGCCACCACACAGGCTATTCCGCGGTGGAACCGGCCCGCCTCGGAGAACGGCCACGGATCGACCTGGCGGCTGATCTCGCGTCCGTGGTCGGAGGTGGTGCAGTCGGCCTTCACCGGACAGGTGTTGCACACGACGGGTTTCGCGCGGTAGCGCATCACCCGGTGGGTCGGGTCGAAGGACGTCGGCCACAGCCACTGCTCGGTCGGGCACTGCCACGCGTCGTGGTCCGGGTGGTAGACGAACCGCCCGGTGCGCCAGCGCTGCGCCCGGTGCGAGGCCCTCCGGGCCATCAGGTCGAATCCCCACGCCACCGCGAGGAGGAACACCGCATAGCCCGACACCAGCCAGGTCGCGGCGGCAGGCCCGGTCACGGGTTCTCCTGGCCCGATGTCGGGGCTGGCGTCGCGGGAAGCTCGGTGTAGAGCGGGTTCTCGGGGAGTTCGTCGGCTGATTCCCGGTGTTGCCAGAAGCTGCGCACGCCGATCCACGCGATCCATACGAACGGCAGCACCCCGCCGACGATGAAGATCACGTCCCCGGGCATCCGCATCCAGTCCAGCAGCCTGTTACCGGGATCGGTGAGGAAGGCCAGCGAACGCGCCTCGAAATAGCCGACGTTGACCGAGTGGTAGAGCTGGATCACCCCCAACGGCAACAGCGCCGCGAACACCATCCAGGCCAGGCCGATGTTCAGGCACCAGAACGACAGTCGCGCAGCCTTTTCCGGCCACTTGTCGGCGGGGATGGCGTAGCGCAGCGCGAACATCGCCAACCCGACGGCCATCATCCCGTACACACCCATCATCGCCGCGTGCGCGTGATTGGCCGTCAGCGCGGTGCCGATCTGGTAGTAGGACACGATCGGCAGGTTGATCAGGAAGCCGAAGATGCCCGCCCCCAGGAAGTTCCAGAAGCCCACGGCGACAAGGAACATCACCGCCCAGCGGTGCGGGAAGGGTTTGGAGTCACCGGTCTGCTGCCGCGACCCCAGTTGCAGGAACGTCCAAGCCTCCACGGTGAGGAACGTCAGCGGGATCACCTCGGCGGCCGAGAAGAACGCCCCGAGCGCCATGTGCTCCACCGGCGTCCCCGAGAAGTACAGGTGGTGCATCGTGCCCAGGACACCGCCGACGGAGTACAGGATGATGTCGAGAAAGATGATGCCGAGCGCGATGCGTTGCCGTACCACGCCCAGCAGCACGAAGATGTAGGCGACCATCACCGTGGTGAACAGCTCGAGGAAATCCTCCACCCACAGATGCACCACCCAGAACCGCCAGAAGTCGGCCACCGAGAAGTGCGTGTCACTACCGGCGAGCAGGCCGACGGCGTAGAAGGCGGGAATCGCCAGGCCGGCAAAGAAGAACAACCACGGCATGCTGCGCATCGAGTCCGTCTTGAGCCGGGAGCGCAGCCCACGCCAGATGATCGCGATCCACAGGAACATCCCGATGATCAGCAGCACCTGCCACACCCGCGGCAGGTCGAGGTACTCCCACTGCTGGGAGAACAGGGTGCCCTCGGGAATCACCCCGAACACCGAGAGTGCCTCGCTGGTCAGCGATCCCACCACGACGAGCGCCAGCGCCCCGAGCAGTCCGTAGGCCAGCCAGTGCTGGCGCCGCGGCTCCCGGCGGGTGATGAACGGCGCCAAGAAGATTCCGGCCGCCAGCAGCGAGGTCGCCGTCCACAGCAGGGACAGTTGCACGTGCCAGGTCCGCGCCAGACTGAACGGCAGGATCTCGCCCATGTCGATGCCGTAGAACGAGGTCAGATCGGCGTAGTAGTGCTCGACGAGCCCGCCGAGCATGGTCTGGGCGAAGAACAGCACCGAGACCACGGCGAAGAACCACACCGTCGCGCGTTGCGATTTGGTCAGCACGACCTCGCCGGGCTGGCGGTAGGACAGCGCGGGCGACGACGCGGCGTGCCACCCGATGCGCTGGCTCCACCGTCCGTAGATCGCGAACAGGATGCCCGTGCCGCCGAGCAGCGCGATCAGCGACAGCGCCGACCACACCAGGATGTCGGCGGTCGGCCCGTTGTCGACGCGGGGTTCGGCGGGCCAGTTGTTGGTGTAGCTGTAGTCGTGACCGGGCCGTTCGGCGGCCGCGGCCCACGCACTCCACGCGAAGAAGGCGGTCAGGTCCCGCACGTCGCGTGGGTCGGTGATGACGTCGGCGAGCAGCCCGTTCTGCTTCGCCTCGGGCCCGAAGTAGGTGGTGTAGTGCCGGATCATGAAATCGAACGCGCGCACCTGGGCGGGTGTGAAGACCAGCGTTCCGGTGGCCTCGTCGTAGCGGTTGGTCCGCAACTCGTCGACGACGCGGTCGTGGACTTCCGGGGCGCCCGCGGCGGCGAACTCGGCGGCCATGAAGTCGGCCGACCGGCGTAGATAATCGGCGGTGTAGTCGGGACCCAGGTAACCGCCGTGCCCGTTGATCGAGCCGTACTGCATCAGGCCGCGGGCCTGGAACAACTCTTGTCCGCGAGTGATGTCTGCCCCGGTGAACACCGTGTCGCCGGAGGTGTCGACCACCCGTTCCGGCAACGGCATCGACGCCGTGTAGGTGCGGTAGGCCAGGATTCCCATCACGAAGAACCCGAAGACCAGGACCAGCGCGACGCCCTGCACCCACCCCTTGCCGATGGGCGACTGACTTTCGTCCTGCGGGCTGCGCGCCGCCGAGAAATCGATCGCCATCGCTGGCCCCCCAGGGATTGTCGCGTTTCAAGCAGGCGAAAACGTGAGCCAGGTCACAGCATAGGTGCCGCTGTACGTTTTCGTCCCTTTACGACGACATCGTCGCGGTGTCCGGCGCGACCGCCGGTGTCGCGATCAGCTGGCGAAGACGCGGATCCAGTCGACGCGCATCTCGGCGGGGTAGGTTCCGCCGGCGGGCTCACGTCCGCCGGAGCCCCCGACGGCGATGTTGAAGACCGGCACCATGGTGAATCCCGGATCGTTGAACGGCCAGTCCGGGATCGAGTTGGCCGGCACCGTGAAGAACGGCTCCATGCCCGGCTGATAGTCCTTCCAGAAGTACATGCCCGACGGCAGCCACGTCATCCGCCAGGTGTGCCACGCGTTGTCGACGGGGTGCCGGTCGGTCGCGAAGGAGGTGCCGTCCAGACGTGCGTGCACCGTGGTTCCCGAGGGCCAGTCGTTGTTGCCGTACCACTCGACGAGGTCGACCTCGCCGCCACGGACCGGGTTTTCGTTGACGAGCCAGAAGGCCGGCCAGGCCCCGTCGGTGAGACAGTCCAGCTTCAGGCGCGCTTCCCAAGTGGTGCCGATGCCGCCGCGCCACAGCCCCATGATCTTGGCGCTGGCGTACTTCTCCTGGATGGTGGTGCCTTCGCCGCGGGTGGCGCGGATGACGAGGTTGCCGTTGCCGTCCTGGAAGACGTGCTCCTGGTCGGTGACGTAGCGGCCCATGTTGAACGGTTTGTCCCACTCGACGGGGTTGCGGATCGTCTCACGCGCCGGAACGATGAACCACCGCGCCGGGTCCGGGGGCGACCCTGCGGGCCCGTTGAATTCGTCCTCGAACAGCATCAGCGGCCCAGCTTCCTCGGCCACCGGAGGTGGATCCACGGGCGCTACCGGCGGTTGGGCGTGTGCGGAGCCGAGCGGACTCGCCACTGCGGCCACACCCAGCCCCATCATGAGCATGGCGTGACGACGATCGATCTCAGGCACAGCAGCACCCTAAACGACCGCACCGGTCGCTGACCGGCAATCGCAGATCCGCACCCGCCGCGTGTCCTGGTCTGCGATGATGCGCGCACCACCGCCCGCTCACCACCAAGAGTGCGGGACAGGCCGCGCCGCAACGACATTGGCCGGATGCGGGCGATGGACGGATGCCCGAGCTGCCGCTACGGGCCACGGCAGAAAATGACCGGATACTGACGCCGCACGGGATTCACCCGAGTTGCCTGCTCAGCGGGGCTACAGTTCGCCGATGACGTCGCAACGATGGGCGATTTGGCTCGGGGCCTTCGGCGCAGGCGCGTGCATCGCACTCGGTGCCGGGCAGGGTGCGGCGGCCGCCGACACCGATACCGGGGACAGCGCCGACACGTCGAGTCAGACGACCCGCTCCGATACGGCCGCGGCCATCGCCACGAAACCCGCGGCGGCCGGCACGTCCGCCCCGACCGGCCGAGACGACCAAGCCGACCAAGACACGCCGGCCGCCGAATCCGAAGAGGCCGGCAGCTCGTCCGATATCGCGGTGAAACCCCGGCACGGCACACGCCGACACGACGCCGATACCGATTCCGACCCCGATACCGGCGCCGACTCCGACCTGGATTCCGCCACCGCCGAGGGCGTCGCGGAGGAGACAGCGGATCCCCCTGCCGCAGAACGCGATACGCACGCCAAGCCGGCCGCGGTGCGCGACGACGACACCGCCGAGGCGGCGCCCGCCGAAACCGCCGCGGTACGGACCCCGGATCAGGCAGCCCCGGTCACCGGCGTCAAGACGGGGCATTCCCGACTCGATATTCCGTTGGGCGACAACGGTTACCGGACACGGGCGGACTGGTACCTGCCGACCCAGGCTGACGGCACGGTCGCCGCCACCGGGGTGATCTGGCTGCAGCACGGTTTCCTCGGCAACAAGGCCTTCGTGTCCGCGCTGGCCAAGAACATCTCACAGCAGACCAACAGCATCGTCGTGGCGCCCAACCTGTCGTCGTTCCCCCTCGCCTGCTCCGCGTGCTGGATCAACGGGGCACCGCTGCAGGAGGCGGTGGCGAGCATGTTCCTCGACAACCGGGCGTCGCTGACCGCCAGTGCGCTGGCCGCCGGGTATCTGGGCGCGCTGCCCGACGACTTCGTGCTCTCCGGTCAGTCGGCCGGCGGAGGATTCGCCACCGCCGTCGGCGGCTATTACGCGACAGACCCGACCAGCGACGACAGTCTGCGCGGGGTGGTCATGTTCGACGGCTTCGCGTTCAACGGTGTCCTGGCCGCCGGGCTGAAGAAACTCGACGATCCGTTCGTCCCCGTCTATCAGATCGCGGCGCCGGCCCAGTCGTGGAACGGCAACGGCGCGTCCACCGCAGAACTGGTGGCGGCACGGCCGGGGCGCTTCGTCGGGGTCACGCTCGCGGGCGGGTCGCATTCGGACTCGCTGATCGGCAGCGGTCCCCTCACCGACCTCCTCCTGCAGCTGGTCACGGGGTTCTCCCCGGCGGGCAACACCGCCGCCGCGTACACCCTCGCCACCGGCTGGATCAACGACATGTACCGGGGGCCCGGACCGGCCGACGGCGCCGGCATCTACGGGGCGCCGGACCAGTACATCGTGATGGGCGACGCCTCGGCCGTCGTGCTCGCACCGCCCCCGGCGGTCGACCTCGCCCGGTACCTGGGCACCTGGTTCGAGGTCGGCAGCGTCAAGCAGTTCTTCTCCATCGGCCTGGTCAACACCAAGGCCGTCTACAGCCTCAACACCGACGGTTCCATCAAGGTGGAGAACTCCGGCAACTATTTCTTCAACAACGGGCCGCAGTCCTCGATCGTCGGTGCCGCACTGCCGGTCGACCCCGCCGACAACAAACTCAACGTGCGGTTCTTCGGTCCCCCGTCGGCCACCCCGCCGGGCAACTACTGGATCGTCGACCTCGACCCGGACTACCGCTGGGCCGTCGTGACCGACTCCACCGGGCTGAGCGGTTTCCTGCTCACCCGGGACCCGATCGTCTCGCCTGACTTCTACCGGGAACTGCTGGCCCGCGCGTCGGTCAACGGGGTGAAGGGCCGGATCACCCCGACCCGTCAACCCGCGGCGGCTGCCGACGCGACGTCAGGTGCTGTCTAGGGCGCGGGAACGCTGCCGCAGCCCACACCCGGGATGCAGCCCGCGGCACCGCCCGGCCCGGCCACACCGCTGGGTCCGCCCGGGATCGCGCCCGCGGCGCCACCCGGCCCGGCCACCCCACCGGGACCACCCGGAATCGCGCCCGCGGCGCCACCCGGCCCGGCAACCCCACCCGGCATCGGTGCCGGTGCCCAGCCGGGCGGCGGCGGAGCCCCGCAACCGGTTCCGTACGGATCGACACATCCGGGCGGGCCGCCCGCGGCGGCGAGCGGCGCGACGGCGAACGCGGTTGCGGCGGTGCAAGCGAGCACGAGCGGACCGAATGACCAGAGTTTCTGCGACATGACAGGCGAGTAACCCGCCCGGGTAAAGGCAAAACCCAAGCTTGTCAAATCACCGCCGTTCCGGCTCGCCGTCCGGATGCGCCGGGAGCGCACAGATCGCGCAGTTCGGGCACTCCTCCACCGCGATCCGCGACCCGGCCCGGTCCGTCACCGGACGGATCCCCGCGGCGGCCAGCCCAGCGGCCACGACCATCAGCACCGCGCCGATCACGACCGCGGTGTGGAATCCCGACGAGAACGCGGCGGGGTCCGCGTAGTCGGCTCCACGCAGCCCCGCGAGCCCGGGCAGCACCGCCACGGCCAGCAGTCCCCCAGCGCGGGCGACGGCGTTGTTCACCCCGGACGCGGCGCCGGCCATCGTCTGCGGTGCGGAGTCCAGTACGGTCGCGGTCAGCGGGGCCACGACCAGCACCATCCCGGCGCCAAACACCAACGCGGCCGGGGCGACGTCGAGCAGCCAGGACGCGTCCTCGCCGATACGCAGCATCAGCAGCAGACCCGCCGCGGCGAGCAGCGGACCCACCGTCATCGGCAGCCGCGGCCCGATGCGGCTCGACAATGCCCCCGCCCGCGACGAGAACAGCAGCATCACCGCCGTGAACGGCAGCAGTGCGGTGCCTGCCGCGACCGGACTGAACCCGGACACCGTCTGCAGCTGCAGCACCAGCAGCAGGAAGACCGCGCCCAGCGCCCCGTAGATCAGCAGCGTCATCAGGTTGGCCACCCGGAAGTTGTTGTCGGAGAACAGCGTCAACGAGATCATCGGGTGTGCGCTGCGCCGCTGGACCACCACGAACATCGCCAGTGCCACGACCCCGGCACCGATGCACACCAACGGGATCGCGCTGATGCCCTGGTTGCCCGCCTCGGTCAGGCCGAACGTCAGGGCACCGAGCCCGGCGACGGTCAGCGCGGCCCCGGCCAGGTCCAGCCGTCGCGGCGACGCCGGGTCGCGGCTCTCCGGGACGCGCAGCACCGTCACCGCGAGGACCACCGCCGCCAGCGGAACGTTGATGAGAAACACTGCCCGCCAGTCAAATTCGACCAGAAATCCGCCCAGGAAGGGCCCGATCGCACCGGCGATACCGCCCAGCCCGGACCACGCGCCGACCGCCGCGGCACGGTCGGAGCCGTCGAACGCGGCCGAGATCAACGCGAGAGAACCGGGCGTCAGCAGCGCCCCGCCGACCCCCTGCAGGGCGCGTGCGGCGATCAGCACCTCGATGTTGGGGGCGAGCCCGCACGCGACCGAGGCCAACGCGAACCACACCACCCCGATCAGGAACACCCGCCGTCGCCCGAAGTGGTCGCCGAGCGAACCGCCGAGCAGGATCAGCGACGCCAGGGTCAGCGTGTATGCGTTGACCACCCATTGCAGATCGCCGAATCCACCGCCGAGGTCGGCGCCGATGTGCGGCAGCGCGACGTTGACCACCGTGCCGTCGACCATGACCAGTCCCGAACCGAGAACCGTCGCGACCAGCACCCACCGGCCGGCCGCCGTGCCCATGCGGACACCGGTCACGAAGGCGTCCGGTGCAGCACCGCCGACAGGTGGTGTTGCAGCGGCTGCCCGACGGCTGCCATCCACACCTGGTAGGTCAGCGTGTCACCGGTGACGTGCAAGCTCCGGGTGACCGCCAGAACCTCTTTCGCCGACGCGCTGCGAGCGACCACCGCCGATTCAAGATCGATTCGCATCTCGTCAGCGTTGCCGGTGACGACCCCCTCCTGGATCTCCGCGATCCCGGTCGGGTGCGCGAGGATCCATTCGGCCCGGCCCGGTGCGGGCGCGCGGAGATAGCCGGTCTCGCTGTGCAGGGCCCGTCCGTCGTCGGTGGCGCGGGTGCGCTGCGCGTAGGCCAGGAACGGCTTGCCGACGTGGCCGAAGGTGACCTGCTCGGTATAGCCGAACGACGGGATCGTCGGGTACTCACCGGTTCCTTGACCGGTCCACACGCCCAGAAGCGGCGCGAGCACGGCGATGTCGGGGTGCGGTTCCGGGGCGGGGGCGGCCACCGGGCCAGCGTACGTCGCGCAACAGGCCTGGGAGCAACGCGCGGGAGAACCGTGCATCCGCCGCGAATTCCCTGCCGGGTGCGCGACCATGTCGGGGTGAGCGAGAAGACGACATGCGCGATCGTGGGCGGCGGACCGGCGGGCATGGTGCTCGGCCTGCTGCTCGCACGCGCCGGAGTGAACGTCACGGTGCTGGAGAAGCACGCCGACTTCCTGCGCGACTTCCGCGGCGACACCGTGCATCCGACCACCTTGCGGCTGCTCGACGAGCTCGGGTTGTGGCCGCGGTTCCGCACGATCGTGCACAGCCGGCTCGACCACGCCACTCTCGACGTCGACGACCGCAAGGTCACGATGGTGGATTTCCGGCGGCTGCGTCAGCCCCACCCCTATATCGCGATGGTCCCGCAGTGGGATCTGCTCAACCTGCTCGCCGAGGCCGGTGAGGCCGAGCCGACGTTCACGCTGCGGATGAGCACCGAGGCCACCGGCGTGCTGCGTGAGCGCGGCGGCGTGACCGGGGTGACCTACCGAAACACCGACGGCGCAGGCGAATTGCGTGCCGACCTGACCATCGCGTGTGACGGCAGGGGATCGCTGCTGCGCCGCGAGGCAGGTCTGCCGGTGCGGGAGTTCCCGGTCGGTTTCGACGTCTGGTGGTTCCGCCTCCCCCGCCCCGACGACGACGAGGTCTACACGCTGTTCCCGCGGCTGGCCGCCGGGCGCGCGATGATCGTGATCCCGCGCGAGGGTTACCTGCAGATCGCGATGCTGATCGCCAAGGGCAGTGACGCCGCGCTGCGGGCGCGCGGTCTCGACGCGTTCCGCGCCGACGTCGTCGAGCTGCTGCCCGAGGCCGCCGAAGTGGTCCGCAACGTCACCAGCCTCGACGAGGTCAAGACCCTCGACGTCAAGCTGAACCGGTTGCGCCGCTGGCACACCGACGGCCTGCTGTGCATCGGCGACGCCGCCCATGCGATGTCCCCGGCCGGCGGGGTCGGGATCAACCTCGCGATCCAGGACGCGGTGGCCACCGCCCGCCTGCTGGCCGAACCGCTGCGCGCCGGCACCCTCGATTCCGGCGACCTCGCCAAGGTGCGCCGCCGCCGGCTGGCACCGACCGCGCTCACCCAGGCGCTGCAGCTGTTCATCGACCGCAGGGTGCTCGGCCCGATCGTGAACGGCCGGCTCGCCGGGCCGTCCCCCGCCCTGGTCCGCCGGGTCGAGCGCAATCCGTGGCTGACCGTCGTCCCGGCGTATCTGGTCGGTGTCGGAGTGCGGCCGGAGCGTGCACCCGAGTGGGCGAAGCGGACACCCCAGTAAGGTCACGGGCCGTGACCTCAGACTCCAATCCGTTCGATCTGACCGGCCACGTCGCCGTGGTGACCGGCGGCGGTTCCGGCATCGGCCTCGGGATGGCCCACGGGCTGGCCCGCGCCGGGGCCTCCGTCGCGATCATGGGACGCAGCGCGCACCGGTTGGACGAGGCCGCGGCTGCGCTGCGCGCCCACGGAAACCCGGTGCTGCCGGTGGTGTGCGACGTCACCGACGAGGACGCGGTCACCGCGGCGATGGCGCGGGTGCGCGGCGAACTCGGTTGGCTGGATTCGTGTTTCGCCAATGCGGGGGTGCGCGGCAGGTTCACCCCGGTGCTGGAGACCTCGCTGGAGGAGTTCCGCTCGGTCACCCGCGTCGACCTCGACGGCGTCTTCCTGACCGTGCGCGAGGCGGCGCGCCAGATGATCGCCGCGGGCCGCGGCGGCAGCCTGGTCGGGGTGTCGAGCCTGGGCGCCTACCAGGGCATGCCTCGCCAGCCCGCCTACGCGGCGTCCAAGGCCGGGGTCACCTCGATGATGGACAGCCTCGCCGTCGAGCTCGCCAAGCACGGGATCCGGGCGAACACCATCGCACCGGGCTGGTTCGACACCGAGATGACCTCCGAGGGGCTCGCCGACGAGCGGTTCCGCGACCGGGTGTTGCCGCGGGTACCGGTGCGCCGATGGGGTGCCGGCGACGATCTCGCCGGGGCCGCGGTGTATCTGGCCAGCCCGGCGAGCGCGTACCACACCGGCGACGTGCTGCGTGTCGACGGCGGCTATCTGAAGTTCTGAACGTTTGAGCCACCCCCGGTGTGGGACATGATGTGACGGTGAACCTGCTGCTGTCGCCGCTGCCCGCGCCCGCCGTCCACATCACGGATGCCGGGGTCGAGGCCACGTTGAGCGCGGCGGTGCGGATCATCAACCCGCTGCTCGACGTGCTGTGGGACACCGACCCGTTCGACCTCAAACGCCGCGACGACGCGGTCGGGTGGCTGCTCAACGCCGCCGACGTGCCCGGGACCCCGTCGTGGGACGGCATGGACACCGACGCGCGGATCCACTGGTGGGTGCGGCGCGTCGGGGCGCTGAACACCATCCCGGTCGCCCTCCCGGGCATGTTCGGCGTGATCGGGCGCCAGCTGCCCATCCAGGACCTGCTCGGGTTCGTCAGCCAGGCCACCGTGCTGTGCGCGGTCGCGCGCGAACTCGGCGTCACCGATCAGCGCACGCAGGTGCGGATGCTCGCCGCGGTGCTGTGTGACCGGGATCTGTCGGTCGTGGTGTACGACGGCGACTCCCGCCGGCCGCTGGCCGCGATCCCGCGCAGCCCGGTGGGCGTCGTGAAGGCCGTGTGGAACCTCATCGGGCTCTTCGACGCGATCGCCGACGAGCTGGCCAAGCGCCCGCATCCCCGCGGACCGCTCAAGTACCTCGGCCTGCTTCCCGGGGTCGGCGCGGTCGCGTCCTACATCGGCGAGTGCGGCGCACTGGCCCGCGCGGCCGGGCAGGGTCGCCGCTGGCTGGAGAAACCCGCCCGTTCAGAGGCCTAACGTCTGCTGTACGCCGTGCAGCGTCTCAGCCGACGCGAGCAGTCCGGTCCGTTCCGCCTCAGACAGCGGCACCTCCAGCACCCGGCCCGCGCCGTTCGCGGACACCACCGTCGGCAGCGAGAGCGCCACTCCCGAGACCCCGCACGCGCCGGTCTGCACCGTGCAGACGGGCAGCACGCGGTGCTCGTCGCCGAGCAATGCCTCGACGATCCGCGCGGTGGACAGCCCGATCGCCAGATTCGTCGCACCTTTGCCTTCGATGATCTCGTAGGCCGCGTTCACCACCTCCGACGAGATCCGCCGCTGCGCCTCCTCGTCGAACAGCAGCTCCCCGTCGCGACGGAACTCCGCGGCGGGGACGCCGCCGACGGACACACTCGACCACAGCGAGATCTCCGAATCGCCGTGTTCGCCGATGATGATTCCGTGCACATTGCCGACGGCCAGATCGGCCTTCTCGGCGATGAGGTAGCGAAAGCGGCTGGAATCCAACACCGTTCCGGACCCGAACACATGCCCTGGCGCGGCGTCGACCGACTGTGCCGCGGCGAAGGTCACCACGTCGACAGGGTTGGTCACGAACAACACCACGGCGTCCGGGGAGCGTTGCAGCAGTTGGGGTGTCAGCGTCTGCGCGATCGCGACGTTGGCGGCGGCGAGATCCAGCCGGCTCTGACCCGGCTTCTGTTTGGCGCCCGCGGTCACGACGATGACGGCTGAACCGTCGGTCACCGCCATGTCGTCGGAGCCGGTGATGCGGCAGTGCGGCACGAACTGGCTGCCGTGGTTGAGATCGAGCACCTCGGCGCGCACCTTGGGGGCGTTGACGTCGTAGAGGGCCAACGCTCCCGCCGATCCGCGGATCAGGCAGGCATAGGCGATGGCGGTGCCCACACTGCCCATTCCGATGACAGAGACCTTGGTGTTCTGCACGACCGGCATACCCCCATTGTCGTCCATCCGGGCCGCCGATCACAGCGATTGCGCCGAGTTAGCTGAAACCAGTTGGCTGGAAAGATCCTGTGAAGCTCGGGTTGCCAAACGGAAAAATTCCTTAAAAATGCTTAGCGATCCGTACAACGGCGCAGAGCCTGGCGCCATCGCCGACAGCGAAGGAATCGCAATGCATCGACTGCGCACCACGCGCAAAGCACTGGTAGCCGCCTGCGTCGTCGCGTTCGCCGCGTTCGGCGTGGTGTCCTGCGGCAGTGACGACAGCGGTTCAGGAGGTGACGGCACCGGCGACATCACGATCAACGCGACGTCGTTCCCCGACTACGTCGACCCGCAGCTGTCCTACACCGTGGAGGGCTGGGAGGTGCTGTGGAACGCCTACACCCCGCTGCTGACCTACAAGCACGCCAAGGGCGAGGAGGGCACCGAGGTGGTGCCCGGGCTGGCCGAGGCGCTGCCGGAGGTCTCCCCGGACGGATTGACCTACAAGCTGAAGCTGCGCCCGGACATGAAGTACTCCGACGGCACGCCGATCAAGGCGTCGGACTTCACCTACGCGATCCAGCGTCTGTTCAAGGTCGACTCCGGGGGCTCGGTGTTCTACAACGTGATCGTCGGGGCCAAGGAGTACGCCGACGGTGCCGCCGACACCATCACCGGCATCACCACCGACGACGCGACCGGTGACATCACCATCCAGTTGACCCAGCCCAACGGCACTTTCGACAATCTTCTCGCGTTGATGTTCGCCGCCCCGATCCCGCCGAGCACCCCGCTCGACTCCGATGCGACGAACAATCCCCCGCCGTCGAGTGGGCCGTTCATGTTCACCAAGGTCGATGCGCCACGCACGTTGACGATGGAACGCAATCCACAGTTCCAGACCGTCAAGGACGCCGGGGCCGACGAGGTGGCCGACGCGGGTGTCGACAAGATCACCCTTATCGAGAACAAGAACCAGAGCGCCCAGGTCACCGACATCATCCAGAACAAAGTCGATTTCATGATGGACCCGGCGCCCTCGGACCGGTTGCAGGAACTCAAGACCCGTTACACGGACCGGTTCCGCATGGAGGATTCGATCAACACCTACTACATGTTCATGAACACCGAGCGGGCGCCGTTCAACGACCTCAAGGTGCGCCAGGCGATCAACTACGCGATCGATCCCGAGGCCCTGAACCGGATCTTCGGCGGGCGGCTGCACCCGACTCAGCAGATCCTGCCGCCCGGGATGCCCGGCTACCAGGAGTACAAGCTCTACCCGGGCCCGGATATGGAGAAGGCGAAACAGCTGATCGCCGAGGCGAATCCGGCTGATCGCGACATCACCGTGTGGACCGACGACGAACCGGACCGCAAGCGGATCGGCGAGTACTACCACGATCTGTTGACCCAGCTGGGCTTCAACGCGACCCTGAAGGTGATCGCCGGCGACGTGTACTGGACGACGGTCGGCAACCAGTCCACCCCGGATCTGGACACCGGGTTCGCGGACTGGTTCCAGGACTTCCCGCATCCCGACGACTTCTTCCGGCCGTTGCTGCACGGCGACAGCATTCTGCCGACCAACGGCAACAACCTGTCGCGGGCCAACATCCCGGCCAACAACGCCAAGATGGACGAGCTGCTGCAGAAGCAACTCTCCGACGACGGAGTCGAACAGCAGTACGCCGATCTCGACCGGGCGTACATGGAGCAGGCGGTGTGGGCGCCGTACGGCAACGAGCAGTTCACCACGTTCCTGTCGGAGCGGATGGACTTCGACCGGTCCTATCACCATCTGTTGTTCAAACAGGACTTCACCTCGTTCGCGATCAAGTAGTGGTCGCCGTCCCCGAGGCCCCGCCAGGGGTCCCCAAGACACAGGTCCAGGGTCGCAACCCGTGGTATCTGGCGTGGCTCCGGTTGCGCCGCAACAAGGTTGCGCTGGGCTGTGGTGTGCTGTTCCTGCTGATCGTGGTCTGCTGCCTGGCCGCCCCGCTGTGGGCCGAGCACGTCGCCCACACCGGCCCGAACGACAACCACATCACCGATACCGTGCTCATCGGCGGCACCGAGACCGACATCGTCTCCCCGGACGGCACACCGATCGGCCCGGGCCTGCGCGGCCGGTACCTGCTGGGCGCCGATCAGAACGGCCGCGACGTGATGGTGCGGTTGCTCTACGGGGGCCGCACGTCGATCTACATCGGTGTCGCGGCGGCGGCGGTCACCACGGTGCTCGCGGTGACCGTCGCCCTGCTGGCCGGCTACTACCGCGGCTGGATCGATGCGGCGCTGTCGCGGGTGCTCGACGTGATCTGGGCGTTCCCGGTGCTGCTGCTCGGCATCGCGCTGGGTACCGCACTGGCGATCGGCGGGCTGAAGCTGGGAGTCATTGCGATCGCCGGGGATTCGATCTGGATACCGATCCTGATCATCGGTCTGGTGTACGTGCCGTACATGGCCCGGCCGTTGCGCGGCGAGATCCTGGCGCTGCGGGAGAAGGAGTTCGTGGAGGCCGCGGTAGCCCAGGGCATGGGGCCGCTGCGGATCATGCACCGTGAACTGCTGCCGAACATCGTCTCGACGGTCATCGTGTTCTTCACCCTCAACATCGCCAACAACATGCTGCTGGAATCGGCGCTGTCGTTCCTCGGTGCCGGGGTGCGCCCGCCGAACGCGTCGTGGGGCACCATGATCGCCGACGGGTACCAGATGATCTACACCGCACCGCATCTGACGATCGTCCCGGGCCTGATGATCGTGGTCACCGTGTTGTCGCTCAATGTGTTCGGGGACGGGCTGCGGGATGCGCTGGATCCCCGGGCCCGGATCAGGCTGGAGCACTAGATGGCACGTTTTGTCGCCCGGCGGCTGCTGGGCATGATCGCGGTGCTGTTCGCGATCTCGGTGATCGTGTTCCTGATCTTCAACGTGATCCCGAACTCCGATCCCGCGGCGCGCATCGCGGGCAAGAACGCCGATCCGGATCTGATCGCCCGTGTCAACGCCGACCTCGGCCTGGACCGCCCGCTTCCGGTGCAGTACGTCGCGATGATGAAGCAGATCTTCACCGGTCAGCTCACCTCGTATGCGAGCAATCGCAATGTGATGGAACAGATCTGGGACGGGCTGCCCGCCACGTTCTCGCTGTGTATCGGCGCGGCGGTGATCTGGATGTCGCTGGCGGTGCTGTTCGGCTACCTCAGTGCCGTGCACGCGGGCCGGTTCGCCGACCGCGCGCTGACGGTGCTGGCGTTGGTCGGCATCTCGATGCCGGTGTTTTGGCTGGCCGCGATCCTGCTGTACTTCCTGACCTTCAAGGTGCAGCTGTTCCCGACCGGAAGCTATGTGCCGCTGACCAAGGATCCACTGGATTGGGCGTATCACCTTGTGCTGCCGTGGTTCACGCTGGCGGTGCTGTTCATCGGCTTCTACAGCCGGGTGCTGCGCTCCAACATGCTCGACGCGATGAACGAGGACTACGTGCGCACCGCGAAAGCGAAGGGACTGTCCGACCGGCAGGTCCGCATCCGGCATGTGTTGCGTAACTCGATGATTCCGATCGTGACGCTGTTCGGGCTGGACTTCGGCATGGTGGTCGGCGGTGGCGCGATCCTGACCGAGACCGTGTACAACCTGCCCGGTGTCGGGCTGTACGCCGGGGAGGCGATCCGCAGCCTGGACCTGCCGCCGCTGATGGCGATCACGATGTTCGGCGCGTTCTTCATCGTGCTGTTCAACACGGTCGTCGACATCGCCTATGCGGTGCTGGATCCGAGGATCCGCCTGGGAGAGGCGGCGCCGGTATGAGCGGAGCTTGCGGAGCGAATCAACAACCCGCTGATCTTCTCCGGGTCGAGGACCTGCACGTCAGCTTCGCCACCGAGGACGGCGTGGTGCGGGCTGTCGACGGGGTGTCGTTCGACCTTGCCGCAGGCGAGATCCTGGCCATCGTCGGGGAATCCGGCAGCGGCAAGAGCGTCACCGCCCAGACCCTGACCGGGCTGACCCGCGCCCCCAACACCCGGATCACCGGGTCTGTCACCTACCGCGGGCGCGAGCTGACGGGGCTCGACGACGCGGGCCTGCGGGGCATCCGGGGCGAGGAGATCGCCATGGTGTTCCAGGATCCGATGTCATCGCTGAACCCGGTGTACCGTGTCGGCGACCAGATCGCGGAGATGATCCGCGCGCACCGCGACGTGTCGAAGAAGGAGGCCCTCGCGCGTGCGGTGGAGCTGTTGACCTCGGTGGGCATCCCGAATGCTCAAGCGCGGGTGCGCAGTTACCCGCACGAGTTCTCCGGCGGTATGCGGCAGCGGGTGATGATCGCAATGGCGCTGTCACTGGAACCGACTGTGCTGATCGCCGACGAACCGACGACCGCGCTGGATGTGACGGTGCAGGCGCAGATCCTGCGGCTGCTGGCCGATCTGAACCGGGATCGGGGGCTGGCCGTCGTGCTGATCACCCATGACCTCGGGGTGGTGGCCGAGGTGGCCGACCGGGTGCTGGTGATGTACGCGGGGCAGATCGTCGAGGACGGCAGCCTCGACGACATCTTCTACGCACCGCATCACCCGTACACCTGGGGGCTGCTGGGTTCGCTTGCGCGCCTGGACCGTCCGCGCACCGGGCGGTTGGCCCAGATCGCCGGTGCACCGCCGTCGCTGCTGCACCCGCCGGCGGGGTGCCGCTTCGCGGCGCGGTGTGCGTTCGAGTTCGACCGTTGCGGCGAGGCTCCGCCGCTGGATCCGAGCAACGGCAGCGGCCATCTGGACCGCTGCTGGTTGCCGCTCGAGGACAAGGCCCGGGTGCTGTCATGACGACTCCGCTGCTTGAGGTCACCGACCTGGTCAAGTACTTCCCGATCAGGTCGGGGGTGGTGGTCGAGCGCGAGGTGGGCCGCGTGCACGCGGTCGACGGGGTGAGCCTGACCCTCGCGGAGGGCGAGACGCTGGGCCTGGTCGGGGAATCCGGCTGCGGCAAGTCGACGCTGTGCCGGGCGATCCTGCAGCTGACGCCGCCGACGTCTGGCTCGGTCCGGTTCCTGGGCCGGGAGCTGGTCGGGATGTCGCGGCGGGAGCTGCGGCCGCTGCGGCGCCAGATCCAGATGATCTTCCAGGACCCGTTCGCGTCGCTGAACCCGCGCAAGCGGGTCGGGCAGATCATCGGCGACCCGATGGAGTTGCACGGTCTGGCCGACGGTGCCGGGGTCACGCGGCGGGTACAGGAACTGCTCGACCGGGTGGGCCTGCGCCCCGAGCACTACAACCGCTATCCGCACGAGTTCTCCGGCGGTCAGCGCCAGCGCATCGGGATCGCCCGGGCACTGGCGTTGCGCCCGAAGCTGATCATCGCCGACGAACCGGTCTCGGCCCTCGACGTGTCCGTGCAGGCGCAGATCGTGAACCTGCTCAAGGACCTGCAGGACGAGTTCGGGTTGTCCTATCTGTTCGTCGCCCACGATCTCGGGGTGGTGCGGCACATGTCGGACCGGGTCGCGGTGATGTATCTCGGCAAGGTCGTCGAGAACTCCGGCACCGACGACCTCTACGACCGTCCGGTCCACCCGTACTCGAACGCTCTGTTGTCGGCCGTGCCGATCCCGGACCCGCGCCTGAACCGGACGCGGGAGCGGGTGGTGCTCGAGGGCGACGTCCCCAGCCCGACGGATCCGCCCGCCGGGTGCCGGTTCCACACCCGCTGCCCGTGGAACACCGAGGTCTGCGCGTCCGACGAACCCGCGCTGGTCAGCCACCATCCCGGGCACGTCGCGGCCTGTCATCACCCGCGCAACTGAAAAAGTCGGGCGATCGGCTGTCCCCTCCGCAGCCGATCGACCCGACACGGAAACCCTATGTGTGGGGGCGCGGCGGAGGAATCGGGGAAAACCCTATTTCTTGCCCGGGCAATGACCGGACCTGCACCGATCGGGTCAGGGTTGGTCGGGCACCAGGATCGGGATCGGCTCCGGCAGGAACGGCACGGTCACGAGAGTCGTCGTTATGCCGGGCAGTTCGGGGCGGGTGGTGGTGGGCGGCGCGGTCGTCGGCACCGGTGTGGTGGGCGGCGGGGTCGTCGTCGGCACCGGTGTGGTGGTCGGCGGAGTCGTCGTCGGCACCGTGGTCGTGGTCGTCGGCGGCGTCGTGGTCGTCGTGGTGGTGGTCGTCGTCGTGGTGGTCGTGGTCGTCGCTGCCGTTGTCGTGGTGGTCGTCGTCGGCACGGTGGTGGTCGGCGCCGGCGGCGTGGTGACCACGGGCGGGGGCGGCGGTTCGACGGGCTCCGGCGCCGGCGGCGGCTCGACGGGCTGCTGGATGACGGTCTCCGCGGGCGGCGGCGCCTCCGCGGGCACCAATGGACTGCTCAGCGGCGCGTTGCCGGGTTTCGGGGTCTCGGGCTCGCTGCTGTCCACACTGGTCAGGGCGATCGCGGCGCCACCGACGGCGAGCAGTGCGACGACCGCGATCACGCCGGTGAGCACCAACGGAAAGCGGGCGCCGGGCCCGGCGGGCACCGGATCGTCACGGTCGAGGACTTCGGTGACCCCGAACGACTCGTCGAGCACGTACGGGTTCGGCCGCTCGGGTATCTCGCCGCCGGTGTAGGGCACCACGTCGTCGACCGGGGAGTCCTGCGACCACGCCAGCGCGTAGGTGCTGTCGGCGGCGACGGGTTGTTGCACCGTCTCCTCCGGCGCGGCGAGACCGGGCGCGGCCATCGTCGAGGTATCGGCGCCACGCCCGTACGCGGCGAACAGCGCCGCACCGACGGCGGCGTCGAGCGACGGCCGCGGCGTGGTCACCACCGGAATCTGTAGCCGCTGCGAAACCTGTTGAGTGACAAGCGGTATCGCCGCACCGCCGCCTGCGAGCACGACGGAGGTCAGCGCATCGCGGCTGATGCCGTTGCGGGCCAGCAGCTCGTCGAGCGCGGTGAACACACCGTCGAGCGGCACCGCGATGAGTTCCTCGAGCTCGGCGCGGGTGACCCGGACGTCGCCGCGGAAGCCGGGGACGTCGACTGCGAGCTCGGTGGCGGTCTGCGCGGACAGCCGTTCCTTTGCGGCGCGGCACGCGTCGCGCAGCACAGCGAGGGAGCCCACCGCGGCGGTCTGGGCGGGATCGGCCTGCCCACCCGCGCCGGCCAGCACGTGGCCGAGCAGGGCCTGGTCGATCTGGTCGCCGGCGAACTCGGCGTGCCGTTCGGTGCCGCCGATCACGGTGAACGTGGTCGCGGCGTCGACGACGGTGATGCTGGTGCCGCCGCCGCCGAAGTCCAGCAGCACCGTGACCCCGCGGCGGTCGAGACCGGGATTGGCGTTCAGCGCGGTCAGTGTCGCCTCGGCGTCGGAGATCAGCCGGGGCACGACACCGCCCGGGGACAGCACGTCGCTGGCCGTCAACGTCTGTGCGAGTGCGGCCGTCGCCTCCGGGGTCCAGTAGGACGGGATCGCGACCGTCACGGCGCCGCCGCGCCGGGCCGCCGCCAGCCCGGCCATCGACTCCAGCGCCTCGACGAGCAGCTGTGCGGCCGGGTAGGTGGTGCCGTCGGACGCGACCAGCGGAACCGGGTCCCCGACGCGTTCGACGAAGCCGGACAGCGTGACGCCGCCGGGGGCCGGCGGTGCGTCACCGACCTCGGGTGCGGCATGGCCGTACACGGTCAGCACAGAACGGCGGGTGACCGGTGCCATCCCGACGGTTGCCGCGACGAGGTTGGTGGTGCCGACGGACAACCCCAACGCATCGCTCATGATTCAGCACACCCTAGACCGGCGCTACGGTCCTTCGCATCTGACACGCAAAGGCTCCCGCGTGTGCTCAAATGGCGGCCATGAGTGACATCGACGACATCAAACAGGTGAAGTATCGCTATCTTCGCGCCCTGGACACCAAGCACTGGGACGACTTCGCCGCGACCCTGACCGAAGACGTCGTCGGTCGTTACGGCGAGTCGATCGGCGAGGAACACCACTTCACCAACCGCGACGACCTCGTCAGCTTCATGCGCAACTCGCTCGGCCCGGAGGTGCTCACCGAGCACCGCGTCACCCATCCGGAGATCACCGTCGACGGCGACGAGGCATCGGCGACGTGGTACCTGCAGGACCGGGTGATCGCGCCGGACTTCAACTTCATGTTGATCGGGGCGGGTTTCTACCATGACCGCTACCGCAGGACCGCCGACGGCTGGAAGATCTCCGAGACCGGTTACGACCGCACCTACGACGCGTCGATGAAGCTGGACGCGCTGGAGTTCAAGGTCAAACCGGGTCGTGCGCTGAACATCTGACCCTCACTCGGTGATCGCGATCATCGCGCCCGGCCGCAGCCAGCGCATGATCTTGACCAGCGTCGCGTCGTCGATGGCGACGCACCCGGCGGTCGCACTGCCCGTCGAGGTGTGCAGGAAGAACGCGCTGCCCTTGCCCGGAATGCGTTCCTTGTTCACCCCCATCACCACCGCGTGGGCGTACTGCGGGATGGCGAGGTTCTCGGTTCCGGTCCCGGTGGTCGCGAAGCGGCAGTTCTCCCGGTCGCACACCTGCATGGTGTTGTAGGTGGGGCTGGCCACGTCGCCGTCCCACCAGTGGTTGCGGCCGACCTGGACGTACTTCAGCCCGCTGCCGGGATCCGGTTGGGTGCCGAACGCGAAGTCGAGGGTGTAGACGCCCTTCGGGGTCATCATCGACCCCTCGAAGTGGTTGGCCGACATGCCTTTCGACCCGATCTTGGCCGGTATCGCGACGCCGCCCGCGACGGGCTTCCAGCCCGCCGGTGTGCGCTCCCAGACGTCGAGCTTGGCGTCGGAGCCGCCGGCGCCCGTCACCGCGAGGACCTGGGTGGCCGCGCCGACCGACGTCGCGAACCACGGGGCGAAGGCCGCGGCCTGCGGGGCCGCCAGGAATGCGGTTGTCGCGACGGCCCACAGCAGGATCGGCACGCGGCGCAGCATGTGCTCACTGTGCCACCGGGGAGGGCCGATTCCGCGTATCTGCGTAAGTTGGCGTCATGGGGTTTCTGCCTTTGGGGCGTCGTGGTCGTGGCATCCGTCAGATCGGGGAGGGTCTCGGCACGCTGGACCGGGAGGTCTTCGAGGCGATCGCGGGGTCTCCGAGCCCGCTGCTGGATACGGTGATGCCCCGGCTGACCCGCGCCGCAGACCATTCGAAACTGTGGTTCGCGATCGCGGCGGGGCTCACGGCGTTCGGCAACCCGTCGATGCGGCGCGGGGCGGCGCGTGGTGTCGCGACACTGGCGGTGACGAGCATCGTGACGAACCAGGGTGCCAAGCGGATCTGGAAGCGGGAGCGGCCGAACCGGTCATTCGTGCCGTTGGCGCGGCAGGCGCGGCGACATCCGACGTCGAACTCGCTGCCCTCGGGGCACTCGGCGAGCGCGGCGGCGTTCGCGGTCGGGGTCGGATTGGAGAGCCCGCCGGTCGGACTCGGGCTGACGCTGCTCGCGGGGCTGGTCGGGATGTCGCGGGTGGCCACCGGTGCGCACTATCCGGGTGACGTGCTGGCCGGTTTCGGCATCGGAGCCGGGATCGCGGTGCTGGGGGCACGCATCGTTCCGCCGATCGTCGAGACGCAGCTGCCGGCGTCGGAACCGCTGCGGGTGGATACCCCGCCGCGCCCGGAGGGCAAGGGGCTGACGCTGGTGATCAACTCGGCCTCGGGCAGCGGGACCGGCGCCTGGGTGGCCGACGAGGTACGTGAGGCGTTGCCGCTGGCCGAGATCGTCGAACTCGGCGAGGGCGACGACGTGAAGGCGGTGATGCGGTCGGCGGCGGAGCGCGCGGAGGTGCTCGGGGTGGGCGGCGGGGACGGCACGGTGGCCGCCGCGGCCGCGATCGCGGTCGACACCGGGGTGCCGCTGGCGGTGTTCCCGGCCGGCACGTTCAACCATTTCGCCAAGGACATCGGCTGCGACGCGGCGGCCAGGACGATCCGGGCGGTCCGGGAGGGGTCGGTGTCGTGCGTGGACCTGGTGTGCCTCAACGACGAGCAGGTGGTGGTCAACACCGCCAGCATCGGTGCGTATCCGCTGTTCGTGCAGACCCGCGAGAAGCTGGAACACAAGATCGGCAAGCCGCTGGCGGGTGTGTACGCGATGTTCCACACGCTGCGCCGGGGTGTGCCGGTGCGCATCGAGTACGACAACAAGACGTTGCAGACCTCGCTGTTCTTTCTGGGCAACTCGGTCTATCTGCCGACGGGGTTCGCACCGTCGCGGCGCACCCGGATGGACGATGGCCTGCTCGACGTGCGGATCCTGGAGACCGGGAAGCGGTTCAGCAGGCTGCGGATCCTGGCCGCGTTGGCGCTGGGCCGGCTGACCCGCAGCCCGCTGTATCACGAGTTGCGGGTGCCGGAGTTCACCTTCCGCTCGCCGGACGGACCGACGGTGCTCGCGCTTGACGGTGAGGTCGGCATGGAGCTCGACCAGGCCAGGTTCAGCGTGCGGTATCGAGCGCTGCCGGTGTTCCGTCCGGTCGCGTGACGGGCGGTCTGGGCGGCAGGAGCAGCCAGCACGCGACGACGTACGCGTAGCCCAGCGCCCAGCCGGCGACGACGTCGGACGGGTGGTGCACGTTGAGTACGACGCGGCCGGCGCCGATCAGCAGCACCACCGCGACGGCGAGGGCTATCAGCCACCCGCGCTTGGCGGGGTCGACGGCCGGAAGCGCGATGATGAGCAGCGCGGTCACTGCGACCAGCACGCCGAGGGCGTGTCCGGACGGGAAGGCCGTCCCCCAGGCGTCGACGAACGCGGTGTCGGGCCGGGCCCGGTCGGCGAGGGATTTAGCGATCTCGGTGAGCAGAGCGCTCAGTTCGATGGTGACGACCAGGAACATCGCGATGCGGACGCGCCGGCGCAGCAGGGCCACGACGATGAGGGCCAGCGCGACGATGCGGAACGCGCCGGGGCTGAGCACGGTGCAGAACAGGTCCCAGCCGGTCACCCAGCCGGGGTGGTCGATGCCGTAGCGGTGGGCGGGTTCCAGCGCCGCGGCGTCCAGGCGCTCAATCCAGGTCCAGCCCCGCGACCAGCCCACCCAGATCAGCGCGTAGAGGGCGACGGCCGCCACCGCGGAGGCCACCAGCCCCTTTCCGTTCGCACGCACCCGACAAGCAGTACCACGATTTCAGCGAGCAAATTTTACAGATCTCGCTATCATCGCCATGTGGCAGCAATAACTCGCAAGATTTTCCATATCGGCAAACTTCCCGCCGGAATGCTCGCCGAGGTCGCCACCGAAGGTGTCCTACACCGGTCCGAATTCCTCTCGGTGTGGCTGAGGTTCGCGGGCCGAGTCCCGGGGCACAGGTCGACCGAGTTGGTGCGCGGCTACGGCGGTGCCCTGGTGCTGACCCAGGAGCGGGTGCTGGCGACGGTGTCGTCGATGCCGTGGAGGGCGGGCCGGGCGGTCGATCAGCCGTGGACGGCGCAAGGGCCCGCGGCGGTCGCGGGCACGCTGTCCAAGTCCGGCCTGGTGTTGCGGATCGAGGATCTGTCGCGCGTCGACCCGTTGTTCTCGGGTGCGTTGTCGCTGACGTTCCAGACCACGCTGTCCGCCGAGGTGTTGTGGCAGGTGCCGACACGCGACATCGCGTTCGACGTGTCACCCCTGTTCGTCTACAGCGTTCTCGGGGGGCCGCAGGGCTGAGCTACCGTTCGGACATGGCTGTCTTTCTTCGGAAGCTGTTCCGCATCGGCAAGCTGCCGAGCGCCTTGCGGTCCGAGGTGGAAGCCGAGGGGGTGCTGTTCTTCTCGGAGTACGTCGCGGTGACGCGGCGTTTCCGCGGCACCGTCCCCGGGTTGCGGTCCGGGGGCAGCATCGCAAGCTATGTCGGCGCACTCGTACTGACCAACGAACGGGTGCTGGGCACGTTGTCGTCGGTGCCCAAGCTCGCGGGCCGCACCATCGATCAGCGCTGGGACGCACCGCAGGGCGGGGCGGTCACGGCCGAACTGTCCGAGACGGGCCTGACGATGGACGTCGACGTTTCCGCCGTCGACCCGCGCTGCTCGGGTGAGCTGTCCCTGCACTACAAGGAGGACATCCCGCGCGACGTGCTGGCCCGACTCCCCCGCACCACGCTCGCGTTCGACGTGCCGCCGGAGTTCGTGTTCCGCGCCGTCGGCGTGCCGTACCACCCCTAGGCCCGATCACCAGCTCGCCGGCCGCCCCGCATCCTCGCGACCCTCCAACAGGACCTCGTTCTCGGCCCGCTGCTCGGCGATTCGCCGGGCCCGCCCCTGCGCCCGGGTTTCCGTGCGGCGGGGCATGCCCAGTCCCGACGGCCCCAGCCCTCGCGGCGTGTCCGTCGCCGCCACCCGCCGGCTCGGCGGGACCACGACCGGCGCGGTGGGCCGGCACAGCGCCGGGAACAGGATCCGGCTGCCGGGATGGGTCGTGAACGTCTGCCCGCCCGGCGCCGTCCACACCACGGTGCCGTCCGGTGACTGGACGTCTCGCCAGCCCCAAAAAGTCTTGAGCAAGTGGTGTTTTCGACACAGACATGCCAGGTTCGAGGCCTGCGTCGGACCCACCGGATACGGGATCGTATGGTCGAGGTCGCAGGCGTAGGCCGGCACGTCACAGCCCGGGAACCGGCAGGTCATGTCCCGGCATCGCACAAAGTCCGCCAGTTTCGCCGACGGCACGTACCGCGGCTCCGGCGGTGACTCCCCGGGGTGAATCAGCGGCCTGATCGTCGCGGTCTGCGCGAGCGTCGCGGCCACCACCGGCCCCGGCACCAAGCCCCCGCCGAGGATCATCGCAGGCTTCGTCAGCGCCGGACCCGTCGCCGGCGGCGGTGCGAGCAGCGCCGTGGCGCCGGGCTTGCCGGGCTCACGCTCACCCGCGGGCGCGGGTCGCTCACCGTGCAGTGCCACCGGCGTCTGGTCGGTCAGGCTCGCCTCCTCGGCGATCACATGCACGACGATCGAACTCTTCGGCCGCGGTCTCGCCGCGCACTCGTCGGCACCGCACAGGCATGGCAGTCGATCCCACTTCTCGGCCATCGCCCGCATCGCGTCCGCGCGCCGCTGATCGAGCGTGCGCGGATCCGCCTCGCACACACTCTGGGCGATCTCGTCGAGCCGCCGGTCCAACACCTCGCCGTCATGCCCGTGCAGGACCGCCTCCACGAAGCACGTCCCCGACCCGTCGGCGGCCGGCGTCACGTCGACGTGCCGGGAGCGGGCAGCGGCCTCGGTGTTCACGACGGCAGCGGGATCGTAGCGATCGACCCAATAGTCGATCGCTACGTCCTGCTTGGCCTTGGCCAGCGGACCCCAGTCCGTGAGCTGCGCCGCGATCTCGATGTCGATCTTCGCCATCGCCTCGCGATCGGACACCAGCCGGGTGCGCTTCACCACCGATCGGACCAGGCGATAGTTGACCGCGCCCGAGGCGAACACCTCGGCGACCCGCGGCAACCGCTCTCGCAGCATCCACGCGTCGAGGAGTTCGTTCGATGCCGCGCCGATCGAGACCCGTTGCCATGCGGCCACCTCCGCCGACACCGCGTCCCAGTTGTCCAGGCACCACTGGTCGCGCTCGGCACTGTCCTTGTCGCCGAGCTTGCTCGCGAGAAGATCGGCCATGGCCGACAGCCGGCGCGACGCCGCGGCGTTCTCCACGCGCGCCCACCCGCCGATCGTCGCCGAGCCCCGGGCCCGGTTCGCCGCCTCCACCAACTCATCGAACATACATACGACACTAGTTTCGGCCCGACGCGGCGACCAGTGGAAATCCCTCAGCTGTGGATGAATTCGGATCTGGGGATAACCTCCGACGAACAGAGCGCACGGCGGGCGATAGGTTGCCTGTCAGGAAGAAGGGACCACTGTGAGCACACCGCACCGGGACAACGTCTTGTTCGTGCACTGGCACGATCTCGGCCGCTATCTCGGGGCCTACGGCCACGCCGATGTACACAGCCCTCGGATGGATCAACTGGCTTCCGAAGGCATCCTGCTGACCGCCGCGCATGCCACCGCACCGCTGTGCTCACCGTCGCGCGGGTCACTGTTCACCGGACGCTACCCGCAGAGCAACGGTCTGGTCGGGTTGGCCCACCACGGCTGGGAGTACCACGCCGGTGTGCGCACCCTCCCCCAACTGCTGTCCGAGAATGGCTGGTACACCGCGCTTTTCGGTATGCAGCACGAGACCTCGTACCCGGCCAAGCTCGGCTTCGACGAGTTCGACGTGTCCAACTCCTACTGCGAGTACGTCGTCGAACAGACCACGCGATGGCTCACCGACGCGCCCGAGACCCCGTTCTTCCTGACCGCCGGATTCTTCGAGACGCACCGGCCCTACCCGCACGACCGGTACGAGCCCGCCGACGCCGACGCCGTCACGCTCCCGGATTACCTACCCGACACCGGTGACGTCCGGCAGGATCTCGCCGACTTCTACGGTTCCATCGCCGTCGCCGACGCCGCCGTCGGGCAACTGCTCGACACCCTCGAATCCACCGGCCTCGACGAGAACACCTGGGTGGTCTTCGCCACCGACCATGGGCCTGCGCTGCCCCGTGCGAAATCCACCCTGTACGACGCGGGCACCGGAATCGCGCTGATCATCCGCCCGCCGAAGAGCCGCGGCATCGCCCCGAAGCGCTACGACGAGCTGTTCAGCGGCGTCGACCTGGTCCCGACCCTGCTCGGACTGCTCGGCGTCGACATCCCCGCTGACATCGAAGGACTCTCCCACGCAACACAATTGGTGGTCGCCGAGACCGCCGCGGTGCGCGACGCGGTCTACACGATGAAGACGTACCACGATTCGTTCGACCCGATCCGCGCCGTGCGGACCAAGCAGTACAGCTACATCGAGAACTATGCCCATCGCCCGGTGCTCGACCTGCCGTGGGACATCGCCGACAGCGCCCCCGGACGTATCGTCGCGCCGCTGGCGGCCGGGCCGAGGCCGGAGCGCGAGTTGTACGACCTCGTCGCCGACCCGACCGAGTCGCACAATTTGCTGACCGACAGCATCTCCGATACCGCCGAGAAGGTCGCCACGGAGCTGTCGCTGCTGCTCGACGAGTGGCGTCAGAAGACCAACGACGTGATCCCGTCGGAGTTCGCCGGAACCCGGATCGCGGACCGCTACACCGAGACCTACCGACGCATCCTCGGAATCGAGTTGCCAAGTCGCTCAGCGAAAGCCACTCGCCGCGGCATCACCGAGGAGCGTGGCGGAACACAATAGTTCTGCTCACCCTGATCGTAATTCCAAGGGGTGCCGGCCCGGGAACTTGCGGTTAAGCTCTCGCGCATGTCTGCCACTCCGACGGCGTATCTGGTGATCGCTTCCCAGCGAAGCGGCAGCACGTTGCTGGTGGAATCCCTGCGGGCCACCGGCGTCGCCGGCGAGCCCGGAGAGTTCTTCCAGTACCTGCCGAGCACCAGCCAGTCGCCGCAGCCTAGGCAGTGGTTCGAGGGCGTCGACGACGAATCCATCCTGCGGCTGCTCGACCCGCTTGACGAGGGCAAGCCCGATCTGGCGCCTCCGGAGATCTGGCGGGACTACATCCGCACCGTCGGGCGTACCCCGAACGGCATCTGGGGCGGCAAGCTGATGTGGAACCAGACCCCGCTGCTGCTGCAGCGGGCCGAGGGGCTACCCGACCGCTCGGGCACCGGGCTGCTGTCGGCGATCCGCGATGTCGTGGGCAGCGATCCATTGCTGATCCACGTCTACCGTCCTGACGTTGTGTCGCAGGCGGTTTCGTTCTGGCGCGCGGTGCAGACCCGGGTGTGGCGCGGCCGGCCCGACCCGGTGCGCGACGCCCGCGCCGAGTACCACGCCGGTGCGATCGCCCATGTGGTCTCGATGCTGCGCGCTCAGGAAGAGGGCTGGCGGAACTGGTTCGCCGAGGAGGACGTCGAACCGATGGACGTCCCGTATCCGGTGTTGTGGCGCAACCTGACCGACGTCGTCGCATCCGTGCTCGAGCAGATCGGTCAGGATCCGCGGCTGGCTCCCGCGCCGGTGCTGGAGCGCCAGGCCGATCATCGGTCCGACGCATGGGTAGACCGCTACCGGGCCGACGCCGAGCGGGAGGGGCTGCCGACGTGAGCACCGAAGTGCGTGACGCCACCTACGACACCGTCCACGTCGACGAGCTGCGACTGCTGGAGGCCGAGGCCGTCCACATCATCCGCGAGGTCGTCGCCGAGTTGGAGCGGCCGGTGCTGCTGTTCTCCGCGGGCAAGGACTCGATCGTGCTGCTTCGGCTGGCGGAGAAGGCTTTTCGGCCCAGCCCCTTGCCGTTCCCGGTCATGCACGTCGACACCGGCCACAATTTCGGGGAGGTCATCGAGTTCCGCGACCGCCGGGTGACGGGGCAGGGCCATAAGCTGATCGTCGCTTCGGTGCAGGAATCGATCGACAGGGGCCGGGTACCCGATCCGGGGCCCGGCGCCTCGCGGAACCGGCAGCAGACCAGGACACTGCTCGACGCACTGGAGGCTGGTCAGTTCGACGCCGCATTCGGCGGCGCCCGCCGCGACGAAGAGCGCGCCCGCGCCAAGGAACGCATCCTGAGCTTTCGCGACGAGTTCGGCCAGTGGGATCCGCGGGCGCAGCGGCCCGAACCCTGGTCGCTGTACAACGGCCGGATCCGCAAGGGTGAGCAGGTCCGGGTGTTCCCGTTGAGCAACTGGACCGAGCTCGACATCTGGCGTTACATCGCGCTGGAGAACCTGGAGCTGCCGTCGATCTACTTCGCGCACGAGCGTGAGGTGTTCGAGCGCGACGGGATCCTGCTCGCGGTGTCCGAGTACGCCCTGCCGCGCGACGGGGAGTCCGCGAACGTGGAGTGGGTGCGCTACCGCACCGTCGGTGATCTGACGATCACCGGTGCCGTGCGCTCCCGGGCCACGACGATTGACGGGGTGATCGCCGAGATCTCGGCGGCGACGGTGTCCGAGCGCGGGGAGACCCGCGCCGATGACCGGACGTCGGCGGCGGCGATGGAGGACCGAAAGCGCGAGGGGTATTTCTGATGAGCGCACGCCAACTCCTCCGCATCACCACCGCGGGCTCGGTCGACGACGGTAAGAGCACGCTGATCGGGCGGCTGCTGCACGACACCGACAGCCTGCCGCTGGACCATCTGGAGGCGGTCACCGACGAGGCGGGCGTCGCCGATCTCGCGGCGCTGTCCGACGGTCTGCGCGCGGAGCGCGAGCAGGGCATCACGATCGACGTGGCCTACCGATTCTTCTCCACCGAGACCCGCAGCTACATCCTGACCGACACCCCCGGACACGAGCGCTACACCCGCAACATGTTCACCGGCGCGTCCAACGCGCACGTCGCGGTTCTGCTGGTGGACGCCCGCGCCGGCGTGCTGCGCCAGACGAATCGGCACGCCCGGATCGCGAAGCTGTTGGGCATCAAGCATTTCGTCGCCGCGGTGAACAAGATCGACCTGGTGAACTTCGACGAGGACCGGTTCCGTGAGGTCGAGGCACAGCTGAACAAGGTGGCCGCCCGGCTCGGCGGTGCGGACATCACGGTCATCCCGGTCGCGGCCAAGCTCGGCGACAACGTCGTGCAGCGTTCCGGCAACACGCCTTGGTATCAGGGGCCGACCTTGCTGGAATACCTCGAGGCGGTCGAACTGGCTGCGCCGCATGCCGAGTCACGCAGCCTGCGGCTGCCGGTGCAGTGGGTGTCGCGGCCGGATGCGCAGCAGCGCCGCTGCTACACCGGGCGTCTCGCCGGCGGCACCCTCAGCATCGGGGACGCCGTCGTCAGCCTGCCCGCGGGTACCCGCTCGACGGTGACCGCGGTCGACACCCTGGACGACGAGCGCAGCACCGCCGTTGCGCCGCTGTCGGTTTCGATCGAACTGGCCGACGATATCGACGTCGGCCGCGGCGATGTCTTGGTCAGCGGCGCCGACGACGCCGCGCTGCCCGTGCTGGCCCGCGAGCTCGACGCCACGGTGTGCTGGTTCCGTGAGGCCCCGCTGCGCGCCGGTGACCGGCTCGCGCTCAAGCAGGGCACCCGGACCGTCCGCGCCACCGTGCAGGCGCTGCACTCGCGGCTGGATCCCGAGACGCTCGACGAACTCGACAACCCGGTCGAGTTGGTGCTCAACGACATCGGCTCGGTCACGCTGCGTACCAGTTCGATCGTCGTCGCCGACCCGTACACCGAGAACCGGGACAGCGGAGCGTTCATCCTGATCGACGAGTCCACCAACGACACCGTCGGCGCGGGCACCATCGTCGAGCCTCGCGAGGTCAAGCCTGGCGAGCAGACCCGCAACGACATCCGTTGGCATCCTTCTTCTCTGGACCGCGAATACCGCAAGAGCGCGACCGGCCAGAAGGGCGCGACGATCTGGTTCACCGGTCTGCCTGCCTCCGGTAAGTCGACGGTCGCGGTGGCCGTCGAGCGCGCACTGGTGGATTCGGGTCAGGTCGCCTATCTGCTCGACGGCGACAACATCCGTCACGGCCTCTCCGACGACCTGGGTTTCTCGGCCGGTGACCGCGCCGAGAACATTCGCCGCGTCGGCCATCTCACGCGGTTGTTCGCCGATGCCGGTGTCGTCGCGCTGGCGTCGCTGGTGTCTCCGCTGAAGTCCGACCGCGAGATCGCCCGGGCGCTGAACGACGCGGCGAAACTCCCGTTCATCGAGGTCTACGTCGCCACACCCCGCGAGGAATGCGAGAAGCGGGATCCGAAGGGCCTTTACGCGCGGGCCCGCACCGGCGAACTCAAGGGTCTCACCGGTGTCGACGCGCCGTATGAGCCGCCGGAGAATCCCGACCTGGTGCTCGACACCACCGACGCGGACATCGACACGCTCGTCGCCCAGGTGATCGACCTGCTCGACCAGCGCCGCTGAGGCGTCACTTCACCTGTGCGACAACGAAGATCCGCCGGAACGGGAAGAAGGTGATCCCGTCCGGGCGGGCTGGGTACGCCGCGTCCAGTGCGGGAATCAGCTCTTCACGGAACCGCGCCCAGTCGGCGTCCGACAGCGCGGCGCGCACCGGCCGCAGCGTGGTGCCCCGAATCCACTCGAGCACCGGGTCCGGTCCGGTCAGTTCGTGCACGTACGTCGTCTCCCACGCGTCGACGCGGCATCCGGCGTCGGTCAGCAGCGCGGCGTAGTCCGCCGCCGACCGCACCACCTCGGACGTCTCGAACGGGAAGCCGCGCAACACGTCCGCCCACCGGGGGCTCGTCACCAGATCCCGGACCGCCCGATGGGACGGCGCATCGAAGTTACCCGGCACCTGGAACGCGATCCACGCCCCGGCGGCCAGTTGCGCGGCCCAGCGCGCCAGCAGTTCAGGATGCTCGGGCACCCAGTGCAGCGTCGCATTGCTGACCAGCAGGTCGGTGTCGGGTGCGGGCACCCAGTCCCGGACGTCGCCGACGCGGGCGTCCAGACCCCGGTTTCGCGCGGCCTCGACCATCTCCGGCGAGGAGTCCAGCGCCTCGACGACCGCGCCCGGCCAGCGCTGGGCCAGCGTCTCGGTGAGATTGCCGGGACCACACCCCAGGTCGGCGATCCGGCGCGGTGCGCGGACACCGACGCGCGCGAGCAGGTCGAAGAACGGCCTGCCCCGGTGGTCCGCGTAGGTCAGGTACACGTCCGGGTTCCACATGAGGCCAGTCTGCCGCGCTAGGCTGCGAAACGTGGAGCCCAACAGTGTGCCCGCTGACGTGCCACCGATCCCGGTCCCCGATGTTCCCGGGGAGGACGCCGGCGCGGGCGGACTCCCCCGCCGGGTCGACCTGACGCTACGCCAGCGCCTGATCGTGGACTCCTCGGCGGTCGCGGACCTGGCGCTGCGCACGTCGATCGCGTCGCTGCTGAGCGCGACGATGGTGCCCTCGCTCGCGCAGGCTTTGCACAAGTCGGCATCCCGGACCGAGCAGGAGCACCTGCGGTTCTACGCCGAACTCGCCGCGGCCAAGGATCCGGAGCTGTCGTTCCCGGCGCCGCAGGACCTTCCGAGGGTGTCGTCGCGGCCCGCCAACCCGGTCGCCGAATGGGTCGCGCACGGAAACGTCCGCAACATCCGCTTCGACAGCAGCTTCCGCGCCGTCAACCCGGCACTGCGGGACCAGTGCGCCGGCTTCGTCCGCAACAACGTGGTGCACGCCCAGCACTGGCGCCACGACGACGGGCCCCGGCCGACCCTGTGCCTGATCCACGGTTTCATGGGTTCGGCGTACCTGTTCAACGGCCTGTTCTTCTCGCTGCCGTGGTTCTACCGCAGCGGATACGACGTGATGCTGTACACGTTGCCGTTCCACGGCCGCCGCGCCGAGAAGTACTCGCCGTTCAGCGGCCACGGCTACTTCGCCCACGGCATGGCGGGTTTCGCCGAGGCGATGGCCCAGGCTGTGCACGACTTCCGCTCGCTGCTGGACTATCTCGAGTTCACCGGCGTCGACCGCATCGCGCTGACCGGGATGTCACTGGGCGGCTACACGTCCGCGCTGATCGCCAGCGTCGACGACCGCATCCAGGCCGTCATCCCGAACGTTCCCGTCGTCACCCCGGACCGCACGGTGGACGAATGGTTCCCCGCGAACAAGGTTGTCGCGCTGCGGGACTGGATCGCACGCACCGACACCGAACTCGTCGACACGGCGACCATGTACTCGTCACCGCTGAACTACCGGCCCATCCCGGCCAAGGATCGCCGGCTGATCATCGCCGGTCTCGGGGACCGGCTGGCACCGCCCGAACAGGCGGAGTTGTTGTGGAAGCACTGGGACCGCTGCGCGTTCCACTGGTTCCCGGGCAACCACGTGCTGCACGTGAGCCAGCCGGATTACCTTCGCCGGATGACGCGCTTCCTGGCGCCGTTCATGTTCGACTGAGCTCGGGCACCTGCGGAATCCCCGGCGCCGGTTGTGCGCTCAGTCGCCGGTCGGACGCGGGGCTCAGCGCGATCAGCGCGACACGATGCCGACCACGCTCCGCGGTCAGCCCGGCGATCGGCGCCTTGGCACCGGGACGGTCACCGGTGCGCAGCGCGCATGCCGCCGCCGTCTCGGGATACGCACGGGTACCGGTGAATTCGACGGCGGTCCACACCTCCGCCGCGTCGACGGACCGCAGCGCGTCCAGGGTCTCGGCGAGCGTGCCTGCCGCGACGCGGTACGCGGCGAGATGACCGCGTCCGTCGGACACACCGCGCCAGGTCTCCTTCGCGTCGTCGCCGACCGGGACCGGCGGGGCCTCGTCGAAGGACACCTGCCGGCCGAGTTCGCGGAGATGGTCGGCCAGCCGGCGAGCGGCCAGGTGTGCGGTGTCGTGCAACGGGATCCGCGCCGAACGTGCGGTCAGCGCGGCGATGTTGTCGGCCGCGCCGAGGGTCAGGCTGACCCAGGTGGACCGGGAGTCCGGAAGGGCGCGGGTGGTGACCCGGACCTTGTCGAGCCGGATTCCGTAGCGGTCCAGGTAGCCGGCCAGCAGCGCATACGGCGGCTCGCCGTCGACCCGCAGCACCACCGTCGCGTACTCGCCGGAACGGGCATCGGCGCCACGGCGGCGGCCGGTGAGCAGGGCGATCCGGCGTGCGATGATCGTCGTCACGAAAAGCCCGCGCCACCAGGCGAACAGGATAACGATGGCGGCGACGGCCGCGCCGAGCAGCCAGCGTTCACCGGTGCTCTGCCACGGGTAGGCCATCACCGCCGGGATGACGAACAACGCGGCCAGCGTGAGCCGGACGATCATGACTGTGAGTCCTTTCGTTTCGCGCGCACGGCGACCACGACCACCACGGCCAGCGCCAGGGCGCCGGCTCCGGTGAACGCGACGATGCGCGGCAACAGTTCGGCGGGCTCGTCGGCCGGCGGTGCGGTCACCTCGCGCACCGCGGCCGGATCCACATCGGACGAGGGCACATTCCAGGTCAATGCGGCCACCGGATCGACGGTGCCCGCACCGACCAGATTCGACGGGGACCTGGCCGCTCCGCTGGCGGTCGCGGTGAGGCGCTCGATCACCTGCGGGGCCGTCAGCTCGGGAAAACGGCTGCGCACCAATGCCGCGGTGCCCGCCACATAGGCGCTCGCGTAGCCGGTGCCGGCGACCGGGACAAGCTGCTCGTTGCCCGGCAGCGCATTGGCAGGGCCTCCGGTCTCGTCGTTACCCACCGACACGACGCCCTCACCGGGCGCGGCGATGCCGACCCAGGGCCCGGCCATGGTGAACGACGACGCACGGCCGTCGGACGCGAGCGAACCGACCGACAGCACGTACTGCTGCCACCAGGCCGGGACGGACAGGTCGGTGACCCCGGACCAGTTGCGGGGATCCGACGGTTGCGCGGGGTCGCCGAGCGGATTGGACCGGCAACCCGAGAGACCGTCGGTGTCGCCGGCCGCCGCGACGATCACGGCGTCCTTGTCGACCGCCGCGTAGCGCAGTGCGGCCCCGAGATCGTTCTGGTCGATCTGCGCTGCTGCGGGGACACAGACCGGGTTCGACACGGTGATCACCCGCGCACCCGCGTCGGCGGCGCGCACGACCGCGCGCGCCAGCGCCCTGATCTCGGCGGCCGCGCGGGCCAGCGCCGGGTCCTCGCCGGGATCGCTCGGTGAATAGCGCGGCGAGCTCTGGCGGATCGCGAGGATCCGCGCGGCCGGTGCGACGCCCGAGAAACCGTCCTCACCGGGTTGTCCCGCGATCAGACCGGCCACGAACGTGCCGTGGCCGTCGCAGTCGGTCAGCCCGTCACCGGAGCCGACGTAGTCGCCGCCGGGGTCGACGTTGGGCAGCCGCGGTCCGGGCGTGACGCCGGTGCCGATCACCGCGACGAGCTGATCCCTGCCGTCGCTGTGCCGCCGCGCCTCGGCCAGCCCGAGCGACAGCTGGTTCGGGCCCGGCGCGGCGACATCGGATCCGGGCAACACCCCGGTGGTGACGCACGGATTCCGTTGCGTCATCGGCACCACCGCCGCCGACGAGCTGGGCGGTGCCGCGTCGGCATCGACCTCCGGCGGGGTGATCGCACCGGCGGACGGCCCGCCGATCACGAGCACCGCCGAGGTCACCGCCAGCGCCGCGGCGGTGGACCGGATCAACGAGCCCATCGCTCAGAAGCCGTTCAGAACCCAGGCGAACACGCCGACCAGGTAAGCCATCACCGGGATCACCGACGCGTCGAGGGCCGAGCCGACGAACCCGACGATGCGGCGCATCGGCAGCGAGTACGTCTCCGGTTGACCGATCCGCGGGTTCAGCGCGACGACGGCCCACGCCGCGGTCAGCACCGCCAGCGCGCCCAGCGCCCACCACGCCGAGGTGTAGCGGCCGTTGGCCGCGAACAGGCCGAGCAGCACGACGGTCAGCAGCCCGGAATGACCGAGCAGCCATGCCTTGCACGCCGCAGAGTCCCAGACGCGGGCCCGCAGTGCCGCCGCGGCCGCCGTCGCGGCGACCAAATACCAGGCCCACGGCGATACGCCGCCGTCCCCGGTGAGCACCGGCCACAGCACGAGCACCGAACCGGTCACGGCCAGCAGCACGCCCGCGGCGATGAAGCCGCTCTGGTGTGAGTCGGCGGCGCGGATGCGGCGCGGCAGGTCTTCGAGCACCCGCAGCGACGGCGCCGACGGTGTCGGGTCACCCGGGGCGGGGATCACCGGCACCGGAAGCCGCGCGCACATCGCCGAGAACTGCGCCGCCTGCACGGTGATCACCAGTGCCACCAGGATCAGCACGCAGCCGATGCTCGTCAGGTCCAGCGTCCACAGCGTCGCAGCGGCCGCGGCGGGCAGCACCCCGAGCGCGGCGGCCGCGGCGGTGGTGAACAACGCGATCGCCCGCTCGGCGACGGTGATGCTGATGATCGACCATGCGGCCACCCCCGCGGCACCGAGCAGCACGCTCGGGGCACCGAAGTCGCCGGGTACGGCCAGTGCGAACGCGGCGGCGACGGACGGCAGCGCGGCCGCGGCCAGGGCGGTGGCGACGCGCGGCGATCCCGACCTCGCGAGCAGCGCGCCGAGCACGGCGGCGATCGCGACGCCGCTGACGGCGAACACCCCGACGATCGAGTCGGTCACCAACCGGTGCGCGACCGCCAGCGCGGTGGCGACCAGGATCAGCCCGATCACCGCAAGCGTCGCGCCGCGCTGGATGTGCGTTGTCCCCCAGGGACGTTCGCGTGCCGCGGAGAAGATCATCGCGGCGTCGGCGATGTCCTCGACGATGCGCGGTGCCGGCGGGCCCGCAGGTACGGGTTGCAGGGCGAGCAGGTCACCGTCGACGACGCCCACCGTGGTCAGCGTCGCGTCCAGGCTGTACGGGGCGCCACCGATCGGGGCCAGGCTCAGCAGTTCCGCGGAGCCCGGGGTCTCGTCCGACGGGGCGACGATGCGCTGGACCGCCGGGATGATCTCGCGCAGCGGAAGCTGCGCCGGGAGCGCGACTTCCGTGACGCGACCGCCGCGGTCGCCGTCCTCGCCTTCCGTCGCGGTCAGGACGGCGACGCGCACGATCGGCATCGCGGCGTTGGTGGTGCTCAGAGCGGACTCGGACATCTCTCTTCTCTTCTGTCGGCCGTGCGTTCGTCGAAGTCTCTGGTGAGGGTGTGGCCCGGGAACCACGATCCGTCGGGAAGTGTCGCGGTCAGGCGCTCGACCGCGGCGGCGATCGCCGCGGGTTCGCCGGGGCTGAACGTGGAAATCCATTCGCCGTCAGCCGCTTTGGCGGGGCTGACCAGGACCCGTCCGACCGCGGTGTCGACGACGCTCACGCCGACGTCGGTGCTGACCCGGTGGCCGTCGCGGTGCCGCCCGGCGACGATCTCGACATACGTGCGGTCCTGTTCGAAGGCCGCCACCACCACAGGGCGCGCCGATGCGGGGATCCCGAGATAGTCGAGCAGGCTGTGCACCGATGCGCCACCGCGGATCTGCTCGTCGGCCTTCGCACCGATGCGGGCGGGCAGCGAGAAGTCCGGGAAGCGTGCCGGGGCGCGGCCGGACAGACCCACCGTGACCACGGGCACCAGCGCCTCCGGATGGTCGAGATCCATCTCGGTCAGCGTCAGCAGTGCGCCACTGCGCAACGCCACCACGGTGCCGCCCGCGTCGCGGGCGATGATGCCGCGCAGCATCGCTCCCCTGCTGCCGACGAATCGGAGCTCCAACCACTGGGCGGCCCGGCACACCCGCCGGATCCACTGCGCCACTGCGGGATCGACGGTGCCGCCCGCGGTCAGTACGCCCGCGTTCGTCAGCACGGCGGTCTGCTCCCGGCCGAACGCGGTGCGCTGCGTGTGGTCGGTGTAGGGCGGCGTGATCGCCAGCACCCACGGATACGATCCCGCGCCGAGCTTTTCGGCGAGGAACCACGCCGAGGCGGCGCTCAGTTCGACGGCATTAGCGCGCACGGCGACCCGTCAGCCCCACTTGGCGCCTTCGGCCTGATCGCGCGCGGCCATCGAGGTGGTGTTCATCTCGTGCGCGCTGGCCATCGCGCGGTAGGCCCGCACCAGTTCCTCCAACGCGGTGTTCCACTGGGCCTGCCAGGCCTGGTAGGTCACGCCGGTGTCGCCCTGCCAGGCGCTCTTGAGCGCGGCCTGCTCGCTGGCCACCTCGGCGCCGATCGCCTGCAGCGCACCGGCGTAGCTCGCCATCTCCCCGGCGTGGTTGAGCATCGCGGGGTAGTTGAACACGATCTGCGACATGGGGGTTGCTCCGATCAGACGACGGGGTAGTTGCTGGCGGCGGCGGCATCCTCGGCGACGTAGGCACCCGCGGCATCGCCGACGTTGGCCTGCGCGATGTCGAGCAGCGCGTTGATCTTCGCCGAGGTCTCGACGAAGCGGGCGTGCGCGGCCTGGAAGGCTCCCGCCGATTCGCCCATGTGGAACGCCTGCGCGGACTGCGCCGCCTGCTCGGCTTGGGCGATGGTGCTGCGCATCAGGCCGGCCTTGGCGCCGAACGCCGCCTCCGAGGCCATCATCTGCGGGATATGGGCGTCCAGCATGCTCATGGGGTGTCCTTTCGGTCGTGAGGTTCGGGATCGTGGGGTTCGGGATCGGTCGGGTCCCAGTTGCCCGGGAGCATCGGTTCTTTCGGGCCGCCACCGAACGAATCGCCGGGCAGCGTGGTCAGCCCGCCCGCGTGTTCGGCGTCCTTGCCGATGGCGCCGGTGAAGCCCATCGGCCCGGCGCCACGACCGGACGCGGTGACGCGTGGCGGGGCGGGCTGCTCACGGTCCGGCTCGTCGTCGGCCGCGGGGTAGTCCATGTACGCGTCGGCATAGGCGCGGCCCTTGATCTCGTCCTTCTGCCTGCGTCTGCGCTTGCGCCGCTCGGCCGCCGACGCCGCGACACCCGATGCCGCGGCCGGGATTCCCGCCGACGGCGCCTTGGCCGCGGTGCTGTCACGCACCGTCGGAGAGAAACCCGCACCCGGATCGCGGCCCGCGATCACATACGGCACGAAGGTCGCGGCAGCCGCCGCCGGCGCGGCGGGAGCAGACGGCGAGCCGACGCTGATCGTGTTGGCGGTCACCGGCACTCCGCTGGGAGGCGGCGGCGCGGACATGGTGGCCGGGAAGCCCTGCTGATCGGAGCGGCCCGGCGCCGCGTCGGCGGGGAGGTCCTCCTCGGCTGGGGCGTCCTGGGGCGGCATGTTCAGCAGGCCCAGCAGATGCTGCCCGACGCCGAGCACGATCGCCAGCGTGGTCGCCAGCAGCGGCAGCAGGAACAGCGACGGGTACAGGATCGACGCGCCCACCCACGAGACGGCCTGGAACACGACCGCGAAAAGGAAAGGGCCCCAGGTGATGAGCGCCTGCACCGGGTTGGTCAGGAAGTCGGTGATCAGCGCGATGGTGTTACCGATCGGGTCGCGCAGGAAGTTGAAGATCGGCTCGAACAGGAACCGCAGGAACTCGCCGTAGAGCCGGATCAGGTCGGCGATGATGTTCGACACGTCGAACGCGGCACCGGCCTCGGCGGCCATCGGTTGCGCCGCCATCGCCGACACGTCGGCCGCGGCGCGTCCCGCTTCGCCGACACCGGGCAGCAGCACGATCGGCGCCGGGGTCGACTGCGGGGTGGCGGCGAGCGCGGCGCCGGACACCGCCTGGTAGGTCGCCATCGTGGTGGCCGCCTGGATCCACATCCGGACGTAGTCGGCTTCGTTCAGCGCGATCGGAATCGTGTTGAGACCGAGGAAGTTCGTCGCGACCAGCACGGTGTGGGTGGTCTTGTTCAGCGCCAACTCGGGCAGCGTCGGCATGGTGGCCAGCGCGGTCGAGTACGCGGCCGCGGCGGTTTCGTGCTGTGCGGCCGTCGCGGCCCCGGCCGCGCTCTGCTGCGCCAGCCACGCCAGGTACGGGGTGTGCGCGGCGACGTACTGTTCGGAGCTCGGCCCCTCCCAGGCGCCCGCCTGCACACCGGCCAGGATGTTCGTCAGTTCGGCTGCCGCGGAGGCATATTCGGCGGAGAGCCGCTGCCACGCGCCGGCCGCGGCGAGCAGCGGACCCGGCCCGGGGCCGCTGCTGAGCGTCGCCGAGTGCACCTCGGGCGGCAGCGCCATCCATACCGGAGCGGTCACGGCGGATCAGCCCCGGGCGATCAGGTAGGACGACGCGGCCATCGCGTCACCGCTGACGTAGCTGGCGGCGGATTCACCGACACCGATGCCGGAGCGGCCGAGTTCCTCGATCCCGTGGGCGGCGACACCCTGGTGTGCGGCGCCGTGGGCGCTGAAGCCGGCCGCGGTGTTCAGCGACACCGCGTCGGCGGCAGGCGGCACCACCGCGGTGATCAGCGGTGCGGCGGCCGCGTGCGCCGCGGCCATCCGGGCGGTCAGCGCCTCGACGGCCGCTCCGGCCGCGGTCAGGCCTTCCGGTACTACTCGCAGGGTCATCAGCTGAACTCCTTTCCGCTGTAACCGGCCTGGGCGGCCGCCCCGTCGGCGAGGGGATTGACGAGCTGGACATACGTGGGCGTATCGGAGCCGTCGTCGAGCAGCATCGCCCGACCGGTGGGCAACCGGCTGAAGCGGTGACCGCGGATCTTGCCGCTGTCCTGCGGATTACCGGACAGCAGCAGGGTGGTCGCCTGCAGTTCGTTGAGGCGGCGCAGCAGCGGTGCCGTCATCACCGCGTGCGCCGACCCGGCCGCCCTGGCGGTGACGATCACGCGCAGCCCGAGTTCGGCGGCCTGTGACAGCAATCCGATCACCGGGGTCCACGTCCGCTGCCCGGCGAACGGGCCGCTCATCGCGGGACCGTCCGGGATCTGGTCGACGTCGTCGACGATCAGGTAGTGCACGTGGCTGCCCGAGCCGTTGGCGGTGGCACGGAAGTCCCAGCCGCGCAGCTCCTGCGGGCTGAGCCCGGCCGGTGGGCGCCGCTTCTCCAGCAGTGCGGACAACCCGAGCATCGCGGGCAGCACCCGGTCGAGGTTCGGGGTGTACTCGTTGTCCGGAAAGAGCGGCTCGTCGACGAGTTGCAGCCGCCGGTCGATCACCGTGAACGCGATCTGGTCGGGCCGCGAGTTCTCCCGGATCGTGCGGATCAGGTGGCGCAGCAGGGTGGTCTTGCCGGTCTTGGTGTCACCGAACACCATCAGCAGCGGGTTGTCGGCGAAGTCGACGCTGACCGCGGCCAGGTCTTCCTCGCGCTGCCCGATGACGACCCGCTCGGGTGCGGGGTAGAGCGTGCCGAACGCCCGCGGCGACACGTCGGTCGGCAGCAGTCGCACCGGCGGTGCGCTCTGGTCGGGGTAGCGGGCGTTGAGCGCGGGAATCGACGACAGTGCCGGCTGGGCGAACAGGAAGTGCTCGGCGGCCATGGTCAGGCCGCGGCCGGGCTGGTCGGCGGGGACGCTCTCGGCGGGACGCCGCAGCGCGGTGCCGGATCCGCCGGCACGGACATTGCTGTCGCGCGGGTCGTGCAGGCGCAATTCGAGGCGCAGACCGAGCCCGTCGCGCATCGCCAGCGGCACCTCGAGCCAGTTCGGCGTGGTGATGACGACATGGATGCCGTACGACAGCCCGGTGTTGACCAGTTCGGTCACCTTGGCCAGCAACGGGTTACGGGTGTTGAAGGTGTCGGTGTTGTCCCGGCTGAACGCGTACAGGTTGTCGATGAGCAAGAACACCTCACCGTAGCCGTCCCGGTACTCGCCGTTGGCTGCCGCGCCCTGGCGCTGCCGAGCCTTGAGCAGCTGTTCGAGCTCGCCGAAGGTGCGCCGGATGCGTTCGGGTTCCAGCGGCGACGCGACGCTGCCGACATGGGCGAGGTCGTCGAGCGCACGCAGCTGGCCGCCGCCGTAGTCGAGGCAGTAGAAGGACACGTCGCCGGGGGCGTGCAGCGCAGCGGCCGACAGCACGAAAGTCTGCAGCGCCGTGGACTTCCCGGACTTGGGCCCACCGTGGATCACCATGTTGGCGGCGGCGGAGGTCGCGTCGAAGACCAGCGGGTCACGCCGCATCTCGAAGGGCCGGTCGATCTCGCCCAGCGGCCAGCGCCATCCTCTGGCGCCGACGCCGGAGCGCTCCACCACATTCCACAGCGGGATCGGCTCGTCCAGCGGGGGCAGCCACAGCTGTGGTGCGCGCGGACCGTAGTGGGCGAGCTGATCCCCGATCGTGGCGATCAGCTTGCGCGGGGGCAGCACCTCGACGTCGGCGCCGTCGTCGACGATGACCGTGTCGGGTTCGGGGTCCACCCAGCCGGCCGGGAACACCTGGGGCTTCGGGATCGCGTGCACCACGATGGAGCGGTCGACGCGCGGCGGCTCGTAGATGCCGTCGACATACGTGCTGCGGAACTTGACCGGCAGGGCCCCGGGCGCGGGCACCAGGAAGCCGACGCCTTTGTGCTCGCGGCCCGATTCGATGTGATAGGCATCCTCGACGCCGATGATCTGCCGGGACACGCTGGGACTGGCTACCTTCAGACCGATCCGGTACGACGTGTTCTTGTCGATGTCCTTGATCCGGCCCACGTCGAGGGTCTGCGACGCGAACAGCAGATGGATCCGGAACGAGCGGCCCTTACGGGCGACGTAGTCGAACAGGTCCGCGTACTCCGGGTGGTCGGCGAGCATCAGCGTGAACTCGTCGGCGACCACCAGCAGGGTCGGGATCGGCGGCAGGTCCGCGGCCTCTGTGTTGCCGGAAAGACGGGCGTTCTCGTACTCGGTGACCGAGTTGAACGCGCTGCCCTGGACACGGCGTCCGCTGTCCTTGAGCAGCTGCTCGCGGCGCGCCACCTCACCGCGCAGCGTGTCGGCGAATCGGTCGGCCAGCGACCGCTTTTCGGCCATGTTCGAGATCACGGCGACGACCTGCGGGAAGTTGCGGAAGATGTCGGCGCCCGCCTCGCCCTTGAAGTCCGCGTAGATCACGATCAGCCGGTCGGCGGAATGCGTGGTCAGCAGCGACAGCAGGATCGACATCAGGGTCTGCGATTTACCCGAGCCGGTCATGCCGATCATCAGGCCGTGCGGGCCCATACCGCCCTCGGCCTCGTCCTTGAGGTCGAAGATCAGCGGCTCGCCGGTGGAGGTGACACCGATCGGGACGCGTAGCTCGTCGTCGCGGTTGCGGGGCGCCCACAGCGCGGCGACGTCGAGCGCCGACGCGTCCGGGATGCCCAGCAGCGTGGTGAATTCCGCGCCGTTGGTGGTCACCGACCGGGCCCGGCCGGGCACGGAGTCCCAGCGCGCCAGCCGTCGCGCGATGTGGCGCGCCTCGGCGGACCCGAGCCGGTCGGCCGAGTCGATGTAGGGCGCCCAGTCGCCGTTCTGCCAGCGCGAGATCCGGCCGTCGGCGATGCGCAGCACCGGCCGCTCCGGGTCCGGGTACTGGTCGCGATCGGGCTCGCGTGTGCGGCGATGGATCACGGTGACCCCGGCCAGCCCCCGGCCGATGAACTCGGCGGGGTCGGCGTCGGGGTCGTCGAGCACGACCAGCAGGTGCTTGCCACCCGAGGGGCCGTCGCCGGTGAACGCGCCGCGTTCGGCCAGCGCGGGCTCGAGCATGGAGCGCAGCTCGTGGGCGTCTGCGGCGAGATAGCGGGCGGGCCCGACCCCGTCGACCCGGCCGGGGACGTCGACGTGCGGCAGCCACTTCAACCACGACCACGCGCTGGACTCCAGACCGGAACCGGCGTAGGCGATTCCGAGCACCGATGGGTCGTGCCAGGTGATGGCCTGTGCGATCCACGCGCGCAGCGCACCGGTGATCTCGGCGTCGTCACCGGTCACCGTGACGCGCGAGACGCGGGTCAGCGAGATACCGGCCGGGGCGTCGGGCAGCGTGCGCTGGGTGTCGAGCAGGCCGCGCAGCGTGGTGTGCGACACCGGTTCCAGGTCAATCTCGTCGGCGGTGTCCTTGACCCGCAGCGTGACGTCGAGCTCCCGGTCGTGCAGACCGGCGCGCAGCACCAGGAAGTCGGCGTCGTGCGGGTCGCGTTCCCATTGCCTGCGGGTGCCCGGGATAGCCGCCAGCGCAGCGGGTTCGGGATGCGACCACTCCAGCGCGGCGCGCTGCTCGTCGGCGTGCGCGCGCACGTTGTCGCGGACCACCGACAGGTAGCGCAGGTAGTCGGCGCGTTCGGCGTCGACCTCCTCGGTGCGCATCTTGTTGTCGGTGCCGCGGTAGAGCGCGGTGGCGGCCAGCAGCAGCACGAACGGGAAGAACAGGGTGGTCGGCGAGATCAGCCGCAACCCGGTCGCCACCAGCGCCACGATCATCCCGACGATCAGGATCACGATCAGGTACGGCAGCGCCCGCCGCAGAAGTGACGGCGGAACCACCCTCGGCAACTCCGGCGGCGGCTCGATCGTGATGGTGCCCTTGCGAACATCCGGGCCGGGCAGCCGTTTGCGGTGTTCGAAGATCAGCCTGCTCATGGTTTCTCCAGACGAGGGAGGGACTCCACGCGCGCCGCAGAAGCGTTGGGCGCCAGCGTGTCGTGGGCCAGCAGCGCGTCGGTGCGCGACAGTGTCGGGCCCTCGGCGAACAGCGACAGCACCGACCACGGGACCGGCAGCGGCGCCGCGGTGAGGCCGAGCGCGCTGACCGTATTCGCGCCGGTGTCAGCGGCGGTGTCAGCGGCGGTGTCGATGCCGTAGCGCACACCGGTATCGCTGACCCAGAACAGCGAGCCCGCGCTGTCGACGAAGTATCCGGTGCCCGGCGGCAACATCACCTGGTCGGCGGGCCCGCCCGGCGCACCGGCGCTGACCAGCGCGACGGCGCCCTGTCCGTCGGCGACCGGCAGCGCCGCCCCCGAGCGCAGTTCGAGCGAGCTCTCCTGCGCTCCTTGGGGTTTCGCCCACGCCGCGCAGATCACCGGATCGGCGGCGGTGTCGACCAGCGTCACCCGCTCACCCGGGTAGGCGTCGACGTCGATGGCGCGGGCCTGCGGGGTGCGCGCGATCAGGTCGGCCTCCAGGCGCGGCGGTGACGCGAGCCCCCACGAGTTGGAGTTGCGCAGGATCGCGGCCACGACCGGTGAGACCGGTTGCAGCCCTTCGGTCAGCACCACGTAGTGGCGCAGGGTGTTGTCGGCGTCGTAGGCCACCACGACGGACCCGACCGGGTACGGCTCGGGCAGCCCGAGATCCGACAGCAGCCCGGCGTTCGGGACGGCGGGCACGACCAGAGGCGGCGCCTCCGGGATCGCGTTGAACAGTCCCGCCGCGATCGGCTGCGGCGCGGCGGCGTCCACCCCGATACCGACCCCGCCGGTGACAGCGCGGTCGGCCAGGTCCACGGCGCTGCGCTTGCCGTTCCACAGCAGCCAGGTGCGGCCGTCGTTCTCGGCCAGGATCGCCTCACCGGCGGGCAGCACCGTGGCGCGTTCGCCGCCGTCGACGGGTGCGCCTGCGATCACGGTGACCCCGGTGACGGTTCCGGTGGCGGCGTCGCAGACCGTCCAGTACGCGTCGCGAGTGGTGTTGGCCACCATGCGTTCCGGTGCGCCGGGGATGCCGAGCATGTTGCCGCGCGGAAACTCGTCGAGTGCGCTGCTCTTGACCATCGACGGGTTGTCCGGGCGTCCGGTGATCAGCCGCGCCGAGGTCAGGTTCAGCACCGGGTGCAGCTGCTCGCCGAGCCGGACGTAGAGCGCGGCGGTGTCGCGGTCGGCCAGAACCGAATCCGTGCCCGCGTCGCCGGCGGGCCGGATCAGTGAGAACAGGAAGCAGCCGATCACGCCGGTGACCAGGATCAGCGCACCCACCGTCACCGAACGGGACTGGGTACGCAGCGGGTCGACCAGCATGCGGGTGTCGTGCAGCGCGACCCCGGACGCGATGCGGCGCATCACGAACCGCCAGCCGGTGACCTGATGGCGCGTGACGAAACCGCGCCGGTAGCTGATCTGCTGTGGGTTCTCGTTGGCCGGGGTACGGGAGGTGAAGGAGCGGCGCTCGCCGTCAGGGGTGCTCATCGCTGTCCCGGAAGTTGTTGCGGCATGGACAGACCCAGCCCCCGCAGGAGCGGCGCGGCCGAGTTGGCCACGTCGGCCGCGGTAATGGTCATCAGCTCGTCGTCGGTGAAGTCCTCGGAGTCCGAGTGATCGAGCCGGTATTCGCGCTCCTCCTCGGAGCGTTCGACGAGGTTACGCACGAAGCGGCCGTTGCCCGCGATGTCGAGGCTGCGGCGGGTCACCCCGTTGGCATCCGGGGTGGTGGCCTGCGCCAGATACTCGAACAGCCGCTCCATGTCCGCGCGGGCGGCGTCCTCGAAGCGCGAGTCGCGCTTCTCGGCCATGCGCGTGGCGATCTCGACGAGCTCCTGGCCTGAGTAGGACGGGAAGTCGATGCTGCGGGTGAAGCGGGATCGCAGACCTTCGTTGGTGTCGAGGAAGTTGTCGAGGTCCTTGCGGTAGCCGGCGACGATCACGACCAGGCGGTCGCGGTCGTTCTCCATCCGGGCCAGCAGCGTGTCGATCGCGACCAGCCCGAAGTCGTTCTTGGCACCGGTGGACACCAGGGCGTACGCCTCGTCGAGGAACAGCACGCCGTCGAGCGCGCTGTCGATGATCGCGTTGGTCTTGGCCTCGGTCTCACCGATGTGCTGACCGATCAGGTCGGCGCGATGCACCTCGCGGACCGTCTCCTTCTTCAGCAGCCCGAGCCCGCAGTAGATCTTGGCAACGACGCGCGCGATGGTCGTCTTACCCGTTCCGGGTGGGCCCGCGAACACGAGGTGGTTGGTCCGCTGCGCGACCGCCAGTCCGCGCTCCTGGCGCCGGATCGACATCGCCACCGAGCTTTTCAGCCGGGCGACCTGGTATTTGACCTCGTCGAGGCCGATGAACTCGGCCAGCTCGGCCTCGGCTTCGATGAGCAGATGGGCCTTGCGATCCTTGGCGCCCGGATCGACGAAGTCGGCCTCGCCGGGCTCGGTCTCCGGATCCCACGGGTTGCTGCGCGCGTCGATACGGGCCGCCGTGGTGGTCGGGACGCCGAAACTGGTGTCCAGCAACGCCTCTTCGATCTCGGTGTGCTCCGGGTTGGCCGCATACAGCGCCTGCAGATGCTCCTGGGCTTCGTCGACCTCCCCTTGGGCGCGTAACGCCAGCGCCTTGACCAGCGCGCCGTCGACGGCGGCGACGGCGACGGGGCCGTCCGGGCGGTCCAGGTGCGACAGCGCCGGGGCGAACATGCCGAGCCGGGCCAGCGCGATCCCGAGGGTGATCCGGGCGGCGTGCGCCGCGGTGTCCTCGAGGCTGTGGTCGGTCACCAGCGGGGTCAGCATCCGCACCACGTCGGACCAGCGGGCGGTGCGCTGGTACATCGCGACGCGCACCCAGCGCGCGTCGAACCAGTCGGGGCGGCGCTGCAGCAGCGCGCCGACGAGTTCGTCGGCCTCTTCGTGGCGGGCGTCGTCGGTCAGGCAGGCCGCGTAGGCCAGTGCGAAGTCGTCGCGGGTGGTGGCCCGGAACTGCAGATACAGCCCGCTGTCGTAGTGGAAGCCGAGAGCTCCCGGGGTCAGGTCGAGGTGGCGCTGCAGTACGCCCGCGGTCGCGGCGGAGGTTTGCCAGATCTTCTCGACGACCTGCGGGGTGACCTCACCGGCGGCGGCCAGCCCGGTCCACGCGTCGCTCTGGTCGTGGGCGATGCGCGTCAGCGCGGCGAATCCGGACCGGGCCGCGCTCAGATCCGCGGGGCGCCTGCGGTCGTGGACGGACAGTCCCAACGCTCGGCAGCAGGCCGCGAAACGGCTGACCACGTCCTGGTCGACGCGAGAGGTCCCCGTCGGGGCCGCGAGCGTGTCACTTCCAATGTCCATGTACTTCCGCGGCGCCGTCGGCGCACCCGCTGCCGGGCGCCGACGCCGCCATCTCCCTTACGGTGCTTATGTATGGCTAAGCTAACTTTGCGGGTGAAAGTTAGCATTGCATAAGCAAAGTGTCGAGACGCACGGGTCCGCCTGATCGGCGGTGCGGAAGTGCTCGGCTCAGACCAGCGGGCGGCCGGTGCGGATGCGCCGGTCCACATCTTTGAGCAGCACGTTGAACGGGAATTGCCGCACGAACCTCGGCGACACCCTGTTCGCGACGCGCAGGCCCGCCATCAGCCGGTCGAACGAGCGCTGCTTGTCCGGCCCCCACGGCAACCGCATCTCGTCGCGGAACCGCTGCGGCAGGAAGCCGGTGGTGATCAGCAGGGCCAGCTCCTCGTTGCGGCGCTGGATCGGTTTGGGCAGCTGCAGTCCGCGCAGCCGCGATGCCGCGATCGGGTACAGGTACTCGCGCACGGTGTCGTCGATGTGCACCTTCTCCAGCGAGTCCGCCCAGTACCGGTCGAACGCCGCCCGACTCTCGGGCCACATGCGCTCGGGCACCTGCAGCATCGTGGCCAGCGCCCTGCCCTGCAGGTAGAGCCGGTCGGCGGCCTGCTCGTCCATCTCGCCGACGAACAGCCGGTGCACGTCGACGACGCCCTTGTACAGGCACGCGCCGACCCACAACTGCAGGTCCTTGTCGAACGCGTGGTACTTGACCGGGCTCTCGTCGGTGGAGAACACCTGCCGGTGCGCACCGTTGACCGCGCGGCGGAAGTGAAGCTGCTGTTCGGGAGTGCCGTTGGTGGACACCGCGAGATAGGTGAACGTGGTGCGGGCCCGCTTGATCGGGTGACGGTCCACCCGTCCGCTCTCGACGCGGCTCTCCAGCACGCCGTAGCCGACCTCCGGGCGGGCCAGCTGCATGATGACGTTCGCCGGGCCGGCGAGCAGCCCCAGGCCGAGCATGCCGTCGTCCTCGTGGCGGCGCGCGCGTGCGTGCGGCGGTACCGCGACCACCTCGTCGATCGGGCGTTCCACCACGGGCAGCGGCGCTTCGACCGGCTCGTACAGCGTCATCAGGGGGCTCCTCCTCGGCGACAGTGCCGTGCCGCGCTGCGCGCGACCGTGTCAAAACTGCGAACGTGTGTTTCCTGATATTGCTCCGGCCCGTGGCAGGGTGTCAATATGGGATCCATGGGCCAGGTCCGTCCGTATCGCGGGGTGGACGCTCGGCAGAGGATCGCCGAGCGGCGCCGTCGTCTGCTCGAAGCCGGACTCGACCTGCTCGGCGGCGAGCACACCCCGGCCGACCTGACGGTCCGCGCGATCTGCGCACAGTCCGGCCTGGCCGCCAGGTACTTCTACGAGAGCTTCTCCGACAAGGACGTCTTCGTCGGCGCGGTCTTCGACTGGGTGATCTCCGACATCGCCGCGACCACCCAGGCCGCCGTCGCGGCCGCTCCGGCCCGCGAGCAGAGCCGGCAGGGCATGGCCAACATCGTGCGCACCATCGGCGAGGACGTCCGGGTGGGCCGGCTGCTGTTCAGCGTGCGCCTCGACAACCCCGTAGTGGTGCGCAAACGCGCCGAATCCGGGGCGCTGTTCGCGCTGCTGTCGGGCCAGCACGCGGGTTCGGCGCTGCGACTGGAACAGAACGACCGGATCAAGGCTGCCGCACATTTCGTCGTCGGCGGGGTCGCCCAGACCCTCAGCGCATGGCTGGCCGGCGACCTGACGTTCACCCCGGAACAACTCGCCGCGCACCTCGGCGCGATGATCGACCAGCTCGCCGACCCGGCGCTGTACCGGGATTAACCCGAGACCGGCACCCGGCGCTCAGCCGCGGTCTTGGGCACCGTCGTGGTGTCGGCCTCGCCGAACTCCTTGGTCCAGCAGGCGAATTCCAGCGTGATCCCGTCCGGGTCGAGGAAGTAGAAGGACCGCACGTACACGCCGGGATGCACGGTCGCCGAGACCTGCGCCGGGCTCTCGTCGTGGTTGAGGACGGGCCCGACGCGCACCCCTTTGGCCTTGAGACGCTGCCGGTACTCGTCGAACTTGTCCGCGGGCACGTGGAACGCCAGATGGTTCATCGTGCTGACCGCCGACACGATGTCCCCGATGCCGGGGATGGCCTCCGGCGACGAGATGCCGGGCACGCGGTCGGGCGCGTCGGCGAACCAGAAGAACGCCACACAGTCGCCGTTGCCGGCGTCGAAGAAGAAGTGCTGCCCCATGCCGCCGGGCAGATCGAGGGACTTGATCAGCGGCATGCCCAGCACGTTGCTGTAGAAGTCGACCGTGCGCTCCATGTCCGCGCACACCAGCGCGACGTGGTTGATGCCGCCCAACTCGAATTCGGTGTTGGGATTGTTCGGCTTGATCATCGACGCGCCTTCCGCAGAAACTCCACCCACCGACGCCGTTCTGAATCTAACATCAGGCTCAGCTTCTCCAACGCCGAACGCCCGCCGGAGGCTGGACATTCATGAGCCGCACCACCGCTGTCCAGGCTCCTGGTGTCACGCGGGAATTCGTCGGGCTCGACTCCACCACCGCGCGGCGCGCGGGCTCGGGCGGGCATCCGTGCCAGGGCCTCTATCACCGCGGGATGGGCCGCAAACCCAAGGTCGCGATCATCGCGACGCACTATCAGATCGACTTCTCCGAACATTATCTGGCCGACTACATGGCCACCCGCGGGATCGGGTTCCTCGGCTGGAACACCCGTTTCCGCGGTTTCGAGAGCAGTTTCCTGCTCGACCACGCGCTGGTCGACATCGGTGTCGGTGTGCGCTGGCTGCGTGAGGTCCAGGGCATCGAAACCGTGATCCTGCTGGGCAATTCGGGGGGCGGTTCGTTGATGGCGGCATACCAGGCCAACGCCGTCGCCAACCATGTCACCCCGATGGACGGGATGCGCCCCGCCGCCGGACTCGACGATCTCCCACCTGCCGACGGCTACGTCGCCAGCGCCGCGCACCCCGGCCGTCCCGATGTGCTGACCGCGTGGATGGATGCGTCGGTCATCGACGAAAACGACGCGGTGGCAACCGATCCCGATCTGGACCTGTTCAACGACCGCAACGGTCCGAGTTTCGACGCCGAGTTCGTCGCCCGCTACCGGGCCGCGCAGGTGGCCCGCAACGACGCGATCACCGACTGGGCCGAGGCCGAACTCACCAGGGTGCGCGCCGCGGGCTTCTCCGACCGCCCGTTCACCGTGATGCGCACCTGGGCCGACCCCCGGATGGTGGACCCGGCGCTGGAGCCGACGAAACGCCAGCCCAACATGTGCTACGCCGGCGTGCCCGCCAAGGCAAACCGGTCCACCCACGGCATCGCCGCGGCGTGCACGCTGCGCAACTGGCTCGGCATGTGGAGCCTGCGCTACGCCCAGACCCGGGCCGAACCCCATCTGGCCCTGATCGACTGTCCCGCGCTGGTCATCAACGCCGAACAGGACACCGGCGTCTACCCGTCGGACGCCCGGCGCATCTTCGACGCGCTGGCCGGCCAGGACAAGACTCTGTGCTCGAAGGACACCGACCACTACTTCACCACGCCGGGCGCACGCTCCGACAAGGCCGATACCATCGCCAAGTGGATCGCACGCCGCTGGTGAGAGTTCTCGCGCACTTCGTCCCGGGCGCGAAAGTCACCGATTTCCTTTCCCCGCACACGGATTGGCTCGACATCACCTACTGCGCCGAGGACGACGACGAGACGTTCTACCGCGCACTGCCCGAAGTCGACGTCATCTGGCATGTGCTGCGCCCGATTTCGGGTGACGATCTGGCCAGGGCCGCACGGCTGCGGTTGGTGCACAAGCTCGGCGCCGGCGTCAACACCATCGACGTCGACACCGCGACAGCCCGCGGCATCGCGGTGGCCAACATGCCCGGCGCGAACGCGCCGTCGGTCGCCGAGGGCACCCTGCTGCTGATGCTCGCCGCGCTGCGCCGGCTGCCCGCCCTCGACCGCGCCACCCGCGAGGGCCGGGGCTGGCCGTCGGACCCGACGCTCGGCGAGACGGTCCGCGACATCGGCGGCTGCACCGTCGGGCTCGTCGGCTACGGCAACATCGCCAAGCAGGTGGAACGCATCCTGCTCGCGATGGGCGCCGACGTGCTGCACACCAGTACGCGCGACGACGGGTTGCCGACCTGGCGCCGGTTGCCCGACCTGCTCGCCGGCAGCGACATCGTGTCACTGCACCTGCCACTGACCGACGCGACCGCGGGACTGCTCGGCCGGGATGCGCTGGCCGTCATGAAACCCGATGCGGTGCTGGTCAATACGTCCCGGGGCCCGATCGTCGACGAAGCGGCGCTGGTCGACGCGCTGCGCGGCGGCCGGCTGGCCGCCGCCGGCCTCGACGTATTCGCCACCGAACCCGTCCCGGCCGGCGACCCGCTGCTGGCGCTGCCCAACGTGGTGCTGACACCGCATGTCACCTGGTACACCGCCGATACGATGCGCCGCTACCTGGAATTCGCCGTCGACAACTGCGAACGGCTTCGTGACGGACGAGACCTCGCCCACGTGGTGAACGGCATCCACGGGTAACGTCGGTCCCGACCAACCGGTTGGGGCCAGTCACGACGACGTGAAGAGGTGCAGCTATGCCCATCGCGATCTCCGAAGAGCACAACGACCTCGCCGATTCGGTGCGCGCGTTCGTCGCGCGGGTGGCCCCGTCTGAGGTGCTCCACGACGCGCTGGAAACGCCGATCCCGAATCCGCCGCCGTACTGGAAGCCCGCCGCCGAGCAGGGCCTGCACGGCGTGCACCTCGCCGAGCCGGTCGGCGGTCAGGGTTTCGGAATCCTCGAATTGGCCATCGTCGTCGCAGAATTCGGGTACGGCGCGGTGCCGGGCCCGTTCGTCCCGTCGGTGATCGCGAGCGCGCTGATCGCCGCTCACGATCCGACCGCCGAGGTGCTGACCGGGCTGGCGGCCGGGGACGTCATCGCCGCCTATGCGATCGACTCCGGCCTGACCGCCACCCGGCAGGGGGACCGGCTGGTGATCCGCGGCGAGGTGCGCGCTGTGCCCGCCGCCGCGCAGGCGTCACTGCTGGTGCTGCCGGTGGCGATCGACTCCGGCGAGGAGTGGGTGCTCCTCGACGCCGACCGGCTCGAGGTCGAGCCGGTCGCCAGTGTCGACCCGCTGCGTCCCGTCGCCCACGTGCGCGCCAACGCCGTCGAGGTCGGCGACGACAGGGTGCTGAGCAACCTGAGCCGGGCGCACGCCCGCGCGCTGATGTCGACGCTGCTGTCCGCCGAGGCCGTCGGCGTCGCCCGCTGGGCCACCGACACCGCCGCGGCCTACGCCAAGATCCGCGAGCAGTTCGGCCGGCCCATCGGCCAGTTCCAGGCCGTGAAACACAAGTGCGCCAACATGATCGCCGAGACCGAGCGGGCGACCGCCGCCGTGTGGGACGCCGCCCGGGCACTCGATGAAGCCCCGGATGCAGACGCCGCGTTCGAATTCGCCGCCGCCGTGGCCGCCACCCTGGCGCCCGCGGCCGCACAGCACACCACCCAGGACTGCATCCAGGTGCACGGCGGTATCGGGTTCACCTGGGAGCACGACACCAACGTCTACTACCGCCGCGCGCTGGTGCTGGTCGCGTCGTTCGGCCGCGCGGCGGAGTACCCGCAGCGCGTCGTGGACCTCGCCACCTCGACCGGTATGCGCGCACTGAACATCGACCTCGACCCCGACACCGAGAAGCTGCGGTCCGAGATCCGCGCCGAAGTGGCCGCGCTGAAAGAGGTTCCGCGCGAACAGCGTGCCGCCGTGATCGCCGAGGGCGGCTGGGTCGCGCCGCACCTGCCCACGCCGTGGGGTCGCGCCGCGAGCCCCGTCGAGCAGATCATCATCGCGCAGGAGTTCTCCGAAGGGCGGGTCAAGCGGCCCCAGATGGGGATCGCCGCGTGGATCATCCCGTCGATCGTCGCGTTCGGCACCGACGATCAGCAGCAGCGTTTCCTGCCGCCGACCTTCCGCGGCGAGATGATCTGGTGCCAGCTGTTCTCCGAGCCGGGCGCCGGATCCGACCTGGCGAGCCTGACCACCAAGGCCACCAAGGTCGACGGCGGCTGGCGGATCACCGGCCAGAAGATCTGGACCACGGGTGCGCAGTACTCGCAGTGGGGCGCGCTGCTGGCACGGACGAACCCGAGCGCCCCGAAGCACCAGGGCATCACGTACTTCCTGCTCGACATGACCAGTCCCGGGGTGGAGGTCAAGCCGCTGCGGGAGCTCACCGGGCACGCGATGTTCAACACCGTGTTCATCGACGACGTGTTCGTCCCCGACGATCTGGTCCTCGGCGACGTCGACCGCGGCTGGGAGGTCAGCCGCAACACACTGACCAACGAGCGGGTGTCGCTCGGCAGCAGCGAGCCGGCGTTCCTGCCGAGTCTGGACAGGTTCGTCGAGTTCCTCCGCGACGGCCATTTCGACCAGGTCGCCCAGCACCACGCGGGCACCCTGATCGCCGAAGGGCACGCCGCCAAGGTGCTCAACATGCGGTCGACGCTGCTGACGCTGGCCGGTGGCGACCCGATGCCGGCGGCGGCGATCTCGAAGCTGCTGTCGATGAAGACCGGGCAGGGCTACGCCGAGTTCGCGGTGTCGTCGTTCGGCACCGACGCCGTCGTCGCGGACACCGACCAGCCGACCGGCCGGTGGGCGCAGTACCTGCTGGCCAGCCGGTCGACCACGATCTACGGCGGCACCTCCGAGGTGCAGCTCAACATCATCGCCGAGCGACTGCTCGGCCTCCCTCGCGATCCCTAGCAGATAAGCCGACCCTGGCGTTTCGGGCAGTGCCGCGCGGGGCAACCCGTCGACGCGCGCACCGCGCCAAGGAGGGCCCCGGGACCGGGGTCCACGGCAGAAAGAAGACTGCGATGGCACTCGACGACGACGACATCGACACCACCCCCGGCGACGGCGGCGAGGGCACCGCCGACGGCGGCAGCAACCCCGAAGGGCACGACGGCGGCGCCGACGGCACCGCGTCCGGTGAGGGCACCGCCGACGGCGGCAGCAACCCCGAAGGGCACGACGGCGGCGCTGACGGCACCGCCTGAGGTTCCGCCGTGCTGAGCCGATGCATCGGCATCGATCCCGAGGTCTTCGCTGCCGAATACTGGGGTCGCAAGCCGCTGCTGAGCTCTGCCGACGCGCTGCCCCGCGATTTCGGCGATCTGCTCTCCCCGGCCATGGTCGACGAGCTCATCGCCGAGCGCGGGGTACGCGCGCCGTTCATCCGGTTGGCCAAGGAGGGCCAGGTGCTGGCCAAGGACTCCTACCTCGGACCGGCGGGATTCGGCGCCGAGATCACCGACCAGGTCGACTCGGCCAAGGTGCTGACCCAACTCGCCGCCGGGGCGACAGTCGTGCTGCAGGGCCTGCACCGGCTGTGGCCGCCGCTGATCGAGTTCACCCACCGGGCGGTCGCCGACATCGGGCACCCGGTGCAGGCCAACGCCTACATCACCCCACCGGACAACCGCGGGTTCGACTTTCACTACGACGTCCACGACGTGTTCGTGCTTCAGGTTTCGGGCACCAAGCGGTGGGTCGTGCACGAACCGGTGCACCTGCATCCGCTGCCGGACCAGCCGTGGACGCTGTTCCGGGAGCAGATCGCGCAGCGGGTCACCACCGACCCCGTCATCGACACCGTGCTCACCGCGGGCGACGCGCTGTATCTGCCCCGCGGATGGGTGCACGCCGCGCAGGCGATGGACACCACCTCCATCCACCTGACCATCGGGGTGTCCGCGACAACCGGGATCGACGTCGCCCGCGCGGTGCTCGACGAACTGGCCCGCACCGACGAGTTCCGCGCGCCGCTGCCGCTGGGCATCGACCCGGCCTCCGGCGACCAGACCGCGGCGCTCGCGGCCAAGGTAATCGCACAGCTGGTCACCCATCTGCGCGATGACGCCGCCACGCTCAGCGCATCCGCCGCCGAGCGGCTCAAGAAGCGGCACGGGGACCGGACCCGTCCCGAGGAGATCCGACCGCTGGCGACACTGCACGCCACCGAGCAGGCGGCGACCGTCCGCGTCCGGCTGCGCCGCGGACTGAACGCGACAGTGCGCCACGACGCCGACGGACGGGTGTCGGTCGCGGTGGCCGGCAAGACCATCACGTTCCCCGCCTCGTGCGCGGCGGCGCTGGACGACGTCCTCACCGGCCGCGTGATCGGCGCCGACGACATCGCTTGTCTCGACAGCGCTGGTCTTGACACCGCCGACGGCGCGGTGCTGATCCGGCGGTTGCTGCGCGAGGGCATCGTGGTGCCTGCCACGTGACCGCCGCGAAACGCGCGCCGTGCAGCGACCAGTCCCTGGCTCGCGACGAACCGATGTACGGCACCGCGTCGGCGGGTTCGGCCTGGCTGCTCCTCGAACTGGAGGGCGGCTGGGGACCGTCGGCCTTCCTGCAGTCCCCCGGCAGCATCGACCCGGAGTTGGGCCGCGCCGTGGTGCGCCGCGCCGAAGCCGCGGGGATGCGCATCGCGGCGATCCGCCGCCACGGCCGCCGCTCCGCGTCACCGCGCTGGCGGTGGTTCGTCGCGAAATCCGATGTCGGCGCGCACGCACTGTTCCACGGGGAGGTCGACGAGGCCCGGGACTACCTCGACATCGATCTCGGCGGCCGCGACGGCGCGGCGATCGACGGTCCGCTCGTGGCCGTGTGCGCGCACGGACGACACGACCAGTGCTGCGCGGTGCGCGGCCGCGGGGCCGTGGCCGCGATCGCGGCCGCATATCCCGAATCGACATGGGAATGCTCACATCTGGGCGGTGACCGGTTCGCCGCCACGATGCTGATCCTGCCGGAAGGGCTGTGTTACGGCCGTGTCGACAGCACCGACGCCGCCGAGCTGGTCCGGCTCTACTGCGACGGAAAGCTCGACGACAGGTTCCTGCGCGGCCGCACATCGCTGCCGCACGCCGTGCAGGCCGCGCAGCACTTCGCGCGGGAAGCGTACGGCGACAACCGCATCGAAGCCCTGCCGCCGGTGTCGCTCATCGGCGGCACCGACCAGATCGAGGTGGTGCTGGCGACCGGGTCGGGCAACGTCGAGGTGATCCTCGAGGTGGTGATGTCCGAACCGCTGTTCTCCCAGTGCCGGGCCACCACCGCGGGACCGGTGCGCACCTTCAGGTTGCGTTCGATACGCGGCATGTAATGGCGAAAGCTGGGAACCCCGCCATGGTGACCAACGACCGCAACTTCGTGGAGAAACGCTTCAACCGACCCGGTGAGTACCGCGCCGCGGCGACCTACGCGCTCATCGTGGTCGCGGTGGCCGGGCTTGCTTTCGCCGTATACGCGTTCGGGCCGCGTGACTCGGTGTTCAGCGCCAGCCTGGTGCCGGGGTTCCTGTTCCTCGGCGGCGTCGGCGCGCTGATTCGCGCCTACCGCGAGTGGAAGGCCCAGCGCGGATGGACCGCCTGGCAGGGTGCGGGCTGGTTCCTGCTGCTGCTGATGCTGATGGCACTCGCGCTGCCCGGTTCGGCGGCGTTCGCGGGTTAGGGCAGGATCGCGTCGACGTAGCCGCCGTCCACCCGCAGCGCACCGCCGGTCGTCGCCGACGCCAGCGGCGAGGCCAGATACACGACCATGTTCGCGATCTCCTCGGGTTCGATCAGCCGCTGGATCAGCGACTGCGGGCGGTGCAGCCGCATGAACTCGCGCTGCGCCTCGTCCCACGGCAGCGATCTGTCGACGAGCTGGTAGACGAACTCCTCGACGCCCGCGGTGTGCGTCGGGCCGGCGATCACGGAGTTCACGGTCACCCCGGTGCCGGCGGCACTCTTGGCGAACCCACGCGACAGCGCCAGCAGCGCGGTCTTGGAGACGCCGTAGTGGATCATCTCCTCCGGGATCACCACCGCCGAGTCGCTGGCGATCTGCAGTACCCGGCCCCAGTGCCGCTCCGTCATCCCGGGCAGGTAGAGGCGGATCAGCCGCGCCGCGGCCAGCACGTTGACCTCGAAGAATTGCCGCCACTGCTCGTCGCTGATCTCCCCGGCCGGGGCGGCGCCGAAGATCCCGAGGTTGTTGACCAGGATGTCCACCGCGGGAACGGCGTCGAACAGCACCTGCGCCCCGCCGTCGGTCGCGACGTCCGCGGCGATGCCGACCGCGTCGCCCTCGATCGTCGCGACGGCCTCGTCGACCCGGTCCTGGCTACGGCCGTTCACGACGACGCGCGCCCCCGCCGAAGCGAGGCCCTTCGCGATGGCCAGTCCGATGCCCTGCGTGGAGCCGGTGACGAGCGCGGTCTTTCCGATCAGATCGATGTTCACGCTGGGGTACTACGACCTGCGGGCGCCGACTATTCCTCAGGGGTCTCCATGGAGATCTCCATCTCGCGCAGCTCGCGCTTGAGGATCTTCCCGGTCGGGTTGCGCGGCAGTTCGTCGATGAAGACCACCTCGCGCGGAACCTTGTAGCGGGCCAGGTTCTCCCGCACGTAGGTCTTGATGCCGTCCTCGTCGATCGTGGCGCCCTCGGCCTTGACCACGAAGCAGCGCAGCCGGTGGCCCCACTCCTTGTCCTCGACGCCGATCGCGGTGGCCTCGACCACATCCGGGTGGCCGCTGACGAGGTCCTCGATCTCGGCGGGGAACACGTTCTCGCCGCCGGAGACGATCATCTCGTCGTCCCGGCCGCTGACGTAGAGCAGGTCGTGCTCGTCGAAGTAGCCGACATCACCCGAGGACAGCAGCCCGTCGATGATCTGCTTTCCGCCGCCACCGGTGTAGCCCTCGAACGGGAAGAAGGTGCCGACGAAGATCCGGCCCACCTCACCGCGCGGCACCTCGTTGCCGTTGTCGTCGAGGATCTTGACCTTCATGCCCTTGACGACCGGGCCGACTGTGGCCGGGTTGATCGAAAGATGTTGTGGGCCGGCGATTGTCGCGAACGACACCTCGGTGGAGCCGTACAGGTTGTACACGACCGGGCCGAGTTCCTTCAGCGCCCTGGTGGCCAGTTCGGCGCCGAGCTGGCTGCCCGAGACGAACACGATGCGCAGCGACGACAGGTTCGGCTTCGGAGAGGTCTTGTCGAGTTCGTCGAGGATGCGCGAAAGCATCACGGGCACCACGACGATCGCGGTGGCCTTGTGCTTCTCGATGTCGGCGAGCACCGTGGCCGGTTTGAACCGTCTGCGCAGCACCAGCGTGGTGCCCAGCATCATCGCGATCGTCGCGTGCAGGAACCCCAGCGCGTGGAACATCGGCGCGGGCAGCGAGGTGACCTCACCGGATTTGAACGGCACCGAGGACAGCACGCCGCCGATCGGCGCCAGCGACGGCGGGGCACTGCGGTTGGCGCCCTTGGGCGTTCCGGTGGTGCCGCTGGTCAGGATGATGACCGACGAATGCTTGGTCACCTTCGGCGGCGGCGTCGAGCTGGTGCGCGCGACGAGTTCCTCGAGGGTTTCGTCGGTGCTGCCCGACGGCTCCTCCTTATCCGGGTTGATACCGAGCGAGCGCAGCTTGCCGAGTTCGGGTTCGGCGGCCGAAACGGCCTTGGTGTACTCGTCGTCGTAGATGATCAGCTTCGCGCCTTCGCGCTCCGAGACCTCTTTGATCTGCGGACCGGAGAACTCGCTGTTGAGCAGGATGATGCGGGCACCGGTCTTGCCCGCGGCGTACACCGACACCAGGAACCAGCGGTGGTTGCGGGCCAGGATCGCGACCCCGTCACCGCCCTTGACGCCCTTGGCGATCAGCCCGTTGGCGACCGCGTTGGCGGCGCTCTCCATCTCGGCGAACGTCATCTCACCGAAGTCGTCGATCACGGCGGCGCGATTCGGGTAGCGGCGCGCGTTGAGCGCGGGAATCATCCCGAACTCGCCCCAGCGCACCATGTCGGCGACGAACGCGGCGATGTCCTGCGGCGGTTCGAGCTTGAGCGCACCGGCCTCGAACATCTTGCGGGCGTAATGCAGTTCGGCGGTGCCGCGGTCGACATATTTGCCGACCGACTTCCCCAACGTCTGCTGAACTGTGGCGAGCGCCTGCAACGGAAGATCGCTGAGCTTCGACATGCGTCAACCTTATGTGACGCCGGTCGCACCGCGGATTGGAACCTACGATGAGGAAATGGCCGCCCGCGAGTCCTTCGAGATCGGCGGTCAGGCGGTGCCGATCACCCATCCGGACAAGGTGGTGTTCGGCGATCTCGGGGTCACCAAGCTCGACCTGATCGAGTACTACGCCGCGGTCTCCGACGGCGCGTTGCGCGGGGTCCGAGACCGCCCGATGATCCTCAAACGGTTCGTCAAGGGCATCGAGGAAGAGGCGGTGTTCCAGAAGCGCGCCCCGGAGAAACGCCCCGACTTCGTCGACGTCGCCGAGCTCAGATACGCGCGCGGCACCTCGGCCAAGGAGGCGGTCCTGCACGATGCGGCGGGCCTGGTGTGGGCGGTGAACCTGGGCTGTGTGGACCTGAACCCGCACCCGGTGCGGGCCGACGACCTCGACCATCCCGACGAGTTGCGTGTCGACCTGGACCCGATGCCGGGGGTCGGGTGGCGCCAGATCCTCGATGTCGCGTTCGTCGCGCGTGAAGTCCTCGAAGACCACGGGCTGGTCGCTTGGCCCAAGACGTCCGGGTCGCGCGGTTTCCACATCTATGCCCGGATCCACCGGCACTGGCCGTTCAAGCAGGTGCGGCTGGCGGCCGAGGCGGTGGCCCGCGAGGTGGAGCGGCGGGCCCCGGAGTCGGCGACGGCGCGCTGGTGGAAAGAAGAACGACACGGTGTGTTCGTCGACTTCAACCAGAACGCCAAGGACCGCACGGTCGCGTCGGCGTACTCGGTGCGCGCCACCCCGGACGCGCGGGTGTCGACGCCGCTGTTCTGGGATGAGGTCGCCGGCTGCCGACCCGAGGAGTTCACGCTGCACACGGTGCCTGCCCGGTTCGCCGAGCTGGGCGACCCGTGGGAGGGGATGGACGATTCCCCCGGCGGTCTGGAGGCGCTGCTGGAGCTCGCCGAGCGGCTCGGCCCGCCCGAGAAGGCCCCCAAGGGCGCGAACAGATCCGTCGACGGACGGCGGGCGTCGGTGATGCCGCTGATCGAGATCGCACGGACGAAGACCAAGGACGAGGCGATGGCCGCGCTCGCGCAGTGGCGCGAGAAGTACCCGGCCGCGTCCGAGAAGCTGGAGCCCGCGGATGTTCTCGTCGACGGGATGCGGGGCCCGAGTTCGATCTGGTACCGGATCCGGATCAACCTGCAGCACGTCGCCGAGGACCAGCGGCCGCCGCAGGAGGAACTGCTGGCCGACTACAACCCGTGGGCCGGCTACACCGGCGCCCAGGTGCAGCGCCGGGATTGAGCAGGCGCTAAGTTACCGACGAGTTTGCTGACCGGCGGCGCTCCAGGTTCTTACCGAAGTATTAGTCGTTACTCCCAGCGGCCTTAAATTGGCTCACTACCTTCATCTATGTGTCGCCCAACCGGCGAGACATGAGAGCACTGGATCGAAGGGGGCTGCGATGTACGGCAATCCGACGTTTCACTGCGACGGCGCTGATATTCGGGCGCACTGTCGGCAGTTGGCCACCGTCGTGAAGGTCGCGGGTCGTCTCGACAGCGCCAACGTCGAACGCGCCGGCCGTTACCTCGACCGGTTCATCATTCCCGAGAAGCCCTTCGTCCTGGACCTCGGTGACGTCGATTCCTTTAGCGAGGAAGCGATTTCACTGCTGTTCGTCGTCGACGACCTCTGCACCGCCGCCGGTGAGGAGTGGTCGCTGATCGCCAGCCGCGCGGTCGAGCAGACACTCCGCGACGCCGGGATCGAGTTCCCGGCGGCCGGCTCGGTCCCCGAGGCGCTCAACCATTTCGCCGATGCGATGGTCGCGCGCCGCCGTCTCCTCCCCCTGCTCACCAAGACTGCGTAAGGATCACTGTGTTACTCGATGTCAGGTGGCTCCGATTCCTGCTCCAGCGCCGTCACAGGGCGCATCATCACAATTTGGCGCTGACGGCTCACTAGGCCGGTTGCACGCACCTGCCTAACGGGCACTGGCTAATGTGCTCGTATGGGCACTGACGCCGCTGCCGACCAGGTCGCCGATGCCGCGCGACGGGTGGTCGCCGAACACGATCCGAAGTCGGTTCCGATTCCCGAGTTTCTCGGCGCCTGTTTCGACGCCGGCCTGTCCTGGGTGCATTTCCCGGAGGGTTTCGGCGGCCTCGGCGTCTCCCGCGGCCTCCAGGCCGTCGCCGACCGGATCCTGCAGGGTGCCGGCGGACCGGTGCCGCTGGGTCTGAACCCGATGGGGTACGGGATGGCCGCCCCGACGGTGCGCGAGCACGCGCAGACCGACGACGTCCGAAAGCAGCTGCTGCGGCCGCTGGCCACCACCGAGGACATCTGGTGTCAGCTGTTCTCCGAACCGGGGGCGGGTTCCGACCTGGCCGGGCTGGCGACGTCGGCGGTACTCGACGGCGACACCTGGATCATCAACGGCCAGAAGGTCTGGACCAGCCTGGCCCACCGCGCCAAATGGGGTCTGCTGCTCGCGCGCACCGATCCGAACATGCCCAAGCACAAAGGGCTGACGTACTTCGTCATCGACATGCACGGCGAGGGCGTCGAGACCCGTCCGCTGCGGCAGATGACCGGGCACGCGGAGTTCAACGAGGTCTACATCACCGACGCCCGGATCCCGGACGCGTTCCGGCTCGGCGCGGTCGGCGACGGCTGGCGGGTCGCGATGACGACGCTGATGAACGAGCGCAGCGCGCTCGGCGGCAGCGGCAGCAGGCGCGGCGCCGGCACCATCTCGGATGCGGTCGCGCTGTGGGCGTCGCGTCCCGATCTGCACACCCCCGTGCTGCGGGACCGGCTCAGCTCACTGTGGCTGCGCTCGGAGGCCCAGCGCCTCACCGCCGAACGGTCCCGCGCGTCGGCAACGGTCGGCGGCCCGGGACCGGAGGGCTCGATCGGCAAGCTCGTCGGCGCGGAACTCAACCAGCACATCTACGAGTTCTGCATGGACCTGCTCGGCCCCGAGGGGATTCTGTACGACGGATACGGCAAGGGCGACCGCGACGGCGATGCCGCCGACTGGCGCGGGCCGGTGCAGCAGCGTTTCCTGCGCAGCCGCGCCAACACGATCGAGGGAGGAACGTCGGAGGTGATGCGCAACATCCTCGGCGAACGGGTGCTGGGTCTGCCGGGTGATCTGAGGGCGGATGCGGGGATCGCGTGGAAGGAGATCCCGCGTGGCTGAGGAGCTTGCGGATCAGACCAGAAGCACAGCTGAGGAGCTTGCGGATCAGCCCAAGAGCACAGCTGAGACTCTGGCTGCTGGCGAGTGGGTGTTCACCGACGAGCAGAACCAGCTGCGCGCGGCGGTGCGCGCGTTCTGCGCCGATCACGGCGACGAGACCGCGGTGCGCGAGGCGATGGAGTCCGATCCGCCGTTCGACGCGAAGATCTGGCGCCGGCTCGGCTCCGAGCTGGGCGTGTTCGGGATGGCGGTGCCCGAGTCCGCCGGCGGCGCCGGCGGCAATCTGGTCGATCAGGCCGTCGCGGTCGAGCAGCTCGGCGCCGCGCTGACGTGCGGTCCGCTGTTCGGCACGGTCTATCTCGCGATCCCGGCGCTGGTCGCGGCCTCGCGCGGCGCGCAGCACCTCGAACCGCTGATCGAGGGCACCCGCACCGCGGCGTTCGTCGTGCGTGACGACGCGGGCGCGTTCGACCCGGCCACGGTTGCGGTTCAGGCGATCCGGGCAGATCAGGGCTGGGCGCTGTCCGGCACGGTCGAGCGGGTGGTCGACGCCGGTGCCGCCGACGTCCTGCTGGTCGCCGCGGGCACACCCGACGGCGTCGGCCTGTTCGCGGTCGACGCCGAAGCCTCTGCGCTGCAACGCATTCCGCTGACCACGCTGGATCTGACCCGCCCCCAGGCCACGGTCGTGCTGACCGATGCCCCGGCGGAGCTGATCGCGGGCCCCGACGAAGCCGAGCGCGTCATCACCCACGCCCTCCAGGTGGGTGCGGCGCTGCTGGCCGTCGAACAGGTCGGCGCCGCGCAGCATCTGCTCGACCTGAGCGTGGACTACGCGAAGAACCGGCTGCAGTTCGGCAGACCGATCGGCTCCTTCCAGGCCGTCAAGCACCGCCTGGCCGACGACCTCGTCGCCCTCGAGCATGCCCGCTCGACGGCGTACCACGCGGTCTGGGCGCTCACCGACGGCTCCGACGACCCGGCGCTGGCGGTCAGCATCGCGCAGGCGATCTGCTCGGATGCGTTCGTCCGGGTTGCGACGGACACGATCCAGGTCCACGGTGGTATCGGATTCACCTGGGAGCACCAGGCCCACCTGTACTACAAGCGGGCCTACACCGACGCGGCACTGCTGGGCAGCGCCGAGCAGCACCGGTCCCGGGTGGCCGAACTCGTGCTCGACGCCGCGCCCGAGAAGAACCCCCCACCCGTCGCGACCGGTACACCCAGCTGAGAGGGAACGCCATGCTGTCCAAGACCACCGCGCGACAACGGTTCTCGCGCTACCTGGGCGCTGCGGCGCTCACCGCGGCCGTCGCAGCGCCGGTGGCCGCCGCGCTGGCGGCATCCCCGTCGGCGACGACCGCGCAGTGCCCCCCGGGCCAGACCGGGGTGATCTACGGCTGCGCGCCGTTCTGCGTGGAGGGCAAGTACCTGGACACCCAGACCGGGTTGTGCATGCCGATCGCGCCGCCTCCCCCACCGCCCGCTCCGCGTTTCTAGGAACATCTCGTGAACTCAGTGGACCGCTTCTTCGAAATCACGGCCCGCCAGTCGACGCTGGGCACCGAGATCCGCGGTGGCGTCGTCACGTTCATCGCGATGGCCTACATCATCGTGCTGAACCCGATCATCCTGTCGAGTTCGCCCGACGTCACCGGCGCCCAACTCGAATTCGCGCAGGTGTCGGCGACCACGTCGCTGGCCGCCGGCGTGATGACGATCCTGTTCGGCCTGATCGCGCGACTGCCGTTCGCGCTGGCCGCGGGGCTCGGCATCAACTCGTTCCTGGCCACCACCGTCGTCGGTGACCTCACCTGGGCCGAGGCGATGGGCCTGGTGGTCATCAACGGCCTGATCATCGTGCTGCTGGCCGTCACGGGGCTGCGCCGGCTGGTGTTCGACGCGGTGCCGATGCAGCTCAAGCTCGCGATCACCGCGGGCATCGGGCTGTTCATCCTGTTCATCGGGCTGGTCGACGCGGGCTTCATCGGCTCCACCGGGCGGCCGTCTCCGCCGGTCGGTCTCGGTGCGGGCGGGCTCGGATCCATCAGCACCGTGCCCACCCTGGTGTTCGTGCTGACCCTGGTACTGACCGGATTCCTCGTCGTCCGGAGGGTTCGCGGCGGAATCCTCATCGGCCTGGTGGCCGGCACCGTCGTCGCGGTGGTGATCGAGGCGATCTGGCACCTCGGATCGGCCGTCGACAATCCCGGCGGCTGGAGCCTGTCGGTGCCGACGCTGTCGGGTTCGCCGTTCGCGCTGCCCGACCTGTCGCTGGTCGGTGAGTTCAGCCTGGACAGCTTCAGCCGCATCGGTGTGCTCGCCGCGGTGATGCTGATCTTCACGCTGGTGTTCGCGAACTTCTTCGACGCGATGGGCACCATGACCGGCCTGTCCCGCGAGGCGGGCCTGTCCGACGAGAAGGGCACGTTCCCGCGGTTGAAATCGGCGCTGATCGTCGAGGGCGCCGGTGCCGTGGTGGGTGGTGCGACGTCGTCGTCGTCGAACACCGTGTTCATCGAGTCCGGCGCCGGTATCGAGGAAGGCGCCCGCACCGGTCTGGCCAACGTCGTGGCCGGCGTGCTGTTCCTGGCCGCGATGTTCATCAGCCCGCTCGCGTCGATCGTGCCCACCGAGGTGGCCGCCGCGGCGCTGGTGATCGTCGGCGCGATGATGGTGTCGCAGCTGCGCCACATCGACCTGACCGAGTTCTCCATCGCGCTGCCGGTGGTGCTGACGGTCGCGGTGATGCCGTTCAGCTACTCGATCGCCAACGGCATCGGGGTCGGTTTCATCGCCTGGGTGCTGATGCGCACCGCGGCAGGGAAGTTCAAGGAGATCAGCCCGCTGCTGTGGGTGGTTGCCGCGGGCTTCGCGATCTACTTCGCCCGCACCCCGCTGGAGTCCCTGCTCGGTATGTGACCGGCGTCAGTACACGTCGCGCAGGTAGCGACGAGCGGTGATCAGCTCGTTGACGTAGGCGTGCGCCGCATCCGCGGAGAGCCCGCCCGCGGTGCGGATCACCTCGTGCAGGGTCCGGTGCACGTCCCTGGCCATGCGCTCGGCGTCGCCGCACACGTAGAGGTGGGCGCCGTCCTGCAGCCAGGCGTACACCTCGACCGCGTGGGTCATCATGTGGTGCTGCACATAGTCTTTGGCCGCTTGGTCCCGGGAGAACGCGCAGTTCATCCGTGTCAGCACGCCCGCCTTCGCGAAGCCCTCGAGGTCGTCTCGGTAGAGGAAGTCGCTGTCGCGGTGGCGACCGCCGTAGAACAGCCAGGACGGGCCGGTCGCCCCGACCGCCTGGCGTTCCTGCAGGAACGCCCGGAACGGTGCTATGCCCGTGCCAGGTCCGATCATGATGATCGGCGTGTCCGGCCCCGGGAGCCGGAAGGTATCGTTGGGCGCCAGGTGAATTCGTACCCCGGTGGCCCGATCGGCAAGGTACCCGGAGGCCGCGCCGCGGTGCGCGCGGCCGCGGGCCTCATACTCGACGGTCGCCACGGTCAGGTGGATGCGATCGGGGTGCACCAGTGGGCTGGACGCGATCGAATAGTCGCGGTGCTGCAGGGGCCGAAGCGTCGGAATCACCTCGTCGACGGCGAGGTCGGCGAGTGCGAGAAGATCCAGCACGTCACGGCCGAACAGCCAGTTCGTCAATGTCGCGGAGTCACCGCTTCGCAGGATCGCGCCGGCCCCCGCGTCGCGGGTGCGCGACGCGACCAGAGCCTGCAACGCACCCGTGGGAATGCGCAGTTCGAGCCGCTCGGTCAGTAGCACGCCGAGTGGTTGATGATGTTGGGGCACAACGTCATCGGCATCGGCGCTGAGCCTTTCCAGGACGGCGTGGACGAGGCGGGGATCGTTGACCGGATGTATCCCCAGCGAGTCACCGGCCTGGTAGGTGATCCCGCTGTCAGCGAGGTCGATCTCGTAGTGGCGCACGGACTTGCCCGATCCCGGCGGGGTCAATGCCCGATTCACGGCCAGCCGTGCCGGAAACGGGTTGCGGCGGCTCCACTCCGAATCAGGTGCCGCCTCCGACGGGACGGCCGCGGTGCCGCCTGCGGGCGAGGCCAGTTCGGCCAGCCGCGTGATCACTTCGGCAGTCCACGCTTCCGACGGCTCCTCGAATTCGAGGTCGCAGTCCACCCGGTCGAGCAACCGACTGGCGCCCAACTGCTCGAGCCGTGCGTCGACGAGCTTGCCCGCGTTGTTGAAGTACGGATAGAAACTGTCGCCGAGTCCGCAGACCGCGAACGTCAGGTGGTCGAGGCGCTCGGCATCGTCGTGCTCGAGTGCCTCCCAGAACACCTCGGCGTCGTAGGGTAGCTCACCGTCGCCGTAGGTGGCGGTGATGACGACGAAGTGCGTCGCCGCCTTCAGCGACTCCATGTCGAGGTCGTTGAGGTACTGGGGTTCGACCTCGATGCCGACACTCGCGGCGGCCTGCGCGAACTTCTTGGCCACCATCGCCGAATTGCCGGTTTCCGTGGCGAAACCGAGCACCAACGACAATGACCGCTGTTCCGGCACCGAGACACACCCCCTCAAGTAAGGACACCCTTAGTTGGAAGGGACCTTAATCTCCGGAGCCGCGTCTGTGTGGGTTCCCTACCCGACCGTGGGGCGCACGGCGGCCACTCCGGCGATCACCGCGCGGAGCTGGCGGACGATGTCGTCCGAGGCCAGCGGCTCGGCGGAGCCGCTGGCGAAGGCCAGGATGCGGCCGCCGAGATAACTCAGCACAACCGAGATCTGCTCGTCGAGGAGATCTCGGTCCAGCGGTCCATGCTCGGGCTGGGCGGCGATGACGAGGCGTTCGACGATCCCGCGGAAGCTCTCCCCCATCTGTGCGAAGTTCTCCGACAGCACTGGGTCGCCGCGGGCGAGCAGCGACAGCTCCAGCCGGGCGCGGGTCCGCGACAGTTGCGGGTCCTCGCGAATCGACAGGATCTGCCTGGCGAGCCGCGTCGCGATCACATCGCCGTCCCCGATCGGCGCATCCTTGAACGCGGCCGCGAAGGCCTCGGCGTCATAGCGGACCAACTGATCGGCGACGCCGTGCAGCAGTGCCGTTCTGGTCCGGAAGTAGAACGAGGTCGTCCCGTCGGGAACCTCCGCCCGACGGTCGACCTTGAGGTGGCTCAGGCCGCGGGGACCGTCCTCGGCCAGCAGCGCGATCGCGGCGTCGCAGAGGCTGCGACGACGTTCGACGGCGTTGTGCTTGCGGCGGTTGTCAACGCCGACAATATTACGGCCGCGTCAGGCAGCTAATAGGCGAAATCGCATTCTGGCGCCGATGTTCTCGGACTTTTGCGGCGGGAAGAAGTTTCGGCGAGCGCGCCGAGTTCATCGACGCGCTGGTGGTGCCATCCCGGTGAGTGCGGCATCGGCCGCCCGCAGCACCTCGGCCGCCGCGGCGATGCCCTCGATCCGTCCGAGCTCGACGTCCTCGTGCTCGATGTTGACCATCATGTCGGGGTCGACCTCGCGCAGCGCGCGAAGGAATTCGGTCCAGTACGCGGTGTCGTGCCCCTTGCCGAGCGCCACGAAATCCCAGGCCGAATTCTTCGGCCACTCGTTGGCCCATTCGTCGGCGCCGAGATTAATCCGCGGCTCCTGGGGCGACAGCCGCCGGAAGCTGTTGTCCAGCACGCCGTTGAGCGCGACGGACTCGGGATTGACGCGGACGTCCTTGGCGGCGGCGTGCAGCACGAGTCCGCCGAGATGACGAACCACTTCGACGGGGTCCATCTGCTGCCAGAACAGGTGTGACGCGTCGAGCTCGACGCCGAGGTGGGTCGCCCCGGTGCGCTCGAGGAGTTCGTGCACCGACGCGCAATTGAAGACGAGGTTCTGCGGATGCAGCTCGAGCGCGACCTTGACGTCGTAATCGCGGGCCAGCCGGTCGGTCTCGCGCCAGAACTCGGTGGCGACACCCCACTGATGGTCGAGCACGTCGAGTGCGGCCGAGTTCCAGGCGTTGACGATCCAGTTCGGCCGCACCCCGCCGGGTTCGCCCGCGGGCAGCCCGGACATCGTCACGACGCGATGCTGGCCGAGCCGTTGCGCGAGCCGGATCGACCGGTGGACGTCGGCGGCGTGCCTGACACCGATCTCCGGATTCGGGTGAAGCGGGTTGCCGTTGCAGTTCAGTCCGGCGATCGACACTCCCGTGCCCTCGAAGACGCCGAGGAAGTCGTCGCGCGCGGTGTCGCTGACCAGGATGTCGTCGATGTCGGGCACATGAACCGGCGCCAGGAAACCGCCGGTGTTGAGCTCGATGCCGGTCAGACCGAGTCCGGCGATCACCGCGATCGCGTCGGACAGCGGCCGGTCGTGCAGGATCGCGTTGTACAGGCCGAGTTTCATGGTTCTCCCTCCGCGCCGAAATTGCATTCCAGCAGGCGTCTACTCGCACTTTCGCTGCTGGAACGCAATTTCGGCGAGTATGTCAGCGGTACTTGTCGACGTACTCGGTCATGGTCGCCAGCTGATAGCGCGACACCTCGTGGGCCTGCTCGTCCTCGGCGAACACGCTCGACACCATCACGGTGTCGTCGCGGTCATAGAAGCCGAGTTCGGCCAGCCCGCCGAAGAATTCGTCCCAGTCGACGTCGCCGTCACCGATTTTGAGGTGCTGGTGCACCCGGACCGGGTTGCCCGGCGGGTTGGTGATGTAGCGCAGCCCGTGGGAGCGGTGATGGTCCATCGTGTCGGCGACGTGCACCAGACGCAGCTTGTCGCCGGCGGCGGCCATGATCTCGGCCATGTTCGCGCCCATGTGGAAGGCATGGCAGGCCACGAACACCATGCCGATGTTCGGTGAGTTCACGCCGCGGATGATGCGCACCGCTTCGAGGCCGTCCTCGACGAAATCGTCGGGGTGCGGGTCGATCCGGACATCGATGCCCTCACGCTCGAAGATCGGCACCAGCTCTTCCATCGACCGGAAGAACGCCCGCTCGGACTCCTCGGCCCGTTCGGGGCGGCCGGAGAACTCGGTGTTGACGACGTTCACGCCGAGATCGACGGTAATCTGCACGACGCGCTTCCAGTTGCGCACCGCGGCCTCGCGGGCGTCCTCGTCGGGACCCGACCAGCGCAGCACCGGCAGCACGGACGCGATGCCGACGCCGGCGTCGGCACAGGCCTTGCGGAACTTCGCGACCAGATCGTCGTCGGCACGCGGGTGGTTGTAGAACGGGATGAAGTCGCGGTGCGGCGTCAGCTGCAGGTACTCGTATCCGAGATCTGCAACCACAGAAGGCAATTCGAGCAGCGAATAGTCGTGGTGGAACGGTGTGGGGTCGAGGGCGATCAACATGTCGTCAGGCTCCCGGGATCGAGGTGCGGTCGGCCATCGTCACCGCGACGCGTTGTCCGGACCGCAGGGCCTGTACCCCCGCTTCGCACACCGCGGTGGCGGCGTAGCCGTCCCATGCGGTGGGGCCGTCGGTGTAGTCGCCTGTCTCGGCGCCCGTTCGCACCGCGTCGATCCAGCGCTGGATCTCGGTGTCGTAGGCGCGGCCGAACCGCTCCTTGAAGCTCGGCGTGATGGTTCCACCCCACGTGCCGGGGGCGCTCTTGCGGACCAGACCGACATCGAGACCGATCATCGCGCTGCCCTTCTCGGCGACGAGCTCGGTGCGCACCTCGTACGCGACGCCCGTGGTGACGAACAGTTCGACGTCGACGTGGCGACCGCCGGCGGTGCGCATGATCGCGATCTGCGGATCGGACAGTCCGCCGCCGGCCAGGGAATTCGGTGTGGGCGTGACGATCTGGACAGACGTGATCTCCTCACCGAACAGGAACCGGGTGACGTCGACCTCGTGGACGAGCGAATCGCGCACCGTCATCACCGAATCGAAGTGTGCGGGCACGGCCGGGTTGCGGTGCACGCAGTGCAGCACCAGCGGGTTGCCGAGCTCTCCTCCGTCGATGAACGCCTTCAGCGCGGCGTACTCGTCGTCGAAGCGGCGCATGAAACCGACCTGGATCAGCCGGATTCCGAGTTCGGCCTCGCGGCGCACCACCTCCAGTGAGGTCTCGACGTCGGTGGTCAAAGGCTTCTCGCACAGCACCGGCTTACGGTGTTCCAGGCACGCCAGCAGTTGCTTCTCGTGCGTCGGGCCGGGAGTCGCGAGCAGGACCGCGTCGACGTCGGGGTCGGCGATCGCGTCGAGCGGATCGGTGACGGCCCGGCAGCCGGGGATGGTGACGGCGAGCTGTTCGGCCTTCTCGGTGACGTAGTCGTTGACGACGCTGACGCGGGCGCCCGAGATCCGGGAGGTGATGCGGGCGACGTGGTCGGCGCCCATCAGGCCGACGCCGAGCACGGCGATGCGGACATCGTTCATGGTGTCAGAACCTCACAGACGGGATACCGCAGGACCCGAGGTAGCGCCGGGTCCGTTGGGCGATGGGCAGCGGGGCGTCGACCTCGCAGGGATACATGTCCTGCTCGACGATCGCGAAGACGTCGATACCGAGACGCTCGATCTCGGCCAGCAGCGGCGGTATCTCCGGGATGCCCAGTGGCGGTTCGGTCATCGCACCGAGCTTCACCGCCTCCCCGAAGGGCAGGTCCTCGGACTCGACCTCGGCGCGCACCACCGGGTCGACCTGCTTGAGATGCAGATACCCGATGCGCTCCGGGGCGCGGCGGATGATCGCGAGATTGTCGCCGCCGCAATAGGAGATGTGCCCGGTGTCCAGGCACAGATTCACGAACCGGCCGTCGGTGCCGTCGAGGAACCGGTAGACGTTGTCTTCGGTGTCGACATGCGAGTCGGCGTGCGGGTGGTATTGCGCACGCACCCCGTAGGTTTCGAACATCGCCTTACCGAGGTCGTCCATCCCGGCGGTCTTGCGGGCCCACTGCTCGGCGGTCAGGGTGCGGTCTTCGAGCACCTCGCCGGTGGCCGGGTCGCGCCACATCTCCGGGATCACCACCACGTGTTCACCGCCGACCGCGGCGGTCAGCTTCGCGACGTCGTCGATCTGCTTCCACACCGAGTTCCAGTTGTCGGCCGCGGGAACCCCGTCCCGGTGCAGATGCTCGAACACCGTCCCCGCCGACAGCTTGAGCCCGCGCGAACCCAGTTCGTCGGCCAGTTGCGCCGGATCGGTCGGCAGGTACCCGTACGGGCCCAGCTCGATCCACGTGTAGCCGGCCGCGGCCACCTCGTCGAGAAACCGCGTGTACGGCGTCTGCTGCGGATCGTCGGGAAACCACACGCCCCACGAGTCCGGCGCCGATCCCACGTGAATTGTGCTCATACTGCGGTCCTTTCCAGGGAGTTGGGAGTGCCGATGGCTTCCAGGCGCTCTTCGAGTTGCTCGAGGGAGGTGCCCTTGGTCTCCGGTACGACGCGATGCACGAACACGAACGACGCGATGTTGACGACGACGAACAGTGCGAACGTGCCGGTGGAGCCGAGGGCGTTGTTCAGCAGCGGGAACAGGAACGAGATGACCGCGTTGGTGCACCAGAGCACGAAGACCGCGATGCCCATGGCGAATCCGCGCACCGACAGCGGGAAGATCTCCGACAGCAGGAGCCACACGCAGGTGCCGATGAACATCTGCACGAACCCGACGAACAGCACCATGCACGCGAGGATCACGTAGCTGCGGGTGGTGTTCTCCGGCAACAGGAATGCCGCGGCGAGGAGGGCCTGGGAGGCGGCGACGCCGGCGAAGCCGATCAGCAGCATGGTGCGCCTGCCGATGAAGCCGAGCAGGATGATGCCGATGATCGTGGTGACCACCGACGTGACGCCGACCGCGATCGTCGCGACGAGTGCGGCGCTGACACCCAGCCCGCTCTGCTCCAGGATCGTCGGGGCGTAGTAGTTCACGGTGTTGATACCGGTGGCCTGCTGGACGATCGCCAGCCCGCAGCCGATCAGCACCACGCGGCGGATCCACGGCACGTCCCGGATCACCGTGAACGGGGTGCCCGCGGTCTTGAGCGCGTGGGACTTACGCATGTGGCTGGTGTGCTCGACGACGATCGCGTACTCGTTGTCGGCGTCTTCCGGATTCCGGCTCAGCGCCAACACCTTCCGCGTCTCCTGCAACCGGCCCTTCAGCGCGTACCAGCGCGGGGAGTCCGGAAGTGCCAGCATCCCGAGGAACAGCGCGACCGCGGGGATCGACGCGACGGCGAGCATCGTCCGCCACACGTGCGGGTCCTGGATGAGATGGTCGAGCAGGGCGTTGGTCGCGAACGCGAGCATCTGACCGGTGACGATCATCAGCTCGTTGATGGTGACCATCCGACCGCGGCGCTCGGCCGGCGCCATCTCGGCGAGGTAGAGGGGGCAGGTCACCGCGGCGGCCCCGACACCGAGGCCGAGGATGATGCGGGCGGCGACCATGATCTGCACGTTCGGGGCGAGCGCACACCCGAGCGCACCGACGAGGAACAACCCCGCACAGACCAGCAGGGCATTCTTGCGGCCGATGCGGTCGGCGACCCGGCCGCCGAACAGGGCGCCGAAGGCCGCCCCGGGGAACAGCAGCGCGCTGACCACCGTGGCCTCGCCGAACGCCGACAGCGCCAGGTCGTCCTTCATGTACAGCAGCGCCCCCGAGATGACTCCGGTGTCGTAGCCGAACAACAGTCCGCCGAGGGTGGCGATCACGGTGAGCTTCGTCAGGAACTTGCCCGAACTGCCGGGCGAAGGTTGTGCGGACACGAGCACCTCGTTTCTGGAACTAACGCGCGTTAGTAACGCGCGTGAGACCTACTATGAACCCGACCCGTGAATGTGTCAACCGTCACTCCGAGCGAACGGACAACCAGTGAGCGCACCCCGGAAACGGCCCACCATGGCCGACGTCGCGGAGCGCGCCGGGGTGTCGCGCACGCTGGTGTCGTTCATCCTCGACGGCAAGCCGGGGGCCAGCGAGGAGACCCGGCAGCGGGTGCTCGCGATCGCCGACGAGATCGGCTACCGTCCGGACGCCGCGGCGCGCCTGCTCGCACAGGGCCGCAGCCGCACGCTCGGCGTGATGCTCGACGTCCGCCAGCTGTTCCAGGCCGAACTCGTCACGCACCTGTACCCGGCCGCCGAGCACCTCGGCTACGAGGTGCTGCTGTCGGCCAACCTTCCCGACCGCACCGAGCCGACCGTCGTCGAGTCACTGCTCAGCCACCGGTGCGGCGCCCTCGTGCTGCTCGGGCCGACCTCCGACGCCGAATACCTCAGGCAGCTCGCCGACCGGGTGCCGGTCGTCGTCGCGGGCCGCCGGTTGGCCGGCATCACCACCGAGTGCCCGCTGGCGACGGTGAGAACCAACGACACCAAAGGGATTCGACAGGCCATCGACTACCTCGTCGAGCTCGGGCACCGACGCATCCACCACGTCGACGGTGGCACCGACCCCGGTTCGGCCGACCGGCTACGGGCCTACCGCGCCGCGATGCGGGCGCACGGGCTCGGCGACGAGATCGTGGTGATCCCGGGGGCGCACAACGAGGAAGCGGGCGCGGCGGCCGCACGGACGATGCTCGCCGGGCCCGACCTGCCCACCGCGGTGCTGGCCGGTAACGACCGCTGCGCGCTGGGCGTGCTCGACGTGTTCACCCGCGCAGGCGTCGACGTCCCCGGTCAGGTGTCGTTGATGGGGTACGACGACAACAGGCTCTCGGAGAACCCGCGCATCGACCTGACCACGATCCACCAGGACGCCCGCGAGATCGCACGGCACGCGGTGGATCTGGCGGTGCACATGCTCGTCGACGGCCCGTCACGGGCGGCCGACGTGGTACTGGAACCGACGCTGGTGGTGCGCGGGACGACCGCGCCGCCGCGGGACTGAGCGCGCGGACCTCGGGCGCGCGGCGAATCGCACCAAATCCCCGCGTCCGGTTCGGCGCCCCCGTATCTTTTGCAGATGCGCCTGTCCAGCGTCGACGCCGCCTTCTGGTTCGCTGAGAATCTCAAATGGCACATGCACATCGGCGCGATCGCGTTGTGCGACCCGTCCGACGCGCCGGATTTCAGCTTCGACCGGGTTCGCGAGCTGATCATCAGCAGGCTGCCGGAGTTGCCACAACTGCGGTGGCGCGTCGAGGGCGCACGGCTAGGACTCGACCGCCCGTACTTCGTCGAGGACCCCGACATCGACGCCGACTTCCACATCCGGCGCATCGCGGTCCCGTCGCCGGGCGGACGCAAGGAACTCGACGAACTCGTCGGGCGGCTGATGTCCTACAAGCTGGACCGGTCCAAGCCGCTGTGGGAACTGTGGTTCATCGAGGGCCTGGCCGGGGGCCGGGTGGCCGTCGTGACGAAGATGCACCACGCGGTCGTCGACGGGGTGTCCGGCGCCGGGATCAGCGAGATCCTGCTCGACGTCACCCCGGAACCGCGCCCGCCGGCCGTCGACGCGAGCCGTTCGCTGGTCGGGGTGAAGCCGCCGTCCCGGGAGCGTCGCGCGGTCGACGGGCTGATCAACGTGTGGTTCAAGACCCCGTACCGCATCACCCGGCTGCTCGAGCAGACGGTGCGCCAGCAGATCGCCGTGCGCAACATCGACAACAAGCCGCCGCGGTACTTCGACGCCCCGAAAGTCCGCTTCAACGGCCCGATCTCACCGCATCGCGCGGTCGCCGGGTCGAGCGTGTCCCTGGATCGGGTGAAGGCGGTGAAGCGGGCGTTCGACGTCAAACTCAACGACGTCGTGCTGGCGCTGGTCTCCGGCGCGCTCCGTGCCTACCTCAAGGAGCGCGGCGAGCTGCCCGCCAAGTCCCTCGTCTCGCAGGTCCCGGTGTCCACCCGCACCGAGGCCGACGACGCCGTCGGCAACCAGGTCACCGCGATGACGGTGGTACTCGCGACCGACGTGGCCGACCCGGCCGAACGGATCAAGACCATCTACTCCTACACCCAGGGCGCCAAGGAGATGACGAAAGCTCTTTCCGCGCACCAGATCATGGGCTACACCGAGACCACGCCACCGGGGCTGCTGGCGCTCGCGTCGCGCGCCTACGCCGCCAGTGGCATCGGCAGCAACGTCGCCCCGATGAACGTCGTGATCAGCAACGTGCCCGGCCCCGAGTTCCCGCTGTACCTCGGCGGGGCGCGGGTCGAGCATCTGATGCCCATCGGCCCTCTGCTCTTCGACGTCGCACTGAACATCACCTGCTTCAGCTACTGCGGCGCAGTCGATTTCGGATTCATCACCACCCCCGAGATCGCCGCCGACATCGCCGACCTCGCCGATCAGATCGAGCCCGCGCTGCGCGATCTCGAGATCGCCGCCGGGCTGGTGGTCGATCCGGACCGGCCGAAACCCCGCAAGCGCGGCCGCGCGTAACGCCTACCGTCGGCTTTACAGTAAGATCCTTCAGGACACCGGGAGGTAGCCTGATGACCCACGCCGAGCAGTTCCGGGACGCGCCGATCTTCGACGCCGACCAGCACATGTACGAGACCCCCGACGCGCTGACCAAGTTCCTGCCGGAGCGCTTCTCGCGGGCGGTGCAGTACGGCCAGTTCGGGCGTCATACCCGGATCGTGATCAACAATCGGGTGTCCGATTTCATCCCGAACCCGACGTTCGAGCGGGTCGCCGCGCCGGGTGCGCACGAGAAGTTCTTCGCAGGCGAGAACGCCGAGGGCCTGACGCTGCGCGAGATGCAGGGCCCGGCGATCGAGGCGCCCGCGGCCACCCGCAACCCGGTCGACCGCGTCGCCGAACTCGACCGCCAGGGCGTGCGCGAGGCACTGAACTACCCGACACTGGCGAGCCTGATCGAACACGCGACCGCCGACGATCCGGAGCTGACGCTGGCCGTGATCCACGCGCTGAACCAGTGGATGGCCGAGCACTGGACGTTCGACTATCAGGGCCGGGTGTTCTCCACCCCGATCATCAACCTGTCCGAGGTGGGCGGCGCGCAGCGCGAACTCGAGTACGTGCTGGACCACGGCGCGAAGGTGGCGCTGATCAAGCCGGGCCCGGTCAACGGGCTGCGCGGCTGGCGCTCCCCGGCGCTGCCGGAGTTCGACCCGTTCTGGCGCGACGTCGAGGCCGCGGGGCTGCCGATCGTGCTGCACGCCAGCTATCCCCCGCTCGACGAGTACGTCGGCAAGTGGGAGCCGCCGCACACCCAGAACTTCATGGCCCAGAGCGCGTTCCGCTGGATGGTGCTGGGCCACCGCGAGATCTCCGACATGATCACCAGCCTGATCTGCCACGGCACCCTGACCCGATTCCCGAAGTTGCGGATCGCCAGCGTCGAGAACGGCAGCTCGTGGATCTTCCCGCTGTTCAACGACTTCGAGGAACTCGCGAAGAAGATGCCGCAGAACTTCGGTGAACATCCGCTGGAGGTGTTCCGCCGCAACATCTGGGTCAGCCCGTTCTGGGAGGGCTGCGTGTCCGATGTGGTCAACACGGTCGGCTGGGACAAGGTGATGTTCGGCTCGGACTATCCGCATCCCGAGGGGCTGGCCGAGCCGAAGGGCTTCTGGAAGTACGCCGAGGGCATGGACACGCGCCGCACCTACGACTTCATGGGTGACAACGCGCGCCGGTTCATGGGACTGCCGATCGCCAACCCCGATCCGGCGGCGACGCACCCGCCCGCGCTGACCCCGGCCTGACGCCCACTGCCTGACGCCCACTGATTGTGGGCGCTGTGCACGCCTGCGGGCGAAAAAGCGTGCATGAGGCCCACAGTCGTCCAGGCGCGGACGGGCCCGCCTAGACTCCGGGGCGATGAACGACGACCGCGCGGTGCAGTTCGTCGGCGCGGGACCCGGCGCCGCGGATCTGCTGACCGTGCGCGCGACGCGGCTGCTGGCGGCCGCCGACCTCGTGCTGTACCCGGGCACGTACCTCGACCCCGGCGTGCTGGCCAACTGCTCCCCGTCGGCGGAGTTGGTCGACACCGAGGACCTGGACCTCGACGCGATCGTCGGACACCTGGTCGACGGCCACCGTGCCGGACGCCGGGTGGTGCGGCTGGTCTCGGGTGACCCGTCGGTGTACTCGGCGGTGTCCGAGCAGACCCGCCGGCTCGATGCCGCGGCGGTGCCGTGGGAGGTGACGCCGGGCGTGCCCGCGTACGCGGCGGCCGCCGCCCGGGTCGGGCGTGAGCTGACGGTGCCACTGGTCGCGCAATCGGTGGTGCTGACCCGCACCCAGCGGCGGTCGACGGCGATGCCGGAGACCGAGTCGCTGGCGGCATTCGCGGCCACCCGCGCCACGCTGGTGCTGCACCTGGCGATCACCCGGACCCGGGAGCTGATGGCCGAACTCGCACCGCACTATGGGGCCGAATGCCCGGTCGTCGTGGTGTACCGGGCCTCGCAGCCGCGGGAACTCGTGCTGCGCGGCACCGTCGCCGACATCGCCGACACGGTGGAGGCCGCCGAGCTCCGGCAGGCCGCGGTGATCCTGGTCGGCCGCGCACTGGCCGGCCGCCCCGATCCCGACGCGGGCGAGAGTTACCTCTACGATCCGTCGCGAGACCGCGGACTCAAGCGGCAGGGCCTGCTGTGACAGATTGCGCCGCAGCACTTTACGACGTCATCAACCGGCGCCGCGACACCCGCCGCGAGTTCACCGGGGCGCCCGTGGACAACGACGTGCTGCACCGGATCCTGCTCGCCGCGCACGCCGCGCCGTCGGTCGGCATGTCGCAGCCGTGGGATTTCATCCTGGTGCGATCCCCACAGACCCTGCGGGCGTTCCGCGATCATGTGGCGGCCGAACGCGAGGCCTTCGCCGACAGCCTGACCGGGGAGCGCGCGGAGACGTTCTCCCGCATCAAGATCGAGGGCATCTGCGAATCCGGTCTCGGCGTCGTCGTCGGGTACCACCCGTCCCGCGGCGGACCGCAGGTGCTGGGCCGGCACACCATCCCCGACGCCGGGCTGTACTCGGTGGTCTGCGCGATCCAGAACCTGTGGCTGGCCGCGACCGCCGAGGGACTCGGAGTCGGCTGGGTGTCGTTCTACCAAGAGGACTTCCTGCGGTCACTGGTGGGTATGCCCGCCCACGTGCGCCCGGTCGCGTGGTTGTGCGTCGGACATGTCGACGACCTGCCCGAGGTCCCCGACCTCGAACGGTTCGGCTGGCGCGCCCGCACGTCCCTGTCCGCGGTGCTGCACGAGGAGCGCTACCGCGACGACGCGACCGGATGAGCGAAGACCGAGGTACCCGGGCCCGCCGGATTCAGAGGGTGAGCACGCGGCCGGCGATCACCAGGTGCACCTCGTCGCACACCGCCGCGACCCGCTGATTGACCGTGCCGAGCAGGTCGCGGAACAACACCCCGGACCGGTGCGACGGCACCACCCCCAAGCCCACCTCGTTCGTGACGACCACGGCGTCGGGGGCGGCGGCCAGCGCGTCGCACAGCGGGTCCAGTCGTGCCTCGACCGCCGCGCCGGCCTGCGCGGAACCCGCATCCCACAGGCCGTCGTCGAGGACCGCCGTCAGCCACGTGCCGAGGCAGTCGACCAGCACCGGGCCGCTCGCGTCGCGCACGGCGGCCGCGAGATCGGCCGTCTCGACCGTGCGCCAGTGCCCCGGTCGGCGCGCCCTGTGCCGCGACACCCTGTCGTCCCAGTCCGGATCGCTGCCGTCGGCCGGCCTGCCCGGGGCGATGTAGGTGACCTGCCCGGCCGCGTCCAGCAGCGACTCGGCATGCCGCGACTTGCCGGACCGGACACCGCCCGTCACGAGAATTCTCACCCGGCCATCCTAGGAACCGTCGAGCACCATGATCGCGACATGAAGTGACGTCATGGATTCCCCGTCGTCGAGATCGACGCCGAGCGCGTCCCGGATCGCGTCGAGCCGTTTGTACAGCGCGGGCCTGCTCATGTGCAGCCGCTGCGCGACGGCGGCCTTGTTGCCTGCCAGGCGCAGGTACTCGCGCAGCACCGTCAGGTCGCCGGTGTCCTGAACATCTTGGGCCAGCAGGGCTTTCAGCTCGGTCTCGGCGAAGCGCTGGACCCGGCCGTCGTCGCGCAGCAGCGAGAGCAGGCCGCGCAGCCGGATGTCGGAGGCCCGGTAGAACTCCCGGGCGTCGCCCTTCAGCGACAGCGCGACCTCGGCGATGCCGGTGGCCTCACCGAGCCCGGCGATCGCGTCGGTGACCTGCGCGGCCGCCGGCCCGACCGCGACGACGGCGCGCTCGGCCCCGTCGACCCGGCGGATCTCGGCGTTGATGCGTCGCGCGAGTGCGCCGAGAGCCTGGTCGAGCCCCCGTGATCGCGAATCCTTCAGCGACAGAACGGCACCCACCTCCCCGTCACCGCGCAGCGAGAACAGGCCGCTGTGGCCCGACGCGTTGACGGTGTGCGCGACGGCGTCGAGGACGGCCATGTTGCGGCGGTGTCCCGCAACCGGATCGGCGACCTCCGGGGGTCGCGCCACGCGCACGACGACGGGCAGGTAGTGGGAGTTGCCGCGCAACCCGAGCGCCTGGGCACGGGCCGCGGCGTCGCGGTCGTCGACGATACGGCCGCGCAGCACGTCGTCGATCAGCCCGCTCTGGGCCTGGTGCTGCAGGCCGGTCCGGTTCTGCTCGACCATCCGGTGCATGGCGAGCGCCGCCGCGGCACGCTCGAGGACGGTGGTGGCACGCCGCGCATCGGCGGGCGCGTACGGCACCACGAGCCGCCCCCACTGCTGGAAGCGGGGGCCGACGTCGGTCGCCGACCACGGTTCGGAATTCGCGGCATCGCCCGGGCTGCGGCGCGAGCGGCGTTCCCAGTCGGACAGCAGGTCCGCGGGGATGCCCGTCGACGCGACCAGCGCCTGATGGGAAAGGTCCTCCAGCACAACGTGTTCCCCGAGGAGGCGGGCGGCGGCGTCGACGATGCCGTTCAGTGACGCGCGCTTCATGCTCAGGTCGGTGAACGTCTCGTGGACGCGGCGGTCGAACTCCACGGTTTCGTACTGTTCGGCGACGATCATCCGGTGCACGGCCTCGGTGACTTCGACGAAGCGGACCGTCCGGTGCAACACGACCAGCGCGAGGTCGAGCTGTTCGGCGATGGCGCCGACGTCCGGCGGGAGCTCCGGGACCACCGTCCCGACCTCGACGACGACGCCGAGCGCACCGGCATCGGCCAAGCCGCGCAGATACTCCCGTGCCGAGCGGGCCAGCGCCGCCCCGGTGGTCAGCACCAGCTCGCCGCCCTGCAGCAGGGTGGACAGCTCCGCGAGGTCGCTGACGTGCGCCCAGCGGATCGTGTCGTGGAACCGGCGCGCGCTGAGCACGTCGGGTCGGCCACGCTGCACGACGGGCAGCGCGACCACCTCGGCCAGCGTCAACGGCATTTACAGAGTGTAAACGCATCCATCAAGATCGATACATTCTGTCATGCCCGGCGGCCGCGCCGACACCTCAGAATCGGAGATGTCCCACTAGGCACGGCGAAGACCACGACGGAAGGGCGCCATCTCCATGGCCAAGACGATCTCGCATTGGGTGAACAACGAGGTGTTCGCGGGCACCAGCGGCGCGTCGGCGCCGGTGACCAACCCCGCGACCGGGGTGGTGACCGGGCAGGTCGCACTGGCCTCGGTCGCCGATGCCCAGGCCGTCATCGACGCCGCCGCGGCGGCGTTCCCGGCCTGGCGGGACACCTCGCTGGCCAAGCGCACCCAGGTCCTGTTCCGCTTCAGGGAGCTGCTCAACGAGCGCAAGGGCGAGCTGGCCGAGATCATCACCGCCGAACACGGCAAGGTCGTCTCCGACGCCCTCGGCGAGGTCGCCCGCGGCCAGGAGGTCGTCGAATTCGCGTGCGGCATCCCCCACCTGCTCAAGGGCGGCTTCACCGAGAACGCGTCCACGAAGATCGACGTCTACTCGGTGCGCCAGCCTCTGGGCCCGGTCGCGATCATCTCGCCGTTCAACTTCCCCGCGATGGTCCCGATGTGGTTCTTCCCGGTCGCCATCGCCGCGGGCAACACCGTCGTGCTGAAGCCGTCGGAGAAGGACCCGTCGGCGTCGCTGTGGCTGGCCGCACTGTGGAAGGAAGCCGGGCTGCCCGAGGGCGTCTTCAACGTGCTGCAGGGCGACAAGACCGCCGTTGACGAGCTGCTCACCAACCCCAAGATCAAGAGCGTCAGCTTCGTGGGGTCCACCCCGATCGCGCAGTACGTGTACTCCACCGGCACCGCCGCGGGCAAGCGGGTCCAGGCCCTCGGTGGCGCCAAGAACCACGCCGTGATCCTGCCCGACGCCGACCTCGATCTGGCCGCCGACGCGATGGTCAACGCCGGCTTCGGTAGCGCCGGCGAGCGCTGCATGGCCATCAGCGCGTGTGTCGCCGTCGGACCCATCGCCGACGACCTCGTCGCCAAGATCCGCGAACGCACCACCGGCCTCAAGATCGGCGACGGCACCAAGGACTCCGACATGGGACCGCTGGTCACCAAGGCCCACCGCGACAAGGTCGCCGGCTACATCGACGCCGGTGAGGCCGCCGGAGCCAAGGTCGTCGTCGACGGCCGCCAGGTGCAGGCCGACGGTGGTCAGGACGGGTTCTGGCTCGGCCCCACCCTGCTGGACAACGTCACCCCCGACATGACCGTCTACACCGACGAGATCTTCGGCCCCGTCCTGTCGGTGGTCCGGGTGGACACCTACGACCAGGCCCTGGAACTGATCAACAGCAACCCGTACGGCAACGGCACCGCGATCTTCACCAACGACGGCGGCGCGGCCCGGCGGTTCCAGAACGAGGTCGAGGTCGGCATGGTCGGCATCAACGTGCCGATCCCCGTGCCGATGGCCTACTACAGCTTCGGCGGCTGGAAGGCCTCCCTGTTCGGTGACTCCCACGCCCACGGAATGGACGGCGTGCAGTTCTTCACCCGCCAGAAGGCCATCACCCAGCGCTGGCTCGACCCGAGCCACGGCGGCATCAACCTCGGCTTCCCCGAAAACAACTAGGCCCCCCTTCGCCGCGAGCGTGCGTGTCTGCAGCCGACACGCCGCCTACGGACCGAACTTCACGCACGCTCGCGCCGAAGGCTTTCCACACTTCCCCTCTTGTCAAAGGAACGACAGTGACGATCACCGACCAGCCCACCGACGCCGCCGTGCTGCCCACCGGCGAGCCCGTCGACTCCGCGATCGAGCGTGGCCGCCGCGCCTACGAACTCGACCGCAAGCACGTGTTCCACTCGTGGTCGGCGCAGGCGCAGATCAACCCGATGACGGTGCTGGCCGCACAGGGCTCCTACGTGTGGGACGGCGACGGCAACAAGCTGCTCGACTTCTCGTCACAGCTGGTGAACACCAACATCGGTCATCAGCACCCGAAAGTCGTTGCCGCCATTGCCGAACAGGCCGCGACGCTGTGCACGATCGCACCGCAGCACGTCAACGACGCCCGCTCCGAGGCCGCCCGGCTGATCGCCGAGCGCACCCCCGGTGACCTGAACCGGGTGTTCTTCACCAACGCCGGCGCCGACGCCGTCGAGCACGCCGTGCGGATGGCGCGACTGCACACCGGCCGCTACAAGGTGCTGTCCCGGTACCGCTCGTATCACGGCGGCACCGAGACCGCGATCAACCTGACCGGCGACCCGCGCCGCTGGCCCAACGACCACGGCAACGCCGGCATCGTGCACTTCGACGGCCCGTTCCTGTACCGGTCGACGTTCCACGCCGAGACCGAGGAGCAGGAAACCCAGCGCGCGCTGGAGCATCTCGACCGGCTGGTCCGGATGGAGGGCCCGTCGACGATCGCGGCGATCATCCTGGAATCGGTGCCGGGCACCGCGGGCATCATGGTGCCGCCGCCCGGATACATGGCCGGGGTGCGCGAGATCTGCGACCGGCACGGCATCGTGTTCATCGCCGACGAGGTGATGGCGGGCTTCGGCCGGACCGGAAAGTGGTTCGCCATCCAGAATTTCGACGTCGTCCCGGATCTGATCACCTTCGCCAAGGGCGTCACGTCGGGCTACGTGCCGCTCGGCGGCGTCGCGATCAACGACGCGATCTACGCGAGCTTCGCCGACCGTGCCTACCCGGGCGGGCTGACCTACTCCGGTCACCCGCTGGCCTCCGCCTGCGCCGTCGCGACCATCAACGCGATGGAGGACGAGGGCATGGTCGACAACGCCGCCCGGATCGGGCGCGACGTGCTCGGCCCCGGTCTGCGTGATCTCGCGGCCCGGCACCGCTCGGTCGGCGAGGTCCGTGGTCTCGGCGTGTTCTGGGCCATCGAGCTCGTCGCGAACCAGCAGACCCGGGAACCGTTGGCGCCCTACGGCGGTTCCAGCCCGGCGATGACCGCGGTGCTGGCCGCGTGCAAGTCCGGCGGCCTGCTGCCGTTCGCGAACTTCAACCGCGTCCACGCGGTCCCGCCGTGCAACGTCACCGACGACGAGGTGGCCGAGGGTCTGCGGATCCTCGACGCCGCCCTGACCGTCGCCGACGACTACACGGTCTGACGCACCCAGGCCGCCGCGTCGGCGACGTCGTGCACCGTCGCCACCCCAGGCGCCCGGGGTGGGCGGCGCACGATCACGACCGGCACGCCGATCCTCGCCGCGGCGGCCATCTTGGGCCAGGTGTGTTCTCCGCCTGAATCTTTGGTGATCAACACGTCGGCGGCGTGCTCGCGCATCAGCGCCAGCTCGCCGTCCAACAGGTAAGGACCCCGGCTGGTCAGCAGCCGCCATGCGGCGGGCAGCTCGACGTCGGGAGCCTGGACGACGCGGGCCAGTACGGCGTGTTCGCGCAGGGCGGGCACGAACCGCGCCATCTCCTGGCGGCCCACGGTCAGAAACGGTCTCGCTCCGAGGCCGGCGGCGGTGCTCGCCGCGTCTTCGTGGCTGTCGACCCAGTGCCAGCTGTCGCGGGACCGGTCGGACCAGCCCGGGCGTTCCAGCCGCAGCAGCGGGGTGTCGGTGCCGCAGGCGGCAACGGCGTTGGCGGAGATGGTCTTCGCGAACGGATGCGTCGCGTCGACGACGGCCGCGTAATCGGACAGCACCGCGCGTAACCCGTCCACTCCGCCGAACCCGCCGATGCGGACCTCACCGACCGGAAGCCGGGGATCGGCGACACGGCCGGCCAGCGACGATGTGACGTCGACGCCGTCCGCGGACAGCGTCTCGGCCAGCGCGCGGGCTTCCGCGGTGCCGCCGAGGATCAGGACACGCATCACGGCGCCCCGGGCGGCAGGAACGGAAGCCCCTCGGGTGGACCGTTTTCGGCGAGACCCAGCAACGCATCGACGTCGAGATGTCGTTCGACGAGGTCGCCGAGCAGGTCCAGCCGGGCCTCCCGCGCGCCGGTGAACGAGACGCCCGACGGTGCCACGCCGAGCGTTTCGTGCAGGAACCGTGCGCGCAGCGCGTCCCCTTCCAGCGCGCCGTGCCACATGGTGCCGAACACCTGTCCGCTGCGGGCCCCGCCGAGGAAGTCCTCGACGCCGTCGCCGCGGGAGATCCTGCCGTGGTGGATTTCGTATCCGGTCGCCGCGGCGCCGAGCCAGTCGCCGTCGGGAAGCCGAAGAGACTTCTCGGCGACGAATCTCGTCTCGACGTCGAGCAGACCCAACGCGGCGACCTCGGCGGGGTCTCCCTCGATACCGTCCGGGTCGCGGATGGTGCGGCCCAGCATCTGGAAGCCGCCGCAGATGCCGAGCACCGGTTTGCCCGCCGCGGCATGGGTCAGCACCGCGCGGTCCAGACCCCGCGTCCGCAGCCATGCGAGATCGCTGATCGTCGACCGGGTTCCGGGCACCACGATCAGATCGGCATCGGCCAGTGCGCCCGGGTGCGAGGCGAACACGACGTCGAGGCCGGGTTCCAGGCCGAGTGCGTCGACGTCGGTGAAGTTACTGATGCGCGGCAACCGGATCACCGCGACCCGGCGCGCTCCTGTCTGTGCGGAGCGGCGGCCCTGCAGGTCCAGCGCGTCCTCGGAGTCCAGCCAGATGTCCGGATGCCAGGGCAGGGTTCCGTATACCGTTCTGCCGGTGAGCCGTTCGAGGTCGCGCAACCCTGGGGACAACAGCTCGAGATCGCCCCGGAACTTGTTGACCACGAAGCCCGCGATCAGCGCCTGGTCCTCGGCGGCGAGCAGCGCGACGGTGCCGAAGAACGCGGCGAACACCCCGCCGCGGTCGATGTCGCCGACCACGACGGTCGGCAGGCCGGCGTGCCGGGCCAGCCCGAGGTTCACGTAATCACCTGCGCGCAGGTTGATCTCGGTGGGGCTGCCCGCACCTTCCGCGATCACGACGTCGTACCGGGACGCCAGGTCGTCGTAGGCGGCGTGCGCGGCCTCGGCCAGCGCGCGGCGGCCGTCCAGCCAGTCCGACGAGGACACCTGCCCCCAGGGCCTGCCCATCAGCACGACGTGGCTGCGGCGGTCGCTGCCGGGTTTGAGCAGCACCGGGTTCATCGCGGCCTCGGGCACGGCGCGCGCGGCGAGGGCCTGAATCCATTGTGCGCGGCCGATTTCCACACCGTCACCGGCGGGCCCGAGGCACACCATCGAGTTGTTCGACATGTTCTGCGCCTTGTACGGCGCCACCTTCAGCCCGCGGCGTACCAGCGCCCGGCACAGCCCGGTGGTGACGGCGGACTTGCCGGCGTCACTGGTCGTGCCCGCGATCAGCAGACCGGTCACCGGGGCCGCCTGATGAGGAACGCGTCCATCACCCAGCCGTCGTCGGCTTCGGCATCCGCGCGGGCCGCGGCGATCGCGGGCAGCACCTCGCACACCCGCCCGGCGACCAGACGCTCGCCCGGCGCACCGAGGTTGGCGCCCCACCAGATCGACCAGTCGTCGAGGCCGGTGAAGTCGACGCGATCGGTGGGCGGGTTGAGCATCGCGACGATGTTGTCCAGGCCGGCCGTAACGGCCTCCTGCAGCCGGCGCCCGGTGGTGATGTGCACGGGGCGGCCGACCTCGTGGAGCACGATCCGGTGCCGTGCGGCCAGCAGCTGCGGTGCGCTGATCCCGGCCAGCACGTCGTAGTCGAGGTCGACGCCGAGCGCGCGGACCTTCTCGACGACACGGATCGTCGAGTCGTACAGCGACGGGTCGCCCCACACCAGGAACGCGGCGGTGCCGCCCCGCTCCCGCAATATCGCGGCGTACTGGGCGGCGCGGGCGTCGTGCCAGTCTCCGACCGCGGCCTCGTAACCGCCGGTGGTCAGCCCGCGGGAACGGTCGCGCGGCGGATCGGGCAGCGCGACGAGCTCGGCGTCGCCGTACCGGCGCAGGATCTCCCGGCGCAGCCCCAGCAGCCGGTCGTCGTCGGCTTTCTCGGCGGCCAGCACGTAGTCCACCGACCGCAGCGCCTCGGCGACCTCGGCGGTGACGTGCTGCGGGCCCATACCGACGCCGAGGATCCTGACCCTGACCGGCGTGCCCATGCCAGCGATTCTGCCCGGCCGGATCAGGGGGTGCGGAGCAGGGCTGCCGCGGCGCCCGCCACGGCGTCGGTGACGCTCGCGACCGTCGCGCTGTCGAGCTTCCAGCACTGCCAGTACAGCGGCACGTCCAGATGCTGGTCGACGACCGGGACGAAGGACTCGTCGAGCAGCTGCACCGGGAACATCCCCCACCCGAGTCCGGCACGCACCGCGGCGGCGAACCCGTCGGCCGTGGGGATGTAATGCACCGGCCGGCGAACATCGCGGCGAAACACCTTGCGCACCAACTGGTCCTGCAACGCGTCGTCACGGTTCCACGCCAGCGACGGTGCCGCGGCGACGGCCTCTGCGGTGAAACCGTCGGGCAGGTGGTGGTCGAGGTAGGCGCGGGTGGCGACCGGGATATAGCGCATCACGCCGAGCGGATGCACCCGGCAGCCACCCACCGGGGTGCGCTCGGTGGTCACCGCGCCCATCACCACCCCTTCACGCAGCAGCCTGGCCGAGTGGTCCTGATCCTCGATGCGGACGTCGAAGAGCACGCCCGGCAGCCGGGCGAACACGTCGGTGAACCAGGTGGCCATCGAGTCGGCGTTCACCGCGATCGCGATCCGCGCGGAGGCCGAGCTGCCGCCGCGCATCTCTGCCAGTGTCTCGGCCTGCAGCAGCGCCGTCTGGGCGGCCAGTCGCAGCAGCGGCACACCGGCGGGGGTGGCCACACACGGTTTCTCGCGCAGCACCAGCACCTGGCCGACGCGCTGCTCAAGGGCCTTGATGCGCTGGCTGACCGCCGACGGCGTCACGTGCAGGTGTTCGGCCGCCGCGTCGAAGCTGCCGTGTTCGACGACGGCGGCCAGCGCCGCGAGCTGTGCGGTGTCGAGCTGTTCGGTCACGGGTGGGGCTCAGCGCCGGAACGTGGTCTCGGGACTGATGCCGTAACGGTGGCGGTACAGCACCGAGAACGGCTCGACCGCGCCGAAGCCCCAGCGCGCCGCGATGTCGGCGACGGTGGTGGTGTCGGGATCGGCGGCGATCAGGTCGAGGTGGGCGTGATGCAGCCGCACGTCGCGAAGGAACTCCAGCGGGGTGCAGTTCATCTGTCGCGCGAACGTGACGTGCAGCGACCGGGGTGTCACCCGGGCGGCCGCGGCGATGTCAGCCAGCGAGATGTCGGTGTCGGCGTAGTCCTCGATGAACGACAACGCCCGCTCCAGCACCCGCTGGCTCGCGGTCTCGACGGCGGCCGCCGGCGGCGCGGTGTGCGGGAACGCCGAGAGCACGCATCCGGCGAGGTAACGCAGCAGCGGGCCGATGACCAGCGGTTGCACCGCGGCGTGCGGACTGGACGCGACGTCGCGGCGCAGGTGCGACAGCACGTCGAACAGGTGGCGGTTGGCCTCCGGCGAGGTCGGCGTCATCGAGGTCAGGTCGACCGGTTCGACGTCCTCGTCGCTCACGCCTCGGGCCACCTGCGCCAGCAGGCGGCGGTCGAGCGAGACCACGTCGTAGTGGGCGCGGTCGATGTCCCCGCAGATCCGCTCACCGCGGCGGCCGCCGAACGCGAGCACCGCCCCGGCGCTGCACCGCTCGATGGGCCGTCCCGGCAGGTTCCCGCCGAGGGTGCCGGCCCGGACCCGGGTCAGCAGCACCTCGTCGGACGGGTCCATGTCGGCGACCAGCCGGAAGGTGAACTCGGCGTCGTCGAGCGTCAGCGGCCCGATCGTGGTGCGGAACACCCGGGTGCGGCCTCGCGGTCCGTCCGAGGACGACATCAGCCGCATCGACGAGTACGCAGCACTCAGGGCCGCTTCCGCCGCGCCGACATCGTCGGCGTCGACGAGTACGGCCTCGCTCACAATCCCCCCAAACCCCCGGACACGTTCCGGTCGATCCCGGTCCGCCCATTTTCGCACCCGGCGATCGCGGCCCGGTGTGGATCGGCCTCGCGGCGGCTGCCCTCATCGCATGGACATACGTGCCCCGACAATCCGTGTGACGACATTGCCGATTCCGGCACGCTCTGCCAGATCTGGTCATACGTTCTCTTCAGGTTGTCGCACCAGACGGTCAGGAGTCCGCATGACGATCAGCACCACCGTCCAGAACGTGTTCGACGCCGGGCTGCCGACGCTGACCTACGACCTGGCCGCCACTCCCGCCGACGTGTGGCCGAGCCTGCAGGACGCGCAACGCGCCGCACCGATCGCCATCGGACCGCTCGGCCCCGAAGTGCTGTCCTACGAGATGGCGCGGGCGATCCTGCGCGACACCCGCTTCAAGATCCCTCCCGGCATCAACCTCGCCGCACAGGGCGTCACGTCGGGCCCGTTGTTCGACAAGGTGATGTCCGGCCTGCTGTGCCTGGAGGGCGCCGAACACCAGCGGCTGCGCAAGCTGGTGTCGAAGGCGTTCACCCCTCGGGCCACCGACCGGCTGCAAGGCACGATCGTCGAGGTGGTCTCGGACCTCGCTGACCGCGTCGCCGACGCCGGCCGGTGCGACGTGGTGGCCGACATCGCGCGGCCGTATCCGATCCCGATCATCTGCGCGCTGTTGGGCGCCCCACGCGAGGACTGGCGGTTGTTCTCGGAATGGGCCGAGGAGGTCATTCGCGGCTTCAGCTTCAGCACCGACATCGCAGCCATCCAGGACGAGGTGATGCGCGCGTGGCTCGAGCTGGACGACTACGTCGACGCGATGGTCGAGCACCGACGGGCACACCTGACCGACGACCTGCTCTCCGACCTGATCCGCGCCGAGGACGACGGTGATCGGTTGACGAAGGCAGAGCTGAAGATGCTCGCGGCGAGCCTGCTGATGGCCGGTACCGACACCACCCGCAACCAGCTGGCCGCGTCCGTCCAGGCGCTCTGCGCGCAGCCGGACCAGTGGGCCCTGCTCGCCGACCAGCCCGACCTTGCGATGCGTGCGGTGGACGAGACGATGCGCTTGTCGCCGGTCGTATGCGGCACGCCGCGGATCGTGCCGACCGACATGGAGTTCGGCGGCTTCCTGTTCCCGGCGAACACGTTCGTGTTCGTGAACATTCTCGCGGCCAACCGGGACCCGGCGGTGTACGCCGACGCCGGCCGGCTGGACCTGGAACGTGAAGGCGCGCCGGCGATCCTGACGTTCAGCGGCGGGGTGCACTACTGCCTGGGCGCGAACCTGGCCAGGCGCGAACTCGCCGAGGCGCTGCGGATCCTGGCCGCCCGCTGGTCCAATCCCCGCTGTCGCGGCGACGTACCGTGGAAGCCGATGCTCGGCCTGACCGGCCCGACGGTGCTCGAGCTGGAGTTCGATGCGTAGCAGGGGCTGGGCCGGGCAGTGGCCGGGCTCCGACGAGGAGGCCATCACCCGGATCCTGGACGCCGCCGACGCCATCGTGGCCGAACCCGGGTCGGCTCTGCGCATCTCGGACGTGGCCCGGGCACTCGGGGTGACCCGGCAGACGGTGTACCGCTATTTCCCGCATCCCGAGGCGATCCGGCTCGCGAGCGCGATGCGGGCCGCCGACGGATTCCTCGACCAACTCGCCGCCCACGTCGGCGGGGTGACCGATCCGGTCGCGGTGATGGTCGAATGTGTGGCGTACGCGGTCGAGCGGCTGGCCGGGAATCCGCAGTTCGAAACCCTGCTGGCCGCGGGCCGCGACGGCGAACCCACGGTGTCGCTGACCTCCGACACCGCGCTCGCGCTCACGCGCACGATGCTGCACCGCTTCGACATCGACTGGGAGCAGCACGGTTTCGACGCCGCCGCGTTCGACGAGCTCGGCGAACTGACCCTGCGCACGATGCACTCGATCCTGGTCGACCCTGGCGAGCCGGCCCGACGCGGTCCGGAGTTGCGCCGGTTCGTCGCGCGCTGGCTGGGTCCGGTGATCCTGTACCCGCGCCTCACGCAGGCGGTCGGCGCGATCACCGCACCCGGTGCCGGGTATCGGGACTGAGCCCGATTCGGGTCAGCCGACGGTGGCCGAGGCGTTGACCATGACCTCGGCCGGTGCCGGTGCGTTCACCCTGCCCGCGACGAAGGTGGCCGCCTGCTGGGTGAATCCGGCCTGCACGTACTGGCTGTGGGCGGGACGGTCGTCACCGTTGGAGCACACCGGATCCGCCCCGTTGCACAGGTCGATCGTCTTCGCGCCATAGAGGGGGCTGATGGTGGTGAGCGGGCGGCCGATCTTGGCCGACGGGTTACCGAACACCGCCACCGCGGAGACATGATCTGCGACGGCAGGCGGCATCGGGCGCCCGAATCCGAACGCGGCGTTGGGATCCGCGGTGATCAGATCGACGGCGGCAGCACCCTGGGAGTACCCGCCGACGACGATGCTGGTGGACGGGCATGTCGCGGCGATGGCCTGGATGCGGCCGCTGGCATCGTCGGCCCCCAGCGGCGCCGACTGCAGGAAATCGTAGGAAGCAGGGTAATTCACCGCGTAGGCGCTGACGGTGCGCCCGCTCAGCGCGTTCTGCAGGTCGTCGACGAAGGCCTGTCCGACCCGGCCCAGCCCGGCCGGTTCGGCCGTGCCGCGGGCGAACACGACCTCGACATCCGGACAGGATTCGGCGGCTTGGGCGGTGGCGGCGCCAGGCCCCAGTAGGCCCGCGGCGGCGACACCGCCGACCCCGGCCATGATCAGGGCGCGTCGGACGGAACGGCGATCGGACATCTGTGGTCTCCTCAGTCGGTGCCGCTCCTGCGGCGTCTTCAAGTGGAATGTCTGAAGTACTGCGGAAAATTCCACCCGATCGAGAAGCGCCGGCCAATGCTGCTAGCACCCATCCGTCTCACCCTGTTGGCTGCAGCTGATATCCAGCCGATGTGGCCCCGAGAGGTTCGTAGACGGCGAGGTAGCGGCCGAGGAAGTCGAGCAGGGCCGATACGACCGCGTCGAGCAACACCGGCCACACCGGACGGGCGGGTTCGCCGAGCGGCAGCACGACCGCGGTGGCGATGCCCGACGCTGTGGGCACCTCGACAGCCTCGCCCGGTGCGCCGTAGACGCCGTCGGTGGTGCCGTCGAACAGGTCGTTCACCCAGCCGATGGTGATGTCGGCGGCCGCCGCGATGTTGCGCTTCGCCGAGAATCCGGCCACCACGTACTCGCCGAACTGCACGATCGGGTTGCCGCCCTCCATGTAGTCGATGTGCAGGCCGCCGCGCAGCCCGACACCGGTGAACCGGTCCGGCCGCGCGAGCCGGAGCTTGTCGGCCATGTCGCCGTCCCGGCTCCAGGCGTAACGCTCAGAGGAGATCAGATAGATGGGCACGTCGTTGCCGTCGCGCAGTGTGTTCAGTGCCGAGCCGACCACCGGCGAGCCGGCAGGTTCGACGCCGTCGAGCATCACCACGCCGACCAGGCTGTCGAAAGCGTCGGTGCCGACCAGGTATCGGGCCACGCTGGTGACCATCGTCCCACCGGCGGAGTGGCCGACGAACGCGAACCGCTCGGGCAGGGTGATCACGTATCCCGCTGCTGCCGAGGCGCTTTCGTTCAGTACGGCCCGGTCGCCGGTGAACAGTTCCGCGACCGCACGGTGCATGGTGGTGCCGCCGACCCACGCCGCGTCGGGAGAGAAGAAGTTCGACGTCAGCGACGGCGCCATCACGATCGCATTGGTTCGTTCGGCCAACCGCGCCGCGGTGCGGCTGTACATCGGTCCGCTGGCGAGGAAGCCGTGTTGCAGGTACACGAACCGGGTGTCGCCGTCGATCTCGTCGGGGAAATACCAATCGGCTTGCACGGAGCGGCCATTGCCGATCGGCAGGGTCAGCGTCGAGGTCCGGACCGTCACGCTGCTGTTCGGCGGCAGCACCGGCGGGCCGTCGATGACGTGGATCAACCCGACGAGCAGGTCGACCACGATTCCGCCGACCACGTTGAGCAGGGTCGGTCGCCGCACCGGCTGGGTATCGGCGGCCTCGGCCCGCGCGACGGGCACGGTGGCGGATTCCGGCACCGTGACGTCTTCGGTGACCGTGACGTCTTCGGGCACCGTGATGCCTGGCACCGTGTCGCTCTCTGGAACCGAAGCCTCCACCGGCCCTGTGCCGTCTTCGAATTCGTCGCCCGGTTCCGGGGTGACCGCCGGCGACGGGTCCGGTTCTGGTGCGGGTTCCGGCTCGCCGGTCACGGCCGGTTCCTCGACCGGCTGATCGGATCCCGGCTCGTCGTCGATCTTCCTCTCCGAGCGCGGCTTTCGCGCTTCGCGACGCTCGGCGGTGGTGGCTTCGGCGCCTGTCTCGGCGGAGCCCGCCGACGTGCGGCCGGGCCGTTCCGCGGCCTTCGGCTTGGCCGGCGCCTCGGCTGTCGTCGAGGACTTGGCTGCGGTGTCGCCGTCGGTGGGTTCGGCCACGGCGGCCGGCGCCATGACGACCAGCCATCCCGACAGCGCCGCGGCGGCGGCCCCGGTCATCGCCAGATGTGTCCATCGCCGCGCCATCGGCCACCCCCGATTTTATGAGACAAATGCATGCGGTTGTCTATTTATAGGCGTGCCGCGCCGCGAAGACAAGAGCCGCGCCTACGCTGGACGCGATGGCCAGCCCCGATGCCCCCAGGACGTCGGCTCCGCGTCGGCGGGGCCGACCGACCGGGGGCGGCAACTCGTCCGAGCAGGCGCGGACGGTACTGATGGACGCCGCGGAGCGATCGATCCTGCGCCGCGGGTTCGCGGCTTCGACAATGGAACTCATCGCCCATGAAGCCGGGTACTCGCGGGCCGCGATGTACCGGCACTTCCCCAACCGCCGGGTCCTACTGGAAGCGCTGGTGGCCCGCAAGACCCGCAGGCATCAAACAGAGATCCTGGATCGGTTGCCCGCCGGTGCCGGTGTCGTCGAACTTCTCACCGAAGGCCTGGTGATCGTCGCGACCGAGCTGATCCACGATCCGCTGCTGCAGACGCTCTCCGAGCAGACCGACGACGGCAGCGTCGCGCACCTGGTGGCTCAGGCGGCACAACTCGACGAGCTCGTGGCGCTGATGTTCGACGCCGCCGACGACGATGGTGATGGCCGGCTGGTGCTGCGGGCGGGGGTCGAGGCGGGCGACGCCGGACAGTTCCTGATCGCGACCGCGCTGACCCTGCTGCTCGGAGTCGTTCCCGGCATCGACGACCCCGAGACCGCACGCCGCTACGTCCGCACGTTCGTGCTGCCGGCGATCGTCTCGGATCCGCCGCCACCGCAGCCGGTGTTCGGCAGCTGATAGGCCATGAGTAGTCATTGAGCGGATCCTCGGAGGAGGTCCGGCTCGA